>JBEKVZ010000006.1:0-153832 GCA_049513575.1 Gemmatimonadales bacterium
GCACGCCGTCCCACCCCCCGCCGCGGCCCCCGCCGCCAGGAGGCGGCGACGCCCTAGGCCCGTCCCCCGCGGCGGAGTGTGCACTTTTCGCCGCCGTTTCTGTGCACTTTCAAACCGCCGTTGACACTTGCGGCGGCTATTGCTCCGAAGCGTCTGATCCCCATCCATACGTTCGAGCGGGACAGGTTCCCCGAGTTGTTCGACAACGTGTTCCCGGTCGATGATGGCCGGTGGATCGAGGTGTGAGATGGCTGCATTCGGCCGTGGATTGCCTGCGAAGTGTATGGGCGCCCTGCAGCACCTTGCCGGCCAAGGTGGCAACAACTGGTGGAAGGACGTCTTGGCGAGAACAGACCTCGTGCTCGCGGTACGCGATCGATATCTCTGTGCCTATTCGAAGGGCCAACGCATCTTCGAAGTTCAATTCGAGAACCCGGCAGGGGGGGACTGTGCCCGACCTCGGGTCGACACGCACTACAAGTACTTGATCAGACCCAAGCTGGATGATCGGACTGAATATGTTCAATTTGACGGGGACACGTTCGCGATCGACCCTACGGATGTTGTCCAAACGCAGTACGAGCCCAAGAAGACCGTGGCCCAGATGATCGCGGCCGCATCGCGCTACGAAGGGATGGAAAAGAAGGGCGTTCACAAGATCGCTGACGAAAACCCTAACGTTGTGGATCTCGAAATTGCGTTCTCCCGCAGCGCTGAGGAAGACAAGGGGTCGAATGCCCTGCGTATGGACTTCGCGGTGTTGACTGCTGGAACCGGGGGAGCGCGATTGGTCTTCTGTGAAGCGAAGCGAGCTGACAACCCTGAGCTCTCGGGCCAAGGTAGTGGCGGCGCGAGACACATACCTGTGGTCAAGTAGATCGACCGGTACGAGCAGTTTATCAAAGAGGAGCGGAGCACCCTGAAGGACGCTTATATGACGGTGTGCCAGACGTTAATGGAGTTTCACAAGCAAGGAGTGGAAGAGGAAGCTCGGCCAGCTCGTTTCTGGGGTGGCGGAAAAGCAAGTCCCTCTATCGATCCATCCGACCGTGTTCCTCTTGGTCTACGGTTACGACAACGATCAGAGGAAGGGAGCTTTGGGGAGAAAGCTGGATGCGCTTCGTGCTGACCTCGGCCACCGAATGATCGCAAAGGGGAATCCTGGCGCGTTCCACCTGGAGCGGGACATCAGTCGATGTGAGAGCGCCGCCGAGAGGTAGCTGGCGACAACTGCGACGTGTCCGGCCAGACTCCTTCTCGCTGTACGAAGGCAACTACGACACCACATCCCCAGCAGAGCGAGACAGTCGAATGGCCTGCCGCCCATTGCAGTTCCCTGGTGCCCGGCGACCCCCTAGCGGCCCCCGGCTCCTGCGACCGCCCGCAGGATAGCCTCCTCATGGCTCATTGCCACCCGTGCAAAGCGCGTCAACCATTCCGAGATGTAGTCATGCAGGCTGGGCAGATACTGGTCCAACGCCTCTGCGGCAGCCAGTTTGGGCACCTTTCTTTCCGCGGCGTACCTGCTACGCTTCGATGGGACGTCGGTAATTTCGGGGTGAGCGCAGCGCACTGCTTCCGCAAGTACTGAAACAAGATTGCCGCCAATCTGTACCCACAGATAGATCGAGGCGAAGTCGTCCTTCCCGAACAACTGCTCCGGTCCGAATCTCTCGACTCCGACCCAGACGGCGTATTCCGTCGGCGCTCGCCACCGGCGTCTGGCGAGGTACATCTGATGCGCGTCATCCAGCGTTCTCAGGTCCCAGTCGTCGTCCAGCTTTAGCCGCAGGTCTTCGAAAAGCTTTCGGAGAAACGCCTCGAGTTCACTCCCAAGACGCTTCTCCGCCGCGAGCACTTGTGCCACAGCGCCCCACGACTTCACCAGCATCACGCTTGTCTCACTCAGCCCTGACATCAGGCTCCTCCTCTTGAAGATCCCTGGTCCACCGGAGCCAGTCCGCAACAACTAGCCCGACCCTAGCTGGAAGACTTGGGCTCAACACCGCCTCGAATTCCCGGCATATCGCTTGGTAGGCTACCGGGCGCCAGAACGCTGGATTCGCGTCCGGTGGAATTTCGCCAGCCGGACTCAGCCAAACCGCACGACACCGCTCAGTCGGGACCGACAAGGCTTGGCCGAGGCGGTGCATGTCCCGTTGCTCGCGGGACGGCTGATCAAAGCCCTCGGCCGCGTACACCTTGTTCTCAACATAGACGACGAAACTCGCCACCTTGTAGATGGCAATGTCAACAATGGCCTCCGACTGGGCGAATTCGGTGTGTACGACGTACGAATTCAGGTCTCTCTCATCAATCGGGATGCGTGCAGCCCCGAGAAACGCTTTCAGGAACGAGTTTCCCTGGCCGTGCGACTCGGTTTCATCGAGAAGCCAACCGAGAATCTGAGTGTGCAGACGCTCATCGCCTGCATCGAGTTGCAGCAGTTCAAAGATGTTGAAGTCACCTGCCCGGTTGCGTTGGATTGTGGCCTGCAGCCGTGTGACCTCAGATAGCAGGTTGTCCATGGCCTGCTGCCGCTCTGCGTGCGTGCTTCGCTCCAGCTCTCCGAACGATGCAAGGAGGGACTCAATCGACTCAGCCATGGAAACTCCCCTCTGCCAGCGGCACGATAAGAGGCAGAACACCTTACCTGCGCAAGATGACCCTGAGACATAGCCACTGTCACACCCCAGCGGCATCTTGACCCTCGATGGGCGAAGTGCATCTACGCCAAGCCCCGCGCAAGTCTCGGCGGGGCTTGGGCTTCAGAGGAGCCGGAGGGGTCATGGATTTCGAACTTGGTGGGGAGGAGCATACGGTGCGCCCCGAGTGGGGCGCCGTCATGGAGTCCGCTGCGCGGGCGCTCGGCCTGCCGTTCCACCCGGTGCTGGTGCGCGGCTGGCTGGAAGGCAATGAGTTTCTCGCCTGCGTCAGGAAGCTGGGTGGGCTCCTGACACCGACTCCGGCCTTCGACGGCTGGGTTCTCGAACCAGAGGACGATCACCGAAGAGGGAGCCTCCGGGCCATCATGCCGGAGTTCTACGTGGATGACGCCGGAGTCGGAGATTTCTACGGACTCCTGGAACTACGCCTGGACGGCGACCGCTTTCTGGCTCTGAGAACCGAGGAGCGGGTGTCGAACTACGCCATTAGGCCGGCGCTCGTACTCGGTGGACCGTCGCTCGACGCTACGCTGAAGCTGGTCGGCCGCATCAAGGTCGCGCACGCCGAGATCTTCCGGACGACGAAGAGGTTGCGGGTGTACGGCAGCCGCCTCGGGCTGCCGGACCGCCTGCCGATCGTCGAGAGCGATCTGATTCTTCCACCTACCTTCAAGGCCTCCCTCTTCGAGTACCTCGACCGCTTCTGGCGCGCGGCAACGGTCTGTGCCGCGCTGAAGTTGGCCCCAAGCAGGGGAGTGCTGTTCGTCGGGGCGCCTGGAACAGGTAAGACGCAGACTATCCGTCACTTGATCGGCCGGTACTCGGAGTGCTCGTTCAGCATCTTCCTGCCTCCGCCCCCGGGGGGCAACGCGTCGGCGGAGACCGTCTTCGAGCACATGTTGCGTGAGATCGCGTTCGACGCCCGCCCTGCCGTCGTCGTCATCGAGGACATCGATCGTTTGTTCCAAGAAGGCGGCATGACTCCCCAGGTCTTTCTGAACGGCGTGGACGGACTGTTCCAGGCCGACTGGCCCATTCTGTGGATCGCCACCTCCAACGACCCCAGCGAGTTGGCCCCCAACATCCTGGATCGGCCCGGGCGCTTCGACCGGATCGTTGTCTTCGAGCTGCCGGGTGAGGAAGAGCGGCTGGCGTTGCTCAGGCGGTTCTCGCCCTGGCCGGCGGATCCCGAACTGCTGGCGCAGGTGGCCAGCGAGGCCGATGGACTCTCAGGAGCCCACATCAAGGAGCTATGCTTGGCGGCCGCGCTCGCGTCGGCAGAGGCGCCCGACACCTTTGGCGCCGCGCTGATGCCCGAGCTGAGGCGTATGCTGGAGCAGCATGAACGAGCCCAGCGATACGAGTTTGGCCTTGGATCCGGTCGGCCAGCGGGATTCGGGCGTGGGATCCGCGTGGCGAAGGCCGGGAGCTCGGGACGGCCTGCGGCCGGGGCAGGCATCGCGACCTCCAGATAGACTGGCAGGCGGCACGTGGACGGCGCGGCGTCAACGCAGGATCCCCTGGCCTTTGGGTGTCGCACCCCGTATGTAGGGTGTTCAACGCCGGCACAACGCTCGTGTAGCCGCCGACGGCTATGCCTTCTTCGTCTCAGGCGGGCACGGACGATCCCGAAGCCCTGCCTTGGGAATTGGGAATAGGGAACAGGATGGTTGAGTCCTTTGGCGCGACGCCGTAATCGCCAGCCGCAGTTCGATGGCCGCGACGACCTGCTGGACGAGGCCGCCGCGACCCTCGATTTGCACAGCAAGACGGCCGCCGAGGCGCGGCCAATGGTCCGCGACTTCCTTGCAACGCACGCGCGCACCGTGCGGGGGCGGGTGGTCCACATCATCACGGGCAAAGGGAAGGGCTCTCCCAACGGTGCGGTGCTGCAGCCTGCGGTGGCCGCGGAGCTGCGCGGCACCTGCGCAAAGTTCGTCGCCGAGTGGGGCCCGGACATAGACGAGGGTGGCTTCAAGGTGCGGCTGCGGTGATGTCTGCCCTGGCGATTGGCCGGTGAACACACTCCTTGCGGGGTTGGCAGCATTCGACAAGGAGCACCCGGTCGAGCGGAAGCTGCTCCTCGGCCCAGACCTGAGCTACGGCCGCGAGATGCTCCTCGCGCTGGCTCGGCACGCCGGCGGCTGGCTCGGCTGGGAGTCTGCTACGCTGCGGTCCATCGCCGAGGAGGTCGCCTTCGTGCCCCTCGCGGTTGCAGGCCGCCGGCCTGCGGACGACGTGGACATCGCATCGCTCCTCGATCGCGCGCTCGACGTGTGCCTGGCAGAAGGCAACCTGCACCCTGCATTCGCCGAGCACGGGGCGAAGCTCGGCATCCGCGCGGCGGTGCGGGACGCGGTTCTCGCGCTGCGAGTGGCCGGCGCCACCCCCGAGATGGTCCGCCGCGTCACCGACCGCGACTCCCCGGCCGGACAGCTCCCCGTAGTCATGGAACGGTTCGCCGCACTCCTCGATGCCGCAGGCCTCGTGGACCCGGCGGGCCTCTTCGAGACAGCACTCTCTTCGTTCGACGCCGAGGCGCCCTTCGTCCTGGACGGCGTCATCGTCGTGCCGCCGGGGCTCAAGCCGAGGGGGTTGGCGGGCCTGCTCCTCGAGCGGCTCGGCGACCGGAAGCACGTGCTTGCCGAGGGCGCAACGAACGGGCCGCTCTTCGCGGAGAGCGTGACGCCGGCGCTCTTCCACGCCGCGAGTCCGGCGGACGAGGTGCGCGAGGTGCTGCGCCGCGTCCTCGCCGAGCCGGACCTCGCGTGGGATCAGGTGGAGATCGTGACCACCGACCCCGACACGTACGGCGTGGTCCTCCACGGCCTGGCGCTGCGGGACGAGATCCCACTGACGTCGCTCAAGGGCGTGCCGATGGCGCGGACGCGCACGGGGCGGGCGGTCGCGCGCGTGCTCGAGTGGCTCGAGAACGGGCTGCCGGCCGACCTCATCCGCGAAGCGATGGAGTGCGGGGAGCTGGGTGCAGCCGGCGCGGTCGGGGAGGGCGCTCCAGACGGCGCCTCCCTCTCGCGGGCCCTGCGGCGGCTGCGCGTCGGATGGGGCCGAAAGCGTTACGACGAGGCGCTCCAACGGCTGACCGATGGATCGTACGTCGCCACCCGGTCGGAGCGGCACGAGGACGAGGACGACGAGTCGCTCGCCCAGCGCGGCGCGGCCGCCGAAGCCGAGGCGAAGGCACTCGCTGCGGTGCTGGGGCGGCTCCTCGCCATCGTGCCGACCGAGGTGCCCGAGCTCGGTGGGCACACGGAGCCGCGGACGACTCCGGCGGTGCTCGCCAAGGCGGCTCTCGAGTATCTCGATATGGTGCCAGTGGCGGGCGGGGGTGAATCGCGCGCCCGTGAGCGGCACCTCAAGCGCCTGCGCCGGCTCGCGGAGGTCGAGGGCCAGCCACAACAGCCATTCGCCACGGCGCTTGCCGCATTCCGTGAATCGCTCGCCGATCTGCGCGCCTGGCCTCTGGCAGCGGGCGCGGGATCGCCGTGGGTGTCTGCCGGCGGGCAGCTCTATGTCACCGACCTCGAGCACGCGGGCACGACAGGACGGTCGCACGTCTTCGTCGTGGGGCTCGACGCGGACCACGTGGCCGGCTCGCGTCTCCAAGATCCGATCCTCACCGATGCGGACCGGAGCCGCCTCAACGCCTTGCTCGGCCACGACGGCCTTGCGACGACGGCGGACCGCGCGGCTGAGCGCCGGGCGGCGATCCGCCTCGCACTCGGCGCATTCACCGGTCCCGTCACTGTGTCGTATGCTACTGCCTCTTCGCCGGAGTCGGGCGCGGCAGGGCCCTCGTGGGTGATGCTCGAGGCGCTCCGGTGCGACCCCGCTTTCGGCCACGCGGGCTACGACGACCTGCGCAGGCAGCTCGGCGAGCCAGCGTCGCCGGTGCCGCAGGGCGGCCTGGCGCTCGACGGGCGCGACGTGTGGCTCGGTGAGCTGGCTGCCGGATCGCTCCTTCTCGACGGACGCGAGGCGGTGCGCGCCGCGCATCCCGACTTGGCGCGCGGGCTCGAGGCACTCAAGGCTCTGGAGGGCGACTCGCTGACGGCCCATCACGGCCTTCTGACGGAAGCGGCTGGCCGCTTCGATCCAACGCTGTCGGGCCGGCCGATTTCCCCGTCGTCGCTCCAGGCGCTCGCCGCGTGCCCGCTGCGCTGGTTCTACAAGTACGGCCTCGGCCTGCGGCCGCCGGACGACGTGGAGTACGACCCCGAGTGCTGGCTCGACCCGATGGACAGGGGAAGCCTGCTGCATCGCGTGTTCGAGCGGTTCGTGCGCGAGTTCCGCACCAGGCAAGGGGAGGTGACGGGGGAAGCCGCGGACCGGCGCCTCGAGGAGATTACCAGCGACGAGATCCGGCGCTGGAAGACCGATGTGCCGCCGCCGGGCGAGGCCGTCTTCCAGGCGGAGGGAAAGGAGATCCACGAGATAGCCCGCGGGTTCCTGAACCTCGAGCGCGAGCGGGCGGCCAGGGTGGCGGCGGCGTGGCTCGACGCGGAGTACCGGTTCGGAAAGGATCCGAAGGTTGTGGAGCTGCGGCTTCCCGACGGCAGCCGCCTCCCGCTTCAGGGATCGGTGGATCGTGTGGACCGGCTCGCGGACGGCACGCTACGCATCATCGACTACAAGACCGGCGGCGCGTGGGGGTACGTGCGAACGAGAAAGGATGCGCCCCTGAAGGGAGGCCGCGTGCTTCAGGCGGCGCTCTACGCGCACGCCGCGGCTACGCTGCTCGGAGCCAAGGTCTCGACGTCGGAGTACTGGTTCCCGGCCACCGACCAGACGGTGCCATACGGGCCGGCTGACCTCAGCGACGCGCCGGCGCTGATCGCCTCGCTCCTCGAACACCCTCGGGCTGGGACGTTCATTCCTACCACGGAGAGCGGCGACTGCACGTATTGCGACTACGCGCCCATCTGCCGAGTCACCCACGACCGATTCTACAAGGCGACTTCCCGTCTGGCGGAGTGGGCGAAGGGCCACGCGGAATCGCTCGCCGAGTACGGCGGCCTGCTCGCGCGCAACGAGCCACGGGACGGCGGGGACGAGAAGTGAGCGGCACCGCGGCACCCCGGCCCTCGGACGAGCGCGCGCCCGCCGCCGCGCCGCCTCCCGACCAGGTGGCCCGCGACCGCATCCGCACGGCGCTCGACGTGAACATCCTCGTCGAGGCGGGTGCCGGCTCGGGCAAGACGACGTCGCTGGTGGACCGGCTGATGGCGTACGTCGAGCGCGGCGAATCGGTCGAGACGCTCGCGGCCGTCACCTTCACCCGGAAGGCGGCCGCCGAGCTGCGCGAGCGGTTCCAGGTCGCGCTCGAGACGCGGACGCGCGAGGCCCGTGCGAAGGCGGAAGCCGGCGATGCCGCGGCGGTGGCTCTCGCCGAGAAGTGCGAGCGGGCGCTCGGCCGCCTGGACGGCGCCTTCCTCGGGACGATCCACTCCTTCTGTGCGCGCCTCCTCCGGGAGCGGCCCATCGCGGCGGGTCTCGACCCGTCGTTCGAGGAGGTCACCGACGCGGCGTGGGAGCGGCTGTGGGCGGACTTCTGGCGCCGGTGGGTCGATGAGCGGCTGATCGAAGACGATCCGATGATCTCCGAGCTGCGCGCGCTCGGCGTGCACCCGACGATGCTGCGGGACGGGTTCTCTGCTCGCCTCAAGTACCCGGAGGTGGACTTTTCGGCGGAGCAGAAGCCAAAGCCGAACGTCGCCCCCGTGCGGACCGCGCTGGAGCAGCTGCTCGCTCGCGCGCTCGCGCTCCTGCAGCCCGACGAGCCGCCTGGTGGGTGGGACGGGCTGCAGTCGAAGTGCCGCCGCCTGAGGTTCTTGCGGTCCCAGGCGACCTGGAGGGAGGACCTGGGGTTCCTCGATGCGCTGGAGGAGCTGTGCAGCTCCGGCGTCAAGCCCACTCTGAAGGATTGGACGGACGACGCCAAGACGAAGAAGATCGTGAAGCAGCTGGGCGAAGACTTCGAGGCGTTCGTGGATGGGGCGGCTGCGTCGCTGTTGGCGGCGTGGCGCGAGCACCGGTACCCGGCGGTGATGCGGTTCCTCGACGCTGCTCGGACGGATTTCGAGCAGGAGCGTCTCGACAGGGGGCAGCTCGGCTTCGAGGACCTGCTGCTCCGCGCCCGCGACCTGCTTCGGGGAGGCCCCGAGGCCCGGCGCGAGCTGGGCCGGCGGTACGCGCACGTGCTTGTGGACGAGTTCCAGGACACCGACCCGATTCAGGCGGAAGTCTGCTTCCTCCTCGCGTCCGATCCCGAGTCGGGTGACGACTGGCGCGCCGTCACGCTGCGCCCCGGCGCGCTCTTCGTGGTTGGCGACCCGAAGCAGAGCATCTACCGCTTCCGGCGCGCCAGCTTCGACACCTACCGGATGGTGAAGGACCGCTTCCGGGAGCGCGGCGAGGTCCTCCAGCTGACGGCGTGTTTCCGGTGCGCACCCGAGATCGCGCGCTTCGTCGAAGCCCACTTTCAGAAGACGCTTCCAGCCGCGGATTCGGATGCGCAGGCGGCGTTCGCGCCGATGCAGCCGTGGGGGAAGGCGGCGGCGGCGAAGGGCACGGTGTGTCACTACACCGTCGGGACCGATGGGAGGGCTTCGCGGGGCCCCGTGCTGGACGCCGATGCTAAGCAGCTCGCGTCGTGGATCGCTCGACGCGTGGGCGAGGGTGAGGCGCCCGAGAGCTTCCTCATCCTGACCTACCGCAGGGCCGACACCACGCGGGTGGTTCGCGAGCTGGGCGAGCGCAACATCCCCGTCAGTCTCTCGGGGGGGAAGTTCGAGGAGAGGGACGAGCTGGCGGAGCTGCTGATCGTCCTCCGGGCACTGGCGGATCCCGACAATCCGGTGCTGGTGGCCGCGGCGCTCGAAGGCTGGTGCTTCGGCCTGAGCCCGCTCGACCTGCTGAGGGCGCGGGACGCCGGACTTCGCTTCACGGTTTCCCAGCCACCGACCGGTGCGGACTCCGCCGTGGGCCCGGCGCTGGCGCGGATGCACGGGTGGTGGCTGCAGTCCGAGTCGTGGCCGCTCGAGGAAGTGGTCGAGCGGCTGCTCGACGAGACCGGCCTCCTCGCGCACGCGGCCGCGAGCGAGCTCGGTGAGGCGCGGGCCGGATCGCTGGTGAAACTCGTGGAGGCGCTGCGCGAGAGCGCCGGGTTGGCGAGCGGTCTCGCCGGGCTCGTCGAGGCGGTAGAGGAATCCCTCGCCGTATCGGAGGGCGGGGTGCAGTTAAGGCCGGAGCGCCGGGATGCCGTGCGGGTGATGAACCTGCACAAGGCGAAAGGGCTCGAGGCCGACATCGTGGTGCTCGCGGCGCCGGCCGAGGACAGGGAGCACCAGCTGACCGAGCACGTGGCGCGGAGCGGCGCGGAGGGGAGCTGCTCCGGTCTCCTCATCCTCGACGAGAAGACCGTGATCGCCCAGCCGGCCGGTTGGGGCGAGATGGAGGCGATCGAGTCGCGGTTCCGGGCGGCGGAGGAAGAGCGCCTGCGCTACGTGGCGGCGACCCGCGCGCGCCGCGAGCTGGTTGTGGCGCGGCTGGAGAAGACGTACGCGAGTGGGGAGGTGCGCGTCGGCGGGGCGTGCTGGGCGCCGTTCGAGGCCTCGCTGCAGAAGGCGGGGGCTGCCATCGCGCCCCGCGTGGATGCGCCCCCCGGGCGTAGGCAGCTCGCGCGCTCTGCGGACGAGCTTCTCGCCCGTATCGAGCAGGTCGCAGCCGCTTCCGCGCAGGCCGGCCGCAAGACGATGACGTACACCAGCGTGACGCGGAGCGCGAAGGCCGAACTCGTGGAGCGGCGGTCGGAGGACGCTGCGTGGGCGACGTCGCGGCCCGCAGCCGAGTTCCACGGCAGGGGCACGGAGTGGGGAAGTGCCGTGCACCGGGTGATCGAGGGTCTGGGGCGGGGGAGGACTGGAGACAACCTCCGCGCCTTCGCGGTTGCCGTCGCCGTGGACGAGGGGCTGGCTGCCACGACTGCCGAGGCCGGCCCAACCGCGGACGAGCTGGTCTCAGTGGCTCAACGGGTGTGTGAATCCGTTCCAGGAGGCCGGCTGGGTTCGGAGGCGCTGCGGCGGTTCGAATGGACGGCGGCCATCAGCGAGAAGGACGCCGCTGGAGTGGAGCACGTGACCGAAGGAGCGATGGACTGCGCGGTGCTCGACGGTGGCGCATGGCGTGTGCTGGACTGGAAGACCGACGAGGTGGATGCCGCCACCTGGGCGAGCCGCGCGGTGGCGTACCAGGCTCAGGTGGATCGCTACGCCAAGATCCTCACGCGGCTTCGGGCCGAGCCTGCGGTGGGCCTTGTAGTTAGAACTCCGGGGGGCTCTCCGCCGTGCTAGAGTCCGATGCGCGCGGAATAGCGTTTGCGCGCGTCGAAGCTCTCCAGGTGCCAGGGCCCATTTCGTCCACCGTAGACCTGTTCGCGGAGCCACGCCAGCTCGGCAGTCTGGTCCTCCTCCGACACGTCGCGGTGCCACGCCTTGGGCCGGCCGTCGTCACCGGGATTCCATCGGTAGCCCCGCACCTTGAGAGTGTCCTTCGCATCGAATGGTGCTCCGACCGCCCAGATGCGGAGAGTCCTGAGGCGGGCCGACTGCAACAGAAGCCGGAAGGGAAGCTCGCCCGACTCGAACGGCGTGGCCAGCAAGTGGATCATGGCGAGGGCGTCGCGATCCGCCCGGTGAGCGTCGTAGAAAAGCCCGCAGTGCTTCAACAACAGGTACTCCTCGGCTAGAGACGCGTATCCCAAGTTGCGCCACGGGACTTCTGCCATCGAGCACGCCCAGGGCACGTCTTGGAACACCGGCAAGCGCCGCTCGAGGAAAGGACGATCGAAGACGGCATTGTGTGCCACCACGAGGCCGCCAGCCCGGACGAGTGCCGCGACCGCCTGATCGTCGATTCTCTTCCCGGCCACGTCAGCATCGGTGATACCGGTCATCTTCACGACGTCAGGTGGGATGGAGCGTCCCGGATTCTCGAAGTACGTGACTGGCGTGCTCACCTCGAAAATCCTGCCGGTCTCTGCCGAGTACTCGAAGGCCACCACGGAGACCTGGATGATGATGTCGGTCCGGGGGTCCAGCCCCGTCGTCTCTATGTCCAGGGCGATTGCGGTGCCGTGTGGCAGCGAGTCGGATTCCGCGTACCGCCCCGGCGGCACGAACCGGCGCAGAACGCGATAGTCTCCAGACTCCTCGAGCTGCCGCGCCAAGCCCTCAAATTCAGATCGGCCCGAGTCCGTCGTCATGGGACCGTTCCTCGATTGCAGGGATCAGCCTTGCCTGCTGTAGATGAATACGCCCATTGGGCTGATGACGGTAATGGTTCCAGCTCGCACTTTCTCGGCATCGGGAGACAGAACCCATTCCTTCGGTACGGTTTGAAGGAACGCGTTAACGGCCGCTTCATCCTGAATGAAGCCCAAGACGAACCGCCGGGGGACCTTCCATTTGACCAGTTTGTCGAAGTCCGCCACGCAGCTGTTGAAGCCGAAAGGGTCACCCATCTTGCGGTACTTGAGTTCGATTCCTACGAACACCGGCAAGTTGTAAATGTAGATGTCAAAGCCCTTGCGCTGCTCTGTTGAACACCCCTTTGCCAATACGAGATCAACGCATGCGATGTCGAACTTCTTGAGGTATTCAGAACAGACCACGTTGAGCCGGTAGGGAGGCGGAGTGCCATTTGAGCGTGGAATCGCAATCGTCGTACTAACGCGAGAGCGGAGGTGATACAGGAGCGTCGCCTGAAGATCGGACTCAAACAAGAAGTGGTAGGGTTCTCGCTTGAACTCGCCAATGAGCCGAAGAATCGACTCGAGTGCCACTTGCTCAACCTCTTCGTTTGTCCTCACGGCCATGATGGTCTCCGACATCGAGTGTGTCTGCCCGTGGACTCGTCAGTGTGTTCTTGTCTCCCTGAACGCTGCGATTCCCGTGTGACAGGGCGGGTGGGGCTCGCGTGTCATATGCCTCTCGGGAGAGTGCATGGCAAGCTGCGTCCCCTTGCCTCTTCGCCCGGCTGTCACAGGGGGTCCCTAGGTTCGGGCCTCGGAGCAAGCGCACCCGGCAGAGGGATACGGAGGAAGCATGGACACCGATCGCCTGATGGAATTCCTGACGAAGGAGGGCTTCCGGCCGTCGCTCGCCGCCGGGGGCGACATCCGCTTCAAGTACGAGAGCGGCCACTACTGCATCCGCTTCGCCCCGAACGACGACCAGTACGTGGCCGTGGGGTACCCGAACTTCTGGGCGCTCCGCAGCCCCGCGGAGACCGTTCGCGCGCTGCGTGCCGCCAACGAGGTCTCGCAGTGGATCAAGGTGGCCAAGATCATCGTCCTCGAGGCTCAGAACGATGTTTGGGCGGAGGCCGAACTTCTGATCGAGCGGCCTGAGCAGTTCGAGGCGCTGTTTGGCCGGTCGCTCTCGATCCTCAAGGCCGCCGTGGCCAGGTTCGCCGAGTCGATGCGGAAGTCAGAACCCCTGCCGGATGAGCGTGTCACCCTGAAGCGCGAGGAAGTCACGCGCTGGACGCACGGCAACTAGGCTGAGGCATTGCCGCGCAAGGCGCCTGTCCGGCGCGCCTTGCACCCCTGCTCCCCGGCCCCCATCCTAGGTGCCTATGCCGCAGCCCAAGGCCGCTCGCTGGCTTGACCTGATTGCCTACCTGCTCCAGCACCGCTTCCCGGTAACGCGCGAGGAGATCTACGAGGCCGTCGCAGACTACCGGACCGGCGCGAGCGCCGACGCCACGGCACGCGAGTCGGTGCGCCGCAAGTTCGAGCGCGACAAGGACGAGCTGCGAGCCCTGGGCATAGAAATCGAGACGGTCGACCTGCCACAGCGGGCTGGAGACGAGCCGATGTCCGGCTATCGCCTGCGCACGAGAGACTTCTACCTCCCGTACCTCGAGCTGGCCGGTAGCGCGCCCGCGGGTACTCGTCCGTACCAGGGGCTGGCGCGTATCACCGTATCGAAGGACGACCTGGCGCTGCTCGATCGCGCGACGCGCCGCTTGGCCGACCGCGCCGACTTCCCCCTCTCGGCCGCCGCAGCGTCGGCTCGGCGCAAGCTCGAGTTCGATCTTCCGCTGCCCCTCAAGAGTGTCGAGCGGGTGCTATCGCGACCGCTCACGGGCGATGGTGCGAAGTCGCTCGAGGTGCTCCAGCGCGCCGTCGTCGACCACGTCGCGATACGCTGCCGCTACTTCGCCATCGGCCACGACGAAGAGGCCACCCGCGTCATCGAGCCGTACGGCCTCTTCTACAACTGGAGCCACTGGTACACCGCCGCCCGGGCCCGCGACCGGAATGCGATGCGCGTCTTCCGCGTGGACCGGATGCGGGAGGCCGAGCTGCTGGGCGGGCCGGACGCGTCATTCACGGTGCCCGCAGACTTTTCGGTCAGGACGTACGTGCGCCGCTCTCCGTGGCAGCTGACTGAGCGGCCGCCTACGACGGCGCGGGTGCGATTCTCCTTTCCGGAGTCGCGCTGGGTGATGGCGCAGGGGGTGGGGAAGCCGGTCGAACCGCTGCTGGACGACGGCGGTGCCATCTTCGAGTTCGACGTCCGCGAGCCGGGACCATTCCTGCGCTGGCTCCTCACCTTCCGCGACCACGTCGCCGTGATGTCGCCGGCCTCGTTCGCGGAAGAGTTGGCTGCGCTGCGGCGGAAGGTGGCCAAGCTCTATGCCGGGAGGGCGTCGTGACCGAGATGGCGTCCGCCCAGCTCAATCGCATCGTGACCGTCGTGGCCGAGTTGAGCCGGCGCGAAGCCGCGGGGGAGCCGCCGCTCGCCCTGGCTGAGGTCGCCCAGGCCCACGGCACCACTCCGGAGCAGGTGCAGCGGGACCTGCGGGTGCTCACCCAGGCCAGCGACGAGCCCGACGTCGAGTGGTTTCAGTCCCTCTCGATCTGGCAGGAGGGCGATCGCATCTCCGTTTCGAGCCTCGGTCCCTACCGGCGCCCTATCCGGTTCACGCAGGATGAGATCCTGGCGCTCCAGGTTGGCCTGGCGACGGAAGAGGGTGCGTCTCGCGCGTTGTCCAATGAGCTGGCCGCGGTCGTGCGGCTCGACGACCCGGCTGCCCGCTCGTTCCACTTGGGGCCGACGGCGGGAGCAGGCGAGGCGGAGGTCGCGGACCTCGCCCGGCGGGCGCAGGAAGAGCACCGGGTCCTCTCGATTCTCTACGCGGGCGAGCGAGACCGTGCGGGAGCGGCGCGCGACATCGAGCCCCACCAGGTGGTGCAGGCAGAGGGGCGCGTGTACGTCGTGGCGTGGTGCAGGAAACACCAAGACTGGCGGAACTTCCGGGCCGACCGGGTGATCGACGCGCTGCTGGAGGAGGAGACCTTCAGCCCCCGAGCCGATTTCGCTCCCTTCAACGAGGGCCAGTCGGTATTCCGTGCGGCTCACGACGCGATAGACAACGTGACCGTCAGGTTCAGTCCCGAGATCGCGCGTTGGCTGGAGGAGCGGTATCCCGAGGCCGAGCGGCAGCCCGACGGCTCGGTGGTCGCCACCTTCAGGGTCGCGGACCCGTCGTGGCTCGTCCGGCACGTGCTCCAGTACGGCCCAGACGCCGAGGTCCTCGCGCCGGCGGAGTACCGCGAGGCGGTGTCGCGGGCGGTCACGCGGGTGGCGCAATGAAGGAGGCGGCCCGCGTCGCCGAGAGCCCCAACCGGCAGGGGACGGAGGAGGCCGACGAACTGGCCAGGCTCGCGGAGGCGGCGCGGAAGGCAGGATGAGGCCAGATGCCAGTCGAGTGCCCTCATTTCTGCCCTCAGGCGCCGTCCGAGGGTCGAGGGCGCGAGACGCTCGTCTTGAGAAACCCCACGCTGCGTGCGAACTTCCTCCCCCCACGGCGCCGTAGCCAAGTGGTAAGGCAGAGGTCTGCAAAACCTCTATACGGCGGTTCGAATCCGCCCGGCGCCTCTCGATGAAACGCGCCCCGCTTGCCGTGCTCGCAGCCGTCCTGTTCGCCCTGAGCTGCGCTGAGCCGTATCCATCCGTGAGCGGGGGGTGGGAGTACGCCAGCACCCTCACGTTCCCCGGCGACTTCGACCTCTCGCCCGGACAGCCGTACGTCTGCACGTACCGGGCGGTGCTCACGCTCGGCCAGAGCAACGGCACCTTCAGCGGCACCTACGACAGCCTGTCGGTCGGCTGCAACAGCGGCGGCACCACCTCGGGCTTCAACGGCACGGTGATGGACGGGGAGCTCTCCAAGAGCGGCATCGTGTCGTTCGAATTCGACACGCCGAACTGGCTGTCGGTCGGGTCGCTGCACGGCGACAGCATGGGCGGGGTCGTCACCGACAGCGTGAACGGGCTCCCCGGCATGGAGCTGGCCAGCGGCACGTGGAGCGCGTGCCAGGGTCGGGTCTGCAAGTGATGAGGAGGGCGTCTATCGCCGCAGCCTGCCTGGGAGCTCTGGCGGCCACCGGAGCCGCAGCCCAGCAGCGGAACCCGACCGCGCACTGCTACGACGGGACGTACTACTACGGCGCCAGCCGGCGTCTGGCCTGCGCGAACCACCGCGGCGTGTCGGAGTGGCTTGCGAGGCCGCAGCCGGTGAGGCGGACGCGGCATCCGGCAGGGGCCAGCCGAGGTCCGCGCGGCCGACGGCCGGCCTCGCCGCACGCCGCGGCGCGAAAGCGGCCGCCTCACCCGCGCCCCGCCGGCGCCACCGCCCGGTGCCACGACGGCACCTGGTCCAGGGATTCACGTCGGACCAACGCGTGTACGCGCCACGGCGGGATTGCCAGTTGGATGGGCCGTCGCTGACCACCTGACCCGCCGCGATCTGACGCCGTTTTCGGTCCCCTGGAACCCAATGCCCGGTCACCGTGTTATATTCATTACAACATTAGTCGGATATATCGGAACCGAGGCCGCATGAAGCTCACACGTCGTTCCAAGGTGGTCTGCCTGTGTACCTGTCCCACACAACAGGTGGGCCGGGGCCTGTCTCCTTGAGTGCGTGAGCTTTCGTAAGCCAGTTCGGCAATCAGCCGAAACACTCAGACCCGCGACCCCAGCGTCGCGGGTCATTTCGTTTCCGGCCAGGCGCTGGGGGCAGGGGAAAGGGGAAGCGGAGTTCCATGGAGATCATAGAAACGGCGGCGGGATCGGCCGCCATGGGGGCGGCGACGGAGGCGGTCGACGTCTTGAGTCCGCTCAGGCGGCAGGACCGCCCGGCGCGTCTCGGCGCCAGCGCCGCGCGGCGCCGGTACGCCGACGTGCGCGAGCTGATCGCGAGCCCCGCGAATCCGACGCCGCTGGTGCGGCTCAATCGCGTCGTGCCGCCCGGGGCCGAGGCGTTCCTCAAGCTGGAGTGGATGAACCCCTTCGGCTCGATCAAGGACCGCACCGCGCGGTATCTGCTGGAGGGGATGCGGGAGCGCGGCGAGCTCGACGGCCGCGAGCTGGTGGAGGCCACCTCGGGCAACACCGGCATCGCGCTGGCCGCGCTGGCGGCGCTTGAGGGGATCCCGCTCACCGTCACGATCCCGTCCGGCGTACCGGAAGAGAAGCTGGTGCTGCTGCGGATGCTCGGCGCGACGGTGATGCCGACGCCCGACGACCTCTGCCCGGTGGACAACCCGAGGGACGGAGCGATCGCCCTGGCCCGCGCCGTGGCGGAGAGCCCCGCGCACGGCGGCCGCTACGCGATGCCGAACCAGTACGCGAACCCCGACAACGTGCGCGCGCACTACGAGACGACGGGCCCCGAGATCTGGGAGCAGACCGAGGGCCGCGTGCGCACCTTCGTCGCCGGCTACGGCACCTGCGGCACGATCACCGGCGTCGGGAAGTTCCTGAAGGAGCGGGACCCGAGCATCCGGGTCGTCGCGGTGGAGCCGCAGCGGAACCACCGGCTGCCCGGCCTCAAGAACCTGCAGGAGGCGAAGGCGCCTGCGATCCTCGACCGCACCGTGATCGACGACGTGGTGCGCGTGGACGACGGCCCCGCGTATGCGATGGCGAAGCGGCTCTTCCGCGAGGAGGGGTTGATCGTCGGGCCTTCGACCGGCGCCATCGCCCACGCCATCGCCTCGCTCGGAGCCGCAGGCGGCCTAGCTGTCGGCGTCTCGCCGGATGGCGGGCACAAGTACGCCTCGTTCTACGCCGACTACCTGGGAGAGGAAGGACAGCCCCGATGACCGATCATGTCGCGCAGTTGAACATCACGGAAGACGCGCCGCCCGCAGCGGACCTAGAGCTGGACTGTAAGGGGCTGCTCTGCCCGCTGCCGGTCTACCGTACCTCGCAGGCCCTGAACCGGCTCGGCGCCGGGCAGGTCCTGCGCGTCGAGTGCACCGACCCCGGATCGCTGGCCGATTTCCCGGCGCTTGCGCGCCAGCGCGGCCTCACGCTCCTCTCCGCCACCGAGCGGAACGGCGTGCAGGTTTTCCATCTGCGGAAGGAGACCGATTGAAACCGGAAGCACGGAGGCACGGGGGCACGGGGGCACGGCAGGGCGAGACGAACGCTCGCCGCCGCCTGGCGCTCGTGGCCTCGAAGGGGACGCTGGACGGGGCCTACCCGCCGCTCATCCTGGCGGCGACGGCGGCGAGCCTCGGCTGGGAGGTGGGGATCTTCTTCACTTTCTACGGGCTCGACATCCTGCACAAGAAGCGGCACAAGAAGCTCAAGGTTGCGCCGCTCGGGAACCCGGCGATGCCGATCCCGGTGCCGAACCTGGTGGGCGCGCTCCCCGGGATGACGGCGGTCGCCACCCGGATGATGAAGGGGTGGATGAAGCGTTCGCAGCTGCCGGACATCCCGCAGTTCCTGGAGATTGCGCGGGAGTCGGGCGTGAAGCTCTTCGCCTGCTCGACGACGATGGGCGTGATGGGCGTGAAGGCAGATGACCTGACACCGGGGACCGACACCGCCGGGGCGGCCGCCTTCCTCGATTTTGCCGCGGACGCGGACGTGTCGCTGTTCGTCTAGGAGGTCAGGCCGGCACGACCTCGTGGATCATCCGGTTCTTCCCTTCGCGCTTGGCCGCGTAGAGCATCGTGTCGGTGCGCTCCAGCAGCTCGTCCACCGTGGCCGGCGGATACGCAAAGGTCACCATCCCCACGCTGACGGTCACCGAGCGGCGGTTCTCGGGCAGGGCCGCCGTGCACTCCTCCCGCAGCTTCCCCAGCACCTGCGACGCCGCTTCCGCGGCCGTCTCCGGCAGGCAGACCGCGAACTCGTCCCCGCCGAGCCGGCCGACGACATCCGTCGCGCGCAGCCGGGTGCGGATGGTGTGCGCCACCGCCCGCAGCACCTCGTCGCCGGCCTGGTGGCCGAGCTGGTCGTTGATCTGCTTGAAGTTGTCGAGGTCCAGGTAGACGATCGTCATCGGCCGCCGGTACCGGCGGGCGAAGGCGAGGGCGGTGCCGGTGAGCTCGATGAAGTGGCGCCGGTTCGACACGCCGGTGAGCGGATCGGTCCGGGCGGATTCCTTCTCCCGGTCGAGCGCGTGCCGCAGCGCGGCGACGACCTCGACGAACACGAGGAAAAGCGCCGTGCGCAGCACGAACACGATCGCGAGCACGAGCGACGAGGAGTAGTGCTGACCGGCGAGCAGATCGCTCCCGATGCCGGCCACCGAGCCGAGTAACGCGAAGGCCATGCCGGCCGGCCGGCCGATCTTGGTGGCCGCGTAGAAGATCGGGACGAGGTAGACGACGGAGATCTGGACTTCGTAGCCGGAGAAGTAGTCGACGAGGGCGATCGCGATGAGCATACCCAGGCTGACGGCCACCGCGCCCTTCATGGAGCGGCCCGCGGGCTGCGTCTCCAGCAGAGCCTGGCCCAGCGTCGTGGCGCGTCCCGCCATCGCCCGGTCGCCTTGTGAGGGGATCACATGAGTCGCGTGTGCATGGCATCGAGATTATCGCCATTCCCGTCCGGCATCAACCGCGGCGGTCTTGCGCGGTGCCGTGTTGCGCCGCCTGCTTGCCACTCCCATCGGGGAGGGGATAGGTTACGCCCCCCTCTGGTCCGAAGGGCTGGACATGAAGGAATACCCGAGCACACACATCCGGAACGTGGCCGTAGTGGGCCACGGAGGCAGCGGCAAGACCAGTCTGGTTGACGCCCTCGCCTTCGTGGCCGGAAGCAGCAAGCGACACGGCCGCATCAAAGACGGTTCCTCGCTCACCGACTACTCTCCCGACGAGATCGAACGCGGTTACAGCATCAGCCTGGCCCTGGCCTACGCCGAGTGGGAGGGCGTGAAGGTCAACCTGTTCGACACGCCGGGCTATCTCGACTTCGCGGGCGAGGCGCTCGCGGGGATCTGGGCCGCGGACGCGTCACTGATCGTGCTCGGCGCGTCGGCCGGCGTGGAGACGGGGACGGAGAAGGTCTGGGATTACTCCAGGACCTGCGAGCACGAGGCGATCTTCTTCGTCTCGATGATGGACAAGGAGCACGCGGACTTCGCCAAGGTCTACGGGCAGATCCGCGAGCGGCTCACGCCCAAGGCTATCCCGGTCGAAATCCCGATCGGGGCGGGGGCCGACTTCCGCGGGATCGTCAACCTGATCACCAAGACGGCGCACCTGTACAAGTCGGGGACGAAGACCGGCGAGTACGACGAGGTGGTGATCCCCAAGGAGATCCAGGCGGAGTACGAGCGGTACGAGAACGACCTGATCGAGACGGTGGCCTCGACCGACGACGCACTGGTCGAGCGCTATCTCGAGGGGAAGGAGATCTCGCACGACGAGCTGGTAACGGCGATGCGCGCGGCGATGAAGCGGCGCGAGCTGTTCCCCGTCTTCTGCGGCGCCGCGGAGCTGACTTACGGCGCGCGGGCGCTGCTTTCGGAGATCGTGGAGCTGGTCCCCGCGCCCGCCGACAATCCGCCGGTGCACGCGGAGAAGTGGGGCACGGTCGAGAAGGTGGAGCTGACGGAGCGGGACGACGCGCCGTTCAGCGCGCTGGTCTTCAAGACCGTGTCGGAGCCGCACGTCGGCGACGTGTCGCTGTTCCGCGTCTACTCCGGGACGGTGAAGAACGGGCAGGAGGTGTTCAATCCGGCCCGCAACGCGCTGGAGAAGCTGAACCACCTCTCGATCGCGCAGGGGAAGGAGAAGATCGAGGTGGACCTGCTGCACGCCGGCGACGTCGGCGTGATCGCCAAGCTGCGGGACACGCACAGCAACGACACGCTCGCGACGCAGGCGGTGCCGGTGGTGCTGCCGCGGATCCCGTTCCCCGAGCCGATCATCCACGTCGCCGTCGAAGCGAAGGAGCGGGGCGACGAGGAGAAGATCAACCTCGGCCTCGCCAAGCTCGCGGAGGAGGATCCCACCTTCCACTGGGAGTACAACCCCGACGTCCGCCAGACCTGGATCTACGGGCTGGGGGAGCGGCACCTCGAGGTGATCCTGGGGCGGCTGGCGCGGAAGTTCGGCGTGCACGCGAACCAGGCGAAGCCGAAGATCCCGTACCGCGAGACGATCAAGGGGAAGAACGAGGGGCAGGGGCGGCACAAGAAGCAGACCGGCGGGCGCGGGCAGTTCGGCGACTGCTGGATCCGCATGCTGCCGATGCAGCGCGGCGGCGGCTACGTCTTCGAGGACCAGATCGTCGGCGGCGCGATCCCCAGCAAGTTCATCCCCGCGGTGGACCGGGGGATCCAGGAGGCCGCCGTGCGCGGGATCCTGGCGGGCTATCCGGTGGTGGACTTCAAGGTCCAGCTGTTCGACGGGTCGTACCACACGGTGGACTCGAACGAAATGTCGTTCAAGCTCGCCGGCATCCTGGCGTTCCGGAACGTCTCGCCCAACTGCAAGCCGGTGCTGCTGGAACCGCTGGCCGACATCGAAGTGATGACACCCGAGGAATACCTCGGCGCGGTGATGGGCGATCTCAACTCGCGGCGCGGGCAGATCCTGGGCTCAGAGCCGGAGGAGAAGCTGCTGAAACTGAAGGCGGTGGTGCCGGAGGCGGAGCTGTACAAGTACGCGACGCAGCTCCACTCGCTGACGCAAGGGCGCGGGACCTTCCGGAAGAAGTTCAGAGGGTACGCCGAGATGCCCGCCGAGGCTGCGGCAAAGGTGATCGAGGAATTCCAGAAGACGAAGAAAGAGAAGGAAGAGGAAGCCTAGACCTTGTGGTAGCCGACGCGCGCCGCCTCGGCGCCGTCGTCGGCCGTGTAGATCTCGAAGTCGGAGAAGAGCCGCGGGGCCTCCGTCGAGAGCGCCCGGAGCACCGCGACCGCCATCCGCCGGATCTCCTGCTCGGCTCCCTCGCCGCAGCGGAGCTCGAGCATCGTCCGCCAGGCGCGGGCGTTCGCGCTCACCACGATCTTCGTTTCCGTCGCGTTCGGCAGGAGGGAGCGCGCGGCTTCGCGCGCCATCTTGCGCCGGTGCACCTTGTCGGCCACCCACTCGTAGCGCCGCATCAGCTCCTCGACCGCGCGGACATACGCCTCCTGCGCACTGGTGACCTGCGCGAGCCACGCGGCCTCCAGCTTCTCATCCCCGAGCATCGCCGGCGGGACCACGAAGGCGGCGTGCGACTCGTCCACGTAGCGCTGTGACAGCTGGCTGTAGCCGAAGCCGGCGCGGTGGCGCACCAGCTCGTGCGTGCAGGAGCGCGAGATCCCCTCGAGCAGCAGCACGTAGACGGCGTGCTCCAGCACCGAGCCGTGTCCCTGCTTCTTGATGTTCTCGAGGTAGTCCTCGGTCGTGCGCTGGGCCGGATTCGCCTGGCTCATGTAGCAGAGGCGGCCGGCGAACTCCGCGAGCCGCTCACCGTCCGTCGCCTCGCCCTTCCACTCCACCTTGAGATGATCCGGCTCGACGAACTGTGGCCGGCCGATCACCGTGATGCGCGGGGCGCGGATGATGTCCATCAGGAGCAGGGGTTAGGGTTTAAGGGGTAGGGGTTAGGGATCAAGGCTGCAGTACCCCGGGCTTCGGCGCCAGGTCGAGCCGGTACGTGCCCCAGGCGGCGGCGCGTTCGATCTCGCGCAGTCTGGGGGCGATCCCGGCGGGGAGCGACGGGGCGCGCGGGCCGACCTTGAGCGTGTCGGCGCTCAGCACGCCGGCGTCGCCGCTCTTCAGAATCTTCACGCCGGGGTTCAGTATGCCCGCCGGATCCCAGGCCCGCCTGGTGCGCCGGCACAAGTCCAGGTACGCGGCACCGAAGGTACGCTCGACGAACGGCGCGCGCAGCCGGCCGTCGCCGTGCTCGCCGGACGGCGTCCCGCCGAGGGCGATCTGCTCGGCGGTCACACGCTCCAGGCAGGCCGCCAGTCGCTCGGCGAAGTCCTGGGTGGTCACGTCGGCCAGGAGGTTCGCGTGCAGGTGTCCGTCCCCGGCGTGACCGAAGATCACGATCTCGAAGCCGGTCGCTTTCGCGGCGGCCCGCAGAGCGGTGATATAGCGGGCAAGGCGCTCCGGCGGCACGCAACCGTCCTCGACGACCTGCAGGGAGCGGAGGTTGTCGGGGAGCGAGGCGAGGATCGGGCTTGCGAGGTGGCGCAGCTCCCAGAGCCGGCCCACGGTCGCTGCGTCGTCGGCCATTTCCACCGAGGTCGCGATGCCCTGAACCGCGGCGGCGGCCTCGCGCGCGCTCCCCTCGAACTCGACCAGGAGCACCGCCTCGGTGCCCGCCGCGAGGTGGCGCTGCGCTGCGCCGCGCACGAAGTCGAGATAGGTGCGGTCCAGCAGCTCCACGGCCGACGGCCCTAGCGGTCTGAGGGCCAGCACCGCGGGACCGACCTGATCGAGCGAGCCCAGCGTCACGAGCAGCGTGGTGCGCTCGGAGGGGAGCGGCGCCAGCGCGACCTCGACGGCCGTGATGACGGCGAGCGTCCCCTCGCTGCCCACGAGCAGGTCCGCGGTGCGCCCGCTCCTGGCGAAAGCGTCGAGGGCATAGCCGGAAGAGTTCTTCGGCGTATGGGGAGCCGCGGCGGCGAGGTCGGCGGCCTGTTCGCGTATGGCCGGCGCGACATCGGCGCCAAACCGTCGTTCCGCCGCTGTGCCGCCGTGCCGCTGTGCCTCCGTGCCTCCGGCTTCCCCGTCCGCCGTCACGAACTCCAGCGCGCGCACCCAGCGGCGCATCGTGCCGTACTTGACGCTGTGCGAGCCTGCGGCGTTGGTCGCGGCCATGCCGCCCACCGTGCAGAAGGCTCCGCTCGACGGATCGGGCGGCAGGTGCAGGCCGTAGGGCTGCGCGGCGAAGTTGAGGGTCCGGTAGGTGACCGAGGCGCCGCAGCGCGCGGTCTTGGCGTCCGGGTCGATGACCGGCGGGTCGAGACAGGCCCGCGTGAGGTCCAGGACGACGCCCGCGCCGACGTTGCCGCCCTGCATCCCGCTCCCGGCGCCGCGCGGCACGAGCGCGCCGCGCCCCCCCTCGGCGGCAGCCCAGCGGACGAGCAGCACCAGGTCTTCCCTGTCCTTGGGGACCGCCACGGCCTGAGGGATGATGCGGAAGATGCCGGCCCCCTCGGAGTAGAGCGCGCGGGCGACGTCGTCGGTCCTGAACTCGCCGCGGAGGCCGGGGGGTGCTTGCACGCGCGCAAGCTAACGGCCGCGCCTTCGGCTTGACAAGCACTTTGGGCGCGGTGATACTCGCCCGTTCATGCCCTCGATAACCCAGGCAAAGCCGAACCTCATCCGGATCGAGGTGGACCGCCGCCTCGGCCACGAATGGGACGAGTGGGACGGGCGGCCGCTGCCCGGCGGCGGGAACTTCGCCACGCCGCCCCGCCGCTTCTTCGTCTACGCCGCGCTCACCCTCGCCATCGTGGCGGGGGTCTTCTTCCTCACGCTCTACCTGCTCGGTCCGCGGCTCGCGACGCTCTGGGCGCCGCTGCCGCGCGTCCTGGTGCTCGCCCTCGCGGCGCTCACGGTGATCGCTTGGGCTTGGTTCGCCCTGCTCGTCGCGTCCTACTACGGGCCGGCGCTGCTCCTGCCCGAGCGCCTCGCCGAGCGGGGGCCGTTCCTGGCACTGATGCGCTGGACCTCGCAGGTCGCGCGGCGGTTCGGCGTGCGCGACTGGGTCGAGCACGCGGCGGTGGAGGTGTTCAACGGTCTCGCCGTCCGGCGGGGCCGGAAGGTGGGGAAGGGCGAGCTGCTCGTCCTGATCCCGCGCTGCCTTTCCAAGGAGGCGCTGGACGGGATCCTCGACGTCGCGGGGCGCTACGACGTGCCGGTGTTCGTGGCGACGCGCGGCCAACTCGCGCGCCGCGCGATCCGCGAGCGGCGGCCGCGGGCGGTGGTGGCGGTCGCGTGTGAGCGGGACATGGTGAGCGGCCTGCACGACGTCGCCGCGAAGGTGCCCGTGCTGGGCCTCACCATGCGGCTGCCCTCCGGGCCCTGCAAGGACGCGGCGGTGGACGTGGCGAAGCTCGAGAGCTGGGTGAAGAGTTTTGTGGAGACCGGCTAGGGCTGCTGCGGGCCGGTCGAGTCCGCGCGAGGCTTGGGCGGCGGGAACACCACCTTGAGCCGCGCGACGAGGCTGTCCATGATGGCGTGCTCCGGCGTGCTGTCCGGCACCATCCGCTCCAGGTCCCGCTCCGGCTCGCTGGGATCGTAGGCGATCCGCCTGACGCATTCCGCAGCGAGGCGCGTCTTCCCCGCCGTCGGGTCCGCGAACAGCCGCAGCTTCACGATGTTATCGAGGTCCCGCTCGCGCGCATCCACCGTGCGCCGGGTCACCACGTCGTACCACGCCGTCTCGAGGTATCCTTCGTCCGCCGCGACGCTGGCGACGGTGAGGCCCGCAGCACGCACCTCGCGCTGGGCGGCCACGATCACGGCATCCGGCGCGGCGTCGAGCAGGAGCGAGATGCTGCCCGGCAGCGGTCCGTAGACCGGGCGCACGCCGCCGAAATGCGAGCAGGCCGCCAAGCCAAAGACGGCGGCTGCGGCCAGCGCGGCGGCGCGACTAGTGCCCGGCGGTATCGGGTGAGCCCGGATGCACGTGAGTGGAGTCGGCGGCGGGCGTGTTCGGCGCGATCTGGACGCCCTCGCCCCCGCCGTGCCGGTGGCCCGCCGCGCGCTCCGATGCGATCGCCTGGAGCCGCGCGGTGGGCACGCCGAGGGCGTGGTCGAAGCTGAGCTTCCCGCCGAGCATCGCCGTGTACAGAAGAACGAAGATGCCGATCACTCCGGCGGTGAGCGCAATGGGCTGCTCCTTCTCGCTCCAGACACCGCGGCGCACGATCCGCCAGACGGCGAGAATGCCGAAGATCGCGAGCACGATGAACGCAAGCGTCTCGTGCGTTTCGATGATCGCGTGCGCCTGCTCGCTGTGCTCGACCACGTCCTCAGCGAGGAGCCCGGCCACGATCGCGGCGCCCGTGCCCACCACCCCGGCCACCAGCGTCCAGAACGCCGCCGCCTTGAGCGACTCGCGCTTGAAGAAGATGCCGAGCAGGTCGAAGAGCACCGAGATCGGCAGGAGCGCCGGCGGCAGGTCGTTCACGGCGGCGTGGAGGCGCGGCCAGTCGTAGCCGAACAGCATCGTTACAGTCCCAGGTTGCAGGGCGTCGGCGGCGTGACGCCGTAGTCGTAGAATCCCCTGCCCGACTTCTTGCCGTAGTAGCCGGCCAGCACCATCCGCTTGAGGAGCGGCGGCGGGGCGTAGCGCTGCTCGCGGTACTCGTCGAACATGATCTCCGCGATCTTGTACGTCGTGTCATTGCCCACGAAGTCCAGCAGCACGAACGGTCCCATCGGATAGCCGCAGCCCAGCTGCATCGCCTTGTCGATGTCCGGCACGCTCGCCACGCCGCGCTCGAGGGCCCGGATCGCGTCGAGCAGGTAGGGCACCAGCAGGAGGTTCACCACGAATCCCGAGTTGTCCTTCGCCGCGATCGGCTCCTTCCCCAGCTTCCTGGCGAAGGCGAAGGCGTGCTCGAAGGTCTCGGGCGCGGTGGTCACCGTGCGCACGACCTCGACGAGCTTCATCAACGGCACGGGGTTGAAGAAGTGCAGCCCGACGAACTTGTCCGGCCGCTTGGTCGCGGCGGCCATCGCAGCGATGGTGAGGCTGGAGGTGTTCGAGGCGAAGACAGTCGTCGGCCGGCAGAGCCGATCCAGCTCCTTCCACAGCGTGTTCTTGAGCTCGAGGTCCTCGGTGACCGCCTCGATGATGATGTCCGCCTCCTCGAGGTCGGCGACCCTGGTGGTGAAGCGCAACCGGCCGAGCGTCGCGTCGCGCGCGGCGGCGTCGAGCTTCCCCTTCTCGACCAGCTTGTTGAGGGAGCTGGTGATGGCGCCCTTGCCCCTGGCGAGGAGCGCGTCGCTGACCTCGCGCACGACCGTGGGAAAACCTGCGGCGGCGGCAGTCTGGGCGATTCCGCTGCCCATCAGGCCGCAGCCGAGCACGCCGACCGTAGTGATCTCGCTCATGGGTGGCCGGAGCTCGCGGGTGGTTTGGGTGGCGACGAGGAGCCCGGCGGCAGCCGGAGGTTCTGTGTCGCGTCCTCGACGGACTTCTTGATCTCGCTCGCAATCCGCGCGAACGCGGAAGCGCGGGGACCTGCGAGCGCCGGTTTGGACCGCAGCTCCCCGCGCTCCAGACGGTCGAGCACCTGCTCCAGTGCCGTCTGCATCCGCTCGGCACGACGCTGGTAGTCACGCACGACGAGCCACGACAGGCCGAAGCTGGCCAGCAGCGGCAGGACCGCCACGACCTGGAGGCCCGGAACGAGTGCGACGGCCAACGTCGCCAGCACACCCAGCGAGAGCACGACGCTCGCTCCCCCGAGGGCGGAGCCGCGCTGGTTCCCGATGTCGGCCGCCAGCTCGGCGTGGCAGTAACCGTCCTCGAGGGCGTTGAGCTGCACCGAAACGTCCAGCGCGCGCGCGAGGTGGTACGGCTTTCCCTGCAGCGAGAGGCCCCGCTTCATCTCGGCGATGAGGCCCTTCTGGCGCTCCCACACGGTACGGTCTGGGAGGCGGCGCTTGGGCGTCATCGCCTCCTCCTCGGTCATGAACTCCGCGATCGCCTGCTCCAGGGCGGCCTTGTCTCCCGGCACGACCCGGTGGGCGAGCAGCATCCGCGGCCCTACCCACCGCCCGAGGAACCCGTGCTCGAGTGCCGCGCCGCCGGCCGCCTCCTCGTACATCGCCTGGCGGAGAAACCGCCCGGGGATGCCGACCTCCGAGCCGAGCTTCAGGACATCCTGCTCCGTGATCCCGTCGGCCGTGTCCATCTCGCCGGCCTGCAGCTCCGCGGCGCGCTGGATGATCCGCTCCAGCTGTTCGCGGGAGATCTTGCGGGGTGCGAGCTCGCCGGGCATCGGTTACCCTCGCCGCTCCGCGCCCTGGGGCTCGCGTCCCGCCGGCAGCGCGGTGCCCGGAGCTGGGGTGCCGAGTGCTGCCTGCACGGCCGGGGCGGGCAGCGTCGGCGCCGCCGGCTCCGACTGCCGGTACGCCCCGAGGAACGGCTTCAGTAGATCGATCGGCAGCGGGAAGAAGGTGGTGGAATTGTTTTCCGACGCAATCTCGGAGACCGTCTGGAGGAACCGGAGCGTGATCGCCGCCGGCTCCTGGCCGATGATGTGCGCGGCCTGGGCCAGCTTTTCGGAGGCCTGCAGCTCGCCCTCCGCGTTGATGACCTTGGCCCGCCGCTCGCGCTCGGCCTCGGCCTGGCGCGCCATCGCCCGCTTCATCTCCATCGGCAGGTCCACGTCCTTGACCTCGACCGCGGAGACCTCGATCCCCCACTCCGCCGAGCGCGCATCGATGATCGCCTTCAGGGTCTCGTTGATCTTGTCGCGCTCCGACAGGATCTCGTCGAGCTGGTGCTGGCCGCAGACGCTGCGCAGGGTGGTCTGAGCGAGCTGGCTGGTCGCGTAGAGGTAGTTCTCGATCCCGATGATGGCCGCGGCCGGATCCTTGACCTTCATGTACAGCACCGCGTTGACCTTGAGCGAGATGTTGTCGCGCGTGATCACGTCCTGCGGCGGGATGTCGAGCGCGACGATCCGCAGGGACACGCGGTGCATATGCGCGATCATGCTCGGGAGGAAGACCAGTCCCGGTCCCTTCGTGTTCCAGTAGCGGCCGAGGAAGAACGCGACCGCCCGTTCGTACTGCTTGATGATCCGCAGGCTGGACAGCGTGTAGAGTGCCGCCACTGCCGCGATGACTGCTAGAGCGTCCACCGGAGGCCTCCTACTTGGCGAAGGCTTCGACCATGACGGCGGCCCCCTGGCCGCCGCCAATGCAGGCGCTGCCGATTCCGAACCGCTTGCCGCTCCTCCGCAGGGCGTGGAGGAGGTGGAGGGTGATCCGGGTGCCCGAGGCGGCGAGTGGATGCCCGATCGCGATCGCGCCGCCGTGCACGTTGACCTTCTCGCGGTCGAGGCCGAGCTCCTTCTCCACGGCGACGTACTGCGGAGCGAAGGCCTCGTTGATCTCGATCAGGTCCACCGCATCGAGCTTCATCCCCGTCTTCTGCAGCAGCTTGCGGATCGCCGGCGCCGGGCCGATCCCCATGTACCTGGGCTCGACGCCGGCCACGGCCCAGCCCACCAGCCGGCCGAGCGGTTTGAGTCCTTTGACCTTCGCGACCTGCTCTCCCGCCACGACGCAGGCCGCCGCGCCGTCGCAGATGCCCGAAGCGTTCCCGGCCGTGACGAGACCGTCCTTCTTGAAATAGGGCGGCAGCTTGGCGAGCGCGTCCAGCGTCGTGCCCGGGCGCATGTGCTCGTCCGCGCGGAACGGCACCATCTGGCGCGTCTTCGGGTCCTTCACCTGGATCGTCACAACCTCGTTCTCGAAGACGCCCTCATCCCACGCCTTCTTGGCGAGGTGCTGCGAGCGCTCGGCGTACTCGTCCACTTCCCGACGCGTGAGCTGGTACTTCTCCGCGAGGTTCTCCGCGGTCTGCGCCATCGAGAAGCCGCACTGCGGGTCGGTGAGCGACTCCCAGAGCAGATCCTCGAACGGCGCGGGCGGCCCGAGCTTGAGGCCCCAGCGCGCGCCACGCACCACGTGCGGCGCCTGGCTCATGGATTCCCCGCCGCCGGCCAGCACGGCCTGCGACTCGTCGAGGAGGATCTGCTGCGCGGCCTGCGTGATCGCCTCGAATCCCGAGCCGCAGAGCCGGTTCACGGTGAGGGCCGGGACCTCGATCGGCAGGCCCGCTTTGAGCCCGACGTGGCGCGCGAAGTAGATGGCGTCCGCCGAGGTCTGGAGGGCGTTCCCGAAGACGACGTGGTCGAAGTCCGCAGGCGCGAGGCCCGAGCGCTCGACGGCGCACGTGGCGGCCGCCGCCGCGAGGTCGATCGCCGAATGGTTCTTGAGAGTGCCGCCGAAGGTGCCGAACGGCGTGCGCACGCCGCTCAGGAACACCACGTCCCTGTCCCTGCCCTGCGTCTTCATCCCGGAACGGCTCCGTCGCTCTGGAGGAAAGCCGGGGCGCCCCGGCGGCGGCCGGAATATGTCAGTGTGCGACCCGCTCCGCTATCCACTTGGCCACGGCCTTCGTGCCGGATTTTCCGCCCAGATCGGGTGTCGTGACGCCGGCGGCGATGGCCTCGCGCACGGCCCGCTCCAGCGCCTCGGGCGCGTCCGCCACCTGCAGTTCCCGGAGCAGCATGGCGCCGGTGAGGACGGCCGCGAACGGGTTCGCGACGTCCTTTCCCGCCAGCGGTGGCGCGGAGCCGTGCACCGGCTCGAACAGGCCGACCTGCCCCGGATGCAGGTTGGCCGAGGGCGAGACGCCCAGCCCGCCGACGAGTTGCGCGCCGAGGTCGGAGAGGATGTCGCCGAAGAGGTTCTGGGTGACGATGACCTGGAAGCGCTCCGGTTCGCGCACCAGCTCCATCGCGAGCGCGTCCATATAGCGGTGCTCGCGCTCGATGCCGGGGAACTCGGAGCCGACCTCCGCGTAAACGCGGGTCCAGAGCCGGTGCGCCGGAACGGCGTTCGCCTTGTCCGACATCGTGACCCGCGTCTTGCCGTGGGCCTTCGCCCACTCGAGGGCATATCGGATGATCCGCTCGACGCCCTTCCTGGTGTGCACTTCCTCCGCGAGCTGCACCTCGTCCGGCGTCCCGACCCGGAGGCCGCCTCCTGCGCCCACGTAGATCCCCTCGGTGTTCTCGCGGAAGATGGCGAAGTCGATCTCTCGCGCGCCCGAGGGCGGGTCCTTCAGCGGGCAGAGCGAGGGATGGAGCAGGGTGACCGGACGGAGGTTGACGTAGAGGTCGAGCCGGAAGCGCAGGCCCAACAGGATGTCGCGCGCGTGTTCGTTGCCCGGCACCCGGGGATCCCCGAGCGCGCCCACGAAGATCGCCGCCACGTCCTTCCGCAGGTGCTCGACGGCCGAGTCCGGGATGGTCTCGCCGGTGGCGAGGTAGTGGTCCGCGGAGTAGGGCAGACGTTCGACGTCCAGCGCAAAGCCGTAGCGACGGCCGGCCGCGGTCAGCACCGCGAGCGCCGCGTCCACGACTTCCGGTCCGATTCCGTCGCCGGGGATCGCCGCGATGCGGTGGCGCGTCACTCGGGCGCGGTCATCTGGCGGCCGCAGGTGATACAGAACCTCCAGCCGAAGTCCAGCTCCGTGCCGCAGGCGGGGCAGTGCACCACGCCGACGTTCTGGCCGCAGTGCGGGCAGAAGATCACGGCGCGGCCGACCGGCAGTTCGCCGCCGCAGAAGGAGCACGGCGCGCTCCCGATGCGCGGCGAGACCGACGGTGCAGCCTCTTCCTCGAGCGCGAAGGGCATTCCGTCGGCGCCGGCGCCCGCCTCGATGGAATCCGCGCCCAGGCTCCCGCCCGCCGCGTCCACCTCGAGGTCGAGCGTGGGCTCGGTCTCGGGCGCCGCATCGGGGGCCGCGACGACGTCGTCCGCAGCCGCCAGAGCGCCCAGTGCCCCGCGCACGTGTCCGGGATCGAAGGTCACCTTCGCGCTCCCGTACTGCTTGAAGAAGCCGGTATCCGGATTGACCGCGGCCGCCTCCCGCGCGAGCGCCTCGCGGGCCTCCGCCGGCTCGATCAGGGCGTAGCCGCGCTCCCCGGCCAGAAGGCGCAGCACCACCATCTCGTAGTCTTCGTGGGTGTCGAGGCCGAGGTGCGTGCGATGGGTGCGATACGGGATCAGCCGCTGGTACAGCTCCGCGACCTCGACCGGGCCGTGGACGCGCGCCGGATCGAGCTCCGCGAGGTTCCGGACGAGCTGGCGGAACAGCCGGTCGAGCGCGTCGGTCGCTGACGAGGAAGGTGAGCTGGGCACTCGCGCCACGTTAGAGGCGCCTCAAGCCCCTGTCAACCAAGCCCGTACGGCGTCTGGACCAGGTCGGCGTCCGGGTCGTAGTCGAGGTACTTGCCTTTCACGCGCTCGGCCGCGAGCCACTCGGCGAAGGAAGAGGCGACCAGGCCCTCGGTTTGGCGCTGCTCCGCCGCCGCAGTGGTCGCCAGGTGGTTGGCGTACTCGTTCTTGGCGTGGCCCGCGTGACCGCGCACCCACCGCCACGTCACGTCGTGGCGCTCCGCGGCGGCGACCAGCTGCTGCCAGAGCTCGAGGTTCTCGACCGCGCCGCCCTTGCGACGCCAGCCGCGCGCGCGCCACGCCGGCACCCACTCCCGCATCCCGGTGACGAGATAGCTCGAGTCCGAGACGAAGAGCACGTCGGCACGATGCCCCTTCGCGCTCAACAGCTCCAGCGCGGCGATCGCCGACCGCAAGGCCATCCGATTGTTGGTCGTATCCGGCTCGGCCAGACAGTAGTCGCGGCGCTCGATCCGGCCCGACGCCGTCGGCGCCTCGACCAGCCCGCCGGCGCCGCCAGGGGTGGGAGGTTCCATCCCGTTGCCGAGACACGCCTCGTCGGCGTGCACGACGACTCGAGCCCGCGCATCCGTGCGTCCGTGCGTCTGTGCGTCCAACGGTGGTTCAGCGATGGATGATCACCGGAATCGAGGCGGCCCGAAGCAGCTTCTCGGCGTGCGAGCCGAAGGCCCACCCATGCCGACGGCCGCCGTGCGCGCCGACGATCAGGAGATCCGCATCGTGCTCGGCGAGGAATCCGGTGATGCTGCGCGTCACGTCACCGCGCAGGCGACGGGTCTCGGAGGCGACGCCCCTCTCCGACAGAAAGGCGGCGGCCCTCGCCAGCAGCTCGTCGCCCGTTGCCGCGTCGTCGCTCACGTGGACCAGGGTGAGGGGGATACCGAGCGCCTCCGCGTAGCGCGCCGCCAGCGCGAGCGCGTGGTTGCTCGTCTCACCGCCGTCCAGAGCGACCACCGGCCGCTCGCACGGTGACGGCTTCTCGCCGGCCACCAGCACCGGCTTCGGGGAGCGCTTGATGATGCGGACGGTGACCGCGCCGAGCGTGCCCGGCTCGCCGTGCAGCTCTCCCCGCCGACCGACCACGATCGCCTCCGCCTGATCGGCGAGCCGGATCAGCTCCTCGTCAGCAAGGCCGACCGCGCGCACTGGTTCCGACGCGAGGCCGGCCTCAGCCACGCGGGCGGTAGCCGCCTCGAGAATCCTGGCGGCGCGCTCGTCCAGCGCCTCGCGCAGCTCCGCCGCGATCGGCGCGGCCGGGAGCCCCTCGGTCCACAGTGGCCCGGTGGTCTCATAGAGCGGCGCTTCGAGGAGGCGAATGTCGGTGATGGCGGCAAGCACGATGGTGGTCTTGAAGCGCCGGGCGAGGCAGAGGGCGGCGTCGAGTGCGGCGTCGGCTCCGGCGGAGCCGTCGAGCCCGACGAGGAGTCGGGTGAACACTGGGGATCGGCCTTCAGCCGTCCCAGGGGGGATCTACCTCCCCCCGGTCGTCTATCTGCTGACTGTGCCGCAGGTGACGGTCCAAGCAGGCCGGGCAGTAGTACAGCCCCTCGAGGTTGTCGTCCACCACGAGGTTCTCAGTCGCGCCGCAGTACACGCACGCGGCGCTCTCGGCGGCGACCTCGGCCTTGTTCACGGGTTTCATGACGCCCCCCTTGCCATTCCTAACATACTCCGCGCGCGGTGGTCTCGGCACCTCCGTTCTTGCACGGTGCGCGCTTCAGGCCGGGCTGCTGCCCGCGTGGACGGTGATGGCGCCGGCTGCGCCCTCGGTGACATTGCCTATGATGGCTGCCGCCAACGACTTATGCGATGTCAGGGCGCTCACCAGCTGTGGGGCTGAGGCGGGGCTCACGGCCAGGAGCAGGCCGCCGGAGGTCTGCGCATCGGCGAGGATCAGCCGCTCGGTCTCGTCCAGTCCGGCGTCGAATGCGGTCGTCCCGCTCGCTGCCTGGAGATTGCGTCTGGTCCCGCCCGCGATGTGGCCATCTTCGGCCAGCCGCCTGACGCCGACCAGGCGCGGCACGGCGCCCGCCCAGATCTCGGCAGCCACTCCGGAGGCCTCGAGCATCTCGTTGAGATGTCCGAGGAGGCCGAAGCCGGTGACGTCCGTCGCGCCGCGCACGCCGGCCTCGCGCGCAGCTTCCGCCGCGCCGTCGTTCAGCGCCGTCATCGAAGCGATCGCGGCCGCGAGGGCGTCGGCAGGGGCCGCGCCCTTCTTCAGCGCCGTCGCCACGATCCCGGTGCCGATCGGCTTCGTGAGGACGAGGCGATCGCCGGCACGCGCGGCGGCGTTGGTCGTCATCCGGTCCGGATGCACCTCGCCCACGACGACGAGGCCGTACTTGGGCTCGGGGTCGTCGATCGAGTGGCCACCCAGGATCGCAGCGCCGGCGCGCGCGGCCGTCTCCGCGCCACCCTTCAATACCTCGCCCAGCAGGTCGAGCGGGAGCTTGCCGCGCGGCCAGCCCACGAGGTTGAGGCACCAGAGAGGGCGGCCGCCCATGGCGTAGACGTCCGACAGCGCGTTGGCCGCGGCGATCTGCCCGAAGGCGTACGCGTCGTCCACGATCGGCGTGAAGAAGTCGGTCGTGAGGACCAGTGCGCGCTCGGCGGACAGGCGGATGACGGCCGCGTCGTCACGCCCGCTCGCATCGACCAGCACTGCGGGGTCGTTCCCCCGGGGAATGAAGCGCAGGACCTGCGCCAGCTCAGCCGGGCCGAGTTTGCAGGCTCAACCCGCACCGTGCGAGTACTCGGTGAGCCGGATGCGGTCGCGCGGATTGACGGGGTCTTGAGCGGGCATGCTGCGCCTCGATGGTGAGGTGTGCTGCTTGAAGCGCCCTACTGTTTGACTGCGCGCCTTGCCGTCTGCGCAACTGTCTTTCAGGCATATTCCCGCGCGATGAGCCAGCCGCGGAGCGCGACGAGCGTGCGCTCCTCGGCGTACGGCCCGCCGCCGACGGTCCCCTTCTGCGTCTGCATCTTGGCGAGCCGCGGGGCCGCGAGCGCGACCGCTTCCTTCGCCTGGGGGAGCGGCACCGCCACGAGGGCGTCCACCGCGTGCACGATGTCGAGATTGCGCCAGGAGCCGTCCGGCTTCTGGTTCAGCGCAAGGTGCTCGGCCAGGATGGGGAGCTGCCCGCGGAAGGGCGGCGGCGCCCACGCGATCGCGGCGAGCGCGCCCACCGTCAGCGTCGGGGCCCACAGCCCGCCCCACGAGTCCCACATCTTCGGCAGCGCCAGCAGGCTGCCGACGTGGCGCCGCACCAGCGTCCGCTCCTCCTGCCCGGCCCGCAGCACGGAGCGCAGCGCGAAGCACGAGGCGAGGAAACGCGCGCCTTGGTCCGAGGTCACCGCGGCGCCGGTCGGCAGGGTGAGCCGGCGGATGGTGCGGCCGGACGAGCGATACGAGAAGAAGCCGCCGATCGCGTGCTCGCAGAGCTTCAGCTCGTGCCGCCGCGGCGTGCACCCCTCGGCGAACGCTCCGTCCTTCTCCTGCCGGCCCAGGATCCAGCCGACGCTCCTGTGCACCGCGTGCGAGTCGGGCGGAGCGCCCAGGTCCATCATCTCCCACGCGAGCCAGGCTGTCGCGACGAGGTCGCCCCCGATGCTGCCGTCGCCGCGCGGGCGCGCGCGGTGCTCGCGCATGAGCACCTCCGCGAGCCGCGCATCGTCGGGGCGCGACGCTCCGACCAGGCGGCGGGCGACGAAACCCTGCCGGGTGTCGCGCCCGGCGAAGTACTGGCTCGCCCGCTCGATGGCGAGATGGACCGGATTCATGAGGCAGAAAGCTACGGGGGTGTCAAGTGAGGAGCCAAACGCAGCCCAGTCCGGCAAGGAGATACTTGAGCAGGGCCGCCACGAACGCCGTGGCCTCCCCCCGGGCCGGGGCCCCCGCCAGGGCCCGGCGGAGCCACCGGTCGCCGGCAGGGAGCGCTCCCAGCAGGAGGAACAGGATCACCCAACCGCCGTGTCCCAGGGAGCCGAACCAGAGGGCCGCGACGAGCGTCAGGATCAACGCCTCGAACGTGGCGCCGGGCCAGACGCGAGACAGGAGTCCGGGGCCCGGGTCCCGGTTCGCCCAGCGCGCCGTGAGCAGGCCAGTCGCGTTGAAGACAGCCGCCACCAGAATGAACGCCACCGCGATCGTGGTCAGGCTCATTGTCCCCGCCACCCCGGTCCGCGCAGTGAGCGCCCGGGCCGCTCTCCCGTCAGCTTCCCTTCGTCCAGCGTGAACCGGCCGTTCACCAGCACGTAGCGGATGCCCACCGACGTCTCGTGCGGGCTCTCGAACGTCGCCCGGTCGGCGACGGTGGCGGGATCGAAGACGGTGATGTCGGCGTAGTTCCCCTCGGCGAGGACTCCGCGGTCCCGGAGGCCCAGCCGCTCCGCGGCGACACCGGTCATCTTGCGCACGGCGGCTTCGAGCGTGAGCACGTGCTCCTCGCGCACGTACTTGCCGAGGATGCGCGGGAAGGTGCCGTAGGCGCGGGGGTGCACCACCCGCATGTTGAGCGGGCCGTCGGGGGCGAGGGCGCCCAAGTCCATCCCGACGCCGACCCAAGGCGCGGCGACCGCGGCCCGCACGTCTGCCTCGCTCATCAAGAAGTAAGCCGCGCCCGTCTTCGCGTGGTCCGCGATGAGGATGTCGCACAGGAGGTCGAACGGGTCCTTGTGCTCGTGGCGTGCGATGTCGACGATGCGCCTGCCTTCGTAGCGCCGCAGGGTCGAGTCGAGCACGCCCAGCACGACGACGCCCGAGAGAGCGCCCGCGCCGCCGGAGGAGCTTTCCTGCCGGCCGCCGCCCCCCATCTCGCGCCGGATGCGCGCCCGGACCGCCGGATCGCGCAGGCGGGCGATCATCGCCTCGTCGCCGCCTTCGTGCGCCCACGCCGGGATCGAGGCGGACAGGCCGGTCGCCGAGGCGGTGTAGGGGTAGCTGTTGGCCCCCACCTTCTGGCCCGACGCGCGCAGGTGCTCGAAGCGCGCGAGGATGCGCGGCATCCGGCCCCAGTTGGCGCGCCCCGCCAGCTTCAGGTGCCAGACCTCGACCGGGACGTGCGCCTCGCGGCCGATCCGGAATGCCTCGCTCAGCGCCGCGTCGATCCGCGCCTTCTCGTTGCGGATGTGCGTGGCGTAGATGCCGCCGTATCGCGCGGCGACCTTCGCCAGCGCGATCAACTCGTCGGTTTTCGCGTAGAAGGCGGGCGCGTACACCAGCGCCGACGAGACACCGAGGGCGCCCTGCCGCATCGCGGTGTCCACGAGCGCTTCCATCTCCGCAAGCTCGGCGGCGGTCGGCGCGCGGTCGGCGTCGCCGAGGACGTAGCGGCGCACCTGCGTCGCTCCGACGAACGTGGCGAGGTTGAGCGGCGTGCCCGAGCGCTCGAGCCGGCGGAAGTAGCCGTCCAGGTCGTGCCAGTCCACGACGAGGCCCCACGCGGCATACTGTGCGCTGTCGTTGCGCAGTGTGACGGCGTTGACCGGGGCGATCGAGACGCCTTCGCCCGTGATCTCGGTGGTGACCCCCTGTGTCACCTTGCTCACGCCGCGCGGGTCCACGAGGATGGTCGCTTCCGAGTGCCCGAGCATGTCGATGAAGCCGGGGGCGACGACCAGGCCCGCTACGTCCACCGTGCGCCGCGCCGTACGCCCGCTCAGGTCGCCGATGGCGGCGATGCGGTCGCTGGTCACGGCGACGTCGGCGCGACGGCGCGGCGCCCCGGTGCCGTCCGCCACGGTGCCGCCGACGAGCAGCAGGTCGTAATCGGGAGCCGGAGGGCGCGGGTGGGCCGGGGCGAGCGAGAGAACGGCGAGGAGGCCGGCGCCGGCGAGGGCGAGCGGAGCGCGCATCAACTCGCCGTGGCGAGGACGGCGTCGAGTGCGGCTCTGACCCAGACCCGCACTTCGGCGAGCGTCGGCCGGAGCCGCCGCTCTCCGGGCTTGGCCGCGAGCTTCCCCGCGAGGGCGTCGGGATCTTGGATCGCGAGGGCGGCGACGCTGGTCACGCCGATCTCGGCGAGGCGGCGCGCGTTGACGGTGCCGATGCCGCGGAGCGTGACGAGGCGCGCCGCCTCGATCCAGCGCCGCGCCTCGTCCACGGTGGCCCCCGCCTCGCGGGCGACCGCGCTGGCGGACATGTGCGCCAGCCGGAACGGCGACTCGCCCGCCTCCTGCAGGCGGAAGGCGACCGAAGCCGGAACTCCGGGCACTTCCACGAGCGACGGCGTGGTGCTGCTGATGGTGTAGCGCTCCATCCCCGAAAGAACCAGCACCGCGAACACGACGCCGGCCGTCGCCGTCACCATCTTGCGTCCGATCCGGATCGGCCCGCGGCGCGGGACCTCGGGCGTCGAGATGCCGAAGCAGGCGAGCAGATGGAAGACCGACCAGCACTCGAGCGCGAAGACGGGGAAGCCGACGAACCCGAGGAGCGGCATCTCGAAGAGCTTGAGACCCTCGAGCCCTGGCACCGTGTAGATCCAGCGGCTCCGGGCGAACGAGTTGTACAACTCCCACAGCAGGCCGATGGCCGCGCCCCCGAGCAGCAGCCGGACGATGCGGCCCGCGTCGCCGCGCTCCAGGTCGGCGATGAGGGACCACCGCGGCTCCCGCCGGTACAGCGCCGGCTCGGCCAAGAGCGTGGTCGCGCCCCAGACCAGCGGGAAGAAGTAGCGGGGCCACACCAGCGGCAGCACGAGAAAGACGACGCCGGCGACGGCCGTGAAACGCAGCCCCGTCGACGTCACGCGCATCGGCGTCGTGCGGACGCTTCGCGCGACGCCCCAGGCCTCGAGGGCGCGGGCCGCGAGGAAGATCGCCGGCAGCACCGTCGCGAACGCGAGGGAGATGCCGACCCACCGCTCCAGCCGCCCGGCGGGAACGTTGACGTAGTACCAGTTCGCGAGGCGCCAGTTGAGCAGCTCGAAGAAGAACCAGAACACGGCGGACCACGCGAAGACCGAGAGCGCGTGTACCGGGTGCGCGGTGAAGGGGTCCGTGCCCTCACGCCGGGCGACCAGCGCCGCCATCAGCACGATTGTCGGATACCAGGCGGCGTGGTAGAGCCAGGTGGCAGCGGGCTCGACGCCGCGCAGCGCGAGCCCGATCGCGAGCCCGAGCAGCGCGGCGGCGAGGCCCGCGGCGTACGGGGCCGTTCGGGCGTTCACCGGAGTCCGGCTCGCGCGGGAAGGCCGCTGAGGGAACGCATACGGTCAACCTACGAAGCGTGGCGGGGGTCGCAAGGCCGGACTACGTTACGTTGTGACGGATCGTCTCGCCGCGCTGCCGCCTCCCGGTAACTACGAGCAGGGCACTTTCCTGTGGGAGGGGATCATCAACGGCCCCGTACGCTCGCGTCGCCTCGGCGTCAGCCTGGGGCTGAACCTCATCCCCCTCCACTCCAAGCTCTGCACCTTCGATTGCCCGTATTGCGAGTGCGGACGCAACACGCCGAAGGCCCCCGGCTCCCGCTGGCCCTCACCCGATCTGGTCGCCGACGCCCTCCGGAAGACGTTGGAGCGCATGGATGCGCCGCCCGACTACGTGACCATCGCCGGGAACGGCGAGCCGACGATGCATCCGCGGTTCCCGCAGGCCGTGGCCCGGGTGCTCGAGGTGCGGGACGCGCTCGCCCCGGCCTCCAGAGTGTGCGTGATGTCGAACGGCCTGTCGGCCGGCCGGCCCGCGATCCGCGCGGCGCTCGACCGGCTGGACGAGCGGTTGATGAAGCTCGATCCCGGTCCGATGGCGGAGGTGAGCGGGGTGCAGTACGACCGCGGTCGAGTGGTGGAGGACCTGCGGGCCCTGGCGGACGTGACGGTGCAGGCGATGGTGGTGGAAGGGCCCGGCTACAGCGGCGCGTCGGACGACGCCGTCGAAGAGTGGCTGCAGGCGCTGGCGCGGCTGCAGCCCAAGGCCGTGCAAGTCTTCTCGATCGCCCGGCCGCCCGCCGACGCCCGGGTGACCCCAGTCGCGCGCGTGCGGCTGGAAGCGATCGCCGCGCGCGCGCGAACGGTGGTCAACGGGAAGGTCGAAGTCTTCTAGCGCTTCTTGGCGCGCTTACGCGGCGCGGCCTTCCTCTTCGCGACCTTCTTCTTTGCCGCCTTCCGCACCGGCTTCTTCGCGACCTTCTTCTTCGCGGCCTTCTTCGGCGCCTTCTTGGCGGCCTTCTTCGGCTTCGGCGCGGCCTTCTTCACCGCAGGAGCGGGCGCGCTCTTTGGCAGAGCCGGCGCCGGCGGCGGAGGTGGCGGGGCGTATGGCGGCGGCGACCAGGGCTGCGGCGCCGGCGGCTGCGGTGGCATCGAGGACGGGGGCTCCCAGCCTCCAATTCCAGTCATGTCGTCGGACATCGTGTGCGTCCCTCCCAGCTGTTGAGGCCCGTTTGCCGCTGGTTGAATCGGGCCTTATACATTGCGTGCGAAACCCCACTTCGCAAGCCGCCCGAAACACCCGTCGAGGTCTCCCGTGTCGCAGCGCATCAGCATCCTCGGAACCCTATGCCCGGCGCTGGTTTTCGCCCTCGTCGCGGCCCCGACCCTCCCGGCCCAGCAGCCGGCCGCCACGGCGGCTGCCTCGCCCTTCCAGCCGTTGGCGCTGGGCTGGACGGCGGGCCCCCTGGCGCTGCGCGGGCCGGCGCGGAGCGCCGGCTACATCGGCGTGGAGGGCCGGAAGGCCGCGGCGCTCGGGACGGAGACCGGGGACCTCGAAGTCTGGGCGTGGCCGCTGAAGCTGCTGCACGACTTCAGTCTCGCGTTTCAGACGCCGCTCTACGCCGATCCGATCCGTGCCGCCGACATCGCGCGCTCGGTCGAGATCACGCCGGCCGGCGCGACGGTCGTGTACACGCATCCGGCCTTCACGGTGCGGGAGCGCATCTTCGCGCCGACCGACGAGCCGGCCATCGCCATCGTGCTCGAGGTCGAGGCCGTGCGGCCGCTGGAGATCATCGCCTCCTTCAAGAGCGACCTGCAGCTGGCGTGGCCGGGCGCGATCGGCGGCCAGTACATCTACTGGGACGACGCCCAGAAGGCATTCCTCCTGTCGGAGCCCCGGCGGCAGTACAGCGCCTTCATCGGCTCGCCCTTCGCCACGCGGGCCACCACCAATCCGGCCCACGCGCTCCCCGACGCGCCGTCCGAGATGCGGATCGCCGTCGGCGACCAGGAGCCGGTTCCGATGCCGCGGCCGGGTGAGCCGGCCGGGCGCCTGGTCAACGTCGTCTCGCGCGGCATCCCGATCGTCATCGTCGGCCAGATCGCGCCGCGCGACACGGTGCTCGCCACATACCACCGGGTCCTCGCGCGGCTCCCGCAGCTCTACGCCGAGCGACTGGCGCACGCCGACTCCGTGGTGGCGCTCGCCGCCGGCTTCGGCGACACGGCGGTCAACCGGCGCGCCCGGTGGGCGGAGCTGAACCTGGACGAGGCGATGGTCTGCAATCCGGACCTGGGGTGCGGGCCCGTGGCGGGATATGCCGCGGCCGGCGCCGGCGGCTACCGCCCCGGCTTCGGCTGGTTCTTCGGCGGCGACGCCGCGATCAACTCCTTCGCGCTCTCGTCGGTCGGGGCCTTCGGTCTCGCCCGGCAGTACCTCGGTTTCTTCGCGCGCTATCAGCGCGCGGACGGGAAGATCACGCACGAGATCTCACAGAGCGCGGGGCGGGTGCGGTGGTTCGAGGACTACCCGTACGCGTTCTACCACGGCGACACGACGCCGTTCTGGATGCTCGCGATCGCCGATCTGTTCCGCGCCTCCGGCGACACCGGGTTCGTGAAGTCGCTCTGGCCCAACGTCCAGAAGGCGTATCGCTGGTGCATCGGGACGGTGGGCGACGGCGGGCTGATGGAGAACGCGAAGGCGGGAGCGGGCGCCATCGAGGTGGGGGACCTCGGTGTGGGGGTGAAGTCCGACATCTACCTCGCCGCGGTGTGGGTCCTGGCCCTGAATGAGATCGGGGAGATGGCGGACGCGGTCGGCGACAGCGCCGTATCGGCCGACGCGGCGCGGCGCTTCGCGCAAGCGCGGCGCAGCCTCGAGGAGCGCTTCTGGATGCCGCGCACCGACCGGTTCGCCTTCGCCATCCTCGACGGCGACTCGCTCAACGACAACCTGACGGTGTGGCCGGCCACCGCGATGTCGTGGCACCTCTTCGACGAGGAGCGCGGGCAGGCGATGGCGAGCGCGCTGGCCCGGGCGACGATCTCGACGGACTGGGGCGGCCGCGCCCTCGCTTCGGAGAGCCGCCTCTACGATCCGCTTCACTACAACAACGGCACGGTCTGGCCGTTCGTGACCGGCTTCCTCGCCCTCGCCGAATACCGCTATCACAATCCGTACGCCGGCGGCGCCCAGCTCGCGGCGGTGGGGCGCACCTTCGACTTGTGGGGACTGGGCCGCAACCCGGAGGTGTTCTCCGGCGCTTCGTTCGAGCCGTTGGAAACGGCGGTCCCGCAGCAGTTCTTCGCCACTTCGATGTACCTGACGCCGCTGCTGCGGGGGGCGTTCGGCCTCGAGGCGGACGCGCCCCGCGGGGTGCTCGAGATCGCTCCGCACCTCTTCGACCAGCCCGGCGAGCACACGGTCCGCGGCGTCCGGGTCGGCGCGCGCGTACTGGACCTCGTCTTCCGGGTCAGCGATACGGCGTTCACGGCCGAAGTGCGGCCCGTCGCCGGCCCGGCGACCCCTCTTATCCTGCGCTTCGATCCCGCCCTGGCGCCGGGTGCCCGGGTGCGGGAGGTGCGCACGGCGGCGGGCGTCGTGACCTACCGCACGGCCGAAACCGGCCGGGACGTGCATGTGTCCTTCGATGTCCGGCTGGGTGACGCACCGGTGCGGGTCGCGGTCCGCCACACGGCGGGCTGGTGGCTGGCCCTGCCGGGGCAGGCGGTGGAGCGGGGCGAGCGGTCCCGCAGCCTCAAGATCGTTGACGCCCGCCTGGCCGGAGGGGGCCTGGCGCTACGCCTGGAAGGGCGCGCCGGACTCCGCTACCGACTGGAGGTCCACCGCCCCGACGGGAGCGTGACGATGGAGCCGGTGGTCGTGCCGGACGGCGCGGGGGATCCCCGCGACGGGTATGCGAGCGTGACGCTTCAACTGCGCCGGTAGCGACGCACCCGAGACGCTTGACAGGCAATCACTTGCACCCCTTCTTAGGCAACACTATGGACTCCAAGCGGCTGCTTCTTGCTGTAGGAGCGCTGCTCGGTGCCGGGGTGTGTTTTTCCCCGGCGACCGCGGTGGCGCAACGGCGCGCCTCCGACGTGCAGGTGTCGCCCCCCGACGCCCAGGTGCAGGTCGGCCGGCAGGCACCGTTCGTGGCGACGGCGTATGACAACGCGAACAACCCGATCGCGACGGCGACGTTCGTGTGGCAGTCGAGCAATCTGCGCGCCGCGACCATCGACCAGAACGGCATCGCGACGGGCGTCGGGCCCGGCGTCACGATCATCTCCGCGCGGACGGGCACCGGCAGATACATCAAGACCGGGCAGGCCACGCTGCAGGTGGTCGGCGAGGGGTCCCAGCCGCAGCCACAGGCGGCCCCGCAGCAGCCCCCGACGCGGGCGGCCCTGGCCGTTCCCGTCGCCGGTCGCGGCCTGGTGGGACCGGGGTGCGCCGCCGCCGACCGCGAGCCGCCGGGGAGCGGGCCGCCGGCGGGGCTGATGGTGGACCCGCTGAAGGTCTCGCTGGTCAAGGGAGAGTCCAAGCAGCTGTCGTATCGCCCCGTCCAGAGCAGCAATGACCCGGCCGACCACCTCTGCGTCCAGTTCGCGATCCAGCCGGGCGGTGAGAAGGTCGCCGCCGTGGATTCGTTCGGCCTCGTGGTGGCCGGGAACGACACGGGACATGCCATCGTCCAGGTCACGGTACCGGGCAAGAGTTTCCCGCCCATGCACGTCGCGGTCGAGGTCCGCGGCGACAGCGTGAGATGGCGCGCGCAGGAGATCGCGATGGTGCCGGGCGCGGTCGACACGCTGCAGCTGGTGGTGCCGGCGCAGGGCAACCGCCCGATCAGCACGGCCGGGATCTTCCAGTTCGTCTCGTCCGACAGCACGAAGGTCCGCGTGTCTGGGCTCACGCCGATCGTCACCGCCCTGGCCGCGGGCACGGCGCGCGTCATCGCGCAGAGCTCGATGTATCCCGACATCCCGATCACGATCAGCGTGCATCGGCGCGTCACCCGTCTGGTCGGCACACCCCTGGACACGCTCATCACGCTGGCCATCGGCGCACAGACCTCGGTCATGGCGCGCCCGTTCGCCGCCGATTCGTCGGCGGTGAACGAGGTGCCGCTCACTTGGAGCGTCAGTGATACGGCCGTCGCGCGCTACGACACCGCCACGAAGACGCTGCGCGGCCTCAAGATGGGGGAGATCTTCGTCCGGGTGAGCGCGCCGATCGCGAACGACTCCGTCAAGATCATGAGCTGGCGCGTGAAGGTGATCGCCGGCGGGCTGGCGATCTCGCGGCCGGGGCCCAAGGTGGCGCTCGCCGTCGGCGAGCGGGTCCCCGTGGAGGTGAAGCTCCTCGACGACAAGCACCAGCCGATCGAAACGGCGAACCGGCTGACTTGGACGTCCACCAGTGACTCCGTCGCGCGCGTGGCGGACGGGCAACTCGTCGCCACCGGGATGGGGCACGCCCGCATCACGGCGCGCTCCGCCTGGGACTCGACGGTGACGGCCGACGTGACGGTGGTCGGAGACCTGCTGGTGTATGCGCTGCGCCAGGGTCGCTGGGACGTGTACATGCTGCAGCGCGAAGAGAACGGGCAGCCGCTGAGAGTGCGGCCGTTGACCCAGGACACCACGGTCAAGTCATCGCCCGCCTGGTCGCCGACGCTGACGCAGATCGCGTACGTGGCCTCGGCGAGTCTGAGCTGGAACAGCGACCTGTACATCCTGGACCTCGGAAGCGGCGCGATCAGCCGGATCACCCACGACTCGGCGACGGTGCGCTCGCCGTCGTTTGTGGGCCCCGGCGGCGACCAGATCGTGTTCGAGTCGAGCAAGAGCGGGAAGGCGCAGATCTTCGTGATGAAGACGGACGGCACGGGCCGGCGCCAGCTCACCCAGGGCGACGCGCCGAACACGCAGCCCGAGGTCTCCCCCGATGGCCGGAAGGTGATCTACGCATCCGTGCGCGACCGGATCTACGGCATCTTCGAGATGAACCTGGACGGCACGGGTGAGCGTCGCCTGGCAACCAACCCGCGCCAGGAGGACTCGCCGGTGTACGCGGCCGACGGCCGCTCGTTCTACTATCTGCGGGACGAGGGTGGCAACCCGCTCACGAAGCGGGTCTACCGCCAGGACCTGGTGTCGGGCGCGGCGAGCCCGATCACGCCGGTCGGCTTGTACGTGCAGGGCTTCAGCGTGAGCGCCGACGGTTCGACGGTCGCTCTCCTGACCCTGACGGCCGACGCCAACGGAGTCCAGACGGCCCGGGTCTCTCTGTTCAACGTGGCCACCGGCGCGATGACGCCGATGGTGTTGCAGGGGGCCGACCGCATCGCGGGCCCGGCGTTCCGCCCGGGCACGCCGCAGCACTAGGCGCCGGTGCGCTCGAGATTCGGGACGGCCGCCCTCGGGCGGCCGTCTTCGTTTCGGTCTCCCGCCGCTTAGATTCCGCGCGATGCGTGCCGTCACCATCCGCTCCAACGGCGGTTCCGAGGCAGTGCTTGTCGAGGACGTGCTGCGACCCTCGGTCGAGGGCCCCGACGACGTTGTCGTCTCGCTCAAGGCTGCGGCGCTGAACCACCTGGACCTGTTCGTCGTCCGGGGTCTGCCCGGCGTGAAGCCGCGCTTCCCTCATGTGCTCGGCGCCGACGGCGCGGGGATCGTGGAGGCGGTGGGCTCCGAAGTGACGCGGGTGCGCGTCGGGGACCGGGTCCTGCTCGATCCCGGCGTCTCCTGCCACGCCTGCGAGTACTGCCTGGCCGGCGAGCAATCGCTGTGCAGGACCTACCGCCTGCTCGGCGAACACTTGCCGGGGACCTTCGCCGAGGCGGTGCGCGTCCCTCAGTGGAACGCGCACCCTCTGCCCGACGGCGTCGCATGGCCGGATGCCGCTGCGTATCCGCTCGTGCACCTGACGGCGTGGCGGATGCTGACGACCCGTGCGGCGCTGCGTGCCGGCGAGACCGTCCTGATCTGGGGGATCGGGGGCGGCGTCGCCCTGGCGGCGCTCGGGATCGCGAAGCTGCTCGGAGCGGTCGCGGTGGTGACGTCCTCGAGCGACGCGAAACTCGCGAAGGCGCGCGCTCTGGGCGCCGACCTGGCGCTGAACCACACGACCGCCGACGTGCCGCGCGAGGTGCGGAGCTTCACGGGCGGCCGTGGCGCCGACGTGGTCGTGGATTCGGTTGGCGAGGCGACATGGGAGCAGAGCCTGCGGGCCCTGGCGCCCGGCGGCCGGCTGGTGACCTGCGGCGCGACGACCGGTCCCGAGGTGGTCACCGACGTGCGCCGGATGTTCTGGTATCATTATTCGCTGCTGGGCTCGACGATGGGGAACGCGCGCGAGTTCGCGGAAATCCTGTGGCTGCTGGCGTCGGGGAAGCTGCGGCCCGTCGTGGACGCCGTGATGCCGCTCCGGGACGCACGCCGGGCCTTCGAGCGGCTGGCGGCGGGCGACCACTTCGGCAAGTTGGTGCTGGACATCGCGGCCTGAGGCCGGGAGGTTGGAGGCGTGGACGTCTTCGTGCGGCTCAAGGACACCCTCGTGCAGATCGGCCGGCTGCTCCCGCCGCTCTTTCTGGCGCTGGTCATCCTCGGCGCGGGCTACCTCGTCGCCCGCCTCATCGAGCGGGTCGTGGACGGGTTTCTCGACCGGGTCCAGTTCGACCGCTCGGCCGAGCGCTGGGGGGTGACCGAGGCGGTGGAGCGGACCGGCACCCGGCTCGATCCGGCACGGGTGGTCGGGAAACTGCTCTTCTGGGGCGTGATGCTCGTCGTGATTCTCCTCGCGGCGACTGCCCTGGGCCTGCCGAACATCAACGACGTCTTCACCAATCTCGTCGGCTACGTCCCGAGCATCTTCGCGGCGATCATCGTGATCGTCCTCGGCCTGGTCCTGGGCGAGTTTGTCCGCGCTCTCATTTTGACCTCGGCCGGCGGCGTGGAGGGCGTGCCGACGCTGGCGAAGGTCGCCAAGGCGCTGGTCATCGCGATCTCCCTCCTGATGGCGCTGGAGCAGATCGGTCTCGCGGCCGACATCGTGAAGACCGCCTTCGAGCTGGTGCTGGGCGCGGCCGTGCTCGCCGTGGCCCTCGCCTTCGGGCTCGGGAACACGAAGCTGGCCGGCGAGATCACGCGCCGCTGGTACGAGGGCGGCCGCACCGCCGCCCGCGCCCGCGGCCACGGCAAGGAGGGCGCGCCAAAGGAGGGCGAGCGGGCCGCGCCGGAGGCGGTCCAGCGCGAGCTTGGCATCGAGGAGAAGGCCGAGTCGGCCGGTGTGGAGCGCCCCTAGCCAGATCAGAATAGCCCCGGCGACGGAGGCTCGGCAGCAGTCTCTGGCGCCCCGGGAGAATCAGCCGTAGCATAGTCGCTCATGCCCACCTGCGTGGGGTGCAGTCAGGAGATTCCGGTCACTGCATCGTTCTGTCCCCGGTGTGGCACCCCGAATCCCGAAGCCCCCACGATGCCGACGCCCACCGAAGGGGCCGAGGCAACAGAGCAGATCCCCCCCGATGAGCTCAAGCGCCGGCTCCAGATCGCTCTGGGGCGTGACTTAGTCGTGGGTCGGGTGCTGGGCGAGGGCGGCTTCGCGGTCGTGTTCGCTGTGCAGGACCGGAAGCTGGCGCGTCAGATCGCGGTCAAGGTGCTGCGGCTGGAGCTCACGGCGAGCCAGTCCACCATCCGGCGGTTCGTCCGCGAGGCGGAAGCGGCGGCGAATCTCACGCACCCGAACATCCTCCCGATTCACTTCGTCGGCGAGGGGGAAGGGCTTGTCTACTTTGGCATGCCGCTGGTCGAGGGCGAGACGCTTGAAGCCCGACTGGCGCGCGAGGGACAGCTGCCGCAGGCGGATGCGGTGCGGATCGGTGCGGAGATCGCGGACGCACTTTCCGAGGCGCACGCGCGGGGGCTCGTCCATCGCGACGTGAAGCCCGCGAACGTGCTGCTGCAGGGCGCCAAGCAGCGCGTGCTCGTGACCGATTTCGGCATCGCCAAAGCCGCGGCCTCGAAGGGCGACAAGCTGACCGGCACGGGCGTGATCATCGGCTCGCCCTCGTACATGAGCCCGGAGCAGGCGAGCGGTTCGGGCGAGATCGATGCGCGGAGCGATATCTACTCCCTGGGTATCGTGGTTTGGCAGATGCTCGCTGGGGGGCTGCCCTTCGAGGGGCCTGACTCTCAGGCGGTGCTGGTCCAGCACCTCACCAAGCCCCTACCGCCCCTGCGCTCGCGCCGGCGCGACGTCAGCGACGCACTCGCGCGGATCGTGGAGCGGTGCTGCGCCAAGAAGCCGGCGGAGCGGTTTCAGTCGGCCGCCGAGGTGGCGGAGGCGCTGCGCACGGGCATCGTGCCGGCGGCTCCCACTCGCCGGTCGCGGCGTGTGGCCGCGCCTGCCGCGATTGTTGCTACAGTCCTGATCGGGTTGGCGGTCGTGGTGACGCTGTTGCTGCTCCGCGGCCACGCGCGATCTGCCCAAGTGCCGGGCGGAGGCCCCGGGTTGCAGAGTCCGCGTAGCTCGGAACCCATGGTGGCCGTGCTCCCGTTCGATGTAACCATCCCGGGCGACACCGCGCTCGCGCGACAGGCAGCCCATAGCCTAGCCAACACGCTTCATTCGCGGTTCGGCGTCGGCACGGTGGACTTCAACCAGTTGTGGGGTCGGTGGGCGACGGGAAAGAGGAGCCTGTCGGTGGTGCCTCAGTCCAACGCGGCGTTCGCCGACTCGCTAGGGGCAAACCAGGTGGTGATTGGGAGTGCGTTCGGGACCGGCCGACAGGTCCGTCTCGGCCTGGACGTGTACGACACCAGGAGCTTCGTGCAACTTGGCCACTATGGCATTGACGGCAGCCCTGACGCCATCATCTCGCTCCTTGACCAACTGGCGGAGTCGGTGGCCGTCGCGTTTTGCCGGCAGCCGGAGTTCAATCCACGGAACATCTGTTTCGACAGTCCGGCTCGGCCCGCAGACTCGGTACTGGCGCGATTCGAGGGCGCGATCCCAGCGATGCCGCCCAACTTCGAGGTGTTGGTGTCAGCCGACGGGAGTGTCTCCGACGTGCGTCAACCAGACGGCGCGGCGCAGGATGTGGTAACAGCGTCCTTGAACGCGTTGCGGACGGCGCGGTACCTGCCGGCGCGAAGGGGGAAAGCGGCAGTCGCCGCATGGGTGCGCGTCCCGGTCCACCTTGTGGCTGCGGACCGCGCGCTGGCAGTGTCTGCCACCAGCGCCGTCAATTGTGGCAACCCCGTCGTGTCGCTCAGAAACCCCAACAAGGCGTGTTGGGATATCGCACCGACCCCGCTCTCGGCACCAGTCGTGGCAGTGCCTAACGTGTGCGGCCGGGCAACCTCCGGGGTGGCGGTGCTCGCACATGTGTCCGCTGAAGGTAGCGTGCTGGGCACGCCGGTTGTGACGCAGCGTGTGCAGTGCAGCGCCTTTGGGCAGGCGGCTGCTGCGTTCGCCCGAGACCTGCGGTTCCAGCCGGCCACCAAGAGCGGCTCGGGGGTGGCAGCTTGGACTCAGGTGTTCATCAGGCCCGCTACATGAACGATCGCGTGCGGACGCCAGTCGCGGGCCTCGCAGTGTTGTTTTCGGCGGCGCTGCTGTCGCCCGGGCAGTCGCTCGCGCAATGCGCGAGGATCGCGGATGTCGAGGTGTCACCCCCGGACGCACAGGGCAATGTCGGCCGTACGTTGGCGTTTGTCGCCACGGCGTTCGACAGAGCTAACACCCCGTGTGCTCAGGCCATTTTTGTCTGGGCCTCGTCCAATCCTCGGGTCGCCACCATCGACCAGAACGGAATCGTGACGGGCCTCGCCCTAGGCGTCACGATAATCGCGGCCCGAACCGGAAGTGGCCGGCTGGCCAGGATGGGCCACGCGACCTTGCAGGTGCTCGCCCCGGCGTCCACCGGAAGGAACTCCACACTTGGCAGGCCGCGCACCAGTGGTGCCGGCTGCGCCGCGGAGGACCGGCAACCGGTCGGGAACGGGGAAGCCGTGGGGCTCATAGTCAGCCCGCTCCGCCTCGCACTGGTCAGGGGCGAGTCTTGGGCGCTCGACTATCGCGCGGTGAGATCCGATGGCGGAAACGCTAAGCCGGTGTGCCTCGTGTTCATGGTTGAGCCGAGCGGCGAGCGGGTAGCCGCCGTGGATTCGCTCGGGGTGATCAGCGCCGGTGGGGACACTGGTCGCGCGGTCGTGACGGTGAGCGTGCCGGGGAAGAACTTCCAACCGCGATTGGTCACCGTGCAGGTCCGCGGCGACAGCGTCCGGTTTGCCCAGCGCGAACTGTCGATCCCGCCGGGGGCGGTGGACACGTTGCAGCTGCTCGTGCCGGCGGAGGCCAACCGTCAGGTCAACCCGCACGGGATCTTCCAGTTCGTCTCGTCGGACACCGCCAAGGTCCGCGTGTCGCCCCTCGCCCCGATTGTCAGGGCTGTTGCGCCCGGCACGGCGCGCATCGTGGCGCAGAGCTCGCTCTATCCCGACGTCCAGATCACGATCCATGTTGTAGTCGGTGACATGCTCGTGTACGCGCTGCACGGGGGCCGGTGGGACATCTACATGGTGGAACTCGGTGACGGCAGGCAGCCGCCCGGCGTGTGGCAAATGACTCAAGACCCGGGGATCAAGTCGTCGCCGGCGTGGTCGCCGACGCTTACGCAGATCGGGTACGTGGGATCGCCGGAGGGGAGCTGGAATAGCGACCTGTACATCATGAACGCGGACGGCGCCAACGTGCGGCGGCTCACGAACGATTCCGCGGCTGTGCGGTCCCCGTCGTTCGTGGGCCCAAGAGGCAACCAGATCGTCTTCGCGAGCGACAGGAGCGGCAAGGCACAGCTCTACGTAGTGAACGTCGACGGCACGGGGCGGCGCCAACTGACGACGGGAGACAATTTTAAAGCACAGCCCGACGTTTCACCGGACGGCAAGAGGGTGTTGTACACGTCGGTCCGGGACGGCAACTACGACATCTATGAGATCGGACTGGATGGTACGGGCGAACGGCGGCTCACCAACAGCCCGCGTACGGAGGATTCGCCCGCATACTCCGCCGATGGCCGCTCCTTCTACTACTTGAGGGACGAAGGCGGCCACCCGCTCACCAAGCGGGTCTATCGCCAAGACTTGGTTTCGAGTTCGGCAACACCGATCACACCGGCGGGCCTGTTCGTGCAGTCGTTCAGCGTGAGCGCGGACGGTTCGACCTTGGCGCTACTGACCCTCTCGGCCAACGCCAACGGAGTCCAGACGGCCAAGGTCGTGCTGTTCAACGTGACCACCGGCGTGATGACGCCAATCGTGTTGCCAGGGGCCGACCGCATCGCGGGCCCGGCCTTCCGTCCGGCCACACCGGGGCGGTGATCGAATTCCACGTCCCGCGGGCTTACTGGACGCCCCACCGGCACCCATCCTGAAGGAGTGGCTCGCGATTGATTTAACTCGATAGTCCGTCTATATTTAGCAGTCCTCACCCGAACGGTCATGACCGCTCCGAATCAGCGCGAGAGAATCCTCCCCAGACTGATCGAAGACGAGATGCGCGAGTCGTTCATCGACTACTCGATGAGCGTCATCGTGCAGCGTGCCCTGCCCGACGTGCGCGACGGCCTCAAGCCCGTGCACCGGCGCATCCTGTACGCGATGAACGAGCTGGGGCTGCTGCCCAACCGCCCGTACAAGAAGAGCGCGACCGTGGTCGGCGACGTGCTCGGCAAGTACCACCCGCACGGCGACACGGCGGTCTACGACTCGCTGGTCCGCATGGTCCAGGAGTTCTCGCTGCGCTACCCGCTGGTGGATGGGCAGGGGAACTTCGGCTCGGTAGACGGCGATCCCGCGGCGGCGTACCGGTACACCGAGGCGCGTCTGACGCGCATCGCGCTCCAGATGCTGGAGGACATCGACAAGAACACCGTCGACTTCGTCCCCAACTTCGACGACCGGCTCCAGGAGCCGACGGTGCTGCCGTCCCGGCTCCCCAACCTCCTGGTCAACGGCTCGGCAGGGATCGCGGTGGGGATGGCGACCAACATCCCGCCGCACAACCTGCGCGAGGTGGTGGCGGCGGCGGAGCACCTGGTAGACCACCCGGATGCCGAGATCAAAGAGCTGCGCAAGTTCATCACGGGCCCGGACTTCCCTACCGGCGGGATCGTCTACGGCCGCGACGGGATCGCCGACTGCTACGAGCAGGGCCGCGGCCGGATCATCGTGCGGGCCCGGGCGCAGGTGGAGGAGAAGGAATCGAGCGGGCGCGCGCAGATCGTCGTGACCGAGATCCCGTACATGGTCAACAAGGCGCGGCTGCTCGAGCAGATCTCCGAGTGCGTGCGGGAGAAGCGGATCGAGGGGATCTCCGATCTCAGGGACGAGTCGGACCGCGACGGCATGCGGGTCGTGATCGAGCTCAAGCGCGACGCCGTGCCGATGGTGGTGCTGAACAACCTGTTCAAGCACACGCAGATGCAGACCACCTTCGGCGCCATCATGCTGGCGCTGGTGGACGGCCAGCCGAAGGTGATGAACCTGAAGGAGCTGCTGCAGCACTTCGTCGAGCACCGTCACGAGGTCATCACGCGGCGGACCAAGTTCGATCTCGAGAAGGCGGAGGAGCGGCAGCACATCCTCGACGGGCTCAAGATCGCCGTCGAGAACATCGACGCGGTCATCAAGATCATCCGCGGCTCCAAGACCACGGAGGAGGCGGACGGGAAGCTGCGGGCGCGCTTCAAGCTCTCCGAGAAGCAGAGCAAGGCGATTCTCGACATGCGGCTCGCCAAGCTCACCGGGCTCGAGATCGAGAAGCTGGAGGCGGAGCTCAAGGAGGTACGGGCGCTGGTGGCGGAGCTGAAGAGCATCCTGGCCTCCAAGCCCAAGCGACTCGGGATCTTGAAGGGCGAGCTGGAGGCGCTGGCGAAGGACTTCGGGGACGAGCGCCGCACCGAGGTGGTGGCGGACCAGGGGGACTTCTCGGTCGAGGATCTGGTGGCCGAGGAGGACATGGTCATCACCATCTCCCACACCGGCTACGTCAAGCGCATCCCGGTGACGACCTACAAGCGGCAGCGGCGGGGCGGCCGCGGCCTGAACGGGATGGGCACCAAGGAAGACGACTGGGTCGAGCACCTGTTCATCGCCTCGACCCACGACTACGTGATGTTCTTCACGGCCAACGGCCAGATCTACTGGCTCAAGGTGTGGGATATCCCGCAGGGCGGCCGCGCGGCGCGCGGCAAGCCTGTGGTGAACTGCATCGCCATCAAGCCGGACGAGCGCATCGCGGCCTTGGTGCCGGTGCGCGAGTTCGTCGACGACAAGTACCTGATGTTCGCCACCCGCGGCGGGACGGTGAAGAAGACCGTGCTCTCGGCCTACGGGAACGTGCGCTCGACCGGCATCAACGCGATCAACATCGAGCCGGGCGACGAGCTGATCGACGTGCAGATCACGGACGGCACCAACGACATCGTCCTCGCCACGCGGCACGGCATGAGCATCCGCTTCCAGGAGAAGGACGCGCGGGAGATGGGGCGCGCCACCACGGGCGTCCGCGGGATCGAGCTGGAGTCCGGCGATGCGGTGATTGGGATGGTGGTGGTCAAGCGGGAGGCCACGCTCCTGGTGGTGGCCGAGCACGGCCTCGGCAAGCGGTCGGAGTTGTCTGACTACCGCGTGCAGTTCCGTGGCGGGAAGGGCATCATCACCCTGAAGCGCAACGAGAAGACGGGCGACGTGGTCGCGCTGAAGGAGGTCATCCCCGACGACGAGTTGATGGTCATCACGCGGCACGGCGTCATCATCCGCCTGCCGGTCAACGACATCAGCGTGATCGGCCGGAACACGCAGGGCGTGAAGGTGATCAACCTCGACGAGGGCGACGTGGTGGTGGACGTGGCGCGCGTCGTCAAGGAAGAGGAAGGCGGCGAGGAGGAGCCCACCGGGGACGTCGAGCCAGTCACGGAGGCAGAAGGACGGAGCTAGAGGAGTTGCCAGACGGCAAGTTGGCAGTGGTTACCAGTTGCCAGATGTAGGATTGCAGACTGCGCGCCCGGGGAGGCTTCCCGGGCGCGGCCCGTTTTCGGGGCCAACCTTTCTGGCGGTCCGGCGTGTCCAACGGGCAGCCGTCATCCCAAGGGGGTTTCCCGTGATCTTCTCCGCCCGAACCCTGACCGTCGTGTCGCTGCTGGCCTGCGCCGCCGGACCGCTCGCCGCCCAGCGCGCGCGCACCGGTGACGATTGGCTCGTCTCCTGCCTTCACCGGGATTGGGGAGACGATGCCCGTGCCCATTTCTGCGAGATCCGCACCGCCGGCTTCAAGGCGCCCGGCGGGACGATCACCCTGGATCCGGGCGAGAACGGCGGCGTGTGGGTCACCGGCTGGGATCGGGACAGCGTGGCCGTGACGGCGAAGATCCAGACGTCCGGCGAGTCCGATTCGGACGCGCGGGATCTGGCGCAGCAGATCCGCATCGAGACTTCGGGCGGGACGATCCGCGCCGAGGGGCCGGGGTACCGGCGGCACGCGTCGTGGAGCGTCAGCTTCGACGTGCAGCTGCCGCGCCGCTCCGACCTCGAGGCCGAGACGGTCAACGGCCCCATCTCGGTCGCGGAGGTGAGCGGGCGGATGAACCTGCGGGCGCACAACGGCCCGCTCCATCTCGATGCCGTGGGAGGCGACGTGCACGCGCGCACCGTCAACGGGCCCCTGGTGGTGACGCTGGAGGGCGACCACTGGGACGGCACCGGGCTCGACAGCGAGACCGAGAACGGGCCGGTCGTGCTCACGCTTCCCCAGCACTATTCCGCCCACCTGGAAGCCGGGACCGTGAACGGCCCGATGAGCCTCAACATCCCGGTCACGCTCCAGGGGCGCATCGACTTCCACCGCATCTCGACGGACATCGGATCGGGAGGGCCGCCGGTGCGTGCGGTGACGACCAACGGCCCAGTCACCGTGCGAAACGACTAGTCCGGCACCGGCTCCAAACGGCGGAGCCGCCGCCCGAGTAGCGGGTCGGCGGCTCTTGCTGTTTTTTTCCCCCGAGACACGCATGCCCGGACGTCCGCTGGTAGTGCTCAAATTCGGCAGCTCGGTGCTTGGCACCGAACGCGACTACGCCGCGGCGGTCGCGGGCATCCGGCGGCACCTGCAGCGCGGCGAGCGCGTGCTTGCCGTCGTTTCCGCGCTCAAGGGCGCCACCGACCGTCTGCTCGCCGACGCGCACTTCTTCGGCCCGGAGCCGGAGCCGGCGGCCACCGCCTCGCTGCTCGCCACGGGCGAGGCCGCATCCGCGGCACGGCTCGCTCTGGCGCTCGACGCGGCCGGCGTGGAGGCGGTGCTCCTGGACCCCGGCGCGATCGGCCTGATGACGGCCGGTCCGCTGCTCGACGCGGAGCCGGTGGCGGTGAACGGCGACGCCGTCCGGCGCGGCCTCGAGGACTCGGGCGCGGCCGTCGTGGCGGGGTTCTACGGCCGCGATTCGGGCGGCGGCTACGCGCTGTTCGGGCGCGGCGGGTCCGATCTGACCGCGCTGTTTCTGGCCCACCGCCTCGGCGCGGCGAGCTGCCGCCTCATCAAGGACGTGGAGGGTGTCTACGAGCACGATCCCGGCGCCGGCCGGCGGACGCCGCGGCGCTACGAGCAGCTCTCCTGGGACGACGCGCTCAAGCTCGGCTCGCGGGTGGTGCAACCCAAGACCCTGCATTTCGCGCGGCGCGAGCGCGTCGAGTTCGAGGTGGGCAGGGTCGGCTCCCTGGTGTGCACGCGCGTGGGCTCCGGGCCGTCCACCTGGGCGGGGCCGAAGGGTGCGCGGCGCGTCGCGGCGCGGGCGAAGCCGGTGACGGCGAAGGGGAAGAAGGGCGTGCGGGAAGACGTGGGCGTGTGCGCCCTCGCGCGCTCCCTGGTGGACATCCCGTCGGTGAGCGGCGACGAAGGGGAGATCTCGGCGTTCATGGCGTCGTACCTCGAGCGGCTCGGGTACCGCGTGGAGTTGCAGGAGGCGGCCCCCGGCCGCTCGAACGTGATCGCTCGGACCGCCGCGGCGCCGCGGGTCGTGTTCTGCTCCCACCTCGACACGGTGCCGCCGTTCGTCCCGTCCTACGAGGATGCGGACCACCTCTACGGCCGCGGCGCGTGCGACGCGAAGGGGATCGTCGCCGCGCAGATCGCCGCCGCCGAGCAGCTGCGCGCGTCGGGGTGCCAGCACATCGGGCTCCTCTACTTGGTGGACGAGGAGGCCGGCAGCATCGGCGCCAAGATCGCCAACGGCCACGCCGCGGCGTCGGGCGTCCGGTACGTCGTCGTGGGCGAGCCGACCGAGAACCGCCTGGCCACGGGCTGCATGGGCTCGCTGCGGCTGTCGCTGGGGACGGCCGGCATCGCGGCGCACTCGGCATACCCGGAACGCGGCAGCTCGGCGATCCTGGCCCTGCTCGACGTGCTCGCCGACATCCGTGCGGTTGAGTGGCCGGCCGACGCGTTCTTCGGCGCGACCACCTGCAACATCGGAACGGTCGCGGGCGGGACGCGCGCGAACGTGGTGCCGTCGGATGCGCGAGCGGAACTGCACTTCCGGCTGGCCGTGCCGTCGGGCACGGTGCTGCGCCGCCTGGAGGAAGTGGTGCGGGGCCGGGCGTCCATCGAAGTCCACACGGTGACGGAGCCGGTGCGCCTCATCGACCTGACCGGCTTCGATTCGTGCGTGGTGCGCTACACGACGGATGCGCCGCACCTCTCGCGCTGGGGCTCGGCCCTGGTGCTGGGTCCGGGCTCCATCCTGGATGCCCACACCGAGCGGGAGAAGGTGCCGAAGGCGGAGCTGCGGGCCGCGGTCGGGGAATTCGTGCGGCTGGCGCGGGCGCTGCTGGACAAGTGCGGAGCGGAGGTGCGCGCATGAGGCTGGCGCTGTTCGGGCAGGGCGGGATGGGGAGTCTGGTCGAGGCCCGCGCCCGCGAGGCGGGGCACGAGGTCGCCGCGGTCTTCACCGACCGGGACGCGGCGCGGACGCCGGAGGACGTGGCCCGCTCGCTCAAGGGCGCCGAGGTCGCGGTGGACTTCTCGGTGGGCCCGGCGGTGGTGCCGCACGTCCGTTCCTGCGTGCTGGCGGGAGTGCCGCTGGTCGAGGGGACGACCGGCTGGGCGAAGGACCTCGACGAGGTCCGCCGCATCGTGGCCGAAGGGAAGGGGGCGCTGATCCACGGCGCGAACTTCTCGATCGGCGTCAACCTGTTCTACCGCATCGTGCGGACGGCCGCCGAGCAGCTTAGCCGCGACCCGTCGTACGGCGCCTTCATCGAGGAGGCGCACCACATCCGCAAGAAGGACGCGCCGTCGGGCACGGCGCTGAAGCTCAAGGAGATCGTGGCGAAGGCGTTCCCCGAGGGCGTCTCCGTCGCGAGTACCCGCGCCGGCCACATCCCGGGCACGCACCGGGTGGGGTTCGACGGGATCGCCGACCAGATCACGCTCACCCACACCGCGCGCTCGCGCGAAGGCTTCGCCGCCGGCGCGCTGCTCGCGGCGCGCTGGATCGTCGGCCGCAAGGGCGTCTACGAGTTCACCGAGGTGCTGGACGAGATGCTGGGCTCCGGAAGGGAGAGCCGAGGATGAGCGCGAAACACGAATGGCTGCGCGGCTGCGCGACCGCCCTGGTGACCCCGTTCAAGGCCGGCGGCGCGGTGGACGAGAAGTGCATGAAGGCGCTGGTCGAGCGGCAGATCGCGGGCGGCGTGAAGCTACTCGTGCCCTGCGGCACGACCGGCGAGCGCGCGACGATGGACGACGCCGAAGGGCGGCGCGTGATCGCGCTCACGGTGCAGGTCGCCAAGGGCCGCGCGAAGGTCATCGCGGGCGCCGGGAGCAACAACACCGCCCACGCCATCCACCAGGCGAAGGAGGCAGCGTCCCTCGGTGCGGACGGCGTGCTGATCGTGGCGCCGTACTACAACAAGCCCACGCAGGAGGGAATGCTCGCGCACTTCCGCGCGGTCGCCGAGGCGGTCGCGCCGCTGCCGGTGATGATGTACAACGTGCCCGGCCGCACCAGCTCGACGATCGACGCCGCCACCACGCTGAAGCTGGCGCGCGAGGTGCCGAACATCGTCGCGATCAAGGAAGCCTCGGGGAACTTCGGCCTGATCATGACGATCCTCAGGGACCGTCCGCCGGGATTCCGCGTCTTCTCCGGGGACGACGCGGTCACGCTCCCGCTCATCGCGCTCGGCGCCGACGGGATCGTCTCGGTCGTCTCGAACGAGGTCCCGGACCTGATGGCGCGGATGACCGACCTCGCGCTGGCGGGCAAGTGGGACGAGGCGCGCGCGCTGCACTACCGGCTCCTCCCGCTGATGGACGCGAACTTCATCGAGTCGAGTCCCGGCCCGGTGAAGGCGGCGATGGCGCTGATGGGGTTGCTCGAGGAGCAGTTCCGCCTCCCGCTGGTCCCGGTGAAGGAGGCGACGCGCGCGAAGATGAAGGACATACTCTCCGCGCTCGGCGCACTGGGCGGGAAGAGGGCGCATGCCGCTGCGTGAACGGCTGGAGGCGCTGCTCGCGCGGGAGGCGGGGCCTTACACGGCCGCCGATCGCGCGCTGTTCGAGGAATTCCGGTTGGCGCTGGGCCGCGGTCAGATCCGGGCCGCGGAGCCGGAAGGGGGCGGCTGGCGCGTCAACGCCTGGGTCAAACGCGGCATTCTGCTCGGTTTCCGGATGGGGGTGCTCGCCGACATGTCGGACGGCGGGATCCTGCGCTTCTTCGACAAGGACACGTATCCGCTGAAGCCGCTGGCGCTCGTGGACGGGGTGCGGGTCGTCCCCGGGGGATCGTCGATCCGCGACGGAGCGTACGTGGCGCCGGGCGTGGTCTGCATGCCGCCGATGTATGTCAACGTCGGCGCGTACGTGGACGAAGGGACGATGATCGACAGCCACGCCCTCGTGGGCTCGTGCGCGCAGATCGGCCGCCGGGTGCACCTGTCGGCGGCGGCGCAAATCGGCGGCGTGCTCGAGCCCGCCGGCGCGCTGCCCGTGATCGTCGAGGACGAAGTGCTGGTGGGCGGCGGATGCGGCGTGTACGAGGGCACCATCGTGCGCAAGGGCGCGGTGCTCGCGCCGGGGACGGTCCTCACCGGCGCGACGCCGGTCTACGACCTGGTGCGCGGCGAGGTGTACCGCCGCACGGAGAAGGAACCGCTCGAGATCCCCGAGAACGCGGTCGTCGTGCCGGGCGCGCGCGCCGCGGCCGGCGCACGGGCTGCGGAATGGGGCCTTTCCCTCTACACTCCGGTCATCGTGAAATACCGAGACGCGAAGACCACGGCCGCCACGGCCCTCGAGGAGGCGCTGCGATGAGCGCGCCGGACGCACGTCGACCGGACACCGCCGCCGTCGGTGCGCCGCCCGCTCGATCCGGCACCGACGCGAGTGCCACCGCGCGGCGGCTCAAGGCCGGGGTCCTCGGCGCCACCGGCGCGGTGGGACAGCGCTTCGTGCAGCTGCTCGCCGGCCATCCGTGGTTCGATCTCGTGGCGCTCGCCGCGTCCGAACGCAGCGCCGGCAGATCCTACGCGGAGGCCGTCTCGTGGCGGCTGGACGTGCCGCTGCCGGCCGCCGCGGCCGACCTGCCGGTCCGGCCGACCGAGCCAGGCCTCGAATGCGACATCGTCTTCTCGGCGCTCGACGCCGCCGTCGCCGGGCCCGTCGAGGAGGCGTTCGCCAAGGCCGGGTACGCCGTCCTCAGCAACGCCCGCAATCACCGCATGGCCGAAGACGTCCCGCTCCTCGTGCCCGAGGTCAACGCCGATCACGCCGAGCTCATCGCGGTGCAGAAGAAACGGCGCGGGTGGAAGGGATTCATCGCGACGAACCCCAACTGCTCGACCGCGACCCTCACGCTCGCCCTGGCGCCGCTCGAGCGCCGCTTCGGCATCAAGGCCGTCGCGGTCACCACGCTCCAGGCGGTATCCGGCGCGGGGTACCCGGGGATCCCCTCGCTCGACATCCTCGGCAACGTCGTGCCGTTCATCGCCGGCGAGGAGGAGAAGATCGAGCGCGAGACCCGGAAGATCCTCGGCAAGCGGAGCGGCGACGGCATCACGTTCCACCCGATGGTCGTGAGCGCGCAGACGACGCGCGTGCCGGTGGTGGACGGGCATACCGGGTCCGTGTTCGTGTCCCTCGAGAAGAGGGCGGACCTCGACGAGGTGCGCGAGGCGTTCCGCACGTTCAGCGGCCCGCCGCAGCAGCTGGGCCTGCCGAGCGCCCCGGCACACCCGACCGTGCTCCTCGACGCACCCGATCGCCCGCAGCCGCGCCTCGACATCAACGTCGAGCGCGGGATGGCCACCCTGGTGGGCCGCGTCCGTCCCTGCGAGCTGATGGGGTGGAAGTTCATCGTCCTCGGCCACAACACGATTCGCGGGGCAGCGGGGGCGGCGATCCTCAACGCCGAGCTGCTCAAGGCGAAAGGAATGATCTAGACAGAGTTGCGGAGTTGCGGGAGCGCGAAGGGGTCAGCCTGATCGAGGCTGGCCCCTTTGAACTGGGCAAAGAGACTCCGATAAGTGCATTGCATGATGCTGTGCTGTCACATAAGTTAACCTTATGGCCAGCGAGCCGCTTGGATCGATCACGTTGGAGCGTCTCCGCCTCCTCGTGGCGCTCGCGGAGGCGCGGAGCGTGACGGCGGCCGCCCGGGCGGTGGGCATCAGCCAGCCGGCGTTCTCCCAGAATCTGCGGGTGATCGAGCGGCATTACGGCTTCCCGCTGCTGATGCGTTCGGGCCGGCGCGTGGTGCTGACACAGCCGGCGCGCCGCGTGGTGGAGTATGCACGCCGCATCCTGCGGCTGGTCGGGGAATCGGAGCAGGCGGCGCGGGACCTGGTGGAGCTCAAGGCGGGGAGCCTGGCGGTGGCGGGGAGCGCGACGGCTGCGACCTACCTGCTGCCGCGGGCGCTGGCGGAGTTCCGGGCCCGGCACGCGGACGTGGAGCTGCGGCTTCGGATGGGCGAGGTCAGGGCGATCGAGCGCTGGGTGCTGGCCGGAGACGCGGACCTCGGGGTCATCGGGGAGGTGCCGCAGTCGCTGGAGGTTGTGGTCACGCCCTTCTCTCGCGACGAGCTCGTGGTCGCGGCGGCGCCCACGCACCCGCTCGCTACGGCGGTGCGGCTGGACGGCGAGACGCTAGCCGACCACCCGCTCATCATGCGGGAGCGGGGCTCGAGCACCCGCGAGACGCTGGAGCGGGGAATGTCGCGGGCCGGCCTGGCGCTGCGCGTGGAGTTCGAGCTCGAGAGCACGGAGGCCATCCTTCAGGCGGTTGCGGCGGGCCTGGGAGCGTCGGTGGTCTCCTCGCTGGCGGTCGCCGAGACGTCGCTCGGCCGGCGCATTCGCACGCGCCGGGTCGCCGGTCTCGACCTGGTCCGCTACCTTGCCGTCGTGACCCACCCCGACGCCGAGGCGGGGCCGGCCGCGCGCGAATTCATCGCCCTGCTGGCGCGCGGAGGCACGCCGCCGGCCATCCCGGCGGCATGAACCGCCCCCTGGTTCTGGGAGGGGTGCTGGCCTACTCGGTGCTGGTCGGCGCGCTGCGGTATTTCCGGGTGATCGGGACCACCGGCACGATCGTGCTGTTCGGGATCATGGTGCTGGATCTGGTGGCGACGCACTGGCTGCTCCGTCGCGCGGTGCGGCGGCGATAGGGACAGATCGTGCGGGCGGCGCGAAGGAAGCCGATGTCACGGACGTGGCCTTCGCCGGCGCGGCGCGGAAGCGGTGAGACGGTCCGTTCGGCCTTGCCGCTGCTTCCGGCGAGCCGTAGCTTGCGGCCTCTAAAGGAGTCGTCGCTCGCGTGACGATCGCCTCGCCCCCCGAGCTTGTCACCCTGGAAGCGATCCGTGCGGCTGCGGAGCATTTGCGCGGCGTCGCGGTGCGCACCCCGCTGCTCCCGGTGGACGAGCTGTCGGAGCGGCTGGGCGTGCCGGTGTTCGTGAAGCCGGAGAGCCTGCAGCGGGTGGGCGCCTTCAAGCTGCGGGGGGCGTTCACGCTGGTGCGGCAGCTGGCGGCCGAGGGGACGCGGGGCGTGATCACCTACTCCTCGGGCAACCACGGCCAAGCCGTGGCGTACGCGGCGCACCGCTTCGGGCTGCGCTCGGTGGTGGTGATGCCCGAGACGGCGCCGGCGACCAAGCGGCGCGGCGTCGAGCGGTGGGGCGGCGAGGTGGTGCTCGCCGGGCGCACGTCGGTGGACCGGCACGAACGGGCCGTGGAGATCGCGGCGCGCGACAAGCTCGCGATGGTGCCGCCGTTCGATCATCCGGCGATCATCACCGGGCAGGGTACCGCCGGCCTCGAGCTGGTGGAGGACTGCCCCGACGTGCGCACGGTCGTGGTCCCGGTGGGCGGCGGCGGACTGGCGGCGGGGGTCGCGACCGCGGTGAAGGGGCTGGTGCCGGAGGCGAGGATCGTGACCGTGGAGCCGGAGGGCGCGCCCACGTACGAGCGGGCGCGGGCGGCCGGCGCTCCGGTGACGCTCGAGCACACGGGGAGCATCGCGGACGGGCTCCTGCCGCTCCGGATCGGTGCGCTGACGTTCGCGCACCTTACGCGCTTCGCCGATCGTGCCTGCCTGGTCTCGGACGCGGAGATCCTCACGGCCGTGCGCTACGCGGTGGATCGCCTGAAGCTGGTGCTGGAGCCGTCGGGGGCGGCCACGCTGGCGTGGCTGCTCGCCCAGCGGGGCGGCGACGTGACCGGTCCGGTGGTGGCGGTCCTGTCGGGCGGCAACATCGAGTGGGAGGGACTGCAGACGCTCTTCGCGGGTAGCGCGTGACGCCGGCGAACCAGCTGACCGGCGCGACGGTGCTGGTGGCCGACGACGATACGGCGCTGGTGGGCACCCTGACGTGGATTCTCAAGGGCCAGGGGTGCCGCGTCGTGGCCGTGCCCGACGGCGTGGGCCTGCTGGAGCGCCTCGACGACGAGCACCCGGATCTGGTGCTGCTCGACATCATGATGCCGAAGGTGGACGGCCTGCAGCTGCTGGAGAAGATCCGCAGCGAGCCGCGGTGGCGGGACCTCCCGATCCTGATGATCTCCTCGATGGATCCGGAGGACGGCACGGCGAAGGCGCTCGGCCTGGGCGCGTCGGACTTCGTCGCCAAGCCGTTCCGGGTGAAGGAGCTGCTGGCGCGGGTCGAGGCGCAGCTCAAGCGGGGCCGGGAGCTGCGGTCGGCGCGTGAGGACGCGCGGGCGCGCGGCGCCATCGTGGACATCCTCCACGAGCTCACCGACTCGCTCAAGCCGGACGAGATCTACCACATCCTCGCGCGCCGGGTGGCGCGGGCGCTCAACATCTCGCGCTGCTCGCTGGTGCTGGCCAAGCCGGGGGACGTGTACGGCACGGTGGTCGCGGCCTACGAGAACCCGATGCTGCGGAACCTCCGGATCGAACTATCCCGATATCCCGAGATGGTGCGCGCGCTCGAGACCGACCGGATGGTCACCGTGGCCGACGTTTCGACCGATCCGCTGTTCGACGAGGTCCGCGCGATGTGGACCAAGAACGGGATTCCGGTCCCCACCCAGTCGGTGGTGGCGCTGCCGTTCCGGATGCGCGAAGAGCAGAGCGGCGTGCTGTACCTCCGGACGGTGAAGGGGGAGGCGCCGCTGACCGGCGACGACGCCCAGTTCGCCGACACGGTGATCAAGGCGGCGGTCGCGGCCATCGAGAAGGCGCACGACTTCGAGACGGTGGTTTCCGACAAGGAGCGGCTCGAGTTCCTGGCGTCCACCGACTCCCTGACCGGGTGCATGAACCGGCGGGCGCTGCTTGAGGCGCTCGAGCACGAGGTGGACCGGGCGCGCCGCTACAACCTGGTGCTGACGCTGCTGATGGTGGACCTGGACCATTTCAAGAAGATCAACGACACGCTGGGCCACGTGGTCGGCGACACGGTGCTGCGCCAGCTCGGCGATCTACTGCGGCGCGAGGTGCGCTCGGTGGACGCCGTGGCCCGTTACGGCGGCGAGGAGTTCGTGATCCTGCTGCCGGAAACCGCGGTGCACGGGGCGATGATCTTCGCCGACCGGATGCGCCAGCGGATCGCGAACTACGCCTTCGGCGACCCGGGTCGCCCCGTGCGGATCACCGTTTCCGTGGGAGTCGCCTGCTACCCGGACCGGGCGGTGGAATCTCCCGAGTCCTTCATCGCGCTTGCCGACGCGGCGCTGTATCGCGCCAAGGCGGACGGCCGCAACGTGGTGCGCCAGTGAACCAACGCCGTTGTCCCAAGTGCCACTCGCTCTACGCGGGTGATGCGCGCTTCTGTCCCAAGGACGGCAGTCAGCTCGTCGATGTGGTGGCCGCTTCCGCGCCCGCGTCGCCGGGTTCGACCCAGATCCGGCAGGCGGTGAAGCCGAAGCCGACGACCGGCGATCCGGCCAAGACGCTGAAGGACCAGGTCCTCGACCAGCGCTACCAGGTGCAGCGGAAGCTGGGCGAGGGCGGGATGTCGTTCGTCTACGAGGCGAAAGACATCTCCAGCGGCGAGCTGGTGGCGGTCAAGATCATGACGCCGAAGCTGGCCCAGGACAAAACCGCAGCCGAGCGACTGCGGCGCGAGGCCGGCCTGGCGATGCGGCTCGACCATCCCAACATCTGCCGCATCATCCGCCTCGGCGAGACCGAGGACGGTCTGATCTACCTGGTGATGCCGCTGCTCAAGGGGGAGCTCCTCTCGGACAAGGAGGTCCGCGAGGGCCCGATCGCGCTCGAGGTCGGCGTCCCGATCATGCGCGAGGTCTGCGATGCGCTGAACTTCGCCCACCAGCAGCAGATCGTGCACCGCGACCTGAAGCCGGAGAACATCTTCATCTGCCCCAAGCCGGGAGGCGGCATCATCGCGGTGGTGACCGATTTCGGCCTCGCCAAGGAGCGGCGGGCCGAGCCGGGAATGGCGAAGCTGACGGCGACGGGCATCATCCTCGGCACGCCGGAGTTCATGAGCCCCGAGCAGATCCGCGGCAAGCCGCTCGACGGCCGCTCGGACATCTACGCGCTGGGGCTCGTCGCGTACGAGATGTTCACCGGGAAGCTGCCGTTCGAGGGGAAGAGCGCGCAGGACATGATGATCGCGCGGCTCCGCGGGCAGCCGCTGCCGCTCCGGAAGGCACGGGCCGATCTCGAGTTCACGCCGCAGTTCGAGAAGGCGTTGATGAAGGCGATCGAAGCGGAGCCCACGGGCCGCTACCAGACCGCGGCGGAGTTCGGCGCCGCGCTGGTCGAGGCCGCCGGCGGGACCGCAGGGGGCGGCATGATGGGGAAGCTGAAGAAGCTCTTCTGAGCAGGGGGGAACGGTGATGCGTGCCGGCGCGAGGATCCTGGCAGGGGCGGCCCTGGCCGCCATCGCGACATCGGCGCTGCGTGCGCAGGCACCGGCTGCGGCTCCGGTCGTCGCGATCCGCGCCGGCACGCTGATCGACGGCACGGGCGCATCGCCCGTGCGGAACGCGGTGATCGTCATCCGCGGCGACCGCATCGAGGCCGTCGGAGCGTCGGTGCGCGTCCCGACCGGCGCCCGCGTCATCGACCTCTCGCGCTACGCCGTCCTCCCCGGCTTCATCGACGCGCATGTGCACCTGGCGAGCCGGCCCCTCGGGGTCGGGGACTTCGTCCACCGCGGCGTCACCGACGACGAAGGGGACGACGCGCTGTGGGGCGCGGCGAACGCGCGGGCGACGCTCCTGGCCGGCTTCACCACGGTGCGCGACGTCGGCTCCTCGACCTTCGGGAACATCGCGCTCATGCGCGCGATCGACGCGGGGCGCCTCCCCGGCCCGCGGATGGTGACCGCCGGACACCTGATCGGCATCAGCGGCGGGCACTGCGATCTGGACGGCTACGCGGCCGGGGTCGTTTCCGAACGCACGCCGCTCGAGGGGATCGCCAACAGCCCCGACCAGGTGCGCGAGGCGGTGCGTCTGCAGGTGAAGTACGGAGCCACCGTGATCAAGATCTGCGCGACCGGCGGCGTGCTGTCGCAGGGCGACCAGATCGGCGCCCAGCAGATGACCGAGGACGAGATGCGGACGGCCGTCGAGACGGCGCAGATGCTCGGCCGCCGCGTCGCGGCCCATGCGCACGGCACCGCGGGGATCAAGGCAGCGATTCGCGCCGGCGTGACCAGCATCGAGCACGGCTCGTTCCTCGACGACGAGGCGGTGCGGATGATGGTCGAGCGCGGGACCTGGCTGGTGCCGACACTGTTCGCCGGCTGGTCGGTGGGCTCGCCCGAGGCGTCGGCGCACCTGCCCGCGTGGATGGCGGAGAAGGGCCGCGCCGCCTGGGAGGCGATGCAGCGCTCCATCCGGCTCGCGGTCCAGGGCGGCGTGAAGATCGCACTCGGCACCGATGCCGGCGTCGATCCGCACGGCCAGAACGCGCGCGAGTTCGAGCTGCTGGTCACCGTCGGCGGGATGTCGCCAATGCAGGCCATCCAGGCCGGCACGATGAACAGCGCCACGCTCCTGGGGATGGAGCACGACGTCGGCTCGGTCGAGACGGGCAAGTTCGCCGATCTCGTCGCGGTCGGGGCCGATCCGCTGGCCGACATCACGGCGCTGCAGCACCCCATCTTCGTGATGAAGGGCGGCGAGGTCGTTCTCGCGCCTTGAAGCGGTTCCCCGCCTACGATCCTCCGGAGTACGTGAGCTGGGCGCCCGACGCCCGGCTCGTGGCCGCGTTCGCCGAGACGCTGCACGCCGACACCGAGCGCTGGGTGATCGTCGAGGCGCTGGACGAGGCCGCCCTGCTCGAGCTGTACGCGGCGCTGGTCCGCACCCGCCTCCAGGACGTCACCCTGAAGCGCTGGGTGCGGACCGGGGTGATCTCGAAGGCCTGGCTCGGGACCGGCGAAGAGGCGATGACCGTCGGCCCGGTCCACGCGCTGGACCGCGCGCGCGACATCGTGGCGCCGATGATCCGCAACGCCGGGGCGTGCGCGGAGATGGGGATGCCGATCGCCGACAACTTCCGCACCTACCTCGGCACCGGCGACGGGCCCTCGGGCGGGCGCGACCTGCACGCCGGGTCGTTCGCCCACCGCGTGCTCCAGCCGGTCTCGCACGTCGGCGACGTGGTGCCGGTCGTGACCGGGCTCGCGCTGGCGAGCGGGATGCGGAACGAGGGGCGGGTCGTACTCACCTGGATCGGGGACGGCTCGACCAAGACGGGCACCGCGCACGAGGGGCTGAACTTCGCGGCCGTCCGGAAGGTCCCCGCGATCTTCGTGATCCACAACAACCAGGTCGCCCTCGGCACGAGACTGGGCCAGTTCCATCTCCCCGAGGACTTCGCCGAGCTGCCCGCGGCCTACGGGATGGCGGGCGCGGTGTTCGACGGCAACAACGTGCTCGACGCCTACGCCGCGACGCGGCTGGCGGCGGAGCGGTGCCGCGCGGGCGACGGGCCCGTGATGCTCGTCGGCAACACCTTCCGGATGGGCGGGCACGCGACGCACGACGAGCGCGAGGCGCGCGCCATCCTCCCCGACGGGATGTTCGCCGAGTGGGGGAAGAGGGACCCGATCGGCCTCTACGAGGAACATCTGAAGCGGCTCGGAATCGCGGCGTCCGCGCTCGCGGAGGCGGAGGCGCGCGTCGAGGTGGAGGTCGCCAGGGCCGAGGCGGAGGCGCTCGCGAGCCGGGAAGCGAGCGTGCCGGAGCCTGAGTCCGCAAAACGGGGGGTGTATGGCCCGTAGGCTCGCGGCCGCACTGGTGATCGTCTGGGCTGCGCTCGCCGCTGGCTCCGCCGCCGCGCAGCGCTTGCCGGGGCCGGAGGTGCGGGGCTACCGCTTCACGATCGACCTCCCTGACAGCGGCGCCGAGATCCACGGCGCCGCCGCCGTCTTCCTCACCCGCGAGAGACGGGGAGACGACACCGTGCGTCTCGACCTCGTCGGCATGGTTGTCGACGGAGCGTCGGACCTGGCGACGTCGCGGCCTCTGCCGGTCGACTACGACGGCAAGGTCCTGAGCGTCGCGCTGCCGCCCGCAGATCCCCGATCCCCGCAGCTGGACAGCCTCGAGGTGCGCTGGCACGGCACCCCGCGTGACGGGCTGATCATTCAGCCGAACGCCCGGCGTCGCTGGGCCGCGTTCGGCGACAACTGGCCCGAGCGCGCACGCGACTGGATTCCCACCGTGGACGATCCCGCCCACAAGGCGGCCGTCCGCTGGATCGTCACCGCGTCCGAGCGCATGCGGGTCGTGGCCAACGGCCGGTTCGCGGGCCGCACGCCTGCCGGCGCCGGCCGCGTCACGTGGTCGTACGTCGAGACCCGACCCATCCCCACCTACACGATGGTGATCGGCGCGACCGAGATGACCGTGAGCGCGCACCGGCCTCTGATCTCGGGTCGCGACACCATCCCGATGGAAGTCTGGACCTACCCCGAGGACTCGGCGTTCGCCGACTCCGTGCCGTTCCGCCGGCTCACGGAGGTCGTGGAGACGCTGCAGCGCATCATCGGAGCGTTCCCGTACGAGAAGCTGGCCCAGGTCGAGTCCTCGACGCGCTACGGCGGCATGGAGAACTCCTCGGCCATCTTCTACGCGGAGCAGGCGTACGTGGCGAAGTGGATGGACGAAGGGGTGGTGCGGCACGAGACCGCGCACCAGTGGTTCGGCGACGCCGTGACGGAGCGGGATTTTCATCATCTCTGGCTATCGGAGAGCTTCGCCACCTACTTCGCTCTGGTCGCGGGCGCGGCATTGGACGGCGATTCGGTGCTTTCCCGCGGGATGCGCGACGAAGCCCGAGGCTACCTCAATTCGCGCGTCGTGAACCGGCCCATTCTCGACACGGCGGTCACCGTCCCGACGCAGCTGCTCAATGCGAACAGCTACAACAAGGGCGCGTGGGTGCTCCATATGCTGCGCGGGTACGTCGGGGACTCGGCGTTTTTCGCCGGCATCCGGGCGTACTACGGCACGTACCGCGACTCTTCGGTCTCGAGCGACGACTTCCGCCGCGTGATGGAGACGGCGTCGGGGCGCGCGCTGGGCTGGTTCTTCGACCAGTGGCTCCGTCGCCCGGGCTATCCCAGGCTCGACGTGGCGTGGCGCTACGACCCGTCGGCGCGCGAGGCTGTGCTCGACGTCGCCCAGGCGCAGCCCGCGGCGTGGGGGATCTTCCGCCTGCCCGTCGTGACGCTCGAGCTTCGGGATGGATCGCGGGTGCTCGCGCGCCACGTCGCCGAGGTCTTCGCGGCGCGCCAGACGCTGCGGGTCGCGGTGCCGTCCGCTCCGACGGAGCTGCGCGTCGATCCCGACGGCGCGTTGCTTCTCACCGCGGCGATCGGGAAGGACACGAGCCCCCGGTAGCACGCCCGCGCGACGCCGCTATCTTAGGTCCTCGATGGAGACGATCCACATCCAGAGCTTCGTGTCGGCGCCACGGGCCGCCGTGTGGGAGGCGCTCATCGGGCGCCCCGACATCGTGCTCGACGCTCTTCCAGTCCAGGCTTGGCCCGACCGGCGCGAGGAGCAGGCGCCGTCCCGCCTCCTGGTGCGCTGGCCGTTCTCGAGCGGCGGAACGCCGACGACTAGCGTCGCCATCGTGCTGAACGAGGTCTCCGGCGGCACCCGGGTCGACCTCAAGCACGAAGGGTGGCACGAGGAACCGGGGTGGCAGGACGCGATCGCTGGACACTTCGCCGGGTGGCTGCAGGCGCTGGCGGCGCTGGGGCTGCTGGTGGAGAGCGGGAAGGACCCGCGCGCCGCATCGGCCGCGCTGGCCGGTAAGGAACGGTACTTCGCCTCGGCCGAGATCCCTGCGAGCGCCGACGCGGTCTTCCGGGCCCTCGCCGACCCGGCCGTGCGCGGCCGGTGGACCGACGGCGCGCTGGACGGGGCCGAGATCACCGAGGAGCTCGAGGGCCGTTTTCTCCGGTTCACCCTCCCGGGGAACGCCGGCCCCGGCGAGCTGGCCATCATCCTCCGGCGCACGCCGCGAGGCACGCACTGCGCCCTTGCCGAGTACGGCGTGACCGACAGGTCGGCCTCCGCCCGGTGGCCGAAACTGCTGGAGCGGCTGACCAGGTTCCTGCGGTAGCCTCGCACCACCACTTCGTCTCTCTCTCAAAGCCGACTGGGACAGTCCCCGACGGCGCACCGTCGGGGGAACGGTGTTTGCACGTGGATTCGCTCGGAGCCGCAGCTCGACGCGAACGCCGCACCACGACGGGGGACCGACGCATGGCGGACAAGAAGGCCGACCTGGCAGGGCCGGGCATAAGCACCTACGAGGAAGTCGAGAAGATCCTGCCGAAGGATTACCGGTCGCTACTGGACCCGAAGGAAACGCAGGTCGCCATCACGGCGGCGAAGCGGTACATCGAGGACGGGTTGTGCCGGGAGCTCAACCTGATCCGGGTGGAAGTGCCGTTGATCGTGAGCCGGGAGAGCGGCGTCAACGACTATCTCGATCGCGACGGGTCGCGCACGCCCATCGACTTCCCGTGCGGCCTCGGCCTCGATCATCCGATCGAGACGCAGGTCGTGCAGGCCGCGACCAAGTGGAAGCGGATGGCGCTGAAGCAGTTCGGAATGAAGGTGGGCGAGGGGCTGGTGACCGACATGCGCGCGGTGCGCAAGGACTACTTCCTCGACCACGACCACTCGGCGTACGTGGACCAGTGGGATTGGGAGCGGGTCATCACGCCGGACCAGCGGAACCTGCCGTTCCTCAAGGACGTCGTCCGCCGGATCTGGAAGGTGATCACGGGCGCCGAGCACCACGTGATGGAGCTGTTCCCGAAGCTGAAGGACCCGCGGTACCCGCCGCTGCCCGAGGAGCTGACGTTCATCCACGCCGAGGACCTCCTCGACATGTATCCGGACCTGCCGCGCAAACAGCGCGAGACGCAGGTGCTCCAGAAGTACCCGGCGATCTTCATCATCGGGATCGGCTGGGTGCTGAAGGACGGGTACCCGCACGAGATGCGCGCGGCGGACTACGACGACTGGGTGACGTCGACGACGTCCGAGAACGGGCGGCCGATGCACGGCCTGAACGGCGACATCCTCGTCTGGAACCCGGTGACGCGCCGGCGCCACGAGCTGACGTCGATGGGCATCCGGGTGACGAAGGAGACGCTGCGGAAGCAGCTCGAGATCTCGGGCCAGCTCGACTTCCTGAAGCTCCCCTACCACCAGGCGATTCTGAACGATCAGATCCCGCTGAGCATCGGCGGCGGCATCGGCCAGTCGCGCACGGTGATGTACCTGCTGCGAAAGGCGCATCTGGGCGAGGTGAGCGTGACGGTGTGGCCGAAGGAGCTGAAGCGGATCTGCGAGGCGCGCAATATACGCGTGCTGGAGTGAGAGGTGAGCCGTAAGACGTGAGAAGGCGAAGGGAAACGTGAGAGGTCCAAAGGCGTGAGAGATGAGAGGGTGCGTCCCCTCACCTCTCACGCTTTTCCCCCTCTCCCGGCTCACCGATTCGTCTCACCTCTCTTACGTCTCACTTCTCACATTAGCTTACAGCCCATGCCCTGGCCCTTCTCCCGTCTCTGGGACAGCGCCCTGTCGTTTGAGCGCTTCGTCCGAGAATCCACCCAGCATCGCGACCTGTGGGGCGGGGTGTACCGCACCGCGCGCGTCCCCGACTGGGCGAAGGCAACCGCGGCGCGGTTGGGCGGCAAGTTCCGCCTCGCCGTCATCGCGGAGGACTGGTGCGGGGACGCGTCGAGCACGATCCCGATCGTGGCGAGGTTCGCCGAGGAGGCCGGGATCGAGCTCAGGATCCTGCGGCGCGACGAGCACCCAGAGGTCATGGACGCCTACCTCACCAACGGGGCCAGGGCTATCCCGATCGTCGTCGTCCTCACCGAGGCCATGGAAGAAGTGGGGCACTGGGGGTCGAGGCCGGCGGTACTCCAGGCGTTCGTGATGGCGGAACGGGCCAAGGGGCGGCAGTCCAAGGTGTACTTCCCCGAGGTCCGCCGCTGGTACGCGGAGGACAAGGGCGAATCCACCCTGCGGGAGATCCTGGCGGTGATGGCCGGGGGGCCGGCGCGGCCGTAGCATTTCGGGCCCGCCTCGCGTTTAGTTTCGACGGCTCCCAGCATATACGTCCTTCATTCTCGTCCGGAGGTGTTGAGGATGCGTCGTTCCATTTTCGCCGTGGCGGGCGCGGCCCTCGTGGCCGCAGCGCCGCCGGCCCGTGCCCAGAACCCGCCCGCGCCGGCGGCCCCCGCCCCGACCGTGCTCGACACCGGGGTGGTGGCGCCCGACTTCGCGCTGACGGGTGCGACCCGCTTCGGGATCCTGAGGGACCCCGTGCGGCTCAGCGACTTCAGGGGGAAGACGGTGGTCCTGGCGTTCTTCTTCAAAGCCAGGACGCGTGGCTGAACGATCCAAATGCACGCGTACCGTGATCAGTACGCGACGCTCTTCCACGGTGGTCGGAACATCGTGCTCTTCGCCATCAGCGCCGACTCGGCGCCGGCGCTCGCCTCGTGGGCGCACGACGACGAGTTCCCGTTCCTGATGGCCAGCGACACCGGCTCGGTGGTGGGGAAGCTGTACGGTGCCTTCAGCCCGCGCGGGAACGTCGACAACCGGACCCTATTCGTCATCGGCCCCGACGGCAGGATCGCCTGGCGGGCCGCGCCGTTCCGGGAGATCGATCCTGCGGCCTACACGGAACTCGGCGCGGCGCTGAACCAGATCGCTGGCCCGCCGGATACGTCTCGGGGGCACTAGCGGCGTTCGGATTGGAGCGACGAGGGCCCGGCGAGTGCCGGGCCCTTCTCGTCTCCGGGCGAGCCGGCGCGCGCTAGCTGCCGGTCGCTCGGCGCAGCGCCCCCTCGATGTCCTGGTCCTCCCCCGTGCCCGTGTAGACCACGCGCCCGCGCGCATCCAGCGCCACGACGTACGACGTCGTCGGGGCCTGGTAGGCGCGCACCGCGGCACCGGTCGCGTCCCACAGGAATCGGAACGGAAGCGGATGCTGCGCCAGGTGCCGCTGCACCGACGCCCGCGTCTCGTTGACGGCCACGGCGATCACGACGATGTTCACCCGGTCGCCGAACTTGGCGTGCGCCGCTTCGACGCGCGGCAGCAGCGCCGCGCACAGCGGACACCAGGTCGCCCAGAACTCCAGCAGCACGGGCTTCTTCCCCACGAGCTGCGCGATGTCCACCGGCTGGCCGTCGAGGTCCTGCACGGCGGCCGAGGGCGCCGCCGTGCCGACCGGCAGGCCGACGTCGTCGTCCTGCGCGCGGAGGCTCGTCGGCGCCGCCAGCGCCAGCACCGCCGCCGCGCAGAGCCCCGCACCGATCCTCGCTGCTGCGCTCACAGCACCTGCCCCATCTGGATGAAGTAGTACTCCGCCATGCCGAGGAGTACTACGCCGGCCCCCTTCTTGATCCACGTCATCCACCTGCCGGACCTCGGCAGGGCGGTGAGCGCCCCCGAGAACAGGCCGACCAGCACCAGGATCGCGGTCATGCCCAGCGCGAAGACGAACAGGTAGAGGAAGCCGAGGACACCACTCCGCGACGCCGCGACCCAGGTCAGCACGGCGGCGAACGCCGGGGCACCGCACGGCGCGGCCACGATCCCGGAGGTGGCGCCCATCAGAAAGACCGCGGGATACGAACCCCCTCCGAGGCGGCCCGCCCACGCGGCGAGCCGCCCCGGCGCAGCCACCGGGATCACGTCCAGCATCGCCAGAGCCAGCAGGAGCAGCAGGTTGCCGATCGTGAAGCGCGCCCACGGGCTCGACGACACGGTGCCGAAGAGCGTGCCCGAGAGCCCGGCCACCAAGCCCAGCGTTGCGTAGAGCAGGGCGAGCCCGGCCGTGTAGGTCACCGTCAGCCCCACCGTGCGGCCGCGGGACGGCCGCGACGTCGCGCTCCCACCGATGACGCCGGCGGTGATCGGTATCATCGGATAGATGCACGGCGTCAGGCTGGTGGCGAGGCCGGCTACGAACAGCGACACGAGGGCCAGGAGGGGACGGTCGCGCAACGTCGCGGACAGCCCCACCACGAGGGCGGCGATGTGAGGCATGGAGCGAATAATACTCAGTATCCCAACGTCACCGTGGTGCTGAACTGGAAGTGAGCGTCGGGACTGTAGCCGATCTCGAGGCCGAAGAACGCGCCCCGGCCGAGCTGGGCGATCGCGCCGCCCCCGTAGCCGCTGTGCAGGCCGGACCAGCGGAACCGCTCGTCCTGCTCCCACACCCGGCCGGCGTCGGCGTGCGCCACCAGCCAGAGCCGGATCGGCGTGAGGCCGATCGCCGCGTCCCAATACTTGTAGCGCAGGTCCACGCTGCCCAGGGCGTTGTTGGGCCCGAGCCAGCGTCCCGGCAGGTTCTGGCGCAGGGTGGTTTCGCCGCCGAATCCGTCCTCCGGCCGCCAGATGGTCATGCGCTCGAACGCGATGCAGAACGGCAGCGTGCCGTGGGCGATCTCTACTGCCTGGCGGAATGTGAGGACCACGGTCGAGTCGGAGGCCAGCGGGATGAACTCCCGCGCGTCGGCGCCCCAGCGGATGTAGTCGAAGTCGCCCGGCCCCTTGAGGGCGCGCGCCACCATCACAGCGACGAAGAGGCCGCGGGACGGCGACGCCTCCTCGTCGCGGGTGTCGAAGATGAGCGCGCCGTGGATCTCCATGCTCGTGTACGACCCGGTATCGGTCGTGACCCCGCTCGCGAGGTCGGCCCCGAGCGCGGTGGGTTCGCCGCCCAGCGGCTTGAGACGGTAGTGCCGCCACTGGGCGCCGGCGTCGGCGCGGAGCGGCCCGGCGATGCGCCGTTGGATGGCCACGATGCCGCTGGTGCGCGCCAGCTCATACCGGTAGTAGTGCCGCTCGCCGTAGGCGCCCTCGAGCGAGTCGTTCACGATGGTGGCGTTGCCGAGGCCGAAGTACGGCGCCCGCTCGAGGTCCTCGTAGCCCGCGATGGCCAGCAGTCGCCAGCCCGGAATCCTGCCGGAGTTCTCCCAGGTGAGCGAAAAGGTCCGGCTTCCGCTCGTCGCCAGGCTCGCGTTCGGCTCGATCGCGAGGCCGACGGGGATGGGACCGGCCGGCGCCGACTTGAACCACCCGCCTGTGAGGTTGATGCTCAGGCCTTCGAGCGAGTTGTACAGCGGATAGGGTAGGAGATAGAACGTCCATGGCTCGCTGGGCACTTGCGCGCGGGCGAGCCGTGGAGTGAGCAGCAGCAGCAGGACGGCGAGCGCCGCCCGGCCCGATGTCAGGGCCCGTCTCAGTTGTGCGGTCTCTCTTCGAACAGGGAGGCGGCGTCGGCCAGACGGGCCTCCCGCCCGTCGTGGACGGCGAACCGAACCCCGGGATAGAAGTTCGCCGCGCCGAACTCGCCGCGCTTGTTCAGGGCGTAGTAGCTCAGATCGTACTTCGGCCGCCCGCTCGCATCGAGCAGCCGCCGCTCGCTCATCGCCACCACGCGGCGCAGGGTCTCGAGACACGCGTCGGTGGGCGACATCCCGCGGCGCATGTTCTCGACGATGGAGAACGCGCCGCACACCATCATGTTCGATTCCCCGCGGCCGGTGGAGCCCGCGGCGCCGACGTCGTTGTCCACGTACTCGCCCGCGCCGATGATCGGCGAGTCGCCGAGCCGGCCGGGGATCTTCCACGCCAGCCCCGCCGTGGTGGTGACCGACGAGATGTCGCCGTTGGCGTTGATTGCGCTGCAGTTGATTGTCCCGTGCGGTGGGGTGGGGAAGGTCTCGCCCTCCGGGACGTCGAGATAGTTGTCGTCTGGATTCAGGTTGGCGCGCCAGCGCAGCCACGCCTGCCGCGAGGCTTCGGTGAGCAGGTTCTCGATCGTGAAGCCGAACTGCACGGCGAAGTCCTGCGCGCCCTTGCCCACCAGGAGGATGTGGTTGGTGTACTTCAGGACGCACTTCGCGACTTCACTCGGCGTCTTGATGCCTTCGAGCGCCCCCACCGCGCCGGCCCGCCTCGTGGGGCCGTGCATGCACGACGCGTCGAGCTGTACCACGCCCTCGGCGTTGGGCAGCCCGCCGTAGCCCACCGACTGGTCGTTGGGGTCCAGCTCCTGGATCTTCACCGCCTCGATCACCGCGTCCAGCGTGTCCACGCCCTGGTTCAGGAGGTCCATCGCTTTCGCGACGCCACGGATGCCGTTGCGCGAGGCTACGACGACCGGCTGGGCTGCACGCCGGAGCACCACCGCCGGCGCTCCGAAGCCACCGACGTTCTTCACGGCCGTGCGCACGAGCGGCACGGCCGCGGCACCGCTCAAGACGAAGTCCCTGCGCGAAAGTCTGTCGATCACGGTTGCTCCTGGGTGGAATCGCCGGGGGGAGAAGATATCGTGCCGGGGACCTGGATGGCCACGGCGCCGAACCGGGCCCGGCCCGAGAGCGTGTAGCGGGCGTCCGCGAGCAGCACTTCCCAGCCGTCGCGTTCGCGGAGCACCTCGTACACCGGGAACCGCGCCCACCCGAGGAAGATGCGCCCGCGCCAGTCCGCGGCCGCGGCGGCGCGGGCCTGAGGCGCATCCACGCCGGTGAACCGCTGGATCAGCGGGCCCTCGCGCCGGTATTCCGGCCGACGCAGCCAGTCGAACGACCCCAGCTCGTAGGTGGCGCCGCGCGCGATCACCACCGAACGCCTGAATGGATCGAGGGGTTGCGGCGAGACCATGAGCGCGCCGACGGGAGCGCCCCCCTCGGCCTCGGCGGCGCCGCGCACGATGCCGCGCGCGACCACGTTCGATGCAGCCATCACGAGGACGTAGGTCGTGGCCAGGCCGAGCGCCCACCGGGCCGGCCATTCCGGCCGGGCGGCGCGGTGCCGCCGGAGCTCGAAGGCCACCAGCCATCCGAGGCCCAGCGCGATCCACATCCAGGGATCGATGATGAACAGCGTGTCGCCGTGGAACCAGTGACCGCTGAACGGCATCAGCAGCCGCACGCCGTAGGTATTGCAGAGGTCGAGGAGCGGGTGCGTCAGCACCGCCAGGAGGCTGAGCCACACCAGCGCCCGGGCATCCGCCGGCGGCCGCTCCGGGTGACGTCGCCTCCGGACCCAGCGGTCCCACGCGAGCATCAGCGCGGCCAGCACGAAGGGCCAGACCGCCATCGCCAGGATGCCGTGGGTCCAGCCGCGCCGGAAGCCGAGGGCCTCGACCGGCCGGTTGAGCCAGTAGAGGATCCCATCCACGTCGGGGATGTTCGCCCCGATCAGCAGCGTCGCAGTGGCGAGCGGCGTCTTCTTCCTGAGGCCGGCCTCGGCGAGCGCCGCGCCGACCAGCGTATGGCACAGGTTGTCCATCGAGTCTCAGCTTGACGCCGCACGCGCGGCGTGCATTGTAGTGACCAACCGTCCCCCGACCGTGTACCCTGCTCCGTATCCGAGGTGCCTTCCATGCTCGAGACGCTCGATCTCGACAAGAGTATCTCCAAGGCAGCCTACAGCAAGTCGTTCCCCGAGCTGCGGGACAAGCTGCGCGACCTCCAGCGCCAGACCTACGACGCCAAGATCCCCGTGGCGGTCGTGTTCGAGGGCTGGGATGCGGCGGGCAAGGGGGACACGGTCGGCAGGCTAGTCGAGCGGCTCGATCCGCGCGGCGTGAAGGTGCATCCGATATCGGCACCGCTCGAAGAGGAACGCTTGCGGCCCTTCCTCTGGCGCTTCTGGACCAAGATCCCGGGCCGCGGCGAGATGGCCGTCTTCGACCGCTCGTGGTACGGCCGCGTCCTGGTCGAGCGGGTGGACAAGCTCATCAAGCCCGAGCAGTGGCGCTCCGCCTACAACGAGATCGCGCAGTTCGAGCGGATGCTCACCGACGACGGGATGGTGATCGTCAAGTTCTGGCTGCACATCAGCGAGAAGGAGCAGAAGAAGCGCTTCAAGGACATCGCGAAGAGCAAGTACGACTCGTGGCGGATCACCAAGGAGGACTGGGAGCACCACAAACAGTACGACGATTACGCCCAGGCCGCCGAGGAGATGTTCGAGCGGACCAACACGGCGTACGCGCCCTGGACCATCGTCGAGGCGACCGACAAGCGCTACCGGCTGATCAAGGTCTTCAAGACGCTGGCGGACGCGATGCAGACGGCGCTCGCCGCCAAGGCCGAGAAGGCACCGGCCAAGCGTGTGGCACGAGCCAGCGTGTCGGTGCAGGCGCTGAAGGACATGGAAACGGTCCTCGACAAGGTGAACCTCGACCAGGCGCTGAAGCGGAAGGAGTACGAGGAGCAGCTCAAGGAGAACCAAGTCCGCCTGCGCGAGCTGGAGTTCCGGTGCTACGACGAGCGGCGGCCGGTGATCATCGGCTACGAGGGGTGGGACGCGGCGGGGAAGGGCGGGAACATCCGGCGGGTCACCGAGGCCCTGGATCCGCGCGGCTACTCCGTGGTTCCCATCGCGGCGCCCAAGGGCGACGATGCGACCCACCACTATCTGTGGCGTTTCTGGCGTCAGCTCCCCAAGGCGGGGCACCTGGCCATCTTCGACCGGACCTGGTATGGGCGCGTGATGGTGGAGCGGATCGAGGGCTTCTGCTCGGAGGCCGAGTGGCGGCGGGCCTACCAGGAGATCAACGAGTTCGAGCTGTCGCTCACCAACTTCGGGCTGATCCTGGTCAAGTTCTGGCTCCACATCTCGAAGGAAGAGCAGCTGCGCCGCTTCAAGGAGCGCCAGAAGATCGAGTACAAGCAGTACAAGATCACCGACGAGGACTGGCGCAACCGCGAGAAGTGGGACGCGTACCGGCAGGCGGTGGTGGACATGATCCAGAACACCAGCACCAGCTACGCGCCGTGGACGATTGTGGAGGCGAACGACAAGCTGTTCGCGCGGATTCGCGCGCTCAGCACGATCGTCGAGGCCATCGAGAAGGGCCTCGGCGTGAAGAGCGGCAAGGGCAAGAAGAAGGACAAGAAGGAGAAGAAGAAAGCCAAGGGCGAGGACGACTAGCTAGAATACAGGCGGATTCCGGCGAGGAGGCGGCATGTGGGGGCTGGAGAACGTCTCGGCGGCCACCCCCAAGGGGCGTTTCATCGTCCTTTGCCTCGTCATGGGGGTCGCGACCCTCTTCTCGCTGCTGGAAGTGGTGCTGTTTCTCAACTTGGCGCCGCTGGGGGCGGCGCTGGTCGGGTGGGTGTTCGTGCTGCTGTACGGGGTCCTCGAGGCCGGGATTCTGCATCCCGGGGCGAGCACCGTGGCCGCGCTGACGCTGCCCAGCGGCGCCTCGACGCCGTCGGTGAACCAGCATTCGAACATCCAGGCGCTGGTGGCGAAGGGCCAGTACGCCCAGGCGGCCGAGGCGTATCGGCAGGTGATCGCCGCGCAGCCGCAGGACCTGGTCGCGTGCGAGCACCTCACCCAGTTGGCCCTGCGGGAGCTGAAGGACTACGAGCTGGCGCTGTTCGCCCTGCACGAGGCGGAGCAGCGCGCGAGCGACCCGCGGCGCCGCGCGGGATACGCGCTGCTGGCGGCGAACGTCTATCGTGACAACCTGAAGAACTATGGGAGGACGATGGTGGAATTGCGCCGCATCCTCGCCCGGTATCCGGACGTGCCCAACGCGGACGCGCTGCGGGCCGAAATCGACGAGCTCAAGGCGATGCACTTCGAGGCCCGATGACGCGGAAACAGCGCCTGGACCCCGCGATTTTCCACCTCCCGGTGGAGAAGATGCGCGCGGGCTACTACTCGGACAAATACTTCGTGCGCACGCGCGACATCCTCCTCGCCAACGGCGCCCGGCCGCACGTCACGATGCAGGTCTTCGGCAAGACCCACGCCTTCGTCGGCGGGATCGACGAAGCCATCGCCATCCTCAAGCAGTGTGCCATCGAGTGGAAGGACCTGACCGTGCACGCGCTGTACGACGGGGACGAGGTCGATCCGTGGGAGACCGTCATGCTGATCGAGGGTCCCTACGACGCCTTCGCGCACCTGGAGACGCTGTACCTGGGCGTGCTGGCACGGCGCACGAAGGTCGGCACGAACACGCGGCGCGTGGTGGAGGCGGCGCGGCCCAAGGAAGTGATGTTCTTCCCCGCCCGGCACGACCACTGGCTGGTGCAGACCGGGGACGGGTACGCCGCGCACGTCGCCGGCGCCATCGGCGTGTCGACGGACGCCCAGGCGTCGTGGTGGGGCAGTGAGGGGGTGGGGACGGTTCCCCACGCGCTCATCGCGGCCTTCGGCGGCGACACGGTCCTGGCGACGCGCAAGTTCGCCGAGCACATCCCGGAGTCGGTGCGGGTCGTCACCCTGGTGGACTTCGAGAACGACTGCGTCGGCACCAGCCTCGCCTGCGCCCGCGCGCTCGGCACGCGGCTCTACGGCGTCCGCCTCGACACGTCGGAGACGCTGGTGGACACGTCCATCATCCCCGAGATGGGCACCTTCAAGCCCACCGGCGTCAATCCCCAGCTGGTCTGGAACGTCCGCCGCGCCCTCGACCGGGAGAACTTCCAGCACGTGAAGATCGTGGTCTCGGGCGGCTTCACCGCGGAGAAGATCCGGCAGTTCGAGGAGCTGGGGGTGCCGGTGGACGCCTACGGCGTGGGCTCCTCCCTCTACCAGGGGCGGTTCGACTTCACTGCGGACGTCGTGCTGGTGGACGGGAAGCCCGTCGCGAAGGTCGGCCGCAAGTACAATCCCAACCCGAGGCTCGAGAGGGTGGAGTAGGCGGGAGGCGGGCTGCAGAACAGTTGCCAGACGGCAAGTGGCGAGTGGTCGCGAGGCGTCAGAGGGCGGGCGGCAGAGGGGGGCGGGCGCGGGGCCTGGCCCCCCTCTTGCGTATTCCGCCGGGCAATTGCATATATATGCAGCCGCGTGAATAGGTATTCACCACCTTCTCGCCGGGAGCGTACGTGAAGGACACGAAGAAGCCGCTGCCGAAAACTCCGCCGCCCGAGGCGTTCGGGATCTAGCGGCCCTCCGGCAGCGCATACGGGGCCCGCTCCCAGGGAGCGGGCCCCGCGCTTTTCGGGTATGTTGGCAGCCTCCATGTCCGCGCCTCCCGCCGCCGCGCAGCCCCCGGCCTCGGACCACCGCGCCGCGGTCGCCGCCGGGTTCCTCGGCTGGACCCTCGACGCATTCGACTTCTTCCTCGTCGTCATGACCCTGACGGCCATCGCGAAGGAGTTTCACCAGTCGGACGCGACGGTGGCCTTGTCGATCAGCCTCACCCTGGCCTTCCGGCCCGTGGGCGCCTTCATCTTCGGGCTCCTGGCGGACCGCTACGGTCGCCGCCTGCCGTTGATGGCCGACCTGATCTTCTACTCCGTCGTGGAGGTGGCGTCGGGACTCGCCCCGACCTTCGGCACGTTCCTGGTCCTGCGGGCGCTGTTCGGAATCGGGATGGGTGGGGAGTGGGGCGTCGGCGCTTCGCTCGTGATGGAGAAGGTGCCGCCGCGCCTGAGGGGCGTGCTGTCGGGGCTGCTCCAGCAGGGGTACGCCGTCGGGTACCTGCTGGCGGCGCTCTGCTTCTTCGTCGTCTTTCCGCGCTGGGGCTGGCGCCCGCTCTTCTTCATCGGGGGACTGCCGGCGCTGCTCGCCCTGTTCGTGCGTTACCGGGTGAAGGAGTCCGAGGTGTGGCGGCGCTCGCGCGCGGAGAGCTGGGGCGGGCTGGGGCGCGCCATCGTCCGGCACTGGCGGCTCTTCCTCTACCTGGTGCTGCTGATGGCCATGATGAACTTCGTCTCCCACGGCACCCAGGACATGTACCCGACCTTCCTGCAGCGCGACTGGGGGTTCACCCCGGAGCGGCGCGCGGCGTTCACCGCCTTCTCGATGGTCGGCGCCCTGACCGGGGGCGTGCTGGTCGGCTTGATCTCGGACCGGCTGGGCCGGCGGCGGTCCATCGTGCTCTCCCTCGTAGGTGCGGTCGCCGTGATCCCGGTGTGGGCGTTCGCGCCGTCGGTGGCGTTTCTCGTCGCCGGCGGGTTCTTCATGCAGTTCTTCGTGCAGGGGGCCTGGGGCGTGATCCCGGCGCACATCACCGAGCTGTCGCCCGACGCGGTGCGCGGCTTCCTGCCGGGCTTCGCCTACCAGTGCGGGGTGCTGATCGCGGGGACGGCGGCGACCATCGAGGCAGAGGCCGCGAAGCACACCTCCTACGCGGTCGCGATGGCGGTCACCGCCTGCGTCGTGTTCGTCGGGTGCGCCGTTGTGGCGGCGGTTGGCCCCGAGCGACGGGGCATCGCGTACGGCTCGGAGGGGCGTGATTGACCCCTATCCGGCGGGCGGTCAGGTTTCAGACAGCTTGACGGGAAGGGGACATGGGCGGGGTCGTCTTCTGGGACGTAGACACGCAGGTCGACTTCATGCGCGCCGACGGCAAGCTGTACGTGCCGGACGCCGAGCAGATCGTCCCCAACCTCCGGCGCCTGACCGACTACGCGCACGCCAAGCAGATCCGCGTCATCGCCAGCGCCGACGACCACGTGAACGGGCACCGGGAGCTGTCGGCCAACCCCGACTTCAAGCAGACCTTCCCCGAACACTGCATGCGGGGCACGACCGGGCAGGCCAAAATCCCGGAGACCACGCTCAGAGATCCCCTGGTCATCGAGCCGGAGCGCCAGGATCCGGCCTCGCTCGCCGATCTGGTGCGCGCCCACCCTGGCGACATTCTCCTCAACAAGCACTGGTTCGACGTCTTCACAAACGAAAACATCGAAACCGTGCTCGGGGTTCTCTCGCCGCGGGTGGTCGTCCTGTACGGCGTGGCGCAGGACGTCTGCAACCGGTACGCGATCGAGGGATTGCTGACGCGGCACCCCGAGATTCGGCTCTACGCGGTGAGCGACGCGATGAAGCCGATCGACCGTGGGGTGGCACAGCACTTGCTCAGGCAGTGGACTGAAGCGGGAGTTCGCATCGTGGAAACCAACGACATCGTCGAGGAAGGCCTGCTCGACACACAGGTGGCTGCATGACCATTCCATTCGGGAAGTTCTTCCTGCCGGGACCCACCGAGGTGCTGCCGGAGGTCGCGAAGGCCCAGGAGCAGCCGATGATCGGGCACCGGGGCGCCAAGACCGAGGCGTTGCTCGGGCGGCTCGACGAGCCGCTCAAGGCGGCGTTCCGGACCAAGCAGCCGGTGTACATCGCGGCCACGTCGGCCACCGGGCTGATGGAGGCCGCGATCAGGAACGGCGTGCGCAAGAAGGTGCTCTGCCTGGTGAACGGGTCCTTCTCCGAGCGCTTCGCGAAGATCGCGGCGGCGTGCGGCAAGGAGGTCGTCAAGGCGACGGTGCCGCTGGGCCAGGCATTCGAGGCGGACGCGGTCAAGGGCCTGTTGGACAGTTCCGGCGCCGACGCGGTGACGCTCGCCCATTCCGAGACGTCCACGGGCGTGCTGAACCCCATCGCGGACATCGCGAAGGTCGTCCTGGCGAAGCCGGACGTGATGTACATGGTGGACGCGGTGACCTCGCTGGCGGGCTCACCGGTCGAGACTGACGCGTGGGGCCTCGACTTCGTGCTTACGGGGTCGCAGAAGGCGCTCGCGCTCCCGCCGGGGCTCGCCTTCGGCGTCGCGTCGCCGCGGCTGCTGGAGCGCGCCAAGGGGCTGCCGGACCGCGGCATCTATCTCGACCTGATCGCCTACGACACGTCGATCCGCAAGCGGCAGACGCCGTACACGCCGGCGCTCTCGCTGATGTACGCGCTCGAGGCGCAGCTGAACCGGATCGCCGCCGCCGGCGGGATCGAGAAGCGTTGGGAGCGGCACAACGCGATGCGCGAGCGGGTCGAGCGGTGGATCGCGAAGGAGGAGGGCGGCAAGCTCGGGCTCTCCTACCTGCCGCGCGAGGGCCGGCGCTCCTGGACGGTTTCCTGTCTCAAGCTGCCCGAGGGCGGGAAGCTGCTGGGCAGCGCCATCGCGAAGGCGATGGACGCGAAGTTCGGCTACACCATCGGCGCGGGGTATGGCGACCTGAAGGACGCGACGATCCGCATCGGCCACATGGGCGACCACACCGTCGCCGAGCTCGAGGCGCTGCTGAAAGCGCTGGAGGAGGTCATCAAGAGTGCCTGACCGCATCGTGGTGGCGGACGGCCTCGGCAAGTCGGGGCTGGAGATGCTGCGCGCGATGAAGGGCTACGAGGTCGAGGAGACGAAGGGAAAGGGCCCCGAAGTCCTCCAGAAGGCGCTGAGCGACGCCGTCGCGCTGGTGGTGCGCAGCGAGACGAAGGTGACGGCGGAGATGATCGCCAAGGCGCCTCGGCTCAAGATCATCGCCCGCGCCGGGATGGGCACGGACACGATCGACGTCGCGGAGGCGTCGAAGCGGAAGATCGCCGTCCTCACCGCGCCCGGCGCGAACTCGAACAGCGTGGCCGAGTACACCTTCGCGCTGCTGCTGGCGCTCGCGCGCAAGGTCGCCCCCGGCTCCGCCTCGCTGATGGCGGGCAAATGGGACCGGAAGCCGTATGAGGGATCGGAGCTGCGCGACAAGACCCTCGGGCTCATCGGCCTCGGCCGCATCGGGAGCCGCGTGGCGTCCATCGCGCGCGGGTTCGGGATGAAGGTCATCGCCCACGATCCCGGCGTGGCGTCGGAGCAGGCGGAGTCGCTGGGTGTGGACCTGATGCCGCTCGACGTCGTCATCCAGCAGGCTGATGTGCTGAGCCTGCACGCCAAGCTGTCGTCCTCCACGCGGCACATGCTCGACGAGCGGCGGCTCGGCCTGGTCAAGAAGGGCGTGCTGATCGTCAACACCGCGCGCGGCGCACTGATCGACGATGCGGCGCTGGTGAAGGCGTTGCAGGATGGCCGGGTCGCGGGCGCGGCGCTCGACGTCTACGATCCGGAGCCGCTCCCCGCGGACTCGCCGCTGCGGGCCGCGCCGAACGTGCTGCTGACGCCGCACCTCGCGGCGTCGACGGCGGAGGCGCAGAAGCGCGTGGCGGTGGAGATCGCGTCGGCCTTGGGCGACGCGCTGCTGAAGGGCGATCTGAGCGCCGCCGTGAACCTGGACGCGTTCCCGAAGTAGGGTCGAGCGAATCCGACGGGCGGCGGGGGCGGGGGCGGCGACGGCCGCCCCCGCCGTCGTTTCAGCGCAGCCGGAACGACTGGACCGCGGCCGTGAGACGGTCGGCGGCGACGGCCAGCGCCTGGGCTGAGGCGGCGATCTCCTCGGTGCCGGCGCTCTGCTCCTCGGATGCGGCGGCAATCTCCTGAGCGGAGGCGGCGAACCCTTCGGTGCTGGCCGCCAGCTCCTCGAGCCGCCGGGCGATCTCCTTCACCAGGGACTCGGATTCGGCGGACGCTGCGCTGATCTCCTGGGTCCAGCGGTCGTTGACGCGCGCCGAGTCGCCGACGGCCCGGAGCCCCTCGCTCACCGTCTTCGCAGCCGCCCGCGCGGCGGCGCTGGCGGCGCCCAGCCGCGTGATGGTTTCGTGGGTCGCGGTGACGCGTTTCAGCACGTCCTTGACCGTCCCCTCGGTCGTCGTGGCGGACTGGGCGGCCTGGAGCGCGAGCTTGCGCACCTCGTCCGCAACCACGCCGAACCCACGCCCCTGCTCGCCCGCGCGTGCCGCTTCGATGGCCGCGTTGAGGGCCAGCATGTTCGTCTGCGCCGCGATCTGCTTCGTCTGCGCGACGAACTTCCCGATCTGGGTGGAGGCCTGCGAGAGGGCCGCCGCCTGTGCCATCCCCTGCTCGACCTCCGCGGCGAGCGCCTCCAGGGCCCCGGAGCTCTCGTCCAGCTCCCGCCGCCGCGCCTCCGCCAAGGCGAGCAGCGCCCGGTTCCGCTCGGCGGCGTCGCGGGCGCTTTCCGCCAGGCGGCCGGCGATGGACCGGATACGCCCGGCGTCCGACGCCGCCTCCTTCAGCACCGCGGCCTGCTCCTGGGCGCGCTGCGAGAGATCGTGCGTCGTGCCCGCCATCTCCTGCCCGGTGGACGACATCTGCTCCGTCGAGGCGCCGATCTGCGCCGCCATCGCCGCCGCTTCCTCGGCCGCGGCCCGGATCGCGCCCACCAGTCGGCGCAGCGCCTCGAGCATCCGTGCGAGAGCGCCGCCGAGGCGCCGCACCACGGCGGAACCGCCACGCGCCGCCAGCTCGGGGGTGAGGTCGCCGGCGGCCACCACGTCGGCCGCCTCCGACATCGTCGCCAGTGGACGCGTCACCCGGAGCGCCAGCCACACGGCGAACGCCGTGAAGAGGGCACCGCCGACGATGACGAGCAGCAGCAGGATGAGCACTACGGAGGGCCGGGACATGAGGCAGGCGCTAACCTAGGGATGGCTCGGGGACGCCGCAAGCCGCTATCTTTTCCAGCCATGGCCGATCGCAGACCGTCCGCGTACGACCCCCAGAGCGTCGAGCAGAAGTGGCAGCAGCGCTGGGAGGAACGGGGCACCAACCGCACCGACGTCCCCGGCGCGGCGCGCCCCTTCTTCAACCTGATGATGTTCCCCTATCCGTCCGCCGAGGGGCTCCACGTCGGCAACGTGTTCGCCTTCGTCGGCGCCGACATCCAGGGGCGCTACCAGCGGCTGGCCGGCCACGACGTCTTCGAGCCGCTGGGCTTCGACGCATTCGGCATCCACTCCGAGAACTTCGCGCTCAAGGTCGGGACACACCCCGCCGAGCTGATCCCGCGCAACATCGAGCGCTTCCGCATGCAGCTCAAGCGCATCGGCTTGATGGCCGACTGGCGCTACGAGGTGCAGACCACCGACCCGCGCTACTACCGCTGGACGCAGTGGATCTTCCTCCAGCTCTTCCGCGGCGGATTGGCCGTCAAGCGCCGCGCCGCGGTGAACTGGTGCCCTGCGTGCAAGACCGTGCTCGCCAACGAGCAGGTCATCGGCGGCTTCTGCGAGCGGCATCCCGACGTCAAGGTCGAGCAGCGGATGCTCGACCAGTGGTTCTTCACCATCACCAGGTACGCGGCGCCGCTCCTCGACAACCTCGAGACGGCCGACTGGTCGCACTCGACCAAGACGATCCAGGCGAACTGGATCGGGCGCTCCGAGGGCGCCGAAGTGGTGTTCGAGACGCCGGGCGGGAAGCGGATCCCCGTCTTCACCACTCGGCCCGACACGCTGTTCGGAGCCACCTATCTGGTGCTGGCGCCGGAGCACCCGCTGGTCTCGGACGTCACGACCTCCGAATGCCGCACCGTCGTGAACGAGTACCGGCGGCGCGTCGCGGCCATGGACCTGGTGTCGCGCAAGAGCGTGGAGAAGGCCAAGACGGGCGTCTTCACCGGCTCCTACGCGCGCAACCCGGCCACGGGCGCGAGCGTCCCGATCTGGATCGCCGACTACGTCCTCATGGAGTACGGCACGGGCGCCATCATGGCGGTGCCGGGGCACGACGAGCGCGATTTCGAGTTCGCGATGCAGATGAAGCTCCCGATCGTCCGCGTGGTCGCGGGTCCGGGGCAGGACGCCGCGACGCCGCTGGCGGCGGCCGAGCCCGACATCCCCGAAGGGAGGCTGGTCAACAGCCCGGGCTACGACGGGAAGCCGTGGGAGGAGGCGAAGCGCGCCATCACCGCGGCGCTCGCGGCGAAGGGAGTCGCGAAGCCGGTCACCAACTACCGGCTCCACGACTGGTGCATCTCCCGCCAGCGCTACTGGGGGCCGCCGATCCCGATCATCTACTGCGACACCTGCGGCACGGTGCCGGTGCCGGAGAAGGACCTGCCCGTCGTCCTCCCGGCGCTCGAGGACTTCCGTCCCGACGACTCCGGCGTCTCGCCGCTGGCGCGCGCGGAGTCGTGGTACCGGGTGCCGTGCCCCAAGTGCGGGAAGCTGGCGCGGCGCGAGACCGACGTCTCCGACACCTTCCTCGACTCGGCATGGTATTTCCTGCGCTATCCGTCCGCGGACCGGGACGATGTGCCCTTCGACGCGACGCTCACGAAGAAGTGGCTCCCCGTCGCCTCGTACATCGGCGGCAACGAGCACGCCGTCCTGCATCTGATGTACGCGCGTTTCATCACGATGGCGCTCAAGGATCTCGGCCACGTGTCGTTCGCCGAGCCGTTCGCGCGCTTCCGGGCGCACGGCACGATCGTGAAGGACGGCGCGAAGATGTCCAAGTCGCGCGGCAACGTCGTGAACCCGGACCAGTACGTCGAGCAGTGGGGCGCCGACACCTTCCGGATGTACCTCATGTTCCTCGGGCCGTACCAGGAAGGCGGCGACTTCCGTGACGCGGGCATCTCGGGAATCCGGCGGTTCCTCGACAAGGTATGGGCGCTCGTCGAGACAGCGGGCACGGAGGCACAGGCGCACGGGGGCACGGGAAAGCCGTCGCCTGAGCTCGTCCGGATGATGCACCGGACGATCCAGCGGGTGACCAGCGACACGGCGTCGCTCGACTACAACACGGCAATCGCGGCGATGATGGAATATGTCAACGCGCTCCGTGACGGGACGCCGACCAGGGATCTGCTGGAGTCGCTCACCCTCCTGCTCGCGCCCTATGCGCCGCATTTCGCCGAGGAATGCTGGGAACGGCTCGGGCACACGACGTCGGTGATGGACGCCGGATTGCCGCGCTTCGATCCCGCGCTCGCGGTGGCGGACGAGGTGGAGTTCGTCGTCCAGGTGGGCGGCAAGGTGAGGAGCCGGCTCACGCTCGCCCGCGGCACTCCTGAGGAGGTGGCCGTGGCGGCGGCGCTGGCCGACCCTGCCGTCAGGAAGTTCACCGAGGGGAAACAGCCGAATAAGGTCGTGTTCGTGCCGGATAGACTCGTTAACCTTGTGTTATGAAAGAAGATACGTGAGAGGTGAGAAGGCAAAGACGTGAGAAGGCAAAGTGAGACGTGAGAAGAGGAGAGGCGTGAGAGGTGAGGGGTCGCGTCTCACTTCTCACCCCAGCCTCTCACCTATCATGTCGCCCTCTCACGCTCTTGCCCTCTCACTCCTCACCTTGCTCCGCGACTTCCCCCCTATGACATGCATCTACAGGGTGTGGCGGCAATGACCGACACCCTCCCCCTCGCCGAGGCCAAGAGCCTCGTGGCGCGGGCCCGGGCCGGGGACTTCGCGGCGCTGGAGCGCCTGTACCGCACCTACGAGCGGCCGGTGTACACGCTGGCGCGCCGGCTGACGAAGTCGGCCGAGGATGCCGAGGACGTGCTCCAGGAGACGTTCCTGGAGGTGTGTCGATCCCTCCGGCAGTGGCGTGCCGAGGGCAGCCTCTGGGGCTGGATCCGGACGATCGCGGCGAGCAAGGCGCTGATGCGGTACCGCCGCGAGAAGCTCCGGGAATGGGAGCCGCTGGAGGAAGAGCTTGGCGGAGCGGGCGTCGGGGAGGACGTCCCGCTCAGGATGGATCTGGAGGCGGCGCTGGCGCGGTTGCCGGAGCGCTCGCGGGCGGTGGTGTGGTTGCACGACGTCGAGGGGTACACGCACGAGGAGATCGCCGAGCTGATGGGGATGACGACGAGTTTCTCGAAGTCCCAGTTGGCCCGCGCGCACGAACGGTTGCGGCGCTGGCTCGGCGCAGGAGTGGAAGCATGAGTGAACAGCGGCATGGGACGGGTGAGGAGCTGCTCGCGCTGCGGGACGGCGAGGGCAGCGCCTGGGTGCGCGAGCACGTTTCGGCGTGCGCGGTGTGCGCGGCGGAGCTGGAGCGGCTCGAGCAGGTGCGCTCGCAGCTCCGGGCGCTGCCGGTGTTCGCGCCTCCGCGCGACCGGTGGCCGGTCATCGAGCAGGCCGCGCGGCAGGAGCGGCGGCGGCGCCGGGTATCGTGGTCCGCCGGCCTAGTGGCGGCCGCGGCGGTGGTCGTGCTGGGGTTCGTGGTCCTGCGGCACTCCGGACCGGCACCACAGGACACTGCCCTGAGCCAGGCAATGGCGGAGTCGGCGGCGATGGAGCAGGTCTTCCGGTCGCTGCAGCCCGACGAGCGCGCCCTGACGGGCAAGACGGCAGGGGTGGTGGTGGACCTGGAGGATCGCCTGGCGCAGGTGGACGCGGCGCTGAACGACCCGGCGGCCCAGCGGGCCGATCCGGGACGCGTGGCGGAGCTGTGGAAGCAGCGGGCAGGGCTACTGTCGGCGTTGGTGGACGTGCACGAGACGCGCGCCACCTACGCCGGCCTCTAATCGAAGGGAGTTGAGGATATGCGACGGCTCTTGACGCTTGTGTTCCTGGCCGCGGTGGCCGTCCCCGCGGCGGCCCAGGAGAACCCGCGGCCCCCGCGGCCACCTCGCGACACGGTGGCGGAGCGTGGGTTCGGGAGTTGGTTCCTTCCCCAGGGGGGGATCTACACGGTCGGCCGCCGCGGCCGGCTCGGCGTGGTCGTCGATTTGAGCGCCGATCCCGCCCGCGATTCGATCGGTGCGCGCATCACCGCGGTGACCCCGGGCGGTGCCGCCGACAAGGCGGGTGTGCATACCGGTGACATCGTCGTGCAGATCAACGGCACGCGGCTGGCGGGTGCCGCGGGCAACGAGAACGACGACGAGAGCAACGATGCGTCGCGCCCGGGCCGGCGGCTGGTGGAGCTGGCGTCGCGTCTCCACACCGGCGATACGGTGCAGCTCGAGCTGCGGCGCAACAACCGGCCGCTCAACCTCACGGTAATCGCCGGCCAGTCAGGGATGGAGGACATGGCCCGCTCCCTGACGATGCAGATACTGCCTCGGGCGATGGCCGTGCCGTTCGAGGGCGGGAACATGAACCTCTCGTTCGGCGCGCCGCTCGCCAACCTCGAGCTCGTGAAGGTGAACCCCGGCCTGGCCCCGTACTTCGGCACGTCCGAAGGCGTCCTGGTGGTGGACGCCCCGGGGGACTCCACGCTGGGCCTCAAGGCCGGCGACGTGATTCTCTCGATCGGCGGCCGCCAGCCCAGCAACCCGTCGCACGCGTTCCGGATCCTCGCCACGTACGATCCGGGCGAGACGGTCACCTTCGAGCTGATGCGGATGAAGCACCGCATCAGCGTGAGCGGGAAGATGCCGGAGCGCGGAGGCTGGCGGGTGATGCCCAACTCCTACGAGGATTTCGACGAGCTGCTGAACCCGGGATGGGGGCACATGGACCTGCTGGGCGGGTGGCCGGGGGCGGACCTTCCGCAACTGCTGCGGACGCCCGAGCTGCAGTTCCTCAAGGAGCTGCCGCAGCGGATGATCCGGATCCAAGGGAGCCACAGGATGGTGGAGACCTGATCGGGGCGAGCAACGCAGAGAGAAGGCAGGAGCACGGCGCCCGCGGAAGTGCGGGCGCCGCTGTCTTGGGGGGCGCGCCGCCGCCCCGTTGACAGTGTCGGCCCGCCTCGCCGAATGTTCGGTACACTCTGCCCGGGAGGCGAGTCGTGACGCTCGAAGAGATCCTCCTACTCATTGCCCGCGTTCTGCTCAGCTGGATGTTCCTGCAATCGGCCTACGCGCACTTCACCCAAGTGAAGCCGATGGCTGCGTACGCGAAGGCCGCCGGCGTCCCCCTGCCCGAAGTCGGGGTCGTGGTCACAGGGCTGATGCTGCTGGCCGGCGGGCTTGGCCTGCTGCTGGGCTTCCATCCCCGCATCGGCGCTGGCCTGCTGTTCGTCTTCCTCGTTGTCGTCGCGTTCTGGCTGCACCGGTTCTGGGGCCTGACCGATCCGATGCAGCGCGCCGGGCAGCGGGCCCAGTTCTGGAAGAACATCACCATCGCGGGCGCGATGCTGTGGATCGTGGCCAATCCGCACTGGCCCTGGCCCTGGTCGCTGGGGTAGGGCCGGGCGCCTCACCGGTGGCGTGGCGCGGCAGCTCGGCATCGAGCTGCCGCGCTGCGTTTGGGCCACTCGCACGGATTCTACTCGGCCCGCCCCTCGGAACTTGCCGTCTCGCCACTGTCATGGGCTTGACATATCGTACGTAATGACGCACGTTATATCGTGCGATATAACTTACGATGTATCGTAATTGAAGGAGGCGTAAGATGTCACGGGACAACGAGAACGGGGATTGGCCGTTCGGAAAGTTCTTCGCTGGCGGGTTTGGCCCGCGGGCGTGGGCGTTCTGCTGGCCGGAGGGGCGCGGTGGGCCGCGGCGGCGCTGGCGGCAGCAGATGTTCGAGTCGGGCGAGGTCAAGTATGTGATTCTCCGGCTGCTCAAGGAGAAGCCGCGGCACGGCTACGAGGTCATCAAGGCGCTCGAGGAGAAGCTGGGCGGCTGGTACACGCCGTCGGCGGGAACGATCTACCCGACGTTGCAGCTCCTCGAGGACCAGGGGTACGTGCGCGCGGTGGATACGGACGGCAAGAAGGTCTACCACATCACGCCCGAGGGCGAGGCGTTTCTCGAGCAGCACCGGGACGTCCTCGACGAGATCCTCGAGCGGGTCGGCGGCGCCGTGCGCGGCTTCGCCGGCGGCGCGATGGGCGAGCTGTCCGAGGCGCTCGCCCGGCTGGCCCGGCTGGCGTTCGTCGAAGCGTGGCGGGCCAGCCCGGGCGACCCGCGGGTGCAGAGGATCCTCGAGATTCTGAAGAAGGCGGCGGAGGAGATCGAGGCCGCGAAGGCGCCGCCGGCGTGACGGCTTGACGTCCGGCCGGTCCCGAAGCAGAATTGAACGGTGGTTCAGAAACTGAACCGCCGTTCTGCTTTTCGGCCTGCCGCCCGGCGGCCGGCAAGCCGCCGCGAGCGCAAGGCGCTGGCGGTGCGCCAGGGCATTCTCCGGGCGGCCGCGCGGGTCTTCCGCCGGCGCGGCTTCGCGGCCACGGGGATGCGGGAGATCGCCCGCGAGGCCGACCTCTCGCCGGGCAATCTGTATTACTACTTCGCCAGCAAGCACGAGCTGCTCTACTTCTGCCAGGATCACTCGCTGGACCGGATGATGGAGACGACGCGGTCGCCGGCGGCGGCGCGGCTCGGTGCCGACCAGCGGCTGCGGCGGGTGATCCGCTCCCACCTGGCGTGCATGCTCGACGAGTTGGACGGCGCGGCGGCGCATACGGAGGTGGATGCCCTGCCGCCGTCGCTCAAGGCGAGGATCATCGCGAAGCGGGACCGCTACGAGCGGTCGGTGCGGGAGATCGTCGAGCAGGGCGTGCGCTCCCGGGCGTTCGTGCCCTGCGATCCGAAGCTCGTGACCCGCGCCCTGCTGGGCGCGCTCAACTGGACGGCGAAGTGGTACGACCCCGAGGGCGAGACGCCCCCGGCGGGCATCGCCGACGCCTTCGCGGACTACCTGGTCAGAGGACTGAAGCGATGAGCCGACGGAGGGTGCTGCGGCACTACCCGGCACTCGCGCGTGCCGCAGGGCAGGTCGCGGCGCCGCAGATCCGTAATCTGGGGACGCTGGGCGGCAACCTCTGCCTCGACACCCGCTGCACCTACTACAACCAGTCGCTGGAGTGGCGGCAGGGGATCAACTACTGCATGAAGGCGCCGGGCTCCACCGGCGCTCACGCGTGCACCTCGCCCACAGGCGACGCCATCTGCTGGGTGGCCACTCGAGCCCGCGCTGCTGGGCGGTCTCGTCCACCGATACCGCGCCGGCCCTGATCGCGCTCGGCGCGCGGGTGACGCTGGTCTCGGCGGACGGCGAGCGCGACATCCCGCTCGAGGAGTTGTACGCCGACGACGGAATGGCGTACCTCACGAAGCGGCCGGACGAGATCCTGACGTCGGTGTGGCTGGCGCTCGCCGAGCCCGGGTGGCGGAGCACGTACTGGAAGCTCAGGCGGCGCGGCTCGTTCGACTTCCCGGTGCTGGGTGTGGCGGCGAGTGTGCGATTCGGGGAGGGGGGCGTCGTCGGCGACGCGCGCCTCGTGCTCGGCGCGGTCGCGTCACGACCGGTCCTCGTGACCGAGGCGTCGTCCCTGATCGGGCGCGAACTCACGGACGAAGCGGTCGAGGCCGTGGCGGCCGCGGCCGCGAACCACGCCACGCCGCTGGACAACACCGACCTTGCCTACGCCTGGCGGAAGAAGATGGTGGCTCCGACAGTGACCGGGGCGCTCAAGGAAATCCGGGGACCGATTCGGTCGGCTTAGGACAAGCTGGCGTCGAGAGGGCCGCGCTGGCGGGAAGAGGCGGTCCAAGATTACTTGCTAGGCTTATGAGACGATCCTCCGTTGCCTTGCCATATCTCCCCGAGCGGATTGACGGCCTCCAAGAGATCGCTGCCAACGTCTCCTGGAGCTGGAGCCGGGACGCCCGGGCCCTGTTCCGCGTCCTCGACCGTCCGCTCTGGCACCTGACGCGCCACAATCCCCTCGAGCAACTACGCCGCGTGGACCCCAAGCGTCTGGCGGCCTGCGCCCACGACACCAAGTTCCTCCAGCTGTACGACCGGGTGGTGAGCGATCTCCGGTCTGAGGAGAACAACCTCGGTACGTGGTTCGCCCAGAGCTACCCGGACCTCCAGGGGAAGACCGCGGCCTATTTCTGCGCGGAATTCGGCCTGCACAACTCCGTTCCGATCTACTCCGGCGGCCTGGGCGTCCTGGCTGGGGATCACTGCAAGGCGTCGTCCGACCTGGGCGTGCCGCTGGTCGCGGTCGGCCTGCTCTACACGCAGGGCTATTTCGACCAGCGGATCCGGCTCGATGGCTGGCAGGAGGACACGGATGAGCGGTTCGACGCGCGCATGGGGCCGCTCGAGCCGCTCATCGGCTCCAAGGGCGAGCCGTGGCTCGCGGTGGTGCGCGCCTTCGGCCGGCCGGTGCACGTCGGCGCATGGCGGATGAAGGTGGGGCGTGTCTCGGTGTACCTGCTCGACACGGATCTCGAGGAGAACGACCCCGCCGACCGCACCCTGGCCGGACGGCTCTATGCCGGCGGGCCCGAGCAGCGGCTGAAGCAGGAGTGGGCCCTCGGCATCGCGGGGGTCCGGGTCCTGCGCGCGGTTGGCGTCAATCCGGGCGTCTGGCATGCCAACGAGGGCCACGCGGCGTTCATGCTCGTCGAGCGGCTGCGGGAATACCTGGCGAACGGCATGCGGTTCGAGGATGCGGTGCGTCAGGTGCGGGCGGCGTCCGTCTTCACGACGCACACGCCGGTGCCGGCCGGGCACGACGCCTTCCCGCGCGAACTGGTGGAGCAGTGCACCGGCCCGGAGTGGGAGGAGATGGGGATCAGCCGCGAGCAGTTCATGCACCTCGGCTACCATCCCAAGCGCGACCATGGGCAGTTCCACATGGCGGTGCTGGCCGAGCGGCTCTCGAGCCGGATCAACGGCGTGGCGAAGCGGCACGGCGAGGAGTCGCGCCGCATCTGGCACGATCTGTGGCCGGACCGAAAGACGAGCCAGGTGCCGATCTCGCACGTCACCAACGGCGTGCACCTCGCGACGTGGATGTCGCACCGGATGATGGCGCTGCTCGACAATCACCTCGGCGCCGACTGGGGCAACCGCCTCGACGATCCGGCACTCTGGGAACGGGTGCTCACGCTCGACGACCAGATCCTCTGGTTCGTCCATACGGAGCTCAAGGGAATCCTGATGAGCTTCGTGCGGGAGCAGGCGCGGCGGCGCTGGACGGACGAGTGGAAGGACTCCGCGCACGTCGTCGGCGCCGGTACGCTGCTCGACCCCGAGGCGCTCACGATCGGCTTCGCTCGCCGGTTCGCGACCTACAAGCGTTCCACGCTCATCTTCCGGGACATCGAGCGGCTGCGGAAGCTGCTCGTCAACCCCTGGCGCCCGGTGCAGATCGTGTTCTCGGGGAAGGCGCATCCCGCTGACGAGGACGGGAAGAAGATGCTCCAGGAGGTGTACCAGTTCTCGCGCGACCCCCGGCTGGAAGGCCGGGTGGCGTTCCTCGAGGACTACGAGCTGCACCTGGCGCACCGGATGGTCCAAGGTGTGGACCTGTGGCTCAACCTGCCGCGCCCGCCGCTCGAGGCGTGCGGCACCAGCGGGATGAAGGCTGCGCTGAACGCGGTGCCGCAGCTCAGCACCCTGGACGGCTGGTGGTTCGAGGCGTACGACGGACTCAACGGCTGGGCGATCAAGCCTGCGCCGGAGGGCGGCGACGGCGACGAATGGGACGCCGAGCAGCTGTACACCCTGCTCGAGGACGAGATCGTGCCGCTGTTCTACGACCGCGACGCGCGCGGCGTGCCGGTCGGCTGGACGGCGAAGATGAAGCACGCCCTGAGGACGGTTGGCGAGCGGTACACGGCGCGGCGGATGGTGCAGCAGTACGTACAGGGCTACTACGCCCCCGCGCTGCGGGGCGATGCCGCAGGTGACGAGCCCCCCACCGCCTAGCGAGCGCGCGCCGGTGACCGCGCCTCCCGGAAGCGCCCCCTGGCGCGCTCCCGCGCAGCCGCCGCTGCTGCTCGGCTCGAGTGCGGACGGGCCGGTGGGCGTGGTGCACGTGGTCGCCGAGTACGCCCCCTACGCGCACACCGGCGGACTGGCGGACGCGGTCGCCGGACTGGCGCGGTGCCAGGCCGCGGCCGGCGTGCCGACCGCGGTGATCATGCCGCTGCACCGCTCCGTCCGCCGGACGGCCGAGGAGCTAGTGCCGGTGGGCCGACCGTTCCCCGTGCAGGTGGGGCCCCGCCTCGAGTGGACGCGGCTGTTCCGCGCGCCCGGCTCGCCGCGCGCTCCGCGGGTCTTCTTCCTCGAGCACGACGGGTACTTCAACCGGCCCGGCCCGTACGGCTCCGGCGGAACGGACTACGGGGACAACGGCTTCCGGTTCGCGTTCTTCGCCCAGGCCGCGCTCGAAATCCTGCCGCGCATCACCAACGCGCCCGTCGTCGTGCACGCGCATGATTGGCACGCGTCGCTGGTGCCGGTCTATCTCCGCACCACGTACGCCGGTCGGGAGTTCTACGACCGGGTGCGCGCGGTCCTCACGATTCACAACGCCGCGTTCCAGGGATGGTTTCCCGAGGACATCCTGCGGCTCGTGGGTCTGCCGACGTCGCTGTACGACTGGCGGCTGCTCGAGTGGTACGGCCGAGTCAACTACCTCAAGGGCGGGATGGCGTTGGCGGACTTCGTGACGACGGTGAGCCCGACCCACGCCTTTGAGCTGACGACGCCCGAGGGCGGCTTCGGCCTGCACGACGCCTTCCGGGCGCTCGGCGACCGGCTGCTGGGGATCGTCAACGGCATCGACGTCGAGCTGTGGAATCCAGCGGTGGACCCGCAGATCAGCGCGAACTTCTCGGCGAACGATCTGTCGGGGAAGCGGCGCTGCAAGGCGGCGCTGCAGCGGACCTTCGGCCTGCCGGTGCGCTACAACGTCCCCGTGATCGGGATGGCGGCGCGGCTGGTGCCCCAGAAGGGGCTCGACCTCGTGATCGACAACCCGCGCCTGTTCCGCAACGGCGCGCAGTTCGTGTTCACGGGGCGCGGCGAGCCCAGGTACGAGCGGGTGCTCACTTCGATCGCGGCGTCCTCGCACCAGCGGGTCGGGGTGAAGCTCGGCTTCACCGACCGGATGGCGCGCCGTATCATGTCGGGCGCCGACATCTTCCTGGTGCCGTCGCTGTTCGAGCCGTGCGGGCTCACCCAGATGACCTCGCAGCGCTACGGCACCATCCCGGTGGCGCGCCGGGTCGGCGGCCTCGCCGACACGGTAGCGGACGGCGAGACCGGGTTCCTGTTCGACGGGTACACGCCCGAGGCGCTGGCGGCGGCGGTTCAGGAGGCGGTGGACACGTACCAGACCCCAGCCCGCTGGGCGTGGATGGTCGAGCACGCCGTCGAGCGCGACTTCAGCTGGGAGCGCTCGGCCGCGGCCTACGCCGCGGTCTACCGCCGCGTGCTCGCGGCCTCCGCCGTCGGGCGGTAGGGCGCGGGTGGATTTCGTCCTCGCGCTCCACAGCCACCTGCCGTACGTGCTGCGCCACGGTCGCTGGCCCCACGGCAGCGACTGGCTCTGCGAGGCTGCGCTCGACTCCTACCTTCCGCTGATCGAGAAGGTGCACGAGCTGGCCTCGCGCGGCGTCCGTGCCCCGATCACCATCGCCGTCTCGCCGGTACTCGCCAACCAGCTCGCCGATCCGTTCTTCGGCTCGGAGCTGGACGCCTTCTTCGCCCAGCGCCTGGAGTCCTGCGGCGAGGCCCGCCGCACCCTGCCGCAGACCGGCGAGCACGCGCTCCTCCCGCTGGTGGACTTCTGGGAGGCGCGGTTCCGGCGGCTGCAGGCGCGCTTCGAGGCGGAGGGCCGCGACATCGCGGCGGCGTTCGCGCGGCTCGAGGCGGCGGGCCATGTGGAGGTGATGACCTGCGCGGCGACGCACGGCTACCTGCCGCTGCTCGCGCGCGACGAGAGCATCCGGCTCCAGCTCGCGGTCGCGGTCGCCGAGCACCGGCGCCTGTTCGGGCGCGCGCCGGCGGGATGCTGGCTGCCCGAGTGCGCCTACCGCCCGGGTGGGTGGTGGGAGCCGCTGCCGCTTACGCCGCACGCCGGCCCGCGCGCCGGGATCGAGGAGCACCTGGCCGCGGCCGGCATCAAGTTCATCTTCACGGACGCGCACCTGGCGCGGGCGGGGAGCGCGCTTGGCGGCTACGCCGAGGTGCCGATCGGCGCCGAGCGGTTCGGCGCCGTGCGGCGCGATCGCCCGCGCCACGGGGGCGACGGCGCGTGGCGGACACCCAACCGCGCCTACCTCGTCGCCTCACAGGGGACCGCGGCCCGGGTGGCGGTGCTGGTCCGCGACCCGCGCTCCTCGATGCAGGTGTGGAGCCGGGACCTCGGCTACCCCGGGGACGAGTGGTACCTCGAGTTCCACAAGATCCGCTGGCCGGGCGGACTCAAGCTGTGGCGCGTCAGCTGGCCGCACTCGGACCTCGGGGCCAAGCGGCCCTACGATCCGTCCGCCGCGCTGGCGCAGGTCGCGATGCACGGCTCTCACTTCGCGTCGCTGCTCGCGAGCGAGCAACAGGCGGGCGGCGCCGCCGCCGCCGGCGTCATCGCGGCCCCGTTCGACACCGAGCTGTTTGGCCACTGGTGGTTCGAGGGCGTGGACTTCCTCGGCTCGGTCTACCGCAACCTGGGCGACCGGCCGGCCGTGCGGGCGCTGACGGCGTCCGAGCACCTGCGCCAACACCCGCCGCGCGTAGCGATCGAGCTGGCCGCGGGCTCCTGGGGCGCGGGCGGCGACCACGGGATGTGGCTCAACGAGCAGACGCACTGGACCTGGCGGCGGCTGTGGCCGCTCGAGGACCGGTTCTGGGACGTGGCGCCGCGGGTGCTCGGCTCCGAAGGGGCGGGCCCAATCCTGGCGCAGGCGGCGCGTGAGCTGCTCCTTGCACAGGCGTCGGACTGGCAGTTCATCATCACCACGGGCGCTGCCACCGACTACGCCGAGCGCCGCTTCGCGCTCCACGTCGAGGACGCGGAGCGGCTCGTCGGTTTCCTGGAGTCGGCGGCGGGTGGGACGACGCTTCCAGAGGAGGCGGCGCGCATGGCGGAGGAGCTGCACGCGCGCGACGCGGTCTTCCCGGATGTGCTGCGGCAGGTCGAGACCGTGACGGGGCAGGGCAGCGTGGCAGGGAGGCTCTGATGAGCGTTCGGTCGGTCGTCCTGCACGGGCACTTCTACCAGCCGCCGCGCGAGAACCCCTGGCTCGAGTACGTGGAAGCGGAGGCCACGGCCGCGCCGTTCCACGATTGGAACCGGCGCATCGAGGCGGAGTGCTACCGCGCCGTGGTCGCCGCGCGCATCCCCGACGGGACCGGCCGCATCACGCGCATCGTCAATGTGTTGGAGCGGATGAGCTTCGACTTCGGCCCGACGCTGCTGGAGTGGCTGGAGGACGAGGCGCCGGAGACCTATCGCGCGGTCCTGGAGGCGGACGCGGCGAGCTGCCGGGCGGCGGGCGGCCACGGCAACGCGATCGCCGCACCCTACCACCACGTGATCCTGCCGCTCAGCACCCGGCGTGACAAGGTGACGGAGGTGCGCTGGGGGATTGCGGACTTCCGGCGCCGCTTCGGTCGCGCGCCGGAGGGGATGTGGCTGCCCGAGACAGCGGTGGACGACGAGACCCTCGACGTGCTCGCCGCCCACGGGATCGCCTTCACGATCCTCGCGCCGCACCAGGTGAAGCGCGTCCCCGCCGGCGGCCTGCCGGGCAGGTACACGACCCGCGGCAAGCGGGAGATTGCGCTCTTCATCTACGACGGGGATCTCTCGCACGACGTCGCCTTCGGGCCGCTGCTCAAGGACGCCTACGCGTGGGCGAAAGTGGTGTACGAAAGGGGTGGCGCCGCGCCTTCGGGCCTGGTCTCGCTCGCAACCGACGGCGAGACCTTCGGCCACCACCACAAGTTCGCCGAGATGGCGCTGGCAAAGGTGCAGGAGATCTTGGAGCAACGCTCCGACGTGGCCATGACGAACTACGCCGCGTTCCTGGCGGCGCACCCCGCGGTGCAGCCGCTGGAGCTGGTGGAGCCCAGCTCGTGGAGCTGCGTGCACGGGGTCGAGCGGTGGCGGTCCGACTGCGGGTGCCGCCTCGCGCCGGAGCGGGGCTGGAACCAGAAGTGGCGCGCGCCGCTCCGGGCGGCGGTGGACTGGCTGGCCGGGGAGCTGCACCGGACGTTCGAGCTGGAGGGCGGCGCCTTGCTCACCGACCCGTGGGCCGCCCGCGACGCGTACGGCGCCACGAGGGGCAGCGGCGCCGGGGCGATCGGCGCACTGGTGACGTCCCACGCCGTGCGGCCGCTCACGGCGGCGGAGATCGTCCGGGCGCGCGAGCTGCTCGCGCTGGAGCACGACGCGCTCGCGCTGTTCACCTCGTGCGCCTGGTTCTTCGACGACATCGGCGGGTTGGAGCCGCTGCAGGCGATGCGCTACGCCGCGCACGCCATCGAGCTGGCGGGGCCGATGGCGGCGTGGCTCGAGAACGGCTTCACGCAACGGCTGGCGGAGGCGGTGAGCAACGAAAGCGCGGTCGGCGACGGGCGGAAGATCTACCTCGAGCAGGCGCGACCGAACGTGTCGCCGCCGGCCCGGGTCGCAGGGAGCTTCGCGGCGCTGCGCCGCTACGTCCCCGGCCCGGAGAGCGGCCGGCTCTACTGCTACGACCTGGCAGGAGGGGACGGAGACCGCATCCAGGTTGTGCATTGCCGCAGCGGCCGCTCCGCGGTCTTCGACGTCGGCGTGCAGCCGCTCGGCGGCGGGCGCTTCACCGTCTCCGTGGCGCCGCCGGGCGCCGCGCAGGGGGCGTCCGCGCACCTGAAACTCGCCGACCTCACGGAGCGGGAGCGCTCGGCGGTCACGGCCGCGCTGATCGCGGAGATCATGGACCGCGTCCTTACGCCGGAGGAGTCGGCGGCGCTCTGCCACGGCGGTGGCTCGCTCGTCGAGGTGGCGGAGCGCGGCCTTATGTGGCGCCTCGGCATGCTGCCCCGCGATCCGGCGGACTCCGCCCGCGCCGTGCTCGACCTGCTCGACCTGCTGGAGCTGCTCGGCCGCGCAGTGCCGTTCGACGCGCAGACGGCCTTCCACCGCGCGCGGGCAGCGATGCCGCGGGACCAGGCGCGGAACCTCGCCGCGATCGCCGAGCGGCTGGGCTTCGCCGCCGGCACCTGAAGTGGAGCCGATCCGCTTCGCCTTCGGGGTCCACGACCACCAGCCGGTCGGGAACTTCGACCACGTCATCGAGCAGCACGTGCGCGAGGCGTATCGCCCGTTCCTCGAGCGCCTCGCCGAGCGCGGCTTCGTCCCCATCACCCTTCACGTCTCGGGCCCGCTCCTCGAGTGGCTCGAGGCGCACGACCGCCCCTTCCTCGACTTCGTCGGCCGCCTGGCCGCCGACGGCAAGATCGAGCTGCTCCTCTCCGGCTATGACGAGCCCATCCTGGCGTCGCTGCCGCGCGCCGACCGGGTCGAGCAGGTCGTGCGGATGCGCGAGGAGCTGCGGCGCCTGTTCGGACCCGGCACCGTGGCCGAAGGGCTCTGGCTCACTGAGCGCGTCTGGGAGCCGGACCTCGCGGCAGACCTTGCGGAGGCCGGGGTCCGCTACTGCCTGGTGGACGACCGCCACTTTCTGGTGAGCGCGATAGCGAAGGAGCGCCTGCATGCGCCGTGGTGGACGGAGGCCGACGGGCGCAAGCTCGCGCTGTTCCCGATCGATGAGCGGCTCCGTTACCTGGTGCCGTTCAAGCCGCCGGCTCAGGTCCTCGGTTACCTCGAGCACCTGCGCGCGGCCGGGCATCGGCTCGCCGTGCTCGCCGACGACGGCGAGAAATACGGTGGCTGGCCGGGGACGAGGGCGTGGGTCTACGAGCGCGGCTGGCTCACCGAATTCCTGGACGTGATGCTCGGCGCGGTGGGGCGCGGCGAGGTGCGGCTCGTCACTTTCTCCGGCGCGCTGGCCGAGGTGACGAGCGGGGGCCTGGCCTACGTGCCGGCGGTGTCGTACCGCGAGATGGAGAAGTGGGCCCTGCCGCCCGAGGCCGTGGCCCGACTCGAGGGCCTGGAGCGGGAGATGGGCGAGCATCGGCTCGCGGGTCCCGACGCGGGGCTCGTGCGCGGGGCGCACTGGCGGAACTTCCTCGTCCGCTACCCCGAATCGAACCGGATGCACAAGAAGATGCTGGCGCTCTCGGCGCTGCACCGCGCGCGGGCGCGGCTGCCCGGTGCGCCCGACCTCGCGGCCGCCCGCCGCGCCATCGGCCGCGCGCAGTGCAACGACGCCTACTGGCACGGCGTGTTCGGGGGTCTCTATCTGCCGCACCTGAGGAGCGCGATCTGGCAGAACCTCGCGCTGGCCGAGCGGCTGCTGCGCTCCGGCGAGCTGCTCGCCGCCGACGTCGTGGACGTGGATTACGACGGCCACGACGAGATCTGGGTGCACTCGTCCGCCGTCGCGGCGGTGATCGCGCCGGCGCGCGGCGGCGCGGTCGAGGAGTACACGCGCTTCGCCTCGCTGACCAACTACGCGAACGTCCTGACCCGGCGCCACGAGGCGTATCACGACGAGAAGCTCCAGCCTCACCAGCACGCGGGGGAGCTTCCGCACGAGACGCCGCCGTACGATGCCGACGACCGGGCGCTGTTCGTGGACCGCGTCCTGGTCGGCGACCTGACTCGCGAGGCGTACACGGCGGGTCGCTACGCGCCGCTCCGGTCGTGGGCGCGCGCGCCGATGCGGTACCGCATCGAGACCTCCGCCGGAGCGCTGGACGTCGTGCTCGAGGGCGAAGGCCTTCAGAAGCGGATCCACATCGCCGCCGACGGCCAGCTTGCGGTGTCGTACCGGTGGGAAGGCGCGGGCCTTCCGGGCGACGCGCGCTTCGCACCGGAGATTTCGCTCGCGGCCGCGTTGGACCTGGGGACGGAGCCGCCCGCAGAGCTGTGGCACTTCCCGATCGAGACGGTGGCGAAATCGGAGCGCGGGCTCGAGCGGACGGTGCAAGGCGAGTCCTTCACGCCGCTGTGGCCTCTCGCCGCCGGCGAAGGCCGCGTCACGCTGAGCCTGCCGCAGAGTCCCGGAGCGCAGTAACCTTCGGGCGGCGGCTCACCGGGGTGCGGACGTGGCGTGCGTCACGGCGCCCTCCGCGCACGGCAGCCACCTTCCAGGCGTGCGTCTCTTCCCAGGTAGCCGTCAGAGGAGAGCAGCGATGAGGCGTCTGACCGCGATTCCGGTGCTGGCACTGGCGTTGTACGCCGCTGCCTGCAGGGAGACCACCTCGCCCACGTCGGATCCGACCGCGCTGGCGACCGGCGTGACCGGGCTCAACTCCACCTTCTCCCAGAACGCCGTCTTTCAGAGCCTCGCCGCGTTGTCCGGCAGCTTCACGCTCAGCGCCCCGGTCGCGCGGCCGCTGACGGCGCCGTTCGGGCCGTCGGGCGGCGCGTCGGCCAACGCTTGGGTGCTGATGCTGCGGCTCGCCGAGCGGGCGCCGGGCCCGATGCTGGCGCTGTTCCCGATCAACGTCCAGGGGAAGGTCTTTCAGTGGGACACGGCGGGAGGCGGCAAGTACCGGATTACGGATCCGACGCTGGCGGGCCCGGCGAACGGCGTGCGCTACATCCTGTATCAAGTGAACGCCGCCACCGACCGGCCGAGCCTGCCGCTGACGACCACCGGTTACGTGGACCTGATTGACCAAAGCACCCTGCAGGCGAACGTGTTGCACCTGCTGCTCAAGGTCGGCACCCAGACGGCGGCCGACTACACGATCACGGAGGTCCTGACCACGACGAGCGACACGCTGAAGGCAGTAGGTTACGTCACGGACGTGGTTGCCGGCGGGACGCCGGTCAGCTTCGGCCTGTCCCACGCGCTCACGCTCGCGGACAGCAGCCTCGTGACGGACTACTCGGCAAGCGGGAGTGCCGCGGCGGTCACGATGCACACGAGCTATTCCGGCGCGGGCGGGAACAATGTGACCCTGGACTGGGTCGTCCAGAAGAGCGGCTCGCTTGAGGTTGTGGGGAGCAGCACGTCGTCCACCATCAACTTCCAGTTCAAGTTCAACGGCACGGCCTGGGCCACGGTGGGCGGGACGCCGAGTGTCCCGACCTTCACGGGGGCCGGCGGCCGGACGCTGACCGCGACGGACCTGCTGGCGCTGGCGCAGGTCCTTCAGGGCTTCTACAACATCGCGTCGAACCTGAGCGGCGTGTTCGGGCCGGCATTCCTCGTCTTCTAGGAAGGCGCATCCTCCGGTGCACGGACGACGGGCGGCCTCGGCCGCCCGTTGTCATTTGGAGGCGCCGGGCGGTATCCTCCCCCGTCATGCGCACCGGACCCCTCCTGCTCCTGCTGACGTTCGCGGCCGCTCCGCTCGCAGCGCAGACCGACGCAGCGCTGCTCAGGCACGCGCTGCGGCTCCACCGCGCGGTGCCGATGATCGACGGGCACAACGATCTGCCGTGGAAGCTACGGACGCTGGGGAGCGGCGCCGAGGACAGCCTGGCGATCCGCCGGCCTAACTTCTCGTGGGACAGCCTCGACATCTCGAAGCACCAGCCGAAGCTCATGACAGACATCCCCCGGCTCAGGGCGGGCGGCGTCGGGGCGGTCTTCCTCTCGACCTACATCCCGGCGTGGCTGATGGGGGGCGGCGCGGCCCGGACGGAGCTGGAGCAGATCGACATCGTGCGGCGCCTGCCCGAGCGCTACCCGGCGGTCTTCGCGCTGGCACGCACGGCCGACGACGTGCTGCGCATCCACCGGCAGGGAAGGATCGGGCTCCTGATCGGGGTGGAGGGCGGGCACGCCATCGAGAACTCGGTGCCGCTGCTCCGCATGTACTACGACCTGGGCGCGCGCTACATGACGCTCACCCACTTCGCCACGCTCCCGTGGGCGGACGCTGCCGGCGACGACTCGACCCACCACGGGCTCACGCCGTTCGGCTTCGAGGTGGTGCGCGAGATGAACCGCCTCGGAATGCTAGTGGACCTGGCGCACGTGTCCGACTCGGTCATGGCGCAGGTGCTGCGTGTCAGTGAGGCGCCGGTGATCTTCTCGCACTCGTCGGCGCGGGCGCTGGCCGACGTCCCGCGCGACGTCCCCGACTGGATCCTCCGGATGCTGCCGAAGAACGGCGGCGTCGTGATGGTCAACTTCTACTGCCCCTTCGTGGACTCGGTGACGGCGCGTTACGAGGGTGAGCGGCGGGCGGTCGCGCTCCAGGCCGGCCGGCAGTACGGCGCCGACAGCGCTGCGGTGCGGGCCGCCGTCACTCGCTGGGCCTCGGCGCATCCCGCGCCGCCGCGTCCGGGCATCGGCGTGGTGGCGGACCACATCGAGCACATTCGCCGGGTGGCGGGCGTGGACCACGTCGGCTACGGGAGCGACTTCGACGGGATCGACTGCGCGCCGCAGGGCCTGGAGGACGTGAGCATGTTCTCGGCCCTGACCGCCGAGCTGTTGCGGCGCGGCTGGAAGGACGCGGACGTCGAGAAGGTGATCGGGCTCAACCTGCTCAGGGTGATGCGTCAGACGGAGCGCGTGGCGCGGCGGCTCCAGCGCGAGCGTCGGCCGGCGACCGGCACGATGGAGCAACTCGACAGCCTGCGGAGCAGGTGATCGTGCGCACGTCGAAGATCCGGCTTTCGCGGAGCGTTGCGCTGGCGGTGCTCGTGGCGGCCGCCTGCTCGCATGCGCCGCCGCCACCCGTCCCGCCCGCCGCCCCGGTCGTGGCGCCGCACGCGGCGACGGGGGCCTACGACCTCACCACGACGCTGCCGACCCACCAGCCGTTCCAGACGTCGCGGTCGCGGGGCCGGAGCCGCCCGGTCCCCGTCGCCGCGCCGACGCTCGAGCTCGTCTACCGGCCGGTCGCCGCGCCGGACGCCACCGCGGCGTCGGGCACTCAGCTATCGGCCACGATCAACCTCCCCGGCTACACGCGCTCGCCCCGCGGACGCACCGGCCAGGCCGCCGTGTGGTGGCCGTTGCCAGGGGACAGCGTGATCGTGCACTTCCAGCCGCCCCAGACCACGGGACTCGTGGACCTGCGCGGCGCGCTCCGCGGCGACACGCTCTCCGGCGACGTCTGGTACACGTCGCTGGGGACGGGGGCCTCGTTCCAGATGGGGAAGTTCATGGCGGTAAAGCGGAAGAAGTGAGAGGTAAGAGGGACCAGCGAAGGCGTGAGAAGGCGAAGTGAGACGTGAGAGGGCCGAAAGCGTGAGAGGTGAGAGGAGCTGCTTTGCCCCGTCTCACGGCTCACTTGTCCTTCTCACCTTCCCACCTTCTCACTTCTCACCCATCCTCAAAAAGCCACCCCCGCGAACACGTTCACGTGGTTGGCGCTGATTGCACCCCACGGGTAGGTGGTCTGGAAGCGCCAGATCTCCGCGCCCAGCAGCAGCCCACCGCCGGGCTTCCAGTGCACGTGGCCCTGGTACGCCACGTTCTTGAGCCGAGCGTCCGCCGGAAGCGTGCCGTTGGCCTGGAGCAGGTCCGAGTCCTCCGGGTCGTCCATCCCGAAGCCGCCGCCGAATTCCCACCCGGACACCAGGCGCACGTTCAGCTGCGCCCACCCGCCCTTGGTGCGCACCGGCTGGCCCTGCGGCCCGAAGCCCTGATCGATGCCGCCGCCAAGGTCCGACAGCGCCTGTCCGCTGTATGCTTCCCCCGCGAGCGTCACCGTGCCGAGGAGGACGATGCGGAAGTCGGCGGTCACCGCCTGGCTGGAGACGATCGCCGAGGTTGTCGTCGCAACCCACGCCTGGTGGACGCCGATGCCGATCGTGCTCTCGCTTTCGTCGTCCCCCCAATCCAGGTACACGCGTCCCTCCACGGCCGGCCGGCCGCTCTTCTCGCCCGCATCCACACCCACCGGCGTCGCGAAGGGTTCCTCGTTCACTTGGACGGGATCGAGACCCGCACCCTGGAGGCCGAAACGCAAAGCGCTCCCGAACTCGAGTGTCACGCGCGCCTGGGGAGTCCACTCGTACAGGTTCCCGGCCGCCCAGAACCCCGGCCGCCCGATCTGGGCGTAGGTCACGGGGCTCTGCGGGGAGACAAGGGGTTTCTCCTGGCCGATGAGCAGCCCGAAATGCGGCCAGTCGAGGCGCACGTTCGCCGTGCGGATGCGCGGCGGAGTGTAGAAGCGGTCGTCGCCGCTCAGGGGAGCGCCGCCGAAGAAGTCGAGCTGCAGGTCGGCGCTCAGATCGGCGCCCACCGCGCGTGCGCCGCTCACGGTGAGGCCCAGCTGCGTCTGGCGCATCAGACCGCCGAGGGAGGCGTTCGGCAGCCCCGTCGTGTCCTGGTTCCGGGAGACCCACCCGGGCACGTCCGGAGCGTTCATCTGGGCGCCGTTGTAGAAGCCGTTGATGAGGATCATCCCCGAAAGCTCGACCTTGGTGCGCAGCCGGGATCCGATCTTGGACTGCGCCTGCCCGGCGAGCTGCTGCTCGAGGCGCTGCATGGCGTCGGCGAACGAATCGGCGCGGCCGGCCAGCGAGTCCAGCCGCGCCTGCTGCGCGCGCAGGGTGGAGTCCAGTCGGGCCGCCCGTTGGGCGAGTGTGTCGGGCCGGGGAACTTGGGGGCGAGGCGCCGGCTGCTGGGGCGGCGCCGCCGGCCGCGGCTGCTGTGCGGCCAGCGGGGCCGCGGCGGCACACAGGAGCAGAGAGAATCCCAGGCGAGTGTGACGGCTCACGGGCCTCTCCTTGCGAAGTGCGTCGTGCGCTTGACTACGCTGGGACTTGGGGTCAGACTCGTCCCGATGCCAAACATATGGACAAGCGGAAAGTCTCGCTCGGCGGCTGCCCTCTACGGGCGGCAATCGCCGCCCTGGTGCTGCGCGCCCTGAGCAAGGACCCCGCCGGCCGGCCGCAGAGCGTGACGGAGATGTACGCGGCGCTGGACGCCGTCGCCGGGTAGAGCGACGTCGGTGGCCGACGCCCCGCCTATCCGGACGCGTGGCCTGGCCAAGCGCTACGGCCGGGTGGTGGCGCTCGAAGACCTCTCCCTCGACGTCGAGGCCGGAGAGGTCTTCGGCTTTCTGGGCCCAAACGGGGCGGGCAAGACGACGACGATCCGCCTCCTGCTGGGCCTGATCCGGCCGAGCGGAGGCGAGGCGACGCTGCTGGGGCGGCCCGCGCGGTCGGTGGCGTGGCGCGCCGACGTCGGCTTTCTCCCGGGGGACATGGCTTTCTGGCCGCGGCTGTCGGGAGCCGAGACGCTGGAGTTCCTCGCGGCGCTGGCCGGACGCCCGGCGTCCCTGCGGGGATCGCTCCTGGAACGGCTCGGCCTCGCTGCCGCGGAGCTGGCGCGGCCGGTCCGCACCTACTCAGACGGCATGAAGCAGAAGCTGGGCCTGGTCCAGGCGCTCCAGTGCGCGCCCCGGCTGGCGCTGCTGGACGAGCCGACCAAGGGACTCGACCCGCTGGTGCAGCAGGCGTTCTACGACATCATCGCCGAGCTCAAGGCCCGCGGCTCGACGGTGTTCCTCTCCTCGCACGTCCTCTCCGAGGTGGAGCGGGTGTGCGACCGCGTAGCCATGCTGCGCGCCGGCAAGCTCGTGAGCGTGGGGGACGTGGAGACGCTGCGGCGGGCCGAGCAACGGCGGGTGACCGCGGACTTCGGCGCGGATGTGGACCCGGCGGGACTGGCCCACTTCGGGCAGCTGGTCTCCTCTTCTCCGCGGCGCGTCGAGATGCTCGTCTCGCAGGCCCAGGTCCCTGCACTGGTCGCGCGGCTCGGGATGTTGCCGCTGGCCGACCTGGTCATCGAGCGGCCGACGCTGGAAGAGGCGTTTCTGGAGCACTACCGGTGATCGGCGTTCTGTTCCGCCACCACGTTCGCCTGCACCGGGTGCCGCTCGTGCCGCTCGCCCTCGGTCTGGCGCTGTTCGAGTGGATCATGACGGTGGTGGCGCGGGAGCCGTCCATCTCGCGGTTCGTGGGCGAGGCGTTGCGCGCCGCACCGCCCCAGTTCCTCGCCCTCCTCAACCAGGACATCCTCGCCACCGTGAGCCCGCGCGGGATCATCGGCGTCGGGTACACCCATCCGTTCGTGCTCATTATGATGGCGGTGTGGGCCGTGCGCGTGCCCAGCGCCGCCCTCGCGGGGGAAATCGGCCGGGGCACGATGGACATCATCGCGGCGCGCCCGGTGGCGCGGTCCGCGCAGGTGGCCGCCGCCCTTCTGGCGCTCGTGGCGGGCCTCACCGTCCTCGCAGGCGCGGCCTGGCTCGGCACGTTCGCCGGTCTGGTTGGGCGCCCGATCGAGGGCGCGACGGCCTGGCACTACCTTCCCGTCGCCGGGGCGATGTGGCTGCTCTTCGCCTCGGCGGGCGCCGTGGGAATCCTCGTGTCCGCGCTGGCGCGCGAAGCTGGCGCCGCGATTGCGTGGACCTCGGGGCTGATGGCCGGCTCGTACGTGCTGGACTACGCGGCGCGCGTCTGGCCCAGGATCGCGTCGCTTCGCCCGCTGTCGCTGTTCAGGTATTACGAGCCGCAGCAGGTGTTGACCGCCGGGCTCGCGCGTGAGGATGTGATCGTGTTCGCGGCGGTCGCGGCCATCGCGCTGGCCCTCGCCTTCGCCGCCTTCTCGCGCCGCGACCTCTAAGCCTTCAGTTCGTCTTCGCCGCTTCCGCCAGCTCGGCCGACTTCAGGCACCACTTGTGGCACTCGATGGCGCCGTCACCGAACCGTTCGCACTTCTTGACGTCCTCGAACGGCGTCACGCCGCCCACGAACGCCGCCGGCGGCCCCAGGACCGCCATCGTGCGCCGGACCACGGGACACCACACCGTGCCGCGGATGCCGAGCCGGTCGAGCAGCATGCGACTGGTCGAGATGACGAGCGTCGAAACGATGCCCAGGAGGATCAGCAGCGCGATCCCCACCCAGACCGCGAGGATGCACCAGAGGATGACTTGCAGCATCGGCACCTTCCCTTCGACTCTCCGACGAAGAAGCTAGCGCATACCGCGGGCCGCGGACACGAACCCGCGGGGCGATTGCCGAGGACAAGTATCGGCATTGGCTTGCTTGCGGCGCTTCGGGGTCACCGCAATCTTCGCACGCCATGAGTCCTGCAGCCGTCTACATCATCGCGATCTGCGGTGCGGGCGCCGTGATCGCGTGCGCCGCGTTCGTCTGGGCGGCGCTGAAGGGGGAGTTCACGGACGCGTCGGAGGCGGCGTTCCTCGTCTTCGACGACGCCGACGAGGTGCAGCGCACGCCGGAGCAACGGCCGTGAGCGCGGCCGCCGTGTACCTGGACAGCCCGCCGCCCGACGTCGCGATCGCGGAGCGGGTCGCCGCCGACGAGAGCACACGGCGACCGGCGCTCCTGTTCTTCCACTCTGCGGTCGTCTGGCTCGTGATCGGATCGGTCGCAGGCCTGATCGCGTCGCTCAAGTTCCAGTTTCCCGACTGGCTGACCGGAGAAGCGGCGCTTTCGTTCGGGCGCGTGCGCACCGTGCACCTCAACGCGGTGGCGTACGGGTGGGCCGGCATGTCGCTGGTCGGGCTCGCGGTCTGGATGATCCCGCGGCTGGTGCGCGCGCCGCTGTACCGGCCGGGCATCGCGGTCGCGGCCGCGTGGGGGTGGAATCTCTGGCTGGTCCTCGGGCTCGGGGCGATTCTCGCCGGCTGGAACGACGGGCTCGAGTGGCTCGAGATCCCGTACCCGATCGACGCCATCGTCGTGGTGGCCGGCGGGTTGATGGCGATCAGCGTGCTGGGCACGGTCGCGCGGCGGAAAACGAAGCACTTCTACGTCAGCGTCTGGTACGTGCTCGCTGCGCTAGTCTGGTTCCCAATCATCTTCGCGACGGCGAAGCTCCCGATCTTCGGCGGCGTTGAGCAGGCGGCGGTGAACTGGTGGTACGGCCACAACGCCCTCGGCCTGTTCATCACGCCGCTGGCGCTGGCGGGGGCCTACTACTTCATCCCGAAAGTCCTCGGCCGGCCGATCCAGAGCTACAGCCTGTCGCTGGTGGGCTTCTGGGCCCTGGCGTTCTTCTACTCGCTGAACGGCATCCACCACCTGATCGGCGGCCCGCTGCCGGCGTGGCTGATCACCACCTCGATCACGGCGAGCGTGATGATGGTGATCCCGGTGGCCGCGACCGCGGTGAACTTCCACACCACGATGGTAGGGCGGTTCGCGGCGCTGAAGCACAGCCCCACGCTGCGATTCGTGGTGGCGGGCTCGATGATCTATACGGCGGTCAGCCTCCAGGGCTCGGTGGAGGCGCTCCGCGGCTTCAACCGGGTCGCGCACTTCACGCACTACACGGTCGGGCACGCGCACCTCGGCGTGTACGGGTTCGCGAGCCTGATCCTGTTCGGCTGTCTCTACTTCATCATCCCGCGGCTGGTGGACTGGGAGTGGCCGAGCGACAGGCTGATCCGCTGGCACTTCTGGCTGGCGCTGGGCGGCGTCGCGATCTACGTGGTCTCTCTCTGCGTCGGCGGGTGGCTGCAGGGCGAGGCGATGCTCGATGCGACCCGGCCGTTCATGGACAGCGTGAATCTGACGAAGCCGTACCTGATCGCGCGGTCGGTCGGCGGGACGCTGATGCTCGCGGCGAACGTGACCTTCGCCTGGCACTACTGGCTGGTGGTGCGGCACCGCGGGAAGGAGCGGCCGGAGCCCGCGTGGTCGGCAGGAGGGACGCTCGCATGAACAAGTACCGGGTGATCTTCCTGGGCGCCGTCGCGACGGTGCTGTTCGCGTTCTTCGTGCTCGTCTTCATGCCGCACCTCCAGCTCCTCTCCGTCGAGCCGCCGGCGGGGCTCGTGGCGTACGACGACTCCGCGCTGGCGGGGCGCCAGGTCTACGTCTCGCTCGGCTGTCTTTACTGTCACAGCCAGCAGGTGCGCGCGCCGTCGTTCGGGAGCGACGGAGCGCGGGGATGGGGGCGGGCCTCGTATCCCGAGGACTACGTCTACGACTACCCGCACCTTCTGGGGACGATGCGCACCGGCCCGGACCTGATGAACATCGGTCTCCGCCAGCCGAGCCGCGCCTGGCACTACGCGCACCTCTACGCGCCGCGGGTGGTGACGCCGGGCTCGCTGATGCCCGCGTTCCCGTTCCTCTTCGCGGTGAAGAGCCAGGCCGAGATGGGAGACGAGATCGTGGACCTCCCGGCCGGCGCGGGACCGGCGCTTAAGGTCGTGGTGGCCCTGCCCAGGGCGCGCGTTCTGGTGGGCTACCTGCTCGGCCTCAGGCACGACTATCCGGCGGGACCTGGAGCGGCCCCAGCGCCTGCGGCGGGAGATGCCCGATGAGCGGCTCCCCTCCCAATCGCAGCGTGCCGCCGGAGGAGATCCAGGCGGCGGAGTCGAAGCACGAGGTGGACGTGCTCGCGGTCCATCGCCACGCGTTCCGCGAGGCGGGCGATCCGCGGGAAGGCGCGGAGAACGGCCCCTGGTGGTTCTGGGCGGCGGCGGTGGCGGCGCTGGTCTTCGGCGGCTTCTACATGGGGCGCTTCAGCGGCGCGTTCACGGGCGAGGCGGCGGTGCACCCGCAGCCGGTGGCGGAGCAGCACGGGCCCGGGGCGCCGAACGAAGCCCCGGAGAGCGTGGACGGTGGCGCCATCTTCAGCGGCCGGTGCGCGGCGTGCCATCAGGGCACCGGCCTCGGGCTGCCCGGTGTCTTTCCGCCGCTGGCCGGGAGCGAGTACGTGAAGGGCGACCCGGCGCGGCTGGCGCGGCTGGTGCTGCGCGGCCTCACCGGCCCGGTCACGGTGGCGGGCGCCCAGTTCAACGGCGCGATGCCGGCGTGGGCGGACCAGCTCAAGGACGCCGAAGTCGCGGCGGTGCTCACCTACGTGCGATCGCACTTCGGCAACAGTGCGGGCGCGATAGACGCAGACCTGGTGGCCAAGGAGCGCGGGGCGACCGCGAGTCGCAGCACGCCGTGGACGGTCCAGGACCTGAGATAGGCGCACGGGCGCACGGATGCACAGACGCGCAGTGAGCGGAGGGAAGTGTGGAAGCGAAGCCGAATCGGGTGCCACAGATCTACGGCTACACGGTGTGCGTCATCGCGGTCGTCACGTTCCTGATCTGCGCGACGGTGATCGTCAACAACGTGTTCGATCTGGCCAATCCGATCGCTGCGGGGCTGGGCTTCGAGTCGTCGTTATCCAGCTTCGAGGCGTACCAGGCCACGTACCAGAAGGACCAGCGGTCCGTGATCGGCGGAACGGCGGGTGAGGTGCGCCCCGACACCGCCTCCGTGACGACGCTGCGCAAGCGGTACGAGGCGCTCAGGGCCGATCGGATCTCGCGGGTGCAGTTCCAGTCCTGGAAGGCCATCGTGACGAGCGGGCTGCTGCTGATCATCTCGGTCGTCCTGTTCGTTCTGCACTGGAGGTGGATGAGGCGGCTGGGAGCGGCAGCGGAGGCCGGCGCGGCCTGAAATCGTGCAGTGGGCTGCGGGGCGCCTTGCCAAACCACGGGCGCCCCCGGCAGCTTGAGGATCATTCGCCAGAGAACCCTGTTCCATGCTGTGCTGAGTGGCCGGCTCATCGGCCGGGGTGGTGCCCATGCGCGCCTCTGCCACCGTACCCGCGACTCTCGCCGCGCTGGTGCTGGCGGCCAGGCTCGCCGACCCGGGGCCCCGGGACGGACGCGAGGTGATCCGGGCGATGCACGACCGGTACAGGGCGTGGTATCACACCATCGCCTTTACCCAGCACAACACGGCCACCGACTCGCTGGGCCGCGAGACCCACTCGGTCTGGCGGGAGCACGCGGCGCTGCCGGGCCGGTTGCGCATTGATTTTCTGCCGGCGGACAGCGGCAAGGGCATTCTCTTCCGCAGCGACACCGAGTACGTCTTCGCGCACGATTCGCTGCTGCGCGCGGTCCCCCTTGTGCACCCGCTTCTCCTCCTGGGCTTCGACGTGTATCTCCAGCCGCCGGAGACCACGCTCGCCAAGCTCGAGCGGCTCGGCTTCGACCTGTCCATCGTGCACGAGGAGACGTGGCAGGGGCGCCCCGCGTACGTCGTCGGGGCGGCGGCGGGCGACCGACAGCGTCTCCAGTTCTGGGTGGACCGGGAGCGGCTCGTCTTCGTGCGGCTGCTGCAGCCGGGGCGGCTGGACCCCACCCGGACGGCGGAGACCCGGTTCGAGGACTACCGCGAGGCCGGACCGGGGTGGCTGTCCGCGCGGGTCGTCTTTCTGCAGGACGAAAGGCCAGTCTGGCTGGAAGAGTACGTGGACGTGACGACCGATCTGTCGCTCGAGCCCGGTCTCTTCGACCCCGCACGGTTCGGCGCGGCGCGGCCAGGCCGCTGAGGATCCGCAGGCACGCGCGTACGTCGTGATGCGATTCCCGGTGAACCCCGGAGGAGGCTGACGGGATGCCGAGCCTGCTTGCGGCGCGCGATCGCGAGGCGGCGGTGCGTCGCCTCCGGAGCCTGACGCCGGAGCATCAGCGGCGCTGGGGGAAGATGACGGTGCACCAGATGCTGTGCCACGTGAGCGACCAGATGCGCGTGGCGCTGGGCGATCTGCCGACCAGACCTTACGGCCCGTTCCTGAGCGGCCAGCTCGCGCGCTGGTACGCCATCCACACGCTGCTGCCGTGGCCCAAGGGCAAGGTCCGGACGTCCCCGGAGATGCTGACCGCCAAACCGGCGGCCTGGGAGGCGGACGTTGGAGCCTGTGAACAGCTGATCGCGCGCTTCGCCCGGGAGCGCCCCGCCGCGATCCACCCGCGGTTCGGGCCGCTGACCCCGCGCGAGTGGGGGATCCTCGCGGCCCAACACCTGGACCACCACTTTACGCAGTTCGGCGTCTAGCAGCTCAGGCGATCACTGGGCGGCGGTCAACTGAACGCCGGCTCGGGTCCAGGGTAAGAGGCCTGAACCCGGATAGTTTCAGGGCAGGTCCCGGAGACGGCGCCGCGCACGTGCAGGAAGAGGGGGGTTCCCGGGCAGCTTGACCGATCTGCGCGCCCAGCGCATCGCGTTCGCGGCCACGAGCCGTCTCACCGAGATCTTTCCGGTCGCCGGGGCGCGTGTGCTCGACGCGATACTGCGCTCCATCGTTGGCAGCCGCCTGCTGGCGACGCTGCTCGCGCGAGGATCCCGATCCGCCGTACGGCGGGCCGCCCGGCTCCGCAGGTTCCTCGTCATCCCGGACATCCACATCGGCGACGCGGTGCTGACGCAGTCGGCCTTGAGCGCCGTGCGGGATTTCTTCCCCGATGCCGAGGTGGATTACGTCATCAACCGGACGGTCGCCCCCCTGATCGAGGGGACCCCGGAGGCGAGCCGGATCCTGCCGATCTTCAGCGGCGCGCACCTCCCGACGGCCGACGACGTGGCGGCACTGCGGGGCGTCATCCGCGAGGGTGACTACGACCTGTGCTGGAGCTTCGGCTCGTTCCTGGACCCTTCGGACGTGGCCCCGCGCGGCCTGCCCTTCGTCAGCTTCATGACCCAGGCGCCGCGGCTCATACGCAACGAGAACGACACCTCGGAGATCAACCACTTCAGCTACCAGTTCTACCGGTTCGTGCGCGGGGTGCTCGGGACGGTCGCGCAGCCGGTTCGGGCGGACCGCTATCCGGGAGTGCGGACGACCTACTCGGACGAGGCGGTCGCGCAGGCGGCGCAGTACGCCGCGGAGGCTGGTATGTCGCCCGGATCTCCGGTCGTGATGGTGAACCCGGACGGAGCCTGCCGGTTCACCCTGCTTCCGTTCCAGCAGCAGGCCTCGTTGCTGGAGCGGCTGGCGTTTGCCACGCCGCCCGGAACGGCCATCCTCCTCGGGGCCGGGCACAGCTGGAGCGGGGTGGGACAGCGTCTCGTGGATGCCGTGCCGGCGACCGTGCGCGGGAAACTCCGCATCATCCCGAAGCAGATGTCCCTGGAAGCATACGCCGCCCTCATGGACCTGGCCGACGTGTTCATCACGGGGGACACGGGGCCGCTGCACCTGGCAGCCGCCCGGCGGTACTCCCGCTCGGGGCACCATCAGTTCCGCAACCGCACGGCGGTGCTGTCGCTGTTCGGCGCCACGGTGCCGCGGATGTCCGGGTACGACTCGAGGCAGCCCGGCTACCTGAGTGCGAACCAGGACGCCCCGTCCTGGTGTTATCAGGCGGGCAGCCCCTGCCGCAACCTCTCGTGCCTGAACAAGTACTTCAAGACGTGCCGGACGGTCCGGTGCTTCGAGCAGGTCGATACGGCGGCTCTGGCCGACTTGGTCGTCTCGTATCTCGCGCAGCGGAACCGGGGATCGGCGGGCGATCCGCGGCCGCCTGCGCGCAGGGGCGCTCCAGCGCAGCACGAGTCGCCGGCCGCGTGAGGGGGCTGCTCCTCTTCCTCCTGGCGTTCAGCTTGGGGTTCGTCGCTGCCATCCCGATCGGCGGCTCGCAGGTCGAGATGGCGAAGCGCGCGGTGCACGGGCACCTGCTCGCTGCCGCTGCGGTCATCCTCGGCTCGGTCAGCTCGGACGTCATGTACGGCGCCGTCGCCCTGTTCGGCATCGCGCCCCTTCTCGACACACCGTGGGTGCTGGCGTCCCTGAACGCCGCCGGGGCGGTGGTCCTGTGGGTTCTGGCGTTCCTGACCTTTCGGGCGAGTCGCAGGCCGCACGAGCTCAGCGGAGCGGACTCTCCGCTCGCCAGCCGGCGCTGGGCCTATCTGACCGGCTTCTCCCTGGCCGTCAGCAACCCGCAGATGATGCTGTCCTGGCTGCTGGCAGTCGCGCTGGCCAAGCACCTGGGCCTCGCGTCGCCGTTTCCGGCGAGCGCCAAGGTGCTCTTCATCGGTGGGGGGGTCGCGGGGCTCGGGGGATACCTCACCGTGCTGGGCGCGGTCGTGTACCGGCTCAAGCACTTCATTCCGCTCGCGGCCATCGGCCGCGTCTACGTCTGGCTCGCGTTCACGCTCGTGGCGCTGTCGGCTCTCTTCGTGTACGGCGCGGTGCGGTTCTTCCTCGTCGCTTCCTGATCCGCGGTACGGCGCGCGTCGTTGGACGTGCGCTAGAGGCCGAAGAGGTAGGAGACCTTCGCGAAGAAGCCGTCGGAGAGACGGCCGGTCTGCCGGCCGACCGCGCACCGCGTATCGAACTCGGAGCACGAGGCGCCGTAGCCGAGGTAGACCAGGGTGCCGGGGCTGGGCCGGAACGAGAAGAGCCAGTCCACGCGCAGTAGTCGCGACGTGCTGGGCCCGACGATGCTGCTGCCGAGCACGATCGGCCCGCCGGTCGTCGGGTCCTTGAGCGCATCGCTCCGCAGGTCCGTGTACTGGCCGACCACGCGGAAGAAGATGAAACGCGTCGCCTGGTACTCCACCTTGAGGCGCGGAATGTCCTCGCTCGAGAACCAGCTGCCATCGAGCCGGTGGAGCACCAGCCGCGAGTACTGGCCGGAGATCCGCAGCGCCCGGGTGGGCCTGAGGTCGATCTGCCCGCTCACCGACGCGTAGGTCCCGCGGGATCCCTCGGGGAAGATCGCCGTCGCCCCGCCGCCAGCGCTCACGGTGCCGGTGAACTGGCGCCAGGTGGGCGTCGTGAGGCCCCCGCTCACCGACCACAGACTCGTGAGGGCGCTGGGGATCGCGAACGGGGTGGTGAGGGAGCCGGAGGGTGTGACGGCGACGCGGTACGCGCCGTAAGGCTGGCCGTTGTAGCCGACGGAATTGAGGTTGAAGGTGTAGTCCTGACGCGTGAAAGTCACATTGGGCTGCCACCAGCCGCGCAGCGTCGCCTGGAAGGTGTAGTTCTCGCTCCCCTCGACCGGGGACTGCTTGGCGAAGCCGTCGTAGCTCCACAGCCGGTCGAAGCGCTGGAAGGCGGACCAGGTCTCGACCAGCGCTCCGCGGCTCCCATAGCCGGTGAAGCGGTTGAAGTAGGAGACGTCCACGACTCCGGTCCGGTTGATGAACCCGGCTGCGGCGTCGAAGTCGGGCGCGATGCCCGTGGCGTTCAGGTGGAAGCCCCACTTCGTGCCGGTGCGATCCCAGGTGGCCTGCGTCATCGTGCCGCGGTGGAAGCCGCTCGAGTCGCGGAGCCAGGACGCCACGGCTTGCACCTCCACGTAGTAGAGCCGGGAGTGCACGATGTGGACGTCGGCGCCGGCCAGCCGCGAGAAATCCGCGCCGTCTTCCCGTGTCGTGGCGACGAGGCCGAGGTTGGACGTCGGGCCCAGGTCGTACTTGAGGCGGGTGATGCCGAACAGCGGGTGGTGGCCGCTCGCCGACTGCGACGCGGCATCGGAAGCCGCGATCGCCGCGATGGTCCAGGGGCCCGCCTTCCCAGCGAGCTTGGTGCCCCAGTCGGGATTCACGATCCGGCGGGTGTAGATCAGGCGCGAGGCCAGGTTGAACGACCCATTGGGGGTGTCCAGAAGCTCCAGGCCGTCGAGGAAGAACGGGCGCTTCTCCGGGTAGAAGAGGGCGAAGCGCTGGTTCAGCGTCACCTGGCCGACGTCGGCCTCGACCTGCGAGAAATCGGGCTTGTAGGTGCCGTCGAGCGATAGGTTGGGCGTGAGGCCGTAGTGCGCGTCCAGGCCAAGCCGGGTGGTGTCCGCATAGCGGTACCGACCGGTCGTGTCCGGCGCGCCATCCACGCGCTCGGTGGCCACCGGCGTGAGGTCCAGCACCAGGCCGCGACGCAGGTCGTGCAACCCGTCCAGCCACCCCGACTGGTTCATGAAGCTCGCGCTCGCGCGCACCACGGGCGCCCAGGAGTCCTGATAGCCGGAGTGCTGGGTGCGCCGCAGCACGTTGAGGCCCCACGACTGCACACGGCCGCCGCCGTAGCGCAGGCTCTTGAACGGGATGCGGATCTCGACCTCGTACCCTCCCTTGACGAGGCGGCCGCGGGACTCGAAGACGAAGTCTGGGTTCAGGTCCACGTTCCCGTCGAGGATGTTCATTGACCCGAAGCCACCGCCGCCGCTGTACGACCCCCCCGCGCCGCCGCCGTACGCGTCGCTGCGAATCCCGTCCTGCTGCACCCCGTACGGGTTGACGCCGAAGAGGAAGGCGCGCCGCCGGTCGTTGTAGGTGTCGAGGAGGATCTGGACGTAGTCGTCGGCGTTGATGTTGTCGCGGTCGGCGTGCGTCGCGTGTACCAGGTCCCCGTGTACTTCCCGGGCCCGGATGCCGAAGTAGATCGCCGTCGACGAATACCAGACCAGGACCTCGGTCGGCTCTTCGGCGGGCCGCGAATCCGAAGGCTGGTACTGCGAGAACCCGACCAGGCGCGCCGCCTGTCGCCAGACCGGCTCGTCGAGAACGCCGTCCACCGTGATCGTCGTGTCGATGCGCGGGATCGCCACGTGCAGTTGGCGCTGCCGGCCGTCGAAGACGGGGCCGGAGTCGGTGGGTGCTTGCAGGAGCGCGAGGAGTGCGAGAGCCGGAATCACGGGAGGGGCAATCTACATGCAGCGCGGGCCCGAAGGAACTCGGGCCCGCGCGCTACCGTCTGCCGCCGCACGTCCTATTCGTAGCGCAGCGCCGTGATCGGATCGAGCATGCTCGCCCGCCGGGCGGGCCACACGCCGAAGACGATTCCGACAGTGAAGCTGAAGAGGAACGCGAGCAGGATCGAAACCGGCGAGATCAGCGTGTTCCAATGGAAGATCCTGCTGAGCGCGATGGCGCCCCCACCGCCGAAGATGACGCCGAGGCCGCCGCCCACGAGGCAGAGCACCAGCGCCTCGACCAGGAACTGGAAGAGGATCGCGCCGCGGGTGGCGCCGAGCGCCTTCCGCACGCCGATCTCCCGGGTCCGCTCCGTGACCGAGACGAGCATGATGTTCATGATGCCGATGCCACCCACCAGGAGCGAGACGGCCGCGATGCCGGCGAGCAGCATCGTGAAGGTCTCGGTCGTCTGGCTCAGCGTCTGCGCCAAGTCCGCCTGGTTGCGAATCTGGAAGTCGTTCGGCGAGGACGGCTGGATCTTGTGTCTCCGCCGGATCGCCTGCTCCAGGGATATCATCGCCACGCTGGTGTTCGCCTCGTCGTCCACCTTCACAGTGATGGTGCGTACGCGGTCGCTGCCCATCAGCCGGTAGCGGGCGGTCGAGAGCGGGATGAAGAGCTGCTCGTCCGGGTTCATCCAGCCCTGCTGGGCGCCCTTGGTTCCGAGCAGGCCGACGATCTCGAAGGTGATCCCCCGGATCTCGACCGTCTGGCCGATCATCGCGGCGGCGTTCTGCCCGAAGTCGTCGCCGACCGCGGAGCCTGCGACGGCGACGCGGCGGCGCGCCTCGTCGTCACCCGCGGTGAAGAGCCGGCCCGCGACGAGCGTGTAATTCCGGGCCTTGAAGTACGACGGACTGGTGCCCGTCACCTGGATGTTGGCGTTCTGGTTCCGGTACTTCACCTGGAACGAGCGGTTGATCTCGGGCATGACCGCGACGAGATGCCGCGCCGTCTTCTCGATCTCCGTGGCGTCGTCCACGGTCAGGCCGACGCGCTGATCGCTGGCGACCCCGTGCATAAACTGCTGTCCGGGCATCACCGTCAGCAGGTTGGTGCCGAGCGCGGAGATGTTGTCCTGCACCGCCTTCTGGGCGCCGGAGCCGAGGGCGATCATCGTGATGACGGCGCCGACGCCGATGATGATGCCCAGCATCGTCAGGAACGAGCGCAGCTTGTTGGCGCGGATCGCCGCGAGCGCGACCAGCCACAGCTCCCAGACCAACACGCTTACGGCCCCCCGGGCCCCGGCGGCCGCGCGGCCGGGGTCGTCGTCGAGCGCGCGGCGGGAGTCGTCGTCGACCGCTGCTGCATGCCGGGCATCCCGCCCGGGGCCATGCGCTGCATCCGGTCGCGCATCTCGGCCTGCGACTGGATCAGCGACGCCGACGGCAGGAGCAGCACGGTGTCCTTCTCTCCAATCCCGCTGACGACTTCGCTGTAATCCATGTCCGTCAGCCCGGTGCGGACCCGACGCGGCGCCGGCTTCCCGTTCTGCAGTACGAAGACGATGTAGCTGCCGCCGAACTGGTAGTTGTTCCCCTCGCCGAACCGACGGCGGCTGCTGCCTGGAGCGCCTGCGGTTGCCCCGCCGCCCGCCTGCTGGAACTGCTGCCGCACCCGGGCCATGATCGCCTGCTCCTGGGGCGTCAGCTGCTCGCCGCTCATCTGCTTCCGAAAAATCGCGCGCACCTGGTCCTGGGTGACGCCCTCCGGCAGCTGCATCTGGGGCCGGTCGCCGCCGGGCGCCGCACCCTGGCCCTGTCCCATCCCGCCGGGCCGCTGGCCGTCCGTGCCAGCGCCGGGGCTGCGCGCCGCCACGCTCCCACCCTCCGACTCGCGGCCGCCGCGCGAGGGCTGCGGAGCAGCCGCTGCCAGTTGCGGGTTGGCCCGCGCCAGCGAGTCCTGCACCGCGATCTGCCGGTCCACGTCCTTCGGATCGAGCCCGAGCACCTGGGCGGCCGACCCGACGTCGCGCGCCGTCCGCAGCGCAGCGGTGGGAATGGCCAGCACGCTCTCCCGCTGCCCGATCTGAATCGCTACCTCGCCGTTCATCCCCGGCCGCAGCAGCCCGTCGGGATTCGGGATGTAGATCAGCACGGGAAACATCGTCACGTTCTGCGACACGGTCGACTGCGGCTCGATCTTGAGGACGGTGCCTGTGAACTGCCGGTTCGGGTACGCGTCCACCGTGATGCTCACCGGCATCCCCGACTGCACCTTCCCGATGTCCGTCTCATCCACCAGCGCCTGCACCTCCACCGTCGTGAGATCCGCCATCTGGAGGAGCACCGTGCCGCCCGAGACGTCCTTCACGGCGGACGTGATCACGGCGCCGGCCTCGACTTTCCGGGTCAGGATCGTCCCATCCACCGCCGCCAAAACGTTGCAGTCGGTCAGCGCGTCCTGCGCGCTCTGCAGTCCCGCCTGCGCCCGCACCAGCTGGGCACGCGCGTTGGCGTCAGCGAGCGTGGAGTTGTCGTGATCCTGCTCGCTCAGCACCCCGTTCTGGAACATCTGGTCGGCGCGGCGCTTTTGCGCCGCCGCGTTGGCCGCCTGCGCCTCCGCAACCTCGAGGTCGGCCTGCGCCTGGTTGAACGCCGTGGTGGGGTCGCGGCGGTCCACCTTCACCAGCGTGTCACCCTTCTTCACCTGGTCGCCGGTCTGCGCCCGCATCTCGAGAATCTGCCCGGAGGCCCGCGACTTCACGTCCACGATCTGGATCGGCTGGATCGAGCCGTTGGCCTCGGCCGAGACGACGATATCGCGCCGCGCCACAGGCACCGGCTCGTAGAGCTGAGCCTGCTGCTGCTTCTTGCAGCCAGTGGCCAGCAGCGCGACGGCGATCGCCGCCAGGGCCAGGCGATGAGTGGTCATGCTGATTGCCCTTCCGATCTCGTGTCCCGGTCGATGAGGCCGTCCAGGATATGGACCTGGCGCCGCGCGTGCGCGGCGATGTCGTGTTCGTGCGTGACGATGATGATCGTCTGCCCGCGTTCCCACAGCTGCTCGAACAGCTGCATGATCTCCTCGCCGGTCTTCGAGTCGAGGTTCCCCGTCGGCTCGTCGGCGAGCAGGATGCTTGGATGGTTGACGAGGGCGCGGGCGACAGCCACCCGCTGGCGCTGCCCGCCGGACAGCTCGGCCGGCCGGTGGTCCTTGCGGTCGCCGAGCCCGACGGCGTCCAGCGCCCCGATGGCCCGCTCGCGCCGCTCCCTGGACGGCACGCCGGCGTAGATCAGCGGCAACTCGACGTTGTGCAGCGCGCTGGCGCGCGGGAGCAGGTTGAAGGTCTGGAAGACGAAGCCGATTTCCTTATTGCGGATCCGCGCCAGATCGGCGTCGGCCAGATCCGACACACGCTGCCCGTTGAGCCAGTACTCGCCCGCCGTGGGGGTGTCGAGGCAGCCGATCACGTTCATCAGCGTGCTCTTGCCGGACCCGGACGGCCCCATGATCGCGACGAATTCGTTGCGGTGGATGTCGAGGTCGATGCCGCGCAGCGCCTTGATCACTTCGGCGCCGAGCACGTACTCGCGCGTCAGCGCCTTGGTGAAGATGACGGGTCCGCCGGCGGCGGTGGGGTCGGCGCTCCGCCCCGCGGTGGGGAGCGCGGCGGGCGCGGCGGTCACAGCGAATGCCCCACGTACGCCTCGAGCTGGGCCCGGGCGATCAGATAGTTGTACCGCGCCTGAACCAGTCCCACCTCGGCCTGGTTGGTCGAGACCTCCGCGGTCAGCATGTCCACGATCGTCGAGGCGCCGAGCCTGTAACGCTCGCGCTGCATCCGCAGGTTCTCCTGCGCGGCGGCGACCGTGGTGCGGGAGACGTCGATCTGCTGGCCGGCGGCATCGAGCGCGGTCAGCGCCTGCGTCAGGTTGGCGTCGAGCGCCAGCCGCGCGTCCCGGAGCTTCGCCTCGCTCGCGACGGCGTTGGCGTCGGCCTGCACGATGCCGGCTTCGCGCTGGAAGTTGTTGAAGATCGGATACGAGAGCGACAGGCTGAGGCTCCAGGTGCCCGTGTACTTGGCGCCGGTCGCGCCCGCCACCGGCGAACTCCACGGGAACAGGACCGAGCCCGCCCAGCGCTGGCTGGCGCCCGCGCTCAGCGTCGGGAGGATCACCGACCTACTCGCGGACAGGGAAGCGTGCGCCGCGGCCACGGCCTGCACGGCCTCTACCACGGAAGGGGCGTTCTGCAGGGCGTCACGGCGGAGGGCGGCCGTGTCGAGGCTGGTGATGCGAACCTCGAGCATGGTGTCCGGAACGGCGGCGACGGTACCGACGAAGCCGATCGCCCGCGCCAGGTTGGCCCGCGCGGTCAGCGCGTTGGCCCGCGCCTGGATGAGCGCGAGCTGCTGGGTTCCGTAGTCCACCTGCGCGGAGAGCGAGTCGGCGCGCGTCGTCGCGCCGAGGCGCAACTTCTCGGACGTCAGCTTGAGCTGCTCCTGCGAGCGCCGCACCTGCGTCTGGGCGACGGTCACCAGCTCCTCGTCGGCCAGCTCGGTGAAGAATGCCTGCTTGGTCGTGAGGTCGGTGGTGTACTGCTGGGCGATCAACGCGGCCTCGTTCTCGGCCGAGGTGGCAGCCGCCAGCCGGGAATTGGCGCCGCGTTGGAAGCCGGTGAACAGGTTCAGGTTCGCACTGAGCCCGAACGACGAGCTGTTCTGCGGCGCCCCGGCGGTGACCGTGCCGAACTGGTTGACCCGCTGACTGCTGCTCTTGGAGGAGCTGCCGGTGCCGGAGATCGAGGGCAGGTAGGCCGCCCAGGCCTGCATCCGGCCCATGTCGGAGATGCGGATGTTCTGCTGCGCCTGCACCATGGCGGGGGCGTTCTGGCGCGCGTCCTCCAGCGCCTCCCGAAGAGTGACGCGACGGACGTTCGCAAGCTGCGCCTGCAGTGCGCTGGTCGTATCGCCGCTCGTGGGCTGCTGGGCGAACGCCGCGGGGGCGGCGGCCAGCACGGTCAGGATCAGGGCAAAAGTGCTGCTCGTCGTCATGGCTTCCTCTGCTGCGCCGCCGCGGAGCTGTCGGCCCGGGCGCGCTCGGCCCGGTCGCGATCCAGCAGCTTCTGGTAAGCCGGCTGCTGCGCCGGGGTGAGCACGGCGCGGATCTCCTCGTTGACGCGCGAGCGCGCCGAGTCGAGTTGCGGCCGGATGGTTAGGAAGATGGTGTGCATTTCGGGCCTGTGCCGGCGGAGGATCGCCGCGACCGAATCGTGCTGCGCGGACGTGAGGCCCAGCTCGTGCGTCAGATAACCGGAGTAGCCGTCACCGCGCCCGCGGTGCGATGCCCAGCTCTGCACGGCCATCCCCGCTGCGAAACCGGCGGCCGCGACCGCGATCAGCAGTCCGACGGCCCAGGCCTTCGACTTGTTGAACATCTCGTGTCCTAGTTCCCCAGAGTTTCCGCGAGGACGTACGCCGTCCCCGTGCTCGCGCCGACCAGATCGGCCGTGAGCGTCGGGGTCGACGCCGCCACGGCCTTCGCGGCCTCCAGTCCCGGCAGCGCCATGACCAGCGCGAGGCCAACGATGGCGGCGATGATCCACGGGCGGGCCCACGCCTCCAGCGCGGCCCACGGCAGCGCCACGGCCGTTTCGTGCGCCGCGTGCCGCCGGTGCAGCGCCCCCGCCGCCCGAAGCAACACGGCGTCGGTGAAGGCGCGGCCGTCGTCCTCGGGCTCCAGATGCCGCCTGAGCAAGTCGTTCATGTATCCTCCATCTCGGCGCGCGGGTCGTAGGCCGCCAGCGCCACCCGCAGCGTGCGGCGGGCATGAAAGACGTCGGATCGCACGGTTCCCTCGGGAATCTTGAGAACCGAGGCGATCTCGGCGTGCGAATATCCTTCCACGTCGAACAGCGTCACGGCCACCCGCTGCCGCTCGGGCAGCTCGGCGAGGGCCGCAAATAGCCTGCCGCGAACCTCCGCCCCCATCGTGTCCGACACCGGCGACGGCGTGCGCGACGGCGCCCGCTCGTCCAGCGCGTCCGCCCGCCGCACCGTGCGCCGCCGCACCAGGTCGATCGCCGCGTTGGTGGCGATCCGCATCAACCAGGGACCGAACGGCCTCGACGGGTCGTAGGTCTCGATCCGGTCGAGCGCGGAGAGGAAAGCGTCCTGCGCGGCGTCATCGGCGTCGTGCGCGTCGCCGGTCACCGCGCGGGTCAGGCGGCGGACCGCCGCCTGGTAACGCTGGACCAGCGCGCCGAACGCGTCGCGATCGCCCGCGGCGGCCCGCACGGCCAGCGCGGCGTCGCTGTCCTCAGGTGTATTACGCAGGGGACATCAGGGGCGTTGGGGGACAGTTAGCCGGCGGAGCCGAGTCCGAGCTCGCGCTCCATCGGCCGCAGGGCCTGGATCACAAACAGAACGTGATCGTCGAGCGGGACGCCCAATTCCTCGGCGCCTTCCCGGATTTCGTCGCGGTTCACGTTCCGGGCGAACGCCTTGTCCTTGAGCTTCTTCTTCACCGACGGCACCTCCAGGTCGGAGAGGCTCCGGCTGGGGCGCACCAGCGCGCAGGCGACGAGGAACCCGCACAGCTCGTCCACCGCGTAAAGCACTTTGGCGAGTTGTGAGTCGCGCGGCACCCCCGTATAAGATGCGTGACCCAGGATCGCCCGTCGCAGGTTCTCGGGGTAGCCCTTGGCCGCGAGGATCTTCGCGCCCTCCGACGGATGCTCCTCCGTCGCGCTGCGATTGGGATTGGGCCACTTCTCGTAGTCGAAGTCGTGGAGCAGGCCGACCACGCCCCACGTCTCCTCGTCCTCGCCGAGCTTCTTCGCGTACGCGCGCATGGCAGCCTCGACCGCGTACATGTGCTTCCGGAGGGGCTCGGAAGGGGTGTACTCGTGCATCAGTTGGAGCGCGTCGGTGCGGTTCATGAGTCCGTAAAGGGTAACGGGTAACGAGTGAGAAAGAGCGCGCAGCAGGTGATAGGGTGATCAGGTGAGGGGGAGAAAGGCAAGGGCGGTCGACGTTCCAGGCCGGCTGCGGGCTGCGCGCCGTCCACCCGCCTGGAAAGACGAGGCAGGACAGGCATTCTGCGTCCATGGTGTAACGGTGCTGTCTAGTTGATGGTTCGCGGCGTGTGAGGCTGCGGAGTCTCCTCGGCGGCCAGCGCGAGCGCGACTCCGTTCGTCCAGCCGAACCCATCTTGCGCCGGGTACTCGCCCCCGCCGCCACGCCGCGCGGGGTCCACGACGTCGTATTTCTCCATCATCCTGCCGGTCGCGCCATAGGTGCGCCGGTTCAGCGCGAGCCATCTGCCCCGGACCGTGTCGGCGAGGTCCGCTCGGCCGTAGCGCCGCACCCCCTCGATTGCCATCCACTCCAGGGGCGCCCACCCGTTGGGCGCGTCCCACTGCTGACCAGACGTCACCAGCGTCGTCACGAGGCCGCCGCGCCGGAGGAAGTCCTGCTCGAGTCGCGCGGCCACCGCATGCCCCTGCGCCGGGGTGGCGAGTCCGAAGTAGAGCGGGACGGCGGCCGCGAGCGTCGGGCGGTCGATCACCCGCGCTCCGGTCCGCCACCGCACGTCGTAGAAGAACCCGGCGGCGGAATCGTACGCCGCGGCGAGCAGACTCCTCCGACGCTCTGCGGCGGCAGCCCAGAAGCGCCGGGCGACGTCCGCGTCTCCCGCTTTCGCGCGGACGGTCCTGAGCGCGGCGATCAGGCGCTCGGATTCATACAGCAAGCTATTGAGGTCCACCGGGACGAGGTCCGTCGTCTCCAGCGAGCGCAGGTCCCTCGGATCCCTCATCCATCGGCTCGAGAAGTCCCAACCGCTCTCCGCGGTCGCTCGCACGTTTCGGTAGAACGCTTCGCGTTGCCCATCGCTCATCCGCGCACCCAGCTCGGCGTCGTGGCGGTAGGCTTCCGGCCGCGGCTCGGCCAGGTCGTCCCAGTAGCGGTTGAGGACGGTGCCGTCCTTGAGCCGCACGACGCGGCGGTATGCCTCGCCCGGCGCAAGCCGCTCGGCGCCAGCCATCCAGAACGCGTGCTCGCTCTCCAACGCGCCGAGGTACCGGAGCGCGTGCGCGGTGTCGGTTGCACGTGCGAAGAGTGCGACCATCGCGGCGAAGAATGGCGGCTGGCTGCGACTGAGATAGTAGGAGCGGTTCCCGTTGGGGATGTGTCCGAAGCGCTTGATCAGGGAAGCGAAGTCGCCGAGCATGCTGCCCACAATATCGGTGCGGCCGCTCTCGATGAGCCCCAGCATCGTGAAGTAGGAATCCCAGTAATAGATCTCGCGGAACCGTCCCCCCGGGACCACGTAGCGCTCGGGAAGTGAGATCAGCGAGGTGGGCGCGTCCGAGGCGTCCGGCTGCGGAGCGCGCGTGAGGACGGGCCAGAGCGCGCGGAGATGCGCCTCCATCGTTGCGGAGGTGTCGGTGGGGTAGATGGTGCCGTACTCCGCCGGCAGCTCGAAGTGCTGCGCGACGAACGCGTGCAGGTCGAAGCCCGCTTTGCCGCGCGATTGCTCGAACGCCGCGACGAGCGCGGCCGGCGGAAGGAGGGGCCGGGCGTCCGCGAACGTCTTTGAATCCGGGAAGATCCCCGCGAGCTGGACGGCAGAGAACAGCGCGCCGAGATCGTGGGCCGGGTCGTAGAGGCGTGCGGTTTGGCTGGGCGCGCGGGCGCCGGAGCGGCATCCGGTCGCCAGTATGAGGACCGTCGCGAAGACGAGGCGCAATGCCTGTTCTATCGCGATGATGTAAAGATGGTGTTTAGTTGATGATCGGCGGGGTTGGAGGCATCGGAGGCATCTGTGGCGGCGGCGCATGGTGCGCCGGCACCGGCATCTGCGCCACAGTGATCGGGACCGACACGGCGTGCGCACCGTCCACCGTGATCTCGAAGGTGTAGACGCCCACGCGCTCCAGCGGGACATCGAAGGCGAGCACCGCGGCGGCCTCGATGTCGACGACGCCCGCCGGGGGCTCGCCGATCTGCACGTTCCCCTCGCCGCGCAGGACCTCGCGGCCCGCGTCGTCCACCAACTGGATCAGGACGGCGTGATCGCCGATCTCGGTGCGCCGGCCCTTGAGCCGCAGCACCAGATGCAGCCGCGGATGGATCGCGGGGAAGCGCTCGACCCAGATCCGGTCGAAGATCCCCAGCACCGACAGCTTGCCGTGCTGGTCGATGATCGCGTGGTCGCAGACCAGTGCGAGCTGAACGTTCACACGTCCGACACGCGGATGCTGGTCACCACGTCGCCCTGTTGGATCCTGTAGACGGCGTCCAGCCCGGTCTCGACCTTCCCGAAGACGGTGTGCACGCCGTCCAGGTGCTTGAGCGCGCCGTGGCAGATGAAGAACTGGGAGCCGCCCGTGTCCTTCCCGGCGTGGGCCATCGAGAGCGACCCCGCTTCGTGCTTGTGCGGGTTGCCCTTGGTCTCGCACTTGATCGTGTAGCCGGGTCCGCCGGTGCCCACGCGCGGGTTCTTCGGGTCCTTCGAGAGCGGGTCGCCGCCCTGCGCGACGAAGTCCTTGATGACCCGGTGGAACCGCGTGCCGTCGTAGAAGCCGCTGTTCGCGAGCTTCTCGAAATTCGCGACCGTTCCCGGCGCCTCCTTCGGGAACAGCTCGGCCACGATGCGGCCCTGCGCCGTCTCGAACACCGCCTGCTTCTTCACGAAGCCTCCTGCTTCTCTGCGGCGAGCTGCTTATGGAACGTCGTCAACTCCACGATCTTCAGCTTCCGTGCCCCGCCGGGCAGCTGCACGACGGCCGTCTCCCCCACCTTCTTGTCGAGCAGGCCGCGTCCCAGGGGCGAGGCGACCGAGATCTGGTTCCCGTCGAACTCCATCGCGTCGGGGATCACCAGCTCGTACGTCTCGCGCTCCTTCGTGCCGGCCACCTCGACGACGACCCGTGAGCCGAGACCCACGCGGTCGGCGGGGATCTTGGAGAGATCGATCTGCGAGAGCTTGGAGAGGCGCGACCGGAGATGGGTCAGGCGCGCATGGATGAACTGCTGCCGCTCGAGCGCGGCGTGGTAGTCGCCGTTCTCACGCAGGTCCCCCTGCTGCAACGCCTTCTTCAGCGTCTCGGGCAGCGTGATGGCCAGCTCGTGGTTGAGCCGCTGGACTTCCTCTGAAAGCTTCTGTCGGATTTCCTCTAGCATCGGGTAATCCTACCCCGTGCGCCCGAAAGTCTCCAGCGTCGTGCGGAGCGACGCAGCATCGGACACCGGCGCGGCGCAGGCGGTTCCCGCGCAGACCAGAGCCACCGGGGCCGGCTGGCCGGGGACGGGGGAGGTGGCCGAGTGCACGAGCACGCGACGAGGCCGGCAGGTGGCCAAGGCAGCCGTCGCCAGCGGTCTGTTAGTAGTAGTATCTGCTACTACTATGCGGCAGGTGCCGTTGATCAGGAAGTCGAGCCCCCGGAGCCAGGTGGCTGCGAAGACACCCAGGTCCGCGGCGCCGGCGAAGCCAGCGAGCGTGCGCTCGCCGGCAGCCCGGTAGCCGTCGTCCTCCAGGATCGCGGCCAGGCGGAGGAGGACGAGGGCGGCGACGGCGTTCGGGGCCGGGGTCGGGGCGTCCTGGATCGGCACCCCCCGCTGGGCGAGGAGGCCGGCCCCCGACTCGGCGGCGCTGTCGAAGAAGCCGCCCTCCGGATCGGCGAACCGTTGGAGGACGAGGTCGGCGAGGCCGCGGGCGCGCTCCAGCCAGACGGCCTGGCCGGAGAACTCGTACGCGGCGATGGCCGCGGAGGCGGCCTGCACCTGGTCGTCGAGGAGCGGCGGGGCTTGGAGGCCGGCACGGTGGCGCAGGAGCCCGCCCTGATCCTGCGCGCTCGACCAGAGGCGCTCCAACGCGCGGAGCGCCGCGGCGCCGCAGTCGGGGCGCCCGAGGATGGCGGCGGCCTCGAGCAGCGCCTCGGCCAGCATCGCGTTCCAGCTCGTGTAGACGGCGCGGTCCACGACGGGCGCGATGCGTCCATCGCGCACCGCCTTGAGCTTCCGCTTGGCGGATGCCAGCCACTGCTCCACGTGCAACTCTGTGGTCTGCAAGTCTGCTGCTATCGCTGCGATCCCACGCGCCACCCACAGCACATTCCTCTTGGGATCGTGGTGCATCTCTCCTTCGGAGTAGATATCCCAGCGGCGGCGCGCCGCCTCCCACTCCTCGCCGGTCAGCGCGGCATGGGCTTCCTCCTCCGTCCAGGTGAAGTAGTTCCCGTCGTCGTCGAGGCCGACGTCCGCGTCCTGCGAGGCGCCGAACCCGCCCTCGCCGTCCGCGAGCACTTCGAGCGTCCAGTCCACGATGCCGTTCGCGGCCGCGCGGAAGCGCGGATCGCCGAGCGCGGCGAAGGCGTGGAGATAGACCTTAAGCAGCTCCGCGTTGTCGTACGCCATCTTCTCGAAGTGCGGCACGATCCAGCGCTCGTCCACCGAATAGCGGTGGAAGCCGCCGCCGATCTGATCGTAGACCCCGCCCTCGGCCATGCCCGCCAGCGTCTTCGCGACGATGTCCCGGAGCCGGTCCTCGCCCGTGTCCCACCAGCGCGAGAGGAGAAAATCCACAGCCGCAGGGTGCGGGAACTTTGGTTGCGATCCGAAGCCGCCGTACCGCTCGTCGAAGAGCCGCGCCATCCGCTCCGCGCCCCGCTCGAGCAGCGCGGGAACGAGCGGGCCGCTCGCGCGCTCGCGGAGCAACGCTCCCACGTGCTCGCGGACCTCGCGGCCGCTCCCCGCCACCCGCTCGCGCTGCGCGCAAAAGACCTCGCGCACCTTCTCGAGGACTGTGTGGAACGACTGCCGGCCGAAGCGGTCGTACGGAGGGAAATAGGTGCCGCCGTAGAAGACGTCGCCGTCGGGCGTCAGGAAGGCCGTGAGCGGCCAGCCGCCCTGGCCCGTGAGGGCGTGTACCGCGCGCTGGTGGCGGGCGTCCACGTCGGGGCGTTCGTCGCGGTCCACCTTGATGCAGACGAAATGCGCATTGAGGAGCGCGGCGACGGCGGGGTCCTCGTACGATTCCCGGTCCATCACGTGGCACCAGTGGCACCACACCGCGCCGATGTCGAGCAGGATCGGCTTGTCCTCGACGCGGGCGCGGGCGAACGCTTCCTCGCCCCACGGAAGCCAATACACCGGCTGGTGAGCGGCGGAGGCGAGGTAGGCGGACGCCTCGCCGGCCAAGCGGTTCAGCGCAGGTACTCCCGGGCGAGGCGGTCCAGGAGCTCAACGCCCGTCGGCATCGCGTCTTCGTCGATGTCGAAGTGCGGGCTGTGGTGCGGGGCTGCGAAGCCCTTCGCGGGGTTCTGCGAGCCGACCCACGCGAAACACCCGGGCACGCGCTGGAGGAAGAAGGAGAAGTCCTCGCCCCCGAGGGTGCGGGCGGCCGTGAGGACGTTGGCCTCGCCAACGAGCTGGGCGGCAGTTCGAGCCGCGAGTCGCGCCATCGCGTCGTCGTTCGCCGTGGCCGGCGTCTGGCGCACGTAGTCCACGGTGGCCGTGCACCCGAGCGCGCCCGCGACGCCGCTGGCGATTGCGGTGAGCCGCCCGGGCGCCTCGTCGTACGTGCGGCCCCCCATGCTGCGCACCGTGCCCGCCAGCTCGGCCGTCTCGGGGATGACGTTGAAGGCGTCTCCGGCCTTGAACTGCGTCACGCTGACGACCAGCTGGTCGAACGGGTCCGTGCCGCGACTGACCATGGATTGCAGCGCCGCGACCACGTGCGAGGCAGCGAGGATCGGGTCCACGGCTTCGTGCGGCATCGCCGCGTGCCCGCCCTTGCCGCGGATCGTGATGTTGAACTTGTCCACCGAGCCCATGATCGGGCCGGGGGTCGCCGCGATCGTGCCGATCGGCAGGTTGTTCATGACGTGGAGGCCGAAGGCGGCGTCCACGCGCGGGTTCTCGAGCACGCCGTCCTCGATCATTGCCAGGGCGCCGTTACCGCCCTCTTCCGCCGGCTGGAACGCGAACTTCACGGTGCCGCGCCAGCTTCCGCGATCCGCGGCGAGCCGCTGGGCGACCGCGAGGCCGATGGCGACGTGCGCGTCGTGGCCGCACGCGTGCATCACGCCGGGCGTGGTGGACCGGTACGCCACCGCGTTGGCTTCGTGGATCGGGAGGGCATCCATGTCGGCGCGCAGGAGCACGGTGCGCTCGGGGCCGGAGCCGGCCGCCCCGATACCGCGCAGCACGCCGACGACGCCCGTCTTGCCCACGCCGGTCTGCACCCGGTAGCCCAGGGCTGCGAGACGCTCGGTGACGAGCGCGGCCGTACGGCGCTCCTCGAAGCCGAGTTCGGGGTGGGCGTGGAGATCGCGGCGGGTGGCGACCAACTCGGCGAACTCGGCGGCGCGCGCGGCGGTGCCGGTCATTCTTCGCTCACGGGCAGGGAGCCCGGGTAGTCGCCGGTGCCGATGCCGAGCCGCGCGAGAGCGGCGACGGCGGCCTGACGCACCCCGGCGTCGCTCTCGGCGCGCAGCGCGCGCTCGAGCGGGCCGCGCGCGGCCGCGTCGCCGATCTTGCCCAGCGCCTCGGCTGCGGCGCGACGGACTGGAGCGGAGCTGTCCTGCTCGAGCACCTGCATCAACTCCCGCACGCCCTCCTTGAGACGCGAAGCCCCGATGGCGCGGGCGGCCTGGCGGCGCACGACTGCGTCGCGGTGGTGCAACTTCTGGAGCAGTTCCTGGCCGGGCTCGGCGGTCATCCTAAATCCTCGATGATGGACAGAGGTGCGCGAGAGTGCAGACCTCGCACCGCGGCTTGCGGGCCACACAGATGGCGCGGCCGTGGTGGATGAGCAGGTGCGGAAACAGCGTCCACCGGCGCTTCGGCACCACGCGCATGAGGTCCTGCTCGATCTTCACCGGATCCGTCTGCCGAGTCAAACCGAGGAGCTTGCTGATGCGGGCCACGTGCGTGTCGACCACGATCCCCTCGTCCTTGCCGAAGGCGTTGCCGAGGACGACGTTCGCGGTCTTGCGCCCGACGCCGGGGAGCGAGGTCAGCGCCTCCATCGTGTCGGGCACCGTGCCGTCGAAGCGCTCCACCAGGCCCTGCGCCATGCCGATCACGCTCTTGGTCTTGTTCCGGAAGAAGCCCGTGCTCCGGATCTCCGTTTCGAACACGGCCGGGCTCGCCGCGGCGTAGTCCCCGGCCGTGCGGTATTTCCGGAACAGGTCCTTCGTCACGAGGTTGACACGCGCGTCGGTGCACTGCGCCGACAGGATCGTTGCAACCAGCAGTTGCAGCGGGTCGGTGTGATCGAGCGAGCACTTCGCCTCCGGGTACCCGCGCTCCAGCAGGTGCAGGATCTCGCCGATGCGCTGCGCGCCGGAAGGCGCTGTCTTCCGCTTGGCTGCCGTCTTGGGGCGCGCGCCGCGAAGGCTCCTAGCTGGTCTGGTGGCCGTTCTTCCTCCTTGCCGTCTGGCAACTAGTGCCTGGAGCGGGCATGGTCGAGGAACCCCTCCGCGTCCAGAGTGTTGAGTATGTCGCCGGCTTCCAGACCGCCTTTCCTGGCAATACCCAGCCCCCACTCCGCGTTCTCCAGTCCGGCGAGGCTGTGGGCGTCGGCGCCGATGACGATCTTGATGCCGGCCGCGCGGGCTTCGGCGCAGAGCCGCCAATCGAGGTCGAGCCGGTGCGGATCGCCGTTGATCTCGATCGCCACGCCGCGCTCGGCCGCCCGGGCGATCACCGCGTGCATGTCGATAGGGTACGGATCGCGCGCCAGCAGCAGGCGCCCGGTCGGGTGGCCGAGCACCGAGAGGTGCCGGTCGTCCATCGCGCGCAGCACGCGCTGCGTCATGGACGCGCCGTCCTGCTCCATCCGCGAGTGGACCGAGCCGATCACGAAGTCGAACCGGTCGAGCAGCTCGGACGTGTAGTCGAGCGAGCCGTCGGCCAGGATGTCGGCTTCGATCCCCTTCAGGACCCGGAAGCCGCCCGGGCCGCGGTTCAGCGCGTCGATCTCCTCGTGCTGGCGCTGCACTTTGGCCTCGCCCAGCCCGCCGGCGTACGCCGCCGCAACCGAGTGGTCGGTGAGGCCCAGATACTCGTAGCCTGCGCCACGACACGCGTCCACAAGCACGGGAAGGGTGTCGGTCCCGTCGCTGTACACGCTGTGGCAGTGCACGAAGCCGCGGAGGTCCGCGCGCGTCACGAGGCGGGGCAGCGTTCCGGCCGCCGCGCGGGCAATCTCGTCTCCGCCCTCGCGCAGCTCCGGCGGGATCCACGCCAGGCCGAGCGCCGCGTAGAGCGCCTCCTCGTCGGGGCAGGGCACCGCCTCGCCGTTCCGCCAGAGCCCCACCTCGTCGAGGCGCAGGCCGGATTGCGCGGCGCGCTGGACCAGGAGGTCCCAGTGCCGCGCCGAGCCGGTGGCCCGGACCCATGCGTGGCCGAACCGGTCGGCGCTCACGCAGTAGACGTCGGCCGAAGGGATCGGCGGCGCGCTGCCGCCGCACACTGCCACCAGGTCCAGGTCGCGCACGACTTCTGCGCGGCGGCGGACGCTGCCGGCCACCTCCACCCGCTCGACGCCGGGCAGCGCGGCGAGCGCGCGGCGCGCCTCTTCGGCCGCAACCGCGGCGTCGTGCGGCAGCAGGAAGGCGCTGGCCCGGCGCACGAACTCGATCCCCTTGAGGATCTTCTCCGCCGTCTTCTCGCCGAAGCGCGGCAGCGTGGCCAGCCGGCCGTCGCGGGCGGCGGCCTCCAGCTCTGCGAGGGTGCTGATGCCGAGCCGCTCGTGCGCCGCGCGGATCTTCGTGACGCCGAGGCCCGGAATGCGCCGCATCTCCACGAGGCCCGCCGGGACCTCGCGCTGCAGCGACTCCAGAGTGCTCGAGCGGCCGGTCCGGGCCGTCTCACGGATCACTTCGAGCGTCGCGGGGCCGATCCCCCTCATCTCGGCCAGCGCGCCGGAGTCGAGCGCCTGCGCGAGGTCGCCCGTGAAGCTCTCGAGCACCTGCGCCGCGGTGGTGAAGGCGCGGACCTTGAAGGGGTTCTCCCCCTTCAGCTCCAGGAGCGAGGCGATGGATTCGAGGACGTGTGTGGCGGCGCGCTTGTCCACCGCCGGGGATTCTAACTCCGCGCTGCGGCGAGGGCGAGCAACGCGAGGAGCGCGAGTTCCGCCGTGGAGACGACCGAGAAGAGACCCAGGCGCTCCCCCGACGGAAGCACTGTGGCGAACGGCCGCGAGCCGTCGGACCGCTTCTCCGGCCGGGGCGGAGCCGGCGCGTCCGCCTCGATGGTCGTGAACCCCTGCCGGTCGGGCCGGAAGCCGAGTACGGCCAGCGCGCGACAACGGCCCGGCGGCTGGATGACGAACACGCCGTCCATCGGCTCGTGCGGCGCGCCCGGCACCGGCGCCGCCCAGACGAGGCGCTCGGGAAGCTGGACGTAGGCGACGGACGGCTCCGCGGGAAGGTTCGCGCCGTCCGGGGGCGACGACAGCAGCGCCGTCGCCGCGTCGCGTTCGAGCACGCGCACGGGCGAGCCGTGGGACCAGTGCAGGTAGAGCACGTGGAGGAGGGCGCCGTACTCCGTCACGGCTTCGGCGGGCGCGTCCGCGGGGACGAGGTCGCGCAGCACTCGTCCGACCGCGCCGTCGAGGAGGAACGCGTCGCGATCGAACGGGTCGGTCCCCACCTTCGCCAGCGCCGCGCGCATCGTCTCGAAGCGGTCCTCGCCCAGCGCTGCGATCAGCGCAGTCCATGGAAGGGGCCGCGGCACGGTCACCAGCCCCGCGGCAGGAACGCGTCGAGCTCGCGCACGAAGCGGTCGGTCTCCTCGACGTACAGCGCGTGCCCGGAGTCCTCGAACACCACGAGCCGCGCGTGGGGCAGGAGCGCAACGAGCGTCTCGGACGCCGCGAGGGGGATCGGGTCGTACTGGCCATGGAGCACGAGGGTCTCGGCGGTGAGGTCGCGGAGGCGCGCCCGGAGATCCATCCCCTCGAGGCTGTGCCACACCGCCTGCTGGGCGCGCGCGGCGACGCGGAAAGGCGTGAGGTTCGCCGCGCGGGAGGGTTCCTTGAAGTAACCAGCGACCGACAGCTCGAAGGCGCGGCGCCAGAAGGCGTCTGGGTCCCGCTCCCGGAGCCCCGACCGCGAGAGCGCGGCGCGCGCCTGCACGATCTCGGGCGCTGCCTGTCGCTCGGCGAAGGTCTGCTCGAACTGGCGCCGAACCTCCATGTGGGTGCCGGCAGGCGCCACGAGCGCGAGCCGCGTGACGAGGGCGGGGTGCTCGAGCGCGAAGAGGATCGCGAGCAGGCCGCCCCACGAGAAGCCGAGCAGCGTCAGCGGCGCGGGGACGGCGGAACCCGCGATGGCCGCCAGGTCGGCGACGTGCTCGCGCCAGCCGAGTGGGACGTTGCGCGGCACCTCGGACCGGCCGCCGCCGCGCTGATCGTAGTAGAGCAACGTCCGACCCTCGGCCAGCGCGTCGAACTGCGGGCGCAGGTAGTCGTGCGACGCTCCGGGGCCGCCGTGCAGCGCGACGACGGTGGGGCCGCCATCGCCCACCCACCGGGCGAATAGCTCGACGCCCGCGGCCGCCCCCGGAAGGCGGCCGGTGCGCTCGATCAGGGCCTCCGGCCCAGGGTCGCGGTGAGCGTGAGCACCTGGTCGCCGCGCCGCACGCGGATCTCCACCGTGTCGCCGGGGTGGTGCTTGACGAGCGCATTCTGCATGTCGTTCAGGTTGGCGACCGTGTCTGCGCCGATGCCCACGATGATGTCGCGCGCCCGGATGCCCGCCGCGTCCGCCGGGCCCCCGGCCCGCACGCCCGAGAGGCGGACGCCGCCCGGCTCCTCCGACATGTCGGGGATGGAGCCGAGCCAGGCGCGCTCGCCCGTGCCGGTCGCCATCTGCGGCGGGGGCGCATCCACGAACGTGAGCGGCCCGGATCGCGCGGCGAGCCGCCGGGCCACATCGGCCGCGAACTCGGCCACGGTGGCGATACCGGAGGCGTTGATCTTGTCCCAGGTGTCGGACGGGCGGTGGTAGTCCGCGTGCAGGTCGGTGAAGAAGAAGAGCACCGGGCGATGCTTGGCGAAGAAGGAGGCCTGGTCCGACGCTCCCCAGCCGTCGCCTGAGGCGTGCACGTCCAGGTGGTACGCGGCGTTGACCGAGTCGAGCAGCGGCTGCCATTCGGTCGCGGACCTGGCGCCCTGAATCAGCAGCTTGTTGTCGCGCAGCCTCCCGACCATGTCGAGGTTGATCATGGCGAGTGTGGAGTCCATCGGGATGGCGGGGTGGTCGGCGTACCACGCCGAGCCCAGGTCGCCCTCCTCCTCGCCGCTGAACAGGACGAAGACGATAGTGCGCCGGTCCCGCTCGTGCGACCGGCCGAGGAGCCGCGCGATCTCGAGCACGGCGACCGTGCCTGAGGCGTTGTCGTCCGCTCCGTGGTGAATCAGGTGAGCCGAATCGCCGGTTGCCAAGGAGTTGGCAGGCCCGTTGCCGAGGTGATCGAAGTGCGCCCCAATCACAATGTCCTGGCCAGCCAGGCCACCCCGGCCGGGCAGGATGGCGACGACGTTCTCGGTGCTGCGCCCCGCTACGGTCGCCTCGCGCGTAGCCGCCGTCGAGCCAACGGTCCAGTGCTGGAGCCAGGTGCCCTCGTCGCCTCCCGGCCGGAGCCGCAGCTCCTGGAGGCGGCGGGCGAGATAGGCGGCGGCCGAGTCGTTCCCCGGGTAGCCGGTCAGGCGGCCGTCGAGGGCGTCCGACGCCAGATAGCGGATGTCGTTCCTGATCCGGGCGGTGTCGGTCTGTGCGCTGCCGGCGGCGTTCTGCGCGCGTGCCGGGAGGCTCAGCACGAGCAGCGCGGCGATGGCGAGACGGGTGGTGGTCATGCGCTGAAGCTAGTGCGGGCGGCGCTCGGGCGGGAAGGGACGCCTCTGGTAAGGCCCCCGCTGTCGCTGCATCATTCCGGGCACCATGGCACACGACGGCTCTCTCTCGATCCGGCCTGCGCGGTCCGGCGACCGGGAGTGGATCCTGGCGCTCGCTCCCCGGCTCCATGATTTCGGGCCGCCGCCGTGGCGAGCGCGCGACGTGATGGACCGCGCCGTGACGTCCTCCATCGATGCGGGTCTGACGGCGCCCGAGCCCGAGCAGACGGTGCTGGTAGCCGAAAGCGCGGAGCACGAGCCACTGGGGTTCGTCCATCTCCACGGCGCAACCGACTTCCACACCGGCGAGCGGCACGGGCACGTCTCGGACATCGTCGTCGCGCCGGCGGCTGAGGGGCGCGGCGTGGGAGCGGCGCTGATGGCCGCAGCCGAGGACTGGGCGCGCGCGCACGGCTTCCGGCTCCTGAGCCTCCACGTGTTCGACGCGAACCGGCGCGCGCGGGAGCTCTACGAGCGCCTCGGTTACCGGCTCGACATCGTGAAGATGATCAAGACGCTGCGGTGACGGTCGCGCCCTTCGAGCTCCCCATCCAGGTGCAGCCGTCGGACATCGACGAGCTGGGACACGTCAACAACGTCGTGTACCTGCGCTGGGTGCAGGACGTGGCGGTCGCGCACTGGCGCTCGGCGGCGACGGCGCAGCAGCAGGCCGACGTGCTCTGGGTGGTGATCCGGCACGAGATCGACTACAAGCATCCGGCGCGGCTCGAGGACGCGCTCGTGGCCCGCACCTGGGTGGGCGCGGCGACGCGGAGTACGTTCGAGCGGCACACCGAGATCCTGCGGGCAGGCGACCGCCGGCTGCTCGTACGTGCGCGCACCCTCTGGTGTCCGATCTCGCCCGGCACGTTCAGGCCGATGGACGTGGGCGACGACGTCCGGGAGCGCTTCTCGACACCGTAGCCGGGCCGCCCGTCGCGGGTGCCCGCTGAACCCTCCAACCGGGAGTGTTTGATGGCCGGCATCACGATCGCTCGCCCGGCGAGCACCGAGTACATCCCCTACTTCGCCCGGTACGTGGATCTCGTGCCCGAGGGGGACATCCTCGACCGCCTGCGGCGCCAGGTGGACGAAACGGCTTCCTTGGTGGGGAAGCTGAGCGACCACGACGCAGACTACCGGTACGCCGAAGGGAAGTGGAGCGTCAAGGAGGTGATCGGGCACCTGGTGGACGCGGAGCGGATCTTCCTCTACCGGGCGCTGTGCTTCGCGCGGGGCGAGTCCAAGGAACTGCCGGGATGGGACGAGAACGAGTACGTCGCGCGAGCGAAGTTCGGCGCGCGGCGGCTCGCGGACCTGGTGGCGGAACTGCGCACGGCGCGCGCCGACACCGTGAGCTTCTTCTCGGGCCTCGATGCGGAGGAGCTGATGCGGCGCGGGACTGCGAACCAGCGGGGCTACTCGGTCCGCGCCGTCGCCTACATCGCGGCCGGCCACGAGCGGCACCACGGCAACATCATCCGGGAGCGCTACCTGCCGGGGCTGAAGAAGCAGTGATCTCCCTGATCGTGCCGGCGTACAACGAGGAGCGGTTCCTTCCCCGGCTCCTCGACTCGGTGGATGCAGCCGCGGCGGCGTTCCGCGCCACCGGCGGTGAGATCGAGGTCGTCGTCGCCGACAACGGCTCGACCGACGGCACGGCGCGCATCGCCGCGGCCCGGGGGTGCCGGGTCGTCTCCGCCGTCCCGCGCGCGATCGCGGCGGCACGCAACGCGGGGGCACGAGCCGCCGGCGGCGAGATCCTGGCGTTCGTGGATGCGGACGCGCGCATCCATCAGCTGACCTTTCACGAGATCTCCCGGCTCCTCGCCGACGGGCGTGTCATCGGGGGCGCCACGGGTGTGACGCTGGATCGCTGGTCGCTCGGCATCGCCGCGACGTGGATGGTGATGATTCTCCTGGTCTGGATCACGGGGTTCGACACGGGCGTGGTTTTCTGTCGCCGTGCCGACTTCGAGGCCGTGGGCGGGTACGACGAAGGACGCCGGTTCGCGGAAGACGTCGCGTTGCTCTACGCGCTCTGGCGACTCGGCCGGCGAACGCATCGCCGGCTCGTGCGGGCGCGGCGAGCCAAGGCCGTCGCCTCCACCCGCAAGTTCGACGAGCACGGTGAGTGGCACTACTTCGGCCTGATCTGGCACGGGATCACGCGCTGTTTCGGCTCTGGCACCATGGACGAAGTGGTCGAACGCTACTGGTACAGGCCCAGGCGGTGAGCGCCGCGTGACCGCGCTGCTGGACGAACTGGATGCGCGGATCGCCGCGTCGCCGTTGGCCGCGGCGCCCCTGCGACGAGTGCGGCGCGAATTTTCGAGACGTCTGAAGACGGAGGAGCCGGCGAAGGTCGTGAAGCTGGCGCTCCAACTGCAGCGGCGCGGAGGAATGGCGCGCCGGTTCGTCGCGTACGAGCTGGTCAACCACCACGGCGGGGCGCTCGCCAGCCTCAAGGCGCGCGACGTGGAGCGACTGGCGCGCGGCCTTGACGGCTGGGGTGTCGTGGACGCGTTCGCCTGCTGCGTCGCGGGCCCCGTGTGGCGCGAGCGCCAGGTGAGCGATGCGCTGATCCTCCGGTGGACGCGGTCGGCGGACCGGTGGCGGCGCCGGGCCGCGCTGGTGAGCACCGTGCCGCTGAACAGCCGAGCGAGGGGTGGCCGCGGCGACGCGCCGCGGACCCTCGCCGTCTGCCGGACGCTGATCGCGGACCGCGACGACATGGTCGTGAAGGCGATGTCGTGGGCGCTGCGGGAGCTGGCGAAGCGTGACCCTGCGGCCGCGCGCCGGTTCGTCGCGGCGCATCGGACCGAGCTGGCTTCCCGTGTGGTGCGGGAAGTCGGCAACAAGCTCGCCACGGGCCTCAAGAACCCGCGCCGCGGCGCTCGGCGCCGCCAGAGCGCGTGACGCTCCGCGATCTCGTGCTGGTCCGCCTGGGGGTGGCGGTCAACCTCGTCATCGGCCAGATCGTCGCCGCGCTGCTCCTGCCGGTCTACCTCGACACGGTGGGCACGATCCTGGTCGCCGCCCTGGTGGGCCCGCGGGCGGCGATCACGGCCGGACTCGTCTCACAGGTGCTGAGCGCCGTGCTCTCGGGAAACTTCGCCTGGCTGCCGTTCGCCGTCGTGCAGGTCGTCATCGCGCTGTACGCTTCGGCGGCGGCGCGGCTCGGCCTGTTCCGACGCCTCCGGACGGCCGTGGCCGCCGGTCTCGGACTCGGGTTGGTCGCTGCCTCCTGCTCGGCGCCGATCTCCTACTTCCTGTTCGGCGGCGTCACGGCAGGCGGCGTCACGCTCGTCACTACGGTGCTGCGGGCGCTCGGGGCGCCGCTGGGGATCGCGGTGGCGTCCGCGAGCTACGCCACGGATCTCCTGGACAAGGCGATCGCCTGCGGGCTGGTCTGCATCATCCTGCGCGCGCTCCCCAGGACGCTGGCGGCGCGCTTTCCCGCGCTGGCCCGATGATCGGATACATCGCAGGCCGGTCGCCGCTTCATCGGGCGCACCCGTACACGACCCTGGCGCTAGCGGGCGCGGTGCTGTTCGCCGCGTTCGCGATGACGGAGCCCGCGACGGTCTGGCTGTTGGTGCTGGCGGGCGCGGCGCTCGCGGCGACGGGAGGCGTGCTCCGCTCGAGCGTGCGCACCGCGCTGGTGCTGTCGCTCCCGATCTGGGCGCTGCTCTTCGTGCTGTACGGCCTCCTGGGCGCGGCCCCCCGCGTCGCGCTGGGCCCGGTGTCGTTCTCGGCGCCCGGCATCGCGCGGGCGCTGGTCCTGGGCGGGCGCGTGACGGCGATCGTCCTCGGCTTCCTCACGGCGCTCGCGACCACGTCGCCGCACCGGCTGGTCGAGGCGATGACGGCGCGCGGCGTGCCGTTCGGCCGGACCTTCCTCCTGGCCTCGACCCTCACCGTCCTTCCGCGGATGCGGGAGCGGGCCGCCCGGATTCTCGAGGCGCAGCAGTGCCGGGGCCTCCGGCTCGGCGGCTCGGTGCTGGCGCGCGTTCGGGCGCTGGGGCCGCTGGCCCTCCCGCTGATTCTCGGCGCTCTCGCGGAAGTGGACGAGCAGGTGCTGGCGCTGGACGTGCGCGGCGCCGCGGCGGGAGGGCCACGTACCGCCCTCGACCCGCCGCCGGATTCGCGGCCGCAGCGTGCGCTGCGGTGGGGATTGCTCCTGCTGGTCGCCGCGGCGTACGCCTGGAAGTTTCGGAGGATGCGCGGATGACGCCGCGCGTGTCGCTGGCGGGCGTCACGTTCACCTATCCGGGCGCGGATCGCGTGGCGCTGCGCGGCGTGTCGCTGGAGATCGCGGCCGGCGAGATCGTGGTGGTCGCAGGCGCCGCGGGCGCCGGCGCTTCGACGCTGCTCCTGGTGGCGACGGGCCTTGCGCCGCGGCTGGTGGGCGGAACCCTCGCCGGGAGTCGCACCATCGAGGCGCGCCGCTGCGGCATCGTGTTCGCGCGTCCCTGGACGCAGCTGACGGGGCTCTGCTCGACCGTCGCGGACGAAGTCTCGTTCGGCCCCGCCTGCGCCGGGCGGCCGCGCGCGGAGGTGACGGAGCTCGCGGCGCGCGCGATGCAGCAGCTCGGCATCGCGCACCTGGCGCTCCGCGATCCGGCGCACCTCTCCGGCGGCGAGCTGCAGCGGGTGGTGGTGGCCGCGGCGCTCGCGCTGCAGCCCGAGCTGCTCGCCCTCGACGATCCCGCGGCCGAGCTCGACCCGGCGGCGGCGGACGCGCTCTACCGCATGCTTCCGCCGCTCGCGGCGGCAGGCCTGGCGATCCTCCTCGCGACGCCCGACATCGAGCGGGCCGCCCGCGTGGCGACCCGTGCCCTCGTTTTGGAGGAGGGCGCCCTCGTGGCCGACGGGCCCCCGGCAGTTGTGCTCCCGGCCACCGAGGTGGGCGTGCTCGCGCGCGCGGCCGGCTGCCCGGCGCCCTACCCCCTGGATGTGCCCGCGCTCCTGGCGCGGATCGCGCGATGAGCGGCTGGGATCTCCGCGTCGAAGCCGTCCGCTACTCCTACGGCGACGTCGAGGCGCTCCGGGACGTTTCCCTCACGATCCGCAGCGGGGAGCCGGTCGCGCTGATCGGGAAGAACGGCGCGGGAAAGACCACGCTGACGCGCCTGCTGGTGGCGCTGATCCGTCCCGCCGCGGGCCGTGTCGCGGTCGGCGACTGGAACGTCGCCTCGAAGCGTCCCGACGAGATGGCGCGGCGGGTCGGTTACGTCTTCCAGCACGCCGACCAGCAGCTGTTCGCGCGATCGGTGCGGGAGGACGTGGCGTTCGGGCCGCACCGCCTGGGCCGCCGCGCCGCGGTGAGCGCGGTGCTGGAGGAGCTGGCCCTCGCGCCGTGGGCGGACGTGCACCCCTACGACGTGCCGGCGCCGCTGCGGAAGCTGGTGGCCCTGGCGGGCGTCCTCGCCATGGACCCGGGCGTGCTGATCCTCGACGAGCCGACCGCCGGGCTCGACCGGAGCCAGCGTGATCTGGTCGTCGCGGCGCTGCGGCGGCGGAGCGCTCAGGGCGTGACCGTGCTCGTGGTGTCGCACGACCTCGGCTTCGTGGCGGAGATCGCGGACCGGGTCGTGGTGATGGAGGGCGGGCGCATTGCGGCCGACCGCGCGGCGCGGGAGCTGCTGTACGATGCCGACGCACTCGCGACGCTGGGCCTGCGCCCACCCGCCACGGCCGAAATCGGCATCGCGTTGAGGTTGCCGGGCGCGCCCCTACGGTCTGAGGAAGTGGCTGCCACGCTGCGGGGAGTCAGGTGGAAACAGAGCGCAGAGTAGTTGCCAGACGGCGAAGAACTGAAGTGGTTACCAGTTGCGAGAAACGAGAAGCCAGACCAGCCGCAAGTACTGACAACTGGTCTGGCTTCCGCTCACTTCAATCTGGTAACCACTTCCCCCTTGCCGTCTGGCAACTGTTCTGACGTCAGTTGACTGCCTTCAGTATTCCGAGCAGGAAATTCCAGAACTTCTCGACCGTGTCGATGTGGATCTTCTCGTCCGGCGAGTGGACGCCCTCGAGCGTGGGCCCGAACGACACCATGTCCATCCCCGGATAGCGCTCGCCGATGATGCCGCACTCGAGCCCGGCGTGGATGGCCTTGACCTCGGGGTCCTTCCCGTGCAGCGACCGGTACGTCGCCTTCGCCGTCTTCAGGATCGCGGAACCGAGATCGGGCTTCCAGCCGGGGTACCCGTCGGATGTATGCGCGGTGGCGCCGGCCATCTCGAGGACGGCGCGCACGCCGAGGCAGGCCTCGTCGAGCTCCGACGCGACGGAGCTGCGCTGGCTGGTGACGAGCTGCAGCGACCGGGCCGTGGTATGCACCGCGGCCACGTTCGTGGACGTCTCCACCAGGCCCGGGATGTCGGCGCTCATCTTGAGCACGCCGTGCGGCATTGCCGCGACGGCCTGGGCGAGCTTCTGCTGCAGCGCGCGCTTGAGAACCTTACCCTTCCTGGTCCCCTGCTTCTCGAGCGTGACCGTGAGCCCTGGCTCCACAGTCGCCAGCTCGGCCTGCGCGACCTTCTGGAACGCCGCCACCGCCTGGGCGGCCGCGTCCCACTGCTTCGCCGGCACGTAGATCACGGCCTCCGTCTCGCGCGGAATGGCGTTGTGCTTGTCGCCGCCTTCCAGCGACGCGAGCCGCCCGCCGAGTTCCGCCACGGCGAGCACCGCCCGATTCGCGATCTTGACGGCGTTGCCGCGCCCCTTGTCGATCTCCAGGCCCGAGTGCCCGCCCTTGAGGCCGGTCACCCGGAGCAGGCCGGCGACGGCGCCGGCGGGCGAGGCGTCGGTCGCCATCTTCCAGGTGCCGATCGTGTCGCGTCCGCCCGAGCACCCCACGTACAGCGCCCCCTCCTCCTCGGAGTCGAGGTTCATCAGGGTGCGGCTCTCGACGAAGCCGGGTTGGAGCCCCGTCGCCCCGGTGAGTCCGGTCTCCTCGTCGATGGTGAACACGAACTCCAGCGGTCCGTGGACGAGCGACTTGTCCTCCATGATCGCGAGGTTCGTGGCGACGGCGATGCCGTTGTCCGCGCCGAGCGTGGTGCCGTTCGCCATCAGGAAGTTGCCCTTCCGCACCAGCTCGATCGGGTCCTTCGAGAAGTCGTGCACCGTGTCCTTGTTCTTCTCGCAGACCATGTCGAGGTGGCCCTGGAGGGCGACGCTCCGCACCCGCTCCTTCCCGGGCGAGGCCGGCTTCTTCGCGACCACGTTCCCGAGCTTGTCGGCCTTCGCCTGCAGGCCGAGCTTCTTCGCCGTCTCGAACACGTACTTCGAGATCTTCTCCTCGTGCTTCGAGCCGCGCGGGATCTTCGCGATCTCCGCGAAGTACTTCCACACCAGCTCGGGCTTCAGTCCTTCTATGGCGTTGCTCATGCAGAATGCTCTCCTCTGAAGTCGAAGGTCTCTACATCACCGCGCTCGGCGGCGCGGGCTCGTCCGGCGCCCCGGCGTTCCAGAGCGGGACCTGCACCAGCAGCCAGCCGAGGAACACGAGCACCACGAGCGCGAACCAGAAGCCCAGGACGGCCCCGCTCGGCAGCAGGAACGTGGCGTAGTTGACGCTGCCGAACGCCAGCGCCGCGAACAGCAGGCCGATGAGCGCCTCGCCGGCGATCAGGCCGGCGGCGAGCAGGATCCCGGTGTTCTCTACGCGCGCCTTCTGCGCGGCGTTGTGCTTCAGCCGCTCGACGAACCAATTGACGATCGCCCGGATGACGCCGCCGATGAAGATGGCGAAGGTCGTGCCGAGGTTGATGTACATCCCGACGCACACGAGCATCGGGCTCGGGACGCGCATCAGGATCATCCCGATGCCGAGCATGATGCCGACGATGATGAGGGGCCACGCCATGTGGCCGCCCACGATCCCCTGGGAGAGGAGCGCCATCAGGCTGGCCTGCGGGGCGGGGAGCATCGGGCCCCCGAACCCGCCCTGATAGGGCGGCACCGCCATCTGCCCGGCCTTGATGTCCCCCATGTGCAGGACCACCAGCGGGAAGAACATCACGGATGCGGCGAGCGCCATGCCGAGCAGGTCCCCGACCTGCATCTTCCACGGCGTGCCGCCCAGGATGTGCCCGACCTTGAGGTCCTGCAGCATCTCGCCCGCGACGGCGGCGGAGACGCAGACGACGCCGGCGACGCCCAGCACCGCCGCCACCCCTTTCGTGCCCGTCATGCCCAGCGCCACCATCAGGAGCGCCGCGACCACCAGCGTGGACAGCGTCAGCCCGCTGATCGGGTTGTTGCTCGAGCCGATCATCCCCACCAGGTAGCCGGAGACGGCGGCGAAGAAGAAGCCCGCGACGATCATGACGATCGTCGCGACGAGCGCGGCGCCGGCAGCGTTGCCCGTGAAGAAGTTGTAGATGAAGAAGGTCAGCACGCCGGTGGCCAGGACGCCGATCATGACCCAGTTGAACGGCAGGTCGCGCTCCGTCCGGTCGCCGACCGGCGCCCCCGTCGCCGCCTTCCTGACGTCCCCGACCGAGCGCTGGATGCCGGCGATCAGGCTGTTGCGCATCCGGAACAGCGTGTACGCCGCGCTCATCAGCATGCCGCCGATGGCGATCGGCCGCACGATGGTGAACCAGACGTTGTTGGCCAGCGCCATCCACGTCTCCGTCGTCGGCGCGGGAGCGCCGGCCGTGAAGACCGTGGGTGCGATGAAGTACGTGAGGATCGGCACCATCAGGCCCCAGGCGACCACGCCGCCCGCGAAGTTCAGCGACGCCAGCTTGGGGCCGATGATGTACCCGACGCCGATGAACGCCGGGCTGATCGAGGGCGAGGAGAGCAGCATGCCGCTCTGCCCCGTGGCGCTGCCGCTCGACCGGAGACCGATCGTCGTGCGCGCGAACGACACGAACTTCTGCCAGCTCGACGTGAAGAGGTTGATCTGCGCCAGTCCTTGGATGACGGCGCCGATGCCCATCGCGCCGAACAGGAACTTGGCGCCCGTGCCGCCGCTGCGCCCCGCCTTGTGGATCTCGGAGGCCGCGACCGACTCGGGGAAGGGCAGCTCCTTGTCCTCGACGAGCACCCGCCGGAGCAGCGCGACGAACATGATCCCGAGCACGCCGCCGGCGATCATGATGAGGGTGGACTGCACGTAGTGGCCCGTGGTCGCGAAATCGGTCCAGATGCCCGCGATGTAGAACGCCGGGATCGTGAAGATCGCGCCCGCGGCGACCGATTCGCCGATCGAGCCCACGGTGCGCGCGAAGTTCTCTTCCAGGATGGAGCCCCGCATGGTGCGGAGCACCGCCATCCCGATCACCGCCGCCGGATACGTCGCGGCGATGGTCATCCCCGCCTTGAGGCCCAGGTACGCGTTCGCCGCGCCGAGCACCACGCACATGATCAGGCCGATGATCAGCGCGCGCACCGAGAACTCCGCCATGTCGGTGTTCACGGGCACGTAGGGCTTGAACGGTTGGCTCATGAGGGCTCCGCTCCGTCAGAAGGGGATGAACGAGGTGTCGCTCTTCAGGCGCCGCGCCCACGCGGCCAGCAGCGCGGCTGCGCGGTCGAGGTCGTCGAGCGCGACCATTTCGTTGGGGCTGTGCATGTAGCGGCACGGCACCGAGACCAGCCCGGTGGCGATGCCCCGCCGCGAGGTGTGGATGGCATCGGCGTCGGTCGAAGTGCCGCGCGGCGCCGCCTCGATCGTGAACGGGATCTTCTCGGCTTCGGCCGCGGCGACCAGTTGGTCGAAGACCACGGGGCTCACCGCCGAGCCGCGGGAGAGCGCGGGCCCGGAGCCGAGCTTGAAGTCGCCGACCTCCTTCTTCTCCACGCCGGGGTAGTCGGTCGCGTGCGTCACGTCCACGACCACCGCGGCGTCGGGCTCGAGGCCGAAGGCGCTGGTCCGCGCCCCGCCCCCGGAGTACGCGATTTCCTCCTGCGTCGTCCCCACCGCCATCACGGACGCGGCGGGCGGGTCGTTCGCCAGGCGCCGCAGCGCCTCGAGAACCACGAAGGAGCCGATCCGGTTGTCGATGCTGCGCGAGACCAGCCGCCCGTTGGGCAGGTCGAGCGGCGCGGCGGCGAGCACGCCGACGTCCCCCACCCGCACCCGCTCCGCGGCCTCCGCCCTGGTCGTCGCACCGATGTCGATCCAGAGGTCCGTGGTCTTCGAGACCTTGTCCCGCTCCTCCGTCTTCATCAGGTGGATCGCCTTCTTGCCGATCACGCCCTCGACCGGGCCGGAACGGCCCTCGAGCCGCACCCGCTGGCCGACCAGCACCTGGCTGTCCCAGCCGCCGATCGGTCCGAAGTGCACGAACCCCTCGTCGTCGATGTGCAGCACCATCAACCCGATCTCGTCGAGGTGGCCCGTGAGCATCACCCGGGGCATGCCGCCGGTCTTCAGCCGCGCGACCGAGTTGCCCGCGACATCGGACTCGACCGTGGCGAAGGTCGCCGCCTCCTCGCGCCACAGCCGAGCGGGCGCGCGCTCGAAGCCCGAGGGCCCGGGCGCGTCGAGCAGGCGCTTCAGGAAGGCCAGCGCGCGCTCGTCGAGCATCAGTCGCCCTCGGACGGGAGCAGCCGCGCCGTCGCCGTCCCCACCAGGCGGAAGGCGGCGAACAGCATCACGATGAATATCACGATGGTGAGCCCGCTCCAGGTGCCGTAGGCGGCCTGCAAGAAGAGGTACCAGCCGATCTCGACCCCGACGTTGAGCGGCCGCGCGAGCACGGCGATCGCGATGACGAGCGGCACCGCGCTGGCGAGCACGATCAGCGCGCTGGCCGCTCCGGTGAGCGGCCGCCGCGTCGGCCCGATCCAGGGCCAGAGCCACGCCGCGAGCACGAACAGCCAGACCGCCGCGAACGGGTCCTGCACGATCGTCACCACCACCACCAGCAGCAGCGTGGTGAGCGCGACGGCGCGCCCGGCGAGCGGGTGCGACAGGGTGAGTCCGGGCTTGCGGCGCATCGAGTTCAGCAGCAGCCCCACTACCGCCATGATCACGACCACGGCGAGGACAGGCACCCAGCGCGTCGAGTAGAGGAACGGGTCGCGCACGGTCGGAGGCGCGGCCTCGTACTCCGGGAGCAGCCCGACGCGCACCGTCGACCACGTGGCCAGGAGGCCGACCACGCCGATCAGCCACCAGCCGCCGGCCCGCACCAGCTCCGAGCGGATCGCGAGGCGCGACGCCGGATCGGCGCGGGCCGACAGCCATGCCTCCCAGGTGGCCAGCGCCAGCGGGATGAACAGCGCGATGGCCGCCAGCAGGATGGCGAACCCCTTCACCATCCGGTCGCCGCCCAGGCCGAGGTAGTGCACGGGGCCGCGCGCCCGCGGGGCCGCATCGAGCGCCCTCACGAGACGCTCGGTGCCGATCCCCAGCAGCGGGAGCGAGCGCCGATCGAGCGTCTCCCAGCGGTCGCCCGGCGTATGGTAGAGGAAGGTGGCGTACTCCGGCCGGCGCGACTGGACCTCGAAGTTGACCGCCGGGACGTCCGCGTCGATGAACGGGCCCTGGTCGGTCAGCGTGGCGCCGAGGGTCCGGTGGATCCACTCCTCCAGCGTTCCCACGTCCGAGGTGCGCACGTCGCCGGCCCCGAACGCCTCGGCGGCCGCCCGGCGGAGCCACAGCGGCGCGTAGTCGTCCTCGATCCCCTCGGCGTTGATGAGAATGCCGCCGCCCGGGCCGTTCTGGACGTGATCGAGCGAGACCGCGGCGACGATCTGGCGCGGATCCTCCAGGCCCTGGACGAAGTGCCGCGTGCCGGCCATCCCCCATTCGGTCGCGTCGGCGGCGAGGTAGACGATGGGGTGGCGATGGCCCTCGTGCTCCAGGACGCGTGCCAGCTCCAGCAGCACGGCGACCCCGGCGGCGTTGTCGCCCGCAGACTGGTCGGAGGTCGGCTGCCCGTCGTAGTGGGCCAGGAGGACGATGGTGCCGCTCTCCCGTCCCCTGCTCCGGGCGAAGATGTTGCTGCCCCGCAGCAGGACGCTCTTGATGACGATCGGGAAGTCTTGCCGTTCCGGCGTGAGGCCGAGGGCCTGAAACCGGGCCGCGATGTAGGCGGCCGCGTCCTGGGCGTGCGGGCTTCCGGTGACGCGGTTCCCAAAGCTCTGCGAAAGGATGCGGGTAGTGACGAAGGCGGAGTCGCCGTTGAACTGCGGAGCGCTCCTGGGGACCGGTACGTGGTCGGCACGGGCCCCGGCGAGGCGCAGGAAGAGGAAAGCGGCGACCAGCGCTCCGGCGAGCGCGGACAAATCAATCGCCGGGTGGCGATGCAGCCTGATGCCGCTGACGTCCATGCGGGCACCAATGTACGGCGCGGCGGGGGAGCGCTCAACCGCCGTCCGGCCCGCGGCGCCGGTACGGGCCGCGCGGCTCTCGTCCGGCGCTACGTCAGGTCGTCGCCGATGACGTCCAGCGCCGCCTTGAGGCGACGCACGAACTCCGGCTTCGGCACCTCGCGCGCCGCGTACGCCTTGACCAGCGCGTCCAGGAACCGGAGCTGGAACTCGTACTGCGGGTGGCAGTGGGCGCACGCCGAGAGGTGCTGGCGGATCTCTTCAGCCTCGCCCGCGGGCAGCTCCCCGTCCAGGTACTCCCAGAGCTGCCGGATGACGTCCTGACAGTTGCTCATGCGTCGCTCCCGGGAGGGGGCAGGAGCCCCGCGTCGCGCGCGTAGTCCACCAGGGCCTCCTGGAGCAAGCGGCGGCCGCGGAACAGGCGCGACTTCACCGTGCCGAGGGGGACCCCGAGCACCTGGGCGATGTCTGCGTAGGACTGGTCCTGCAGATCTGACAACTCGACGACCTCCCGGTATTCGGCGGGCAGCTTGTCCAGCTCCCTTCGGATGACGTCGCCCAGCTCCGGCGCGTCGAACAGGGCGCGGCCGGCGTCCGGCGGAGCGGCGAAGGCCCGCGCAGCGGCGGCAATGCCGTCGAGCACGGCGGCCTCGGTCGGCTCCTCCCGCGAGCGGCGCTCCCGCTGGCGCAGGAAGAGGTTGCGACAGATGGTGAACAGCCAGGCCCGAGCGTTGGTTCCCGGACGGAACTGGTCCCAATGGCGCAGCGCCTGAAGGAAGGTGTCCTGGGTGAGGTCCTCCGCCTCCGACCGGTCGCGCGAGAGCGCGTACGCGTAGCGGTACACCGCGTCGAGGTGCGGGAGGGTCTCCGCCTGAAAGGCGGCGCGCCGGCCGTCTGCGGGCTCTTTCACTGGCCGTGTAGATTACCCGCCCATGACCGGCACGGGAATGCCAGCCGAAGTGACCCCGCAGCGCGGCCAGATCGCGGCGTTCGTCATCACCGTCCTCGCCGTGCTCACCGCTTGCTGGCTCGTGCTGGCGGTGCTGCTGGCGCCCGTGGTCCCCGGCGGCGGGGCGACCGTCGTGCTGGTGTACGCCCTGCTCACGGAGATCCCCCTCGGCGTCTTCATCCTGACCCGTGCGCTGGGCCTCTACGCGGGCGCCGCCCTGCGCCTCCTGGTCTTCCGCCCGCTCTGGTACGCGCAGTTCGTCGTCCTGCTGCTGGCGCCGCTTGGGATTCTGGGAGTGTTGGCCGGACTCCCGTTCGGTCGCGGCGGAGACGTGGGCCGCGCGGCGGTGCTGGGCGGCGGCGTCCTGGTCGGCGTGCTCTGGGTGGCGGGCTACGTGGGGAGTCGCCGGCTCGAGGTCCGGCGCCTGGTGGCCGCTCTCCCAGGCCTTCCGCCGGCGCTCGACGGCCTCGTCATCGCGCAGCTCTCCGATCTGCACGTGGGGCCGCATACCTCGGGCCGCTTCCTGGCACGCGTGCGCGACGCGGTGCGGGAGGCCGCCCCCGACCTGATCGCGGTCACCGGCGACCTCGTGGACGATTTTCCCGGCGACGTCCGGCACTACGCCGCAGGCCTCGGCTCGCTCGCGGCGCCGCTGGGCGTGTATGCGATCCCGGGCAATCACGAGGTGTATACCGGGTGGCGGGAGCTGCGCCCTCGTCTCGAGGCGCTCCCGCTGCAGCTGCTCGTCAACCGGTCGGTCGCGGTGCGGCGCAACGGCGGCGCGTTCTGGGTCGCCGGCACCGGCGATCCGGCCGGCGGCAGCGGCGCCGAGGTCGCCCCCGACATCGAGCGGTCGCTCGAGGGCGTCCCGCGCGGCAGCTTCGTCCTTGCGCTGGCGCACAACCCCGCGCTCTGGCCCGCGCTCGCGGACCGCGGCGTCGCCCTCACCCTGAGCGGGCACACGCACTGGGGCCAGTTGGCGTTCCCACGCCTGAACTGGTGCCTCGCGAGTCCCTTCCTCGAGCTGGCGATGGGCTCGCACCGACGTGGGGATTCGCTCCTCTATATCCACCCTGGGACGGGCTACTGGGGGATCCCCTTCAGGCTGGGGCACTCGGCGCAGGTGGCGATCATCACGCTGCGACACGGAGAGAAGGCAGAAATCAGGGGAGAGTGATCAGAACAGTTGCCAGACGGCAAAGGGGGAAGTGGTTCCCAGCGGGTCAGATTGCCGAAGCAGAGGGGGCATCCGCGAACTTCCGGATCAGCCCGTAGACGGTCTTGGCGCACTCATCGCGAATCGCCTCCAGCTTGGCCAACTCCTCGGCACGGAAGTAATCGAGGGCAACAGCCAGGTCGAGAATCGCTTCGATCTCGTCGAGCGACGCGCGGGCAATCCCTAGATGCCTGCGGAAATCCCTGGTACCGCGACGGCTGGCGCCTTCAGCGATATTGAGGACGACGCTGTACGAGGCGCGCCGCCATTGATCTGCCAGGCCATCGCGCTCCTCGGCCGGGAGTCGCGCGATGGCCGACTTCGAGAGAACGGCGAGAGTCCGAGCGTGCTGCCAGGCCTTGAGTTGTTTGAAGTGTCCCATGCCGAGACGTTAGCAGCCGGCCGTGCGCGCGGATCACCGAATGTGCGCTGCTCGTACCGTTTCCTTGCCTCTGCTAACTAGTGTAGTGTCGCTAAAGTGTCTTGCATAATGACGAGGCCGGCGGTATCTTGGCGGCCATGCCGCTCCCCATCCGTGTGGTGGCGCTGCGCCGGGGCGACCGCGCCCGGCTCGAGCGCCTGGC
>JBEKVZ010000007.1:0-145734 GCA_049513575.1 Gemmatimonadales bacterium
GCGGCGATCCTCGCCTATATCGACCGCCGCAACGTCGCCCCGACCCCGTTCGTCTGGACGGCCCGCGTCACCCACATTCTCGCCAAGGTCCGCAAAGCCCAAGCGACTTTGGCGACACTACACTAGCACTGCGGTTGCTGCGAAGGCTTCTGCCCCTCCGAACTCCCAGCTCGCAACTGTCTTGGTCGTAGTGCCGAAGGAGGGACTCGAACCCTCACGGGCTTGCGCCCACGGCGCCCTGAACGCCGCGCGTCTACCAGTTCCACCACTTCGGCAGGCGGGGCAAGATAGACCCGCCCGCGGACCCCGTCAACCCGCAGCTTGACCCATCGGAACCCTAGCTCTATCTTGGGGTTACGACTCTCGTGGCACCCTTCCACAGGCCGGTCCTTCGACCAGGATGCACGCCTCGCCCCGTTCTCAGAGGGTCATCGCGCGGAACCCCCGTGCCCGGCACGACTACCACATCCTCGAGACGTGGGAGGCGGGGCTCGTGCTTACGGGGACGGAAGTAAAGTCGCTGCGGGTGGGCCGGGCGAGCCTGGTCGGCGCGTTCGCGCGGGTCAAAGGCGGTGAGGTCTGGCTGGAGGCGCTCCACATCCCGCCGTACGATCAGGGCAACGTCCACAACCACGATACGCTGCGCACGCGGAAGCTGCTGCTGCACGGGCGCGAGATCCGCCGCCTCATCGGCTCGGTAGAGCAGAAGGGCCTCACCCTGGTGCCGCTGGATCTCTACTTCAAGAACAACCACGCGAAGGTGACGCTGGCGCTGGCGCGCGGCAAGCAGGAGCACGACCGGCGCGACGACATTCGCAAGCGGGAAGCGGAGCGCGAGATGGCGCGCGCGGTGCGTCGCAGGTGAGCGCCTTCGCGCTGCTCGCGATCGCGGTCTGGACGGCCGCGGCGCCCAACTCGCTGGTCGTGGCGTCGAGCCGCGGCGAGCGCCAGCTCGCGGTGCGCACGGAGCGCGGCTTCCCGGCGGTTGCGGCGGCGGAGCTGGGCGCCGTGCTCAGCATCGAGGCGACGGCGCCGCGGGCCGGCGCCGTGACGCTCAGCGCCGCCGGGCGGCGCTACGATTTCGTGCTCGACGCGGCGTACTTCAGCGCGGGCGGACGCGTCTTCGGTCTCGCCGCGCCGGCGTACGTCGCGCGTGACTCGGTCTACGTGCCGCTCCAGTTCCTCGTCGAGTATCTGCCGCGACTCGCCGCCGACCGGTACCGCTACGACCGCGCGCGCTCCCGGCTCGAGGAGCTGCCTGGCCCGCCGGTCGTCGCGGCGACCGGCGCACCGCAGCAGCCGCGCGCCGTGGAGAGCGCGCCCGCTCCGGCCGCGCCGCGCCGTCCCCTCCGGCACGTCGTCGCGCTCGATCCTGGGCACGGCGGTCCCGACGTCGGGATGGTCGGGCCGATCGGGCATCGCGTCTTCCTGCGGGAGAAGGACGTGACGCTGTCCGTGGCGCGGGACGTGGCCGACGAGCTCCGGCGGCGCGGCGTCGAGGCGGTGCTGACCCGGACCAAGGACACGCTGATCGCCCTGGCCGACCGCGGCCGCATTGCCGCCGCGGACAGCGCCAGCCTGTTCGTCTCGATCCATGTCAATGCGGCGAATCCCCACTGGCGCAACGCGGCGGGGACGCGCGGCTTCGAGACGTACTTCCTCGCCGAGGCCCGCACCGAGGATGCGCGCCGCGTGGAGAAGATGGAGAACGAGTCGGTGCGCTTCGAGACCGACGCCCACGCCCCGAGCGGGGACCCGATGCGGTTCATCCTGAACGACCTGGCGCAGAACGAGCATCTGCGCGAGTCGAGCGAGCTCGCGCGGATCGTCGAGGACTCGCTGCGCCGGGTGCATCCGGCGGAGGCCAACGGGGTCAAGCAGGCGGGCTTCGCCGTGCTCGCGACCTCCTACATGCCGGCGGTGCTGGTGGAGATCGGGTACGGAAGCAACTACGAGGAGGCGAAGTTCCTCACCAGCCAGTCGGGGCAGCGACGGCTGGCGCGCGGGATCGCCGGCGCGATCATCGGCTACCTGGCCGAGTACGACCGCCGCCTCGCGGCGGGCACCAACGGGGGCGGAGGCGCGCACCGGTGAGGCGCATCCCGCGGGTCCTGCTCGCGGCCGTCCTCGCGCTGGGCGGCGCGGGATGCTCGTACTACAACGGGATGTACAACGCCAACAAGTTCGCGCGGGAGGCCGCGCAGTCGGAGCGTGCGGGGAGGATGGACGAGGCGCGCGACCGTTGGCGGATCGCCGCGACACACGCCGAGTCGCTCACCGTGCGCCACCCCGCGTCGCGCTGGGTGAGCGACGCCCTGCTGGTCGAGGGGCGCGCCTTCGTGCACCTGGGGCGCTACGCGGAGGCCGTGCCGGTGCTCGCGCAGGCGGTGCGGCGCGCGCGGAGCAGCGAGCAGCGGTACGAGGCACTGGTGCTGATGGGGCAGGCGAGTCTGGCGCTCGGCCAGTTCGCGGAGGCGCGGCAGGCGCTCGACACTGCTTTGGCGGACGGCGCGCGCGCACCTCGCGGCGAGGCGCTGCTCCTCCGCGGGCGCGCGCTGCTCGGGCTCGGCCTGACCGATGCGGCGCTCTCCGATTTTCGCGCCTCGACCGATCCGCACGCCGCGGCCGACCTGGCCGGGGCGGAGGTCGCGGCGGGAGACACGGCGGGCGCGGGCGCGCTCTACGACTCCCTGGCCCAGCGTGGGCCGTACGTGGAGGCCGACTGGCGCTCGGCGCTGGGCGGTCTCGCGGCGGCGGGCGCGGAGGCGCGCGCGGCCGCGCTGGTGGACGCGCTCGCGTCGCGGCGCGATCTCACGCCCGGAGAGCGGGCGCGGCTCCTGCTCGACGACGCCACGCGCCGGCTCGCGGCGGGAGACACGGCGGGCGCGTCGGGGCGCCTCGGCGCGGTGTCGGTCGTCGCGCCCGACAGTGTGGAGGCACAAGCCGCCGGCGTCAGACTGGCCCAGATCGCCATCGCGACGGCGAACGCCGACGCGGATCTCGCCGCGCCGCGCGACCGGCTGCAGCGCCTGGCCCTGGAGGGCGGGACGGCGGGACAGGATGCGAGGGCCGTGCTGCGGCTGGTCGCGCTGGTGGATACGCTCGGCGCGGCGCAGTCCGCGCCCGACGCGTACTGGTTCATCCGCGCGGAGGTGCTGCGCGATTCGCTCCGCGCGCCGCGCCTCGCCGCGGTGGACTTCGCCGACATGGCGCGGCGCTTCCCGGCGTCGCCGTGGACGCCCAAGGGGCTGGTGGCGGCGATCGCGACCGGTCACCCGCGCGCCGACTCGCTGCGCGCCCTGCTCAATCAGCGCTACGCGGCCAGTCCGTACACGCTGGTCGCCGCCGGGGTCGGCGCCGGCGCCGAGGCGTTCGCGGCCCTCGAGGACTCGCTCCGGCGGACGCTGGCGCAGCGCGTTCGACGGGAGGGCCGCGACGCAACCCGCTCGCGGCTCGGCCCCGACATCGGTCCGCCGAGCCCCGAGTGACGGCGCCGACGTTTTCGGCCGCGCGCGCCGCGCTCGGCATCGAGTGCTTCGGGGTGTGGTTCCAGAACCCGATGCTGCTGGCGGCCGGCACGGCGGGATTCGGCCGCGAGGTCGCGCGGGTCATCGACGTGGAAGCGCTGGGCGGCATCGTCACGAAGGCGGTGAGCGTGGAGCCGCGACTCGGCAACCCCGCGCCCCGCGTAGCGGAGACGCCCGGTGCGATGCTCAACTCCGTCGGGCTCGCGAACCCGGGGCTCGCTGCGTTCCGGAGCGAGATGCTGCCGTGGCTGCGGCAGCTCGCCCGCGCGCGCGTCCTCGTGAACGTCGTAGGGCACGCCGTCGCCGATTTCGCCATCGTGGTCGGCGCGCTCGCGGACGAGCCCTGCATCGCGGCATTCGAGCTGAACGTGTCGTGTCCGAACGTTGAGCGGGGCGGATCGGAGTTCGGCGCGGACGACGCCGTGCTCGCGCAGTTGGTCCGCCTCGCGCGTGCCAAGACCACCAAGCCGCTGCTGGTCAAGCTCTCGCCCGTGCTACCGGACCCGGCGCGGACGGCGCGGGCAGCGGTGGAGGCGGGGGCCGACGGGTTCACGACGGTCAACACTCTGCCGGCCCAGGTGTATGATGCGCACGGCAAGTCGCGGCTCGGCGCGGGGAGCGGCGGGCTCAGCGGGCCCCCGCTGTTGCCGGTGGGCGTGAAGGTCGCGCGCCTCGTCGCGCGCGGCACCGGCAAGCCGGTCATCGGCGTCGGCGGCATTCGGACCGGCGCCGACGCGCTGCAGTATCTCGAAGCGGGCGCCAGCCTGGTGGCGGTGGGCACCGCGGCGCTGGCCGATCCGCGCGCGCCGGAGCGCATCGTGCGCGAGCTGGCGCAGCTCCTGGCGAGGCGAGGTGCTGCGAAGCTCAGCGACGTCATCGGAACGGGGATGTAGCATGCCGCTGGCAACTCGCAGCTTCCGACGGCTCTAGCCGTGACCGAGCTGGCCGTCGCCCTCGATGTCGGATCGGCACCGGAGGCGCTCCGCCTGGCGGACGTCATCGGCGATGCCGCGCGCTGGTACAAGGTCGGGCCGGTGCTTTGCATGGAGGGCGGGGCGGTCATCATCCGGGAGCTGCGCTCGCGCGGCAAGAACGTCTTCCTCGATCTCAAGTGGCACGACATCCCCAACACCGTCGCGCGCGCCGTCGCCGCGGCCGGCGAGGCCGGCGTGGCGCTGGCCACGGTGCATCTGGCGGGGGGAGCGCGGATGCTGGAGGCGGCGGTGAAGGCGAAGAACGGCGACCTGCGGCTCCTTGGCGTCGGGGTGCTGACGTCCCTGGACGCGCAGCAGTACGGGGCGGTGGTGGGTCGCGCGGTGGCGGACGTCGGGGAGGAGCAGCGCCGACTCGTGCGCTTCGGGGTGAGCGCCGGGCTCGACGGGTACGTGTCGGCCGCGCACGAGGCCCGGGCCGTGCGTGCGGTCGCGGGGGCGCGCGCCTTCATTGTTGTCCCGGGCATTCGGCGCGAGACCGACGCCACCGGCGACCAGGCTCGGACCGCCACGCCGCGCGAGGCGGCTCGGGCCGGGGCCGATCTCCTGGTGGTCGGGCGGCCCGTCACCACGGCCGCCGACCCGCGGCGCGAGGCCGTGGCGATCGCGCAGGAGGCGCAGGTGTGAACTGGGTCCTGCTGGCGGCGCTCTGGCTCGGCTCCGCCCCGGTGCAGGGGACGGATTCGCTGCTGGTTGCCGCGCGGCGCGCGGCGGACCAGTGGATGCGGCACGATTTCGCTGCGATGGTCGGCACCGGCGCCGCCGTGATGGTGCATCTCCCGGGGGCCGAGCCGTCCTCGGCCCTGCGGCCCACCCAGGCGGCGGAGCTGCTGCGCGCCTTCGCCGAGGGGACGCGCGAGCTCGAGGTCACGGTCCTGGTCGCCCGCAACGTGGACCCCGACCGCGCCTACGTCGAGGCCCAGCGGGTCTACCAGCCGCGCGACACCAATTTGCGCCGGACCCAGGCTCTCTATTTCGGCTTCCGGCGGACCCCGACCGGGTACCGTCTGGTGGAAATCCGGGCCCTTCCCTGAAGAGACGGGCTCCCTTGCATCCCGCCCACACCGCGGCTAGGTTTTAAGTCTTGTTCGGAATTGACTTAAGGAGCACTCTTGAAGGTCAGAACCAGCGTCAAGCCGGTCTGCGAGCACTGCAGGGTGATCAGGCGCCGCGGTGTCGTCCGGGTGATCTGCAAGCGTTCCGCTAAGCATAAGCAGCGGCAGGCGTAGCCCATGGCACGTATCGCGGGTGTGGACCTGCCACGTGACAAGCGGGTCGAAGTCGGGCTCATGGCCATCTTCGGCGTGGGTCGCTCGACCGCGGAGCGCATCCTGGAGCGGACCGGGGTCAATCCGGCCACGCGGGTGCGCGACCTGACCGACGCCGAGGTCACGCGGCTCCGGCAGGTGATCGAGCGCGACCACAAGGTCGAGGGCGCGCTGCGGACGGAAGTCGCAATGAACATCAAGCGGCTGATGGACATCGGCTGCTATCGTGGCGTGCGCCACCGCCGCGGCCTGCCGGTCCGGGGGCAGCGGACGCGGACCAACGCGCGGACCAAGAAGGGCCCGCGCCGCACGATCGCCGGCAAGAAGAAGGCGATCGCCAAGAAATAGGACATGGCCGACCAGGAACAGCCGAAGCCGGCCGCCGCGCCGGCCGCGCCCGAGGGGGCGGCGCCCGAAGGCGCCGCGGCCGCCGAGGCGCCCAAGAAGGTCAAGAAGGTCAAGAAGGTCGTCGAGTCTGAGGGGGTGGTCCACATCATGGCCACCTTCAACAACACCATCGTGACCGTCGCCGACCTCAACGGCAACACGATCTCGTGGGGCACGGCCGGCAAGTCCGGCTTCAAGGGCTCCAAGAAGTCCACACCGTTCGCCGCCACGGTGGCGGCCGAGCAGGCGGGACGCGAGGCGTTCAACCTCGGCGTCCGCCGCGTCCACGTCCGGGTGCAGGGCCCCGGCGCGGGCCGTGAGTCCGCGATCCAGGCGCTGGCCAACGCCGGCCTGATCATCAAGTCGATCCGTGACGTCACGCCGATCCAGCACAACGGCTGCCGTCCTCCGAAGAAGCGCAGGGTGTAGTGAGCCGCTACGTCGACGCCAACTGCAAGCTGTGCCGCCGCGAAGGCACCAAGCTCTTTCTGAAGGGGTCGCGCTGCCTGACGGAGAAGTGCGCCGTCGAGAAGCGCTCGTACGCGCCCGGCCAGCACGGCCAGGCCTCGGGGCGCCGGCGCAAGGCGTCGCAGTACTCACGCCAGCTGCGTGAGAAGCAGAAGGTCAAGCGCATCTACGGCCTCTCGGAGCAGCAGTTCCGCAACACGTTCAAGCGGGCGCTGAACGAGCCCGGGCGCACCGGCGAGAACCTGCTGGTCGCGCTCGAGTCTCGGCTCGACAACATGGTCTATCGGATGGGACTGGCGCTGAGCCGCAAGGCGGCCCGGCAGCTGGTGCGTCACCGCCACGTCGAGGTCAACGGCCGCCCCGTCGACGTCCCGTCCTTCCAGCTCCATCCCGGCGACGAGGTTCGCGTCGCGAAGGGGAGTCGGGAAATGGATATCATCGCGGTCTCCCTCGACCTGGCGTCCAAGGGACAGCCGGTGTCGTGGGTTACCGTGGATCGCGGCGCGATGACCGGCAGGATCGTCGAGCGCCCGACCCGGGATGCCATTCCAATTGCGGCCGAGGAACAGTTGATCGTCGAGCTCTACTCCAAGTGAACATGACGATTGATCTCACGGGGCTCGTCCGCCCGCACCTGGTCGAGATGACCAAGCGCGAGGACGATCCGAATGCCGCCGAGTTCCGGCTGCAGCCGCTGGAGCGCGGGTTCGGCTACACCTTGGGCAACGGCATCCGCCGGATGCTCCTCTCCTCGCTGCGCGGGGCCGCCGTCTGGGCCTTCCGGATGGACGGGGTGCAGCACGAGCACCAGACCGTCGCCGGCGTGGTGGAGGACGTGCACCAGATCATCCAGCGCCTCAAGGCGCTGACCCTGGTCCTGGCGCCCGAGGTGGACGAGGCCACGCTGCACATCAAGCGCGGCGCGGCGGGGCCGGTGTACGCGCGCGACATCGAGGCGCACGGCTCGATCCGCGTGGTCAATCCCGATCACCTGCTGTTCACGCTGCAGGACGACCGCGATCTCGCGATGGAGCTGTACGTCAACAAGGGCCGCGGCTACGTCGACGCCGACCTGCATCCTGTCGACCGCGCCATGCCCGTCGACGTCGTCCGCATCGACTCGATCTACAGCCCGGTCAAGCGCGCCAACTTCACGGTGACGGAGACGCGCGTCGGGCAGCGCACCGACTTCGACCGGCTGACGCTCACCGTCGAGACCAACGGGGCGCTCACCCCGGAGGACGCGGTGGCCTACGCCGCGGCGCTGGCTCAGCACCACTTCTCGTACTTCATCTCGTTCGGCAACGTGCCGATGGTGCCCGCCGAGGTGCCGGCCGAGCCCTCGAGCAATGTGGAGCGCCTGCAGGGCCTCCTCGCCCGCTCGATCGACGACTGCGGCCTCTCGGTGCGGTCCATCAACTCGCTCAAGAACTCGAACATCCGCACCCTGGGCGATCTGGTCCGGAACACCGAGGAACAGCTCCTCAAGGTCCGCAACGTCGGGGAGAAGGCGGTGGCCGAGATCGCCGAGCTGCTGCTGAAGGAAGGGCTGAACTTCGGGATGCAGTGGGAAGAGCAGGACGGCGGCATCCACGTCCTGGATCCCGGCGCCAAGCCGGTCGTGCGGTCCGTGGTCGCGGAGGCGGAGCAGGTCTAGATGCGGCACCGCGCGAAGGACCGACAGCTCTCCCGCACCAGCTCGCACCGCCGGGCGATGCTCAGCAACATGGCCACCGATCTCTTCCGGCACGGCGCCATCATTACGACCGTGGCCAAGGCCAAGGAGCTTCGGCCCGTCGCCGAAAAGCTCATCACGCTGGCGCGGCGGGGCGACCTGCACGCCCGGCGCATGGTCGAGCGGCGCGTCAAGGACAAAGGGGTGTCCACGAAGCTCTTCAAGGAGCTGGGGCCCCGCTTCCAGGCGCGGCCGGGTGGCTACACGCGGATCATCAAGCTAGGGTTCCGGATCGGCGATGGAGGCGAGAAAGCCCGGATCGAGCTGCTGGCCGAGTGAGACGTGAGAGGGCAAGGGCGTGAGAAGGCGAAGTGAGAAGTGAGAAGACGAAGTGAGACGTGAGACGACTGAAAACACCACGGGGACCCTGGTCGGGCCCCCGTTTCGTTTGGGTGAGATCGCCTTCTCACCTCTCACCTCGACCTCTCACCCTCACCCTGCCTTCTCACGCCTTCGCCGTCTCACCCCTTACGCCTTCAGACGGCTTTGACCACCCGATTCGACTTCAGGCACTGGGCGCAGACCCGGATCCGCTTCGGGGCGCCGTCCACCATGGCCCGCACGGCCTGCAGGTTGGGGTACCACCTGCGGGTGGTCTTGTTGTTCGCATTGGATACGTGGTGCCCGAATGTCGGGCCCTTGCCGCAGATCGCGCACACGCGCGCCATTCCCGCCTCGCTTCAAAAAGTCCAGTGCAGCCGCTAAGTTTAGCCGGCTCTGGCACTTGATTCAAGTGGCGAGGAACACGTCCGGCTGGCCGCACCCGGCACCTGATACCTGATACCCGCTTGGGGGCCCTACATGCCGACCGCGCTGATCACGGGCGTTACGGGGCAGGACGGTTCCTACTTGGCCGAGCTGCTCCTGGCCAAGGGCTACCGGGTGGTCGGCGTGGTGCGCCGCACGTCGCACGACAGCTACGAGCGCATTCAGCACCTGGTCGGCCGCATGGAGATCGTCCCCGCCGACCTGCTCGACCAGCACTCCCTCCAGACGGTGGTCAAGACGGCGCAGCCGGACGAGGTCTACAACCTTGCCGCCCAGTCGTTCGTGCCCACCTCGTGGAGCCAGCCGGTCCTCACGGGGGAGTTCACCGCGTTGGGCGTGACGCGGCTGCTGGACGCCATCCGGCTGGCGAGGCCCGACGCGAAGTTCTACCAGGCCAGCTCGAGCGAGATGTTCGGCAAGGTACGGGAGACGCCGCAGAAGGAGACCACGCCCTTCCATCCGCGCTCGCCGTACGGAGTCGCGAAGGTCTACGGTCACCACATCACGGTGAACTACCGCGAGTCGTACGGGATGTTCGCGGTGAGCGGGATCCTGTTCAATCACGAGAGCCCGCGCCGCGGCCTCGAGTTCGTCACGCGGCGCATCTCCGACGGAGTCGCGCGCATCAAGCACGGCCTGGCGAAGGAGGTGCGGCTCGGCAACCTCGACGCCAAGCGCGACTGGGGCTTCGCCGGGGACTACGTGGACGCGATGTGGCGGATGCTGCAGCAGGGCACCCCCGAGGACTTCGTGGTCGGCACCGGTGTCCAGCACAGCGTGCGCGACTGCTGCGACGTGGCGTTCGGTCACGTCGGACTCGATTGGCGGAAGCACGTGGTGCACGACGCGGCGCAGGACCGCCCCGCCGAGGTGGAGACGCTGCTCGCCGATCCCTCCAAGGCGAAACGGATCCTCGGCTGGAGCCCGACCGTGGACTTCAAGGGCCTGATGACGATGATGGTGGATGCGGACCTCGAGCGTCTCAAGCGGTCCGCATGACGGTTCTCGTCACCGGCGCGGACGGGTTCGTCGGGCGGTGGGTGCTGCGCACGCTCGTGGCCGCCGGCCACGAGGTCGTGGGCGCGGTGCAGCCCGGTCCCCCGCGCGCGGACGGGCTCTCCGACGCCGAGCGCGAGGCCGTGCTCTGGATCCCCCTCGAGCTGGGGGACCTGCGCTCGGTCCAGCAGGTCGCCGCGCGGTCGTTCGAAGCGGTGATCCACCTGGCCGCGGTGGCTTCCGGCGGCGACGCGCTCCGGGACCCCGGCGTGGCCTGGGCGGTCAACGCCGCCGGGACGGCCCGTCTTCTCGGGGAGCTCGGGCGGCGGCGCCGCGCGGGGGAGACAGATCCCGCGGTGCTGGTCGTCTCGTCGGCGGAGGTCTACGGCGCGGGGAATGGACAGCCGTTCGTCGAGACGGATCCCGTGGCCCCGCGCTCTCCGTACGCCGCGTCGAAGGCCGGCGCGGAGCTGGCGGCGCTGGAAACGCGGGCGCGGACCGGCCTGAGGGTGCTGATCGCGCGCTCCTTCCCGCACACGGGACCGGGCCAGGATGAGCGCTTCGTCGCGCCCGCCTTCGCGCGCCGGCTGCGGGGAGCGCGCCTGGCGGGCGCCCGGGTGGTCAAGGTCGGGAACCTGGAGCCGGTGCGGGACTTCCTGGACGTGCGGGACGTCGCGGCCGCCTACGCGGCGCTGATCGCGCGCGGAGAGCCCGGGGAGGTGTACAACGTCGCGTCGGGGAAGGGTACCTCGCTCCAGGAGCTTTTCGAACGGCTGGCGGCGATCGTCGGCGTGAAAGCGATCCCGGAGCCGGACCCCGAATTCGTGCGTCCCGCCGACATCCCGGTGCTGGTGGGCGACAGCGCCAAGCTCCGCTCCGCCACGGGATGGGCGCCACGCATCCCGTTCGATCAAACACTGCGCGACCTGGTCGATGCCCAAGCGGACTGATCTCCACCGCATCCTGCTCATCGGCTCCGGCCCGATCGTGATCGGGCAGGCGGCCGAGTTCGACTATTCCGGCACCCAGGCCGTGAAGGCCCTCAAGGAAGAGGGCTACGAGGTCGTGCTGGTGAACTCGAACCCGGCCACCATCATGACCGACCCCGAGCTGGCGGACCGCACCTACATCGAGCCCGTCACCCCCGAGTGGGTCGAGCTGGTGATCGCGCGCGAGCGGCCGGACGCGCTGCTCCCGACGATGGGGGGCCAGACCGCGCTCAACGTCGCGATGGCGCTGCACCACAACGGGGTGCTCGAGCGCTACGGGGTGGAGCTTATCGGCGCCAACGCCCGGGCGATCGAGATGGCGGAGGACCGCGAGGCGTTCGCGGAGGCGATGCGCCGGATCGGCCTCGAGGTGCCGATGGGCGGTTTCGCCACCTCGGCCGAGCAGGCGGGGGCGATCGTCGCGCGCACCGGCTATCCGGCGATCATCCGGCCCAGCTTCACGCTGGGCGGCACCGGCGGCGGGATCGCCTACAACCCGGCCGAGCTGCAGGAGCTGGTACAGCGCGGGTTGGACGCCTCGCCGACCCACCGGGTCCTGATCGAGCAGAGCGTGGTGGGGTGGAAGGAGTTCGAGCTGGAGGTGATGCGCGACGGCCGCGACAACGTCGTGATCGTCTGCTCGATCGAGAACATGGACCCGATGGGCGTGCACACCGGCGACAGCATCACCGTGGCGCCGGCGATGACGCTCACCGACCGCGAATACCAGGTGATGCGTGACGCGGCGATCGCGATCATCCGCGAGATCGGCGTGGAGGCGGGCGGCTGCAACATCCAGTTCGCGCTCAGCCCCGTGGACGGCGAGATGCTGGTGATCGAGATGAATCCCCGCGTCTCGCGCTCCTCGGCGCTGGCCTCCAAAGCCACCGGCTTCCCGATCGCGCGAATGGGGACCAAACTGGCCGTCGGGTACACGCTGGACGAGCTGCCCAACGACATCACGAAGACGACGCCGGCCTCCTTCGAGCCGGTCCTGGACTACGTGGTCGTCAAGTTCCCCCGTTTCCCGGTCGAGAAGTTCCCGCTGGCGGACTGGCGGCTCACGACGCAGATGAAGTCGGTAGGCGAGTCCATGGCGATCGGCCGCACCTTCAAGGAGGCGTTCCAGAAGGGGATCCGGGCGCTCGAAGCGGACCGGTCGGGCTGGGTGATCGGCCAGACGGCGGCGGACGACCGCCTCGAGAACGACGATGCCACGACGATCCGCGCCGCACTTCGCCATCCGACGCCCGAGCGCGTGTTCCAGCTCAAGCGGGCACTTCTCGCCGGGATCGCGCCGCGGGAAGTCGCGCAGCTCACGGCCATCGACCCGTGGTTCGTCCAGCAGCTGGCCGAACTCCTCGAGGCCGAACAGGAGTGGACGGAGTTCCGACGGGCGGGCTGGGGAGCCGCCCCGCCGGCCGAGCGCGCGCAGCGCCTGCGGGGGATGAAGCGGTTGGGGTTCTCCGACACGCAGCTTGCCGCGCTGGCGCTCACGTCCGAGGACGAGATCCGGCGCGAACGGCACTCCCTCGGCATCCGGCCGGCCTACAAGACCGTGGACACGTGCGCCGGCGAGTTCCCGTCGGCCACGCCGTACCTCTACTCCAGTTACGACGAGGAGGGTGAATCGCAGCCGTTCGGCGAGAGCGGCGTCGTGGTGCTGGGCTCGGGGCCGAACCGCATCGGCCAGGGCGTGGAGTTCGACTACTGCTGCGTGCGCGCCGGCCTCGCCTTCCGCGAGCTGGGGTACCGCACGATCATGATCAACTCCAATCCCGAGACGGTGTCCACCGACTTCGACATCTCGGACAAGCTCTACTTCGAGCCGCTCACATTCGAGGACGTGATCGAGATCGTCGAGCTGGAGCGGCCGCTCGGGGTCGTGGTGCAGCTCGGCGGCCAGACGCCGCTCAAGCTGACCAAGCGGCTCGAATCGGCGGGAGTCCGGATCCTCGGCACCTCGGCCGACGCGATCGACACGGCGGAGGACCGGCGCCGCTTCGAGGCCATCGCGCGCCGGCTCGGCATCACCCAGCCGCCGAGCGGTACCGCCACCAGCACCGAGGAGGCGCTGGCCGTGGCGGAGCAGGTGGGGTACCCGGTGCTGGTCCGTCCGTCGTACGTCCTGGGCGGCCGCGCCATGGCGATCATGTACGACGCCGGAGCGCTGCGGGAGTACTTTGCCAAGGCGGCTCGCGTCGCCCCGGAGCACCCGGTTCTCATCGACCGCTTCCTCGAGGACGCCTTCGAGGCGGACGTGGACGCCATTGCGGACGGCGCCACGTGCATGATCGGCGGCGTGATGCAGCACATCGAGGACGCCGGCATCCACTCGGGCGACTCCGCCTGCGTGCTGCCGCCGTATCTCATCGGCGAGCGCGAGATCGAGGAGATGCGCCGCCACACCAAGGCGCTTGCGGCGGCGTTGGGCGTGGTGGGCCTCATCAACGTCCAGTACGCCATCAGGGACGGCGTGGTCTACTGTCTCGAGGTGAACCCGCGCGGCTCGCGCACCGTGCCGTTCGTCTCGAAGGCCACCGGCGTCTCGCTCGCGAAACTGGCGGCCGGCGTCATGGCCGGGCGAACCCTCGGCCAGCTCGGGTTCACGGAGGAGGTCGAGCTGCCGTACGTGGCCGTCAAGGAAGCCGTGTTCCCGTTCAACAAGCTGCCTAACGTGGACACGCTCCTCGGTCCGGAGATGCGCTCGACCGGCGAGGTGATGGGCATCGCGGATTCCTTCGGCTGGGCGTTCGCCAAGGCGCAGATCGGGGCCGACGGGGCGCTGCCGCTGGAGGGCGCGATCTTCGTGACGGTGAACGACCGGGACAAGCCGACCGTGACGCCGATCGTGCGCCGATTTCACGAGATGGGATTCCGTCTGATGGCGACCGAAGGCACGGCCCGTTACCTGCAGAAGCGCGGGATTCCGTGTGAGCGAGTAAACAAGGTCTGGGAGGGGAGGCCGAACGCAGTGGATCTGCTCATGTCTGACGGGGTGCAGTTGCTGATCAACACACCGCTGGGCAAGTACTCGCAGCGGGACGACTACGAGCTGCGGCGCGCGGCGCTGATGCACCGCGTGCCGTACACGACGACGATGTCGGCGGCGTCCGCCGCGTGCGACGCCGTCATTGCGCTCAAGCACGGGAGGGGCGAGGTGATGTCTCTGCAGGAGTGGTATGCGGGGCGACACGTCTCCAGCGAGCAGGTGGCCTGATGGCCCCGCGCAAGCAGACCGGCAAGGCGACGAAGGCCGAGGCGGTGAAGGGGCCGCCGAAGGGCTTCCCGGCGTTCCCGGGGGAGCAGCTCGGCGGCGTCTTGAAGTACGGCGAGCCGCTCGGGCGGCACACGACGTTTCGCATCGGCGGGCCGGCGGCCATCCACTTCCAGCCGGCGACGGCGGAGGCGGCGGCCGGCGCCGTCGCCTGGGCCAAGCAGCACAAGGTGCCATGGCTCGTCTTGGGCCTCGGCTCGAACGTGCTGATCCGCGACGGCGGCTTCCCGGGTCTGGTGGTGAAGATCGCCAAGGGGCTGGACGCGGTGTCGCACCGCGCGGGCACCTGGAAGGTCGGGGCCGGGCTGGCGGTCCCCCTGCTGGCGCGCAAGACCGCGGAGGAGGGGTTCGCCGGCATCCACCGGCTCATCGGCGTGCCGGGCTCGGTCGGCGGCGGTGTGTTCATGAACGCGGGCGCCCACGGCCAGAGCTTCGCCGAGGTGCTCATCTCCGCGACAGTCCTCGACCCGAAGGGGAAACTGGTCGAGAAGGCCAAGAAGGACATCCCCTTCGAGTACCGGCGCAGCGGGCTGGACGGCCACGTCGTTCTGGGCTGCGCGCTGAGGCTCGAGCCGGACGAGCCGGAGAAGCTGAAGTCGGAGCAGAGCATGCTGCTGCGCAAGCGGCGTGAGGGCACGCCGTTCGACCAGCCGTGCTGCGGCAGCGTCTTCAAGAACCCCGAGGAGATGACGGCGGGGCGCCTCATCGACCGGTGCGGCCTCAAGGGCCGCCGGGTCGGCGGGGCCGAGATCTCCAAGGTGCACGCCAACTACATCGTGAACCTCGGGAACGCCTCGGCGGACGACGTGCTGAAGCTCATCGACATCGCGCGCACGGCCGTCTTCAAGGAGTTCGGGCTCGAGCTGGAGCTCGAGGTGAAGGTGCTCGGAGAGGGCAAGTGAGCGAGTACTTCGCGCATCCGACGGCGGTGATCGACGCGGGCGCCGTGATCGGCAGCGGCACCAAGATCTGGCACTTTTGCCACGTGATGCCCGGTGCGGTGATCGGCGATCGGTGCGTGCTCGGCCAGAACGTCGTGGTGATGCCGGGGACCCGGATCGGCAGCAACGTGAAGATCCAGAACAACGTCTCGATCTACGAGGGCGTCGAGCTCGAGGACGACGTGTTCTGCGGGCCCTCGATGGTCTTCACCAACGTGACCTTCCCCCGCAGCCACGTGATCCGGAAGGGGGAGTACGAGCGCACGCTCTGCAAGCGGGGCGCGACCATTGGCGCTAACGCCACGGTGATCTGCGGCAGCACGCTGGGGCGGTTCGCCTTCGTGGGCGCCGGCGCGGTGGTGACCCGGGACGTGAAGGACCACGCCCTGGTGGTTGGCAACCCCGCCAAGCAGGTGGGGTGGATGTGCCAGTGCGGCGAGCGACTCCGGCTCGCTGCCGGCAAGGGCCGCTGTGCGCGCTGCGGCACCGCCTACGTCGAGCGGGGCGGGGAGCTGGTCGCGCAATGAACGTTCCGCTGCTGGACCTGAAGGCGCAGCACCGCACCATCCGCGACGAGGTGGTCGCGAAGGTCATGGAAGTCGTGGACGCGCAGCTCTTCATCCTCGGCCAGCCGGTGCTGGATCTCGAGGCGAGGATGGCGGAGCTCTCCCACGCCCGGTTCGGCATCGGAGTGGCGAGCGGGACCGACGCCCTCCTGCTGCCGCTGAAGGCCCTCGACCTCAGGCCCGGCGACGAGGTGATCACGGTTCCGTTCACCTTCTTCGCCACGGCCGGCGCGATCCACAATGCGAGCGCCAAGCCGGTGTTCGTGGACATCGAGGCCGACACCTACAACATGGATCCGGCCGCCCTCGAGGCTGCGATCACGCCCCGCACGCGCGCCATCATGCCCGTCCACCTCTTCGGGCAGATGGCGGCAATGGAGCGGATCCTGGCGGTGGCCGGCCGGCACGGCATCCCGGTGATCGAGGACGCGGCGCAGGCGATCGGCGCGCGCCGCCGGATCGATGGCACCTCGCGGATGGCCGGAGAGCTGGGCGCGGCGACCGGATTCTCGTTCTTCCCGTCGAAGAACCTCGGCGGGTGGGGCGACAGCGGGATGGTCGTCGCGAACGACGAGCAGATCGCGATGCGGGTGCGCCGGCTGCGGGTGCACGGCGGGCTCCAGACCTACTTCCACGACGAGGTCGGGACCAACTCGCGGCTCGACGCCCTCCAGGCGGCGGTGCTGCTGGCCAAGCTCCCGCACCTCGCGGCGTGGAGCGCCGCGCGCCGCGCCAACGCCGCGCGCTACTCGCAGGCACTGGCGGGGCTGGGCGCGGTCCGGACCCCGGTGACCGACCCGGCCAACGAGCACATCTACAACCAGTACGTCGTGTCGGTGGACCGGCGCGACGCGCTGCAGGCACACCTCAAGGCGCACGGCGTCGGCACGGCGATCTACTACCCGCTGGCGCTCCACCTCCAGCCCTGCTTCGCGCACCTCCGCTACCCGAAGGGCGCGTTCCCGGTGTCCGAGGCGGCGACGGAGCGGGTCCTCGCGCTCCCGGTCTACCCGGAGCTCTCTGAGGCCCAGCAGGCGCACGTTGTAGAGACCATCCGGAGCTTCTACGGCGACTGAGGCACGACGCGGAGGGTTGATGGGAAAGCACGAGCAGGCTCTGATCAAGAAGGCGCAGGACCGCACCGCGCTGATCGGCATCGTCGGGCTGGGGTACGTCGGCCTGCCGCTCGCCGTGGAATTCGCCGAGGCGGGGTACACCGTCCTCGGCTTCGACGTGACGAAACGGGTGGTGGACGGAATCAACGCCGGCCGCTCCCACGTGCAGGACATCCCCAGCGCGAGGCTGGGCAAGCTCGTAACGGCGGGCAAGCTCTCGGCGACCACCGACCTGGCAAAGCTCGGGGAGCCGGACCTGGTGGCCATCTGCGTCCCCACGCCCCTCTCGAAGACCCACGACCCTGACATCTCGTTCGTCAGCGCGGCCACCGAGAGCGTGGCGAAGGCGGTCCGGCCGGGACAGGCGATCGTCCTTCAGAGCACCACCTATCCGGGCACCACGCGCGAGCTGATGATGCCGGCGCTGGAAAGGGGGGCTCTCAAGGTGGGGACCGACATCTTCCTCGCCTTCAGCCCCGAGCGCGTGGACCCGGGCAACCCGAGGTACAACACGCGCAACACGCCCAAGATCGTGGGCGGCGTGACGCCGGCCTGCACCCGCGTCGTGATGGCGCTCTATCAGCCGGCGATCGAGACACTGGTCGCGGTCTCGTCCCCCGAGGCGGCGGAGCTGGTCAAGCTGCTGGAGAACACCTTCCGCTCGGTGAACATCGGCCTCGTGAACGAGATGGCGATCGTCTGCGACAAGCTCGGCGTGGATGTGTGGGAGGTCATCGAGGCGGCCTCCACCAAGCCGTTCGGCTTCATGAAGTTCACGCCGGGCCCCGGAGTGGGCGGGCACTGCATCCCCCTCGATCCACACTATCTCGCCTGGAAGATGCGCTCCCTGAACTACCGCACCCGATTCATCGAGCTGGCGGGGGAGATCAACTCGGAGATGCCGGAGTATTGGGTCGAGAAGGTCGTGTCGGCGCTCAACGACCAGGGCAAGCCGGCGAAGGGCTCCACAGTGCTCGTCGTGGGGATCGCCTACAAGAAGGACATCGACGATCTGCGCGAGAGCCCGGCCTTGGACGTCATCCGACTCCTCGAGCGGCAAGGCGCCAAGGTCGAGTACCACGATCCGTTCATCCCGGAGCTGCGGGAGGACGGGAAGACGCTGAAGTCAGTGCCGCTCACGGCGGAGACGGTGCGCGGCGCGGACTGCGTGGTCATCGTCACCGACCATTCGAAGCTCGATTACGTGATGCTGGCGAAGGAGGCCAGGGCGCTGGTAGACACACGCCACGCCGTGGCGAGCCGCGCCAAGGCGAAGTAGCGCGTTGCGCGTCGGCGTCACCGGAGCGCGCGGCCTCCTCGGCACGATGCTGGTGCCGCTCTGGCGGAAGGCCGGTGCGCAGGTCGTCTCGTGGGATCTCGGCGATTTCGACGTGCGGGATGCGGACGTCGTGCGGCGCGCGATGGCCGATGCGCACCCGGACGTGGTGATCCACGCCGCGGCTTACACCGCCGTGGACCGCGCCGAGTCCGAGCCCGACTTGGCGATGGCTGTGAACCGGGATGGCACCGCCAACGTCTGCCGGGCGTGTGTGGAGGCGAAAGCGCGAGTGGTGTACGTCAGCACCGACTACGTCTTCGATGGGAGCGCCTCGGCGCCGATCTCACCCGGCGCCAGGCGCACGCCCCTCGGCGCCTACGCGCGGGCGAAGGCCGAGGGCGAGGCGGCCGTCGAGCGGTCGACCGGACCCTGGACGATCGTGAGGAGTGAGTGGGTCTTCGGCCCCGGCGGCCCCAACTTCGTGGATACGGTGCGCAAGGCCGCCGCGGAGGGACGCGCGCTCCGGGTTGTGAGCGACCAGGTCGGCGCGCCGACCTCGACCCGGCTGCTGAGCGAGGGGCTGTGGGGGCTGGTCCGGCTGGCGACGACCGGCCACTGGCACCTGACCGCGTCGGGTGCGGCGTCGTGGTTCGAGGTGGCGCGCACCGTCTACGCTGCCGCGGGTGCGGACCCCGCGCTCGTGACGCCGTGCACCACAGCCGAATTTGGGCGCTCCGCGCCCCGCCCGGCCTACTCCGTGCTCGAGTGCGGCGCCACCCGGACGGCGCTGGGCGTATCCCTGCCGGCGTGGGAGAAGCACGTCACGGCCTACGTGCGCACCGGCCGCGTGCCGGGGCTGGGGCTCATCGAAGGGGAGGCTGCGTGAAGGGCGTCGTCCTCGCGGGCGGGCTCGGGACCCGGTTGGCCCCGATGACCCGGGTGACCAACAAGCACCTCCTGCCGATCTATGACCGGCCGATGGTCTACTACCCGATCCAGGCGCTCGTGGAGGCTGGGATCAGCGAGATCCTCCTGGTGACCGGGGGGAACCACGCTGGCGACTTCCTCCGCCTCCTCGGCAACGGGAAGGACTTCGGTCTCAAGCACCTGAACTACACCTACCAGGAAGGGGAGGGCGGCATCGCCGCCGCCCTGCTGCTCGCCGAGGACTTCGCCGACGGCGAGCCCATCTGCGTCGTGCTCGGCGACAACATCCTCCAGAAGTCCATCCGGCCGGCGGTCGAGAAGTACGGCCGCAGAAACAAGGGCGGGATGATCCTGCTCAAGGAGGTCCCGGACCCGGAGCGCTTCGGCGTGCCGGTGCTCGAGGGCGACCGGATCGTGCGGATCGAGGAGAAGCCGAAGTCGCCGAAGTCCCGCTACGCGGTCATCGGCGTCTACATGTACGACGCACGCGTCTTCGACATCATCAAGACGCTCAAGCCGTCCGGGCGCGGCGAGCTGGAGATCACCGACGTCAACAATCAGTACCTCGCCTGGGGCGAGCTCGACTACGGGCACGTGGATGGCTGGTGGACCGACGCGGGCGCCATCGAGAGCCTGTACCATGCGACCTGCCTCGTGGCGCAGGAGCGCTCGGAGGGGCGATGAAGCTCGTCGTGACGGGCGGCCTCGGCTTCATCGGATCGAACTTCATCCGGATGGTCCTGCGCGACCGGGCGGGCTGGTCGGTCACGAACCTCGACCTCGTGACCTACGCCGGCAATCCCGCCAACCTCGCCGATCTCGAGCGCCACCCCGACTACCGATTCGTGAAGGGCGACATCGCCGAGCCGAAGGACGTGGCCTGTGCCTTCGAGGGCGGCGCCGACGCCATCGTGAACTTCGCCGCCGAGAGCCACGTGGACCGCTCGATCCTCTCGGCCGAGCCGTTCGTGCGCACCAACGTCGTGGGCACGGTCCGCCTGCTCGAGGCGGCGCGGGCACTGTCGAAGTGCCGGGTCGTGCACGTCTCGACGGACGAAGTCTACGGGGCGCTCACGCCCGACGATCCCCCGTTCACCGAGCAGACACCCCTGAGCCCGACCAGCCCCTACGCTGCGAGCAAGGCCGCCGCCGACCTTCTGGCCCTGGCCTTCGCGCGTACGCACGGCCAGGACGTGGTCGTCACCCGCTGCTCCAACAACTACGGCCCGTACCAGTTCCCCGAGAAGCTGATCCCGCTGATGATCACCAACGCGATCGAGGGGAAGAAGCTCCCGGTCTACGGCGACGGGCGGCAAGTGCGGGACTGGATCCACGTGGAGGACCACTGCGCCGGCGTGCTGGGTGCGCTCGAGAAGGGCGCGGCGGGCGAGGTCTACAACTTCGGAGCGCGCGCCGAGCGGTTCAACCTCGACATCGTCTCGCGCATCGTGGCGCTGCTCAAGGTGCAGCCGGAGCTGGTGGAGCACGTGAAGGACCGGCCGGCGCACGATCGCCGGTACGCGATGGACGCCGCGAAGGCGGAGCGGGAGCTGGGGTGGCGGCCCGCCCGCACCTTCGAGCAGGGATTGGCCGACACGGTCCGCTGGTACGTCGAGCACGACGACTGGTGGCGCCCCGTGAAAGACGGCTCGTACAGGGACTTCTATCGCACCTGGTATGAGGAGCGCGGGAAATGAACGTCGCGGTTGTGGGGACAGGCTACGTGGGGCTGGTGGTGGGCGCGGGCCTGGCGGAGATGGGAAACACGGTCGTCTGCGCCGACGTGGACGCCGCCAAGATCGAGCGCCTCAAGCGGAACGACGTGCCCATCTTCGAGCCGGGCCTGGAGCCGCTCGTGGCGCGCAACCAGGCCGAGGGACGACTCTCGTTCACCACCGACGTGGGCGACGCCGTGGAGCGGAGCGACGTGGTGCTGATCGCGGTCGGCACCCCACCGGACGAGGACGGCTCCGCCGACCTGACGCATGTGCTGAGCGTGGCCGACACAGTCGGCCGCCACATGAACCGGCCCAAGGTGGTGGTGACCAAGAGCACGGTGCCGGTGGGCACCGCGGAAAAGGTCCGCGCGGCGGTCGCCGCGCGCACGAAGGTGCAGTTTCACGTCGCGTCCAACCCGGAATTTCTGAAGGAGGGCGCGGCGGTCCAGGACTTCATGAAGCCGGATCGCATCGTGCTCGGCGTGGACAGCCCCGAGGCCGAAGCGAAGCTCCGGGAGCTGTACGAGCCGTTTGTGCGCACCGGCAACCCACTCCTCCTCATGGACATCTCCTCCGCCGAGGTCACGAAGTACGCCGCCAACGCGATGCTGGCGGTGCGGATCACCCTGATGAACCAGTTCGCCAGCCTGTGCGAGAAGGTCGGGGCCGACGTGGAGCAGGTGCGGCGCGGGATCGGCAGCGACGCGCGGATCGGTAAGGCATTTCTTTTCGCGGGGCCGGGCTACGGCGGCTCCTGCTTCCCCAAGGACGTGAAGGCGCTCTGCGCCTCCGGCCGCGAGGTCGGCGCTCCGCTCGACGTGCTGGAGTGCGTGGACCGGGTCAACGGGCGCCAGAAGCGGATGCCGGTCGAGAAGCTGGGGCGCGCGCTCGGCTCCCTCGCGGGCAAGACCGTCGCGATCTGGGGCCTCGCGTTCAAGGCGCAGACCGACGACATGCGCGAGGCGGCCGCGCTGGTGGTGGTCGAGGAGCTGCTGGCGGCCGGCGCGAAGCTCCGGGTGCATGATCCCAAGGCGGTGGCCGAGGCGCGCCGCCGCTTCGGCGACCGCGTGATCTACGTCGAGCACCGCTACGACGCGCTGGACGGAGCCGACGCGCTCCTGGTCCTCACCGAGTGGCAGGAGTACCGGGTCCTGGACTACGACCAGGCGAAGCGACGGATGAAACGGCCGGTGGTGGTGGACGCCCGCAACCTCTACGAACCGGGGCGCATGCGGGAGCACGGCTTCGCCTATGATTCGGTGGGGCGGCCCTGATGCGCGTCCTGATCACCGGCGTGGCAGGCTTTCTCGGCTCCCATCTCGCGGACCGCTTCATCGGGGCGGGGCACTTGGTCGTCGGGATGGACAACTTCGTCACCGGCAGCCCGGACAACATCGCGCACCTGACGGGGAACAAGCGGTTCGCCTTTTTCGAGCACAACGTCACGAACTTCATCTACGTCGAGGGACCGCTCGATGGCGTGCTCCACTTCGCCTCGCCGGCGAGTCCCCGCGACTACCTCGAGCTGCCGATCCAGACCCTCAAGGTCGGCTCTCTGGGCACGCACAAGGCGCTGGGGATCGCCAAGGCCAAGGGCGCTCGGTTCCTCCTCGCCTCGACCTCCGAGGTGTACGGCGATCCGCTGGTGCATCCGCAGCCCGAGGACTACTGGGGCAACGTGAACCCGGTCGGCCCGCGTGGCGTCTACGACGAGGCGAAGCGGTTCGCCGAAGCGATGACGATGGCCTACCACCGTTACCACGGGCTGGACACCCGCATCGTCCGGATCTTCAACACCTACGGGCCGCGGATGCGGGTCCGCGACGGACGCGTGGTCTCCAACTTCATCGTCCAGGCGCTCAAAGGCGAGCTGATCACCGTGTACGGCGACGGCAGCCAGACCCGCTCCTTCACCTACGTGGACGACCTGGTGGACGGCATCGTGCGCCTGTTCGAACGCGGCACCAGCGAGCCGGTCAACGTCGGCAATCCGAACGAGTTCACGGTGCTCCAGCTTGCGCAGCTCGTCCTCAAGCTGACGGGTTCGGCCTCGCGGATCGTGCATGAGCCGCTCCCGCAGGACGACCCCAAGGTCCGCCAGCCCGACATCACGCGCGCCCGCTCGCTCCTCGGCTGGCAGCCGGCGGTGGAGCTGGAGCGGGGGCTGGGCGCGACGATCGACTACTTCAAGAAGAAGCTCGCGTGACCAGGGTGCTGCTCACCGGCGCCGCCGGGTTCATCGGCTCCCATGTCGCCGAATGCCTGGTCGCGCGGGGCGACGAGGTGGTCGGGCTCGACAACTTCGACGCCTTCTACCCGCGCGCGGTCAAAGAGGCGAACGTGGCCGCCCTCCGGCGCGGGCCGCGCTTCCGGCTGGTCGAAGGCGACATCCGGGACGCGAAGACGGTGGCGTCGCTCGTGACGCCGGAGACGGTGTTAGTGCATCTCGCCGCTCGCGCCGGCGTCCGGCCGTCGCTCGAGGAACCTGCCCTGTACGCATCCGTCAACATCGAGGGCACCGCGGTGCTCTTGGAGGCGGTGCGGCGCGCCGGGGCGCGCCGGGTCGTGTTCGGCAGCTCCTCCTCGGTGTACGGCGACGCCGCGCCCGTCCCGTTCGGCGAGGACTGGCCGGCGCTCCTGCCGATCTCGCCCTATGCGGCGACGAAGCGCGCCGGCGAGCTGCTCTGCGCCACCTTTGCCCAGCTCTACGGTCTCCGGATCATGGCGCTCCGGTTCTTCACGGTGTACGGGCCGCGTCAACGACCCGATCTCGCCATCCACAAGTTCACGCGCCTGATCGCCGAGGGGCGGCAGGTGCCGTTCTACGGCGACGGGTCGAGCGAGCGGGACTACACCTACATCGACGATATTGTGGGGGGCGTGCGGGCTGCGGTGGACTGGACGGCGGCTCCGGATAGCGCCGTGGAGATCGTGAACCTGGGCGAGTCGCGCACCACGCGCCTCGACGCGCTCGTCGCGCTGATTGCGCGGGCGGTGGGGAAGGAGGCGCGGCTCGAGCGCCTGCCGGCGCAGCCGGGCGACGTGCGCCGCACTTGCGCGGACGTGCGCAAGGCAGCCCGCGTCCTCGGCTACCGGCCGACGACGACGGTCGAGGACGGCATTCCGCGATTCGTGCGGTGGTTCAAGGAGGCCCATGGACATCCAGCCTGACCGGATCGTCGAGCGTGCCAAGGAGCGGATCGAGGCGGGGGACCCCTACGGCGCGGTCCACCTTCTGCGCGAGGTCACGGCCTCCGGGCGTGCCTTCGCGGACGCGCACCACCTGCTGGGCCTGGCGTACTCGATGATCGGGCAGCCGGCCGAGGCGCTCGAGGAGTTCGACCGCGCGCTGGCCCTCAACCCCAGGTACGTGGACGCGCACCTCAACCGGGCCGTCACCCTGAACGAGATGGGCCGGTACGACGATGCCGTGGCGGCGTTCGCCGCGGCCCAGGGGCTGGGCGGCGTGGATCACACCGGGTTCCCGGCGCCGGAAGCCTCGCGCCTGGCGAACCTGCACGCCGAGCTCGCCGAGGCGTACGTGGAAGCGGGCGGCATCCGTGACGCGATCGAGCAGTACGCGAAGGCCGCGGAGCTCCGGCCGGAGTTCCTCGACCTGCGCTACCGCCTCGCGCGCCTGCGGCTCGAGGTCGGCGACGTGGCGCTCGCGCGCCGCGAGCTGGAGGTCATCCTCGAGGTGCGACCGTCGTTCTTCGATGCGCGCGCGGCCCTCGGGATGGCGTGCTACTTGGAGGGCGATACGGCCGTGGCCCGCGCGGCCTGGCAGCAGTGCCGGGGCGAGCGTCCCGACGAGCCGCGCATCAGGGCGTACCTCGCTCTGCTCGACCGGGTGGCGATGAAGGCGGAGGCGGGGCGTTGAACACCCTACACCCCACTCCCTACACCCTGTTGGTGCTGTTGCTCGCCGTCGCCTGCTCTCCGGTCGCGGACCACGCGCGGCTCGGCGACCGCCGGTACGCGGAGCGCGCGTTCGTGGACGCGCTCGCGGAGTACCGGCTCGCGATGCACCAGCGCGTGCCCGACGCCGAGCTCCGGGCCAAGTTCGCCGAGGCCGCGCTGCAGGCCGGCGCGCTGGGCGAGGCGGTCACGGCCTACCACGACCTGGCGCGCGCCGAGCCGGGGGCAGGTGACGAGGCGGCGGATGGGCTCACGCGCGCGGCGCGGCTGGCGATAGGCGCGCGCGACATCTCGGCGCTCTCCGATGCCCTGCTCGCCTTGCGCGACATCGCCCCGCAGCGGCCGGTCGGCTTTCTCGCGGTGGCGCTCGGCGCCGGCACCGCCTATGCCCGGCGCCCGGAAGCGATGGACGTCCTGTTGGAGGCGGCCGCCGCCGCGTCCACGGTGGCGGGCGCCGACTCGTTCCTCGTGGCCTACGCCGACCTCAACGTGCACATGGGCCGCTGCGACGCCGCGACCCGTACCTACGAGGCGGTCCTTCGCCGCAGCCGCCAGGTGCCGCCGCTGGTGGAGGCGGCGCGCGGCGGGCTCGCCGGCTGCTCGGTCGAGGACGGCAAGGCATCGCTGAGCGCCGGTTCGCTGCAGGACGCCGAGGTGCGCTTCCGGAAGGCGATCTCGATCGGGGAGCCCGACAGCGTCGTGCGCCTCGCGTGGCTCCTGATCGGCGACACCCGTTGGGCCAAGGGCGACACCGCCGTGGCCCAGGACGCGTACCGCCGCGCGATGTCGGGCGCCGCCGAGGGAGACCCGATCGCGGCGCGCGCGAACGATCAACTCAACCGGTTGCTGGGGAAGGGAACTCCGACGCCATGATCCGGGTTACCACGGGCGCCGTGCGGGCCCTGCCGGTCGTTGCACTCTGTCTCGTCGCCGCCTGCGCTCGCTTCGACCCGCGGCACTACACCGTGCCCGAAGACCTCTACCAGGCGTCGATGCACCAGTTCCGCACCGGCCACTACGACAAGGCGCAGTCCGGTTTCCAGACCCTCACCTTCGGCGTGGGCGCGCGCGACACGCTCTATCCGCTGGCGCGGTTCTTCCTCGCCGAGTCGTACTTCAGCCAGGGCGACTTTGCCACTGCGGCCCAGGAGTTCCGCCGCGTCGCCGACGAGAACCCGAACCACCGGCTCGCGCCGGACGCACTGCTCAGGGCCGCCGACTCGTACGCGAAGATGTGGGAGATGCCGGACCTGGACCCGGCCAACGGGCAGTCGGCGCTCGCGACCTATCAGGAGCTGTCCGGCCGGTTCCCGCAGGCGTCCGCGACGCGCGTCGCGGCCACGCGGCTGCAGGTCCTGAACGAGAGGTTCGCGCAGAAGGAGATGAACGTCGCGCTCTTCTACTTCCGCCGCAACGCCTTCGATTCGGCGATCCTCTACTTCAAGGACCTAATCGCCAGCTACCCGTCGACGTCGCTGGTCCCCGAGGCCTACGTCTACATCGTCCGCTCGTACCACGCGATCGGGTACGCGGACCAGGAGGCGCAGTTCTGCAACGCGCTGCAGCAGTTCTACCCGCGGCTGGCCGACGCCAAGCGTTACTGTGGCAACGGGACTGCTGGGCGGTAGCTTCGACCCGATCCACCACGGCCACCTGATCGCGGCCGAGCGCGCCCTCGAGGCGCTGGGGCTCTCGCGCGTGCTGCTGGTGCCGTGCGCGCGGCAGCCGCTGAAGCGGCAGGGGCCGGTGGCGGCGCCGGAGCACCGCCGGGCGATGCTCGAGCTGGCGGTCGCCGGCGACGCAAGGTTCGCCGTCGAGGCGCTCGAGCTGGAGCGGCCCGCCCCGTCCTACACGGTGGACACCCTGCGCGTGCTCGGCGGGCGCTGCCCGGGCGAACGGTTCGTGCTGCTGCTCGGTGGGGACGCCGCTGCGGACCTGCCGCGCTGGCGTTCCGCCGAAGAGGTCGCCCGGCTGGCCGAGGTGGCGATCCTGACGCGCCCGGGAGCACCGGAGGTCCGGACGCCGCTGGTCCGGCACGTCGTGGCCACGCCGGCCATCGAGATCTCGGCGAGCGACATCCGCGCCCGCTGTCTGGCGCGAAAGAGCATCCGCTACCTCGTGCCCGACGCGGTCGCCGACTACATCGAGAAGGAAGGGCTGTACCGATGATGGAGGCACGGAGGCACAGAGGTCCTGAGGCACGGGAACGGCGCTGCACCGGCCGTGCCTCCGTGCCGCCGTGCCCCCGTGCGTTGGGCTGCTGATGCCGCTGCCCGCCCTCGTCACCAAGATCCTCGGGTCCCGCTTCACGCGGGAGTTGAAGCACTTGCGCCCGATCATCGACGCGATCCACCGGCACGAGGAGGAGCTGAAGGGGCTGCCGGAGGCGGAGCTGCGCCAGCAGACGGCGCACTTCCGCGAGCGGATCGCCGGGCGGGTCGGCGCGCTGCGCGACGAGGTCGAGGGCCTCAAGAAGGCGAAGCACGACTGCGCCGATCCCGACGAGCGCGACGATATCGACCGCCGGCTGCTGGGGCGCGAGGAGGAGCTGACCCGCGCCACGGCGGAGATCCTCGAGGAGCTGCTCCCCGAGGCGTTCGCCACCGTGCGCGAGGCGTGCCGCCGCCTCGTCGGAACGACGGTCATGGTCACCGGCCGCGAGCTGACCTGGGACATGGTGCCGTACGACGTCCAGCTCATCGGCGGCATCGCGCTCCACGAGGGGAAGATCGCCGAGATGGCGACCGGCGAAGGCAAGACCCTGGTCGCCGTGCTGCCGCTCTACCTCAACGCGCTCCCCGGCAACGGCGCCCACCTCGTCACGGTCAACAACTACCTCGCCCGCCGCGACTCGCAGTGGATGGGGCACGTCCTGACCTGGCTGGGTCTCACGGTGGGGTGCATCGACGACACGGAGCCCGGCACGATCGAGCGGCGCGCCGCGTACCTGTGCGACATCACCTACGGCACGAACAACGAGTTCGGGTTCGACTACCTGCGCGACAACATGGTCTTCTCGCTGGAGCAGCGCGTCCAGCGGACGCATGCCTACGCCATCGTGGACGAGGTCGACTCGATCCTCATCGACGAAGCCCGCACGCCGCTCATCATCTCGGGCCCCGTCGGCAACGAGGCCGACACCAAGTACGCCGAGCACAACCAGGCGGTGGTGGGCCTGGTCCGCCGCCAGTCGGAAATCACCAACAACTTCATGGCGGAGGCCGAGCGGCTCTGGCCGACCGACCAGTATGCCGGCGCGGTCAAGGCGTACCAGGTGCAGCTCGGGATGCCGAAGCACAAGCGCCTCCTGAAATTCCTCCAGGAGCAGGGCGCCAAGAAGCTCGTGCAGAAGGTCGAGCTGGATTACATCGCCGACCGCAAGCTCCCCGCGAAGCAGCAGCGGCTGCGCGACCTCGAGGAGCAGCTCTACTTCGTCCTGGACGAGAAGAACCACTCGGTCCATCTCACCGACCAGGGCGTCGAGATCCTCTCGCCCAAGGACCCGGCGCTGTTCATCGTCCCGGATCTCTCGGAGGAGGTCCTCCGGATCGAGCGCGACGAGACGCTCACGCCCCACGAGAAGCTGGAGCGGCGCGCGCAGCTCGAGGCGGACTACGCAGCCAAGAGCGAGAAGCTGAACATCATCCACCAGCTGCTCCGGGCCCACGCGCTCTACGAGAAGGACGTCGAGTACGTGGTGCAGGAGGGCCAGATCTTCATCGTGGACGAGTTCACGGGCCGCATCCTCCCGGGGCGCCGCTGGTCGGACGGCCTGCACCAGGCCGTCGAGGCGAAGGAGAACGTGCAGGTCAAGGGCGAGACCCAGACGCTCGCGACGATCACGATCCAGAACTACTTCCGGATGTACGGCAAGCTGGCGGGGATGACGGGCACCGCCGAGACCGAGGAGGAGGAGTTCTTCAAGATCTACGGGCTGGAGGTGATGGTCATCCCGACCAACCGTCCGGTCCGCCGCATCGACGTGCACGACCGCATCTACAAGACCCGCCGCGAGAAGTACAACGCCATCGTCGACGAGGTCGAGCGCCAGCACGGTCGCAGCCTGCCGGTCCTGGTCGGCACCGTGAGCGTCGAGGTGTCGGAGACGCTCTCGCGGATGCTCAAGCGCCGGGGGATCAGGCACGAGGTCCTGAACGCGAAATACCACCAGCGCGAGGCGGAGATCGTGGCGATGGCCGGCCAGAGCGCGGCGGTCACGATCGCCACGAACATGGCCGGCCGCGGGACCGACATCAAACTCGGCGGCGGCGTCACCAAGTGCAGAGTCTGCGGCATCCGGGCGCGGCAGGCGCCGTTCGGCCAGACCGTCGAGCAGTCGGACCTCTCCTGGCCGGAGATTCAGAAGCTCGGCTGCATGACCGACCCGCCGTGCGGCCTCCAGATCATCGGCACCGAGCGCCACGAGTCGCGGCGCATCGACCGCCAGCTGCGGGGCCGCTCGGGGCGCCAGGGCGACCCCGGCGGCTCGATGTTCTTCCTCTCCCTCGAAGACGACCTGATGCGGCTCTTCGGGTCGGACCGCATCGGCGCCCTGATGGACCGGATGGGGGCCGAGGAGGGCGAGGTCATCACCCACCCGCTGGTGACCCGCTCGATCGAGGGCGCCCAGAAGCGGATCGAGCTGCAGAACTTCCAGTCCCGCAAGCGGCTCCTCGACTACGACGACGTGATGAACCAGCAGCGCGAGGTCGTCTACTCGCTGCGTCTCTTCGCGCTCGAGGGCGGCGAGGAGCTGAAGGCCGAGGCCATCCGGATGATCGACGGGGCCATGACGCGCCCGGTGGACGAGGCGGTGGCCGGCAGCCGGCATCCCGAGTTGTGGGACCTCGGCACCCTGCACGAGCTGCTCCTGATGCGCTTCCTCGTGATGGTCCCGGAGCTGACGCACCGCGGCGTCGCCTCGCGCGACGAGCTGCTCGAGGTGTGCCGGCGGCACGCCCGCGACGCCTTCCACCGCAAGGTGCAGGCGCTGGACGACTACGGCCGCCAGCTCACGATCCCGAACCTGGCCGAGCAGGTGCTGAGCCAGGTGATGCTGCGGACCATCGACGAGAAGTGGAAGGACCACCTGTACGACCTCGATCAGCTCCGCAACGCCATCACGTACCGGGCATGGGGCCAGAAGGACCCGCTGGTCGAGTACAAGCAGGAAGCCTTCAGCATGTTCGTGGACCTGATGGCGGACCTCAGGGCCACCTTCAGCGAGCAGTTCCTCAAGGTGCAGGTCAGCGCGGGGCCGCCGGCGCCGCCGCCGCCGCCGCCCCGCACGTTCGGCGGCCCGACCAGCGGCGCAACGCTGCGGGGCCCGGGCGAGCCCACGGGGCGGCCGGGGAGCGCCGGGGCGGGCAGCGCCTCGGGCATGGTGGATGACGACGCCCTGCTCGCGCCGGCGGCGCCCGCACCTGCTCCGCGCGCAGCGCGCGCAGTGGTGGGCGGCCAGGCCTTCGGCGCGCCCTCGCCGGCCGGCCTGCCGACCGGCTGGGAGAAGACGGGCCGCAACGAGCCCTGCCCGTGCGGATCGGGGAAGAAGTTCAAGAAGTGCCACGGAGCCGGCCTGTAGTTGCCAGACGGCGAGTTGCCGAGAGCGCCGCAGCGGACATCCGCATCTGTTCGCCGCCCGCCCATCCGCTCAGGCCTGACGTGCCGGCCGGGCAATGCGCCACTGCTGCCACGCGATCGATGCGGTGCCCGATGACCGCCGATCCGATCGCGACGGCGCCGGCGGAGCCGGAAGCGAAGTTCTGTTCGGCGTGACGCGGGCCCTTGCATCGACGAGTTGGAGTCCGAATCCGGCGCGGCGCGGCGGCCCTGCCGCCTTGCCCGCGGCCGAACCGTGAGGCGCTGGCGTCCGGTGTCTCGGGCGCCCGCGCTTGCCCGTCCTCCGGCCTGCTGGGCCCCTTGTCAACAGCCAGATTGTGACTGCGCCGGGGGAATTGTTCGGTGCCGAATCAACTCGCACCGGGCTGGAGGAGTGCTCCCGGCGTGCGCATGCGGACCGGAGGGGCTCCGGTCCCCTTCTCCGATCTCGACCGGATCGAGTGGCCTTCCGGCTCCGAGCCCTGCGACTTGGACCGCTGGCTGCATTTGATTCGCCGCCGAACTAATTCCCTCAGCACCGCCGTTTCCGATGGGCCACTGCGTTGGCGGACTCGGCACCCCAGCGCGATCGGCGACCGAGAGGTGTCCGACGAGCCCGGCGACTCGATCGTCCCTCTGCGCCGCTCCTGGAGAGCAGGGCAGTCCCAAGGTCCGACCAGACGTTCCACCCGGTGGGGACGCCCCCGGAGGCCGCCCCCCCGGCGTGAGGCGGCGGAGCGCGGGGCCACCGGTCGCGCGAATAGGCGCCGCGGCGCGGCGTTTGGGCCCGCGCAACCGCCGCGCCCGGCGCATGATGGGGCGTGGCGCTCCGCATCGCCGAGACCCCCGCCGCCGACCGCCCCCGCGAGCGGCTGCTCCGGCTCGGTCCCTCCGCGTTGACGACCGCGGAACTCCTGGCGATTCTCATCGGTACGGGGCGCGCCGGCGTATCCGCACCTGACGTCGCCTCGGCGCTGCTCGCGAGCGGCGGGCCCGCGCTCGCGCATCTGGCCCGCCGCACCGCCGTGGAGCTGGCGGGCGTCCCGGGCGTTGGCCACGCCAAGGCGGCCCGCATCGCCGCAGCGCTCGAGCTGGGCCGGCGGCTGCAGGAGGAGGGAAGGCCGGACCGGACGCGGATCCGTTCGCCGGCTGACGTGTACCGCTGGTTTGCGCCGCGCCTGGCGGACCTGGCGGCGGAAGAGTTCCACGTGCTCGCGCTCGACAGCCAGAGCGGCATCCTGCGCGACCTGCTCGTGACCCGGGGGATCTTGAACAGCTCGCTGGTGCATCCTCGCGAAGTGTTCCGCGGCGCCATCGCCGAAGCCGCGGCCGGGATCATCGTGGTGCACAACCACCCCTCAGGGGATCCCGCGCCGTCGGCCGACGACCGCGCCGTCACGCGCCAGCTGGTGGAGGCGGGCAGGGTCCTCGACCTCCCCGTCTACGACCACGTGATCGTCGGGGCGCGAGGCTACCTCAGCTTCGCCGAGGCCGGGCTCCTGTGACCGTCGCTCCCGCCAAGCGCCCCGTCCCGGCCATCCCCGGCCTCACCGACGCGCTCGAGCCGTTCGCCGAGCGCCTGGACCTGGACCTGCTCGAGCGGGCCTACCAGTTCAGCGCCGCGGCCCACCGTGGCCAGAAGCGCTGGTCGGGGGAGGACGCGGTGTCGCACGGCATCGGCGTGGCCCGCATCCTCATCGAGGCGCACCTCGACGCGGTCTCCGCCGCCTGCGGGCTGCTGCACGACGTGGTCGAAGACACCGACGTCACCGTGGAGGACCTCGAGCGCGAGTTCGGGAAGGAGATCGCCGCGATCGTGGACGGTCTCACCAAGATCTCGACGCTGAACTTCCGCTCCACCGCCGAGGAGCAGGCCGAGAACTACCGCAAGCTCCTGCTCTCGGTCGCCAAGGACGCCCGCGTCGTCATCGTCAAGCTGGCCGACCGTCTGCACAACATGCGGACCCTGGAGCATCTGCCCGAGGAGAAGCAGCGGCGCATCGCGCTCGAGACGCGCGAGATCTACGCCCCGCTGGCGCACCGCTTCGGGATGGCCGGGATCAAGGCGGAGCTCGAGGACTTGGCGTTCCGGTTCCTGGAGACCGACGAGTACGCCTCGCTCGCGAAGAAAGTCGCGTCGCGGAAGGCCGAGCGGGAGGAGCTGGTGGGGCGGATGCGCGAGCCGCTGCAGCGCGAGCTGGAGCGCGCGGGCATCCGCGACGTGGACGTCACCGGCCGGCCCAAGAACCTCTGGTCCATCCACCGGAAGATCATCCGGCGCGACCTCCCCTACGAGGAGATCTACGACCTGATGGCGTTGCGGGTGCTGGTGAATTCGGTGCCCGACTGCTACCACGCGCTCGGCGTGATCCACTCGCGCTGGACGCCGCTGCAGGAGCGGATCAAGGACTACATCGCCCAGCCGAAGTCGAACGGCTACCAGTCCCTCCACACCACCGTCTTCGGCCCGACGGGCCAGCTGTACGAGATTCAGATCCGCACGCGCGAGATGCACCACACCGCCGAGTACGGGATCGCGGCGCACTGGCTCTACAAGGAGGGCCGCTCGCGCGACGAGCTGGACAAGCACCTCACCTGGTTCCGGCAGCTGGTGGACTACCAGCAGGAGGCGATGACCCCCGACGAGTTCATCGAGTTCCTGCGCATCGACCTCTACCAGGACGAGATCTTCATCTTCACGCCGCAGGGCGACGTCAAACAGCTCCCGAAGGGGGCCACGCCGATCGACTTCGCCTTCGCGGTGCACACCGAGGTCGGGCTGCACTGCCAGGGCGCGAAGATCAACGGACGCATCGCGCCGCTGCACCGCGCGCTCAAGAACGGCGACACGGTGGAGATCCTCACCTCGCCGACCGCCCACCCGTCGCGCGACTGGCAGGCCCACGTCCGGACCGCGCGGGCGCGGCAGAAGGTGCGGCAGTGGGTGAAACAGGAAGAGCACGAGAGCTCGATCGCGCTCGGCGAGGAGATCCTCGACCGCGAGCTCAAGCGGCGCCGGCTGGCGAAACCCGACCTGGCGGCGCTCGCCCGCGCCGTCGCCGCGCTGAACGTCCCCGATGTGGACCACGTGAAGGCGGCGTTGGGGCGCGGCGACCTGAGCATCACCCAGGTCCTGCGCGGGCTCTACCCCGACCTGGAAGAGAAGGAGGAGGAGTCGCCGCCGCCCAAGCCCGGTGCGCTCGGCCGCCTGGTGCAGCGGATCCGCGTCGGGAAGGGGGTCCGCATCCAGGGGGTGGACGGGCTGATGGTGCGCTACTCCCAGTGCTGCCAGCCTGTGCCTGGTGACGCCGTGACCGGCTACGTCACGCGGGGGCGGGGCATCAGCATCCACCGGGTGGACTGCCCGAACCTCCTCGCCCTCGACAGCGAGCCCGAGCGGCGGGTGGACCTCGACTGGCGCGAGATCGAGGGGGAGGTCTTCGCGGTGCGCCTCGATCTGCAGGGCGAGGACCGCCGCGGTCTCTACGCGGACGTCTGCACGGCGATCTCCACCGCCGCCACCAACATCCGGAGCTGCGAGCTGGCCAGCGGCGAAGGCGGGATGACGGGGCTGGTGATCGTCGAGGTCGAGAACCTCACCCACCTCAACAAGGTCATGAAGGCCATCCGCCGCGTGAAGGGCGTCACCGACGTGCGGCGGCGCGAACGCCTGATCGCGTGACGGAGTTCCGTCTCGAGGCACCCTTCGAGCCCGCCGGCGACCAGCCCCAGGCCATCGACGCGCTGGTCCGCGGCTTCACCGCCGGCGAGCGGCATCAGGTGCTGCTCGGCGTCACCGGCTCCGGCAAGACGATGACCATGGCCACCGCCGTCCGGCGACTGGGCCGGCCGGCGCTGGTTCTCTCGCACAACAAGACGCTCGCGGCGCAGCTCTACGGCGAGCTGAAGTCCTTCTTCCCGTCGAACGCGGTCGAGTTCTTCATCTCGTACTACGACTACTACCAGCCCGAGGCGTACGTCCCGCAGACCGACACCTACATCGAAAAGGACGCCTCGATCAACCAGGACATCGAGCGGCTGCGCCTCCGGGCGACGTCGAGCCTGGTGGAGCGGGACGACGTGATCGTCGTGGCGACGGTCTCCGCGATCTACGGCCTCGGCGACCCGGTGGAGTACCGGGAGCAGATGCTGCGGCTGGGGCGCGGCGAGACCGTCGGGCGGCGCCCGATCCTCGAGCGGCTGGTCGGGATCCAGTACCAGCGCAACGACGTCGCGTTCGAGCCCGGCAACTTCCGGGTGCGGGGCGACGTGATCGAGGTCTTCCCCGCCTACGAGGAGCAGGCGGTGCGCATCGAGCTGTTCGGGGACGCCATCGAGCGCATCGTCAAGATCGATCCGCTGACCGGGCGGAAGGTCGCCGAGCTGGAGCGGTGCGCGATCTATCCGGCCACCCACTTCGTCACGAACCGCCCCAACCTCGAGCGCGCCATCGGCCTGATCCGCGAGGAGCTGGCGGCGCGCCTCGCCGCGCTCAAGGAGGCGGGGAAGCTCCTCGAGGCCCAGCGCCTCGAGTCGCGCACCCGCTTCGACATCGAGATGATGCTCGAGGTCGGCACCTGCCACGGGATCGAGAACTACAGCCGCCACCTCTCGGGCCGCGCGCAGGGCGAGCGCCCGGCGGTCCTGATGGACTTCTTCCCCAAGGACTTCCTCGTGATCGTGGACGAGTCGCACGTCACCGTGCCGCAGATCGGCGCGATGTACGCCGGCGACCGCTCGCGCAAGGAGACGCTCGTCGAGTACGGCTTCCGCCTCCCCTCGGCGCTCGACAACCGCCCCCTGCGCTACGACGAGTTCCTCCAGCTCGCACCCCGCGCGCTCTTCGTCTCCGCCACCCCCGGCCCCGAGGAGCTGCGCCTCTCCGGCGGCGCCGTGGTCGAGCAGCTCGTCCGGCCAACGGGCTTGGTCGATCCGGAGGTCGAGGTCCGCAAGGTCGAAGGCCAGGTGGACGACCTGCTCAAGGAGATCCGCGCGCGGGAACGCCGCGGCGAGCGCGTGCTCGTGACCACGCTGACCAAGCGGATGGCGGAGGACCTCACCGACTACCTGGCTCAGGTGGGCGTGCGCGTCCGGTACATGCACTCCGACATCGACGCCATCGAGCGGATGGACATCATCCGCGGCCTCAGGCTGGGCGAGTTCGACGTGCTGGTCGGGATCAACCTGCTCCGCGAGGGGCTCGACCTCCCGGAGGTCTCGCTGGTCGCGATCCTCGACGCCGACCAGGAGGGCTTCCTGCGCTCGCGTACGTCGCTCATCCAGACGGTGGGCCGCGCGGCGCGCCACCTCGACGGCAAGGCGATCCTCTACGCCGATCGGATGACCGACTCGATGAAGGCGGCGCTGGCGGAGATGGACCGCCGCCGCTGCACCCAGGAGCGCTACAACGCCGAGCACGGGATCACGCCGCGCTCCATCGTCAAGTCGGTGGACCAGATCCGTTTCACCACCCGCGTCGCCGACGCGCGCGAGGACCCGGTCCCCCGCGCCGAGGCGGTGTCCCTGATGGGGAAGGCCGCGGGCGACTGGAGCGGCCTCGACCAGGCGCAGCGCGAGACGCTGGTCAGGCAACTCGAGGACGAGATGCGCCGGGCGGCCGACGACCTGGATTTCGAGCTGGCCGCGCAGCTGCGCGATCAGATTCTCGATCTCAGGGCGAGCACGCAGAATCGGGGACGCGCGGACGCACCGACGCATGGACGCACGGAAGAAGCTCGGGGTAGGCGTGGGCGGCCGGCGCGTCGATGAAGCGGAGCTGGGCCGGTTCGGCGAGGCGTTCGCCCGCTCGCTCCGGCCGCCCGTTGCCGTCGGCATCGCCGGCGAGCTGGGCGCGGGCAAGACCACCCTGGTCCGCGCCATCGCCCACGGCCTCGGCGTCGTCGAGCCGGTGACCAGCCCGACCTTCGCCCTTGTGCACCGCTACGCGGGCGGGGGCACGACCGTCTATCACGTGGACGGCTACCGATTGAAGCCCTCGGAGGCCGTGGCGGACCTCGGGATCGACGACGCGCTGGCGGAGCCGGACAGCGTCGTCCTGATCGAGTGGCCGGAACGGCTCGGCGAAGCGCTCCCGACGCTGGCTCACAGCATCCGGTTGAGTTACACGGACGACGACGAGATCAGGGAGCTCGAAGTGGACGGCAGGTCCCCGTGACCGGTCTCTTCCTCGCGCTGGATACCGCGACGGACGTGCCGTCGCTGGCCGTGGGCACGCCCCGGGACCCGGGGCCCGGGATCCGGATCCCGGGACGCCGTGAGCTGTCCCGGGATCTCGAGCGCTGGACGGCGCAGCTTCTCTCGGCTCGCGGCGTGGAGGTGGGCGATCTCGCGGGCGTCGTCGTCGCCGACGGTCCCGGGAGCTTCACCGGCTTGAGGATCGGCATCGCCTTCGCCAAGGGGCTGTGTCGCGCCCGGCGCCTGCCACTCCTCGCCGCTCCCTCGCTCCTCGGCGCCGCCTGGACCGCCGCGCGGGGCTCGGGCGTTGCGCTGGCCGAGTACGACGCTCTGCGCGGTGACGTGTACCGCGCCGCGTATCGGCTGGCCCCGGGAGGCGTCGAGGTCCTGCTCGCTCCCGCCCTGGCGGCGGCCGGCTCGAGCGCCGATCTGCCGGAGGGCTACGCGCGCGCGACGGCCGACCAGGCGTCGGCGGCCTCGCTCCTCCGCCTCGTCGGGCTGAGCGGCGGCGCGCACGCCGTCACCGATCCGGCGCGGTGGGAGCCAGCCTACGGGCGCCCGGCGGAGGCCGAGGCGCGCTACCGCGCGCACCAGGCGGCACATGGCGCCTAGGCCGCTGGTTGAGGCTGATCTCGACCGCGTCGCCGCGATCGAGCGCGAGGCCTTCACGGACCCCTGGCCGCGCCGGTCGTTCGTGGAGCTTCTGGCCGAGCCCCACGTGCGCGCCGTCGCGGTGGACGACGGCGACGGTCGCCTCGCGGGCTACGCCCTCTTCTCGCTGGTCGCTGGAGAAGGGGAGATCCTGAACCTGGCCGTGGATCCCTCGGCGCGGCGGCGCGGCTTTGGCCGCCGCCTGCTCGACGCGGTCCTGGAAGCGATGCGCGCCGCCGGGACGACGGCCGTCTTCCTCGAGGTGCGGCAGTCGAACCACGCCGCCATCGAGCTGTACGCCGGCGCCGGCTTCCACCCGGTCTCCATTCGGCGCGCGTACTATCGAAATCCTACCGAGCACGCCGTGACGATGGCCCTGCAACTGGTCCAGGAAGTGGCGGGAAAAGGATGAGAACCTACGTCCTTTCGGTTGACAAAAACCGTTGTGGCGCCTATAGTTCCGCCCTGTCCGTGGTCCCCGAGCAGCCCCCGAGGAGGGCAGTCAGGTGAGTCGCAGTCTCAACAAGGTGATGCTGATCGGGAACCTCGGCGCCGACCCGGAGGTTCGGAGCACGAACAACGGGACGCGGGTCGCAACGCTGTCGCTCGCGACCAGCCGCCAGTGGACGACCCAGGGCGGCGAGAAGCAGGAGAAGACGGAGTGGCACCGGTGCGTGGTTTGGAACACGCGCCAGTCGGGGCTCGCCGACGTGGTCGAGAAGTACCTCAAAAAGGGCGACCGGGTCTACGTCGAGGGACGGATCGAGTACCGGACGTGGAAGGACCGCGAGGGACAGACGCGGTACACGACCGAGGTCAATGTACGGGATCTCGTGATGCTCTCCGGCCGCGGCGATGGCGGCAGCGCCGGCGAGGCGGGATCTGGGGATCGGGCGGAGAAGGGGCGGCGGGCCGCCGCGCCGACCGCCGAGAAGGGGGCAGGCGCCGGAGCGGATTCGGCCGAGGCGCCGGCCAAGACGGATTCCTTCGAGGACTTCCCGGAGGCGCTCGATGAGGAGGATGACGATCTCCCGTTCTAGGGGAGCGCATCTGGCAGCCGTCGCTCTCGCCCTCGGCTTGCCTGCGGTCCCGTTGGCGTCCCAGCAGCCGCAGCCGCAAAGCGCGCCGGCTGCACAGCAACCGGCCGCCGCGCCCCAGACGCTCGGCGCGCCTCCCGCGACGCACACGGTCCAGCAGGGCGAGACGCTGTGGGGCCTGGCGAAGCAGTTCCTGGGCGATCCGCTGCTCTGGCCCGAGATTTACCGGCTGAACACGAACGTCATCGAGGATCCACACTACATCTTCCCGGGCGAGGAGCTGCGCTTTGTGCCGCCCCTGCCCGAGACCGCCGCTGGGCCGGCGCCGGCGCCGGCCCAGGCGGCTCAGCCGGCGGCGCCTCCCGCTCCGGGCGAGATCACGGTGGCGCCGACGCCCACCGACACGACGGCGCCCCGGCCGCAGCCGGCGCCATCGGGGAACCCCTTCGAAGCGCCGACGATCTTCACCGCCAAGAACGCGGTCGCGGTGTCGGCCAGCACCCTGCGTCTCCAGAGCGAGCAGGCCTATCGACCCGTGCGCGTGGGCGAGCACTTCTCCGCGGGGTTCCTGACCGAGGGCGAGCGGCTGAATCCGGGGCGGCTCCTGGGGAACACGCGGACCGCCTCGATCAGCCGCCTGACCGTCACCACCAGCGCGACGCTGTTCAGCGAAGTCGCGGTCGCGCCGCCGCCGGGCGATACGCTCAAGCCGGCCGATCTGCTTCTCGCGTACCAGGTGCCGCGCCGCATCGATCCCTACGGCGAGGTGATCCTGCCGACTGGCCTGCTCAAGATCACGGCCGTCGGATCGCCGACCGACAACGCGACGGCTCAGGTCATCGCGGTGTATCAGGCCATCGCCAGCGGTCAGTACGTGATTCGGGTGCCGGGCTTCGCGCCGGGCAATGAGCGTCCCGTCCCGGTGGACAGCGGCGGCGTGGTCGGCTCGGTCATCGACATGCGGGATCCTCACGAGCTGGTGGCGTTCCAGGACGCGCTGTTCCTCGATCGCGGGCAGCAGGACAGCGTGCACCTGGGCGACATCTTCCAGATCAGCGGGACGACGACGGCGGCGAGCGGCATCGGCCACGTCGTCCAGAACCAGGTGAAAGTGCTGATTGTCTACGTGCGGCCGCACACGTCGACGGGGGTCGTCATCCAGATCGACCGTCCGGACGTCCAGCCCGGGTCGAGGGCGCGCCAGGTTCGCCGGATGCCTTCGTGATTGCAGTCGAGAGTTGAGCGCCGAGAGTTGAGAGTGCTCGACTCTCAACCCTCACAGCGCAAACCTCTCAGCGCAGGGTCCTTCATTCCATGAAACGTCGCGTGCTCGTCACCGGCGGTGCGGGATTCATCGGATCCCACGTCGCCGACGCCTTCCTCGCTGCGGGTAACGACCTCACCGTCATCGACAATCTGTCGCGCGGCCGCCCGCAGCAGGTGCCGCGGGCCGCGGAGTTCCGGCAGCTGGACGTCGGCTCCGAGGAGGCGCGCGCCCTGGTGGCGGGAGGCGGATTCGAGGTGATCGTCCACCTGGCGGCGCAGGTGGACGTCCGCGTGTCCGTGTCCGACCCGGTGTTCGATGCGGAGGAGAACCTGCTCGCCCTGCTGTCGCTCCTGGAGGGTGCGCGCGCGGGGGGGACGCGCCGGATCGTCTTCTCCTCGTCGGGCGGCGTGGTCTACGGCGAGCGGCGGCCGCCGCACGTCGAGACCGCGCCGAAGTTTCCGATCTCGCCCTATGGCGTGAGCAAGCTCGCGGCCGAGTACTACCTCGGCTGCTACGCGCAACTCTACGGTCTGGAGACGGTCGCGCTCCGGTACAGCAACGTCTTCGGGCCGCGGCAGGACCCGCACGGCGAGGCGGGCGTCGTCGCGATCTTCGGCAACCGCCTGCGCCAGAAGAAGGCGCTGACGATTTACGGCGACGGGAACCAGACCCGCGACTACGTGTACGTCGCCGACGTGGCCCGCGCGAACGTGCTTGCCGCCGACGCCGTGCTCCCGCCCCTCGACGGCACCATCGACGCGCGGGCGTTCAACATCGGTATCGGCGTCGAAACCTCGGTGAACGCGCTCGCCCAGGCGATGATCGAGGCCTCCGGCGTCGAGGTCCCGGTCGAGCACGCCCCCGCCCGAGGCGGCGAGCTGCTCGCCAACGCCCTGACGGCGGACAAGGCCGCCCGGGTGCTCGGCTGGAAGCCCGGGGTGTCCCTCGCCGAGGGGCTGAAGGCGACCTACGACTGGATCGTGCGGGAGGCGTCGTGAGACCGGAGGCACGGAGGCACGGGCGCACGGGGGCACAGGCACGGCGACTCGCCGCCTGGTTGTCTGTGCCGCTGTGCCTCTGTGCCGCCGTGCCCGCTGCGGCCATGCAGGTGGGCGGCGCGGTGCCGACGTCCGAGCTCGAGCTGATCGCCGTCTCCAGCGTCGCGACCAAGGTCGTCCTGGGCGTGCTCGTGATCTTCTCCGCGGTCTCCTGGTTCCTGATCTTCGCCAAGATGGCGCAGTTCCGCCGCATGCGCCGCGCGGCGGACCTGTTCTACGGCGCGACCCAGCACGCCACGCGGCTCGACGAGGCGCGCGAGTCGGTCGGCCGCCTCACGGCCTCGCCCTTCACGCGCCTCTTCGCCGAAGGCGTCACCTTCTTCTCGGAGATCCATCCGGGCGGCCTTGCGAAGGACCCGGCCTCGGGCGCGACGCTCACGCCGACCCAGCTCGAGGCGCTGCGGATGGTGCTGGAGACCCAGGTGGACGCCGAGCACGACCAGCTGGGTCGCTATATCCCCTGGCTGGCGACGTTCGGCTCGGTCAGCCCGCTGCTGGGCCTCCTCGGCACGGTGCTCGGCGTGATGGATGCCTTCATCGGGATCTCGGTCGGCGGTTCCGGGAACATCACGGCCGTCGCGCCCGGCGTGGCGGAGGCGCTCGTGACGACCGTGGCGGGGCTCGCGGTCGCTATCCCCGCGGTGATCGCGTACAACATCTTCACGGCGCGCCAGAACTTCGTCTCGGCCGAACTGGAGGGCTTTGCGCGCGAGCTGATCGTGACCCTCGCGCGGGAGGGCAGGCTCTAGGTGGCCCGCCGCCGTTTCCGCGCCGGCTTCAACGCGGACATCAACGTCACGTCGCTGGTGGACGTCGCGTTCGTCCTGCTGATCATCTTCATGATCACGGCCCCCATGATGCAGGGTGGGGTCCAGGTGCGGCTGCCGCGAGCCGAGGCGCGCCCGCTCGAGGAGCAGACGGGGATCACCGTCTCCATGGACCGCCGCGGCCGCATCTTCGTGGACCAGGCGGCCTTCTCGTATGAGGACTTCCGCGCGACTTTCCGCGCCCTGGTCGCGCGCCGGAAGCCCGCCGCCATCTACCTCCGCGCCGATCGCGGCGTGCCGTACGGGGACGTGGTGCGCGTCCTGGCCATCATCCGCACGGCGGGCATCCGCGACGTCGGCCTGGTGGCCGAGCCGGAGTCCGTGGGGCCGTGAGGGGCTTGCGGGAGCGGGCCGCCGAGGAGCGGCTGCGGGGGCCGGGGCTGGCGGGGTCGGCGGCTCTCCACGCGCTCGTCGTCGTCACCTTCCTCGTGGCGGGGGCCGGCCGCCATCGCCCGCCGCTGCCGCCCTTCTACCGCGTCTCGCTCGTGGCCCCGCCCGGCGTGCCGGCGGCGACGGCCGCCGCCGCGGCCCCCGCGCCCGAGAAACCGGCGCCCACGCTGGCGCGCCGCAATCCCCAACCTCCGGCCGCCAAATCCGCGCGGTCCCGCGAGCCCGCGGTGCCGCTCGCGAAACCGGCGGCGCCGAAGTCACGTCCGGCGCCGCTGTCGCCCGCTCCCTCGACTCCGCGCCCTGCGGCCGCCTCCGCGCCCGCCCAGCCGGTCGGCGTTCCCGGGGGCACGCCCGGCGGCACCGACGTCGCGACGATCAAGACGGAGGGGGTCGAATTCCCCTTCCCGGGGTATCTACAGAACCTGGTGGGTCAGGTGTACCGGCGGTGGCGGCCCGCGCCGTCCAGCGCAGCGCTCGAGGCGGAGGTCTTCTTCTTCGTTCACCGTGACGGCTCCATGACAGGCCTCCAGTTCATCAAGCGGTCCGGCTCGTTCGCGTTCGACCTCGAGGCGCAGGGCGCGATCGAGGCGGCGGCGCGTGCCGGCGCGTTCGGCCAGCTCCCCGCCGGGTACGGCCCGGACGTCCTCCCGGTGTCGTTCTACTTCAACCCGCGGAGCGTACGGTGAGCCGCGCGGCGGCGCTCGCTCTGGCCGCGGCCCTCGCGCTCCCGGCGGCGCTCGCGGCCCAGGACTCCACGCCCCCGGCGCCAACCGGCGTCCGCGTGGGGATCACGTACACCCCGGGTACGCGGCCCAGCATCGCGGTCCTGGTCGCCGGCGGGGCGGCGCTGGACAGCGTCCGGACGATCCTCGGCCGGGACCTCGACTACTCGGATCGCTTCGAAGTGGTCGCGCCGCCGGCGGTGGCCGCAGCGCTGGACTCGAGTGGCGCGCCGAACTACCGCGCCCTGAACGCGCTGGGCACCGACTTCGCGGTCTCGGTCGTGGCGTCGGCCGCGTCCTCGGCCGATCCGCGCGCGCCGGGCGCCGTCGACGTCCTGCTGCACGACGTGCGGAGCGGCGCGGTGAAGAACCGGGTCACGCTTCAGGTGGGAGACGCGGGCGGCTCAGCGCTGCGGCGCGCGGTGCACCGCGCGGCGGACGAGGTGGTGCAGTGGGCCACCGGGGCGAAGGGCATCGCGTCGTCGGTCATCTACTACGTGGCGGATGGACGTATCTGGCGGGTGGACCCCGACGGCGCCGATCGCGTGCTGATCCCGACTGCGGGCCGACCGTCGCTCTCGCCGGTCCGGTCGCGCGACGGCCGCACGCTCGCGTACACGGCGTTCGTGCGCAGCGGCCAGCCGATCGTCCTGCAGGACCTGGCCTCGGGGCGGCGGGAAGTCCTGCCCGGCACCGAATACGGCATGAACATCACGCCGGAGTTCTCGCCGGATGGGCGCCGGCTCGCGTTTGCGCACGGCGACGAGAACGGCACCGACCTCTTCGTGTACGACCTGGCGCGGCGCACCACGACGCGACTCACGGTGGGGCGTTACTACGACAACCTCTCGCCGGCCTGGAGTCCGGACGGCCAGCGCATCGCGTTCATCTCGACGCGCGCCGGGCTCCCGCAGCTGTACGTGATGCAGGCCGACGGGACGGGGCAGGAGGCGCTGGCGCGCTTCGACTACGGGTTCACCGGGATGACGTACGCGCCGGAGTGGTCCCCCGACGGCCAGGCGGTCGTCTTCCACCGCGAAGTCGCGGGCACACCGCAGGTCTTCGTCCTCGACCTCGCCACTCGCGCGGTGAAGCAGATCACCGGCGAGGGGCGGAACGAGGACGCCACTTGGGCGCCCGACGGGCGCCACGTCTGTTTCGCGTCCTCCCGCGGCGGCACCCGCCTCCTCTGGATCGTGGATCTGGAGACCGGCCGGATGCGGCAGCTCTTCTCCACGGTCGGCGCCCGCCTACCCGCGTGGTCGCCCGGCCACGCATCTTTGGAGGCAGGATGATGCACCACGTTGGACTCGCGTCGCTCTCGGCGCTTCTGGTGGTCGCGGCCTGCAGCAAGCCGCCCGCACCCGCCGCGCCCGCCCCCGCGCCGGCTCCGGCCGCCGCGCCCTCGACGGCTGCGGCCGACTCGGCGGCGCGCGCCGCGGCCCGCCGCGACTCGCTCGCCGCCCTGGCCCGGGCCGACTCGCTCGAGCGCGCCGCGCGCGAGCGCGCGCAGGCCGACTCGGTGCGCGCCGAGGTGCAGCGCGCCCAGGCGGATTCTGCGGCCGCCGCCGTCCGCAGCGGCTTGTCTGCGGCCGACTCCGGCGTCCTCGTCGACGCGGTCCACTTCGACTACGACAAGGCGGACCTGCTCGCGGCCGAGCTGCCGAGGCTCGATCGCAAGCTGGCGATTTTCCAGGCGCACCCGAGGATCGAGGTCCAGATCGCCGGCAGCTGCGACGAGCGGGGCTCGGACGAATACAACCTGGCGCTCGGGGAGCGCCGGGCGGCCGCGGCCAAGCGCTATCTGGTGGCCCACGGAGTCGCGGCCGACCGCATCACCATCGTTTCCTACGGGAAGGAGCGGCCCTTGGACCCGGGGCATACCGAGGAGGCCTGGGCGAAAAACCGCCGCGATGACTTCGTCGTGACGCGCGGAGCGAACTAGTGCGGCGCCTCGCCGGCGCGCTGCTCCCGCTGCTCGCCGCGGGCTGCGCCTGGCACAGCGACATCACGCGGCTCCAGGCTCAACTCCTGGACCAGCAGGTGGTCGCGGCCCGCGCCGACTCGGCGAACCGGGCGAACCTGGCGGCCATCGCCCGGCAGGTGCAGAGCGTGCTCGACTCCCTCGCCGCGCAGCAGGCGATGCTGAGTGCGTTCCGGGGCGACCTCCGCGTGGAGCTGTACAACGTCGAGCAGCAACTCGTCGCAGTGCAGGAGCTGACCGGTCAGAGCCAACAGCGCCTCACCGAGCTGCGGACGCAGCTGGAGCAGCGCTCCGAGCAGATCGCCGCCCAGAACGTCGCGCCCGCGGCCGCACCGGCGGCCGGAGCCCCGGCGGCGGCGCCCGGAGGGCAGGGGGCCGCCCCGGCCCCCGCTGCCGCGGAGCCGTCCCCGGACCAGCTGATGGAGTTGGGGCTGCAGCAGCTGAGGCGCGGGAGCCCCGCCACGGCGCGCACCGCCTTCGCCGAGTTCCTCAAGAGCTACCCGCAGCACGCCCGCGCCGGTGACGCGTGGTTCTTCACGGGCGAAGCCTGGACCGCCGACCAGCGATCCGATTCCGCCGCCGCGGCGTACCAGCAGGTCGTCCAGCGCTTCCCCTCGTCCGGCCACATGGCGGCCGCGCTCTACAAGCTGGGGCTGATCGCCGTCCAGGCCGGGAACAAGGACGAGGCGCGCGCGCAGTTCAACCGGCTCGTGACCTCGTTCCCGCTGTCGGAGGAGGCCGCGCTGGCGCGCGACCAGCTGCGCGCGCTCGGCCCGGCGGCTCGCCCGCACTGAGCGCGGGAGCGCACCGTGCCCCGATTCGAGCGCAATGAGCGCGGCGAGATGCCGTTCCTCGATCACCTCGAGGAGCTGCGCTGGCGGCTGATCTGGAGCCTGCTGGCGCTGACCATCGGGTTCGTCGTCGGGTTCGTGATCGTGGATGCGTTCAACGTGCTCGGCCTCCTCATGCGGCCGATCGCCCCGCATCTCCCCAACGGACGGCTCTATTTCACGAGCCCGATCGAGCCGTTCATGCTCACGCTGAAGCTCGCGTTCTACACCGGGCTGGTCCTGGCCTCGCCGGTCATCGTCTGGCAGCTGTGGCGGTTCCTCTCGCCGGCGCTCTATGCGAAGGAGCGGCGGGTCGTGCTCCCGGTCGCGATCGCGGCCGCCGTGCTCTTCCTCGCCGGCGTGCTGCTGGCCTACCTGCTCGTGCTCCCCACCGCCATCCGGGTGCTGCTCGGCTTCCAGTCGCAGAGTCTGCAGCCGATCGTGACGGCGAAGGAGTACTTCGGCTTCGCGATGCAGGTGGTGATCGCCTTCGGCGCGATCTTCGAGATTCCGCTCGTGCTGCTGATGCTGGTCTACCTCAACGTCATCTCCGCGAGCTTCCTCGCCCGGAACCGTCGCTTCGCGATCGCCGGCAACGCGTTCCTCTCGATGCTGCTTTCGCCGCCGGACCTGGTCTCGATGACGCTGATGATGATCCCGGTGCAGTTGCTCTTCGAGGTCACGGTCGTCATCGCGCGGGTGATGGAGCGCCGCCGCGCGAAGCGGCAGGCCTCCGAGGCGCCGTCCCCGGAGGCTGTCACCGCGGGCGAGGCGTAGTGCGCCTCCGCCTGGCCGCACTCGCGATCGCGGCCGCGGCGTGCATCGCGGCGCCGGCCGCCGCGCAGGTGCCAGGGACCTTTCCGCCGGCCGGCCCCGCCCAGGCGGTGCGCCCCGACACCGGGCGCGCCCGCCGCGACTCGGCCGGCGTCGATACCTCCAAGGCCGGCCGTGGCGCGGGGCTCCCCGCCAAGCCGTCCCGCAGCTTCGCGACCCCCGATTCCGTCGCTGAGGCGCTGATCAAGCTCCGCGGCTTCCGGGTGACAAGGTACAGCGCGGACTCGGTCCAGTTCCTGCCGCCGGAGAAGCAGATTCGCCTCACCGGCAACTCGCTGCTGGAGCGCGACAACTCCACCCTCCAGGCCGATACCGTCGGCTACGACGAACACAACTGCCTGCTCACCGCCGCGGGCAGCCCGGAGATGTTCGATGCGCAGGGCGTCGTGGTCGGGCACGGGATGCGGTACGACGCCTGCAACCACGCCGGCATCGTCGGGAAGGCCACGACCTCGTTCCCGGAGGGCTCGGCGACCTGGTACCTGCGCGGCAACATGGCGATGGACAATGAGGAGAACCGCACCTACGCGGCCGGCGCCACCATCACCAGCTGCGACGACCCGGACCCGCACTATCACTTCGAGGCGCACGAGATCAAGTTCGTGTCCAAGAACCTGATGGTGGCGCGCCCGGCCCTTCTCTACGTCGCTGACGTCCCCATCCTCTGGATGCCGTTCATCTTCCAGGACATGCGGCACGGCCGGCATTCCGGCATGATCCCGCCGCAGTTCGGCATCAACGACATCGTCCGCAACTCGCCGACCTACCACCGTCACATCTCGAACTTCGGGTGGTACTGGGTGCTGGGCGACTACGCGGACGCGCAGGTGACGACGGATTGGTACGCGCAGAGCTTCTGGGACGTGAACGGCCGGGTGCGCTACCGCTGGCTGGACCGGTTCCTCGCCGGCGGCGTCTCCTACCAGGAGCTGCACGAGGTGGGCGGGGCCACGAGCGACCGCTTCACCTGGTACCACCAGCAGCAGTTCTCGCAGTCCAGCTCGCTCTCGGCCGGCATCGACTACGCGTCCAGCTCGCGCGTCATCTCGCGCAACGCCGTGGACCCGGTGCTCGCCGTCGCGACCATCGACAGCCGCGTCAACTACCAACAGACCTTCGCCTGGGGCTCGCTCTCCCTCGGCGGCAGCCGCACGCAGAACCTCGACAAGCCGCTGGTCACGATGTCGCTCCCCACGGTCGCCTTCACGCCGAACCCGATCGCCATCGGCCAGAACGTGACCTGGTCGCCCTCGTTCAACCTGACCAACGCGCTGCAGTACCAGCAGTCCACCGGGACCTACACCTTCACCGCGGCCGGGGATTCGTCCGAGATCCTGGCGAACTCGCGCCAGACCACCCTCTCGTTCTCGACGCCCTTCCGGATCGGCCGGTGGACGTGGAGCAACTCGTTCTCGGTGAACGACCAGGTCAGCGACGCGCACCGGACGCTGCTGCTCCAGGACCCGGCCGATAGCACCAAGACGGCGGTGCGGAGCTACGCCGGGACCTTCGAGACCGACATCGACTGGAGCACGGGCATCGGGCTGCCCGTAGTGCTGCAGGGCACCTGGAACCTCCAGCCCTCCGTCAGCGTGGTGAACAAGACGGGGGGCGCCTTCCTGGTCCGCAGCCCCTACAGCGGCGGAGCGTTCGTGAGCCAGGGGAAGCGGCTGGGCTACAACCTCTCCATCTCGCCGACCTTCTTCGGCCTGTTCGGCGGGATCGGTCCGGTGGCGCGGTTCCGGCACTCGATCTCCCCGAGCATCTCCTGGAGCTACTCGCCGGCCACCACGATCCCCGAGGCGTACGCGCGCGCCATCTCGACCAACGATTCGGTCGGCAACACCCACATCCCCGCGAGCCAGACGCTGACCTTCGGGCTCACGCAGAACCTCGAGGCGAAGCTGCGCCCGCCGCCGCTCCCGGCGGGGGACACGACCAAGGCCGCGAGCGACTCCGCCGGCGCCGCGCGCGAGGGGCCGAAGATCAAGCTGCTGTCCATCCAGACCAGCGGTCTCGCCATCGATCTCGAGCAGGCCAAGCGCGCCGGCCACACCGGCTGGACCACGGGCACGCTGTCCAACACCTTCAGCTCGGACCTGCTCCGCGACTTCAGCCTCTCGACGACCCACGACCTCTTCCAGGGCACAGTCGGGACGGCGGGGTCGAAGTTCAGTCCGTACCTGACGAGCGTGTCCGCCCGCTTCTCCCTCGGGGCCAGCTTCCTGCAGTTCCTCGGCTCGCTGTTCGGCTTCGGCGCGGCGGCGCCGGCGCCGCCGCCGACCGCCGCGGCCCGGCGCGACTCCGTGCGCGCTGCCGACAGCATCCAGGTGCCGGCCATTCCCAACTACGCCTTCCAGCGGGGCCCGCTCCAGAACCAGCCGGCCGCGCCCGACCGGATGCTGCCGCGCGGCGCGGTGGGCTCGTTCCGCGCGTCGCTGGCCTTCGACCTCCAGCGCACCAGACCCGTCCCCGGCCAGATCACGCCGCCGACCCGCAGCACGCTGAACGGCAGCATCTCCTTCTCGCCGACGCGCGACTGGTCGGTGTCGTGGCAGACCCTCTACGACTTCACGGCCGGCAAGTTCGGCTCGCACGTCCTGACCTTGAACCGCAACATGCACGACTGGCACGCCACGTTCAGCTTCGTGCAGTCGCCCAACGGGAACGTCGTCTTCAACTTCAACATCACCCTGATCGATCAGCCGGAGATCAAGTTCGACTACGATCAGCGGAACCTGCCGTCGACCCCGTACTGAGCAGCGGCGCCGCCTCCGGCGGCGCCGTGCAATCGCCCCCGCCTCGCAACCAGCCTCTCCAGACTGTCCTGGCTGGGTGACACCCGGGCCCGGTCGAATGTCACACGCTGGTTTCTATCCACTTGAGCCGCAACGAGTTGGAGCGATCACCGGCGCCAGGCACGACACGTGCGTTTGATGGGGTCGGACCCTCGCTGGAGCGGCACATGCGTCGGCTTCCCCTGCTGATCCCGTTGGTCGTGGCCTCCGCGGCCGCGCTGAACGCCTGCTACGATCGCGGCGTGAGCAACCCGACCGTCGTCACCGTGCCCGCGCCGACCTATCTGAACAGCGTCTCGCTCAACGGCGCGGTGTACCTCAGCTGGGACGACACGCCGTACGCAAGCTCCCCGAACGCCTTCTCGCACTACCAGGTCTACAGTACGAGCTACGACTTGGACCACAACCTGTGCGGCAGCAGCTGGAGCGTGGAGGGGACCACCGTCTCGCCCGAGTTCCTGGTCGGCGCGCTCACGAACGGCGTGCCGCTCTGCTTGGCCGTCTCGGCGATCTCTGTGGACGACTATGAGAGCGACCGGTCGCCGCTCCGGAACGACACGCCGCGGCCCGATGCGCGGAACGTGGTGCTCTTCTCGACCGACACGCTGTCCGGTCAGCAGAGCGGCTTCCGCTTCTGGCTCGACGCCAACGGCAACGCGCAGGTGGACGTCGGGGAGCTGGGGCTGGTCGGCAACAGCGCGACCGGCGCCAACGACTTCATCCTCACCCGCAACGCGAGCCGGCTCTGGCTGACGCCGCAGCGCTCCGGCGTGACGATGCAGGTGTATGGCACGACGCCGATCGCCGACCTCACTTCCATCGATCTCGCACCGAACGGTGGGTACAGCGGGAGCGCGATCAGCGCGGCGCCGATGTGGGGCTACGTGTTCCAGATCGTCGAGGGGCAGTTCTACAAGTACGGCGCGATCCGCGTCACGGCGGTCGGCCCGAACTACGTCATCTTCGACTGGTCGTACCAGACGGATCCCGGGAATCCGGAGCTGGTGCCGGGCAAGAGGTGAGACAAGTGAGAAGGGCCAGGTGAGACGGCGAAGTGCGGGGTGAGAGGTGAGAGGCCGCGCCGCAGCTGACGGGCGACCTCTCACCTCTCGCGCTTCTCGACCTCTCGCCTCTCACTTTGCCCTCTCAGGTTTTTCCCCTCTCACCCCGCACGCCTTATCTTTGGAGCCATGACCACGCTCGCCGGACCCCGCACGGTGCGCGCTCCCCGGGGTTCCTCGATTTCCTGCCGCGGCTGGGTGCAGGAAGCGGCCATGCGCATGCTGATGAACAACCTCGACCCCGACGTCGCCGAGCGGCCGGACGACCTCGTCGTGTACGGCGGCACGGGCCGGGCCTGCCGCTCCTGGGAGGCGTTCGAGGCAATCGTCGCCTCGCTGCGTACGCTCGGGAACGACGAGACACTGCTGGTCGCGAGCGGCAAGCCGGTCGGGATCTTCACCACGCACCCCGATGCGCCGCGGGTCCTCATCGCCAACGCGAATCTGGTCGGCCGGTGGGCGACCTGGGACGTGTTCCGCGAGCTGGAGAAGAAGGGCCTGATCATGTACGGCCAGATGACGGCCGGCTCGTGGATCTACATCGGCACGCAGGGGATCCTCCAGGGCACCTACGAGACCTTTGGCGCGGTCGCGCGGCAGCACTTTGGCGGCTCGCTGAAGGGCCGGCTGATCCTCTCCGGCGGCTTGGGCGGGATGGGGGGCGCGCAGCCGCTCGCGGCGACGATGAACGAGGGCGTGTTCCTCGGCGTTGAGGTGGATCCGGCGCGCATCCGCCGCCGCATCGAGACGCGCTACCTGGACAAGGAGACCACGTCGCTCGACGAGGCGCTCCGCTGGTGCGACGAGGCGAAGCGGCAGGGCAGGGCGCTGAGCGTCGGGCTCCTCGGCAACTGCGCCGTGGTGCTGCCGGAGATCGTGCGCCGCGGCGTGGTCCCCGACGTCCTCACCGATCAGACCTCGGCGCACGACTCCCTGAACGGATACGTGCCGGAGGGCCTGTCGCTTGAGGCGGCGGCCGCGCTGCGGCAGTCCGACCCGAAGGCGTACGTGCGCCGCGCGATGGACTCGATGGCGGTGCACGTGCGCGCGATGCTGGAGCTGATGCGGAAGGGCGCGGTCACGTTCGACTACGGGAACAACATCCGCACGCAGGCGCACGACGCCGGCGTCGCCGACGCGTTTGCCTTCCCCGGCTTCGTCCCGGCATACGTGCGCCCGCTCTTCTGCGAGGGGAAGGGGCCGTTCCGCTGGGTCGCCCTCTCCGGCGATTCGAAGGACCTGGCGCGCACTGACCGGCTGGTCCTCGATCTCTTCCCGGAGAACGAGCACCTCCGGCGCTGGATCACGCTGGCGCGGGAGCGGGTGGCCTTCCAGGGCCTACCGGCGCGGATCTGCTGGCTGGGTCAGGGAGAGCGCGCGCGGTTCGGCCTCGCGCTGAACGACCTGGTGGCGCGCGGCGAGATCACGGCCCCGGTGGTGATCGGTCGCGACCACCTGGACACCGGGTCGGTCGCGTCGCCCTTCCGGGAGACCGAGGCGATGCTCGACGGGTCCGATGCGATCGCTGACTGGCCTGTGCTGAACGCGATGCTCAACGTGGCCAGCGGGGCCTCGTGGGTCTCGTTCCATCACGGCGGAGGCGTCGGGATCGGCAACTCGCTGCACGCCGGCCAGGTGATCGTCGCCGAGGGGAGCAAGGGAGCGGCGGCACGGCTCGAGCGCGTGCTGACCAACGATCCGGGCATCGGCGTCGCTCGCCATGCGGACGCCGGTTACGACCTCGCCGTCGAGACCGCCCGGCGGCACCACATTCGCCTGCCGATGCAAGGTGCCTGAGGGCCGCCGCCTCGCCTTCGTGGGCGCGGGCGCCGTGGCCACCGGCCCCGCCGCCCCCGGCCCGGTCCGCCATCCCGCCTGGGACGATGTCGGCCTCAAGACCGGCGTCGGCGTCGGTGTGGAGGACGGGCGGATCGCGCTCATCGCGTCGGACGACGAAGTGGGGGAGTGGTTCCACGCGGCCCGGTCGCCGGACGCGCTGGTGGAGTGCGGCGGGCGCCTGATCACCGCCGGGCTGGTGGACCCGCACACCCACGCGCTGTTCGGGAAGCCGCGCCTCGAGGACCACGCGCGCCGCGCCCGGGGCGACGACTACAAGGCGATCGCGGCGGCGGGCGGAGGGATCCTCTCCTCGGTCGCCGATTTCCGGTCGCGCAGCGAGGACAGCCTCGTCGCGCTCGCCCTGCCGCGGCTGGCGATGCTGGCCGCCCTCGGAACCACGGCCGTCGAGATCAAGTCGGGCTACGGCCTCTCGGTCGAACACGAGCTGAAGGCGCTGCGCGCCATCGCGCGGCTCAGGAACGAGGTCCCGCTCCAGATCGTCGCCACCTTCCTCGGTGCGCACGAGGTGCCGGCCGAGTACCGCTCCCGCCGCGACGCCTACGTCCGCCTGGTCATCGAGGAGATGCTGCCGGCCGTCGCGCACTCCGCCCTCGCGACCTTCTGCGATGTCTTCTGCGAGCCCGGCGTCTTCAGCGTGGAGGAGAGCGAGGCGATCCTGCGGGCGGCCGCGGCCCTGGGGCTGGGGCTCAAGGTGCACGCGGACGAACTGGACCCCTCCGGCGGGGCGGAGCTGGCGGCGCGCCTCGGCGCCGCGTCGGCCGACCATCTCGGCGCCATCTCGCCGGCCGGCGTCGAGGCCCTCGCGGCCAGCGAGACCGCCGCCGTGCTGCTCCCGGGCACCCTGGTCTTCCTCGGCCGGAGCCGCCAGGCGCCGGCGCGCGCCCTCCTCGAGGCGGGCGCCATCGTCGCGCTCGCCACCGATTTCAACCCCGGCTCGTCCCCGAGCGCCAACCTGCCCCTGATGATGGCCCTCGCCGTCAGCCAGGCTCGAATGCAGCCTGAGGAGGCCTTCATCGCCGCCACGGCGAACGCCGCCCACGCCATCCGGCTGCCCGGTGGGCGGGGCACCCTCGCCGTGGGCGTCCCCGCCGACCTGGTGGTGTGGAATTGCCGGGACCTCCGGGAGCTGGCCTACTGGTACGGAATTCCGCTTGCCTGGCGGGTTTACGCCTCCGGTTATCCTTGTTTTGGGGGGGGCTGGGGAATATCTTCCCCAGGTTCCGCTGGAACGGTGCTCTAGCCGCCGATGTCCTGAACCGTCGGGCACATGGCGAATCTCGAGAAGTACAAGGAAAAAGCCCGGAAATTCGAGCAGAAGGAGCAGTGGGCGAAGGCGATCGAGGAGTATTCCCAGGCCATCGAGGAGATGGAGGGAATGCCCGAGATCCCGGAGGCCGAGCTGCCGCTGTACAACCGTGCCGGCGACCTGCACGCGAAGGTCGGCGACGCGCAGATGGCCGTCTCGCTCTACGAGCGCGCGGTTGACAAGTACCAGGAGATCGGGCTGGCGAACAATGCCATCGCCCTCTGCAACAAGATCGTCCGCCTCACGCCCGGCCGCGCCCAGATCTACCTCAAGCTCGGGATGCTCTTCGCCTCCAAGGGGTTTGGCGCGGAGGCGAAGACCAACCTGCTCGAGTACGCCGACCGGATGCAGAAGGCCGGCCAGCTCGAGGAGGCGTTCAAGGCGCTGAAGAAGTTCGCTGAAATGACGCCGGGGCAGGACGAGATCTGGTCGGTGCTGACGCAGCAGCTGCGCGCCTCGGCGAAGACGCCCGAACAGAAGGAGCAGGTCGAGAAGCTGCTCAGCGAGTTCGAGGCGAAGGACAAGGCGACCCAGCAGCGCAAGTCGCGGATGAGCCGGCATCAGATCACCGGCGAGGAGCTGCCGCCCGAGACCGGGCCGAAGAAGGGCGAGCTCGTCTTCCTCGATCTCGACGAGGCGCCGGCGCCGCGCAAGAGCACGGTCGCTGCCGCGCCGCCCAAGGCCGCCGTGCCGCCGCCCGCGCCCCCTCCGCCCCCTCCGCCGGCCCCGCGGAAGACCGCGCCGCCGGAGCCGGCGCCGGAGCCCGAGATCGTGCCGCTCGAGATCGAGCAGACGTCGCTCGCATCGGCCGAAGAGGCGGCGCCGACCATCCCGACGCTCGAGATCGAGAGCACCTCCCTCGCCGAAGAGGTGCCCGCGCCCGCAGGCGGCGCCGATCTGGGGCTGGAGCCGACATCACTGTCGGAGCCGACGGCGGAGGCGCCCGCGCTGTCGGAGCCGGAGGTGCCCGCGCTGTTGGAGCCGGAGGCGCCCGCGCCTCCCGAGCCCGCCGCGGTCGCCGAGGACCTCGGCATCCTGGACCTCGAGATGCCCGAGGCGCCCGCAGAGGAGCTGGCCGCAGGCGCTGCCATCGAGGGCCTGCCGATGCTCGACATGGGCGAAGCGGAGGCGGCGCCGGCGGCCCCCGAGATCGAGGTGCCGGCGCTCGAGGAGCCCGCGACGGCGGCGGAGGCCCCCGTGGCGGGCGGCTCCACGCTTGAGTTCATCGACCTGGGCGACGTCGAGGTCGCCGAGGGGCCGTCGGCGGCCGACCTCGAGAAGCGGGTCGCGAAGGACGCGCAGGACTGGGAGGGGCACCGCCTGCTCGGCGAGGCGCTGCTCGCGGACGGCGAGCGGGAGCGCGGCATCGCCGAGCTGGACGCCGCGCTGGAGGGTCTCGAGCAGGCCGACAACCTCGATGGCGCGAACGCGATCGCGGAAGAGATCCTGCGCCTCGAGCCCAACAGCGTGCGCCACCACCAGAAGCGCGTGGAGCTGGCATTCCGCCAGGGCGACCGCGCGCGGCTGGCCGACGCCTACCTCGAGCTGGCCGACGCGCTGCTGCGCTCCGGCGAGGCCGACAAGGCGGTCGCAGTCTACCAGCGCGTGCTGGAGCATGATCCGGCGAACGAGCGCGCCAAGTCCGCCATCGAGACGCTCGCGCCGCCGCCGTCCGCGGCGCCACCGCCGCGGCGCGCCACGCGGCCGCCGGCCCCCGTCGCCGCCCCCGCGGGGGGCGGAGACTTCGTGGACCTCGGCGCGATGCTGCTCGACGAGGAGGCGCCGAAAGACACCCGGATGCGGATCGAGGACGAGGAGCCTTCGGGGGACGAGCAGAAGGACTTCCAGACGATGCTCAGCGCGTTCAAGAAGGGCGTCGAGGCGAACGTGGACGAAGCGGACTTCCAGAGCCACTACGATCTCGGCGTCGCTTACAAGGAGATGGGGCTGCTCGACGAGGCGATCGCGGAGTTCCAGAAGGCCCTGCGCTCCCCGGAGGGGAAGCTCCGCGCGTCGGAGGCGCTCGGGCTCTGCTTCTTCGAGAAGGGGCAGTTCACGGTGGCGGAGACCATCCTGCGCCGCGCGCTCGATCTGCCGGCCAGCGGCGACGCGGAGCGGGTGGGGCTTCTCTACTGGCTGGGCCGCACCCAGGAGGAACTGGGGAAGACCCCGGACGCGCTCGTCTCGTACCACCGGGTGTTTGCGGTGGAGATCACCTTCCAGGACGTGAGCCAGCGGGTGAAATCATTGTCCCACGCGGGGGCCTAGCCGGGTGAAGAGCCAGGCCGCCGGCGTGACGCTCGCCGACATCCAGCGCCCGGTCGCGGCGCAGCTCGGCATGGTCACGACGGAGCTCGCGCGCGTGGTCGCGGCCGACCTGCCGCTGATCCAGGACGTCAACCGGCACCTGCTGCGGATGAAGGGGAAGCTGTTCCGACCCACGCTGCTCCTGCTGGCGCACGAGGCGACCGGGGCGCGGGATCCCCGCGCCGTGTCGCTCGCCGCGATCGTCGAGCTGATCCACGTCGCCACGCTGGTGCACGACGACTCGGTGGACCACTCGGCGCTGCGCCGGGGCATGCCGACCGTGAACTCGCAGTACAGCCACCAGGTCGCCGTCATCATGGGCGACTACCTCTACTCGCGCGCGATCATCGAGTTGGTGCGCCTGGACGACCCGGAGCCGCTGCGCGTTCTGTCGCGCGTGACCAACGCGATGACCGTCGGTGAGATGCGGCAGCTGATGGCGTACGAGGTGCTGGGCTTCGACGAGCGTGAGTACGAGCTGCTCTGCCGCTCCAAGACCGCGTCCCTGTTCGCGGCGGCGTGCGAGGTGGGCGCGCTGCGGGCCGAGCCCGCGGAGCGGCGCGCGATGCGCCGGTACGGCGACGCGCTGGGGATGGCGTTCCAGATCGCCGACGACCTGCTCGACTACACCGAGGACGAGGCGGTGACGGGGAAGCCGTCCGGGCTCGACCTCCGGGAGCACAAAGTCACGCTGCCGCTCATCGCCGCCCTGCCGCGGCTCGCGCCCGACGATAGGCGCGAGGTGGAGAGCCTGTTCCGCGAGACCTCCCCGGCCGACGCGCAGGTGGCCCGGGTCGTGCAGCTGGTCGAACGGAGCGGGGGCCTGGAGTACGCGCGGGAGCGCGCGGCGGCGTTCGCCACCGAGGCCGAGGAGGCGCTCGACGACCTGGCGCCGTCGCCGGGCCGCGAGGCGCTCCACGAGGCCATCGCGTACGCGGTGGAGCGGCGGAGCTAGCGTGGCCAACGTCCCGCGCCGGCCGCTGTTCTACCTGGCGGTGCTGTCCACCGGCTTCGTGCTGGGCGCTTTTCTCTCCGCCTTCCTCGAGCGGGTGCTCCCGGCGGGCGCACCGCGCGAGGTGCTGACGTTCGCCGTGACGCCGAAGCTGGGCCCCGTCACGGTGGATCTGCTGGTGCTCTGGTTCACCGTGGGCCCGATCGGCGTCAGGGTGTCCGTGCTGGCCGTCGTGGGCGTCGTGCTGGCGTATCTGCTGGCGCGCTCGCTCTTCTAGCGGGTCATGAAGGGAAGGAGCAACCGATGTTCGAAGGCTTGAGCCTGACCCACATTCTGCTCTTCCTGGTCATCCTGCTGCTGCTCTTCGGGGCCAAGCGGCTGCCGGAAATCGGCGGCGCGCTGGGGAAGTCCATCGGGGAGTTCAAGCGCAGCATGCGGGACGTGCAGAACGAGTTCAATACGTCCGCGAACCAGCAGGGGCGAATCGAGCCACCGCCGCCCCCCAGCCAGCCTGCTCCGCCGCAGCCGCCCAAGGCCCCGGGTGCGTGAGAGGTGAGAGGGACCGACGGGACGTGAGACGGTGGAGTCAGACGTGAGCAGGGGAAAGGCGTGAGGGGTGAGGGGCCATACGCGGCCTCTCACCCCTCACCTCGTCCTCTCACTTCTCCCTTCGCCTTCTCACCCCTTGCGCCTCACCGCTCACTGTCCCTGATCGCTTCGCGGCTTGAATAGCGCCGCCCGATTGTCCACGACTTTCGCTTCCCTGCGGAGCGCATCCAGATACGCCTGTACGCGCACCTGGCGGGCCGCGCGGATTACGCCCGTGCGCTCGTCCTCCTTCTGCTTCTCGAACGCGGCCGAGTCGGCGCGCACGCGGCGCGTCGGCTCCATGACGAAGAAGCCGTCGGTGCCCGGCAGCAATCCGGAGCGCTCGCCGACCCGCAGCCGGAAGGCGAGGCCGACCGCCTCCGACGCGGCGCCGAGGACGGCCACGTTCCCGGTCCGCGCGAAGGGGCCGATGATCTGGATCGGCAGCCGGAGGGCCTGCGCGACCTGCTCGAGCGTCTGGCCCGCGGCCAGGCGCCGCTCGGCGTCGTGCGCGATCGCCTCGGCCGCCGCGCGCTTCTTCTCCTCCAGGACGGCCGCGCGCACGCGCGCCTGCGCCGCCCCGAGATCCGGGATCCCCGCCGCCACCGAGCTGTCGAGGCGGAAGACGTAGTACGCGCTGTTCGTCTCGATCACCTGGCTCGTCTCGCCCTTCTTCCCCTCGAACGCCCAGATGCTGACGTCGGGAATGCGGTCGGAGCCGAGCGCCACGGGCTGGCCCTGGTAGAGGGGCCCCGCGCGCCGGACGGTCAGCCCCATCTTCCGCGCCACGCTGTCCAGCACCGTCGGATCCGACTGCTCGGCCGCCATCCGGTCCAGCGAGTCGGCCCGCGATTCCAGCGTGTCCAGTCGCGCCCCCGTCCGCGTGATCGGAATCAGGATGTGGCGCGCCGTCACGCTGTCCTGCGTTCGCTTCTCCACCTTGATGAGGTGGATGCCGAACGGCGTGACCACCGGGGGCGAAACCTGGCCGATCGGGAGCTTGAAGGCCGCCTGCTCGAACGCGGGCGTCATCTGCCCGTGCCCGAAGGTGCCCAGCTCGCCGCCTTGCGCGCGCGAGCCGGAGTCCGCCGACTCGTTCTTCGCCATCTGCGCGAAGTCGGCGCCCTGCACGATGGAATCGCGCACCGCGCGCGCAAGCTGCATTGCGGCCTGCGTGTCCACCGCCAGCGGCACCTTGCTGATCGTGACGTACGACAGATAGGCCGCCGCCGGCAGCTTGAGCGAGTCCTTGTTGGCGGCGTACCACCGCTCCAGGTCCTGCGGCGTGATGCCTACCGACGCGTCGGCCACCGCCACGTCCGGATTGACCACCAGCGCCTTCACCGTGACCGAGTCGTGCTGGTCCCGGTAGATCCGCCAGAGCTTCGTGTCCGGGGCGTAGATGTCTGCGGTCACCGCTTCGAGGAGCTTGAGGCGCGGCAGCTCGGAGCGGTAGCGCGCCTCGAGGGCGGCCAGGAACTCGGGCTGCGTGCCGCTGGCGAGGAACCGCTGCCACTTCGACTGGTCGAACTTCCCGTTCGTCTGGAAGTCCCGGGCGCTGGTGACCTCATCGGGCGGGTAGCGCAGGGCCGCGTCGCGGACCTCCTCGTCGGTCACCACGATGCCGCGCCGCTTGTACGCGTCCTGGAGGACGCCCGCCTCGACCAGCTGCTCGAAGGCGTAGTCCTCCAGCGACTTCTGCTCCTCGCGGGTCAGCGACTGACCGGGATTCCGCTGGCGCGCCTGCTCCACCGTGGAGTTATAGGCCTGGAGCCAGGCCTGGTACTTGATCGGGTGCCCGTTCACCGAGCCGAGGTCCCGGGTGGTCGCGTTCTGACCGCGCCCCGTGACGCCCATCCCCACGTCGAACACCAGCCATCCGACGAACGCCACCGCCAGGATGAGCATGATGATCTTCGTCTTCTCGCGCATCGTGCGCAGCATCGCGTCCGCTCTCCCGCGGGAAAGGGCCTAAATCTAGACGAGACAACGCGCAAAGCCAACCTCGCGCGGTGCCGTTCCCGTTGACACCCCGTGCCGGAATGCCGTATCTTCGCGGGCCGAACCTGTTCTGCCAGCAGGAGTTCGATGGCCTCATCGAGCGAGATCGAAAAACTCGAACGCCGTTACGCCGAGAACCCCGATGGGCGGTTCTTTGCGCCGCTGGCGGACGCCTATCGCAAGGCAGGGCAGGTGGACCGGGCGTTGGAGCTGGTCCGGGCAGGGCTCGCGAAGCACCCCGACTACCTCTCCGCGCACATCGTGCTCGGCCGCTGCCTCCTGGACAAGGGGGCCGACCCAGACGCCGCGGCCACGTTTCAGGCGGTCCTCGCCCTGGACGGCGAGAACATCATCGCGCTGAAGAGCCTGGCGGAGATCGCCGAGCGCGCGGGGCGCCTGGACGAAGCCAGGGAGTGGCTCCAGAAGCTCCTGGCCGTGGACTCGATGAACAGCGAGGCCGAGGCGGACCTCCAGCGTCTGGGCGGCGCGCTCGCCGCTCCCGCGGCGGCCGTCGAGGAAGCGCCGGCCGAGATCGCGCCCGAAACCTCTTTCGCCGACGTGGCGCAGGAGATGGAGGCCGCGCCCGCCGCCGCCGAGGCCGCGCCCGCGGGCGGCGAGGCGACCCAGGTGGTCGCGGCGGTCCGCTCGCCCGAGCCGATCGAGGAGCCGGCGAGCGAGCCGGTGCCCCTGCCGATGCTCGAAGAGGCGGCGCCGGTGGCTGAGCCTGCCCCGGTCGCGGAGCTGGAGCCGGTGCTCGAGATCCCTCAATCTCGGACCCCGGAGCCCGAAGCCCCGCCGCTGGTCGAGATACCGCCGCCGCCGCTGGAGGCCGTGCCCGTCGAAGAGCCGGGGGAGATGGTCCAGGCGGCGATGCAGGCGGAGCCGGCCCCCGCCGAGACCAAGCCGGACGTCCACCCGCTCCCGTCCGAGACGAAGGTCTCGGCCGAGGCGCTGGACGTGATGCCCTTCGACGATTCGCTGGCGTGGGGCACGGGCGAGCGCTCCTCGCGGGCCATCCGGGCCGAGGATGTCGAGGCGGTCGTCCACGACGAACAGATCCGGGCCCCTGCCGTCGAGTTCATGTCGGAGATCGGCCTGCCTGCGACGGAAGCGGAAGCGCTTGCGGCACCGGCGGCCGAGTCCGCTGCGGCCGCTCCGATGCCGTCCCTGGACGACTTCAGCATCGAGCCGCGGCCCGACCAGTCGCTGGGAGGCCTCGAGGCTGCCCCGGAACCCGGCAACGTCGAACTGCCCGCCAACCTGTCGGGCGCCTACTCGATCGTTGACGAGGCCGCAGGCTCCGTCCTCGACATGCCCGCAGCCGCCGCGGCCCCGCAGCCGTCGGCGCCGTCCGACCTGCCCTTGATCATGCCCGAGGACGTGACGCCGCCGGACGAGCTGGCGCGCCCGTCGGCCAAGATGGTGCAGATGGTCTCGCCGCCGCCGCGCGAGGAGCCTGCAGCCCATCCGCCGATGGCGACGGAGACGATGGGCGACCTGTACCTGAAGCAGGGGTTCCGGAACGAGGCCGCCGACGTGTACCGTGGGCTGCTGGCCCAGCGCCCCGGCGATGCGGGGCTCGCCGCGAAGCTGCGGGCGGCTGAAGGACCGCCGCCTGACCTGCGGGCGACGGCGCTCGGCGCCGAGTCGGTTGGGGCATGGCTGAAGCGCGTGGCCGGAGCGCGTCTTTCCACGGCGGCTGCGCCAGCGCCCACGCCGCAGGCACCGAGCCCCGAAGCGCCCACCCCCCTCGAGTCCGCGTTTATGGCGGAGCCGGAGGGGGAGCCCGCGCACCCGGCGCCCGACGCCTTCTCGCTCGATCAGATCTTCGGTGCGCCGGGCGAGGCCGCCCCCGCGACTCCGGCTCCGTCGGTCTCGGCCGCCCCGGTCCCTCCGCTCGGGGCCTCGTTCGACGAGTTCTTCGGCGCCGCCGCACCGGCGCCGGCACCTACGCCGCCCGAGCCCGCGGCGGCGCCGAAACGCCCTTCACAGCTCGGCGATGAGGACCTCACCGCCTTCAGCGCCTGGCTCCAAGGTCTCAAGAAATAGTGCACATCGCGGTGGTGAACGGGCCGAACCTCAATCTCCTCGGGGTTCGGGAACCAGCGCTCTACGGCTCCGCGACGCTCGCGGACATCGAGGCCGCGGTCCGCGAGCGCGCGCGCGCTCTCGGCGTCGAGATCGGCTGGCTCCAGTCGAATCACGAGGGGGCGCTCGTTGAGGCGATCCAGGCGCTGCGGGGCCGGGCCGACGGGGCCCTGATCAACGCTGCCGCGTATACGCATACGTCCATCGCCGTCCGAGACGCCGTCCTCGTCGCCGCGGTGCCGTTCGTCGAGGTCCACCTCACCAACATCTGGGGACGCGAGGAGGAGCGCCGGAAGTCGCTGCTCGCCGACCTGGCCGTGGGCGTCGTCGCGGGCTTCGGCGGCCAATCCTACATTCTCGGGCTCGAGGGCCTCGTGAATTGGCTGAGACGCGGCTCATCCAAACCGTCGGGCAGTGTGGAGGTCTGAGGTACCAGTGATCGGAGCAGTTGCCAGACGGCAAGTACTGAAGTGGTCACCAGACGCGAGCTCACAGGAGCCAGACCAGTTGCCAGTACTGACAACTGGCCTGCGTTCCGCGGGCTGGCAACTGGTAACCACTTCCTCCTTCGCCGTCTGGCAACTGTCCTGACTTCCTTATGACTGATCGCCGTGGCGAACGGATGGAGGCCCTCCTCTCCCGCCTGTCCCGGGACGGCCTGGACGCGCTCGTGGTCTCCCACCCCGCCAACATCCGCTATCTGACGGGCTTTTCGGGCACCAGCGGCCTGCTGCTCGTCGCGGGAAAGGGCGCCGTCTTCATCACCGATTTCCGGTACGAGACACAGTCCCGGGACGAGATCGGCTCGCTGGCCAGGATTGTGATCGACGGCACCGGCGCCTGGGAGCGCCTCGTCAAGGTGATCCCGGATTACGGCCTGCGCGCGGTCGGCTACGAGGCGCACGTCGTCACGGTGCGCGAGGCCGATCGCCTCGCGACGGACACGCTGCCGTGCCACTTCTGCCCGGTCACCGACCACGTCGAGGCGCTGCGCGCGGTCAAGGCGCCCGAGGAGGTCGAGGCGATCCGCACCGCGGCCGCTCTCGCGGGCGACGCGCTCGCCGAGACGATCCGCCAGGTGCGGGCCGGGCAGACGGAGCAAGAAGTCGCCGCGCTCCTCGAGGGCGCCCTCAGGAGCGGCGGGACCGAGGGGTATCCGTTCCCCACGATCGTGGCCTCGGGACCCCGCTCGGCGCTGCCACACGCCCGGACCAGCTCGCGCGTGATCGCGCCCGGAGACTTCCTGCTCCTGGATTTCGGCGCGATCGTCGACGGCTACGTCTCCGACGTCACGCGCACCTTCGTCGTGGGCGCTCCGCCCACGGCGCGGCAGACGGAGGCCTATGGCCTGGTGGCGCTCGCGCAGCGCGCGGCCCTGGCCGGCCTCAGGGCCGGGCTCTCCGGCCGGCAGGCCGACGCGCTGGCCCGAGACGTGATGGAGGAGGCGGGGCAGGGCCCGGCCTTCGGCCACTCGCTCGGCCACGGGATTGGCCTGGAGGTACACGAGGCGCCGAGGCTGGCGCGCACCGCCGACCAGGTTCTCCCCGCCGGCGCGGTGGTCACCGTCGAGCCGGGCGTCTATTATTCCGGTTGGGGTGGCGTCCGCCTGGAGGACGACGTGGCGCTGTCGGACGGCGGGACCGCCCTGCTCACCCAGTTTCCCCGTGAACTCTTGGTGCTTGGATGACCGACCTTGCTCTGCTCAAGGAGTTGCTGGCGCTCCTGGACGCGTCGAGCGCCACCACGATCGAGATCCGCCGGGGCTTCACCACCTACCGGGTGAGCCGCGAGGTGGGTGGCGCCGTGGTGATGCCGGCGGGCGCCGTGCATCACGCCGCCGCCCCGGGGCTCGCGCAAGCGGCGTCCCCCGCCGGCGCTTCGCCGGCGGAGGCCGCGGCTCCGGCGACCCGCCTGGTCGAGGTCAAGTCGCCGATGGTCGGCACCTTCTATCGGGCGCCGGAGCCGGGTGCGGACCCGTACGTGAAGCCGGGTACTCGCGTCAGCACGGGCCAGACGCTCTGCATCATCGAAGCGATGAAGATCATGAACGAGCTCGAGTCGGAGGTCGCCGGCGTGGTGCGCGAGATCCTCGTGGAGGACGCGCAGCCCGTCGAATTCGGCCAGGTTCTCTTCCGGGTGGATCCCAATGGCTGAACCGGGTGCATCGCAGGTGCTGGGCGCGCCGAACGCCGGACCGACGATGGCCAAGCCGTCGGCCGCGCCGGCCTTCTTCCCGGCCTCGATCCGGTGGATGGTGGAGCAGAAGGCCTCCGACCTCCTGCTGAAGGTCGGGCGGCCGCCAACGGTCCGGATCGCGGGTGACCTCGCAGCCACGCCCAACCAGCCACCGATGACGCCGCAGGACCTCAAGGCGCTGGCCGAGCACCTGATGCAGTCGAAGCAGCTGAAGGAGTTCATGGAGACGAAGGAGGCCGACTTCGCGATCGGCGTGCCGGGGGTCGGACGGTTCCGCGTCAACGTGTACTGGCAGCGCGGTACCCTCGCCTTCGCCTTCCGGGTCATCCCCTACGAGGTGAAGACGATCGAGGAGCTGCGCCTCCCGAAGATCCTCGAGACGCTGGCCCTGAAGCCGCGCGGCCTGGTGCTCGTCACGGGCGTGACCGGCAGCGGCAAGTCCACCGCGCTGGCCGCGATGGTCAACCACATCAACCTCACTCGCCGCGTCAACATCATCACCATCGAAGATCCGATCGAGTTCCTGCACCGCGATGTCAACTCGATGATCAGCCAGCGGGAGATCGGCGCGGACACGCTGTCCTTCCACAACGCGCTGCGCCACGTGCTGCGGCAGAACCCCGACGTCATCCTGGTCGGCGAGATCCGCGACATGGAGACGCTGGATACCGCGATCAAGGCGGCCGACACGGGGCACCTGGTCTTCTCGACCCTGCACACCACCGACGCCACCCAGACCATCAACCGCGTGATCTCGTTCTACCCTCCGCACCAGCACGAAGAAGTGCGCCACCTGCTGTCGACCGCTCTCCAGGCCGTCGTCTCCCTCCGCCTGGTGCCGACCAAGGATGGGACGGGACGGGTGGCGGCGAGCGAGATCCTGGTCAACACGGCGGCGGTGCGGGAGAACATCCGCGACGTGAAGAGCCAGCTCAACATCCCGGACCTGATCAAGGAGGGCACGGTCCAGTACGGGATGCAGTCGTTCGACCAGAGCCTGATGCAGTGGTACTCCGACGGCGTCATCAGCCTCGAGTCGGCGCTCTACTACTGCACCAATCCGACCGAATTCCAGCTCCAGGTGCAGGGCATCGCGGGCTCCAGCGACCGCACCTTCGAGGGCTTCGAGAAGAAGGGGGCCTCCGATCCGGGCAAGACCGGCGGCGCGGCGGGCCTTGGCGCGCGGCGGCCGGCGGCGCCGGCCCCGGCGCCGCCCGCGAAGCCGGCGACGGGGGCCACCGGGCCGGCGGACGCGGGCAACGGTGGCGTGTCCGGGCTGAGCAGGGACCCGTTCCAGCGCTGATGTTCAAGAAGGTACTGATCGCCAACCGCGGCGAGATCGCCCTCCGCATCATCCGGGCGTGCCGCGAGCTCGGCATCCAGACCGTGGCCGTCTTCAGCGAGGCCGATCGCGAATCGCTCCACGTGCGGTTCGCCGACGACGACGTGTGCATCGGGCCCGCGCCGGCGCGCGACAGCTACCTCAAGATCCCTCAGATCATCGCGGCCGCCGAGATCACCGGGGCGGACGCGATCCATCCCGGCTACGGCTTTCTGGCGGAGAACGCGGAGTTCGCCGAGATCGTGCGTGCCTCAAACATCACGTTCATCGGCCCCACCCCCGATCAGATCCGGGCGATGGGAGACAAGGCCGAGGCGCGTCGCCTCGCCAAGGAGGCGGGCGTCCCGATCGTCCCCGGCACGCCGGGGCCGGTGGGCGACGCCGAGGAGGCGGTCGCCGCGGCGCACGGGCTCGGCTTTCCCGTCATCATCAAGGCGGCGGCGGGCGGCGGCGGGAAGGGGATGCGCGTGGCGATGGAGGAGGACGACTTCGCGCGCCACTTCCAGCTCGCCCGCAGCGAGGCGCTGGCGGCCTTCGGCAACGACGCGGTGTATCTCGAGAAGTACCTGGAGAAGCCGCGCCACCTGGAGATCCAGGTGTTCGGGGACCAGCAGGGGCGCGTCACGCACCTCTCGGAGCGCGACTGCTCGACCCAGCGCCGGCACCAGAAGCTCATCGAGGAGGCGCCTTCGCCCGCGATGACGCCGGCCCTGCGCGAGCAGATGGGCGACGCCGCGGTGCACCTTGCCGCGCGGATCGGCTACGTCGGCGCCGGCACGATGGAGTTCCTGCTCAACGGCGACGGCTCCTTCTACTTCATGGAGATGAACACCCGCATCCAGGTGGAACACCCGGTCACCGAGATGGCCACGGGCCTCGATCTCGTGAAGGAGCAGATCCGGGTCGCGGGCGGCGAGCCGCTCTCGTTCCCGCAGCAGGGGATCTGCCTGCGAGGCCACGCCATCGAGTGCCGCGTCAACGCCGAGGACCCCGCGCGAAACTTCCAGCCGTGCCCCGGCGTCGTGACGACGTTCCATCCTCCCGGCGGGCCGGGAGTGCGCGTGGACACGCACCTCTACGCGGGCTATACCGTCCCGCCGTACTATGATTCGCTGATCGCGAAGGTGATCGTGCACGGGAACAGCCGAGCCGAGGCGCTGGCGCGGATGCACCAGGCGCTGGACGGCTTCATCATCGAGGGCGTCACCACGACGATCCCGTTCCTCATGAAAGTCATCGAGCACCCGACGTTCCGCGACGGGCAGGTGGACACGAAGTTCGTGGAGCGCGAGATGATGCAGCCCGCGGAGGCGACCGCGTGAAGATCGAGGTCGTCTTCACGCCGCAGGCGCTCGGCCCGAACGACCTCGCCGGCCGCACCGTCGTCGTCGTGGACATCCTCCGCGCCACCACCACCATCGCCGTCGCGCTCGCCAACGGCGCCAAGGCCGTGCTCCCGGCCGGCACGACCGAGGAGGCCCTGCGGATCGCGCAGAACCTGGAGCGCGACGCCGTCATCCTCGCGGGCGAGCGGAAGTCGGAGCGCATCCCCGGCTTCGCCCTCGGCAACTCCCCCGCGGAGTTCGGCCCCGCTGTCGTGGGCGGCAAGACGATCGTGATGTCCACGACCAACGGCACGGCGGCGCTCGTCGCGGCGCAGGGCGCGCGCGAGGTCATCGCCGCGGCCGCCGTGAACTTCTCGACCGTGGCGGAGCGGTCTCGCGCCGCACTCGCCGAGCACGGCGACCTGATGATCCTCTGCGCCGGCGCCGAGAAGCACTTTGCCCTCGAGGACGCCTTCGCCGCGGGCCGCCTCACCAAGGTCCTCCTCCCGGAGGGCGGCTCCCGCAGCGTGAGCATCAACGACAGCGCCGTCGCCGCGCTGGAGCTGGCGCGGCACTACGGCGAGCGCTGGGGACGGGCCCTCAAGGCCAGCGCCCACGGCCGCGAGCTCGCCGCCCTCGGCTTCCGCGCCGATCTCGAAGCCTGCGCCGCCCAGGACACGCACCCGGTCCTGCCTCTCTATGCCGACCGCAGGATCACGGCGTATCGACCCTCGAACGAAGGATGATCTCTGGGCCATAGGGGCCCTGCTCGCGGGTCTGTTCCTGGCGCTCGCGGCGGCCCCCGGCGTTTCGCTCACCGGCCCGGTCGGCGTCGCCCTCGGGGCCGGACTGCGCTCCTTCTTCGGCGCCGGCGCCGCCGCCGTCCCGCTCATCCCGCTCTTCTGGGCCGTCGCGCTCTTCGGCCACCTCGACCGCAGCCTCGGCCGCCGCGTCACGATCCTCCTCGCCGGCCTCTCTCTCACCGTGCCGCTCGCTCTCGGCGTCGGCTACCAGACCTGGGAGAGCGTCGCGCACGCCGCGCTCGTGTCCGGCGCGCTGCCGGAATACCCGCGCTGGGTGGGCCTCGCCGGCGGGTTCCTTGCGTACGAGCTGAGGATCATCGGGCCCGTGGGCGAGGGCCTCCTCGCGCTGGGCATCTTCTCGGGGCTCACCATCGCCACGGTGGGATGGAATCCGCTGGGGATGCTGCGAAAACGGGAAGCGGCGTCGGGTGTCGGGGGTCAGGTGTCGGGGGCTGTCGAGGCGCCGCCTCCCGAGCTCCCGGAAGACGTCTTCGCGAGCGCTGAGGAGGAGGCTGAAGAGGAGTCCGTGCCCGCCAAGCGGGGCCGGAAGGGCGGGGCCCCGGCACCCGGCACCCGGCACCCGACACCTGCTTTGGCCGACGAGCTTCCCCCGATCGACCTGCTGAATCCCCCGTTGCCCCAGCCGGCCAACTTCGAGGCCGAGCTCGATCGCCTCCAGAGCGTACTGATCGACACGCTGAGGCAGTTCAAGGTCGAGGGGGCGATCGGCGGGCGGACCACGGGACCGGTGGTCACGCAGTTCGAGGTCGTCCCGGCCGCTGGCGTGAAGGTGGGGCGCATCGCGGCGCTCGCGGACGATCTGGCGCTCACGATGCGCGCGCAGAGCATCCGCATCGTCGCGCCGATCCCGGGGAAAGGCGCGGTCGGCGTCGAGGTGCCGAATCCGACGCCGCGCCTGGTCGGCTTTCGCGAGCTGCTCGAGGCGCCCGAATGGCAGAAGGCGGTCCAGCGCCTGCTCCTGCCCGTCGCGCTGGGCCGGGACCTCGAAGGCCGGCCGATCATCGCCGACCTGACGAAGATGCCGCACCTCCTGATCGCCGGCGCCACCGGCTCGGGGAAATCGGTCTGCATCAACACGCTCATCACGAGCCTCGTGTACCGCTACACGCCGGCCGAGATGCGCTTCCTGATGATCGATCCCAAGATGGTCGAGCTGTCGATGTACAACGCGCTGCCGCACCTCAGGCACCGCGTCGTCACCGACAACAAGGACGCCGCGCACGTGCTCAAGTGGGCCGTGTGGGAGATGCAGGATCGCTACGAGCTGCTCCACGCCAACAACGCCCGCAACCTGGTGGACTTCAACCACAAGCTCGCCGAGGACCCGTCGACGATCGTGAAGCCGAACGGCGAGGCGTACGAGGAGGGAGCGCTCCCCTACATCCTCCTCTTCGTGGACGAGCTGGCCGACCTCATCATGACCGTGCAGGCCGAGGTCGAGACGCCGCTGGCGCTGCTCGCGCAGAAGGCGCGGGCGATCGGCATCCACCTGATCCTCGCGACCCAGCGGCCGTCGGTGAACGTCATCACCGGCCTCATCAAGGCGAACTTCCCCTGCCGGATCGCCTTCCGCGTCGCGTCCAAGATCGACAGCCGTACCATCCTCGATCAGAACGGCGCCGAAGCGCTGCTGGGCAACGGGGACATGCTCTTCATGCCGCCGGGGAAGAGCGACCTGATGCGGCTGCAGGGCGCGTTCGTCGGCACCGACGAGACCGAGAAGCTGATGCACTGGTTCGACGCGCGGGCCGAAGCGCGGCGTGAGGCGGCCGCTGAGGCCGCAGAGGCGGGCGCGGAGGGCGCTGAAGGAGAAGCCGGCGAGGCCGACATCCTCGAGGTCGTGCGCGCGCGGATCGCCGAGGAGGAAGGCGGCGACGAGGGCGGCGCCGACGCCGGCGGCGGGCTGGCGGAGCGCGATCCGCTCTTCCGCCAGGCCGCGGAAGTCTGCATCCAGAACCAGCTCGGCTCGACGTCGCTCCTCCAGCGGCGCCTCAAGATCGGCTACGGCCGCGCGGCCAGGATCATCGACCAGCTGCACGATGCCGGCATCCTCGGGCCGCCGGACGGGTCCAAGGCTCGGGAGGTGCTCGTGGGGTTGCAGGATCTCGATCAGTACTGATGGCCGAGCCCAGCCAGGCCGAATTTGAAGAAGTTCCAGCGTGCCCGCTTTGCTCCGCCCGGGGACGGCTTCGGTACACCTCCATGCACGATCGGATCTTCAACGCACCCGGAACGGCGGAGATGCTGGAGTGCCCGGGATGCGAACTGTTGTGGCTGAGCCCTCGATTGACTCGTTCCAGCATCGCACGTGCCTACGGCGAGTACTACACCCACCAGGACGCGAGCGCCCGGTTCTTCGGCCGCGCGAGAGCGGCGACACGGTCGCTCGTGCTCGAGGATGCGTTCGCAGATCGGAGTCTGGACCGGCCGCTCGTTCGGGCTCTGCTCGGTGGGGCCCTATCGAGCGTGCCATTCATCGCGGAGCGAGTGGATCCCCTCGTCAGAGAGTTCCGTCACAAGGGAGCGCGCAAGCTCCTGGACGTGGGATCCGGCGACGGCGTGTTCCTGGCCACGATGCACGGAGCCGGATGGGAGGTCTGCGGCCTGGAGCCCGACCCCGTCGCCGCTCGCCTGGCCCGAGAGAAGCGAGGAGTCCCCGTCCTCGACGGTACCCTCGACCAGGTGGACGCAGGCGCGCAGGCGTTCGACGTGGTCGTCTCGCGCCACGTGGTCGAGCACGTTCACGACCCTGTCGCCTTCATGAAGGCCTGCTTCCGGGCCGTCAGGCCTGATGGCTGCCTGATCATCCTCACGCCGAACTCACGCTCATTGTGTCACAGGATCTTCAGGCAGCACTGGCTGCACCTCGACCCGCCTCGCCACCTGCACGTCTTCTCCCGCCGATCGCTCGAGAAATGCGCGACTGCGGCCGGTCTGCGGTCGGTCCGCATCCGATCTCTCGCGCGCTGGGCTCGGACGACCTGGCAGTTGAGCCGCCTGATAGATCGCCATGGACATCTGCCGCCCGGCAGGACGCCGCTGCGGCTCTTGCTGGAGGGAGCGTGCTTTGCGGTGGTCGAGACTGTCGCCTCAAGGGGACGTTCCGACGCCGGAGAGGAGCTGATGTTGATCGCTGAGAAGCGGTGATGCCACGATCGTCTCTCCCCGGGGTTCTGCATACTTCGGCCAGGTTCTGCGATAGTTTGATGCCACGCCTGTGGGGGCTGCCGTGTACGATGGCGCATGCTCAAGTCCGACCCCAGCACCTGGAAGGACCCCCGGCACCGTGCGGGGGTCGAGGCCGAGTCCCTCGCGGCTGCGGCGATGCGCGTGCAGGGCTACCAGGTCCTCGAGCAGCGCTTCCGCTACGGGCATCACGACGTGGACCTGGTCGCGCGGCGGGGGAAGGTCGTGGTCTTCGTGGAGGTGAAATCGCGCTCCACGGATGCCTTCGGCGCCCCCTCCGAGGCGGTGACGGCCCGGAAGCAGGCGGACGTGGTCCGGGCGGCTTCGGTCTGGCTCTCCCGTCACGCAACTGCTTGGGACGCAGTGAGATTCGACGTCATCACGGTCCGGGACGGGAAGCTCGAGTGGCTCCAGGACGCGTTTCGGCCCGGGTGGCGTTGAATGGGGTTTCGGCATATATTCGGGTGGCGTGAAGGCGGGGGGTTAGGGGTTAGGGGTTAGGGGTTAGGGCCGCGCGAGGCAGGTTCTGAATCTCGCGACTGGCAACTGGTAACCACTGGCAACTTGCCGTCTGGCAACTGAACCGTATCCGTCGGCTCTGAACTTTGTTTCCGCGAGGCGAGGATGGCTGAGGAAATCGTGAAGGACGATCGTCGGAAGGCTTTGAATCTCGCGATCGCGCAAATCGAGAAGACATGTGGCAAGGGCTCGATCATGCGCATGGGCTCCGAGCGGGCGCGGGTGAAGGTCGATGCCATCCCGACGGGGGCGATCAACCTCGACGCGGCCATCGGTACGGGCGGGATCCCGCGCGGGCGAGTGACCGAGATCTTCGGCCCCGAGTCCTCGGGGAAGACGACGCTGGCGCTGCACGTGGCGGCGAACGCGCAGAAGGCCGGCGGGGTGGCGGCATACGTGGACGCCGAGCACGCGCTGGACGTGGACTACGCGCGCAAGATCGGCGTGGACGTGGACAACCTCCTCATCTCCCAGCCCGACACCGGCGAGCAGGCGCTGGAGATCACCGACATCCTGGTGCGCTCGGGGGCGGTGGACGTCGTGGTGATCGACTCGGTCGCGGCGCTGGTCCCCAAGGCGGAGATCGAGGGGGACATGGGCGACTCGCACGTCGGCCTCCAGGCGCGACTGATGAGCCAGGCGCTGCGGAAGCTGGCGGGCGGGATCAACCGCTCCAGGACCTCCGTGATCTTCATCAACCAGCTGCGGGAGAAGATCGGCATCCTCTTCGGCAACCCGGAGACCACGAGCGGCGGGCGCGCGCTCAAGTTCTACGCCTCGGTGCGGCTCGACATGCGGCGGATCGGGCAGGTGAAGGAGCGCGACGTCGTGATCGGCAACCGCACGCGGGTGAAGGTGGTGAAGAACAAGGTGGCGCCGCCGTTCCGGCAGGCCGAGTTCGACATCATGTTCGACGAGGGGATCAGCCACAGCGCCCTGCTGGTGGATCTGGCGGCGGAATCGGGCGTGATCCAGAAGGCGGGCGCCTGGTACGCCTACAACGACCAGCGCATCGGGCAGGGGCGGGAGAACACCAAGCTCTTCCTCAAGGACAATCCGACGCTGATGGCCGAGATCGAGGCCAAGGTCAAGGAGTCGCTGGGCGTGAAGCCCGGCGCCGCGATCGCCGAAGAAGAGGGGACAGCGGAGGAGTAGTGCCCAGCGTCACTGGCCTGGACGCGGACGCGAAGCAGAGCGGCGGCGTCCGCGTCTGGCTGGACGGTGCCTCGTTCGCGACCGTGGGCGCCGAGGACGTGCGCCCGCTCGCGCTCTCGGTCGGCGCGGTCCTGTCGGCGGGCGCGGTGTCCGAGATCGAGCGGCGCGCGGAGGTTTTCTCCGCTCGGCGCGCCGCCCTCCGGATCCTGACCTTCCGCGCGCTTCCCTCGCGCGAGATCCGCCAGCGCCTGGTCCGGAAGGGGTTCGTCCCGCCCGCGGCCGACGAGGCCGTCGGCGCGCTCGTATCCTCCGGTCTGATCGACGACCACGAGTTCGCCCTCCACTACGCCCGCACCCGGGCGCGCCGGTTCCGCTACGGGCCTGCGCGGCTCGCACGCGACCTGGAGCGGCTCGGCATCGCCGAGCGCGAGGCCAGGGAGGCGGTGGCGGCCGCGCTGGAGCTGGAAGGGGTGCAAGCCGTTGATCTGCTGAGGGAAGCGGCCGCCAAGAAGCTCCGGACCCTGCGCGGCCTCGACCCGGTCACCCGGCGTCGCAAGCTCAAGATCTACCTGCTGCGGCGGGGTTTCGCGGTCTCGGACGTCATCGAGGTGGTGAAGGCGGCAGTGGCGGGCTAACTTTGTGCGGCTCCGATGGATGCCGCACGGATTCGCCGCCGTTTCCTCGACTTCTTCGTCGAGCGAGGCCACCGCGAGGTAGCCTCGTCGTCGCTCGTCCCGCGGGACGACCCGACCCTCCTGTTCACCAACGCCGGGATGGTGCAGTTCAAGCGCGTCTTCCTGGGGATCGAGCGCCGGGACTACAAGCGCGCGACCACCTCCCAGAAGTGCGTGCGGGCCGGCGGCAAGCACAACGACCTCGAGCAGGTGGGGCACACCGACCGGCACCACACCTTCTTCGAGATGCTCGGCAACTTTTCCTTCGGCGACTACTTCAAGAAGGAGGCGATCGGCTTCGCCTGGGAGTTCGTGACCTCGCAGCAGTGGCTGGGCATCCATCCCGACCGCATCAGGATCAGCGTGCACGCGAAGGACGACGATGCGCGGCGGCTCTGGCACGACGTGGCCGGCGTCAGCGACGACCGCATTTACGGCCTGGGCGATGCGGACAACTTCTGGCAGATGGCCGACACCGGCCCCTGCGGGTTCTGCAGCGAAGTGTACGTCGACCTGGCGGGCACGGGGGCACGGGGGCACGGAGGCACGGAGCTCGCCGAGCCGGTGAGCGACCACATCCACTCCCTCGACACGTTCGTGGAGTTGGCGGAGGCGGGGCGGTTCCTGGAGATCTGGAACCTCGTCTTCATGCAGTTCGACCGGCAGGCCTCCGGCGAGCTCGTGCCGCTTCCCGCGCCGTCGGTGGACACGGGTGCCGGGCTCGAGCGCATCGCCGCAGTGCTGCAGGGCGTCGGCTCCAACTTCCACACCGACCTCTTCGCGCCGCTCATCGCCCGTGCCGAGCTGGTGGTCGGCAAGGCGTACGACAAGGGGCCGGCCGGCGCGCCGTTCCGCGTCCTGGCCGACCACGCCCGGGCGGTGGCGTTCCTGCTCGCCGACGGCGTCTATCCGTCGAACGAGGGGCGCGGCTACGTGCTGCGCCGGATCCTGCGGCGCGCGGTCCGCCACGCCTATCTCCTCGGGCGTCGCGAGCCGACGCTGGTGCGCCTGGTCGAGGAGGTCGCGCGAGTGATGGGGGGCGTCTACCCCGAGCTGCAGCAGCACGCCGCGCAGCTCTCCGAGGTCACGACCGCCGAGGAGGAGCGCTTCCTCGAGACGATCGAGGGCGGGCTCGAGCGGCTCGCGGACTTGAAGGCGGTCTCGGCGGAGGAGGCGTTCAAGCTCTACGACACTTACGGTTTCCCGATCGACCTCACGCAGATCGTCGCGGCCGAGCGGGGCATCGCGGTGGACGTCCCGGGCTTCGAGAAGCTGCTCGACGGGCAGCGGGAGCGGTCACGAAATGCGGCCGGCACCGGGGCACAGAGGCATGGAGGCACGGGTGCCGGCGGTGAGGTTTCCCGTGCCTCCGTGCGCCCGCGCCTCAGTGCCTCCGACTGGGTGTCGGTCAAGAAGCGGGCCCGTCAACGCTGGGTCGGCTACGAGACCACGCGCGCCGAGACCGATATCCTGGCGTTCGAGCAGGAGAAGGGCCGCGTCGGCCTGATCCTCCACGAGAACCCGTTCTACGCGGAGAGCGGCGGCCAGGTCAGCGACACGGGCGAGGTGAAGGGGCGGGGCTGGAGGCTTCCGGTGGAGGAGGTCCGCAAGGTCGAGGGCAAGACTGCCGTCTTCGGCCCGTTCCACGGCCCGTTCGAGCCGACGCCCGTCGAGGCCGTCGTCGACGGGCGGCTGCGGCGCGACACCGAGCGCAATCACACCGCGACGCACCTGCTCCACGCGGCGCTCCGCAAGATCCTCGGCACGCACGTGCGGCAGGCCGGGAGCGTCGTCTCGCCCCAACATCTCCGTTTCGACTTCACGCACCATCAGCCGATCCCGCCGCTGGCCCTGGCCGAGGTCGAGGCGGAGATCAACCAGCACGTCTGGGAGAACCTCGACGTCGTGCAGAAGGAGATGGCGTACGCCGACGCGCTGACGGTGGGCGCGATGGCGCTGTTCGGCGAGAAGTACGGCGACGTCGTGCGGACGATCACCGTGCCCGGCGTCTCGATGGAGCTGTGCGGCGGTTGCCACGTGCGGACCACGGGCCAGATCGGCCTTCTGCGTCTGGTGGGCGAGACGGGCGTCGGCGCCGGCGTGCGCCGCGTCGAGGCGCTCACCGGGCCCGGGGCGTTCGACTGGCTGCTGGAGCGCGTGCGGCTCCTGGACGGCGTGGCGGAGACCGTCGGGAGCGCGCCCGAGCACCTGACCCGCAAGGTCGAGGCGCTCGTCGAGGAGCGGAAGAAGCTCGAGAAGCGCGTCGAGGAGCTGATCAAGGGGGGCGGCGCGCAGGCGGCGGCGCGGGCCACCGACGTGAACGGCACGCGCGTGGCGGTGTCGTCCTCGGTGTCGGGGGACCGGAACGAGATCGGCGCGATGGTGGACGCGTTCCGATCGCAGACTCCGTCGGGCGTGCTCGTGGTCGTGGCGACGGGGGAGCGGCCCGGAATCCACGTGGGCGTGACCGACGACCTGGTGGCGCGTGGCGTCCTCGCGCCCGACCTCGCCAACCGCCTGGCCGCGCTCTCGGGCGGGAAGGGGGGCGGCCGCCCGCACTTCGCCTCGGCGGGGGCCGGCGACGCGGGCAAGCTCCCCGAGGTCGAGCGCCAGGCCGTGGACGTCGTGCGGCAGGTGCTGGAGTCGAAGCGATGACGCGTGCGAGCGTGAAGGCGTGGCTTCACTTTCGCGAGCCGGAGCCGCCCGCCGACCTGGCGGCGAAGCTCGCGCAGTGCGTGGATTCGGCGCCCGAGGCGGTGCTCGCGGGCGCATCCCTGCCCGAGGTTATCGGCGCGCTCGGCACCTGGCTGCTCGACTCGGTGGTCGAGGGCCAGGGGACGGGGCACGACACGGCGCTCGACCTGCTCGCCGCCGACGCTTTCGTGACCTATGCTTTCGAGGCCGCTTCCGAGGAGGGGACCGACGTGGCCGGCCTTGCGAACCAGCTCCTGGCGAAGGTCTCGGCGTGACGGCAGTCCTGGAGCGTCTGCGAGAGCGGGCTCCAGGCCTGTGCGTGCTGGTGGATCCCGACCGCACGTCCGCGCAGGACGCGGGGCGGCTCGCGGCAGCTGCCCAGGCGGACGGCGCGATCGCCGTGTTGATCGGCACGTCGTTCGACGGGGCGACCGGTACGTCGGAGGTCTCGGCGGCGATCAGGCGCCAGTGCAGTCTCCCGCTTCTGCTGTTCCCCGGGTCGGCGGCGCAGTTGGTGACGGACGTGGATGCGGTGCTGCTGCTCTCGCTCGTCTCGGGACGCAATCCGCAGTACCTGATCGAGGAGCACGTCCGCGCGGTGCCGTTCTTCCGTCGGCACGCCGTGCCGGCGATCTCCACGGCGTACATCCTGGTTGACGGCGGGCACATCACCGCGGTCGAGTCGGTCAGCCAGACGCGGCCGTTGCCGGCGGACAAGCCGGAGATCGCGGTCGCGCACGCGGTGGCCGGGAGCCTGATCGGGATGGCGGCCGTCTATCTCGACGCGGGGAGCGGCGCCGCCACGCCGGTCGCACCGGCGCTGATTCGCGCCGTGCGCCAGGCCGTGTCCTTGCCGCTGTTCGTCGGCGGCGGGATGAAGACGCCGGAGCAGGTGCGCGACGCGGCGACGGCCGGCGCCGACTTCATCGTCGTGGGCAGCGCCATCGAGGACGGCGGGGCCGGCGCGCTGCACGAGCTGGTCGCCGCGCTGAAGTGATCGACCTCCACACGCACCTGATCCCGGGCGTGGACGACGGGTCCCACACCGTCGAGCAGTCCGTCGAGGTGCTCCGGAAGTTCGCGCGGCAGGGTGTGACGGCCGTCTGCTGCACCCCGCATCTCAAGGCGAGCGAGGCGGACGACTCGCCGTGCGAGGAGATGGACGCCATCCTCGGCGACCTGGTGGACGCCGCGCCCCCGGTGCCGTCGCTGCACCGCGGCTTCGAGATCATGCTCGACGTCCCGCATCCCAAGCTCGCCGACCGCTGCCTCTGCCTGGCGGGCTCGCGGTACGTGCTGGTCGAGTTCGGCCGCCTCGTGCCCGCGGGCGCCAGCGTCGAGATCCTCCATCGCGTGGCGGAGCAGGGGCTCATCCCCGTGCTGGCGCATCCCGAGCGTTACGCCGTCTGCACGCCGGAGCTGGCCGCCCGCTGGCGCGAGGCGGGCGCGGCGCTCCAGGTGGACGCCACGACCCTGCTGGCCGAGTCGCGCAGGGCGGGCCGCGCCCGTGCCCTGGTGCAGGCCGGGTGCGCCTCCATCGTGGCGAGCGACAATCACGGCGACTCGCGGTCGGTTGCGGCGGCGGCGGAGTGGCTCTCGTCGCACGGCGGCGCGGCGCAGGCGCAGCTCCTGGCGGTGGACAACCCCAACTCGATCCTGCACGACCTGCCGCTGGCCGACGTGCCACCGCTCCGAATCCGGCGCTCGCTCTACACCCAGCTCAAGGAGTTCCTCGTGGGAGGTGCGGAAGCGTGAAGCTCGACCATCTCGAGGCGCTGGCCGCGCTCGCCGGCAAGTCGGCCGCCGATCTCGCCGAGCCGGTGTCGCGCTACGCGGCGCTGGTCAAGGCGACGCTGGCGGCCGGGCGCACCGTCTTCTTCGCCGGGAACGGCGGGAGCGCGGCACACGCGCAGCACATCGCGACGGAGTACGTCGTGCGTTACCGGCCCGTGCAGCGGAAGGCGGCGCCCGCGCTCGCGCTCTCGACCGACAGCTCGCTCGTGACCGCGGCCGCGAACGACTTCGGGTTCGAGCAGATCTTCGCGCGCCAGATCGAGGCGCACGGGCGCTCGGGCGACCTCCTCGTTCTGGTCACCACGTCGGGTAAGTCGCCCAACCTGGTCGCGGCGGCGCGGGCGGCGAAGGCGGCGGGCGTGAAGGTGGTGGGCTTGCTCGGCGCCGGCGGCGGGCCGCTCAAGGCACTGTGCGATGTGGCCGTCGTGGTGCCGTCGGACGACACGGCGCACATCCAGGAGATCCAGCTCGCGATCGACCACTACGTGTGCTCGCAGGTGGAGCCGGAGCTTAAGTGATCTCGCTCGGTGGCAAGCGCGCGCTCGTCACGGGTGGGACCCGCGGCATCGGCAAGGCCACGGCGGGGATGCTGCGCGCGGCCGGCGCCGAGGTCGTCGCGGTGGGGAAGCGCGCGCACGGCGACCTCGCCGTCCTGGAGAACGTGGACAAGCTCGCGGCCGCCGAGCGCGGGCCGCTCGACTTCCTCGTCGTCAACCACGGGATCTGGGTGGCGGAGGACGTCCCGGTGGCGAAGATGAGCCTCGGGCAGTGGCGCTCGACCATCGCGCAGAACCTGGACTCGTACTTCTACGTCGTGCGCGCCTTCGCGCCGCGGGTGCGCAAGGGCGGCTCGATCGTGCTGGTCGCCTCCACGGCGGCGCAGCGGGGCGAGGCGTATCACGGCGACTACGCCGCGAGCAAGGGGGCGATCGTCTCCCTGACCAAGGGGCTCGCGGTCGAGATGGCGCCCGACGTGCGGGTCAACTGCGTCGCGCCGGGCTGGACCGACACCGAGATGGCCGCCGGGCCCTACGCCGGCGGCGGGCGGAAGAAGATCGAGGCGACGATTCCCTTGAGGCGTGTGGCCACGCCGGAGGACGTCGCGGGGCCGATCGTCTTCCTCTGCTCCGATCTCGCGCGGCACATCACCGGCGAGATTTTGAACGTGAACGGCGGGAGCGTGCTGTGTGGCTGAGGTCTTCCCGCTAGAGCGCATCCCCGCCGAGGTCCGGGAAATCGCGCGCGCCCTGCGCGGCGCCGGGCACGAGGCCTGGTACGTGGGGGGCGCGGTGCGGGACTTCCTCCTGGCGGCGCGCGGCGTCCAAGTGAAGCGACTGGGCGACTTCGACATCGCCACGTCGGCGGTGCCGGCCCAGGTGCAGGCGCTGTTCCGTCGGACGGTCCCCGTCGGCATCGAGCACGGGACCGTCGCCGTGCTGGACGAGAACGACGTCGGTCACGAGGTCACCACCTTCCGGCGCGACGTGAAGACCGATGGCCGCCACGCCGAGGTGGAGTTCGGCGCGTCGCTCGAGGAGGACCTGGCGCGGCGCGACTTCACCATCAACGCCATCGCGGTGCATCCCGAGACGGGCGAGATGCGCGATCCGCAGGGCGGGCGCGCGGACCTGGAGGCGCGGCTGCTGCGTGCGGTGGGTGAGGCCGCGGTCCGGTTCCGCGAAGACCGGCTGCGGGTGCTGCGGGCGCTCCGCTTCGCCGCGGCCTTCGGCCTCAGGATCGAGCCCCGGACCTGGGACGCGCTCTGCGCTGCGTCCGCCGAGCTGGACGCGCTCTCGCGCGAGCGGGTGCGGGACGAGTGGCTCAAGATGCTCGAGACCGCCGCGCCCTCGGTCGGCGTCGGGCTCTGGCGGCGCGCCGGCGTGCTGGCCCGCGTCTGGCCCGGGATGGCCGGGCTGGGGCCCGACGTCCCCGGCCGGCTCGACGCCGTGGACCCGCCGCGCGATCCGGTGCTCCTCACGGCGGCGGCGCTCTGGCACGCGGGCGCGACGGGCGAGGCCGCCGAGGCGGCGGCGCGGCGGCTGCGGTTCGCCAACGCCGAGGCCGTGCGCGTGCGCGCGGTGGTCACGGGGCTCGCGGTGCCGATGCCGACGCCCGGCGCGACGCGCGACCTGCGCCACTGGCTCGCGACGCACCGGTCCTCCGCGCGCGACATCATCGCCGTCGCCGAGCCGCGGACACGGCGTCCGGACCTCCTCACGGCGGTGCGTGCCATCGAAGCCTCTGGCGACCCGCTGACGATCCGCCAGCTCGCCGTGACCGGCGACGATCTGCTTTCCGCGGGCGTGCCGGCGGGCAAGGCGATGGGCGAGATCCTGCGCCGGCTCCTCGACGAGGTTCTGGACGAGCCCTGGCGCAACACGCGGGAGCACCTCGTGGCGCGCGCGAAGGAGCTGGCGTGAGCAGCCTGCCGGCACTGGGCTTCGGCGTCGTCGCCGCCTCCGCCAACCTTATGGGCGCGTGGGCCGTGACGCGCAGTGCGCGGCTGGGGCTGCGGGTGATCGAGCTGCTCTTCGCCTTCGCCGCCGGCTTCATGCTTGCGCTTGCGCTGGTCGGGGTCGTGCCCGAGGCGCTGCGGCGGGATCCGCAGAACGGCGCGGTGGTGATCCTGCTCGGCTATCTGCTGGTGCACCTGACTCAGCACACCGTCACACCGCACTTCCATTTTGGCACCGAGACGCACCGCGTCTCGCACGCGGCGAGCACGTCGGGGATCATCGGGCTGCTGCTGCACACCTTCTTCGACGGCGTGGCGATCGCGTCGGGCTTCCTGGTGAGTCCGAGGCTCGGCGCGCTCTTCTTCTTCGCGATCTTCCTCCACAAGCTCCCCGAGGGCGTGACGGTCTCGAGCCTCGTCCTCGCGGCCGGCGAGTCGAGCCGGCGCGCCGTGCTTGCCGCCGGGTGGCTCGGCGCTGCAACGATCCTCGGCGTCCTCCTCACCGAGCGGGCGCAAGTGCTGGTGGAGCACGGCCTCGCCCTCTCGGCGGGGGTCACATTGTACGTGGGCGCGTCGAACCTGGTCCCTGAGTTCCAGGGGAAGATCGGGTGGCGGCTCCCGCTGGCCTTCTTCGCCGGCGCCGGCTGCTTCGTCGGCGCGGAAGCACTGCTCGCGCGAGTGTTGGGCTAGCTTCCAGCAGCGACGCCACACTCTCTTTCAGCCACCGCTTGAGCCCGTTCGCGCGGGCATGATGCAGGTCCGTTCCCGCCGCCGCCTTCGCCAGCCGCCGTGCCCACTCTTCTTCGACCCGCCGAGCGATCGCGGCCGCCGCGGCCAGCAGGACCTCTCCCGCGCCCGTGAGCGTGACGACCGTTCCGGGCCTGCCGCGTCGGGTTTCCCGTGCCGACCCGCGCACGACCTGCCGGTCGATCAGTCGGCGCTGCTCCAGGCGCGCCAGCAGCTCGCTCGCCGCGCCGTGGCTGAGCCCAAGCCGCCCGGCGAGCCCGCGTTGCGTGGTTGCGCCCAGCGGCACGGCGGTCCGGGAGGCCCCCGCCCCCGCCCCCGACGCCGGAAGCGCGGAGTGGTCCTTCCCCGTAATGGGTGCCATCCCGATCTCGAGGAGGGCGGCTGCCTCGCGGGCCGTGAGACTCACGTTCGCCAGCGCGCGGTCCATTTCGCCCTCCATGAGCCGTGAAAGCGCCATGGCGGCCGGCAGCAACGCGTGCCAGGGGCTCTGCAGCGCTGCCAAGTCGCGGAGTTTGTTCGGCGCCGAACTAATTGCGTTCTGGCGTGCCATCCGCGCGGTCACCTCGTGGCCTGGGGGTGAGGCGGCTCACGGGACTGCGATGGCGCCCGGGCCGCCTATCCCCGATGCCTGTCTGGATCGTCGCCCTCCCAGACGCCCCGCGTCTCGCCGAGGCGGTCGGGGCCCGGAGTTCCAGGGTCGCCTCGCCGAAGTGTCCCCGATACTGCGCCCGACCCTCAGTCCATTGGGGCGGGGCTGCGAATTCCTTCGGTGCCGAACCTATTCCCCTGGCATCACCGGATTGTCACCCGCCCTGACGCACGGGAAGCCGCTCCAAGGCCCGAACCCGGCTCGGAGCCCCATCCATCCGGCCCAGCCTCGCGATCGGCCCTGAGGGCGGATTCTGCAGTCTGGCCGATCCGGGAGGCTGACCGTCACCTCGGCCCGGGGGCGGGTCTCACACGGGGCCCGGGGCGTCCGGCGCCAGTGGGGGATGCGCTGGGATGGGGGCGCCGCGCGAGCGTGCGCCTTAACGGCGGCAGCCGCGTCCCGTCTATCACGGCGTCCACTGCACTCAGGAGCACTGCTTGCGCGTACCACTGCGTCGCGCGCTGGCGGCGGCGTGCGCCACCGCGTTGGGGGCTTGTAGTCCTATGGCCGACGCCCCCGTCGCGCGGACGAATACCGGGGCACCGCCACCCCCTCCCGTCCAGGTGGTCGTCGTGGACTCCTCCGCCGGGCCGATCTTCCGCTCGCTGCGGGTCGCCGTGGCCGCGCCTGAATCCGTGCAGGTGGAGTACTGGACGGCGGGCGGGCCGCGCCTCAAAGTGACCGCCTACGATTCGGGTCAACAGTCCTCGATCTTCCTCCCTCGCCTGCGCCCCCAGGCCACGTACGACTATCAGGTGACCGCGGTCGGCTCGGGCGGTGTGCTCGGCGCGTCGTACTCGGGCTCGCTGACGACCGACTCGCTGCCCTCGTCCCTGGCCGGGTACCGGTTCCAAGTGCAGGGCGCGCCGTCGTTCCCACTGGCGATGCTGGAATTGACCGGGGCGTTTGCAGGTTGGGTGATGGTGGATACGACTGGCCAGGTGGTCTGGTTTCGGCAGGGCTGCTATCCGGAGGGCTTCACGCGGAGAGCGAACGGCAACTTCGTGCTGCTTGATTCGTGCACCGGTTTGTATGAGGTAGCCCCGGACGGGCACGTGGTGGACTCGCTGGCCAACGCGTACGCGATGAACCACGACGTGATCGCCACTCCACAGAACACGCTGCTGTTCATCGGGGAGGATTCCCGCCTCGTGAACGACACGACGTGGACGGGGAACGGCATCTGGGAGTGGAGTCCTGAACAGGGGAGCGTGGTGCAGCGGTGGTCCTCGTTCGACGTCATGTCCCCGGTCACCGACCGGGGTCCGGCGTCCACGCCGAGCGACTGGCTGCACGCCAACTCCCTGGCCATCGGGCCGCGCGGCAACGTGGTTGTGTCGTTCTTGTTTGCCGGCGAGGTGATCTCGCTGTCCCCGGACTTCTCCACCGTCGAGTGGCGGCTCGGCGGCCCGAACAGCAGCTTCGCCGTGGACTCCGACGCGCAGACCTACGGGCAGCACACCGCTGCCGAGATCAGCCCTGATCACATTCTCGTCTTCGACAACCTCACGTACGACTCGCTGGCCTCGACCCACTACTCGCGGGGCCTGGAGATCGCCCTCGACACCGTCACGCACACGGCGCACAAGACCTGGGAGTTCAGGCCGCAGCCCGACGACTGGGCGCCGTACGTCGGCTCGGACCGGCTGCTGCCGAACGGCGACCGCGTCGTCTCGTTCGGCCTGGCGAACGGGATCGCGGGCGCGTCAGGGCCGGTCGCCGCGTACGAGGTCACGCTGGCGGGAGCGGTGGTGTGGCGCCTCGAGGTGGATGGGCCGTCCGGCAACTACCGGACCACGCCGCTCACGGCCGTCGGTAACGAGGTCGAAGTGCCATAGCTACATTGGAGGCGTGGCGAAGAAGCGCGAGCCCTCGCTTTTCGCGCCGCCCGCCTCCGCTCAGCCGCTGGCGGCGCGGATGCGGCCGGCGACCCTCGAGGAGTTCCTCGGCCAGGAGCACCTCCTCGGCCCGGGGAAGGCGCTCGGGGAGTTGATCCGTCGCGGCGAGGTCTCCTCGATGATCTTCTGGGGCCCGCCCGGCTCGGGGAAGACCACCCTCGCGTTCCTCATCGCGCGCTACACCGACCGCGAGTTCGTCCCCTTCAGCGCCGTGACCGAGGGCGTGCCGCGGGTCCGGGAGATCATCGCCGAGGCCGAGGAGCGGCTTGCGCAGTACGGGCGGCGCACGATCCTGTTCTGCGATGAGATCCACCGCTTTAACCGCGCCCAGCAGGACGCCTTCCTCCCGCACGTCGAGCGCGGCACCATCGCCCTGATCGGCGCGACCACCGAGAACCCCTCGTTCGAAATCACGGGAGCCCTGCTGTCGCGGACGCGCGTCTTCGTCCTCGAACCGCTCACCGAGGAGCACATCCAGACGCTGGTGCGGCGGGCGCTCGCGGATGGGGAGCGGGGCCTCGGCAAGCTGAAGCTCTCGCTCGACGACGAGGCCCTCGCGCTCCTCTGCCGTGAGGCCGACGGCGACGCCCGCAGAGCGCTGCAAGCGCTCGAGGCGGCGGGCGAGTACGTCACCGGTAGCCGCTCGATGGCCCCTGCGGGCGCTCGGGGTCCTCCCTGCCGACTGCGCGGGACCGCCCCTTCGCGCCCGCAGGGGCCTGAGAGCGGCGCCGCAGGAGTCATCACGGCCGCGATCGTGGCCGACGCGCTCCAGAAACGGTTCGCCAAGTACGACAAGGGCGGCGAGGAGCACTACAACCTCATCAGCGCCCTCCACAAGGCGATGCGCGGCTCGGACCCCGACGGCTCCCTGTACTGGCTCGCACGGATGATCGACGGCGGCGAGGACCCCCTCTACATCGCCCGCCGCGTCGTGCGGGCCGCGAGCGAGGACATCGGCCTCGCCGATCCCCGCGCGCTCACCGTCGCCCTGGCGGCCAAGGAAGCCCTCCACTTCCTCGGCCAGCCCGAGGGCGAGCTGGCCCTGGCCGAGGCCGTCGTCTACGTCGCCACCGCGCCCAAGAGCAACCGCGTGTACGAGGCGTGGGGCAGGGCGCTGGAGGCCGCGCGCGAGCACCCTGCCGAGGGCGTGCCGCTGCACATAAGGAACGCACCGACCGACCTGATGAAGGAGCTGGGCTACGGCAAGGGGTACGAGTACGCGCACGCCGTGCCCGAGGCCTACACGCCGCAGGAGTATCTTCCCCCGGTCCTGCGGGGCACGAAGTTCTACGACCCGTCGCAGTTCGGCTTCGAGAAGGATGTGGCGAAGCGGATCGAGTGGTGGGAGGGGCTGAAGAAGAAAGCTCGGGATCCCGGCTAGCTCGGCCTCAGAGCCTCAAGCGCATGGGGTGTAGGGTCTGATGGAAGGGGTCGAAGACCAGGCCGAGCACCTCGAGGGTGACGACTCCCAGTAGCGGCTGGACGTCGCCCGGATCGCCCAGAATCACGGGCGAATGGTGTTCCCCCTGAGGGAGCGAGATGACGCACTCCGATACGGGCAGGCGCACACTGGTCCCGTCCGCAAGGTAGAACTCCTCTTCCCGTTTAGGCTGGAGGCCGATGGCCTTCCACACGCGCTCGGGCAGGAGCGAGTACATCGCGCCGCTGTCAATCAGGAAGCGGACCCGCTGCTCTGCGCCCCCTGGTCCCCGAACGGTGCCGTTTACGTAGCTGATGCCCACGCTCCCGAATCTGAGGGTGCCGACCACAAGTGCCGTCACCGGATGACTGCGGGACGGTGCCAAAGTGCGCCGCCGCGCCCGCCGTCCCGTGGCGGAATATCGGCTCGGCGAAGAGGCCGAGTCAACGCTGGAGCCCGAGTGCGTCTGTCAGAGCCTTGTCCACCTGCACCATTAGCTCGGGCGTCAGCGTGCCGAGCTGGGCGACGATTTCCTCGCTGGGCACGGTGGCGATGGTCTGGCAGTCAATCACGCTGTCCAGGCGCAGACCTGCCCGCCGGCCCGCGGCGCTGCTCTGAGCTACCGCGACTTTGCAGGGGAGGGCGACGCCCGTTCGAGCGCTCGTGATCTGAGCGATGATAACGGCGTGGCGGCGCCGGTTGTACCGGTCGGCCTGCACGACAAGGGCCGGGCGCCGCTTGCGCTCAGTTCTGCCGGCGGCGACGAAGGGGAACGCGACCAGCACCACGTCGCCACGGCGCAGCTCAGTCACGGTCATAGACGTCCAGCGCGGGATCCTTCCAGCCCTCGGCCAGCGCGGCCTGCTGGAGGAGGAGGCCCTCGGGGCTCGTCCAGGGATTGGCGAGGTCCTCGAGCTCGCGGTCTATCAGCTCCTCCATGAGCTTCCCCATCGGGATGTTCCGGCGCGCCGCCAGGAGCTTGAGCCGCAGGTGTCCTTCCGGCGTCAAATACACCATCTTCGGACGCGGCATGGGCGGACTCTCCGAGAGCGTGGATGCTGTAAGTACAGCAGATACAGCATAGCCGCCCTCGGCGCCGCGATCAAGATGCGGCGGCCGGTCGCCGGCGCACTGATCCAATCGTCGCGGACCTGTACCGAAGGAGTGCAGCTACTTGAGGATCAGAACGGAGGCTACCGGCCTGGCGGGCGTCGAGATCGTCGTCCCGGAGTCGTTCGACGACGCTCGCGGCTTCTTCTTCGAGGTGTATCGGGAGGACGAGGCCGCATCCCACGGACTCCCGGGTCGGATCGTCCAGATCAACCAGTCGAAGTCGGCCAAGGGCGTCGTCCGCGGTTTGCACTTCCAGTGGGATCCTCCGGTCGGGAAGCTGATGCGTGTGATTCATGGAGAGGCGTTTCTGGTTGCCGTGGACCTCCGAAAGGACTCGCCCACGCTGGGGAAGTGGTTCGGCCGGGTCTTCCGCGCCGAGGAGAAGAAGCAGCTCTGGGCGCCGGCATCGTTCGCGCGAGGCTTCTGCGCGCTCACCGACGGGGTCGAGATCGAATACCTCACCACCGCGCTCTACAACCCGCGCACGGAGACGGGCATCCGTTGGGACGACCCTGCCATTGGGATCGAGTGGCCCATCGCTCGTCCGTCGCTCTCGGATCGGGACCGGAATGCCCAGACTTTGGCCGAATGGCTGGCGCGACCCGAGTCCGACCGCTTCAGGATGGATCCATCCGCACGCTGATTGATGTCCGGTCCCCGGTCGAGCGGGCGCTGCTGGTCGGCGCGCCGCGGAAGGGCTCGTCCGACGCGCGGGACGTCGAGGAGCACCTGGACGAGTTGGCGCGTCTCGCGGACACGGCGGGCGCGAAGGTCGTTGGCCGCATCGTGCAGTTCATCGCGAAGCCCACCCCCGACCTCTACATCGGGCACGGCAAGGCCGAGGAGGTCGGGCGGCGTCTGCTTGACCTGGGCGCCACGCTCGTCGTGTTCGACGAAGAGCTGAGCCCCCGCCAGGGGAAGCATCTCGAGGACCTGCTCAAGGTGCGCGTGATGGACCGCACGGAGCTGATCCTCGACATCTTCGCGTTCCGGGCACGGAGCCGGGAAGCGAAGATGCAGGTCGAGCTGGCGCAGCTGGAGTACTCGCTCCCGCGTCTCACGCGGATGTGGGTGCACCTCTCGAGAATCCGCGGTGGCATCGGACTCCGGGGCCCGGGCGAGACCCAGCTCGAGACCGACCGCCGGATGATCCGGCGGAAGATCGGGGTCCTCAAGGGGAAGCTGGAGGAGGTGGCTGAGCATCGGGGCCGGCTACGGGCCCGGAGCCGCGATCGCGGTGTGGTGCGGGTCGCGTTGGTCGGCTACACCAACGCTGGTAAGTCCAGCTTGCTGCGGGCGCTGACAGGTGCAGACGCGCACGTGGAGGACCGCCTTTTCGCGACGCTGGATACGGAGAGTCGCGAGGTGCAGGTGAACGGCAGGCGGCTGCGCTTCACCGACACCGTAGGCTTCATCCGGAAGCTCCCGCATGACCTGGTAGCGAGTTTCCGGGCGACGCTGGAGGAGGCGGCGGAGGCGGACGTGATCGTGCACGTGGTGGACGCCAGCCATCCGGCGTGGGAGGACCAGATGGAAGTGGTCGGCGGTGTGCTGGGGGAGATAACGGGCGCCGCGCCGCCCGTGGTGGTGTCGATGAACAAGGCGGACCTGTTGACGCCGGAGGAGCGAGCGCGTCGCCTGCGCGAGGTCCTGGGGCACGGGATGGCGGCCGTTCTCACCAGCGCCAGGACGGCCGAAGGGGTGAGAGACGTGGCGACGCTGCTGGCCAGAGGCGGCGCCAGGGAAGGACTCAGCGCGTCTCGCGCGTGAGGGCACGCGGTGAGCGTTGCGATAGAGTGGTCACACGACTACCTTATCGCGCATGCCGCGCCGCTCCCTCTCCCCGATCCCCCGGGTCGCGGGTCCACTCCGGGCGCCGCTCGCCTATGCGCTCGGGACGCCCGCCAAGGTCGCGATGCTGCGGCTGCTGGCGGCGGGCGGCGAGCCGATCAGCCAGCGGGAGGCCGCTCGCCGGGCGAGGATCCAGGTGCGCTCGGCCCAACGGGCGCTGGACGACCTGGTGGCGCTGGGGCTGGTAAGCCGCCTGGTCGGCGGCCGGGACCACTTGGTGCGTGTCAACCGGGACCATCGGCTGGCAGGAGCGCTGGTTGAGGTCTTCCAGCGCGAGGCCGACCTGTTCCGCTTGCTGCGGGAGGCGCTCCACGCCGTGGCGGCAGGGGAGCGGCCCCGCCCGCTGTCGGTCGTGCTCTTCGGCAGCGCCGCGCGGGGGGAGGACCGGCTGGCGAGTGACCTGGACGTCCTGGCGGTGGGGCGCGACGCGGACGAGACGGCGGCCGTACTGGATCGGCTGGTGGCCGCGGGCCCCCGGCTGCGGGCGGCCTTCGGGTCCGAGCTGCGGCCCGTGGCCGTGACGCTGCACGAGGTGCGGCGGGCCTGGCGCCGGCCCGGCTCCCTGGTGCGGCGGGCGGCGGCTGAGGCCGTCGGCGTGTATGGGGCTGCCCTCTCCGAATTGGCTGGCCGGTGACGCGCACGGATCGGTTCCGCCGGGTGGATCCCGCTCAGGCCGATGGCTATGCCGAAGTGGGACGGCGGCTGCTGCTGGCCGGACGGGCCATACTGGAGCGAGGGGACGAACGTCATGCTCCCGCCCTCGCGGTCCTGGCGGTGCATGCCGGCATCGCATTCGCGGACGCGGTGTGCGTGCGCAAGGGAGGGCGGAAATCCACCGGAGGCGATCACGCCTCCGCGGTGCGCCTCCTCAAGGCGACCATGGGAGCCGGTCTCCCGAACAGGGTGGAGCGCGACTTGGGCCGGCTCCTGGCCGAGAAGGACCGATTCGAGTGCCAGGGGTACGTGGTCGCCATGCGTGAGGCGGCCGCGGTCTTCGACCGGGCGGAGCGCTGTGCCGTTTGGATGGAGCAGGTGCTGCTGACCTGAGCGCCGCACACTCACTTGCCGCTGACGGTTGCGGCGAGACTTGGTTGCGCGGAGCGGGCGAATTGCGAGGCAGCTCTCATCTCACTCCTCGACATCTTCGCGCTCCGGGCGCGGAGCCGGGAAGCGAAAATGCAGGTCGAGCTGGCGCAGCTCGAGTACTTGCTCCCGCGTCTCACACGGATGTGGGTGCACCTCTCGAGAATCCGCGGTGGCATCGGACTCCGCGGCCCGGGCGAGACCCAGCTCGAGACCGACCGCCGGATGATCCGGCGGAAGATCGGGGTCCTCAAGGGGAAGCTGGAGGAGGTGGCGGAGCATCGGGGCCGGCTACGGGCCCGGAGCCGGGATCGCGGCGTGGTGCGGGTCGCGTTGGTCGGCTACACCAACGCGGGGAAGTCGAGCCTGTTGAAGGCGCTGACCGGGGCAGACGCGCACGTGGAAGATCGCCTGTTCGCGACGCTGGATACGGAGAGTCGGGAAGTGCAGGTGAATGGCCAGCGGCTGCGGTTCACCGACACGGTGGGCTTCATCCGCAAGCTCCCGCACGACCTGGTAGCGAGCTTCCGGGCGACGCTGGAGGAGGCGGCGGAGGCGGACGTGATCGTGCATGTGGTGGACGCCAGCCATCCGGCGTGGGAGGACCAGGCGGAGGTGGTGGGGGAGGTGCTCGCGGGCGTCGTGGCGGACGGCGGCCGCGCACCGCGGGTAGTGGTGGCGCTGAACAAGTCTGACCTGCTGGGACCGGACGAGGTCCACGAACCGGTCCGCGAGGCCATCCGGCGCGGGTGGGACGCCTTCCTGACGAGTGCCTCGAAGGGGACGGGCGTCGTGGCACTTGAGTCGAGTGTGGCAGGCCGTTTGTAGGATGGCGGGAGCGGAAGGGGATTGTACTGCTATCCTAAGCTGCAGCAATGACTTCTGTCGGGTCCCGTACCGGAGTCGAACGGTCGGATAACGCCCGTCTAACGCCCGATGGCCAGACTATGTCGAGGGCTGGCACAGCTCGAGCCGCAGTTGCTTCAGCTCGCGCTCGGGCTTTCAATGCTCGCACTCCTGGATGCGGCTCCCAGGCTGGCCAGCGACACGTTGCTGGTCGGCAGACGGTGATTCTGATCACGGGACGGTCGCGCCGTGGGCTAGCCAAGTGCTGATCCCGCAGGTATTTTCGGTGTTCGCACGTGGCCGGCATCGGCCGCACGACCCGCGCGACTAACGAGTCAAAATGAACGAGATTCCACCGACGCTGATTCGAATCGGTGAGCGGCTGTACAAGGCGGCGTATGCGTGGCGGCGTACGGTCGCATACTGCCTCTATCTGGCCGTGGTCGTCGTCGCGTACGCCGCCGCATTCCTGCTTCGTTTCGATTTCGCCTGGCGTCCGGGTTACGGCACCGTCTTCGCCCTGAGCCTGCTGCCACTCCTGGCCATTCGGTATGGGTTTGCAGTGTGGCTCCGGCTCAGCACCGGGCGTTGGCGATTCATCGGCTCCCGCGACGTGCTGAGGCTGGTGGCCGCTACGATGGCGGGCTCCGTGGTGTTCGGCTTCGTCGTGTGGTTGGTTCCTTTCTCTCCAGGCGTGCCTCGCACGGTCGTGGTTCTGGAGTGGTTGCTGACGACGACGATTACGGCAGGGCTTTGGACCTTCTATCGCACCGCTTACGAGCAGGTCCGCCACTATCTCTCCGGCTTCAACGGTAGCGCGAAGCGCGTCCTGATCGTCGGCGCCGGGGAGGCCGGCAATCTCCTCGTTCGCGAGATGCTGCGCTTTCCCACCGGCTACCGCCCCATCGGTTTTGTGGATGATAACCCGACGAAGTGGGGCATGCTGCTCCGCGGCGTGGAGGTCATAGGAGCGACGAGGGACCTGGCAGCCATCGCGAAGGCTGAGCGAGCGGCAGAGATCATCATCGCAGCGCCCTCCGCGCCGCCGCTGGAGATGCGGCGAATCGTGGAGTGCTGCGAGGCGACGGGGCTGCCCTTCAAGGTCCTGCCTGGAATCGCTCAAGTGCTCGCGGGCGACGTCCGCATCAACCAGCTCCGCGATGTGCGTATCGAGGACCTGCTCGGGCGGGAGCCGGTAGAGCTCACCTTGCCGGAACTGGCTGCCGACCTGCGGGGGCGGCGGGTCCTGATTACCGGCGCTGCGGGTTCCATCGGCTCGGAGCTGGCGCGTCAGGTCGCGCTCCACTGCCCCGCGACGCTGGTCCTGTTCGATCAGGCAGAAACGGATCTGTTCTACATCGGGATGGAGCTGCGCGAGAAGCACCCGGATCTCGCTCTAGTCCAGGTGATCGGCGACATCGTTGATCCGGCGGCAGTGGAGAGGGTGTTCCAGGTGCACCAGCCGGAGCGAGTCTATCACGCCGCCGCCTACAAGCATGTTCCGATGATGGAGTGCAACCAACGCGAGGCCATCCTCAACAACGTGATCGGGACGTGGCGCGTAGCGGACGCTGCGGGCCGCCACAGCGTGAACAAGTTCGTTCTCGTGAGCACGGACAAGGCCGTTCAGCCCGTGAGCGTGATGGGTGCAACGAAGCGCCTCGCTGAACTCGTCGTGTTGGAGCTGCAGGAACGGTACCTCGGGACGACATACGCAGCCGTGCGGTTCGGCAATGTGCTTGGCAGCAATGGGAGTGTGCTCCCGATCTTCAAGAGGCAGCTGGAGAGCGGCAAGCCGCTGACGGTCACGGACCCCGAGGCGACTCGCTACTTCATGACGATCCAGGAAGCCGTGCAGCTGATTCTTCAAGCCTCGCTGTTGCCGGAGATGCGCGGGAGCATTGCGATGCTGGAGATGGGGGAGCCGGTGCGAATCGAGGACCTCGCCAAGAACCTGTTGCACTTGGCTGGGTTGGACGACTCGCACGGGGGCAGGATCGTGTACACGGGCCTCCGTCCGGGAGAGCGACTCCATGAGCAACTGCTCGCACCTGACGAGCAGACCACCCCGACGGCGATCCCGAAGGTTCGCCTTGTTTTCGCTAACGGCGACTTTGGCGGCGCTGTCTGCCAGGGAATCGAGGGATGGGAGCGCGCCTTCCGGAACGGCGCCGGCAATGAGGTGCTTGTTTCGCTGAAGACCCTGTTCCCGGGACTGGACGGCTCAGACCCGGCGGCGCATGAAGCGCCGACCCCGGAAGTCTCATAGGACACGGCTCTGCGCACGTGACGCCCGCCGTGGCGTGCTACCTCGACGAGAGGCAGTACGCGCCCGCCTCGCTCGTTCTGTGCTGACACGAATCATCCCCCGGCTCGACATCAAGGGACCGAACCTCGTCAAGGGGATCCACCTTGAGGGGCTCCGGGTTCTCGGCAAGCCCGAACACTTCGCGCGTCACTACTATGAGCAAGGTGCAGACGAACTGCTCTTCATTGATGTTGTCGCCAGCCTCTACGAACGAAACAGTCTGCTCGATATCGTCGAGCGGACGGCAAGGGAGATCTTCATTCCGTTGACCGTCGGCGGAGGTCTGCGCACCTTGGACGATATCCGGGAAGTGCTTCGCGCCGGCGCTGATAAGGTGGCAATCAACACTGCCGCCGTGCGGCGTCCCGAATTCGTCCGCGAGGCCGTGCAACGGTTCGGTGCCTCGACGATTGTCATCGCCATTGAAGCGATCCGTCGTTCGGAAGGAGCTTGGGAAGCCTATACTGACAACGGGCGCGAAAGGAGCGGGCTCGATGCCGTCGAGTGGGCGGCAAGTGTGACCGATCTGGGTGCTGGCGAGTTGCTGGTAACTTCAATAGAACGTGAGGGGACGGGACGTGGTTTCGACCTGGAGCTGACGCGAACCATCGCGAGCGCGGTGCCCATCCCCGTCATCGCGTGCGGTGGAGCCGGCAACGTGGACCATGTCGCGGAGGTGCTCGAATTAGCGCGGGCCGATGCCGCCTGTGTAGGCTCGTTGCTTCATTATGACTACGTCCAACACCACGCCCCGCAGGGGGAGTTCCGACCGGAAATCAACCTGGCGCACCTTCACGCCCGACGCGGCTTCGAGAAGATTCAATCCGTCGGTTTGGCGCAGCTAAAGCGCGAACTTGAAGGACGCGGCATCCATTCGCGGCCGCCGGTAGCGCAGGCGTCGCATGACTGACGTGCGAGGGCCGGTTGTGGCGATTGCCGACTACGGGATGGGCAACCTGTATAGCGTGAAGCTGGCGTGCGAGCAAGTCGGACTGTCGAGCATAGTGTCGTCTTCGCCGGCCGAGGTGCGTGCCGCCGACGCCGTCATTCTCCCTGGAATAGGCGGGATGCCCGACGCAATGACGGCGCTGCGCGCCACTCGAATGGACGAGGCCTTGGGCCGCATCGTCGCGGATGGCAAGCCGCTGTTCGGCATCTGCCTCGGCATGCAGTTGCTGATGACGGAAGGGATGGAGTTTGGGCGGCACGCTGGCCTTGGTCTTCTCCGAGGTGCCGTGGTGCGATTCGACGCCCCTCACGACGGGAATCGAAGGCTGAAAGTGCCCTCTATAGGGTGGAACAAGGTGATGCCGCAACGGAACGACCCGAGACGGTGGCTCGGAACACCGCTGGAGGGCACGCAGACAGGCGAGTTCTTCTATTTTGTCCATTCGTTCTGCGTGGTCCCGCAGGAGCCAGAGGTCGTCGCCGCAACGACTAGGTACGGCAACGTCGAGTACTGCTCAGCCGTGCATTGCGGCAACATCTTCGGCTGTCAGTTCCACCCTGAGCGTTCAGGTCCAGCTGGGCTGCAGGTCTATCGCCAGTTCGCTGCTGTGGTCCGCCGAACTGCGGGGCATCTCTCCTGAGCGTCACCCCACCTGTTGTCTGCCGCACGCTAGGTTGCCTCGCCGTTGCCCCGATGCCTGCAACCGAGCGCGGCCTCCCCGGGGCGCGCCCCGGCCCACTGCTCTTGCAGATGCAGTGTGCGCCAGCGATTTTAAAGTACTGTGGCGCTTGAGATTGTCTATTCTCCTGAAGACGCGAGCCTAATGACTACGAGCACGGTTTCGCCGAAGCTCGAGGCGAAGTTTGGACTCCCGAGCACGGTGCAGTTCTGCACCCGGTGCGTCATATCCAACCAACGTCCCAACTCCGCCGTCGAGTACGCGCATACCCGAGAGAGCAGGAAAGATACGATCAATTTCGACAGTGAGGGGGTGTGCGACCCTTGCCGATTTGCCGAGGCGAAGCGAACGCGAATTGATTGGGGGGAGCGTGAGCGGCAGCTGCGCGACCTCTGCGATCGATATCGCCGAGGGGACGGAGGCTATGATTGTCTCGTACCTGGGTCTGGCGGGAAGGATAGCTTCTACGCGGCCCACCAGCTGAAGTACCGCTACGGGATGCACCCTCTGACGGTCACCTGGGCGCCGCACATCTACACCGATTGGGGGTGGAAGAACCACCAGGCGTGGATACATGCGGGGTTCGACAACTACCTCTGCACGCCGAACGGGCGGGTTCATCGACTCCTCACGCGACTCGCGGTTGAGCGACTTCTTCACCCCTTCCAGGCCTTCATCATTGGACAGAAGGCTCTGGCCCCGAAGATGGCGTTGCTGTTCAACCTTCCGCTTGTCTTCTACGGCGAGAACGAGGCCGAGTACGGCAATGCCATCGCCGACAATGTCTCTGCACAGCGAGCTTGGGAGTACTTCGCTGCGCACGATCAGAGCCAAGTCTACCTGGGTGGCACATCCGTTGCCGAGCTGACGTCGCGCTATGGGTTGGAGCAGTGCGACTTGGTTCCCTACCTCCCGGCGAATCCAGAAGACCTCCAGCGGTTGAACGTGCAGGTGCACTACCTCGGCTACTACCTGAAGTGGCATCCGCAGAGCAGCTACTACTATGCGGTGGAGCATGGAGGCTTCCAGGCCTCGCCGGAGCGGACGCCCGGTACCTACAGCAAGTACAATAGCATCGATGACCGGATCGACGATTTCCACTACTGGACGACGTACATCAAGTTCGGCATCGGGCGTGCAACGTACGATGCGTCTCAGGAGATCCGTTCGGGCGACATCACGCGGGACGAGGGTGTCGCCCTCGTGAGGCGCTTCGACGGTGAGTGGCCTGAGCGTTTCGCACAGCAGATCTTCGACTATCTCAGCATCCCGGAGCGCGAGTTCCCGGTGGCCAGCAAAGCGTTCGCGCGCCCGATCGTGACGCGCGAATCGTTCCTGGAACTAGCCGACACGTTCCGCTCGCCGCACCTGTGGCGGAAGGCCGAACAGGGTTGGGAACTGCGCAGCGCCGTGTGGCACGAGCGCGTCGGGACGCCGTAGCGTCCTCTGCCGATGGCTGCCGTGGTTCTCGTTCCAGCCCGAGGTGGTTCCAAGGGCCTCCCGCGGAAGAACATGCGGACGGTGGGGGGATTGAGCCTGACCGCGCGCGCGGTGTTGGTCGGTCGGCGCTTCGCGGCTGGTTGGAGACTCGCTGACGCCGCGGTCGTGGTCGATACCGACGACGAGGCGATCGCCCAGGAAGGTCGCCGGTTTGGGGCCGAGGTGCCCTTCCTTCGCGCACCTGCGTTGGCCCAGGACGATACGCCCACGGCGGAAAGCGTCTTGGGGTGCATCGACCGCCTATCCGCGGTCGGGCGTCCATTTGACGCCGTCATTCTCCTTCAGCCGACGTCGCCGCTTCGAACCCCTGCGGACGTCGCGGCTTGCTGGCGCCGGTTCGACCCGTTCGCCGCCCCGTCGGTTGTGGCCGTCACGCCCACCGAACACCCAGCGGCGCTCGTTGTCCGAATGGACGGTCGCGGTGGCCTGGACTGGTCAGGCGGCAGTGCGGGGGGGGGCGTCCGCAGGCAGGATGTCCCGCCCAGTTATCGCATTGCCGGATCGGTCTACGTGTCGACGGTCGCGTCATTGCGGAGCCACGGCACTTTCGTCGTTCCCGGCACGTCGGTCGGTGTGGTGATTCCTGCTGAGCATGCGCTGGACGTAGACAGCGCCACGGACCTTGCCGTCGCCGATGCCTGGAGGCGGATCGCGTCGGCGGCAACGCCCACCGTGGCCGTCGGTACGAAGCGGATCGGCGGGGGAGCGCCGTGCTACCTCATCGCCGAGGCGGGAGTGAACCACAACGGCGATCCGAATCTGGCGCACCGCCTGGTGGATGTGGCGGCCGATTCCGGTGCGGACGCAGTGAAGTTCCAGACCTTCACTCCCGAGCGGCTGGCCTCGGCCGGCGCCATGCAGGCATCGTATCAGGCCGCCAACACCGGTGTCGTGGAGTCGCAGCTCGCGATGCTTCGGCGGCTCGCGCTCCCGGCCGAGCACTACCCGCTCCTCAAAGCGCACGCCGAGGAGCGCGGCCTGACCTTCCTCTCCTCGCCGTTTGACGAGCAGAGCGCCGACTTCTTGGAGGCGCTCGGCGTGCCGGCCTTCAAAATCCCCTCAGGCGAGCTGACGAACCTCCCCTTTCTCGCGCATGTCGCGCGGAAGGGCCGCCCGATGCTGGTCTCGTCGGGGATGAGCACCTTGGCCGAGGTCGCGGAGGCGCTGCTCACCATCGAGTCGCACGGCAACTCTCCAGTGGCACTGTTTCATTGCGTGACGAGCTATCCGACGCGTCCTGATCAGTGTAACCTGGCGGCCATGGCTACGATGCGCGCGGCATTCGGGTACCCCGTGGGCTGGAGCGACCACACCGAGGGCACTGACGTCAGCGTCGTCGCCGCCTCCCTCGGCGCGGAGATGATCGAGAAGCACTTCACACTCGATCGCTCCCTACCGGGTCCGGACCAGCAGGCGTCGCTTGAGCCCGCGGAGTTCTCGTGCCTTGTGGCGTCGGTACGGCGCGTCGAGGCGGCGCGCGGTACTGGTGAGAAAATGCCGGTTGCCGCGGAGCTCGAGTGCGCCGAGCTGGTCCGGAAGAGCCTGCACGCGAAAAGCGCGCTCGAAGGCGGGCACCGCCTCAGGGCCGAGGACCTTGTTGCCCTGCGCCCAGGCGGGGGCCTCCCGCCGGCCGCGCTCGTACGGGTGGTCGGTCGGCGCCTGCGCATTGGCGTCACGGCCGGCACGATGCTCCGGGAGGAGGATCTTGAGTAGCCTGCGCCTGGCTGTGCTCACGACCGGCCGTCAGGACTACGGAATCCTGCGGAGCACGCTGCATGGACTCGCCGGAGACGCCCGGTTCACCTTGCGGCTCTGGGTGGGCGGGATGCACCTGCAGGAGCGGTTTGGGCGGACCATCGAGCACGTGCGGCGAGACGGCCTGCCGGTGGCCGCCGAGTTGCCCTTCCTGGCGGAGCCGCCCGACGCCGTGGCCGACACCGGCCACGCCGTCCTATCGGTGGGGGAGGCCCTGCATCGGGAGCGGCCAGATGCGCTCGTGCTGGTGGGTGATCGCACGGAGACGATGGCGGCTGCCGTCGCCGCGGCCGTGGAGACGGTCCCGGTCGTGCATATGCACGGAGGGGAGGAGACCGAGGGCGCCGTGGACAACCTGTTGCGCCACGCGATCACGAAGCTCGCGCACCTGCACCTCGTGAGCCACGAGCGGCACGCGGCCCGCGTGCGGCAGATGGGCGAGGACCCGCAATGCGTGGTCGTCGTGGGAGCTCCCGGTCTCGACAACATGTTCCGCACCGATCTGCCAGGCCGTGACGCGCTCGAGTCGGACCTCGGCATCCGACTGGCGGATCCGGTCGTGCTCGTCACTATGCACCCGGCGACGCTCGGTGGCGACCCGGTGGCAGAAGCCAGGGCGGTGGCGTCGGCGATGGAGCGGGTGCCGGCCACTTATGTCGTCACAGCGCCGAATGCCGACAGCGGCGGCGCGGCCATTAGGGACTTCTGGCGCGTGTGGTCGGCGGCCCGGGAGCGGGTCGTGGTGGTGGAGGCATTGGGTGAGGCGCGGTACTGGGGCGTGCTCCGCATCGCCGCCGTGGTACTGGGTAACTCCTCGAGCGGCATCATTGAGGCCCCGCAGGCTGCCGTGCCGGCAGTCAACGTGGGAGACCGCCAGCGGGCACGGATGCGCGGTCGCGGCGTCCGTGACGTGCCTGGGGACCCCAGCCGCATTACCAAGGAGCTCGTGGCGGCCCTCGCGCCGGCCGAACGGGTTCGGCTGGCCGCGGAACCGGCCCCCTACCCGGAGGGTCCCGCGGCGCCGCGCATCATCGAGGCACTGGCTCGCTGGCGCATCCCTGTTCCGCCCCGCAAGCGTTTCGTGGACATGGTATGAGCGGGATCCGGCTCGTGGTGGTGGGTGGCGGCGAACACGCCCGGGTAGTGGCCGAGGCCGCGCGGAGTTCGGGCCGCATCTCGCTGCTGGGCTTCGTGGACCCTCACGCATGCGAGGAAACGACGCGGCGGCTCGCCTTGCCGTGGCTCGGCGACGACGCGGCCCTCGCCGAACTCGACGCGATGGCGGTGCTCGGCGTGGGGGCGGCTGGGACCCGTCCTGTACGACAGGATGTCGTCGCGCGCGTCCACGGCCTGGTGCGTGGGTGGATGGCCGTCGTGCATGCTGCGGCCTGGGTTTCGCCCACCGCGGTCGTCGAGGACGGCGCCTTCATCTCCGCTGGCGCCACCGTGAACAGCGGTGCGCGCGTCGGCCGCCATTGCATCGTGAATAGTGGAGCCGTCGTTGAGCACGACGTGGTGCTCGGCGACTTCGCCCTCATCGCCCCGGGCGCCGTGATTGGCGGTGGCAGCGTGATCGGCGGAGGCGCGTTCATCGGACTCGGCGCGATCTTGCGGGACCACGTACACGTCGGCGCTGGCGCGATGGTCAAGATGGGTACGGTCGTGCTGGCGGACGTGCCGGAGGGCGCCCGCATCGGGGGCCCCATGGGGCTAACGCGGGGATCGCCGGATGCTGGGAACCAGGCATGAGGCGCCGGCTCGCTGCCCTGCTCGCCAGCGGTCGTGCGACCGTGCTGGAAGCCATGCGTGCGATCAACGATGGAGGGTACGGCATCGCCTTCGTGACCGCGGCGGGAGGCCGGATCGTTGGCACGCTGACTGATGGCGATCTGCGGCGCGGCTTGCTGGCCGGTGCAACGCTTGAGAGCAGATGTCTACGCACGCTGATGAGCCGCGAGTTCGTATCGGTCGGCCTCGGGAGCGGCCGCGCCGAGGTGCTCGATATGATGCGCGCTCGCGGCATCACAGCGGTCCCTGTGGTGGACGGTCGCGGCCAGCTCGTCGCTCTACACACCCTGTCCGACCTGATCGGCGGCGCTGATCGTCCGAACTGGGCCCTGCTGATGGCCGGAGGACGCGGCGAGCGACTGCGCCCGCTGACCGAGAAGGTGCCCAAGCCGATGCTCACGGTGGCGGGCAGGCCGATCCTCGAGCGCCTGGTGCTCCACCTCGTCGGCCACGGTATCCGCCGGCTCTACATTTCGGTGAACCACCTCGCGAGTGTCATCGAGCGCCATTTCCGCAACGGCCGCCGCTTCGGATGCGAGATCGCGTATCTGCGGGAGGATGCCCCGCTGGGCACCGGCGGCGCGATGACACTGCTCCCCGAGCGGCCGCGCCATCCGCTCCTCGTCCTGAACGGCGACCTCGTGACGCAGTTCGACGTCGGCCGGATGCTCGACTTCCACCGGCGCGGCCGGTATGCCGTTACGTTTGGGGTGCGACCGCATACGGTGGCCATTCCCTACGGCGTGGCTGAGCTGCGCTCCGGCCGCCTGCACGCGCTCCGCGAGAAGCCCACTCTGCACATGCTCATCAACGCGGGGATCTACGTCGTTTCGCCGCAGGCCCTGCGCCTCGTCGTGCGCGGCCGCGAGTTCCCCATCACGGATCTCCTCGAACGGTGCCGCAGCCGGCAGCTGCGCGTCGGAGCGCACGTCATCGAGGACGAGTGGATGGACGTTGGCCGCCACGACGAGCTCCGGAAAGCACGAGGGCAACTGCTGTGAGGAACACGCGCGTGTTGGTGACGGGAGCGGACGGCTTCATCGGGAGCCACCTCACCGAGGCGCTCGTGCGCGCCGGGGCGACGGTGAGGGCTTTCTGCTTCTACGACTCGCTGGGCAGTCGGGGGTGGCTGGACACGCTCGATGCGGACCTCCAGGGGGCACTGGAGTTCCGCAGCGGTGACATCCGTGATGCCCGCTTCGTTGACGAAGCCTGTCGGGACGTGGACGTGGTGTTTCACCTGGCGGCGCTCGTTGCCATCCCGTACAGCTACCGCGCGCCGGCCTCGTTTCTAGACACCAATGTCACGGGGACGCTGAACGTGCTCGAGGCTGTCCGGCGTGCCGGGTGCCGGCGCCTGGTCCATACGTCCACGAGTGAGGTATATGGGACGCCGTCCACCCTGCCGATAACGGAGGGCCACCCGCTGCAAGGACAGTCCCCATACAGCGCGTCGAAGATTGCGGCTGACAAGCTGTGCGAGGCGTACGTCTGCTCGTACGGCGTGCCGGTCGTTACACTGCGGCCCTTCAACACCTTCGGCCCTCGCCAATCCGCTCGGGCGGTGGTCCCGACTATCCTCGCCCAGCTCCTCGCCGGCCGGAGCGCCGTGCGCCTTGGCGATCCGAAGCCCAAGCGCGATCTGACGTATGTGAGCGACACCGTTGCCGGCATGCTGGCCGCTGGGGACGCGCCCGGCATCGACGGCCAGACGATCCAGCTGGGCTCCGGCCGGACGCAGTCCATCGAGGACATCTTCCGGGCGGCCTGCTCGGTGTGCGGCGTGACGGCGAGCATCGAGGTGGATCCGGCGCGCGTTCGGCCTGTCCAGAGCGAGGTCCTAGTGCTCCAGTCAGACCCCTCGCGCGCGGCCGAACGCCTGGGGTGGCGGGCTACGGTGTCGCTTGAGGAGGGCCTGCGCCGGACCGCCGACTGGATGCGAGCACACCTGGAAAGCTATCGGCCCGATGAGTACACGGTCTGAGTGACGGGGCTCGCGGCGAGAGTCTTCTGACCTGCGGGTGCGGCTTTGTGCTCGCTCCTCCCTTGCGGCACACGTGCGCCCGCGACGTGAGACACGACGGCGGGCCCTCGTGACGCGCTTCACGTCCGCGGATACCGGAGCACACTGACCGCCGGAGGTCAGGGGAGTTGGAGCGATGACGATGGTGGCCGAGCCGGAGCGGATTCAGGACCTGCGACAGCGCGGCAGCGTGAAAGAGCGGTCCCGTTACACCCTACTCTGTCTGGACGACCGTCTCAGCAGTCCGCGGCTATGAACCGAGATCGGAGATTCGAAGGATGTACTCTCGCGTGTGCTTTTTTGCCCGGGTCGCGTCGCGCGATGTTCTGGAGCGGGTCGAGTTCTACGCGCAGGATTTGCAGGTCCTGAGGGAACTTGGGTATGAGGTGCACATCGCCACCAGATTCTCGGAGCTGATCGAGGCAGACGTCTACTTCGCGTGGTGGTGGACATGGGCATTCGAGCCTCTTGTATTCGCGCGGTGGCACCGTCGCCCGCTGGTCGTCACCGGGACGCTGGATGTTCACACATACGACTCGCGCCCGCTCTACCAGCGCGTCCTGATGGCCACATCCCTGCGTGGCGCAGACGCAAACGTCTTTGTCTCGAAGATGGAGTATGAGGGTGCGCCCCGGAAGATCAGGGTGCGCCACCCGGTTTACTCGCCGTGCTCGGTTGATATCGATGTCTACTGTCCCGGGATCTCCCGAGGCAGCGATCCGATTGTGCTCAGCATAGGATGGCTGACGGCTGCCAACGCTCGTCGCAAGGGCTTCTACGACCTGGTGCGCGCGGCGCCACTCGTGAGGTCGGCTGTGCCGGGAGTAAGATTCGTGTTCGCGGGCGAGCATGGGTCGGCCGTCCCGGAATTGCGGGAGTTGGCATCGCAACTGGGCGTGGTCGACTGCATCGATTTCGTGGGAGCGATAACTCGCCAGGAGAAGGTGAATCTGCTGCAACGTTGTGCGGTGTACGCTCAGCCGAGTTGGCACGAGGGGTTCGGGGTGGCAATACTCGAGGCCCTCGCCTGTGGCGCTGCGGTCGTGACATGCGCGACCGGCGCCGTGCCAGAAGTCGTGGGCGACTGCGCGGTTCTCGTTGCGCCTGGAGATGCAAAGGATATCGCACGGGCGATCGTCGAGTTGCACCGCGATCACGCCCGCGCCCGTGCGCTCGGTGAGTGCGGACGGGCGCGCGCGGTGACGACCTTTCCGTTATCGCGCCGACGTGAAGAGCTTGGGCAAGTGATGGCGTCAGTGCATCCGTCTGGACCGGCAGCGAGCGTGTTGCGAGCGTCTTGACCGGGAGCGGGCGGGCGCGGGCATGGGCACCATGCTGACGGCGATGAGTGAGGGCGACCGACCTCAGTCCTTGCACGCTCGGGGAGTGGACTGGCATCGCATCAATGCGTGACTCAGAGCAGCCCATCATCGCACAGCTTAGAGCATCGTCCGCTCTCGTTCGAGAGTGGGCGCAGACAGAATTGCCGGACGGTCGCACACTGTCGCAGGCACTTGTGTTGCAGGGAATCCCGTTCTGGGACGCGATAGCCGCAGAACTCGCCGTTTACTGGGTGCCCCAGGGGATCCGCAATTCACAGAACAAGATCGCTCCGCTTCGGTCGCTGCTCCGTTGGGCGACTGCTGTGCGGCAGGGGCTTCCCAAACGGGCCTTTCAGCCGGACTCATTCGCACGGCCCTCGTGGCCGTCGAGTCCAGTGGTCTTATACCTGGGCTTCAGCCCTTACATGGTACGTGACGTGCTCCAGCCATTGCTTTGCGATTCTGCCTGGCACGGCGACGTCGCGACAGTATGCTTGGTGACCGAAGGCAGAGGGGAGTTCGGAGCGGGGGTATTCCGGTCTGTGTGGGCCGACTGGAACGAGTCATCTCGGTCTCTCGCGGACAGGCTCGCGGAGGAGCTGAAGGAGGTGGCATCGCGGATTCTGCAGGAGCGCGCGATCAACGCGCTCCTATCGGGTGTTCCTACAGCGTCGAAGGCTGCCATGCGGGGAGTGCTGCGTTCTCTCCTCCGCGAGCGTTTGGTGTATCTGCTGCCGTATGCTGCGCTCGCCAAGCGCGTGCTCGCCGAACACCGACCTTCAGTGGTTGTTTCGTCTGATGTCGCTGATGCCCTCGCGCGACTCTATCTCGGACTCGCCAGGACGGCGGGGATTCCCTCACTGGAACTGCAGTTTGGCATCTATGGGGATGAGGCGGTGGAGTGGGGATTCTCTCTCTCGGATTGGATAGCGGTCTGGGGCGATGCGCCCGGCCGGATCATCGAAAGCCACGGAGTCGCAGCGTCGAGGGTCAAGGTCACGGGTTCCCCGCGCCACGACGTGACACTTGCGGGCGTGAGCAAAGACATCTCGATCGTTCGGCGTGACTGTGACCTGCCGGTGGACCAGAGGATCGTGTTGTTCGCGTCCACGGTCTGGATTCGACCATACGGAGGTGGGGAGGAAGCAGCCGCCCTGGCCGCGACTCAGCGGGCCATCTTCGAGGAGGCCGACAGAGCTGAAGACTGGCTGCTCGTGGTCAAGCCGCATCCTCTGGAGAACCCTGAACAGACGAAACGCCTCGCGCGGCACTACAAGCATATTCGATGGACGGATCGCCGTGCGGATATCAGACATCTTATCCTGGCGTGCGACGTGTTCGTCTCGGCGGGCTCAACCGCGACAATGGACGCGCTCATTTCGCATCGGGTGTGCATCGACGCATCGTTTCCTGGCTGGCCTTTTGGCGACCTGTTCGCGAAGAGCGGCGCGGTCCTCGTGGCGCGGTCGCCGCAGGAGCTCTCCCTGCAGCTATCGCGGGCGCTGCGGAGCCCGGAGGAGACGTTGGCGCGGCTGGAGCCGGCGCGGTCGGCGCTCCTGGCTTCCTGGACTGCGGGTCCGGACGGCAAAGCTGCAGAACGAATCAACGCTTTGACTCGGCAACTGGCTGGACTGTGAGCATGGCGCTAGCCGTCCGTCGCGTTGGCCCGCGGACTCGCTGGGCCGTGATGAGGACCACCCATCGAAATGGCGTTAGCAGAAGCCCCGTTATCTCTCAGCAGGTCCATGATCCCCGCCGAGGTGACGCTGGGCGGACATTGTGCAGGCCGTTTCGGGAATGAGTGGGCAGGCGCCGAGACTGGAAGGGCGCCCGCTGAGCGCGAGCGCTCAGCGGATAGTCACGGACGCGGGCTATTTCCTCGGCGCCTCTGCGATTGGGTCGGCGGTGGGTCTGGTCCGATCGATGGCGATACCTCTTCTCTTCAGCCCAACTCAGCTCGGTATCTGGAATCTGATGAACGTGGTGCTCGGTTACGCGCCGAATGCGCACCTTGGCGTGTTGCATGGCATGAACAAAGCCATACCCCTGCTCCGAGGCCAGGGCAGGGCGGCGGACGTCGATGCCTTGAAGGATAGCGCGCTCTGGGTTTGCATCGTGCTGGGTGTTCTGGCGGCCGGTGGATTGTGGTTGGCCGCTTCCGGCATGTCCGCGGGTGTAAGGAGTGCGCTGCGGGTCACAAGCGTGGCAGCGTTCATCCAAGTGCTTTACACGTACCAGTTTTGCCTGCTGCGGGGTGAATCGCGCTTCGCTCTCGTTTCACGAGGCATCGTGCTTGGGGCCGTCCTAGGCACTGTCTGTGTGTTGGGTCTCGCCCTGTTGGCGCGGAATCGCCTCGTCGGTGCGCTGGTCGGTCTGGCTATCTCCGTTGCAGTGACTACGGGCTTCTGGTTTGCGGGAGCGGGCCACACATACGCTCGGCGCATCCATTGGGCATGGATTGGCCGGGCGTTCCGCCTCGGACTCCCATTGATGCTCATTGGTCTCCTTGACATGGTGTTCCTGAGCGCTGACCGCTGGGTTGTCGCCGGGAGATTGGGGGTGACTGCCACCGGCTACTACGCACTCGGGATCATGGCGAGTGGTTTGCTTGGCCTCGTCCCAAACGCATTTGCCCAGGTGCTGTACCCATTCGCGCTGACGCGCATTGGAGAGACTGGCGACCCTCGGAGTCTCTGCAGCGCGTTGAAGGGTTCAACAACCGCCCTCTCCGCGATCATGTTGGTGCTGATCTCGGGCGCTGCATTGGCGCTGGTCCCGATCGTCCAGCTGTTCTTGCCCGTGTACCGACCTTCGCTGCAGGTCATTCAGATTCTCCTCGTCGGCTCGTTCTTCCTGGCCTTCGGATCGATTCCCGGTCAGTTTGTTATCGCCGTTGACCGGCAGCGCCTCATCCCGGTGTTCCAGGTGGCAGGGACTCTTTCGGCCCTTGCCGTGGACTACATGACGCTCAGAGCGGGCTGGGGAATCACCGGCGTTGCGATTGGTACGGTGACCGGGTACGCTGTCTACGGGCTGGGCGTCGCGACGGTGGCCGCCCTGTACGTGTTTCCTCGTAGCCGAGACGCCAGTTGGTACCTCGTCTCGCTTCTGGTACCGCTCGCGCTGATGGTCGTCGGCCTTGCTGCGGCCCAGTACCTGATTCCCAGCGGGACGTCGGCGTACACGGCGCTTGGATTCGCGGGGGCGCGCATGTTGCTGGTGCTTGTGGTCACGCTTCCTGCGTTGTGGTTTGTCGCTCGATGGAACGATGTGTTGGCGATGCTTCCGCTGGTGTCTCGCCTGCGCAATCTGTGGCCTTGGGGTTCGGTACCGTAGGCACGGCGTGCTGGGCCTCGCGTCGGGCGGCGCGACCGGAGATCGTGCGGCGACGGCCCGCGCGGCACCGCGCGTGCTGGCTGGCGTGTCGGGCGCGCGCCAGCCGGCGTCACGCCTCCGGTCATGGGGCGCATGATGCCGCGAGGCTGGCGCCGGATGTCGCTGTGCCACCGGGCATGGATCGGGCCAGGGAGGTGACCTACGGCTGAGTCACGCGCAGGGGACGTGTCGGCGCCATTGACGCCGGAGGTGCGCAAGCTCCAGGAGGCTGAGGGTGCGTTCTTTGATGAGATGGCGCGCTCGCGTAGCCTGGACGGGAGAATCTCGTACCAGGCGGATCTGCGGCGAGCGACCCGTAGGATCGGCCGGCCCGGCGTGGAGCCCGAGGATCCACGGATGTTTGAGATCCAGCAGGGCGCTTACCGCGACAGGTATCTCCAGCTGGTGGCGCACCGGCCCGGTGGGCGCGTCCTGGAGGTCGGCTGCGGTCCAGGCTGGCTTGCCCTCGAGCTGGGCCGGCGCGGCCAGATCGTCGAGGCCTATGACGTTTCGCCCGGGGCAATTGCCGTCGCGCGCCAGATGTTGGCCGAGAACCCGTTCACGGGAGGTTTCGGGCAAGTCCACTACCACCTGGCCGACCCCACGCAGGCGGACCTCGGGGTAGAGCAGTACGATGCCGTGCACGGGTGGTCGGCCTTTCATCATCTGCCGGATTTTCGCGGCTTCATGAAGCGCGTGATGCGAGCCCTGAAGCCAGGCGGAATCGTCGCCACGATGGATGACTATCCGCGTCGCCAGCTTGAAGTGAACGTGCAGCGATTCCTTGGCTTGGTGCTTCCGACAACGGAGCGATCGTACGCCGACAAGCTGCGTGCGGTGGGGCGCCGCCTGGGTGGCCGGACCGTCGACGCCCCAGAAGTGTTCTCGCCCATGGAGCAGGAGAAGTACACCACGGTGTCGGACATCCGCGATGTCTTCAGCAACGAGTTCGAGCTCGTACTCGACGTCCCGTTCAACGCCTTCGCGATGGGTGTGATGCCCCTCCTGGCTGGGCCCGATTGGTGGCGGTACCCGGTGGCGCGTGCCATCGACGCGCTCGACAAGCTGGGCTGCCGCAGCGGAATATGGCGGGCAAACAACCGGATGATCGTGTCGCGGAAGGCGCGCTGAGCCGGCGGGGGTCAGGGCGATGATTCGGATGAAACTCGACTTCGCGCCACCGGTTGAACCGGTCTACTCTTCCCGGTGAGTGGGTGAGCCGACGAGGATTTGTCGGGTCGCCCCGGACGCCGCCGCCGACGGTGGTCAACTGACACCATCACCCAGCGGCTTCGATGAGCGGCGATAAGCTCGCTTTTGATGCGCGGGTCGCGCAGGCGCAGGGTTCGGGGGTCGCCAGCTACAGTCGATCCCTCATCGAGCATCTCCATCTCCTCCCGGAGCGATTCAAGCTGGCCTTCCTTGTGGAGGACTCGCGGCCGTGGGACCAGATTGCGTTTCCGGGGACTGCGGAGTTGCTCCGAACCAAGGTCGGGCGGTCGGACTGGCTGCGTCGCGACGTGTGGGAACAGTTCGTCCTGCCGCGTTGCCTCGAACGATCCGGAGTAGCCCTGTACCACGGCCTCGACTACGGTGCGCCCATCCGGGCGGGCCGGTTCTTGCGGGTAGTCACGTTCTACGATGCTCTGGCGTTCTCGCCCATCGATGACCGCCATCCTGTCGTGAAGGCGAGGATACGGTTCCTCATCCGCCAGGTGGCTCGCAGCGTCGACGCGATTGTGACGATCTCCGACTACTCGAGACAGGAACTGCTGAGGCACCTGGACGTCGCGCCCGAGCGCATTGTCACGGTGTGGTGCGGTATCTCCGAGACGTTCTTCGGGCGGTGCCGGCCCGATGAAGCTGATTCGGTGATACGCAAGCTTCGGTTCGATGACCCCTTCATCCTCTACTATGGCGGTTTCGGGAAGCGCAAGAACGTCGAAGCCCTGGTTCGGGCCTTTGCCCGCGTCCGGAAGGTCGAGGACTGTCGGCTGGTTCTGGCAGGGCCCGGGGATGGAGCGTTTGCCGGTCTCGGTGCGCTGATCCGGGCGTTGGGCCTGGAGCAGGTGGTCACGCGCTTCGGGTTCGCCAGCGAAGAGGAGCTGCGGGCCCTCCTCGCGTTGTGCCGGCTGTTCGTCTTCCCGTCGCTGTACGAGGGCTTCGGCCTTCCCATCGCGGAGGCCATGGCGTGCGGCGCCCCGGTCCTCAGTTCTCGCGCTGGCGCCTTGGCGGAGATCGCGGGTGAGGGTGCCCTGCTGGTGGATGCCAAGGAGCCTGCAACGCTAGCTGAGGCGATGCTGTCCGCTCTCGGTGACGCAGTGCTGTTGGAGAGCCTGAGGGTGCGAGGGCGAGAGCGCGCCCAGCAGTTTCGCTGGCGGCATGGCGTCGAGCGACTCGGCAAGCTCTATTGCTCGCTGGTTGACGGGCGTCGTGCCGGGTGCCCCGGCTGACCTTGGTGCGCGACCCGGTGGTGCTTCAGAGGATCGTGGGGCGCACCGGCACCGTTGGTGCGGGCATGTGCGAGGTGGATCGTGCCGCACCGTGACAGACCCCCGCGCGCGGGGGTTGTGCTCGTCAACTGGAATACGAGCGACCTGACGCGAGCGTGCATCCAGTCGCTGAACGCTGGTCTCCGCACGCCGGACCTGATCGTTGTCGTGGACAACGGTTCGTCCGAAGACCTCACCGCCATGGTCGGCGCGGGGCCGCCAGGCCTCGAGTTGATCGCCAACCGCGAGAACGTGGGGTTCGCGGGCGCCAACAATCAGGGTCTGTCCCGCTTGCTGGACGCAGGCATGGACTACCTGTGGATCCTGAACAACGACACTTGGGTGAAGGACGACTGTCTGGCCGTGCTGCTGGACGTTGCCGAGCGCCACCCGGAGGGCGCCTGCTTCTCCGGCAAGATCTACTACGAGCGACCGCCGGACCGGATTTGGTACGCCGGAGGCTGGCGACATCCCGTGCATTGCGCCCCGAAGCACTATGTGGACGACCGCCTCGACGGCCGAGCGAGGGATGGGGTAGTGGACGTCGAGTTCATCTCGGGATGTAGCATGTTCGTGCGGCGCGAGGTGCTCGAACGGTTCGGCGGCTTCCTCTGGGACTACTGCGCCTACTCGGAGGACAACGAGTGGTGCTGGCGGCTGCGAAAGGCCGGCCAGAGACTGATGTATGTCCCTGCCGCGGTGCTCCGGCACCGCCTGTCTGCCAGCGTGCGAAGGAACGCGATCCGGGCCTCGAGGGCGGCAATCCCCGAGCGGGCCTACTTCCTGATGGTGCGCAACAACCTATGGACGGTACGCCAGCACGTTGATTCTCGGGTGAGGCGCGTGCTGGTACTTCTGGTGAGTGTTGGACTGGCCTGCAAGGTTGCTCTGCTCTGCCTTGCCCGAGGCGAGTGGCGCCAGGCGGGCGCTGTGGCGAGGGCTGCCGTGCTCGGCCTGGCCCTGCGGGTGCCGAGTGACCGCTCGTGGAGTCGCCCGGTTCCTGGTGCGGGTGAGGCGTGCTCGTGACGGCGCCGGCCGTTGCACGAGGCGTACCGACGAGAACCTCCGGTGTGGCGAGTGCTCCGCTGCCCTGGGCGGACCGGTTCCTGCTGGCCGTGGCCATCGGGATGATGTCGTTCGGCGTCACATTCCCCATATACGGCACGCCGCCAGTCCTGGGCCTGGCTCGAATCACGTTCTTCCGGGCCAGCATCCTCGTCCTGTTGTTCCTGGCCCCTATCTGGCTACGACACATTACCAGCGTCCTGAGCGACTTCCGCGTCCTTGCCCTCGTCCTGGTGGCCGGTCTCCGTGCAGTCAGTCTGGTGTGGAGCTCGGGTCGCGCGTCTGGAGCGGAGCAGGTTGAGTGGTTCGCCGAGTCCGTGCTGGGGCTATCGCTACTGGTGGCGTGTGCTAAGGCCTACCCCGGGCTTCCAAGAACCCTGTTCTGGAACCTGCTGGGATTCGGGCTGTTGTCAGGTGTGGCAGTCTGCGTGCAGTTCGCGGAGTACCAGGCGACTGGAGCAGTCAGCGCCCTGCCGCTGGCGATGAGTCCGTTCGGCGTGCAGTTGGAGCGTACGACAACCCTAGTCGGCACCTTCTATCCCCTGGGCGCAGGCGGGCGCATTCTCGGGCCGTTTCAAGAACCCAACGCTACCGGCAGCGTCATGTCGTATGTCGGGTGTCTTGCTATTGCCCTTCTTCTCGACAAGCGATGGAAGCTGAAGGCGCTGTCGGTGACGCTGCTGAGCGTGCTGGCCTGCGGCCTGTGGGCTTCGGGATCGCGTCAGGCAATCGTCGCCATCGGCTTCACGGCGCTCTTCTTCGCTTTCCTCAATTCGCGGCGCAGTACGTGGGCCGCTCTCATCGTGCTGATGCTTCTTGCAGGGGCAGGTTCCTATGTCGCGATCGAGGGGATTGCATTTCTTCGAGGCAATCTGGACCCGAGGAGCGCTGGCACATTGGCCCGCGTGGTGCAGGCTACGGAGAGCGGCGATGTGTCTGGAGGGAGGTTTCAGAACTACCGTTTGCTCGCGGGGCAGTTGAACGCGGATGCGTTTCTCCTCGGCCGCGGCGACGGCTTCGCCTTCGCAGCCGATGCCATCGGGGCACACAACGGCTATCTGGTCGTACTACTCGACGACGGTATGTGGGCATTGGGCCTGCTAATGGCTGCTCTGATTGCCACCTTCTGGGGCGCGTTCCGCGCCGGTCGACACCCGACAGAGCAAGGAACGGATCGCCGATTGAGTCAAGCCGGCCTGCTGGTTGTCGTGGTCTGGATCCTCCTGGTAGGCATGAACTGGGCGCAGTTGAATCAGGCCTTCGCTTGGCCGTTCTTGGCCCTCGCCTTCATGAGTTGCGCCCGGCCGCGCACCGTCGCTCGTGGTTGAGGCTGGTGGTCGGGCGTGAAGAGGACACGGATGGGCCAGTACGGCTCGGGCGCGCCCGCCGTTCTGGTGTCAGTGAGGTGAGACGTCCCTTGCCCGACGCGGTCGCCGTACCGCACGGAGGACCGCGCGCACGGGGTGACGGAGGTCGGCGAGTGTCTCCTCCCTCAGAGTGTTGAACGTCTCGCGATCGCCCGGGTCGCGGCGAAGATGTCTCGACAGGAAGTCCCGGTACAAGGCCAAGAGCGTCCCCACAATAGTGCCGATCACCAGCGCGACAATCGACCTGCGCAGGAGTCCACGGGGGTCGGGCAGAACGGGTAGCTCAGGCCGCTCCACGATCGTGATGACAGGGGTGTCCCGTACCTCCTCGATCCTGGCTTGTTCGAAAGACTGGGACAGGGAGGTGTAGACCTGTTGTTGCATGGAGACGTCTCGTGCCAGACGGTCTTGCTGGAAGCTCAGCTCCGGAGAGTTGCGGTAATCACGATTCCGTTGAAGGAAGGTCTGAAGGCGGTCCTCGGCCTGCTTCAGATCTGACTTGACCTCCTCAAGCCGCCCGGCAACGAACACCCGCTCGGCGGCGGCCTGCGATTGCCGCCGTCCGAGGTTGAACCGGTTGACCAGGCCGAGGAGGTGCTCGCATACCTGCACCGCCAGCTGAGCGTAGGTGGAGTGCACGCGAACGGTGACGACGTTTGTTCTCGGGGACACGGCTGCCGAAACCATGCCCCGCAGGAATCTGATGGCGGCTTCCCGACGGAGCGGCCCCGTGCGCCCCCTGATCTTGAAGATGTCGAGTATGCTGCCCGATACGAGCCCGGTGTCGGCGCGAAAGGAATAGGTCGTCTCGGCCACGGCGCCGAGTATCTCCCGCGAATCGAGCAGATCGAGGTAGAAGGCCGGCGTCTGGCCCGCGTCACCGACGCCAAGCCCAAGGCCGAACTGGGAAGCGAGTCCCGCCAGACCGGCAGGCACACGCTGTTGAGACTCGGGGGAGAAGGATGCTGACGCCGTGTAGGTCCTGGGCTTCCAGGTCGTCAGCACGGCGGCACCGAAAAACAGCGCGGCGCATCCGGTTACCAGGAACCGGTGCCTCAGCAGCGTACTTCCCAAGTCGACGAGAGATGGCTCGTGGCGGTCTGGCTTGAGTCCGAGTCCGCCCGTGTCACTGACCTGGTCCATCACGGTGCTTTCGGTGTGTGTGGAGATTGGGATCGGGACGCCCGCTTCCGGCACGTTGCCAGACGGTCTCCGCTGGTGGCGCGGACGAGCGTCACGACGCCGAGAAAGAACAAGAGCAGGCTCGTGGCGCGGCGTCAAGGTACCGACGCTCGCTTGGCCCGGCGTGATGGCCCGCGAGCCCCGTGGCGGCGTCAGCGCCCAGCCCTAGAACTGGAAGTAGAGAAAGGCAACTGTCTCTCGGCCGTTCATGAAGAGAAACGCCACGAAGAGACACAGAGCGCTGGCGAACGCCCATCGGGGCGTCGGCCTGAACCTGAAATCCCAGCTTGCCGGCATGGTGTTAGACGCCAGGAGACTCAGGGCAAGCAGCACCACGAGTCGAATCGACGGTCCGCCGGTGCCTTGCGCTCCGAGGCCGGCCATCTTGGCCAGCCAGACGATCGCCATGTGGAAGCTGGAAGAGCGAAACAGCACCCAACCGGCGACGAGGAACACGAAGGTCAACCACCGGAAGGCTAGGTCAGGCAGCCGTGAAGTCTGTCGTCTGAGAGTCCGGTCTACGACCAGAAGAACCCCGTGGTAGAGACCCCACACGACAAACGTCCAGCTGGCTCCGTGCCAGAGACCGATCAGCAGCATCGTGAGGAGGGTGCTGGCCATGTAGGACGCCCAGGTCTCGCCCCGCGGCGAGAGCCGGGCCCAGTCGAGTCTGCGCGATGCGGCGTAGGCCAGCGGCAGGAAGAGGTAGTCTCGGAACCACGTCGACAACGAAATGTGCCAGCGCTGCCAGAACTCGGTGACCGACCGCGCGCGATACGGAGCGTTGAAGTTCTGCGGCAACCGGACGCCAAAGAGGTACCCGAGGCCGACGGCCATGTCCGAGTAGCCACTGAAGTCGTAGTAGAGCTGGAAGGTATACCCGAGAGCGACCGCCCAGGCGCCGGCGACCGATAGAGAGGGATACTCGGACAGCATCGGGTTGATGAGCTTGGCCAACGTGTCGGCGATGACGGTCTTCTTCACCATCCCCACGGCGAAGAAGCCGACGCCCTTCGCCAGGTAGTCGTCGGTGAGCGGGCGGTCGATGTGCTGCAGGTCGTCGTCAATCGGGCCAAAGCGGGCAATCGGTCCTGCCACGAGCTGGGGAAAGAAGCCGACATGGGCGAAGTACTTCCAGAAATCGGACGTGGCGCGCAGGTGTCCATGGCTCACGTCCAGAAGGTAGGAGATGGTGCTGAAGGTGTAGAAGCTGATGCCGATGGGCAGGGCGATCCTCAGCAGCGGAAACACCTCGCTGCCCGCGAGCGAGTTGGCGGCGCTTGCAGCCCAATCGTAGTACTTGAAGAAGCCGAGCAGTCCCAGGTTCAACATGATAGATGCGGCCAGCCAGAGACGCTTGCCGGTCGCTCCCTGCCACCGTTGGATGATCTGGGCTGCGACGAAGCTGGCGAGCGTCGAAAAGGCCAGGAGCAGACAATAGCGCCAGTCGTAGTATCCGTAGAAGACGTACCCTACGATGGTGAGCACGATGTGGCGCAGGCGCCTGGTCGGCACGAGCCAGAAGACTCCGAAAGCGATGGGGAAGAACACCAGAATGAAGACTTCGGAGCAGAAGACCATGGGCGGTTGCGCTAGCGAGCGGTCGAGGAAGGAGACGGCCGGCGGCAGGTCCGCCGGCCGTGCCCTTTGCAGATCGCCAGGTTGCTAGTGTACAGCACAGCCGGTGCCGTACACTGCGGACAGGACGCGTGCCGTGTTCGCCTCCATCATGTGCGCCCCGTCAAAGAACAGCGCCGGGTCGCCGTTGAAGCTGGCCAGTGAGGGCAGGCGTACGAAGTGGAGCAACCCCTGCTGCTCGAAGCCCGACAGCAAGGCCTCGGTGTCCCGCGTCCGGGCGGCGAGGGTCGTTCCTTCCATGCCGCGCACCAGCGCAGGGTGCAACGGTGGAATGAACACGTCCACCCGGGCTCCCCCGGTCCAGGCGCTCTGTAGCAGCCGCGTGAGCGCCGCCACACGAACGGGAGAGAGCCTGGTGAAGCCGGCGTAGCGACTGCGGTACTCCACGATGCTCTGGTGCACCGCCGTGTCCTGGTCGAACCGACCCTCGCGCACCAACCGCTCCAATAGAGGATGGGTAAGAAACCCAGTCGAATCGAATTCGTAGACGGGTTCCAGTCGCCGTCCGCCGAGGGCGTAGTAGATGGAACGGAAGCTCGCGAGGACGGTTTCGGAGCTGAGCGCGGCGACGGCGCCACTGAAGAGCTGGTGCGGAAGACTCAGTCGTAGCGAAGGATCCACGTAGGACCGGAGCAGACGCGAGTCGAGCAAGCGCGCGTCCGGCTTGACGCTGTTGTGTAGCGCTTCCGGGTCTAGTCCGATGAGGATCCAGCGCACAGGACCGTGCGACTCCGCGAACCGCAGGGCTGCGAGATCGTCCTCGGCTCGTGCCGAGTTCAGGCCGAAGTTGAAAGCGGGTACCCGTGTGATCTGCTGCAAGCAATAAGGACGGATCTTCATCACCCGCGATGATCCGAGAATGAGGGCTTCGGGTCGCGGCAGCAGGCGTTGGTACGCGGTGGCCTTGAAGTCCCGATCGTTGGGGACGAGAGGGGGTAGCAGGCCCGTACCGAAGGACGCCAGCGGATCGGTCAGCAGGCCGAGTGCGAGCACGAGGGCCCACGAAGCGGCCAATGTTCCCGCGAACACCAAGACGAAGCGACGGGCGGCCGCTCCAGCCGCGGCTCGGATGCGACCGCTGTCGGACGACCGGTTGCCGGGCGAGCCGGTGGGCATCGGAGGACGGGCCGAAGCCGCGGGCGGCACGCTCATTCCCCGGAGCGGGCTGTCTGTGACCGCCCGGCGACGCCCCGTACGGCATAGAGCACACTCCGTCGTTGGGGAGGACGAATCCAGACCGGTTCGGCACGACGCGTGAAGCGCACCAGGTCCGGGGGCGCCTCCACCAACCGTGGGGCGCAACCGTGGCTGCCGCTAGCGTCGGAGGTCGTTCTGTCTTCTTCCCACCACGGTAAACAGACGTGCAGGCCGAGCATGTTTGGTGAGCCTCTGCCGGTGAAAGGTGATCGTCGTATCGGAGAATCCGAGGACTTTCAGGAAGCGCTCGACCAGTTCGGGCGTCAAGCCCCACCAGCCATCCCAAGGAGTTCTGCGATCCGGGTCCGGCAGAAAGTGAGGTGAATAGAGTATCTGATCGACGGTGTACCTTCTGATCGTCCGTGGAAGCAGAGACGCCAGCGAAAACACCTTGCGCGGAATCGGGCTGAGGAGATCGGTGACGATGATGCATTCCTTCGTGAGCGCCGCGGCTTTCTGCAGGGCCAAGAATGGGTCTCGGAGGTGGAGAAGGATGCAACCAAACGTCGCGACGTCCACCGCGCCGATTTCCTTCGGGATTTGGTAGACCGAGCTATAGACCACTCGCGCCTGGGACTTGAGAAGCCGGTGCGCGAGCCACCAAGCGTTGTTGATGCCTCGGATAGTGTTTCTCCGCTCTCGCAGGTAATCCTCAGTCACCACTCCACCATACGGCACCACGTCCCAATCGTCCGTATCGGAAAGATCACATGCTACGACTTCTGCACCTCTCTTCTCCATCTCAAAGCACAGATAGCCACTGGCCGTACCCACCTCAAGAATGCGCTTGCCCTTGAGCGGCACGAATCCCAGGTACGCATCCACGCCTCCCCGTAGATCCCATTCGCCTTCCACTAGGCCGTGCCCCGGCAGGTCCATCGTGTGATAGAAGTGGCAATCCCCCACGTCGGAAACGCTCCGCGGTTGAGCATAGACGCCTTGTGCCGTGCTTTCCATGTCGCAAGCTCCTTGTTCCGCAGTGGCCGGAAACGGTGTCATCCCCGACCATTCAGTCCTGCGGTTCCCGTTGAGCGCTCGCTACCTACAATAGTCCCGCGTGGCGCGAACCAGGGCGACCTTGACCAAACTGCCCGATCTTGCCAGGGAGTCAACCCCTCGCGCAAGGCTCCTCCTGGCCCGCCCCCTCTGCGGCGAGCGGGTGGCATTCCCTTTCTTCAAGATCCGCTGTAGCGTACGCGTGCGCCGTGACCTCCTCGCTACGAGTGGTGGTGTCCTGCGTGGGTCGGTTCACGCGGGTCGCGAGGCACGACCGGAATCTCGATCATCCGAAAGACTCGCGCAGCGCCCGAAGAAGACCACTGCGCCAACCGGGACCCCTTCCTACCATGAACAGGTTCACTGAAATCGCCGAGTGCCGTATCAGCGGCAGCCGCAACTTGATTTCCGTCCTCAACCTTGGGACGCAGGTGTTGACGGGAGTCTTCCCCCATCGAAAGGACGAGGCCATCACGGCCGGCCCGCTTGAGCTCGTCTGGTGCCCCGACAGCGGGCTGCTGCAACTGCGTCATTCGTACGATCTGCAGGAAATGTACGGTATGAACTACGGATATCGCTCAGGTCTGAACCAGGCAATGGTCAGTCACCTGCGCAACAAAGTGGAACTCTTGAGACGGCTCCGGCCGCTCCAGAGCGCCGATGTCGTTCTCGACATCGGCAGCAACGATGCGACGCTGTTGCGGGCCTACGACGTGCCCGGCCTCGTGCGCATCGGTATCGACCCGACAGGAGCGAAGTTCAGCAGCTACTACGCGGACGGCATCGAGCTCATCCCCGACTTCTTTTCGGCCGCCGGCTTTCACTCGAGGTTGCCGAACCGGAAGGCACACATCGTCACCTCCATCGCGATGTTCTACGATCTGGAGCAGCCCAAGACGTTTGTCGAGGAGATCCGCGAGGTGCTGGCGGACGATGGCATTTGGCACTTTGAGCAGAGCTACATGCCGACCATGCTGCGCATGAACGCGTACGACACGGTCTGCCACGAGCACCTGGAGTACTACTCACTGCGCACGGTAGACGCGCTGCTGGCCGATTGCGGCATGCGGATCCTGGACGTGCAGATGAACGCTGTCAACGGCGGGAGCTTCGCCGTGACGGCCGTCAAGGCGGCGGCGCCGCTCAAGTCCAATCGGGCGGTGATCGACTGGCTGCTCGGCCAGGAGGAGCGGATGGGGCTCCACACCCCGCGGCCATACCGGCAGTTCGAGGAACGCACGTTCGAGCATCGCGCCAATCTGCTGAGCCTGATTCGTTCCCTCAACGCGGACGGGAAGAGGATCATCGGCTATGGTGCATCGACCAAGGGCAACGTCCTACTGCAGTTTTGCAATCTCACCGCAGAGGATCTCCCGTGCATTGCCGAGGTGAATCCCGACAAGTTCGGCGCGTTCACACCCGGCACGAAGATCCCAATCGTGTCCGAGGCGGAAGCGAAGGCGATGAAGCCCGACTACATGTTGGTCATGCCGTGGCATTTCAAAGACTCGATCATGCACCGCGAGCGCGAGTACCTCGCCGGCGGGGGCAAGCTGATCTTCCCTCTGCCCGAAATTGAGATCGTCTAGCCCGGAACGCCGGGCGAGACGCGCCTCGAGGGTGTCGGTCGCCGAGATGAATGGGCGCCGGGGGGGCACTTCGCGCGAGCATACGGAGGTGGTCCCGTAGCTATGCGGCTTTCGATCTGCATCGCCACCATGAATCGATCCGAGACCCTGGGGGATACGCTCAGGAGTATCGTGGCACAGTTGCCGGGCGACGTCGAAATCGTCTTAGTGGACGGGAGCGAAGATAGCAGGTCGGAGACAGTCTTTGGCGCGGTCACGCGCCAGATGACTGCGTGCCGCTATCTGCGTCGCGCGCCCCAAGGGGTGGACCGTGACTATGCAGCCGCAGTGGCGCTAAGCTCGGGGGACTATTGCTGGCTGTATACGGACGACGATCGCATGCGGCCAGGCGCCGTTGAGGCGGTACTGCGAGCGTTGGAGTCCGGCCCGGACTGCGTCATCGTGAATGCCGAGGTCCGTGATGCAAGCCTCGGCGGCGTACTCGAGCCACGCCGACTGAACGTGCAGCAGGACAGAGTGTATGAGCCTGCGGATTTCGAGTCGTTAGCGCGCGACACCCTGAGCTACCTGTCGTTCGTCGGGGCCGTGGTGATTCGCCGGGCGCTGTGGGAAGCGCGTGAGAAAGAGCGGTACTTCGGATCCGAGTTCGCTCATGTCGGAGTCTTGTTTCAGGCACCATTGTCTGGTTCGACGGTTGTTCTCGCTCGGCCCTATATCTCCATCCGCTACGGTGTCGGGCAGTGGACCCGCCGTGCGTTTCGCATCTGGATGATAAACTGGCCTGCCGTGATCTGGAGCCTTGATGCACTGAGCGAGCGCACGAGGGCGGCCGTGACCGCCGCGGAGCCGTGGCGGGAGCTGCGCCAGGTCTTCTGGCTGCGGGCCAAGGGCGCGTATTCGAGACGCGAGTATGTCGAGTGGCTTAAGCCAAGGGCGCCAGGCCCATTCCTGCGCCTGGCCCTGGTCATGTTGGCCGCCGCTCCGGTATCCCTCGTGAGCCGTTTCGGTTCACTGTATCTCCGTTGGTGGCGGCCTCACGCGAAGGCGCTACTTCTCGATCTGGATTTTGCCCGATCCAGAGTCGTCGATCGGCGATAAGAAGACCGGGCCTGCAGCCGTGCTCGGCACGGGGTGTTGCGCGGCCTACTCGACGCGCTGCCGTGTCCAGTGCCGAACCCAGGCCAACATGGCCTGGGTGGAGTCGGCCTCGGCAATCGCCGGTGGAGTGTCGACCGCGGCGTGCTCGCTCTCGGGCAAGCGAACGCGTAGGACACTCCAACCGAGAGCCAGCGGAGCCTGGAAGTCCTTGAGGGGGTTGTCACCCACATAGAGCATGGCGGAGCGGGCGGCTCTCGCCGCCACGATCTCAAATGGCTTGGTACTTGGCTTGCCGAATCCCACTCCGAGGTCTTCGGTGAGGACAACCGCGTCCGTAAGAGTTCTTAGTCCCGTCGCTTCAATCTTGCGACGCTGAGGCAGGGCCGGACCGTCCGTGACGATCCCGAGAAACACGTCTGCTGCACGTAGCTCGACCAGTGCCTCACGCACCCCGGGCAGCAGGTGAATTCGCGGTCGGTGAGAACGGTATGCGCCGACAAGCTCCCGTAGACGCTCTGGGGTGACCGGAAGGCCCATTTCCTGCAGCGCCAGATCGAACGTTGTCCGGCGCACTCCTTCCTGGAACAGCCTCCAGCACACACGGGAGAACTCTGCCAAGCCGAGCTGCGTTGCGGCTGCATCAAAGCCGCTGCGCACGTAGTCCGCTTCCATCACGAGAGTATCGTCTAGGTCCCACACCACGGCTGGCTTGGTGGTGCGCTTAGCCAATCCAGCGTTGCTCACTGATGTGTCCCTCGGCAGCTCGGTGGCTCTTCCGCCAGCGACGCAGTGAGATCGCGACGCCGCCCTACAGTTGTGCGTCGGCCACGAAGACTGCAGCGTCGTATCGCAGCATGATGAGCCCGGATCGCCAGCCCGCGAGTCGCTCACGCACCACGTTGGGGGAGGCTCCGGTCTGCAGTTCGAGCAAGGCACGGGGGTAGTCCGCACCGGCCGCGTAGCTCAGCGGGTAGCCGCCCCCGAATCGGGCGTTCAGCTCGATGAAGGCAAGTCGGCCGGCGCGGGTACGAATGCACTGCAGTGTGAGCACGCCGGAGGCATCCGGCAGCGCATCGACGAGCCGTCGCGACACCTCGATCAGCCTCGGTTCTCGCACCGTGCGCCCCTTGCTCACTTCGCCTGCGCGCACCTCGATACGCAGCCGCGGCACGATGCAGAGCGGCTCACCGCGATCCGAGCACAACACATCCACGGTGAATTCCTCACCATCCAGGAACTCGAGAAGCACCGGTTCCCGAATCCGCGCCAGGTAGAAGCGCAGCTCCTCCGGCCCATCGACTACTCGTGCGCCGATACTGGCGCTTCCTCTGGCTGGCTTGAGAAACACAGGCCATGGCCCGTTATCGGAGAGCACTTTGTCGGGGTCGAGAACGGTAGGAGTGTCCAGCCCATGTTGGAGCACAAATGCAGCGAATTGCCGTTTGTCGGCACCGATGGCGACCGTCGAGGCACCAGGCAACAGCAGCTTAGCTCCGGTGGCTTCGACAAGCTCCCGGCATTGGGCGAGGACGGGCAGTTCGGTGTCAATCAACGGAACCACGAGGTCGACGCGCTCGCGGCGGCACAGCGCCGCGAGCGACTCGGGGTACTCGGGGGTCAGCACGCCCGGAAGCGTGTGTCTGACGTGCGCGGCATATGCCGCGGCGCTGAGGGGAGACGCATCAGCGACGTGCACGCGGCCGGGAAGCTCCAGCAGGCGCAGCGCTTCCCCGAACTCGCGCGTGAGCTCGACTCGGCGACCTGCGGAGGTCAGGAGGATGTTCATGGCTCGCGGGGCGGCGAGCTGGAACCACGGCGAGACGCCCGTGGCGGTGTGTGTACCGCCAGCGCAGCCGCGCAGGCGTGCGCCAGGAGCGCCGCTGGACGAACGGCCGTACCCGCCGACAAAGAGCTGTTTGTGGCATGCTCCCTGAACGCTGAGTCCACTCTGCTGCCCCTCACCAAAGAGCCTGGCTCACCACCGGACGGCTCCGTCGCGACGGCATCCGGAGGCGACCGACCGCCTCGCCGGCTCCGGGTCGGGTCGCGCTGGCTATGCGACACCCCGTCTCGAGTTGGCCACCACCTCCTCGAACACTTCCTCGAACCGACTGACTCCCTCACGGATCGAGAGATGCCGCCGATAGTACTCCGCCCCATTTCGGCCCAGCGCCTCGTGCTGTGCTGCTGGCATGGCTGCCAGGGAGAGCGCCGCGTCGGCGATGCTCTCGGGGTCCTCCGGATTGGCCAAGACTCCGGCGCCGGCCGCCTTCACGAGATCGGCCGCGTCGCCTCTCACCGCCATGATGATTGGCCGGCCCGCAAAGAGGTACGCTTGGGTCTTTGACGGGATGGTGATCCGAAAGAGGGGGTGGTCCCGCAGGTGGACGAGCAACCCGTCGGCGAGGGCGAGCGTCGTCCCGATCTCGCTAGATGACTGACGGGGGAGGAAGCGGACGTTGGGTAGCCGTTTCTCGACCGCCAACCGCTCGAGCCTGTCCTTATCCACGCCTCCGCCCACGAACACAAACTGAATGTCCGGGCGCCGCTCTCGGCAGCGCTCGGCGGCGCCCAAGACCGCATCGAGTGCCTGGGCGAACCCCATCGTTCCTGCGAAGACGATGTTGAACCGTCCTTCGAACCCAAACCGGCTGGCGAGGGCCGCAGCGGGAGAGGCGGAAGCGGCCCCCCGCTCGTCACACCAATTGTAGATCACGCGGAGCTTGCCAGTGGGCACGAGCCGCCCCTCCAGCGCGCGCCGAAAGCCAGGCGAAAGCACGACGATCCGCGCGGCGCGCCGGTAGTTCCACGAGCAGAGGCGACCCACCAGCCACAGGGCACGGCGGCCGTTGACCATTCCCGTCGCCGTGAGCGTGTCGGGCCAGAGGTCTTGCACGTCGAGTACGACGGGAGCGCGGCAGAGCCGTCCGATGACCGCGGCTGGCAGCCCGATGGTCGCGGGCGGGTGATAGGCGTAGATGACGTCCGGCGCCCGGGTGAGGATCCTGCCGAACGCGCTGGCACTGGCCGCGAAGCTGAGGTAGTTCACGGCGCGACCGACCCGGGAGCGGTCGTGGCTCGGGTAGAGTGGCACACGCACCACCCGTACACCGTCCATCATCTCCCGATCGAAGGAGTGGATCCGGTAGCCCGGGTACAGCGCGCCGCCCGGGTAGTTCGGGTAGCCAGTGAGTACTTCAACCTCGTGGCCACGCGCGCTCAATTCACGCGCGAACGCGAGTCCCTTGAACGCCGGCTCCGGGTCGAACCACTGGGTCAGCAATAGGATGCGCATCTCGTTCAGGATGCGCGCCACACAGTCCGCTGCACGTAGTCCGTGTAGCTGAGGATGATCCGCACTACCTTCTCGGAGACGTTGGGCACCGTGTAATCGCTGACGGTCCGCAACATGCGTTGATCGCCGCGGGGCTGGCCACGGAGCACGGCCAGACCCTGCATCACGCGCTCGGGCGAGAGCCCGGTCAGCATCACCGCCCCCTCCTCCATCCCCTCGGGCCGCTCGTGCGCCTCCCGGATGTTCAGCGCCGGAAAGTTCAGAATAGACGATTCCTCGGTGATCGTGCCGCTGTCGGAGAGAACCGCGGCCGCGTCAATCTGCAACCTCACGTAGTCGCTAAAGGAGAGCGGCTTGAGAAACTGCACCAGTCGGTGCACGGTCGCACCGAGCTCGTCCAATCGCTTACGGGTGCGCGGGTGCGTCGAAACGATGACAGGATACCCATGCTCCTCCGCCAAACGGTCCAGGATGAGCAGAAGTCGGGCAAACTGAGCGGGGGCATCCACATTCTCTTCGCGATGCGCGCTGACGAGGAAATAGCCTTGCGGAACGAGCTGGAGGCGGGCGAGCACATCTGACGCATCGATCCGGGATCGGTAGTGGTGCAGTACCTCGAACATGGGGCTCCCGGTCTTGATCACTCGGTCGGGGGGCAACCCCTCGCGCAAGAGGTAGTCGCGCGCGATGGTGCTATAGGGCAAGTTCACGTCTGCGATGTGGTCGATGACCCGACGATTGATCTCCTCCGGTACCCGATCATCGAAGCAGCGGTTACCCGCTTCCATGTGGAATACGGGCACGCGGCGGCGTTTCGCGGCGTAGGCCGCCAGACAGCTGTTGGTGTCCCCCAGCACCAGCAAGGCATCAGGACGCGCTTCGGCGAGAAGGGCGTCGCTGGCGCGAATGATGTTGCCGACCGTCGCGGAAGCAGTGTCCGCAGCGGCTTCGAGGAACCGGTCCGGAGTGCGGATGTTGAGATCCTGGAAGAAGATCTCGTTCAGCTCGAAGTCGTAGTTCTGGCCCGTGTGGACTAGCAGCTGCTCCATCTCTCGGTCCAGCACAGCGATCACTCGGGACAGCCGGATGATCTCCGGCCGAGTTCCGACCACCGTCACAACCTTCAGCCGCGTCATGTGCTGGTACTCGCAGGATACGTGTCAGGACGACCGGGATCGAATGGCTCGCAGGCCCAGAAGAGCACCACGAGGTCGCCGCTGCCCACGTTGGTGATTGCGTGTATCCACCCTGGCGGGATGTCTACGACCGTGAAGTCGTTACCCGCGGCAGGAACCCGAGCGGTTTCGCCGGTCAGCCGGTGGCGAAGGACGACTATCGCCTCGCCCTCGATCACGAGGAACTTCTCCGTCTTCGTATCGTGGTAATGATTGCCTCGAGTGACACCCGGGTTCGTACGAGACACGAACAACTGGCCGCAGCTCGAAGACTTGAGGAATTCCGCGAGCACCCCTCGCTGGTCACTTTTCTGCTGGAGCGAGTATGCGAATCCATCCGTCGGCAGGTACGACACGTATGTGCTGTAGAGCTTGCGGATGAAGGGATCTGCCAGATCCGGCAGCTGTCCGCTCTCCCTGATGTCGCGGAAGGCCTGTACTGCCGCGAGGAGTTGGCCAACGGTGGTCACGTGGACTGGCGTAACCTCACCATCGTGCGCCCCGTTATCTCGGCCTCCGAGTTCCTGAAGGAACGCATCCACGACGTCTGCGACGTGCACCAGCGCCAGTTCGCGCTCTGGGTCTGAGACAGTCACTGCCAGGTCTCGCGCAACGTTGTGGCAGAAAGTCGCTACGACCGAGTTGTAGTTGGGCTTGCACCACTTGCCGAAGACGCCGGGCAACCGATACACCACCGCCGAGCCCCCGGACCGGCGAGCCCAGGCCCGCAGGATGTCCTCCGCCCGCCGCTTACTCCTTCCGTACGCATTGTCGAGCGCCGCTTGCCTGGAGGAGGACAGGATCACGGCGGGGCGTCGCCGCGCCCGCTCCAGCGTCGTGACGATGTACTCAGTGAGGCCAGCGTTGACGCGGGTGAACTCCTCATCGTCGTTCGGTCGGTTGACGCCAGCTAAATGGTAGACCACGTCCGCCGCCCCTAGTGCTTCCGCGAGCGCTCGCTCGCCGTCGTCGCGGTCCAGGGCGACGACTCCCACGTCAGGGCGCCGACCGAGGGCCTCGGTGAGATTGCGGCCAATGAAACCGGCGGCCCCGGTGACGAGCGCCGTCTTCATCCGGCGAGCTTCCCGGCCAGAGCATCCTTCACGAACTCCTGTTTCGAAAGCAGATCCACCACCTCATCCGTTCCGAGCCTCCGGGTATTGTGAGAATGGTAGTCATCGACGTCCGACATCTCTCGGACGCCCTCCGTGAAGTAGAGTTCGTAGTTCAGGTCGCGGGCGTCAGGAGGCACCCGGAAGTACTCACCCATGTCCTTCGCTCGTACCCTTTCCTCGCGCGTGAGGAGCGTCTCGTACAGTTTCTCCCCGTGCCGTGTGCCGACGATTCGGACCGGCACATTACTGTCGAACAGGCGTCTCAGAGCCTCCGCGAGTGTGCCGATCGTAGCAGCTGGCGCCTTCTTCACGAACAGGTCGCCGGTGTGAGCGTGGTCGAACGCGTACAGCACCAAGTCGATTGCCTCATCAATGGACATCATGAACCGTGTCATCGCGGGGTCAGTGACCGTAAGGGGCTGGCCCTGCAGGATCTGACGAATAAACAACGGGATTACAGAGCCACGTGAACCCATGACATTGCCGTACCGGGTAGCGCACATGATGGTGCCATCGGGTCGCGCACAGCGTGAACGCGCAACCATGATCTTCTCCATCAGCCCCTTGGATAATCCCATGGCGTTGATGGGATAGGCGGCCTTGTCCGTGCTCAGCACTACAACGCCAGCGACACGAGCTTCCTCTGCCGCGCGCAACACGTTATCAGCGCCGAGTGCATTAGTGCGGATCGCTTCGACTGGGTGAAACTCGCAGGATGGGACCTGCTTCAGCGCTGCGGCGTGAAAGACAACATCAACACCCGTCATTGCATCGCGCACACTACTCAGGTCACGCACGTCGCCGATGTGGAACTTCAGGATGGGATTGCTGAACTCTTGGCGCATGTCATGCTGCTTCGTCTCGTCGCGGCTAAACACTCGGATTTCCTTCAGTCCGGCTTGCAGAAACCGCTTTGCCATTGCCTGGCCGAAGGTGCCCGTGCCGCCCGTTATGAGCGCAGTTCTGTGCGTCCACTCCACGATTAGGGTTCCTTCCCTGTCACAGTGCTAGCGAGGAATTGCTGAACAGCTGGAGCACCGGCAATGCCCATTGTGCATCCTGGCACTGCTAGGGCGTACCAGCGCTACACGTGGCGCGTATGATCTCGATGATGCGATCCTGGTCCTGAGCCCGTAGCGCCGATCCCGACGGCAAACAGAGGCCGTCCCGGAAGAGCGCCTCGCTTACGGATCCGCCTATGACCTCCGCTCCAGCGAACACGGGTTGGAGGTGCATCGGTTTCCAGATCGGCCTGGCTTCTATGTTCTCTGCCTCGAGCGCCAGACGTACTTCGTCACGCGTAGCGCCGAACGCGGACGAGTTGATCAAGAGACAAGTGAGCCACCGTGTAGCGCGACTGAGGGCGTGCTGGAACGTTTCCTCAGGCATGAATTGAATCCCGGGAAGATCACCGAGGGCCTGGGCGTACCGAGCAAACACTTGCCGACGCGCCTGCACCCGATCTTCAATTGCGCGCAGCTGGCCACGGCCGATCGCGGCGAGGACGTTACTGAGCCGATAGTTGTATCCAATCTCTGCATGCTCGTAGTGGGCCGCCGGTTCTCGCGCCTGTGTGGCGAGCTTGCGAACGTGGGCGGCGAGGCCTTCTTTCTCCGTGACGAGCATTCCGCCGCCGCCTGTGGTTATTATCTTGTTCCCATTGAACGAGAACACTCCACTGACCCCGAGAATTCCGGGGCTGCGTCCCTTGTATCTTGCTCCCAACGCTTCAGCAGCATCCTCAATCAAGGCTATGTCGTAGCGTTGGCACTCCTGCAGTATCGTGTCTGTGTCGCCGGGCTGGCCGTACAGGTGTACCAACACCACGGCTTTCGGTCTTACCCCCGCTCGCTTCCGATCGGCCAGTCCTTGCGCCAGCAAGGCCGGGTCCATATTCCAGGTGCGCCGATCACTGTCAACGAAGGTGGGCCGGGCGCCGAGGTACCGGACTGCGAAGGCAGTGGCTCCGAAGGTGAGCGTGCTGACGACAACCTCGTCACCCGGACCAACACCCGCTTCTACCAGCGCCAAGTGCAGAGCGGCAGTCCCTGAGCTTAGGGCGACGGCATGCTTCGCACCGACGACCTGGGCGAACTCCTTCTCGAACGCATCAACGTGGGGTCCAAGAGGCGCCACCCAATTCGACGCGAAAGCTTCCGCGACTAGTACCTGCTCTTCGCCGCTCATGTGCGGCGGCGACAGGAATATTCTGGTGGCTGACCGTCGCACGGTACCCTCGCTCCTCAAGCCACGCTCCCCAGGACCTAAGCCTGACCGCGGGCGAACCGCGGTGCTAAATTGACTCACTCTCACAGATCCTGAGAGTGGCCGTTACGGCTCGGCGCCCCGACCGGGTGACATCGGGGACACCCGCGGGCGGTGTTAACGTATGATTCGACAAGGACCTTGGTCAACTCCCCGGAGTGAGAGAGCTGGCAGGCACCTGTGAGGCGCATGACTGACGCACTGGTGGCTTCCATCGGCCTGATAGCAATCTCTCCCGTGCTAGCGCTAATCGCTGTTCTCGTGTGGTCGTCCATGGGGCGGCCCATACTGTTTCGGCAGCTCCGCGCGGGATTGCACGGGCGCCCGTTCACGCTCTTCAAGTTCCGCACAATGCGACGGGCTGTAGGGACTGACGAGGATTCCACTGATGATGGCGCACGTCTGACTGGCTTGGGTCGGTTCTTGAGGGCCGCCAGCCTAGATGAGCTTCCCGAGCTGCTGAACGTGATCGTTGGTGACATGAGCCTCGTCGGACCGCGGCCGCTTCTCATCGACTACTTGTCACTCTATACGCCGGAACAAGCCCGCCGGCACGCCGTCCGCCCAGGGATGACTGGCTGGGCACAGATAAGAGGCCGGAACTCGTTAACCTGGGACGAGCGGTTGAAGCTTGATGTCTGGTACGTCGACCATCGCAGCCCGTGGTTGGACTTGCTGATCCTAGCTGCTACGCCGATCGTGGTCCTCAAGCGCCGAGGGATCTCGCACCCTGGTCACGCAACAATGGATCGATTCCGGGGGAGCAAGTAGCACCTCAGTTGTGACGCGTGTGCCACACCTCCTCGTGAGTGCCATACCACCGCCTACAGCCGCTGCACCACCAACACGATGGTCAGCGCGCTGGTGAGGATGGTCGCGATACTGCCTAGGATCGCCGCCCAGTTCGTCTTCTCCTCCCCCGGCGGCACCTCCGGCACCACAACGCGCGCCCCCGGCTGTGGCGTGGCGCTGCGCGGCTCGACCGAGCCGTTGGGCTGCACCACGTAGGTCCGGCCCTTGTCCGCGCGCCGCGAGTAGCCGCCAGCCCGGTCAACGTAGTACGATGTTCCCTGGCGAGGCACATAGGCGACCGTCACCGGGCTGTTGACGCCGCCCTCCACCGATACCACCGATTGATATTGCGGCACGTGCAGGGAGTCGCCGGCGAACAGAACTATGTTGTCCCTGTACGTCGAGTCCTTCAGGATCTGGTCCAAGTCAATGCCAACGCGGCCGGTGCGTCCCTGCGCCCGATAGAACTGCGCGCCGCCGACGTACGCATCCGGTGTCAGCCCGCCGGCCCTGTTGAGCACGTCGAGGAGCTTCTCGTCGCGACGCACCAGCGTGTACCGCCCGGGAAACTTCACCTCACCCGTGACGTAGACGTTCCGCTGAAGCTCCCAGCCTGGCACCCGCCTGATGAAGATGTTGTCGTACGGCTCGAGCCGTGGCGACCGAGCGACCGGCCCGGTCGGCCGGCTGATGTAGCCGGTCGGGTCGAACACGTAGCTGGAATCGAGCGGAACCTGGATCGCGCGGGCCAGCTCCCCCTCCGTCCGATGCTCCGGGATCCGCGAGATCTCTGCCTCCAGCAAGTACGCGTCGTCTCTCAAGCCTCCGGCCATCATCACGGCGTCCCGCAAGGTCAGGGAGTCGGTGAACGCGAACACCCCCGGATGCTGAACGTTGCCGTACACCGCTATCCGGCGGGTCGGTCGGAACGCCGTTCGCGAATACACCGTGACCTCGTCGAACTCCTGGAGGTCGGGGTCGAAGGCCAGCTGCCCGGCAGGAATAGCCCGGGATCCGCGGTCCGGGGCCCGGGACCCGGAGTCGGGAGCGCCTTGAGTTGGAATCCCCACGAGGCTGATTGGGATCAGTACCCGAGTTGAATCCGGGTTCAAACGCACGATGTGCGCGCGCTCCATGTACGCGTCGGGCTTCAGCCCGCCGGCCTCCGCGATGAGCTGGGTCAGCTTCATCCCCGAATCGACTTGGTACGCCCCCGGCCGCCACACGTCGCCCTTGACGACGACGCGGTTCCTGACCGGGACGCTTACGCCGAAGATGGTGATCCGGTCGTCCGGCTCCAGCCGGAAGGGCGGGGCACCTGGCCTCAGCACAGCCGCGAGATCCACGTCGAGCACGGTGCGGTCACGGCCGCCCGGCTGCCGTTGCTCGGGCGGCAGAATCCGCTCGATCTGGGCACGCCCCGTGTACGCTTCCGGCAGAAGTCCACCGGACATCTGGATCAGCTCGCGCAGACCCTGACCCTCGGCCAGGTCGTACAGCGCCGGCCTCACCACCGAGCCCCGGATCGCCACCCGCCGGCTCACGGGCGGCACGAAGACCACATCGCCCTGGTCCAGCCGGACGTCGTTCCGCGCATTGCCCGCCAGCAGGTAGTCGTACAGGTCGAGAGTCGCGACCGGCTTCCCGGCCCGCATCACTTTCACCCCGCGGAAGTCGGCGTGCTCGGTCGGCCCACCCGCGGCATAGAGCGCGTTCATCACCGTGCCCAGAGCGCTTAGGGAGAAGGCTCCGGGCCGCGCCACCTCTCCAGTTACGAAGATCTGGTTGACATGCACTTGCGAGACGGACGCCGAGAAATGCGTCGTGGCCGACGCCCCCCGTTTGACGCCTGAGTAGACCCGTCCCAACCGCGCGTACAGCAGGTCGGTCAGCTGGTCCAGCGTCAGGCTGGCGACGTAGAGCTGTCCCACCTGCGGGATGACGACGAATCCCTCTCGTGTCACCGGGAGCTGGTACGCCAATTCCACATCCCCCGTCAGGATGAGGACCAACTGGTCACCGGGGCCGAGGCGGTAGTCCGGGTCCACCGGGCCCGAAGCAAGGGGATTGAACTGGGTCGTGACGCGCCGGAAGACGTCGAGGCCGAAGACGCGCGGCCGGCGCAGCCGATCCGCCAGCCGGAACGTGGCCAGCGAGTCCAGGCGGAGGTACCCAAGCGAATCCCGCCTGGTCGGGATCGAGTCGAAGCCGATCGTGAAACCGAGGGAGTCGAGGAGCAGGGAATCTTCGCGCGTGAGGAAGATCGAGTCGCGGCGCGCGGCCAGCGTGTCCGTGACGGTCCCGAACGCGCCGATGCCCAGGGCGGAGACCGCGCGGAGCATCTCCTGCGTTGGGTTGGGGGCCGCCTGGCCGGGCGCACCCTGCTGCATGTACTGGTCAATCAGGTTTTCAGGGTAGCCCGCTGCACGCAGGCGCGCCCGGATCTGGTCCGACGTCAGACCGCTGCTCTGGATCGCCTGGCGGATCTGGTCGCCCATGCCGGGCTGTTGGGTGTACTGCTGAAGCTGCTGGTCGGAGACGTTGGCCGGGCGCTGGGGGACCTGTTGAGCGGCAAGAACGGGTGTCAGGTGCCAGGTGTCAGGTGTCGACCACCCAGCAGCCCCCTGCAGCGTAAAGACAAGCCCGAGGCCCACCAAGGACATGATCGGGCGCAACATGGCGTTCAGGCCGCCTTGCGATGCGGGAAAAGTACTTTGCATGGCAAAGTGAATGTGCTTCACATCACTCCGTTCGTCAAGAGAGGCGCGCAACGTAAGTAGCCGCTCGTGGCAGCGGAAGTTACCTTTGGACGCGCTGAAACCCTACTGGCGTGCCTATGTGAGGCGGATCTGGCGGAGTTGACACTCGCAACCAAACGGGAAGACGGCGCCGGCCACCTCAAGATGGGGCTGCAGCGCCGGGCGCCCCGCATCCTGCGCCGCCATCTCGCCCGGGCAGTGGCGCGGATGTTCGTGCTCGCGGCGGCCGATCTGGCCGCGTTCTGGGTGGTCCGCGCGCTTTACCGCCTGGTCGCAGTGAGCCAGGTGTTCGGGACGTCCTTCGCCGCTCTGGTTCGCTCGCTCTACCCCGACGTGGCGTTTGGAGGCTGGCAGTTTGCGGCGGCACTCCTGACGGGCCTTCTCGTCACGGGGAACTACGGCGCCGGCGACCACAGGCGAGACCCGACCCGGCTCCTCCTCGGATGCGCGCTGGCCGCTGCCCTTCCGCTGTGGGGGCCGCTGTGGGACCGCGGCTTTGCCCTCGTCGCCGCGCAATACGTGGTCACCACCGTCACGCTCTGGGCCGCAGTCGCGGCCTTCCGCCTGGCGCTCGAGGCTGTGGACGCCCGCGTGATCGGTCGCCAGCCCGCGTCCTCACGTACTGTCCTCGTCGGGCCCGCTTCGGCCTGTCGCAACATCGGCGGCCGGCGGGCATTCGCGCACCGCTCGGAGCACGCCGTCCTCGGCTTCGTGGATGTGGTGGCGCCTCCGCATCCCGAGTCCCTTGGACACGTCGCATTGCTCCCCGGCATCATTCACGAGCGGCGAGTTGAAACCGTCGTGCTGTGTGGTGCCCTGAGCCGTGAGGCGCTGCGCGAGGTCGTGGACTACGCCGTCACCTCCGGCTGCCATATCTACGCTGTGCCTCCCGTCTTCGAGGTGCCCGGCGTGAGCCCGGCCGTCGTCTGGAAGCGAGGCCAGCCTCTCGTGGAGTTGGCCGCCCAGACGCTCCGAGCGCAACAGTTCCTTGTGAAACGTGCAATGGACGTCGCGGTCGCAGCGCTCGGCCTGCTGCTGCTCTCGCCGGTGTTCGCCGTGCTGGCCATTGCCATCCGCCTTGACTCCAGGGGCCCCGTGTTCTTCACCCAGCGGCGCGCGGGGATCGGCGGCCGGCCCTTCCGGATGCTCAAGCTGCGCACGATGCGCGATGGCGCCGACGGCCTCAAGGAGGCACTCAACCACCTCAACCACTCCGGCGACCCGCGGCTCTTCAAGATCATGGAGGACCCCCGCGTCACGCGCGTGGGTGCCTGGCTGCGCCGCTGGAGCTTCGACGAGCTGCCGCAGCTCTGGAACGTGCTCAAGGGTGAGATGTCGCTCGTCGGCCCACGACCGTTTTTCGAGAGCGATCTCGACTACTACGAGATCCACCACTTCGGCCGGCTCGGCGCCAGGCCCGGCATCACGGGGCTCTGGCAGGTGAGCGGCCGGAGCGACATCGTCGATTTCGAGGAGGTCGTGGAGTTGGACACCCGGTACATTCGGGAATGGTCGCTCCTGCTGGACTTCAAGATTCTCCTGCAGACCGTCCCGGCAGTCATCCGCCGCCGCGGCGCAGTCTAGGCGCCCGGCCTCCATGCGCATCGGTGTGGACGCCCACTTCGTCGGTGTGCGCCACGGCGGCAACGAGCTTTACTTCGAGAACATCCTCAGGCACCTTTCAACGATCGCGCGGCCGGACGACGAGTATTACGTCTTCTCGTACCGTCTGGCAGGGCGGCAACGCCTCCCGGGGGACCGGCTGACCCACCTGCCGCTTGCGGCGCGATCCGTCTACTGGCAGCGCGCCGTCGAGATACCGTATTATTGCAGGCGGCTGGACCTCGACGTGCTGCACGTCCCATTCAACTTCTTGCCCGCCTTTCGGGCGAGAAAGGTCGTGACCATTCACGATGTGGCGTTTCTGGAGTTGCCGCGCGCCTACGCCCCCGTGGAGCGGGCGCGGATGACCTGGCTGACGCGGTTCGCTGCGCAGCACGCGGATCACGTACTGACGCTGTCGGAATTCTCCAGGCGTTCGATCGCGGATCGCTACGGCGTGGACGAGGGGCGGATCACGGTCACGCCCTGCGCCGCTGACCGGAGCGTCTTCCGGCCACTGGACACGGAGGGCCGGGCCGAGGCCCGGCGCCGGACCCGATTTGCGTTCGAGTTCCTCCTCTACGTCGGTGCCATCCAGGCCCGCAAGAACCTGCTCACGTTGCTGAGGGCCTTCGAGATGATGCGTGCGCGCCGCCGCGACGACCTGCACCTCGTCCTCGTCGGCCGCCGGGGATGGGAAGCGGAAGAGGTGCTCCGGTTCGTGGCGCAGAAAGGGCTGGGCGCCGTCGTCCATCACCTCGAGTCCGTTGACACGGAGACGCTGGTCGGGCTGTACAACACCGCGGCGGCCTTCGTGTTCCCCTCGCTCTTCGAGGGATTCGGCATGCCCGTACTCGAGGCGATGAGCTGCGGGTGCCCCGTCGTGTGCTCCAACGCGGCGGCGCTGCCCGAGGTATACGGCGACGCGGCGCTCCCGTTCGACCCGAACGCGCCTGAGGAGCTGGCCGCGCAGCTCGAGCGCGTGCTCGATGACGGCACGCTGAGGAGCGACCTCGTGCGCCGTGGCTTCGCCAACGCCGGGCGGTTCTCCTGGGAGCGAACTGCGTCCATCGTGGACCGGGTGTATCGCGCATGACGAAACGCGTGGCACTCTACTATCCGTGGGTGCACCTCAGGTCGGGAGTGGAGCGCTGCATCCTGGAGTTGGTGACGCGCAGCCGCCACGCGTACACCGTTTACACGAGCCACCTGGACTTGGCCGGGACGTTTCCCGAGTTCCGCGACCTCGATCGCCTGATCGAGCTGCGCCGGATAGCGGTCGAGCGGAGCCTCGGCCAGGCGCTGCACGCCACGGCGACCATCGCCGCGGAGAAGCTCGACGCGTCGTCGTACGACGCGCTGCTCGTCTCTTCCGAGGGGCTGGGCGACTTCATCACGCTCAGGAACCACGCCAAGCCGGTCATCTGTTACTGTCACACCCTCGTCCGGCCGGTGTACGACGCGGTCTACCGGGAGACGCTGCTGAAGCAGCGCCCCCTGTACCGCCTGCCACTTGCCGCGTACCGGGGCATCTATCACCAGGCGACGCGGCGGGCGTGGCGACACTACCGGCGGGTGTTCGTCAACGGCCAGGAAGTGCAGCGCCAGGTGGAGACGGCCGGGCTGTGCCCCCGTGACCGGGTGGAGGTCCTGCATCCAGGCGTGGACCCCGCGCGGGTGCGGCCCACCCTGGGTTCCGAGCCGTACTTCCTCTTCCTCAGCCGGGTGAAGTGGACCAAGAACGCCGAGCTGGCGATCCGCGCCTTCCAGGAGTTTCGGCGCCTCCATCCCGCCGAGGGTTGGCGGCTGGTCGTCGCTGGGGACGTGGACCGGCTCGACGGCGACTACCTGCGCTCGCTGCGCGCTCTCGCGTCCGCGGAGCCGGCGATCGAGTTCCGGCTCGACCCGGGCGGCGCGGAGATCGAGCGGCTCTACGATCGCTGCTACGCGCTCGTGTTCCCGTCGCTCTCCGAGCCGTGGGGAATGGTCCCCGTCGAAGCGATGGCGTACGGCAAGCCGGTGCTGGCGGTGAACCGGGCGGGCCCGACGGAGACGGTGCTGGACGGCGTGACGGGCTTCCTCCTGGAGCCCAAACCCGAGGTGTTCGCCGAGCGGATGGCGTGGCTGGCGGAACACCCCGAGGCCGCGCGGCGCATGGGCGCCGCCGGGGTCGAGCGCTCGCGACTGTACTCCTGGAACGCCTTCGTGACCCGCCTGGATGACTACGTCGAGCAGGACTGCTGAGCCTCACGGCCGCGCCCTCGCGCGGAACACTCTCTACAACCTTCTCGGCCAGGTCATCCCCCTCCTGGTGGGCCTCGTCGCGATCCCCATCGCGACCCGGTATCTGGGTGCCGCCCGGTTCGGGCTGCTCGCAATCATCTGGGCCGTCCTTGGCTCCGCTGTCGCGCTGGACCTCGGGCTGGGGCGCGCGACCACCAAGTACGTCGCAGAGTACCTCTCGCTCGGCAAGCACGCGGAGCTGCGGCGGGTCGCCGGCCTCACGGTCGCGAGCCAGACCGCGCTCGGCCTGACGGGCGGGGTCGTCCTCGCCCTCGCCAGCGGATGGCTCACGCGGTTCCTCAGCATCCCCGCCGGCCTCCATCACGAGGCGCACCTCGCGCTGCTCGCGCTCGCCGCGTCGGTCCCGTTCGTCGTGCTCTCGGCAAGCCTCCGGGGGATACTCGAGGGGGCGCAGCGCTTCGACCTGGGGAATCTCGTCCGGGCTCCCCTGGCCGTCGTGGGGTTCGCCGTGCCCGCCGTCGCGGCGCCGCTCGGCGTCACCTTGGGCACGATCGTGCTCCTGCTGCTCGCGGCCCGCATCGCGGCGTGCTGGGCGCTAGCCGTGGCGATCCGGCGCTCGCTCCCGGAATTCCGGTGGGAGTTCCGGCCCAGCTGGGCGGTGCTTCGCCCGCTGCTGGCTTTCGGAGGCTGGGTGAGCGTCTCGAACGCCATCGCTCCGCTCCTCAGCTACCTGGAACGGTTCCTGCTGGCCTCGCTCGCCGGCGTGGCGGCGGTGGCCTACTACGCCGCGCCGTTCGAGGCCGTCACCCGGCTCCAGATCATGCCGGCCAGCCTTGCGGGCGCGCTCTTCCCGCTCGTGAGCGCGAGCGGCGCGCAGAGCGGAGCGGGCCGCGAGAGCGAGCGGCTCGTCGGACGGGCGTTCCGGTACTTGCTTCCCGCCTTGGCGCTCCCCACCGGCCTCGCCGCTCTCTTCGCGCATCCGCTGCTCAGCGTGTGGCTGGGCGGCGCGTACGCCGCCAACGGCTCGGCGGCCCTCGCGATTCTGGCCGCGGGCGTGCTCGTCAACGGTCTCGCGCACCTGCCCTCGGCGTACCTCCTCGCCAAGGGCCGCCCAGACTTGCCCGCGATGTTCCATCTGATCGAGCTGCCGCTGTACGCAGCAGCGGCCTGGGTCCTGATCGGGGCGCACGGCGTCGCGGGGGCGGCGCTCGCCTGGACGCTGAGAGTCACGCTCGATGCGGTGCTTCTCGCGGGGGCGATGTGGTGGGTGAGCCACCCGGTGCGGCTGCGGGCCCTCGCATGAAGCGGCTCGCCGGGTTGGCGGCGCTCGCGGCGCTGGCGTGCGGCTGCCGCCTGGGTACTGAGGCGCGCATTCCGGCGTCCCGGGTGCCGCGGCTGATCGTGACGCCGAAGAGCCTCGCGTTCCACGGCCGGGCCGGCGCTACGATCCTTCCCGACCAGTACCTCAGCATCAGCCTGGATACCGTCGTTTCGACCCGTTGGCAGGCGTACGTGAACGGGAGCTGGTTTCTGCTCCCGACCACCCGCGACACCGTCCCGTTCTTCCTGCCCGTGGGGGGGCGGCCCGCGGGCCTTGCGCCCGGGAGTTACAGCGCGAGCATCTGGATCATTGTTCCGACCGACAGCCTGCACATTCCGGTGACGCTCCAACTCGATTCTGCCGCGTCGCTGAGCGGCAGATGGGTGGCTTCACGGGATTCCGCGCGCATCACCCTGGATCTCGCCGACAGCGCGGGCGCGGTGACAGGGACGGGCACCGTGAGTCCTCCCGCGAGTGGCGTAGTGGTCGCCGGTACGCGCTCCGACACGACCGTCACCCTGACGCTCACCGCGAGCGGCGCTACGTACCAGCTCAACGGGTTACTGGTTAATGAGCGGACGCTCGCCGGCAGCCTGACCGGCGGCGGGGCGGGGGGCCTCGCGCTTACCCTCTATCGCCAGTAGCCCCGCGAGCATGCCGCGGAATGCAGCCCACGCCCGGGCCGGGCGGCCGCGGATGGTCCTGAGCACCGACTTTGCGAAGCCGGCCACGACGAGGTAGGTGAGCGCGGTCCACCTGATCGGGCCGCGCAGGTTGCGCCGCGCGAAGAGCGCGCGCGACTTCGCGAACCGGTACTCGCCCAGCCCCGCCGCGACGGCCCCTCGATCCACCGTGCCGGCGACGCGGTGGTGCACCACCGCCCGGGGCGCGTAGCCTATCTCGAGCCCGGCGCCCCGTGCCCGCACGCAGTACTCGGCGTCCTCGAAGTACATGAAGTAGCACTCGGGGAGCGGGCCCAGCAGGTCCCACGCCCGCCGGGAGATCACCATCGCGCAGCCGCTCACGAACTCCGTCGGGGCCACGCGAGCGCCGCCGCGCGGAAACTCGTGGTACGACCGCCCAAACGCTCGCCACTTCGAGACCACTCCGCCCGCGTACCAGACGCGTGCCGATCCGCTCTCGAAGACGGTGGGGCCCACGATCCCCGTGGAAGGTGCCTCCGCGAGGGCACGCTCGATCTCAGCGAGGCAGCCCGCATCCACTGCGGCGTCGTTGTTGAGCAGGAAGAAGTGAGTGAGACCCGCGTCGGAGGCGAGGTGCTGCAGCGCGAGATTGCTGGCGCCCGCGAATCCGCGGTTCTCATTCGAGCGCAGCATCTCGAAGCCGGAGTCAGCGTGTCGCGCGATCCACGCGGAGATCGCCGGCACCGAGTCGTCGGTCGAGGCGTTGTCCACCACCGCGACGCGCGCCGGCCGCGGGTCCGCCGCCCAGAGCGACTCCACGCACGCCAGCGTGTCGTCCCGGCCGTTCCAGTTGACGACGGCGACGCCGACCGGGACGACTCTCACGTGCCTACCGCACCCCGCGGAGCGAGAAGGCCACATCCGTGTGGATGGTCTCGGTCGTGCCGTTGACCTGGTAGCGGCAGGGAACCGAGGCACCCACGGAGGCGCGCAGGGTGTCACCCGCCAGGGTGCCCCGCACCGCCGGCATTCCAAGGAGGGCCCAGTCGCACCACGGGTACAGCTCCCGGATGGACCGGACGGCGGCGATCGGCTTCGGCGGCGGCCCGAACGTGCTCACGATCAACGTGCCGTCGAAGGACTCGGTGCCCGAGACGGACCCGGAATCGTTCGCCGGGATGGCGTAGGTTCCCGTGAAGAGCCCACGGTAGCCGGTGTACTGGAGGGCCAGCGTCCCCGTGAGGGTGTCGGTCCTCGTCTCGAACTCGTTGGTCAAGGTCATCGTGATGGTCGCGGGATAGGTCCCCGTAATGTCCGGCACCGCCTGGCCGGCGGGGTCGAAGGTCACGCACCCGGCCGCGGCGACGGCAACCAGCGCGGTCGCGATCGCCTCAGCCCAGCGCCGCTTCATAGACCTCGATCGTCGCGCCGGCGGCGCGCTCCCAGGTGAACTTCCCGGCGCGCTCGAGACCCCGGCGGACCAGGTCGGCCCGGGCCTGGCCACCGTCCCAGACCGCCGCGATGCCGTCCGCAATACTCTCCACGGATTGCGGGTCCACGAGCAGCGCTGCGTCGCCGGCCACCTCCGGAATGGACGCGACGCCCGAGGCGACGACGGGGCAGCCACACGCCATCGCCTCGAGCACCGGGAGCCCGAACCCCTCCCAGAGCGACGGGTAGACGAACCCGCGCGCGAGGCCGAAGAGCGCTCGCAGGTCGGGGGCCGGGACGTAGCCCAGAAGGCGCACGGCCCCGTCCAGCCCGAGCCGGCTCACCGCGGCGGAGATTTCTTCCGGGCGCCACCCCTCCGGGCCGGCGTGGACCAGCACGATCTCGCGCGTCGCCGGGCGCTCCCTCAGCAGGCGCACCGCCTCAAGGAGCCGCGTCAGGTTCTTGCGCGGTTCCACCGAACCGACCGCGAGGACGAAGTCCGGCGGAAGGCTGTAGCGCTCACGCGCCGCAGCGGCCTCGGGGTCGCCTTGGCGCAGCGGCGTGAACAGCGGGTCCACGCCGTGCGGGATCACGGCGATCCGCTCCGGCGCGACACCGAACCACTCGACGATCTCCCGCTTCGCCGCCTCCGAGACGGTGATGACGGCCCGCGCCCGACGCGCGAGCCGCGGCATCACCGCGGCCGCGTACCACCGGTACCAGGGCCGGAACATCGGCGCGAACCGGATCGGCATCACGTCGTGGATCGTCGCAACGGTCGGGAAGCTCCCCGCGACGGGCCCGAGGCCCGCGGTCATATGGAGCAGCGCGGCTCCGCGCCGCCGCGCCGCCACGACCGCGCCCGCCTGGTGCCACCAGAGGTCTCGCATCACCGTGTCGAGCTGCTCGCGCCGCGTGCGCCGCGCGCCCCTGGGCCGCCGCGCGAACCGGCTGCTCACCTGCACCAGCCGTCCGCCGAGGCGCGGCTCGAGCGCGGCGAGCAGGTTCCAGATGTAAACGCCCGTCCCGAGCCCCACCAGTTTGCCGTAGGTGACGTCGAAGGCGATCGGCGCGTTGCTCATGACCGGTGCCAGACGCTCACCGCGGTCCCGCCGAGCCAAAGGAAGGTGTATGCCAGGAAGGGGCTGCTGAGCAGATCTGTCGAGATACCGTTGAGCGCGACGCCCACCGACGTGACCGCGACGAGCGCACCGTACCCCCGCGCGCTCGGCGAGGGTCCCGACCGGAACGCGCCGAGTCCGGCCCCGAAGAGCGCGGCGAGCACCGCAAGGTAGAGCGCCAGCCCCGGCAGGCCCAGCTCGACCGAGTACGTGAAGTACTGGTTGTCGCCCGCAATGATCGGGAGGCCGAAGCGGGCCGCCGTGAGGCCGCCGGCCCCGAGTCCCACGCCGAGCGGGTACTCGAGGAGCTCAGTCAGGCCCGCGCTCCAGTCCTTGAGGTGGGAGACGCTGCTCGCGGTCTGCCAGGTCAGCGTCTGCCAGACGAACGTGGCGAACCCCGGCACCACCAGCGCCGCGAGCACCGCGCCCGCCGTGACGAGCATCGCGCCGCGCACCGCCGTGCCCCAGCGCCGGTATAGCGCCGCGAGCAGCAGCACCTGCAGCACGCACACCAGCGTCGTCACGCGGGTCACGGTGAGCAGCAGCCCCGTCCAGAGCACGACGTACGCCGCCAGCGCCCACCCGCGCCGCCGCTCCGCGCTGAACAGCGCGAGCGTCGCCGCGGGGATGATGACCAGGAACGGCAGGGCAAAGCCCTGGCTCGACAGGTACGTCGAGCCCGCACGCTTCACCAGCCGGTCGCCCAGGATCGTCCAGTAGCTGTCCGGCAGCCCATAGGCGTTGTGCGCCGTCGTGACGGCGAGGCCCAGGAACTGCTGGATGTACTGGGCGGCGCCAAGGACCACCAGCATCTGAGGCGTCACGAGGAGCCGCTCGACGATGGCGATCACGCTGGTGACCACGCCGACAGCGATCAGGGCCCGGAGGTACCGGGGATCGCCGGCCACCTCCGGCGCCGCCCTGCCGATGAAATAGAGCAGCGTGAAGAACACCGCGTCCCGGAGTCCCAGGGCCTCCACTCCCAGCGGGAGCTGGCTCCCGGACCAGACTCCCGCGCCTGCGAGATACACGAGCGCCAGGAGCCCGAACGCCGCGACCGCGAGGTCAGCCGCCCGCACCGGCAGCCGCTCACCGTGGCCCGTCAGCGCCCGCGCGACCACGAGCGCGACCAGGATCGCGACCAGAAGCTCCTTCCACGCCGAGAGCGCGCGCACGAGCGGCGCCGAGAGACCGACCGCCCCGAACAGGAAAGCCATCGCGAGGATGTGGAAGGGCAGGAGCCAGATGAACACCGTGAGCGCCCACCCCGGGCCGCTCCGCCTCGCTGGGATCGCGTCCGAGAATGTGGCCGCGATGCTCGTCATGGCGAGAACCGCACCTCGAGCGTCGTGTTCCGCGCGTCGAGGATCGCGTTCTGGTTGGGGTTGGGATCGCACTGCGTGAGGTTGTGGAAGAACAGGTTCAGCCGCTCACCCCTCGTCACCGTCACGCTCACCCGGCCCAAGGGGCTCCGGACGGACGCCGTGGCTCCGCCGTACAGCGAGGCGTCGTGCGAGCACCACTTGTTGACGTCGGTGGCCGTGATCGGCGTGGGGAAGGAGTAGAGCGCGTCGTCGTCCCAGCGGATGCGCCCCGCGAAGACCCCCACGAGCCACGTGGGGGCGATGTAGTCAATGCCCAGCCACTGGCCCGACGCGCCCTGGCCGATCGCGGCTCCGATCACCTTCCCGTCCTGCGTGTACCCCTGTGGCACGGAGCTGCTCGTATAGAAGCTGGCCATCGGCCGGTCGCGGTAGGCGGGGCTCTCCTCCAGGTACGTTTCCTCCGCCTGCAACCGGATGAGGTCCCGGTTGCCGTGCACAGGCGCCCCCCACTCGAGGCCGAGCGTGTACCCCTGCGAGTAATTGGGGTCGGTGAGCAGGTCACTGAGCGACGCCGGCAGCACCGTGCGCGCCCACTCGAAGTGCACGGCGAAATGATCCTTGGGGAACACCCAGCGGCCGAAGAGGGAGAAGATCTGGTCCCTCGCGTTGACGAGGCCCGTGTCGGGGGGCGTGGCGGCACGATGGCCGCTCCCGAGCAGCACGTCGAAGATGCGCCCGGGGAGCTGCGTCCAGGTGTCGAGGGGCCCGTACACCGTGCGCGCGAGCCCGATTGACAGACCGGGATCGAAGGCGGTGTGCAGCACGACGGCGAGGCCCGAGATCGAGCGCCAGTCCTTGGATGCCTTCGTGTCGAAGTAGCGCGACTCGATGAGCCCGCCCAGGAACCAACTGCCTTCCACGTCGCCGATCGGCGTGTGCAGAGGGCGCGACGTTCGCAGGAAGATCCGCGGAATCCCGGCCGCGTTGTCGCTCAGCACGATGGCGTTCTGGATGCCGGGGCCCCACCACTCGTTCTCCGTGCTAAAGCCGACCGTCACCGCGCCGAGGCGGGCGCCGAAGGTGCTCTGGCCCGGGTCCACCAGAGCGAATCCGGTGTACCCGAAGCGTAGCGGCGCGTCAATGGACGGATCGAGGTGCCAGGGCGAGGCGAGCGGGTTCCGACCGGAGGGTTGAGGGGGCTCCGTGGCGGGATCCGGCATCGGGTAGGGGAGGTTCTGGCTGGCGATGAACTCCGGCGCCAGGAAGAGATAGAACCGGCCCCACTCGGCTCGCAGGCCGAGCCGCACTCGCTCGTTCCACCCGCGGCCGGCCCACAGCGCACCGTCGTTGAGGGAGAAGGGCACTGTCGAGTTCGAGATGGCGGTGACCTCCGGCACGAGCAGCGCCCAGCGGAGGTGCGTGGAGTCCCCGCCGAGCGTGGATGTGAGGGTCGAGGCGCTGCGCAGGAGGAAGCCGGTCGTTGGCGCCCCGATGAGCTGCGCGGCGCGCGCACGCTCGTCGCTGTCTCCGCCGATGCCGGCGAGTGGGCTCCAGCGTGTTTCCTGGGCCGCGAGGCGCGGGGCCAAGGCCGCCGCGACGGCGAGCGCCAGCGCCCAACGGGTGAGCGGCATGCGGAAGTCGAGCAGCGGTTAGGCGCGCCGCCGACGCAGGGTTCCGCCAACCTCGCGCCACATGTGGCGCACGGACTGACGGAGGACCTCGGCATCGGCGGGGTGCCGTCCCGCCCAGTGACCGGCGAGCACGCGCCCCGCCACCCACAGCAAGCCGAGCCAGGCGCCGAGGAGGCCCGCAGTCAAGGCGACGGCTAGGCGGCGGGTCCAGAGCGGCTGGTGCGACGGCACGGCCGTATCCACGACGGTGATCACCGGCGTGGTGTTGACCTCGTCTATGCGTGCGGATTCGTACTGCTGGCGGATCGAGAGGTACAGCTCGCTTGCCATCTCCACCTGCCGCCGGAGGCTCGCCTCCTGGACGATGAGCCCCGGCGAGCTGCGCCACAGCCGATTCCGCTCGTAGAAGTCGCTCAGCGCCCCTTCGGCCGCGTGCAGCTCGCTCTGGGCGTCCGCGACGCGGCCCTCCAGGAAGACCCGGCGGGCCCGCGCCCGGGACTGCCGCTGCGCGCTGTTGAACGCGCTCACCAGCTCGACGGCCCGGTTCGCCACCGCGGCGCTCAATCGCGCCCAGGGCGTGCTGAGCGTGATCGAAACGAAGCTCGTGCGCGGATCGATTCCTACTTTCATCGCCCGCTTGAGGTGCTTGATCGCGACCTCGACGCCGCGCTCCCGGTCCTTGTTCCTGATCCGGAAGATGGCGACCAGGTCGGCGCTGTCGGTTGCCGCCTTGCGCGGATCAGGGACCCGCGACAGCACCAGCTGGGTCAGCAGCTCACGGCTGTCCAGGAGCTGCGCGTAAAAGGCCGGAGAGGTCGAGGGGTCCCTGCTCGCGCCCAGGCCGAGCTGCGATACCAGTCCGGCCATCCCGGGCTGGCTGGTGAGGTCGGCCAGCCCGTTCGGGAGCTGGACCTGCGTGTCGGTTGTGACGAACGTCGCCTCGCTCTCGTAGCCGGGCGGGAGGATGAACGAGAGAAAAAGGGCCAGCGCGGCAATCCCGACCGTCATCCAGGCGACGGTGCGCCAGCGGGTGAGCATGCCGGCCGCCAGCGCCGTCAGGGTGAGTCGCTCGGAATCCATGAAGGAGTCAAGATGTTGACGCGCGTCTGGGGGGTCAAGTAAGCTCACGCCGTGATTCGCCCAGCCCCCGCCGCCATTCTCCTCAGCCTGACGATCGTCGCTGCGACGCGCTCCGCCGCCGCTCAAGGTGTTCCGAGCGTGGGTGGGCGCGCCGAGATCTTCGCCGGCGGCGAGCTGGAGAACTACCTGCGTTACCTCCAGACGCTTGGCGAGGTCGCCCTGTATCCATGGGGCGTCCGGGCGTTCTCCCCGGCCGAGGTTGACCGGCTCGTGCCGCGTGACACGCTCCACCCGTGGGAGGTGCGGTACGACCTGACCCCTCGGGCGGGCAGGGGATTCTCCGTGGATTGGGTGGCCCCGGGCGCGAGTGTCCGATACAACTCGACGTTCCCGTACGGCTTCAACGACGGGCCAATCTGGGCGGGCCGGGGTGTCACTGCGGCCGCCCAGGCCGGCGTCGCGTTGCGCTGGGGCGTGCTGTCGGTCACTGTGGCCCCCATGGCGTTTCTCGCGCAGAACGCGCCCTTCCCACTGATGGCGAACGGCGAGACGGGAACGCTCGCCTACGGGGATGGGGCGCTGCCCGAGCAGATCGACCTGCCGCAGCGCTTCGGGGGCGGCGTCTATCCGCGGGTGGATCCCGGGCAGTCTACCGCCCGGCTGGACTGGGGCGCCCTCGCGTTCGGCGTGACCACCGCCAATCAGTACTGGGGCCCCGCCACGGAGTTCCCGTACATTCTAGGCAACAACGCGGCGGGCTTTCCGCAGGCCTTCGTGGGGACTGCTCACCCGCTGGACCTGTGGCTCCTTCGCGTCCACTTTCGGCTCTTGTGGGGAAGGCTAAGCCAGTCGGCCTTCTCTCCCGAGACGGCATCGGCCGGCGTCAGGTACGCGACTGGAATAGATCTTGACCTGACCTCGCACTGGGTGCCGGGGCTGGAGATTGGAGTCACGCGGTTCTCCCACCAGCCGTGGCCCGCCGGCGGGCTCCTCCACGCCGACCTCCTGGAAGTGCTGCGCTATCAGGAGGCTGCGAACGCAGCGGGGAAGACCACTGACTACCAGCTGGCCTCGGCGTATATCCGCTGGGTGCTCCCGCACAGCGGGTTCGAGGTGTACGGCGAGTACGGGCGTCAGGACTACAGCATGAACCTGCGCGACATCACCGAGGAACCCGATCACGACGGCGGCTACACGATTGGCCTTCGCAAGGTGATGCGGCGGGCCGGAAACCAGTTGGTTGCGGTGCGGGCCGAAGTGGAGAACATGCAGCCCTCAGTGCTGGCGCAGGGTCGCCCGACGTCGCAGTTCTACACGCACACCATAGACCTGCGGCAAGGTCACACCCAACTGGGCCAGGTCCTGGGCTCCGTCGCGGCAGTGGGCGGCGGCGGATCCGTCGTGGCGGTGGACGCCTACTCACCGAGCGGCCGCTGGACCTTCTCGTGGACCCGGATCCTGCGGCAGCAGCGGGGCAACGCGCCAATCACGGGTCAGCCGGACCTGAAGGGCCTCGACGTCCAGCACGAGTTAGCCATTGAGCGGCTCGCGTTTCTCGGCCGCTATGACCTGCTGGCGCACGTCGGGCTGGTCTACGAGTTTAACCGGTACTTCCAGAAGGACGCCTTCAACCTGAATCTGGTGGTGAGCGTTCGCTACGGACTCCCGTAGGAGAGCCGCTCCTCACAGCACCTGTTTCGCCAGGATCGCCAGGGTCACCACGCTCACCATCAACTGCCCGACGCTGGAGAGGACCTGCACCCAGTTGGTGCGCTCCCCCGGGGGGGTCAAGGGCACGACGACCCGAGCCCCCGGCTCGGGAGTCGCACTCCGCGTGAACACCGAGCCGTTGGGCTGGACGACGTAGGTCCGACCCTTGTCGGCGTTCCGCGCGTAACCACCGGCGCGATCGATGTAGAAACCGGTTTCGCGCCCCCGCTCGTAGGCCACGGAGACGGGGCTGTTCACGGCCCCTTCCACGCTCACGACCGGTTGATACTCGGGCACGTAGATGGAGTCACCCGCGAACAGCGGCAGGTTGTCGCGGTGGCGAGGATCGCGCAGCACGCCCTCGAAGTCGATGCCGATGCGGCCGGCGTGGCCCTCGGCCCGGAAAAACTGCGCGCCCCGCACGTAGGCGCTGGGCGTCACTCCCCCCGCGCGGTTCAGGATGTCCGCCAGCCGCTCGTCGCGGCGGGTCAGCGCGTAGCGGCCGGGGAAGCGCACGCGGCCCATCACCGCCACGGTCCGCTGCGGCTCGAGCCCCGGCGCCCGGCGTACGAACACGTAGTCGAAGGGCTGCAACACCGGGTTCGTCCCCTGCGCTGCGGTCTTGCGACGCACGTATGCGGTGGCGTCGAGCACGTAGCTCGAATCGAGTGGGACGTGTATGAGCTGAGCCAGATCCGTTGTGTCTCCAGGCGACTGCGGCAAGCGCGAGATCTCGGCCTCGAGCAAGTAAGCGTCGTCGCCCAGGCCGCCGGCCAGGATGATGGCGTCCCGGACGGTCATCGAGTCCTGGAAGGGGAAGGTGCCCGGATGCTGGACGGCGCCATAGACCCTGATCTCGCGCTCCGGCCGGAACTCGGTGGTCGAGAAAACCGTGATCTCGTCGAACTCCTTCAGCGCTGGATCCGCGCTCGGGGGGACGTTGGACGAGACGCGGCCGTCTGGTCCGACCAACGGGCGAAGATCGGCCGCGATGAGCGTCCGAGTCGAGTCGGGCATCAGGCGGACAATGTGCGCACGGTCGAGGTAGGCGTCAGGCTTGAAGCCCCCCGCCTCGAGGAGGAGCCGCGACAGCGTCATCCCCGGCTCGATGGAATACGGGCCCGGCTTCCACACGCTCCCGCGCAACGTGACCTGGCTGCGCACCGGGGTCGCCAGCGGGTAGACAGTGATTCGGTCGTCGGGCTCCAGATGAAACCGGTGGCCCGCGCTGTCGCCGAGCACAACTGCCAGGTCATCAACGTCGAGGGCCACGCGGTCCCTGCCATCGGAGCGGCGCTGGCTCACCGGGAGGATGCGCTCGACGTGAGCGCGTGCCTGGTCCGCCTCGGGCAGGAGCCCGCCGGCGAACTGGATCAGTGCGCGCAGGTCCTCCGAGGCTGCCAGGTCGTAGAACCCGGGCCGCAGGACGCTCCCCATGATCTGCACGCGCCGTGCGCGTGGCGGCACGAAGACCACGTCGCCCTGCTCGAGCCGGATGTCGTCGCGGGTGAGCCCGCGGACCAGGTAGTCGTAGAGGTCCAGCGTCCGTACCGTGGTGTCGCCACGCATGACGCGAATGTCGCGGAAGTTGCCCGCCTCGGTCGGGCCGCCCGCCTGATAGAGCGCGTTCATCACCGTGCCGAGGGCGCTGACCGGATAGGAGCCCGGTCTCGCCACTTCGCCGTCCACGAAGACCTGGTTCATCCGGACCCGCGAGACCGTCACCTCGAAATGAATCGTGGCGTCCGCTCCCCGGCGCACCCCGGCGTAGACGCGGGCGAGGCGTGAATACAGCAGGTTCCTCAGCTGCTCGAGTGTGAGGTTGGCCACCTGGATCTGGCCCACCTGCGGGATGACGACGAAGCCCTCGCGCGTGACGGGCAGCTCCTCCACGACGTCCGCGTCCCCTGTCAGGATCAGGATCAGGTCGTCTCCCGGGCCGAGCCGGTACCCGGCGTCCACGGGACCCGCGGCGACCGGATTGAACTGGGTGGTGGTGCGCCGGAAGACGTCGAGGCCGAAGACCCGTGGCCGCTTGAGCCACCCCGCGATCCTGAGCGCCGCCAGCGTGTCGAGGTGCATGACGCCGTCGCCGCCCATCTTGCCGGGCACCGAGTCGCGGCCCAGCGAGAAGCCCAGCGAGTCCAGCAGGATGGAGTCGCCCTGTGTGAGCACGACCATTCGGCGGAGGGCGTTCGCTGTGTCCGCCGTGACGCCGAAGTCGCCCAGTCCTGCGGCAGTCGCTGCGCGCAGCGTCTGGGCAGATGGCGCCGGCAGCTGCTGTCCGGCCGCACTGGGACCGAGGTAGGTGTCAATCGCGCTCTCGGGGTACCCCGCCGCTCGGAGGCGCGAGCGGATCTCGTCGGCCGTCAGGCCGCTCTGCTGGATGCGCTGGCGCAGGAGGTTCGCGAGGCCCGACTGGTCGAGCGTACCCTGGCTCGGGGTGGCGGTCGCGGGGGGCTGGGCCGTCGGTTGCTGGGCGCGGCCAGAAGCGGCCCCAAAGACGAGCAGGGCAGTGAGCGCGGCGGCCTCGCGAGCCCAAGCCCGAACGCCGCGCAGCCTGGCGGCCAGCTTCCTCCGTCTCCGGATCACAGGCGCTGCACCACCAGGATGATCGTCAGGGCGCTCGTCAGAATGGTCGCGACACTGCCTAGGATCACCGCCCAGTTCGTCTTCTCCTCCCCCGGCGGCACCTCCGGCACCACAACGCGCGCCCCCGGCTGTGGCGTGGCGCTGCGCGGCTCGACCGAGCCGTTGGGCTGCACCACGTAGGTCCGCCCCTTGTCCGCGCGCCGCGAGTAGCCGCCAGCCCGGTCAACGTAGTACGATGTTCCCTGGCGAGGCACATAGGCGACCGTCACCGGGCTGTTGACGCCGCCCTCCACCGATACCACCGATTGATATT
>JBEKVZ010000008.1:0-128225 GCA_049513575.1 Gemmatimonadales bacterium
GCAGCTGCGTCGTCTCGCCGTCACCAGTGTCGCGGAGCTCGAAGCGGCGATCCTCGCCTATATCGACCGCCGCAACGTCGCCCCGACCCCGTTCGTCTGGACGGCCCGCGTCACCCACATTCTCGCCCAGGTCCGCAAAGCCCAAGCGACTTTGGCGACACTACACTAGTCTGAAATCCGGCCACTGATGGCTGGTAACCACTTCCTCCTTCGCCGTCTGCGCAACTGAGAACCGGCATCTGTTGAGACGGACAGGGTGAGATTCGAACTCACGAGACCCTTACGGGCCCACCGGTTTTCGAGACCGGCGCCTTCAGCCACTCGGCCACCTGTCCTTTGGCCCAGAAAGCTAGTTCCCAGACGGCAAGTACTGAAGTGGTTCCAAGTTGCCAGCAGACGGGAGGCAGCCAAGTTGAAGGTACTGGCAACTGGTCTGGCCCCCGCTGGCTGGGGACTGGTAACCACTGCCCGCTTGCCGTCTGGCAACTGATCTGGAAACCGCCTGTCTACCCTCTGCGACCTGCGAAGAACTCCTCAAGGAGGGCCCTGCATTCCTGCTCGAGCACCCCCGCCACCACTTCGACCCGGTGGTTGAGGCGCGGATGACGCAACAGGTCGTGGATCGAGCCCGCCATTCCCGCCTTGGGATCCCAGGCGCCGAAGACGACCCGCGGGATCCGCACCAGCACGATTGCGCCTGCGCACTGGGCGCACGGCTCCAGGGTGACGTACAGCGTCGTGGCCGCGAAGGCGTCCGGGCCGCGGCAGCCGGCCGCCAGCGCCGCGTCGAGACAAACCATCTCGGCGTGGGCGCGCGGATCGCCGCCGGCCTTCATCCGGTTCCAGCCGGCCGCCAGCACCGTGCCCTCCCGCATCAGCACCGCGCCCACGGGCACGTCACCGGCCGCGCGCGCCCTCTCCGCCTCCGCGAGCGCGAGCCGGACCCCGGCCTCGTCCCGGTCCCGGACTCTAGGCACGCGCGCCCGCCGCCGCCTTCGCGAACGTGAGCGCGGCGCCCGAGGGTGCCCGGTCCACGCGGATGGTGTCCCCCTCGCCGTACTTCCCCTCCAGCACCGCCAGCGCCAGCGGGTTCTGGAGCAGGTGCTGGATCGCGCGCTTCAGCGGCCGCGCGCCGAACACCGGATCGTATCCCTCGCTCGCCAGCAGCCGCTTCGCTTCCGGCGTCACCTCGAGCCCGAGCTTCTTCTCGGCCAGCAGCGACGCCGCCCGCTTGAGCTGCAGCTCGACGATCTTCTCCAACTCCTCGGGGCCGAGCGGGCGGAAGATGATCGTGTCGTCCACCCGGTTCAGGAACTCCGGCCGGAAATGGTGCCGCAGCGCCTCCGTCACGCGGGTCTCGACCTCCTCCCAGTTCCCCGTGCCCAGCTCCAGGATCCACTGGCTGCCGAGGTTCGAGGTCATGATGATCACGGTGTTCCGGAAGTCCACCGTGCGCCCCTGCGAGTCGGTGAGCCGCCCGTCGTCGAGGATCTGCAGCAGCACGTTGAACACGTCGGCGTGCGCCTTCTCGATCTCGTCGAACAGCACCACGCTGTAGGGGCGCCGGCGGATCGCCTCGGTGAGCTGGCCGCCTTCCTCGTAGCCGACGTACCCTGGAGGGGCGCCGATCATTCTCGCGACGGCGTGCTTCTCCATGTACTCGGACATGTCGAGGCGGACCAGCGCCCGCTCGTCGTCGAACAGGAACTCAGCGAGGGCGCGGGCCGTCTCCGTCTTCCCCACGCCCGTCGGGCCCAGGAAGATGAAGGAGCCGATCGGCCGGTTGGGGTCCGCCAGACCCGCGCGGGAACGCCGCACGGCGTCGGCGACCGCCTTGACCGCCTCCTTCTGGCCGACGACGCGCGCCGCCAGGTGCTCCTCGAGGTGCGCCAGCCGCTCCTTCTCCGACTCCATCATCCGCGTGACCGGAATGCCGGTCCAGCGCGCCACGATCTCCGCCACGTCCTCGGCGTCCACCTCTTCCTTCAAGTACTGCCCGCCCTTCTGCAGCTCGGCGAGCTTCGCCTCCGCGTCCCTGAGCTCGCGCTCCACGCCCGGCGTCGTGCCGTAGGTGATCTCGGCCGCCTTGGCCAGGTCGCCGCGCCGCGTGGCCTGCTCCGCCTCGGCCTTGAGCGATTCGAGCTTCGCCTTGAGGCCACGGAGCCGCTGGATCGCGTCCTTCTCCGCCTGCCAGCGCACCTTCATCGCGGCCGACTGCTCGCGCGCGGTGCCCAGCTCCTTCTCCAGCGCCTTGAGCCGCTCGCGACTCGCCTTGTCCTTCTCCTTGGAGAGCGCCGCCTTCTCGATCTCCAGCTGCACCATCCGCCGCTCCACTTCGTCGATCTCCGAGGGGAGCGAGTCGATCTCGATCCGCAGCCGCGACGCGGCCTCGTCGATCAGGTCGATCGCCTTGTCGGGGAGGAAGCGGTCGCCGATGTACCGGTCGGAGAGCGTCGCCGCCGCCACGATCGCCGGATCGGTGATCCGGACGCCGTGGTGCACCTCGTAGCGCTCCTTGAGGCCGCGCAGGATCGCGATGGTATCCGCCACGGACGGCTCGCCCACCAGCACGGGCTGGAAGCGCCGCTCGAGCGCCGCGTCCTTCTCGACGTGCTTGCGGTACTCGTCCAGCGTGGTGGCGCCCACCACATGCAGCTCGCCGCGGGCCAGCATCGGCTTCAGCATGCTAGAAGCGTCCACCGCCCCTTCCGCCGCGCCCGCGCCGACGATCGTGTGCAGCTCGTCGATGAAGACGATGAACTTCCCCTCGCCGGCGGTGATCTCCTTCAGCACCGCCTTGAGGCGTTCCTCGAACTCGCCCCGGTACTTCGTGCCCGCCACCAGCTGCCCGATGTCCAGCGCCACCAGCCGCTTGTTCTTGAGGGACTCCGGCACGTCGCCGTTGACGATCCGCTGGGCCAGTCCCTCGACGATCGCCGTCTTGCCGACGCCGGGCTCGCCGATCAGCACCGGGTTGTTCTTGGTGCGCCGGGAGAGCACCTGCACCACACGGCGGATCTCCTCGTCGCGTCCGATCACGGGATCGAGCTTGCCCGCGCGCGCCTGCTCGGTCAGGTCGCGCGTGAAGCGCTCCAGCGCCTGGTACTGGCCCTCCGGATGCTGGTCGTGGACCCGGTGCGCGCCGCGCACCGACTCGAGGGCCGCCAGCAGGTCCTCGCGCGAGACGCCCGCCGCCGTGAACAGCTCGTGCGCCGTCGTCCCCTTGACCGCCGCCAGCGCCAGCAGCAGGTGCTCGGTCGAGGTGAAGTCGTCCCCAAGCGCCGCCGCATCCTGCTCCGCCTTGTCGATGACCCCGAGCAGCTCGCGCGAGAGCTGCGGATCGCCGCCCCCGCCTCCGCTCTGCTTCGGGAAACGGTCCAGCTCGCGCCGCACCTCGTCCTTGAGGCGCGCGACGTTCACCCCGACCTTGTTGATCAGCGGAGCGACGACGCCCTCGTCCTGATCCAGCAGCGCCGCCAACAGGTGCGCGTCGTTGACGACCGGATTCCCCCGGCCCCGCGCCAGCGCGCGCGCCGCCTCGAGCGCCTCCGCGCTCTTGATGGTGAGCTTCTCGAAGTTGGGCATAGCACCGTCCTGGAAAAGCAAGCCGCGTGCCTCGCGGAGCTTGCCGCGCTGGCGGAACGCTGGCCGCGATGGCCGGAATCTGCCAACCCGGCACCAAAACGCAACGCGCCGGCCACCAGGGCCGACGCGTGCGCCTCGCAGCAAAACCTGATGCCTTCTACTTCATCACGATCATCTTCTTGGACTGGCGCGCCCCGTCCACGATCAGCTGATAGACGTAGATCCCCGAGGCCGCCTCACGCCCGCTGTTGAGGTAGTTGCCGTCCCAGTACGCGGAGAAGTTGCAGTACCCGCCGCTCTGATCCACGCAGTCCAGCTGGACACCGTTCAACGGTTGCCCGGAACCCTGCAGGGTCGGGATCGCCACGAGCTGGGCGAGGATGTTGTAGATGCGGAGGGACACGACTGGGCGATGCCCAAGGACAAACAAATCCGCGCTCAGACGAAACGGGATCGTTGTCGTCGGGTTAAACGGGTTCGGGTAATTCTGCTGCAGCTCGACCTGGCCGCCGCGCGGCGTTGCGCTCTGTGACTTCGCCTTTTGCGGAGTTGCCAGGGCCAGCCCGATCACGAGCCATGCAAGCGCAGAGCGCTGCATCCCTAACACTCCATTTCTAACAGAAAGGGTCCTGAGCGAGTTACTCCTGTCGAGGGTGAACGTACTGTTCCTACTTGCCCGCTAAGCTACGGAACGGCAACGAATTCGTCAAGCGCGGGGCGCACTCCCCAATACGCGTTCGTCGCCCTTCCGGAGCGTAATTCCTTGTGCATCACACCACTCCAGCAACGGGATCAACCATTTCCTCGACCGGCCCAGGCGCTCCCGAAGCGCGGCCGGCGTCGCCGAACCCAGCTCCGTGAGCACCGTCACAATCCGCTCCTGCTCCGCGCGCAGCGCTCCGGCCTCGTAGAATCGTTCCCTCCCCACGGCGACGACGAGCCCCTCGCGGGCCATCAGCCGCAGGAGACCGGCCACGTCGGCACTCGGATGCAGGGCAGCGAGCTCTCCCACCGACGGCGGCTCGCCTCCCGCGCGCTCGAGCGCCGCGAGCAGCGTCAGTCGGAGCTGTTGGTCCTTGCCGTGGAGATGCGGCGCCCAGCCGGCGCGGCGCACGACGGCGCTGTCGCGCTCGATGCGGCCCTCACCCTCGAGGCGGTGCTCCGCCAGGTCCACGAGGGACCTCGGGACCTCGCCGACTGAGGCGCGCCATGACTGGATCGGCATCCCGGCCTCGAGCGGATGGTCGGAATGGAATGCGTCGAGCGTCTCGCTCAGCCGGGCGGCGAGCGCCTCCACCTCCTCGGCCGCGACCAGCGCGCCCCCGGCCTCCACCAGCGCGCCCCGCAGCGCCGCCGCTACGGCCGCCGCCAGCCGCGTCCGATCCATTCCGGCGGCGACCTCGAGCGCCGGCAGCTCCAGTCCCCGGAGCCCGCGGCGGCGGACAAGCAGGGCGACGAGGTCGGCGTCGCTCGCAGGAAGTTCGGCAATCGGTGCCGTCTTCCGGCGCCGCACCTTGCCTTCCTCGGCGCTCCAGCCCCCAGGATCCACCACGATGCCGCCGCCGATCGTCGTGACGGGCGAGTAGGAGCGCACCACGAACCGGTCGCCGGCGCGGGCGACCAGAGGCGACTCGAGCAGCAGGCGGGCGCTGACACGCGGCGAGCGCGCGTCGGCGTCAGGCGGGAGAACGACGCGGGCCAGCACCTCGGCTGTACCGTGATGGATGCGGACCCGGACGCGCGGGCGCAGCAACGGCGCCGCCTCGGGGAGCATCGTGAGCGACACGTCCATGGCCCTGCTGGCCGCCCACCCTGCCCCGGCGACCACGACGGCGCCGCGCTCCACCTGCTCGCGCGACACGCCGACCAGCGCGAGGGCGACGCGGCGTCCCGGCTCGGCCCTGGCGGCGGCCTGGCCGTGCACCTCGATGCTGCGGACTCGCGCCTCCACGCCGGCGGGCAGCACCGTCAGCCGGTCGCCCTCCGCCGCGGTGCCGCTCCACAGCGTCCCCGTGACGATGGTGCCCGCGCCCGCGAGGGCGAAGGCCCGATCCACGGGAAGGCGGAACCGGTCGTCCACCGCGCGCGCGGCGAGCGAGCGGGCCTCCGCCGCCAGCGCCTGCTTCAACTGCTCGAGTCCGGTGCCTGCGGTCGCCGAGACCTCCACGATCGGCCAGGGGCGGCCGAAGGCGTCCGTCACTTTGGCGCCGATGTCCTCGGCGACCAGCTCGCGCCACGCGGCGTCGGGGGCCAGGTCGCACTTGGTCAGGGCCACCACCCCGCGTCCGACGCCGAGGAAACGGAGGATCGCGAGGTGCTCGGTGGTCTGCGGCATCACGCCTTCGTCCGCCGCGACGACCAGCAGCGCCAGGTCCACGCCGGTCGCGCCGGCGACCATGTTCCGGACGAACCCTTCGTGGCCGGGGACGTCCACCACGCTGGCGGCGACGTCGCCCAACGCCAGCGGCGCGAAGCCGAGATCGATCGTGATCCCGCGCCGCTTCTCCTCTTCGAGGCGGTCGGTGTCCACCCCGGTCAGCGCCTTGACCAGCGCGGTCTTGCCGTGGTCGATGTGGCCGGCAGTGCCTATGACGACGTGCCGGTCCACGCTTCCTTGTCCCAGAAGGCCATCGCCGGCAAGGGGCGATCCTCGGCGAGGTGGTGGCGAATGAAGGAGAAGAGGAGCCGCCGGTGCGCCGCCGCGTGGCGGTCGTCGAGCGGCGGCTCGGGCAGGAGGCCGCCGACCAGCGACACCAGCGCCTCGCGGTCCTTCGCCGTGAGCTTGGCGACGGAGCCGGCGCCGCTTCGGTGGGCGGCGCACAGCGCGCCGCCGAGGGCGGCCGAGAAATGCGTCGCACCGTCCACCGGGGAGCCGCACACCACGCAGCGGTCGAGGGCAGGCGAGAAGCCGAGCGCGACGACCAGCGCCCAGCAGGCGGCAAGCGCCACGGCGCCGACGTCCTCCGCGGCGGCCTCCGCCAGCGCCTGGAGCCCGCCCGCCACGGCGTCGAAGACCTGCGGGTGCGACTCCGCCGGGGCGCATTTCAGCGCCAGCTCGGCCAGGGCCGAGGCGGCGGAGAAGCGCCCGACGTCGTGCGCCAGTGCGGTGTGCGCATCCCCCGACTCGAAGCCGGTGAGCGGGCTCAGCTCGCGGCGCTCGCGCACGCGGAGACTGGCCGTGCCGAAGGCGAACAGATCCAGCCGCGGGCCGGTCGGGCTGCGCGGCCTCCGGGCGCCGCGCGCGATCACGCTCTGGAGTCCGAGGTCCCGGGTCAGCAGGCGCAGGATCTTCGACGTGTCGCCGTACGGCATCACGTGGAGGATGACGGCGGGGGTCGAAACGAGCGGCATGCGCTGGAAGATACTGCGGCGCGCACGCTACGCCTTCTTGCGCGGCCCTCCCGGCGCCGGCTCCACCACGATCTCCTCGGCAGGTTCCGCACCCCCGCCGATCGGCTTCACGCGGTCCATCAGCTCCGACACCTTCTTGCCGGTCAGCGCCTCGAACAGCGCCGGGACCTGCGCCACCATCTGCGCGATGTCACCGGTGATGCGACTCACGCCAGCGCCCTCGTTCCCGCTGCCGGTGGACACGACGGTGATCCGGTCCACCTTCGACAGCGGCTCGGCGAACGCGCGGACCACCTCCGGGAAGCCGGCGAGCAGCTTGTCGAGGATCGCCGCCTGGTTGTAGTCGGCAAAGGCGCCGGCGCGGAGCTGCATCGCGCCCGCCTCGCTCTGTCCCTTCGCCTTGATGATCTCCGCCTCGGCCGTGCCCTTGAGCCGGATCACGTCGGCCGCCGCCGTGCCCTCGATCTTCTGCGCTTCCGCGCGGCCCGTCGCCTCGAGCGCGAGGCGCTGCCGCTCAGCCTCCGCCAGCGTCTGGATCTTCTGTCGCTCGGCGTCCGCCTGTTTCAGCATCGTGGCCGCCAACTCCTTCTCGCGCCGCGTGATCTCGGCTTCCTGCACCCTGATCTCGCCTTCCTTGCGGACCCGTTCGACGTTGACCGCCTCCGTCACGACCTGCTGCTGCATGATGTTCGTCTGGATCTCGTAGGTCTTGTCGGCCTGCGCCTGCTGTTTCTTGGACTCTGCTTCGTACAACGCCCGCTTCACAGCCAGGTCCTTCTGCGCTTCCGCCTGTTTGGCCTGGGACAGGGTTTCCGCGAGCACCCGCTCCTGGTCGGCCTGGGCCCGTGCCACGGCGGCCTCGCGCATCGTAGTGGCCTGGCGGATCGCCGTGTCCCGTTCGGCCTCGACCGTGGCGATGTCGGCATCGCGCTTGATGCGCGCGATGTCGGGCTTGCCCATGTTCTCGATGTACTGGTTCTTGTCCTTGACCTCCTTCAACGTGAACGAGACGACCTCGAGCCCCATCTTCGCCACGTCTTCCGCCACGTTCGACCGCATCCGCTCGGCCACCATCTCCGGCTGCTTCACGATCTGCTCGACCGTGAGCTGGCCGATGATGCCGCGCAGGTGCCCCTCCATCACCAGGCGGATCAGCCCCTCCCGCTGCCGCGCGTCCTTGGTCAGGAACTGCTCGGCCGAGGTCCGGATGGACTCGGGATCGGACTTGATCTTGAGCTGCGCGACCGCCTCCACCGTCACGGCGACGCCCTGGTTGGTGTAGAGGTCTTGCTGCGGCGCCACGTCGAAGGACATCAGCTCCAGGGACAGCTCCTGCGAGCTGTGCACCAGCGGCAGCACGAGGCCCGCGCCGCCCTGGACGATGCGTGTGCCCCCCAGGCCGTAACGGATCAGCGCCTGGTTCGGGCCCACTTTACGCAGCATGCGTGCGAACGAGCCGAGAACGAGCAGGACCACCGCGACCGCGAGTCCGCTGATGATCAATATTGTCTGCGTCATGGACCGATCTCCGGTTTGGCCGGGTCGGCGTCCCCCGGCGGAAGGCCGAGCTGCCTGGCGTAAGTGTCCCAGCGCTCGACGTACGCGATGCCGCGCTCAACCCTGAGGATCACCACCTCGGCACCGCGCTCCAGCGCCTCGCCCGAAACGCTGCGCGCCCCATCCGAGCGCCGTGTGCCCGCCAGCGTGTAGACGATCTCCCCCGTGCCGCCGGCGCGGATGGGGCTCGAGACCCGAGCGGCGGTCCCGGCGACCTGATAGTCCTCCGGCCGCATCTCGGTCAGCCGCGGGGTGACATAGCGGGTGAGCGTCACGAAGATGATCCCGCCGCCCACCAATCCCGACGCCGTCGAGAGCGCGACGATCAGCGTGCCGGTGAGGCTCGAGTAGCGCTCCAGGAGATAGCCGGCGCCGCCGAACCAGGTCAGGAAGGCACTGATGGTGCTGAGGTTGAACGGCGAGATGCCGCTGCCGTGCTGATCACCGGCGGCGTGGCCGCCGGCGTCCGCGTGCCCGAGAAGCCCGTCCAAGCCGGGGATGTGCAGGCCGTGCCCGCCGCCAAAGGCGCCCAGCAGGAAGCTGGCGACGGTGAAGACCAGACCAAAGGCAAAACACCCGAGGAAGAACTGCTGCACGCTTGCGAAATCCCTTCACCCGCTCACGCGGGACGCCCGCCAAGGTATCGCCCGGGCGGTACGCCCTCAAGAGCGCTAGCTGCCCCCGCCCGCCGTGAGCCCCACGAACAGCGCGCGCCGCCGCGCAGGGAAGCGGAGCACCTGCTCGTAACGCTCGTCCAGGAGGTTCTCGACCTTGAGGGTCGCCGCCAGCCGCCTGCCGCGCTGCGTCAGCAGCACCCACTCGCCCGCCACGTCGACGCGCACGTAGGACGGCAGCGTCACCCGCGTCCCGGGGAAGGTCGAGAAGTCCTCGTCGTCCCGGTCGCCGACGTACTGCGCGGTCACGGAAGCGGTCCCGCGCTCGGAGATCCGATAGGCCAGATCCAGGCTGCCCGACACGGTCGGCCGCCGGAGCAGGCGCCGGCCCTGCGCGAAGGTGGCGCCGTCGAAGCCGGAATCCGCCGCGGCGGTGTGTGTGTAGGTGTAGCGGGCGGTGACCTGGAGCGCGGGCAGCGGTGCGGCCCGGGCCTCCAGCTCGAGGCCGTACGCGTTAGCGGCCGCCACATTGTAGTAGTTCGGCGAGGTCGGCGTCGGGGGCGCGAAGGTGTACTGGATCAAATCGCGGAATCGCTGGTCGAACCACGTGGCGGAGAGCGACACAGGTCCCACCTGCTGCTCGAACCCCACGTCCCAGCTCCGGGAGCGCTCCGGCTTCAGGCTCGGGTTCCCCGTCACGTAGCCCGAGCCGTAGTTGTCGAGGAAGCCCGGCTCCTTGAATGCGGTGCCGATCGCAGCGCGCACCTTGGTCCCGCCGGCGTGCCAGGCCACGCCCCCGCGATAAGTGACGAACGTTCCGAACGCCTCGTTGTCCTCGAGCCGGAGGCCGGCGGTGACGGACACGTGCGCCCCCGCATCCGCGACGGCCTGCGTGTAGTACGCCCGGTTCCAGCGGCTCACGACGAGCGACCCGGCGCTCGGCCCGTACTGGCTCTGCGACACGTTGCTGCTCCGCTCCGCCTCCGTCTCTAGCGCGGCGCCTCCGGTGAGGACCGTGGCCGGGGCGAGGTGCCAGTTGAGCCGCAGGTCCGCGCTGCGCCGGCTCACGCGATCGATGCTCCAGAAGGCGTAGTAGCCGAGGGTGTCCGCCGGAGTGTTCGGCTCCTGGTCCTGCCGCCCGGTGTCTTCCGTGAGCCCGAGCAACAGCCGGGTCTCGAGCCGAGGCGCGACGTAGCGGCCGGCGTCGAGGCTCGCCACCACGCCCGAGCCCGTCTGGAACTGGTCGTGGTAGACGGCGTTGCCCGAGCCGTCGGTCGGGTAGTGGTAGAGCGCGCCCGTGTAGCGCACGGTGAGGCGCGCCGTGGTGCGCGTGTCGGGCGCGAGGCCCACCGAGGCGGAAACCACGTCGTCGCGATAGGCGTTGTTGAAGGCGTAGATGCCGTCGGTCGCCAGGTGCGAGGCCGCCAGCGACGCGTCGGCGACCGCGCCGCCGGTGGCAAGGCGGATGTCGGCGCTCTTCGTGCCGAACGAGCCGCCGCGCGCCCCCGCCTCCCAGTGCGCTCCGCCGCCGCCGCGGGTGAAGATCTGCACCACGCCCGCCACCGCGTCGGACCCGTAGAGCACGCTGGCGGGCCCGCGCACGATCTCGATCCGCTCCACGTCGTCCGTGCTGAGATTCGCCAGATCCACCGCGCCGCCCGGCGCGTTGAGCGGAACGCCGTCCAGCAGGACGCGCACCATGTTGCTCTCGCCACCGCGCAGGAAGAGAGACGTGGCGCTTCCCAGGGGCCCGGTCTCCACGACCGCCGCGCCGCCCACCGCGCGGAGCGCGTCGGAGACGGTGGCGATCCCGTGCGAGCGCAGATCGTCGCCTGAGATCACCGTGACCGCCGCCGTGGTCGAAGCCAGGGGCATCGGCAGGCGGGTGGCGGTGACGACAAGCTCGGGGAGCTGCACGGTATCGCGCGGCTCCTGCGCGCGGAGCCCAGTCGCGCCAACGACGAAGGCCGCGGCCAGGGTGACGGCGATGGATCGAAGAGGGATCATGGGACGACTCCGGAGTCCGGCATCACCGGCTGCCGCTCGGGGAAGAGCTGGAGGGAGCCGTCGGCGAGTCGGTGCACCGCGACCGGCCACCCGAACACCTCGGCGAGACGCCGCGGCTCCAGGACGCTGTCGCTCGGGCCGTCGGCCACGAGGCGGCCGCCGGCGACGAGAACCAGCCGGTCGGCGAAGCGGGCGGCGACGTTGATGTGGTGCGAGACGACCAGTGCGGCGAGACCGTCGCGCCGCACCAGGTCCAGGACCAGCTCAAAGAGCTGCATCTCATGGCTCAGGTCGAGCGAGGCCGTCGGCTCGTCCAGCACCAGAGCGCGGGGTTCCTGGGCGAGGGCGCGCGCGATCCGCACCCGCTGCCATTCGCCGCCGGACAGGGTCTCGACCCAGCGGTCCCCCAGCGCCGCGACGTCGGCCCGGCGCATCGCGCGCTCGACGGCCGCGCGGTCCGCGCTCCCGCTTGCGCGCCACGGCCCGAGATGCGGATACCGCCCCATCTCCACCGCCTCGCGCACGGTGAGAGGGAAGGCCGGCTCCTCGCGCTGCGAGACCACGCCCACCATCCGCGCCAGCGCGTCGCGCGGCCAGCTCCGCGCGTCACGGCCCAGCACGAGGGCGTGCCCCGAGGTGCACGGCACCTGTCCCAGGAGCGCGCGGAGCAGCGTCGTCTTCCCCGCCCCGTTCGGCCCCACCACGGCAACGCATTCGCCGCCGCGCACGGCCAGCGTGACGCGTTCCAGCGCCGCCGGCGCCGCGGGCGCGGCACCGGCGTAGCGCACGGTCGCGTCGGTCAGCGCGAAGACCGGCCCGTCCATCGCCTCAGCAGTCCCACGAAGAAGGGCACGCCGACGACCGCCGTCACGACGCCGACCGGCAGCTCGAGCGGCGCGAACGCCGTGCGCGCCAGCGTGTCGGCGAGCACCAGGAACGCGCCACCCAGCAGGAAGGCGGCCGGCAGGAGCACGCGGTGGTCGTGGCCCTTGAGGAGCCGGATCGTGTGCGGCACCACCAGCCCGACGAACCCGATGATCCCGGCCGCCGCGACCGAAGCCGCCGTGAGGAGCGACGCGGCCACGTAGATGCGCCGCTTGGTCCTGGCGACGTCCGCCCCGAGGTGCAGCGCCGGCTCCTCGCCCAGGGCGAGCAGGTTCAGGGCCCGCGACTCGGCCACGAGGACGGCGAGCGCCGGCACGGCGTACACCACGAGGACGAGCACGCCCGACCAGCCCACGCCGCCCAGCCCTCCCATCAGCCAGAGCGTCGCGGTCCGGAGCTGCGCCGCGTCGCTGACCGAGAGGATGCCGGCCACGAGCGCGCCGGCGAACGCGCCGACAACGACGCCGCCCAGCAGGAGCATCCGGCTGTCGAGGGCGCCGCCCGCCACGAGGGCGAGCCGATAGACCAGGAGGGTCGCGGCGAGCGCGCCGGTGAACGCCGCCGCCGGCAGCACCCACGCGGAGAGCACGCCGGCGACCAGGGCCAGCACCGCGCCGAGTCCCGCCCCGCCCGAGAGACCGAGGAGGTACGGGTCCGCCAGGGGATTGCGGACCAGGGCCTGGAGCGCGGCGCCGGACACCGCGAGGACGCCGCCCACCACGAAGCCCAGCGCCACGCGCGGCAACCGGAGCGACCAGACGATGCCTACGGCGACGTCGTCCCCGCGGCGCGCGAGCGCCAGCGCGATCTCGCGCGGGGAGAGTCCCGCGGCGCCGAGCGCGATGCCCGCCGCAGCCGCGACGGCGGCGAGCGCGACGAGCGCGACGAAGAGCGCGCCGGAGGAGATCCTCCCCGCGACGACGCGGTCCTTGCGCCGCCCGCTCGGCGCTGCGAACGCCCCGGGACGCTCCGCCGGAGTCGAGGGTGGCCTCACCGCGGCGCTCCCTTCGCTTGATTCAGCCGCTCCAGGCGCGCTGCCAAATCGGCCGCCGCCGCGGGCATCCGCGGCGAGGGCCGGTCGTAGAGGCTCGCGTCCACCACCAGCACCCGACCCAGCCGCACCGCGCGCAGCACCCGCCACCCGGGCCGGGACGCGAGGTCCGGGGCGCGCGACGTGTCGGGCGCGGGGTAGAGGATGGCGTCCGGGTCGCGCGCGGCGATCGCTTCCAGGCTCACGGTCGCGGACGACGCAACGATGTCGTCGAACACGTTCTCGGCCCCGGCGGCGCGGATCACCTCCGACAGGTAGCTCCCCCGCCCCACCGTCATCGGCGGGCTCGCCCACGCGTCCACGTAGAGCCGGGGCCGGCGACCGGGATGCACGGCCGCCTGGGCCGCGTGGAGCGCCGAGTCGAACGCCGCGACGAAGGAGTCCGCGGTCGCGCGCACGCCGACCAGCGTCCCGATGGCGCGGGCGGCGCGGCGCACGTCGTCGGAGCGGTCGAGCTTCAGGACCGCGGTCGCGATCCCGAGCGCGCCCAGGCGGTCTGCCGCCGCGCGGTCGGCGGCGGAGGCATACAGGAGCACGAGGTCGGGCTTCCGCGCGGCGACGGCCTCGATGTCGGGCCCGATGCCGTTGCCGAGGTCGGGCACGGCGCGCGCGGCCGGCGGCCAGTCGCAGAAATGGGTGCGGCCGACGACCCGGTCCCCGAGGCCGAGGCGAAACAGGAGCTCGGTGAATGCGGGGGCGAGCGAGACGATGCGGCGCGCCGGCGCGGCGAGCGCGACCGGGCGTCCCCAATCGTCGGTGACGGAGAGCGAGGGAGCCGCCGGACGGCCGGTGCACGCCGCCAGCAGCGCAAGCGGAATCCAGGAAGCTCGAGCCACCACCCCTCCCGCGAGGGCTTCAGGTGGAGCGCGAACGGCGAGGTCTCCTGGCTCCGGGCCCATCCGCTCGCCTTCCCGGCCGTAGCCAGTGGCATGAGAGCGGACGGTGGGATGACTCCCTACCCGTTACAGTGGCGGGGCCGCGCCGGGCTCACACCGGCTTCCGAGATCCCCGTTCGCGAACGTCAGTTGTCCTGCGACGCAATCTGCGCAGCCGGCTCAGTGCCGCGCAAGCCGCCCGGCGAGGCGCGCCTTGAGCGACGCACGCTTCGCCTGGTACTCCGCCCACTCGGCCGAAGGCGTGTCGGCCTCGCGCCCGGTGTACCGCTCGTCGAGCGCGACGATCTGCCGGAGCAGCGCGTCGCCGTCCGGTTCGGGCTCGGCGACACTCGCGCCGACGCGGCGTCGCTGCGCGGCGAGGAACCCGCCGGCCCCCAGGAGCACGGCCGAGAGCACCACCGCCAGCCACCCGAGATTGCGAGACGTCGTGCCGCCGAAGGTGATCTCCGCGGTCTCGCCCACCGGGATGTTCGCGGCGGAGAAGCGGCGGAACCGCCGGCCCTGGATGGTCAGCGGATTCGCGGCCGCCAGCTCCGCGCCCGTCGCCGACGCGCTGCTGTCCTCGACGAGCAGCTCGAGCCGCTGGGTCGGCTGGTCGAGGGGGACGCGCAGCGTCTTGAGGTCGCGCGGCACCACGTACGTGACCACCACCTGCTTCAGCCCCGGCGGGAAGGGCGCGCTCACCAGGATGGAGTCGCCCGCCTGCACCACCGAGCTGTTCGGAATCTCGCCCTCGCCGACGCGGAACTCCCCGATTCCGCGCGGCAGCTTCATGTGCCAGGTCGGCGTCGTGGAATCGCGCGGCACGCGCGTCGTCTCGCCCGGGTTGCCCACCTGCACGATGTCGAGCACGTCGCGCGAGCCGTCGCCTCCCGGGGCCGAGATCACGAGGTGCCGAACCGCCACGTCCAGCGGAGCGCCCGCGGTCGCCGTGTCGTAGACGGCGAGGCGGATCGTATCCGCGCCTGCGTGGTCCTTCACGGAGAACGGCTCGGAGAAATACCCGATGCCGGCGTAGCGGGTCGAGACGACGTACATCGAGCCCGTGTCCGGCCTCGCTATGCGGAACCGGAAGGCGCCGCGCGCGTCCGCGCGCAGCGAGTCGAGCGGGCCCTGCTCCCGCATCGCGATCCGGTGCGCCACGACCACCGCACCGGCCAGGGCCGTGGTGTTCGCGCCGCGGACCCGCACCGCGTGGCCGCTGAGGACCAGCGGCGCGGCCGGGCCCTGCGCGAGGAGCGGGACAGCGAGCGCGGCCAGGGCCAGCACCGCGCCGCCCAGTCCGCTACGGCATGAACTTGCCAAAGTCTTCCGGATCCAGGTTCTGCAGGTAGGTCTTGAGCGATTCCTTGTCGAGCGGTCCCTGGTCGGGCGGCGCATCGACGCTGCTGACCGACGACGTGTCGAGCAGGTCCGCGTTGCTGAAGATCGGCGCCTTGAGGCGCAGGGCGATGGCGATGCCGTCGGACGGGCGGGCGTCCACCTGCACGACGTCGCCGTTCCGGTAGATGTGCAGCTCGGCGTAGTAGGTGTTCTCCTTGACCCCGGTGATCAGCACCCGGCGCAGCTCGCCGCCGAGCCCGACGATCACCTGCTTCAGGAGGTCGTGCGTCAGCGGGCGGGAGAACTTGACTCCGGCCAGCTCCATCGCGATGGCGCTGGCCTCGCTCGGCCCGATCCAGATCGGCAGGACACGCGGGCCGTCCTTCTCCTGCAGGACCACCACCGGCGCGTTGGTGTTCCGGTCGAGGCCGAGGTGCGCGACCCTGACCTCGATCAGTCCACCTCCGGCAGCGTCAGGTGCCAAGATCCCACGACGCCAGGTAGCGGCGTTGCTCCGCGGTCAGCGTGTCGATGGCGAGCCCCATCCCCGCGAGCTTGAGGCGCGCGATCTCCTTGTCGATCTCCGCGGGCACGCGATGCACGTCCTTCGACAGCTCCTTGACGTGCTTCACCAGATACTCGGCGCCCAGCGCCTGATTCGCGAACGACATGTCCATCACGCTCGCCGGGTGGCCCTCGGCCGCCGCGAGGTTGATGAGCCGTCCCTCGGCGAGGATGAAGACGCGCTTCCCGTCGAGCATCCACTCGTCCACGAACGGCCGCGCCTCGCGCGGCCCCTTGGCCGCCTTCTTCAGCGACTCGAGGTCGATCTCGACGTTGAAGTGGCCGCTGTTGGCCACGATCGCGCCGTCCTTCATCCGGCGCATGTGCTCGACGCGGACGACGTTGACGTCGCCGGTGAGGGTGATGAAGAGGTCGCCCCGCGGCGCGGCGTCGGCCATCGGCATCACCTCGAAGCCGTCCATCGTGGCCTCGATCGCCTTGACCGGGTCCACCTCCGTCACGATGACCTTGGAACCCGCGCCCCGCAGCCGCGACGCGACCCCGCGCCCGCACCACCCGTAGCCCGCCACCACCGCCGTGGAGCCGGCCAGCAGGATGTTGGTCGCGCGCACCACGCCGTCCACCGTGGACTGGCCGGTGCCGTAGCGGTTGTCGAACAGGTGCTTGGTGTCCGAATCGTTGACCGCGATGACCGGGAACTGGAGCACGCCGTCCTTGGCCATCGCCTTGAGCCGGATGACGCCGGTGGTGGTCTCCTCGGTGGACCCGAGGACCCCTTTGAGCAGGGCAGCGCGCTCGTCCTTCGAGAGGGACTCCACCCACTTGCGCACCGGCGGCGCGAGATCGTCCAGCCGCTTCAGGGCGATCATGTGCAGCGAGCCCACGAGGTCGGCGCCGTCGTCCATCGTGACGTCGGGCCGGTGCGCGAGCGCGGCACGGATGTGCTCGTAATAGGTCGCGTGGTCCTCGCCCTTGATCGCGAACACGGCGATGCCGTGGTCGCGCACCAGGTAGGCCGCGGCCTCATCCTGGGTCGAGAGCGGGTTCGAGGCGCACAGCGCCACGTCGGCGCCGCCCGCCTTGAGGGTGAGCACGAGGTTGGCGGTCTCGGTCGTCACGTGCAGGCAGGCGCTGAGGCGGTGGCCCTTGAGCGGCCGCTCCTTCGCGAAGCGCTCGCGGATCAGGCGCAGCACCGGCATCGAGCGCTCCGCCCATTCGACCCGCCGGCGGCCCTCGTCTGCGAGGGAGAGGTCCTTCACGTCGTGCGCCGTCTTCTTCGTCGCGACGGTCACCGGGCCCTCCCCGCCTGCGCCGCGCCCGCCAGGCGCTTCGCCGTCTCGGCCAGCTCGGCCGCGCGGTCAGTGCGCTCCCAGTTGAACAGGTCCACCTCGACGCCGTCCACCGTCGCGCGCTCCGGCTTGCGGCCGAAGTGCCCGTACGCCGCCGTCGCCTTGAAGATCGGCTTTCGCAGGTCCAGCGCTTCGATGATCGCGCGCGGCGCGAGGTCGAACTGCTCGCGGACCGCGGCCTCGAGCACGTTGTCGGGCACCGTCCCGGTCCCGAACGTATCCACCAGCAGCGAGACCGGCTGGACGACGCCGATCGCGTAGGCGATCTGGACTTCGCAGCGCCGCGCCAGCCCCGCCGCCACGACGTTCTTCGCCACCCAGCGCGCCGCGTACGCGCCCGAGCGGTCCACCTTCGACGGGTCCTTCCCGCTGAAGGCGCCGCCGCCGTGTCGCGCGAAGCCGCCGTAGGTGTCCACGATGATCTTGCGGCCGGTGAGGCCGGCGTCGCCTTGCGGCCCGCCGACCACGAACCGGCCGGTGGGGTTGATCAGGTAGCGCGGCTCGCCGTCCGTTACCCACTTGCGGATCACGGGCGTGATGACGTGCTGGATGATCTCGGCGTGGAGCTCGTCGTTGTCGATGGTCGGCGCGTGCTGGGCGGACACCACGACGGTATGGACCCGGCGGGGGCGGTCGCCCTCGTACTCCACCGTGACCTGCGACTTCCCGTCGGGCCGGAGCCAGGGCAGCGTCCCCGCCTTGCGCACCTCGGCGAGGCGGCGGGTGAGGCCGTGCGCCAGCATGATGGGGAGCGGCATCAGCTCCGGCGTCTCGTCGGTCGCGAAGCCGAACATCATCCCCTGGTCGCCCGCGCCGCCGGTGTCCACGCCCACCTTGATGTCCGGCGACTGGCGGTCGATCGTGGTCAGCACCGCGCAGGTTTCCGCGTCGTAGCCCATGGAGCAGTCGGTGTACCCGATCGCCTCGACCGTGCCGCGCACGACGTCCGGCACGTGCACGTAGGTCGTAGTGGTGATCTCGCCCCCCACCAGCGCCATCCCGGTGGTGACGAAGGTCTCGCAGGCCACTCGCGCCGCAGGATCGCGCGAGAGGATCGCGTCGAGCACCGCGTCAGAGATCTGGTCGGCGATCTTGTCGGGATGCCCCTCCGTGACCGACTCGGAGGTGAAGAGCCAGCGGCGTGACGCGCTCATGTCGTTCTCATCTTTGTCTTTGGGTCGTTAGTGGCGGAAGCTAGCCCTGCGTGCACGGGCTGGCAACGGGGACGACGGGTCGAGCAGCCGCAGATCCACGACACTTCCGACCGACCGCCGGACGAAGGCGGAGATCTCGTCGGTCGTGGGCAGCTCGAGCGCCGCCTCCGCGCACGTCGCGGCATCCTTGGCGCTGATCTGGCGGATCATCCACTTGACCAGCGGGAGGCTGGGCGAGGCGACGGAGAAGACGCGGTAACCCAGCCCGACCAGGAGGTAGATGGACACCGGGTCGGCCGCCATCTCGCCGCACACCGACACTTCGCGCCGGGCCGCGCGCGCGGCGCGGGCCACCGCCCGCAGCAATCGGAGCAGCGCGGGATGGTGCGCGTTGAAGCGCTCGGAGAGCCGCGCATTCCCACGGTCCACCGCAAGCGTGTACTGCACCAGGTCGTTGGTGCCCACCGAGAGGAAGTCCGACACCTCCGCCAGCCGGTCCGCCACGATGGCGGCCGCGGGTGTCTCCACCATCACGCCGACCGGCACCGTGGCCGCGGCCTCGATGCCCTTCTTGCGCAGCGCGTGCGCCTCCTCCTCGACCAGCTCCCGGGTGCGCAGCACCTCGTCCACCCGGGTCACCAGCGGGATCATCAGGCGCAGCTTCGCGTGCGCCGCCGCGCGCAGGATCGCGCGGATCTGCGGCCGGAAGATCTCCGGCTGGTCGAGGCACACGCGGATCGCGCGCCACCCCAGCATCGGGTTCCCCTCCGCGATCCGCTTGAACGGTGCCGGGAACTTGTCGCCGCCCAGGTCGAAGGTGCGCACCACGACCGGGTGCGGGGCGAAGGCCTGGCCGATGCGACGATACAGCTCGGCCTGCTCGTCCTCCGTCGGCATCTGGCCGCGGCCCACCACCAGGAACTCGGTCCGGAGCAGCCCCACCCCCTCGGCCCGATGGCGCAGCGCGAGCTCCATCTCCTCGGGCAGGTCGAGGTTCGCCCGCACCGCAAGCGTGGCCCCGTCGCTCGTCTGCGCGGGCAGCTCGGAGCCCGCCTCCAGGTCGCTCTCCAGCTCCCGCCGCTGCTTGTCGCGGCGGCGCGCCGCCTCGATGACCTGGGGCGACGGCTCCACCTGCAGGGTGCCGGCCCACCCGTCCAGCACCACCGTCTCGCCGTTGGTCACGCGCTCCAGGACGTCCGGCAGCGCCATCACCGCGGGGATGCCGATGGAGTGCGCGAGGATCGCAGCGTGGGAGGTGCGGGTCCCTTCCTGGCAGGCGATGGCGAGCACCGCCTCGCGGTCCAGCTGGACCGTCAGCGCGGGCGTCAGGTCGCGCGCCACGAGGATCACGGGCGCGTCGCGCTTGGCGTTCTCGAGCGTCGGCTCCTCGACCCCCAGCAGGCGCGTCAGCACCAGGATCTCGACGTCGGTGAGGTCCGCGAGCCGCTCCCGCAGCATCGCACTCCCGGTCGTGGTCCACAGCCCGCGCCACTCCAGCATCTTCAGCTGGAAGGCGCGCTCGGCGGCGAAGTGGTTCTCGCGGATCAGGCGCGCCACGCCGGCCAGGAGGTCCTTGTCCTCCAGGATCATCAGCTGCGCGTCGAAGATGCGCGCCTCCTCTTCGCCGGCGCGCTCGGCCGCCTTGGCGCGGGACCGCGCAATCCGCTCCCGCGCGTACGCCACCGCCTCCATCAGGCGCGCCACTTCCGCCTCGATGCCGCCGGGGGTGATCGGATGGTCCGGCACGACGGGCGCCTCCCAGCGCACGACGAGTGCCGGCCCCACCGCCACGCCGGGCGACACCGCGACCCCCTTGATGATCCGGTGCGGCATTCAGTCCTCCCCGAAGCCTGCGGCCACCAGCGCCAGGAGCGCGGCCACCGCCGCCTCGGCGTCGTCGCCGTCCGCCTTGATGAGCAGCGAGCTCCCGCACTCCGCCGCCAGCATCATCATCCCCATGATGCTCTTGCCGTTGACCTCCAGCCCGTCCTTCGTGACCATGATGTTGGCCTGGAACCTGTTGGCGACCTTCACGAACTCCGCCGCGGGCCGCGCGTGCAGCCCGAGCGAATTGACGATCGGCGCCAGGCGCTCGACTACCACAGGACCCCCACCGCCAGCACCACGGCCAGCACGCCCCCCGCCACCACCATCCCGGTCGCGCGCGGCTGGATCGCCCGCACCGCGCCGGCGAAGAGCAGCGCCGCCGCCGCGCCTGCCAGCGTCTCCCAGCGCCGGTACACCGGAATCCACGCCAGCACCGAGACCAGCGCGCCTCCGACGACGAACGCCGCGATCGGCGCGACGATCTCCAGGGCACGCTGCAGGCCCGGTGCGGCGAGCGCCCCCGCCACGCTTGTGCCCGAGCGGAACCCCGCCTTGAGTCCCCACACGCGCAGCCAGACGTGCATCGCGTTGTACAACACGAGAAAAGCCACCACGGCCCAGAGACCGGCCGAGAGCGCCACCAGGACCAGCCCGATCGCGGCGCACGCCGGCAGCCATCCGGCCCAGATCAGCCGGTCGCCGAGCGAGCCGAGCGGGCCCACCAGCGCCGAGCGCAAGCGCTCGATCTTCTCCGGCGGGACGCCGTCCAGCTCCGCACGCACCGCCGCCCCAACGGCCAGCGAGGCGAAGTACGGATGCGCGTTGAAGAAGCGCGACTGCCGGGCCACCGCCCTGCGGAACGCCGACCCGTCGCCGTCCCGCCGCAGGCCCCGCAGCATCGGCTCCGCGGCGAACCCGAAGCCGATGCCGAGCATGCGCTCGTAGGTGAACGCGGCCTGGATCGTGAAGAGGCGCGCCACGGCCAAGCGGAATCCCGGGATCGCAGAGCGCGCTACCACGCGAGCGCCCCCAGCACCGCCATCCCCGCCACGGCGCCGGCCGTGAGCCACCGCCGGGACGGGCGCTGCCCGTACAGGCGCCAGGAGCTCCAGGCGGCGACGCCGAGCGCCGTGCCGATGACCGCGATGTCCGCGAGCGGCCGCGGCGCCCGCCACCCCGCCTCGACCGCGCGTGCCACGCGCTCGCCCACCAGGAAGGTGAACGCCGTGAGCAGAACAGCGCGCACCGCGTCGCGCGCCATCCCGCCGAGCTGCAGCGCCACCAGGGCGCGCGGGTCGCCCGCCTCGACTGTCGCCTCCCGTCGCCGCATCTGCGCCCCGGTCATGCGCCGCGCCAGGTGCATCATCAGCCCTCCGAGCCACGCCGCCACCAGCGCCACCACCATGACGCCCACCATCCACGTGCCGTCCCATCCGCCCCGCAGGGCAGCCAGCGCGCCGGCCGCGCAGGCCGCCGGGCCCCAGTCGGGGTAGCGCGCCGCCCCGATCGGCAGCGTCTCGAAGGCGAACAGCTCGAGGAGCGCGCCGATCGTCAGGCCCGCCAGCGGGCGTCCGGCGACCGCGCCGCCGAGGAAGCCGGCCACCAGCGGGCGCGAAAGCATCGCCTGCGGCACGCTGACCAGATCGAGCCCGACGACGGCGCCGACCGCGAGGAGAGCGACGAGGGACGGGGCGCTCACACGAGCTCCGCGATCGGGACGGGCTTGGCGGTCGGGACGTCCTGCGCCGTGACCTCCACCCCCTCGGCGGCGAGCGCCCGGAGCTTCGTGGCCTCCTCCGGCGTCAGGAAGACGTAGCGGAGGCGCTCGGTGCGGCCCTCGCGCGCATGGATGCCGCCGAGGTTGACGCAGCGCCGGCCCGGCATCGCCCGGGCCAGCGACACCATCGTGTCCACGTCCCCGGTGAGCACGATCCCCCTGCGGCCGTCCCCCTCCCACTCCGGGAGCCGTGCGGCCGCCTCCGCCACGGTCGCGAAGACGAGTTCGATGGACGGCGGCACGCCCATCCGGCAGATCTCCTGTTCCCAGTCGCTGGCGCGCACCTCGTCGTTCACCAGGACGATGAAGCCGATCCCGAGGCGCTGGCCCCAGCCGACGACGACCTGGCCGTGGATCAGCCGGTCGTCGATCCGGTAGAGCACGATCACCGCGCGACGATCCCCACGCTGACGCGGCCCGTCTGCACCATACGCTCGGCCGCTGCCTCGAGCGGCAACTCCCGGTGGAAAACGAAATCCAGCAGCATCGCCAGGTTGACACCGGTGACGACGCGGAGTTCCGGCCGCCCGCGCGCCAGCGCGGCGGCCGTGTGCGCGCACGAGCCGCCCGGCATGTCCGCGAAGATGAGCGCGGGTCGCCCCCCCACCGCCTCGTCGATCCGCTTCATCAGCGCCTTCAGGTCGGATCCCCGGTTGGATACGGCGACCAGACCGGTCTCGTCGCCGGCGATCGCGCGGACCGCCGCGAGCAGCGCCTCGGCCAGCTCGGTGTGCGCGACGATCACGCCGCTCAGCTTCTCACTCATAGTCCTCTTCGAGGTACTCGCGGATCAGCCGCCGCTCCCGCATCCGCCCGATCAGCCGCTCGTTGAACTCCCGGGCGGAGTCCACGCCGCTGTACTTGAGGAGATGCCGCATGGCCACGATCTCGGCGATCACGGTGATGTTCTTGCCGGGGTTCAGCGGCACCACGACGCGCGGCAGCTTCACTTCGAGGATGTCCGTCTCCTCGCCGTCGATCCCGGTGCGGTCGTACGGCGCCGCGCTGTCCCAGTCCTCCAGTTGGACGACCACCTCGATGCGCTTCTGCTGACGCACCGCGCGGATGCCGAACAACGCCGCAACGTCAATCAGGCCGATGCCGCGAATCTCCATGAAGTGATGCTGGTGCTCGTGCCCGCGCCCGATCAGGACGTCGTGGCCGAGCCGGCGCACCAGCACGACGTCGTCGGCGACGACGCGGTGGCCCCGCTCCACCAGGTCGAGCACGCACTCGCTCTTGCCGATCCCCGACCGCCCCACGAACAGGAGTCCCACGCCGTACACGTCCGCGAGCGAGCCGTGGATCGCCGTCTGCGTGGCGAACGCCTCCTCGAGGAACGGTTTGAGCCGGTCGTAGAACTCCGACGTCTTGAGGCGGGAACGGAGCACCGCCACGCCATGCTTCTGCCCGAGCTCCACCAGCTCCGGCGGGACCTCGAGCCCCTTGGTCACGAACAGGCACGGCACGCCCAGCTCGAAGAGTCGCTCCAGCGTGCGGCGGCGCTCGGCCCCCTGCAGGGAGATGAGATAGGACACCTCCGTCTCGCCGAGCACGTGGACGCGATCAGGGGCGAACCGCGCCGTGTACCCTGCCAGGACGAGCCCGGGACTCGAAACTTCGGACGACGGGATGGCGCGCTCCAATCCCGCGTCGCCGGTCAGCGGCTCCAGCTGGAGCGCCTCGGCGCGCTGCTCCAGCAGGTCGCGCAGGCGGATCGTAGCTACCTCCCGGCGCGGCCCGCGCGGCGCGGGCTCGGGGCGGCCTTGTCGAGCTGCCTGCGGACTTTCGACGCCACCCGGTCCAGGGCGGTCCGGTGGTCGGCCGCCTCACTGCTCGCGACGTACAACACGCCGCGCGCCGCGGTGAGCCGCAGCTCGGCCAGGGCCCGCTGGTGCTCCGTGTCGAACGTGATGTTCGCGGCCGTGGGCCGGTGCGCGAACCGGGCCAGCCGCGTCACCACCTGCTCCGCCCGCAGGCGCAGCGCCTCCGGGACCTCGCCGTGGCGCGCCGTGATGATGATGTCCATGCGTTCGACTCCTAGCGCCTTCGCCCGGAGGCGACGGCGGCTTCGAGATGAGCTTCGGTGTCCGCGGCGGCCTTCTCCCAGCTCAACGATCGGGCGAAGGTGCGCGCGCCGGCCGAGAGACGCTCACGCAGCGCGGCGTCGGTCGCCAGCGCCAGCAGCGCAGCCTGCAGCGCCGCGACGTCGCCGTGCGGGACCAGGACGCCGGTCTCGCCGTCCCGCACCGACTCCCGCAGGCCGGGACTGTTCGAGGCCACCGCGGGCGTCCCGCACCCGGCAGCCTCGAGGTTGGTGATCCCCCACCCTTCCTTCGGCGACGGGAAGACGACGGCCCACGCGCGCCGGTACAGCTCCAGCTTCCGCTCTTCGCTCACGTAGCCGAGGAACGTGACCGCCCCGCCGCCGACGGCCGCCGCCACCCGCTCGAGGCGCGCGCGGTCGGACCCGTCCCCGGCGATCCGCAGCTCCACCGGGTGACCTGCCCGGGCCAGCGCGCCGGCCGCGGCGATGGCGGTCTCCACCGCCTTATAACGCTTGAGCCGCCCGACGTACAGGAACATCGGACGCGGCGAGCGCGCGACTCGGGCGTCGGGAGCGTAGTGCTCCGCGTCCACGCCGGGGTAGATGACGCGGATCCGCTCCTCGGCGAAGCCCCGCGCCACCAGGTCGTCGCTCGTGCTCCGGCTGATGGCGTGGACCGGGAGGCCCCGGTAGACCCGCGGCATCGGCTGCTCCGCCGCCCAGACCGCCAGCGCCATCGGCCACGACACCTCCCGGAACGCCGTCGTGCCGAAGAGGTGCGGCACGAGGAGCACGAACGGCCCGCCCCACACCAGCGGGAGGTAGAGCGGGAGCTTGTTCACGTCCTCCACCACCACGTCGGGACGCAGCCGCCGCGCGAGGCGCATGAACGCGCGCCGACCGCTCAGCGCGAACGCGTACGCGCCGGCGGCGCGGCGGACCGTGATCCCGTCGAGTGCTTCCGACGCCTCGCACCCCGGCCAGCCGCTGGCCAGGAGGTGCACTTCGTGGCCGCGCGCAGCGAGGCGGCCGAAGATCTCGTGCAGGTGCACTTCGGCGCCGCCGGCCTCCGGGTGCCGCCGGTCGCGCCAGTTCACGACGAGGATCTTCACAGGCGGCCCTGGTCGTGCGCGATCCGGTCGAGGATGCCGTTGACGAAGGCCGGGGACTTCGAGCCGCCGAACCAGTGGGCGAGACGCACCGCCTCGTCGATGACGACCCTGGGCGGCGTCGCCCCGCTCTCCAGCTCGCACGCCGCCAGCCGCAGGAGATTGCGGTCCACCACTGCCAGCCGCTCCAGCCGCCATCGGTCGGCGGCGCGCTCCAGCTCGGCGTCGAGGTGCGCGCAGCCGCGCACCGTCGCCTCGGCAAGGCTCAGGGCGCGCTCCTGCACGGCAGGGCTGCCCGACAGGAGCGGCAGCACGCGGCCCCACGCCGCGCGCGGATCGCCCGCCCTGTCCGCCGTCTGGTCCCAGGCGTAGAGCAGCTGGAGCGCGAGGGCGCGGGCCCGCGTCTCAGCGCGGATGGCCACCGCGCGCCCCCAGCGTCGCGGCGGCGTCCAGGGCCGCCGCCACGGCGTCGTACCCCTTGTTCCCTTCCGCACCGCCGGAGCGGGCCAGCGCCTGCTCCTCCGTATCGCAGGTCAGCACCCCGAAGCCCACCGGCACGCCGTACTCGACGGCCACCGCCATCAGTCCGCGCGAGGACTCGCCCGCGATGATCTCGTAGTGCAGCGTCTCACCGCGGATCACCGCGCCCAGCGCCGCGATCGCCTCGTAGCGCCCCGTCGCCACGAGCCCGCGCGCCACCACCGGCAGCTCCCACGCGCCCGCCACCCAGCACACGTCCACGCGGCCCGCGCTCACGCGCCGCTCGGCGAGACACCGCTCCGCCCCGGCCAGCAGCCGCCGCGTGACGTCCTCGTTGAACCGGCTGACGACGATGCCGATCCGCGAGGCGGCGCGCCGGGCCTTGCCGACCGCGGGCATCAGTGGGCGAACAGGTGGCCGAGCTTGTCGCGCTTGACGTCGAGGTAGCCGGCGTTCTCGTCGGTCCTCGGCGGGATGATCGGCACGCGCTCCGCGATGGTGAGGCCGTAGCCCTCGATCCCCACCAGCTTCATCGGGTTGTTGGTCAGGATGCGGATCGTCTTCACGCCGAGGTCCAGCAGGATCTGGGCGCCGATCCCGTAGTTGCGCAGGTCGGGGAGGAAGCCGAGCTGCTGGTTGGCCTCCACCGTGTCGTGCCCGGCGTCCTGCAGCTCGTACGCCTTGAGCTTGTTGAGCAAGCCGATGCCGCGGCCCTCCTGGTCGAGGTAGACCACGGCGCCGCGCCCTTCCTGGGCGATCATGCGCATCGCGGTCATGAGCTGCCAGCCGCAGTCACAGCGCGAGGAGCCGAACACGTCCCCGGTCAGGCACTTGGAGTGGATGCGCACCAGGACGTCACCGGCCGACGCGACGTCGCCGTACACCAGCGCCACGTGCTCCGCGTCGTCCACGTCGTTGCCGTAGCCGATGATGCGGAACTCCCCGAACGGGGTCGGCAGGCGCGCCTCCGCCACACGGTGCACCAGCCGCTCGTGCTGCAGGCGATGAGCGACGATCTGCGCCACCGTGATGAAGGTGATCCCCTGCTCGGCGGCGAAGCGCTCCAGCTCCGGGCGGCGCGCCATGGTGCCGTCGGGGTTCAGGACCTCGCAGATCACGCCGGCGGGAAACAGCCCCGCCAGGCGCGCCAGGTCCACGCTCGCCTCGGTCTGGCCGACCCGCTGCAGCACCCCCCCGGGGCGCGACCGGAGCGGGAAGACGTGTCCGGGCCGCCGCAGGTCGGACGCGGTCACCACCGGATCGATCGCGACGCGGATGGTCGTGGCCCGGTCGGCAGCGCTGATGCCCGTGGTCACGCCGAACCGGGCGGCGGCGTCCACGCTCACCGTGAAGGCGGTCTCGTGCGCCTCGGTGTTGTGCTCGACCATCTGCGGGAGCCCCAGCGCCTCGCACCGCTCGGGCGTCAGCGTGAGACAGATCAGCCCGCGGCCGTGCACGAGCATGAAGTTGATCGTCTCCGGCGTGACCTTCTCCGCCGCCGCGATCAGGTCGCCCTCGTTCTCCCGGGCCTCGTCGTCCGCGACCAGCACGAGCTTCCCCGCCCGCACGTCGGCGATGGCCTGTTCGACCGTGCCAAACGGCATCTACGCCTCCGTTCCCGGTCGGCCGCTGTATGGCGCCAGGAGGTGCTGCACGAACTTCCCGATCAGATCCGCCTCTAAATGTACGCGCGTGCCCACCCTCGCTCTACCCAGGGTCGTGACCTCGAGGGTGTGCGGAATGACGGAAATCTGCACCACGCCGCGCCGCGGGATGTCGTTGACGGTCATGCTGATGCCGTCCACGGCGATGGAGCCGTGCAGCACCGACAGCTCGGCCACGAGCTTCGGCACCCGGATGTCCAGCAGCACCGAATCGGCGAGCTCCCGGCGCCGCACGACCGTCCCGACCCCGTCCACGTGGCCCGCGACGAGGTGCCCGCCGAGCAAATCCCCGAGCTTCAGCGAGCGCTCCAGGTTCACGGGGCGGCCGGCGCGGTAGGCGCCGAAGGTCGTCCGGCTCCGCGTCATCGTGACCGCTTCGACCGTGAAGGTCCCCTTCCCCGTCTTCACCACCGTCAGGCAGGTCCCGTCCACTGCGATGCTCTCGCCGATGGTCGGGCGGCGGCGGTAGGGGTGTGCGATCGTGACCTCGAGCCCGCGGGCCGTGCGGCGCACGCGCCGCACCGTGCCCATCGCCGTGACGATGCCCGTGAACATCAGGGCCGGTCCATCACGAGGAGACTGTCGTTCCCCAGGGTGCGGCGGTCGACCGTGCGCCACCGCCGCACGGCCGCGATGGCCGTTCCCGGAACGCCGGCGAAGGCGGGGACGCCGTCGCCGCCGAGCAGGATCGGCGCCGAGATGAGATAGATGCGGTCCACCAGCCCCTCCTTGAGCAACCGGCCCGCCAGCACACCCCCGCCCTCGATGAGCACGCTCTCGACGCCGCGGCGGCCGAGCTCGTCGAGCGCCGCTCCGAGTCCGTCCGCCACCGCGACCTCAACTCCGGCGGCCTCGAGCGCCGCTCGAATTGCGTCTGGCGCCTCGCCGCCAAGGACGATCAGCGTCGGGACGTCGCGCGCCGTCCGCACCACCTGGCTCGTGTGCGGCACTTCGCCGCGGCGGTCGAGCACCACGCGGAGCGGCGGCAGAGCGGGCGTCACCGGGCCCCGGACGGTCAGGCTGGGATCGTCGGCGGTCGCGGTGCCCGCGCCCACCGCGATCGCGTCGAAGCCCGCGCGCAGCCAGTGCGCGTACTCCCGCGCCGCGGACCCCGAAACCCACTGCGAGCGGCCGGTGCGGTCGGCGATCCGCGCGTCGAGCGAGACCGCGAGCTTCAGCGCCACGAACGGCCGCTTCTTCCCAGCGAACCGGTGGAAGAAGAGGGCGTTCTGCGCCTGCACGTCCTCCTCGAGCACGCCGGGCGCCACGCGCACTCCCGCACGGCGCAGCACCCCGGCGCCGCCGCGCGCCTTCGGGTCCACGTCGTGCGCGCCGAAGACCACGCGCCGGATCCCGGCCGCGACGATGGCGTCGGTGCACGGCGGCGTCTTCCCGTAGTGCGCGCAGGGCTCGAGGCTCACCACCAGGTCCGCCCCGCGCGCGCGGGTCCCCGCCGCCTCGAGCGCCGCCACTTCGCCGTGCCGCCCGCCGAACTCGGCGTGGAACCCCTCGCCCACCACCACGCCGTCCTTGACGACGAGCGCCCCGACGAGCGGGTTCCGCCCGACGCGGCCCCAGCCACCCCACGCGAGCGCGATCGCGCGCCGCATCGCCTCCGAGTCGTCCACGGCTACGACGCCGGCTCCCACCGCACCCGGCCTTGCCCCCGCTCCACCACGCCGATCTCCCACGTCTCGACTCCGGCCGCGCGCGCGGTCGCGCGCACCGCGCCCGCGTCACCCGAGGGGCAGACGCCGATCAGTCCCACGCCGAGGTTGAAGACTGCGCGCATCTCCTCGTCCCCCACCGACCCGCCCTCCTGCACCACGCGGAACGGGGCCGGAACGGGCCACGACCCGCCCCGGACCACCGCATCCGTCGTGTCGGGCAAAACCCGGACCAGATTGCCGGGGATCCCTCCCCCGGTGATGTGGGCGAGGGCGTGGAAGCGTTGGCGGACCGGCCAGACCGCGGCGAAGTAGCTCCGGTGCACCGCCAGCAGCACCTCGCCCACCGTAGCCCCCCCCCCGGCCTCGGGGAACCGGTCGTCGAGGCCCAGCTCCATGTCGCCGAACAGCACCCGGCGCAGCAGCGAGTAGCCGTTGGTGTGGAAGCCGCTGGAGGCGTAGCCGACCAGCACGTCGCCCGAGCGGACGCGGTCGCCGTGCAGCGCTTCGTCCTCCGCCACAACGCCGAGGATCGTGCCCGCGAGGTCGAACTCCCCCGGCCGGTACACGTCGGGCATCTCGGCCGTCTCGCCACCCATCAGCGGCATGTCGTGGGCGCGGCACGCGCGTGCCACCCCGCTCACCACCTCCGCGGCGACGGTGGGGTCGAGCCGGCCCGATGCGAAGTAGTCGAGGAACCCGATCGGGCGCGCCGCGTGGACCAGGATGTCGTTGACGCAGTGGTTGACGAGGTCCTCGCCGACGGTGTCGTGGCGGCGGGCGCGGATCGCCACCAGCAGCTTGGTGCCCACGCCATCGGTCGAGGCGACGAGGAGCGGCTTCGGCACATCCGCGGGGATGCGCACCAGGCCGCCGAACGCCCCCACCGCCCCCGCCGACGCCGCGGTCCGGGTGCCGCGCACGAACTCGGCGATCTGCGTCTTGGCCGCCTCCGCGGCGGCCAGGTCCACCCCGGCGCGCCGATAGCGGTCAGCGCCGGTCGGCATCGCCCGGTTCCAGCTCGAAATGCACCAGGTCCCGGTGCGCCCGGACGCGGGCCGTGACGTCGGCCAGCGTGATCTCCTCGAACCGGCCAATGGAGAACCGCTCCACCGCGAAGGAGCCCATCGTCGAGCCGTAGACCATCGCGACCCGGAGGTTGGCGTCGGAGAGGTCCCCGGTCCGCGCCAGGTGCGCCATGAAGCCACCCGCGAACGCGTCGCCCGCGCCGGTCGGGTCGAAGACGTCGTCCAGCGGGAAGGCCGGGACGTAGAAGATGCGGTCCCGCTCCACCAGCACCGCGCCGTGCTCCCCCTTCTTCACCACCACGAACTTCGGCCCGCGCTCCAGGACCCACCGCGCCGCCCGGTGGATGTGCCAGTCCCCCGACAGCTCGCGCACCTCGGAGTCGTTGACCAGCAGCACGTCCACCTGCTCCAAGAGCTTCAGCAGCGCGGTGCGCTTCCCTTGGATCCAGTAGTTCATCGTGTCGCAGGCGACCAGCTTCGGCTGGTGCACCTGCTCGAGCACTTGGAGCTGCAGCTCCGGGTCGATGTTGCCGAGGAAGACGAAGCCCGCGTCCCGAAACGGCTCCGGGATCTCGGGCTTGAAGTTGGCGAACACCCCGAGGCGCGTCTCGAGCGTCTCGCGGGTCTGCAGGTCGAACCCGTACTTCCCCGCCCAGCGGAAGCTCTCGCCGTCGGCGATCGTGACGCCGCGGAGATCCAGCCCCCGCCGCGCGACCCGCCGCAGCTCCTCCATCGGGTAGTCGCGCCCGACGACGCCGACCACCTGCACGGGATGGAGCAGCGCGCCGGCCGCCGCGAAGTACACCGCCGAGCCGCCGAGGGCGCTCTCCGTTCTGCCGAACGGCGTCTCGACCGAATCGAGCGCGATGCTGCCCACCACCAGGAGACTCATCGTGTCACCCCGCTACATCCGGTCCGGCGCCGACAGCCCCAGCAGCGCCAGCGCGTTGGCCAGCACGATCCGCGTGGCGCGCGCCAGCGCCAGCCGCGCCCACTCCACCTCGGAGCGCTCCCCGAGCACCCGGCACTTGTGGTACCAGAGGTGCGCCGCCCGCGCGAGCTCCTCCAGGTAGCCGGCGATGCGCTGCGGCTCGAGCGCATCGGCCGCGCGCGAAACCACCTCCGGGAAGCGCGCCAGCAGCTTCAGCAGCTCCGCCTCGCTCGGATCGCTCAGCGCCGCAACGTCCACGCCCTCCGCGGTCACCGACGCGGGGTCCACGCTCCCCACGCGGAAGATCCCCGACATCCGCGCGTGCGCCATCTGGACGTAGAAGACCGGGTTCTCCTCGGTGCGCTTGAGCGCGAGGTCCACGTCGAACTGCAGATGCGAATCCGCCTTCCGCATCAGGAAGAAGTAGCGCACCGCGTCGCGCCCCACCTCGTCCACCAGGTCCCGCACGGTGACGTAGCTGCCGGCGCGCTTGGAGACCTTCATCTCCTCGCCGCCCTTCATCACCGTCACCATCTGGTGGAGCACGTAGTCCGGATAGCCGGCCGGGATGCCGACATCCAGCGCCTGCAGCCCGATCCGCACCCGCGTGACCGTGCTGTGATGGTCGGCCCCCTGCACGTTGATGGCCCGTCCGAAGCCGCGCTCCCACTTCGTGACGTGGTAGGCGACATCCGGCACGAAATACGTGTACTCCCCGCCCTTCTCCGCGCTGCGGCGGATCACCCGGTCCTTGTCGTCGCCGAAGTCCGTCGTCTTGAGCCAGAGCGCGCCGTCCTGCTCGTAGGTGTGCCCCGCGGCCGTCCAGCGGCGGACCGTGTCTTCCACACGGCCATCCGCATACAGCGACGTCTCCAGGAAGTAGACGTCGAAGCCGACTCCGAACGCCTGAAGATCGCGGTCCTGCTCCTTCCGCAGCTCCTGGACGGCGAAGGCGCGCACCGTTTCGAGGTCCGACGCGTCGCGGTCGCCGGGATGCGCGTCGAGATAGCGCTGCGCGATTTCGCGGATGTATTCGCCGTGGTAGCCGCCCTCGGGGATCTCCGCGGGGCGCCCGCCCAGCTCGCGCGAGCGCGCCTGCACGCTCGCCGCGAGCTTCAGGATCTGCGCGCCCGCGTCGTTGTAGTAGAACTCCCGCGTGACCGTCCACCCGGTCCACTCGAGCAGCGAGGCGATGGCGTCGCCGATCGCGGCCTGGCGGCCGTGCCCCACGTGCAGCGGGCCGGTCGGGTTCGCCGAGACGAACTCGACGTTCACCGGCTTCGGCGCGCCCGCGCTCGTCCGCCCGTAGCCCGCGCCGGCCGCGATGATCGTGCGCAGGATGCCGGCGAGCTGATCCGAGGCCAGCCGGAAGTTGATGAACCCCGGACCCGCGATCTCCACCGACGCGACGAGCCCGGGCGGGAGGGCAAGCGCCGCCACGATCTGCTCCGCGATGCGCCGCGGCGACGCCTTGAGGGGCTTGGCGAGGAGCAGCGCCAGGTTGGTGGCCAGATCGCCGTGGCTCTTCTCCCGCGGCGTCTCCAGCTCCACCACGGCGTCGCGCGCCCCCAGCGAGGCAGCCACGCGGGCGAGCTCGGCCCGGATCTCCTCCCGAGCCACCGTCAGTCGGCTTTCGGCTTGGCCTGCGGCGAATCGGGCTTGGGGGGCGCCGGCTTCTCGCCGCCGGTCGTACCCCCTTCTTCCTTCGCTTTCTTCTTATCGTGCTTCGCCTTCTCGCCCGGACGCTTGTAGTCCGTCTCGTAGAATCCCGAGCCCTTGAAGACGATCCCGTGGCCGCCGGAAATCATGCGCTGCGCCGTCGCCCCGCACTTGGGGCACGGCGACCTGGGCGACGACGTGATCCTCTGGACCCGCTCGAAAACGGTGCCGCACTTGGGGCACTTGTAGTCGTACGTGGGCATCCTGCCTAACGACCTAACGCTAAGGGACACAAAAGCTTAGCCTGCACGTGATGAAGTTGTCAAGGAAGTCCCGAACCGCCCCCACCTCTCCACAAGGGCGGCGGTGATTTCTCCGACGGTCGCGCGGGCCCTCACCGCTTCCAGGATCGGCTCCATCAGGGGAGAGCCGGGGGTCGCGGCGGCCTCACCGAGCGCCGCCAGCGCCCGGGTGGTGCGGGCGGCGTCACGCGCGGCCCGGGCGGCCTTGAGCCGCTCGATCTGCTTGGCGCCCAGGGCCGTGTAGTCGGGGGAGCGCGGAGCCTCGACGGGAGACCCGTCGTCGAACCGGTTCACGCCCACCACCACGGCGTCGCCCCGCTCCACCGCCTGCTGGGCGGCCCAGGCCGACTGCGCGATCTCGCGCTGGATGTACCCCGCGGCGATGGCGCTCACCGCCCCGCCCCGCCGCTCCACCTCGGCGATGATCCCGCGGGCTTGGCTCTCCAGCGCGGCGGTGAGCGCCTCCACGTAATACGAGCCGCCGAACGGGTCCACGGTACGTGCGACCCCGGTCTCGTGCGCCAGCACCTGCTGGGTCCGCAGCGCGAGCCGCGCCGAGTCCGCGGTCGGCAGCGCGAGCGCCTCGTCGAAGGCGTTGGTGTGGAGCGACTGCGTACCGCCCAGGACGGCGGCCATCGCCTGCACCGCGACGCGCACCACGTTCACCTGCGGCTGCTGGGCGGTGAGGGTCGAGCCCGCGGTCTGCGCGTGGAACCGGAGAGCACAGCTGTCCTCGTTCGCAGCGAACTCGTCCCGGAGCAGCGTCGCCCAGAGGCGGCGCGCGGCGCGGAACTTAGCGATCTCCTCGAACAGGTCGTTGTGCGCGGCGAAGAAGAAGGAGATGCGCGGCGCCAGGCGGTTCACGTCGAGGCCGGCGCCGGCGGCGTGGCGCAGGTATGCGAGCGCGTCGGCGAAGGTGAACCCCAACTCCTGCGCCGCAGTGGCCCCCGCCTCCCGAATGTGGTAGCCGCTGATCGAGATCGGGTTGAAGTTGAGGCCGCGCTCCAGCACGAAGCGGAACACGTCGGTCACCAGGCGGAGGCTGGCCTCCGGCGGGAAGACGTAGGTGCCGCGCGCGATGTACTCCTTGAGCACGTCGTTCTGGATCGTGCCGCCGAGCTTGTCCGCCGCGACCCCCTGCTCCTCGCCGACCACCAGGTACATTGCCAGGAGGATGGCCGCCGTCGCGTTGATCGTCATGGACGTGGTCACGCGGTCCACGGGGATCCCCTGGAAGACGCGCGCCAGGTCGTCCACCGTGTTGATCGCCACGCCGACCCGGCCCACCTCGCCCGCCGCCAGCGGGTGGTCCGAGTCGTAGCCCATCTGGGTGGGGAGATCGAACGCCGTCGAGAGGCCGGTCTGGCCGGCGGCCAGCAGCTCGCGGAACCGCGCGTTCGTCTCTTCCGCGGTGCCGTAGCCGGCGTACTGGCGCATCGTCCAGAGCCGGCCGCGGTACATGGACGCGTGGATCCCGCGCGTGTAGGGGAACGCGCCGGGCGAGCCCAGCCGGCGATCCAGGTCCGGCGGCAGGTCCTCGGGGCCGTACATCGCCCCGGAGCCGCCGGGGACCTTGGGGTCCGTCACTCGCAGAGTCCCGACACCATCCGCTCGGCTAGCCGCACGTCGTCCTCGCTCCCGATGTAGAGCGCCGAGCGCTGATGCAGCTGCTCGGGCTCGATGTCGAGGACGGGCCGGCACCCGTCCGACGCATAGCCCCCCGCCTGCTCGCAGATCAGGGCCAGCGGCGCGCACTCGTACATCAGCCGCAGCTTGCCGCGCGGCGACTTGGCGTCCGCCGGGTAGCAGAACACGCCGCCCGCGATCAGGTTGCGATGGAAGTCCGCCACCAGCGAGCCGATGTAGCGGGAGTTCTTCGCCTCGTACCCGCCGTCGAGCCCCTTGTACTTCTTGACCAGCGCCTGCACTTCGGGCGCCCACCCGGGGAAGTGGCTCTCGTTCACGCTGTAGTACTTGCCGACCCGCGGCGTCGTGATGTTGGGATGCGACAGGAGGAACTCGCCGATGTTTGGGTCGTACGTGAACCCGTGCACGCCCTGCCCCGTCGTGTACACCATCATCGTGCTGGAGCCGTAGAGGACGTATCCCGACGCGACCTGCGCGCGCCCGCTCTGCAGGCAGTCGGCCAGGGTCCCGGGCGTGCCCTCGGGCGACAGGCGCTTATGGACCGAGAAGATCGTGCCGATGGAGACGTTGACGTCGATGTTGGCCGAGCCATCGAGCGGGTCGTACAGGACGACGTACTTGCCCGAGCCGTATTCCGGCGGCGTGGGCACCGGGTGCTCGTCCTCCTCCGACCCGACCAGGCACACGCGGCCGGTGTGCAGGAGGGCGTGCTTCATCGTCTCGTTGGCGAACGCGTCCAGCTTCTGCACGACTTCGCCCTGCACGTTGATAAGGCCCGCGGTGCCCAGGATGTCCGCCAGCCCCGCCATCCGGATGTGGCTGTTGATGATCTTGGCGGCCAGGGCGATGTCGTACAGCAGGTTGGAGAGCTCCCCGGTGGCCTCCGGGTGCAGCTCTTCCTGGTCGAGGATGAACCGTTCGATCGTGATGACCCGCGACAGCGACGACTTCACGGCTCCTCCCGCGTGGTGATGAAGGTCGTGTCCCTCGCTCCGGCCAGGACGTGCACGGCATGGCCGTCCGTTTCCGCCGTCACGGTCCCGTCGGCGTCGGTGCGGAAGACGTCGCAGCCGGCCCGGGCGAGCGCCGCGAGCACGCGCGGATCCGGCTGGCCGAAGTGATTCGGCCCGACGGACACGACGCAGATTCGCGGCCTCACCGCGGCCACCAGCGCCGGGCCCGTCGCGCCGATGCTGCCGTGGTGCGCCACCTTGAGGAGCGTGGCCTTCGGCAGCCGTCCCGCCTCCGCCTCTTCGAAGACGAGGCCCGCGTCGCCCGTCATCAGTGCGCGGAACGCGCCGTACTCGACCGCGACGACGACGCCGTTCTCGTTGGCGGGGAGTCCCCGCTCCATCCACGCGCTGTCGGGATGGAGCACCCGCACGACGACGCCGTCCACCGCGATGCTGTCACCGGTGCGCCCGCGGCGCCACCGGCTCCCGGCCTCTGCGACCGCGGCCAGCCAGCGGCGATAGCTCGGCTTCGGCAGCGGCTCGCCCGGCTCGAGCACGAGCGCCGGCCGGAATGCCTGCACGACCGCAGGGAGACCGCCCAGGTGGTCCTCGTCGCCGTGCGACGCGACGATCAGCGCCAATCCCGTCCGGTCGGCGCCGGCGCGCCGGAGGAAGGGAACGACTACCGCGCTGCCGGCGTCGTAGCCGAAGGTCCGAGGGCCGCCGTCCACGACGATCCAGCGGCCGCCGGGCGTGCGGATCGCCGCCGCATCCCCCTGCCCGACGGCGAGAAAATGTAGCGCCAGCCAGCCATCCCTGTCACCCGACGGAGCGCCGGGAATCAGGGGCCACCAGACCGCGGCGCCGACCGAGAGGGTCACCGCCACGGCGGCACGAGCGCGCAGGGCTCGCCACGCTCCGCGCATCGCCTGCGGCCCCCACGGTCTCAGCAGCGTCCACGCCACCGCCGCGAGCAGCGCCGCCGCGAGCAGGCGGCGCTCGATACCGACGCTGGCCAGCGGCAGCGCCCCCGCGAGCCGCGCCACCGCATCGAGCCCGCCCAGCCCCGCGGCGGCCACCGGCGAGAGGAACCGCGCTGCCGCGGGCAGGACGGCGGCGAGGGTCACCGTCAGGGCGAGCGCCGGCATCACGACGCAGGCGAGCGGAACGGCGAGGACGTTCGAGATCAGCGCCGCGGGCGACATGGTGCCGAAGGCGATGACGCTGAAGGGAGCGGTGGCCAGCGTGGCGCCGCCCGACACGGCGGCGACGGCGAGCACGGCCGCGGCCGTGCGGTTCCGCGAGGCCCCGCGCGCCCTCCGCAGCGCCGCCCACACGCGCGCGGCCCGCGTGCAGCCCCACGCCCCCGCGAAGGAAAGCCACGGACCCGCCTCCGCCGCTGCGAACGGGTCCACGGCGAGGACGACCAGCGCCGTGGCGGCAAGGGCGGCGCCCGGCACCACGGGTCGCTGGCGGACGCGGGCCCAGCACCAGAGCGCGATCAATCCCAGGGCGCGCACGGCCGGGGGCGGCAACCCCAGGAGGAAGACGTAGGCCGCCACCAGGCCGGTGCCGGCGAGTCGGGCGGATGCGTCGGGCACGTGCGCCGCGCGCAGGACCAACAGCAGCGCGGCGGCGAGGATTCCGACGTGCAGGCCGGAGATGGCGAGGATGTGGGCAATGCCGGCCCGGGCGAAGCGCCGGCGGATGTCGCGGTCGAGCTGGTCGCCCGCACCGACCGTGAGCGCTGCCGCGAGGGGCGCGCGTGCAGGCCCGAACAGCTCCGCGATGCGCCGCTCGGTGGCAAGGCGCACCGCGGCGCGCGGCCCCGGGCCCTCCGCGAGTCCGCGGACGCGGCGCGCGACGAGGCGCCCCTGGCGCTCGGGGCGCGCGGGCCAGAGGGGGCTGAGCGCCGAGCGGTGCCACGTCCCCACCACGACCGCCGCCGTCGCCGGCACCGCGGCCCACGCGGGCCACAATACCTCCAGCGGCCCCGCGCACCGTTCCGGCCACGCGACGGTGGTGCGTGAGGCCGCGCCGCTCGTCGCGACATCCCACAGCCGGACCTGCACGGCGACGCGCTCTCCCTCCCGCCACCGGGAACGGCAGTCCCGGTTGGCGCGCACGGCCGAGGAAGCGCCCCACGCCACCCCCGCCGCGGCCGCGGTCAGCGCGGTCCATGCCACGCGCCGCCGACGGGCGGCGAAGGCTGCGGCCGCGAGGAGCGGCGCCAGCGGCCACCAGGCCCCCGAACGCAAAAGGCCGGCGAAGTCGCCGGCCACGAACCCGATCGCACACCACACGACGGCCGGCATCTAGCGCCGGCCCTCGCCCGTCAGCGCGCCTTGGTTGCCCGCTTGCCGTGCCGCGGGGCCGACGCGACCACACGGAACGCGTCCATCAGCGCCACCGCGATGTCCGCCTGCCCCTGCACCTTCTCCATCTCGACACTGGAGATCACCTCGCCCGCGGGCGTGGCCACATAGTGCGGCTGGAGCCGGTTCAGGGCATACACCATCACGTCCTCCCGGCACACGTCGCAGTTGCACGCGCCGGGCACGGCCGGCAGCAGCCGGTCGTACTCCCGGACCACCAGGGCCTCCACCACGTTCTTCATGCGCCCACCGCCTCGCGGTGCGCCGCGACCGGCACCGCACTGAAGGTTGCGCCCGTCGTGCCCGTGAAGCGCACCGTGCGATAGCTGCCGATCCACTCCGGCGGGCCGTCCACCATCGCCACGCGGTGCTGCCGGGTTCGCCCCTGCAGTTGCGACCCGCGCCGCGCCGCCTGCTCGACCAGGATCTCGTGCGTCGTACCCACCAGAGCCGCGTTCCGCGCCCGCGCCACCCGCCGCGCCTCCGCGATGAGGCGCTCGAGCCGCTCCGCCGCCACCGCTTCCGGCACCGCACCCGGCAGCCGGGTGGCTGGCGTCCCCTCGCGCGGGCTGAACCGGAAGGTGAAGGCGTCGTCGAAGCCGACCTCGGCGACCAGACTGAGTGTGGAGTCGAAGTCGGCGTCGGTCTCTCCCGGGAAGCCCACGATGAAGTCGGTGGTGAGCGCCAGATCCGGGATCGCCGCGCGCAACCGCGCGACCACCCGCAGGTACTCCTCGCGCATGTACCGCCGCAGCATCCGCTTGAGCACCGCACTCGAGCCGCTCTGCGCCGGCAGGTGCACGTGCTCGCACACCGCCTCCACCTCCGCCATCGCCGCGACCACCCGGTCGGAGAAATCGTTGGGGTGCGGGCTGGTGAACCGGAGCCGGCGGAGGCCGGGGACGGCGCCCACCGCACGGAGCAGGTCGGCGAAATCGTGCGCGCCGTCGAAGTACGAGTTGACCGTCTGTCCAAGGAGCGTTACCTCCGTCACCCCGCGCTCGGCCAGCAGCTCCGCCTCGCGCACGACGTCGGCCAATCTCCGGCTCCGCTCCGGACCTCGCGTCATCGGAACTATGCAGAACGTGCACCGGTAATCGCAGCCGCGCTGGACCGTGACGAACGCGCTGGCCGCTGTCTCCCGCACCGGCACGATGTCCTCGTAGTGCTCGGTGGAGCGCAGGGCGGTGTCCGCGGCCCGCTCTCCTTCGCGCGCCCGGCGCACCAGCTGCGGCAGATCGCGGTAGGCATCGGGCCCGGCCACGAAATCCACGTGGGGCGCCCGCTCCAGCAGCCGTTCGCCGAGCCGCTGGGCCATGCACCCGACCACGCCCAGGACGTCGCCGGGCCGCTTGCTGCGCTTGAGCTCGCCGACCCGCCCGAGCACGCGCTGCTCCGCGTGGTCGCGGATGGCGCAGGTGTTGACGATCACGACGTCCGCCGCCTCCGGCGACGGCGCGGGGGCGAACCCGTCCTTGAGCAGCACGCCGGCCATCAGCTGCGAGTCGGCCGCGTTCATCTGGCAGCCGTAGGTCTCGATGAAGAAGGAGGTGACGCTCACGCGCACTCCGCCACGAGGTCGCCGCCGCGCGCCACCAGGCGGGCCGCGACCCGGCTCCGGCCCAGCACCCAGGGCGCGTCGGCTGGCACCGTCGCGCTCAGGTAGTCCTCCGTCACCGCCTCGCGCTCGCCGGCGCGGCGGGCCTCCAGGACCAGATCGGCAGGGCCGCCCGCGCGGGCGCGGCGGTGCGCCACCGCCTTCGCCTCGCCCAGCGCGCGCAGCTCCGCGCTCCGCTCGCGCGTCGCTTCGCTCTCCGGCCGCGGCCCCAGCCGCGGCGCGGCGGTGCCCTGGCGCGGCGAGTAAGGGAAGACGTGCAGATAGGTGAAGGGTAGCTCCTCGACCAGCCGCGCCGTGGCCCGGTGGTCCGCCTCCGACTCGCCCGGGAACCCCACGAGGATGTCCGCCCCCAGCCCGAGCGGGGCGACGCGCGCCGCCAGGCGCTCCACGTTCCGCCGATACGCGGCCGCGGTGTACCAGTGGCGCCCCATCCGCCTGAGCAGGCGGTCGCTCCCCGACTGGAGCGGCGCGTGGAGGTGCGGCGCGACCCGGTCCGGCGCGGTGGCCATCAGCCCGATCATCACGTCGTCCAGCTCCGTGGCCTCGACCGAGGTGAGGCGGAACCGGACGCCACTCACCCGCTCGACCAGCAGCGCCACCAGTGCCGAGAGCGTCCACCGACCGTCCAGGTCGAGACCGTACGAGCCGATGTGCACCCCGGTGAGGACGATCTCCGCGTGCGCCGCGGCAAGCTGCCGCGCCTCGCGCACCAGCTCCTCGGGGCGCCGCGACCGGCTGGCGCCGCGCGCGAGCACCGTCGCGCAGAAGGTGCAGTGCTCGTCGCACCCGTCCTGGATCTTGAGCCACGCGCGGGACCCGGACGCGAACCGCCGCAGTCCGCCGTCGTGCCTTCCCATCTCCGGCAGGGCGAGAGCCCGCGCCACCGCCCCGTCGTCGGCACCGGGCACGACCGCGGCCACGTTGGGCAGGGCCGCGATGCGGCCATCGTCCACGGCCGCGGCGCACCCCATCACCACGGTGCGGATGGCCGGGTTGCGCCGCGCCAGCCGCCGCACCAGGGCGCGCATCTTGCCCTCGCCCACGTGCGTGACCGTGCACGAGTTCACCACCGCGGCGTCCGCCCCGTCGGGCGACGCCACGACGCGGCACCCCGCGTCTTCCAGACGCTGGCGCACCACTTCCGTGTCGTACTGGTTGGCTTTGCAGCCGAACGTGTGAAGGAAGACGTTCACGGGAGGATCGAGAGGCCCACCAGCAGCGTCGTGAAGCTCTCGGTGAGCGCGCCGGCGGTGCGCGAGCCCCCTTCCACGGCGAAGTCCACGTTCGCCCGCCCGTGGGCCAGCGAGAAGGTGATACCACCGGAAACCGCGCGCTCGCTCAAGGCGGCCGTGCCCACGGGAAACGGCAGCTGCCGCCACCGGAATCCGGCGCGCAACGGGGGCACCTGGCCGAACAGCTTCAGCAGCGCCACCTCCCCGCCGACCCCGACGCTCCACACGTCCTGGGAGGGGGGTTGGCCGGCCGCCACCAGGTCGGGCGCCGCGACGCTCCAATTGTCGTGGATGACGGTCGTGGCGACCATCACCCCGTCCCAGGGCGTGACGTAGAGCCCGCCGGCCAGCTCCGTGGGCAGCCGCACGCTCGCGCTGCCGCCCGGGTTCGTCGCCGACAGCCGCCCGTTGAACCGGGCACTGGCGCCGAGCACCACCCGCTCGATCGGCGTCACGAACAGACCCAGCGACACGCCCATGCCGCTGTAGTTCGTCTCCGTCACCTGGGTGAAGGAGTGATACGTGGAATCGGTCGGGAAGTCGCGCTCCACGCCGGTCTGCACCGAGCCCGAGAGCACGTGAAGGCCGAGGCCCACCGCGACGCGGCTCGAGACCCGGTACGCCGCCGCGAAGCGGATGTCCGTCACGCCGCCCAGCGAGCGGGTCCGGTCCGTGACCGGCAGCGCCGAGTCCCGTGGCATCACCGTGTCCGTCCGCTGCACGTCCCAGTTCCGGTTGAGGAAGTCGGAGACGTTGACGCCGATGACCAGCCGGTTCCCAACGGGCGCGGCGAAGCCGAACGTCGGGAAGCGCATCGAGCTCAGCGCAACCGCCCCGGTCCCCGGGTTGAAGGTGTGCTCCGACTGCGCGCCCACCGCCCAACCGGCCAGCCCGCGCCAGGCCGCGAGGGACGCCGGGTTCACCGCCGAGCTCCCATCGAACATCGACTCGCCGCCCGCCATCGCGGCGCTGTGCGCCGAGATCGGCCGCCCCAGCAATCCCAGCCCGCGGATCCCGAAGACGGAGTCCTGCGCCGCCGCCGGGCGCGCCGCGAGCAGGGCGGCCACGATCACCACGCCGGGCCGGACGCGCGTCACGGAATCCCGACCTCATACTTCTTCACGTACGTCACGTCGAGCCGCGGGCCCCCGCCGCCGGCCGAGCGCCCCTGAACATCCAGCTCTCCGAGGGCGAACCCCTCGGCGAACACGCCCAGCATGATGGCGCGCGGCATCGAATCTCCGTGGGTCGTGCCCCACAGCCGGAGGATCGCCGCGATGTCGATCTTCACGGCCCCCGTTTGGCCGGCGTGGATCACCGCCTCGCCAGTGACCGTCGTGTCCGGGTAGAGCGTTGACTTCGGGCCGTAGTCCCTGAGGATGGGGAATGCATTGACGAAGAAGCTGTCGCCCGGGAAGGCGACGACCGGGCGCACCAGGTTCAGGATCAGCGTCGCCCGCACGATGCCGATCGAGTCCACCGCGACGCTGGGGAGCGAGAAACGGATGAGCGAGTGGGCCGCCGGCAGGCCACCGATCGCGAGCACACCCGGGGGCGGCTGGCCGGCCACCGGCGACTGCACGAAGGTCGTGAAGGTCGCCGTGTCGGCCAGGTTCCGCGTCAGCGAGTCCTGCGGCGGCTGGCCGTGCACGAAGTAGGACAGCGCCGGCGACGTGGTGTTGCTGTGCCCCGAGGAGAAGGCGACAACGGTCGGGGAATCCGCGATGACCCTGGCACCGATCGACACCACCCCCGAGTCGCCCGGCGCCGGGACCAGGCTGATCGGCAGCCGGGCCTCCACGTTCTCGGTGTCAGGGACCGCCACCGTGTCCAACACCGCCGAGTCCACGAAGTACGCCTGCGCCTGCGCATACGTCATCGTCGTGTCGAACGCCGCCGGGAGGCGGTAGAACACGAGCCGCGGATGGACGGTGCTGTCCCGGAAGTTGACCTGCAGCTCCGCAAAGACGCTGTCGGGGGGAAAGACGGCCTGCACCGTATCCGTCGCAGTCTGGACCCAATAGGTCTTCACCGGCGCGAAGCGGAGCAGGACAAGGCTCTTCAGGGAATCGAGGCTCGAGGCCGCGACGTACGTGGCCTCACTCGTCAGGACGTACCCACGGGCTGTCGTGTCCGCCGAGTCGGCAACGGTGAGCAGCGTGTCCGCGAGCTGCACGCTGCTGGACGGGCACAGCTCCGGGCAGCGCGCGGGGGTCGTGAGCTTCTCGGTGCATCCCCCGGCCGCGACCAGGCCCGCGAGGAGGGCGTTACGCCAGACGGACATTCTTGCCATGCGCCTCGAAGCTGTCCACGATCGCCATGATCACCGCGTCCACCGGGCGGTCCTTCGTCCCGGGAGTCTGTCGCGCCGAGGAGCCCGACGCGTACAGCACGACTTCGCTCGCCCCGGCGCCCACCGCGTCCACGGCCACGACGTACCCGCCTTCCGGCTTCAGGTCGGGGGACAAGTTCTCGACGACCAGGAACTTGGCGCCGACCAGGGACGGGTCTTTGCGGGTCGCCACGACCGACCCGACGATGCGGCCCATCTTCATGCGCGCTCCCGCAAGCTCTTGCTGGTGAAGGCGTGAGGCAGCAGGGCGTCGAGGCGCCAGGTCTCCCGGCCGCCCCGCGCCCCCACGGACACGATCTCCAGGTCCAGGCCGAACTCCGCCAGCAGCTGGCGGCAGAGCCCGCACGGCGCGACCGGCTCGTCGGCGTCGCTGGTGATGAGCAGCCGCCGGAAGGCGCGATGGCCCGCCGCGACCGCCGCCATCACGGCACCCCGCTCGGCGCAGATGGTTCCACCGTACGAGGCGCTTTCCACGTTGCAGCCGGCAATCACCGTCCCGTCGGCCGTCTCGAGCGCCGCCCCCACGCGAAACCGCGAGTACGGGGCGTGTGCCCGCGCTTGCGCCGCGCGCGCCGTCTCCAGCAGGCGGTCGCTCACGCCAGCATCTCGCGCAGGAACGACGTGCCCGTCGCCAGCGGCCCGACGCCGAAGTACTCCGCCGCCGTCTGGCCCAGGTCGGCGAACGTCGCCCGCTCGCCCAGCGCGACGGCCCTGACCCGCGGGCCGCAGACCAGCAGCGGCACGTTCTCGCGCGCGTGGTCGGTCGACGTGGTCGTCGGATCGTTGCCGTGGTCGGCCGTCAGCGCGAACAGATCATCCTCCCGGAGCAGCCCCAGCAGCGTCCCGAGCTCCCTATCCAGCTCCAGGAGCCCCCGGTGGAAGCCCTCGACGTCGTTGCGATGTCCCCAGCTCTGGTCGAACTCGACCACGTTGGCGAACACCAGCCCGGAATCTACATGCGCGAGGGCGTCCCGAAGAAGGCGGTACGCGTCCGCGTTGGTCGGCGTGTGCGTGGCGGTGATGTTCCGGGCGGCGAACAGGTCGTCCACCTTGCCGATCCCGGTCCGCGGGACCCCAGCGTCGGCCAGGTAGTCCAGCAGCGTGGGGCCGACCGGATCGAGCGAGAAATCGCGGCGGTGGGCGGTGCGCGTGAACGCGCCCGGCGTTCCGACGAACGGCCGCGCGATGACCCGCGAGACAGCGTGCACGCCGGTGAGCATCGCGCGGGCCTCGGTGCACGCGCGGTACAACTCGTCGAGCGGGATCTTCTCCTCGTGCGCCGCCACCTGGAAGACCGAATCGGCCGATGTGTAGACGATCCAGTCGCCCGTGGCGAGGTGCCGTTCCCCCAGCTCCGCAATGATGGCCGTGCCGGAGGCCGGCTCGTTGCCGAGCACGCCACGCCCAGTCCGGCGGGAGAACTCCGCCAGCACCTCCGCCGGGAAGCCCTTCGGATAGGTGGGGAACGGCCGCTTGACCGTGAGCCCGCAGATCTCCCAGTGCCCGGTCGTGCTGTCCTTCCCCGCGCTCGCCGGCCGCATGAGTCCGTGGGCCGCCCCTGGCTCGCTCACCGCCGCGACGCCGGCGACCGGGCGGATACACCCCAGGCCAAGCCCCTCGAGCACGGGCACGCGGAGGCCGCCCACCGCGCGCGCCACGTTGCCGATCGTGTCGCTGCCCATGTCGCCGTACGCGGCGGCGTCGCACGCGGCCCCGCACCCAAGCCCGTCGAGGACGATGAGGAAGAACCGCTTCACGCGTACACCCGCGCCACGCGCTGCCCCAGGCCGGTCAGGATCTCATAGCTGATGGTCCCCGCCGCCTCCGCGACGTCGTCGAGCTCGATCGTCTCGTCGCCGTCGCGCCCGATCAGCGTCGCCACGCTCCCCACCGACGGCGCCCACTCCGTCGAGGCGACCATCGTGAAGTCCATCGTGACTCGCCCGGCAAACCGCAGACGGCGGCCCCCGATCAGCGCCGCGCCCACGTTGGAGAGCGACCGCGGCAGGCCGTCGGCGTATCCCGCCGCGAGCGTCGCGAGGCAGGTGCGCGCCGCCGTGGTGTAGGTCGCGCCGTAGCTCACGGTCTGCCCCGCCTCGCGCCACCGCGTCGCGAGCACCCGGGCGCGCCACACGACCACGGGCCGCGGGCGGTGCGCACCCGCCCGGCCTCCGTACAGGAAGATCCCCGGCCGTGCCAGGTCCCCGATCGTGTCCGGATAGGTCAGCGCGGCGGCGCTGTTCGCCGAGTGCACCAGCGGCGGCCTCCGCGGGAGCTCCGCGACCACCGCCTGCAGCCGCGCCCACTGCTCGCGGACCGTCTGGGGCTGCTCCACCGGCGAATGGAAGTGCGTGAAGACGCCTTCGAAACCGGGCGCGTCGGCGAAGGCGGCCGCCTCCGCCCCGAACGACTCCCACCACAGTCCCCACCGCGCCATCCCCGTGTCCACTTCGACGTGAAACGGCCGACTGGGCGCCAGCGCGAGCCAGGCGGCGATCTGCTCGACGCTCCCCAGCGCCGGGGTGAGATCGTGTCGGACCAGCAGCTCCAGCGTCTCCGTCTGTGGGCCCATCACGAGCACGCGGCTGCGGATTCCCGCCTCGCGCAACTCGCACCCCTCGTGGGCGGTCGCGACGGCGAACCCCCACGGGTCCACGCGCTCGAGCGCGCGCACCACGGGAATGACCCCCAGGCCGTAGGCGTTGGCCTTGACCATCGGCAGGAGGCGCGCACGCGGCGCCAGCGCCTGGATGGTCCGGGCGTTGGCGACCAGTGCCTCCAGATCCACTTCGATCCAGGTGCGCGGATGTTCGGGGGTTTGCCCTGGTCTCACGACTTGAGTACCGTACCCGGCCGGGAGGCTAAATGCAAGACGATTCGACATTTGGCGGCGCTCTGGACCTGGTCCGCGACCTCCGGAAACGGTGCGATTGGGACCGGGTTCAGACGCGGGAAACCCTGCGCCCGTACCTCCGGGAGGAGGTCGCCGAGCTGGACGAGGCGCTGGCCGCCGGAGACGAGGCGCGGATCGCGGCCGAGCTCGGCGACCTGGTCCTGCACATCTGCTTCCAGCTCGTCATCGCCGAGGAGCGCGGGACCTTCACCTTCGCCGACGTGACGGAGGCGCTGGGGCGGAAGATGCGTCGGCGGCATCCGCACCTTTTCGCGGGCGAAACGAAGCCCGACTGGGAGCGATTCAAGGCGGAGGAGCGGCGCCGCGAGCACCCTTCCGGCGAGCCGCCGAGCGTGCTTGGGGCTCTGCCTCCCGGCCTCCCCGACTTGGAACGGGCCTACCGGTTCCAGGAGCGCGCGGCAGCGGTCGGCTTCGACTGGGACGACCTCGCGGGCCCGTTTGACAAGCTCGAAGAGGAAGTGCGCGAGGCGCGCGCGCACCCGCAGGCGGAGATCGGCGACGTCCTCTTCGCGGCGGTGAACGTGGCGCGGAAGGCCGGAGTGCACCCGTCGGTCGCCCTGCGCGCGGCCACGGACAAGTTCGTGCGTCGCTTCCGCGCGTTGGAGCAGAAGGCCGCGGCGCGCGGCGTCGAGCTGGGCCGCGCGGACCTCGCGGCCCTCGACCGGCTGTGGGACGAGGTGAAGGCGGCGGAGGCTACGGGGTGAGGCGGTAGATCATCCGCGGGAAGGCGATCGTCTCGCGGATGTGCGGCGTGCCGGTGATCCAGGCGACCGTGCGCTCCAGGCCGAGGCCAAAGCCCGAGTGCACGAAGGTGCCGTACTTCCTCAGGTCGAGGTACCAGCCGTACGCCTCTTCCGGGAGTCCCTGCTCCCGGATGCGCGCCAGTAGCCGGTCGTGGTCGTCCTCGCGCTGGCTCCCGCCGATGATCTCGCCGTACCCCTCGGGCGCGAGGCAGTCGTCACACAATACCGTGCGGGGATCGGCGGGATTCTCCTTCATGTAGAACGCCTTCGCCGCGCGCGGATAGTTGTAGACGAAGACCGGACGGTCTGCGCCCTCCGTGATCGCGGTCTCGTCCTCGGCGCCGAGGTCCTGTCCCCAGGCGATCGGGGCGCCCTTGGCCTTGAGTCGCTCCACCGCCTCGGTGTACGAGACACGCGGGAACGGCGGCACGACGCTCGCCAGCCGCGACGTGTCGCGCTCCAGCTCCTTCAGCTCCTCGGCGCGCCGGTCGAGCACCCGCGCGACGATCGCGCTGATGAACTCCTCCTGCAGGCGCATGTTGTCGTCGGAGTCGTTGAAGGCGACCTCGGGCTCGACCATCCAGAACTCGGTGAGGTGCCGGCGCGTCTTCGACTTCTCGGCGCGGAAGGTCGGCCCGAAGCAGTAGACCTTGCCGAGCGCGGCGCAGGCCGCCTCGACGTACAGCTGGCCGGTCTGCGCGAGGTACGCCTTCCCGAGGTCGAAGTACTCGGTCTCGAACAGCGTGCCCCCCGACTCGCCGATGCTGCCCGTCAGGATCGGCGTGTCCACCAGCACGAAGCCACGCTCGTGGAAGAAGTCACGGATCGCCTGGATGATCTCGTGCCGGACCTTCATGATCGCCACCTGGCGCCGGCTCCGGAGCCAGAGGTGGCGGTGGTCCAGCAGGAAGGGCGTGCCGTGCTCCTTGGGTGTGATTGGGAAGTCGGTGCTCGGCCCGAGGACCTCGACCTCCTTGATCCCCAGCTCGACGCCGCCCGGCGAGCGCTTGTCGGCGCGCACCTCCCCCACCAGGCGCACGCAGGTCTCCTGCGTGAGCGAGCCGAAGCGCTCCCAAGCCTCGGGATCGGCCTCGTTCTTGGCGAGCACGCCCTGCAGATACCCGGAGCCGTCGCGGATCACGACAAACGCGATCTTCCCGGACGAGCGCGTGGTGAGCACCCACCCCTGGACGGCGACCGTCGAGCCGATCTGGCCCGGGAGCGCGGAGATGTCGAAGCGCTTCGGCATTGGTCCGGCGATTCTAGCGGGGGCCTGAGCCCCCGTCAACGCGCGGGAGGGCTACGTGCAGTACTTCTCGAACGCCGCCACCAGCTCCTGCGAGATCTCCGGCGCGTCCCGACCCTCGATCTGGTGGCGGTGCATCATCCAGACGAGCTTGCCGTCCTTGAACAGGCCGACCGACGGCGAGGAGGGCGGCTGGCCCACGAAGTAGCTGCGGGCGCGCTCCGTCGCCTCGCGATCCTGGCCGGCAAAAACCGTCCGGAGGACCTGCGGGCGGACCGGATGCCGCATCGCCAGCGCGATGCCGGGGCGCGCGCGGCCCGCCGCGCACCCGCACATCGAGTTCACGACGACCATCATCGTGCCCCAGGCGTCCTTGAACTGCACATCCACCGCCTCGGCGGTGCGCATTTCCTGGAAGCCGAGGTCGGTGAGCTCCTTCCGCATCGGCGCGATGAACCGCTCGTCGTAGTGCGTCTGCTGCGTGGGCGCCGGCTGCCGCAAAATCCTGAGTGGGTCCATACGCAGGTAATAGTAAGAGGAGCCTGGCGAGGTTCCCACCCCCAGCCGGGCTCGGCACGTCCGCCACGTTCTCAACCAGGGACGTCAAGGCGTTGGCCGCAGGAGGCGAATACGCTACGTTAGCATCACCGACGATCCGATAGGCCGGCGTCGCAGAGGAGGCGTTGCCGTGCGTCACACTCGTGGAATCCTCGCGCTGGCCGCTGCCTCGTTCGCGCCGGTGGCCGCGGCCGCGTGCCTCGGGACCGACGTCGGCTGCCTGAGCAACGTGCCGGTCCACACCTACGCGCTCGGCGACTCGACCGCGGACACGCTTACCGGGCAGACGTGCCGGCACCTCTATCAGTTCACGGTCGACAGCCAGACCAACGTCCGCTTCAACGTGTCGTCGCCCGGTCTCCAGACGTTCCTGCAGCTCTTTGACCAGCGCGGGGCCATCGTCATGAACTCGGCGCTGACGAACAGCCCGGACACCGCGACGACCGTTCGGATGATGCTGGGGATTGGGGACTATCTGCTCGCGGTGATCCCGGTCAACCCGGGCCAGGGCGGCTCTTTCCGCTTCACGACGGCCGCCGACACGGCGGCGGTCAGCGGCTGCACCCCGATCTGGGTCACGCCCGGCATCACGACCTCGCAGACGATCACGGCCGCGGACTGCGGGCTGGGGCCGGCGGGGTCGTCCTTCTACACGCACGTGTACACGCTGGTGCTCTTGCAGACACAGCAGATCAGCCTCACGGAAACCTCCACGTCGTTCCCGCCGCAGCTGAAGGTGGCCGGTCAGGGCAACACCGTCACGTCAACATCCGACACCACGGGCACGACGGCCTCGATCACCGCGGTCGCCACGATACAGGGGCTGTACATCGTCTGGGCCGGCAGCTCGCGGGCGAGGCAGACGGGGACGTATACGCTGCAGATACAGTGACAGGTGAGGGGTGAAGGGTGAGAAGGCGCCGTTCCCCTTCTCACCCCTCACGCCTCCCTTTTCACTCCTAGTCATCCCGGTATCGCCCTGAACAGCTCCAGTCCTCGCTCGAACCGGCGGCCGATCTGCGCCACGACCGGCCTCAGGCCGGGCGCCTTGAGCGTGGGGTCGGCGGCGATGACGTCGCGCGCCAGGCGGTGGGCGAGCGCCAGGAGATCGGCGTCCTTCGACCAGTCGGCGAACCGGAAGTCCACGGCGCCGGCCTGCTTCGCGCCCACCAGCTCACCCTGGCCGCGCTCCTGGAGATCCAGCTCGGCGATCGCGAAGCCGTCCTCGGTGGACGCGAACCGCTCCAGCCGCTCCTTGGCTTCCCCCTCTCCCACCATCAGGATGCAGTGGCTGGCGGCGGCGCCGCGCCCGATCCGGCCCCGCAGCTGGTGCAGCTGGGCGAGGCCGAACCGCTCGGGGTGCTCGATCACCATCACCGTGGCATTGGGAACGTCGATGCCGACCTCGATCACCGTGGTCGCGACCAGCACCTGGATCTCACCGGCGCGGAAGCGGCGCATCGTCCGGTCGCGCTCGTCGGCCGGGACGCGCCCGTGGACCAAGCCGATCGACAGATCCGGGAAGATCTCTTTTGCGAGGTAGTCCGCCATCCGGGTCGCGGCCTTGAGATCGAGCATCTCGGTCTCGTCGATGACCGGATAGACGATGTAGGCCTGGTGCCCTGCCTGGACCTCCCGGCGCACGAAGTCGAAAACCTTTACGCGGGACTGCTCGCCGCGGATCGCGGTCTTGATCGGCTTCCGGCCGGGCGGCTGCTCGTCGAGGCGCGACACGTCGAGGTCGCCGTACAGCGCCAGTGCCAGCGTGCGCGGGATCGGCGTGGCCGACAGGAGCAGGACGTCGGGGGCCGGACCGGCGGTCTTCTCCGCCAGGAGCGCGCGCTGCTCGACGCCGAAGCGGTGCTGCTCGTCGATCACGACCAAGCCGAGCCTGTGGAAGCCCACGCCCTCCTGGATCAGCGCGTGCGTGCCCACCACCAGCCGCGCTCCGCCGCTCTCCAGCCGCTCGCGCGTCAGCGCCTTCTCCGACGCCGTCATCCGGCCGATCAGCAGCTCGGGCATCATGCCGAGCGGCGCGAGGAGACGTTCGAGGGTCGCGGCGTGCTGCTCGGCGAGCAACTCCGTCGGCGCCATCATCGCGGCCTGGTAGCCGTTCTCGACGGCGACCAGCATCGCGAACAACGCCACCACGGTCTTCCCCGAGCCGACGTCGCCCTGAAGCAGGCGATGCATGCGCTCCGGGGCCGTCTGGTCCGCCACGATCTCGCGGATGCACCGCTTCTGCGCCGCCGTCAGCTCGAACGGCAGATGCTCGCGCAGCCCCGTCGTGAACTCGCGCCGCACCTCGAAGCGGATCCCGGTGCGCGAGCGCTTGGCGAGCCAGCGGGCGCGGGCCAGCACGAGCTGGAAGAGCATAAGCTCCTCGAAGGCCAGCCGGCGCCGTCCCGCCTCGGCGAGGGCGAGGCTCTCCGGCCGGTGCACCGCCGCGAGGCTCTCCCGGAGGTCCAGCGCACTCGCCGCGGTGCGCCAGGCCGCGGGCAGCTCGTCCTCGACGTTGGCCAGCAGGCCGTCGAGGTGCTGGTCGAAGAGGCGGCGCAGCTGGCGGACGGTGAGCCCCTCGGTCACCCGGTAGACGGGGAGGAGCTTGCCACGCGGCTCCTCGTCCTCCTCCGCCAGGACGATGAACTCCCGCGGCTGCAACTGCTTCCCGTGGAAGTGGCGCACGGGGCCGGTGACGAGGAGGAGCTGTCCCTTCGTGATCTGTCGCTCGAGGAACGGGCGGCCCGGCCAGCCGCACTCGATCAGCCCCGACGCGTCCTGGAGCACCGCCTGGAAGACGCGCAACCCGCGGCGCGTCGGGATGACCCCGGTCGAGATCACGCGGCCGACCACGGTGACGTCGGTGCCCACGCCCGCGTCCCGCACCCGCGCGATGGGCATGATCTGCGTGGCGTCGAGGTAGCGGAACGGGATGTGGAAGAGGAGATCGCGCGCGGTGCGGATGCCGAGGCGGGCGAGCAGCTCCGCACGCCGCTCCCCAACGCCCTTGAGGAACTGGACGGGAGCGTCGAGGCGGAACCTAGCGGTCGTCGCCAAGCAGTCTCCGCGCATACGCGCGGGGCTCGAAGACCTCGAGGTCGCCGGCGCCCTCGCCCACGCCGAGGAAGCGGATCGGGAGCCCCAGCTCCTTCCGCATCGCCACCACCGCCCCGCCGCGCGCCGTCCCGTCGAGCTTCGTGACGAACAGGCCGGTGACGGGGAGCGCCGCCTTGAACACCTTGCCCTGCGAGACGGCGTTCTGCCCGGTCGAGCCGTCGAGGACGAGCAGCGTCTCGTGCGGCGCGCCCGCGGACTTCCGCGCGGCGATCCGCGCGATCTTCTGCAGCTCCTTCATCAGGTCGTCCTGCGTGTGGAGCCGACCCGCCGTGTCCGCGATGACCGTGTCGAGGCCCCGCGACCCGGCGGCTTCGATCGCGTCGAAGACCACCGCGGCAGGATCGCCGCCCGGCGTGCCCTTGACGCACGGCACGCCCACCCGCACGGCCCACCGCTCCAGCTGCTGCACCGCGCCGGCGCGATACGTGTCGGCGGCGACGAGCAGGACCCGCCTGCCCTCCGCCCCGAGGCGCGCGGCGAGCTTCGCGGCGGCCGTGGTCTTCCCGGTACCGTTCACGCCGACCATCAAGATCACGGTGGGGCCGCTCGCTCCGCGCGCGACGACGCCCGGATCCGATCCCGGCTCCGCGAGGATAGCCAGGAGCCGCTCCTCGAGCGCCGCGCGCACGTCCTCGGCCGTCTTCACCTTCCCGCGCCGCACTTGGCTCTCGACCTCCGCGACCAGGTCGCCGGCGGCGGCGACGCCGAGATCCGCCTCGATCAGGGTGCGTTCGAACTCGCGAAGCTCGTCCTTGCCGAGCCCACGCAGCAGCGCGCCGACGTCGGTGACGGCGAGTCGCTTGACCTTCGCCCACAGGCCGGCCAAAGAACCTCCCCAGGTGAGAGGCGAGGGGTGAGCGGTGAGACGTTAAAGTGAGACGTGAGAGGGGGAAAGGTCGCCATCTCACCCTTCACTCCTCACCTCTCACGCTCATCGCATTCCCCGCCGTCTTCGTGCGACCCATTCCAGCATCAGCGCCCCGAGCGCCGCGGCGTAGAGCCACGGCGATTGTCTCGCCGGGATCGTCGCCCCCGTGGCGACTCCCTTCTCTCCCGGCTGCGCGTTCAGCGTCCGCTGCCTCGGCAACAACTCGTCCAACCCGCGCGCCAGGGAGTCGCGCTGGGCTTCCAGCCCGGGCGAGCGCCGCTCCGTCTCGCCGAGCAGCCAATCCGTCATCGCCGCGGTCAGCGCGCGGTACCCCTCCTGGGCGACGCCGCCCTGGCTCGCCCACCGCCAGAGGCCCGCCCCGGTCACGCGCAGCGTGCGGCGGCCGCCCGCCTCCGAGCCCTCGATCACGGATCGCGGGCGGCCCCTGCGGGCGAGCTGCGCCACCAGGCCGACCCAAACCGCCGTGTCGCGCCCGCTCACGCCCACCGCCTCGAGCGGTGGCAAGCTCTCCGCCGGCACCCCCGCCAGCGCGGCGCCCAACGGCGAGGGAGCGTCGGTCGGCGTGACGTACCAGTCCCCCGCGGCGGTCGGGCCACGGTCGGGCGTCCACCGCCAGACGTTGTGGCGCGAGCGCGTCAGGATCGCGTCCGCACCCAGCGGCGTGCCGTGGGCGACCACCAGGGCCGCGTCGCGGGCGGCTGCCGCGACCGCACCGTCGGACACCGGATGCAGGGTCGCCGCGTCGCGCCACGGGCCGCTGGCCAGGTGCACGAAGGCGGAGACCGGCACGCCGCTGGTCGCCCTGAGCGCCGAGACCAGAGTACGGAAGTCCCAGTCGGGGCTGTCGGAGAACAGGGCGATGGTGCTGGCGCGCGTGACCTCCGCGACCAGCGTGCGCGCGTCGTCCCGCGGCTCGGCGTCGGCCTTGATCCCCGAAACGCGGGCCTCGTAGCGGCGCACCTCGCGGTCGGCCCCCGCGGGAGGCGGCGCCGGAACGAACTTCAGCTCGCGCCGCATCACGCCGCCGCCCCCTCCGCCCACGGCCACACGCTCGCGCGCGATCACGCGCGAGCCCTCGCGCACCTCCAGCGCGGCGGTGTCCCGCGACGCCGTGCCCGCCGCCACGACTGACACGACCGCCGTGACCGTATCCCCGGCGCGGACAGAGATGGGGAGATCGAAGCCGGCAATCCCCACGTCGGTGCGCGCAGGTCTGGAGAGGACGACCACCCGCGCGGCCCTGAAGTCCTCGGGCAGGTCGTGCGCATCGTCCACTTCGCCGTCGGTCACGACCGAAACCTCGCCTCCCAGCGCCGCCGCCTCGCGCCAGGCGGGCAGCAGCCGCGTGGCCGCGGCGTGCGGATGCGCGCCGGGGCGAAGCGACGTCGGCTCCTCCCCGAACAGCAGCACATGGCCCCTGGGACCCGCGATGGCGCGCGCGCTGTCGAGCGCTGCCTGCCAGCGCGCACCGCCCGCCGCCGGGTCGCCGGGATCGGACATCGAGAGCGAGGCATCGAGGAGCACCACCGGGGGCTCGCCCGCGCCGCTCCGATGGCAGCCGGGATCGAGAAGCAGGAGCGCGACCGAGCCCCACGCGACGGCGCGCAGGACAGCGAGCGGGATCCCGGCCGCGCCCGCCCGCTCCACGCCCAGGTAGAGCGCCAGCGCCGCGGCGAGGGCGGCAATCGCTACCGCGACGAGCATGCGAGCGCCTCGCGCAGCGTGAACTTCCCCTCGTACAGCGCGCGCCCGACCACCGCGCCGGCGACGCCGGCGTCGCGGATGCTCGAGATCTCCGCCAGGGCGGAGATGCCCCCCGAGACGATGACCTCCACGCCTGCGGCCGCAGCGAGCGCGACGGCACCGCCCACGTCCGCTCCGCCCAGCCGCCCCTCGAGACCGAGGTCCGTGTAGACGACCGTTGCGATGCCAGCCGAACTAGCCGCGCGCGCCAACGCCACCGCGCCCGCGTGATCGAGGGCGTGAGGACTTCGCGCCGACGCGCCAGCCGGCTGCCCGGCCACGTCCAGCGCCACGGCGAGGCGCGCGCCGCCACAGCTCTCCGCCAGGTCCTGAAGCCCCGCCGCGCCCCCGGAGGCCCGCACGATCACGCGCGAGATGCCGCAGGCGAACAGCGCGTCGGCCTCCTCGGCAGTCGCAGCTCCCCCGCCTGCCTGCCAGCGCAGCGGCACGCGCCGCACCAGCTCCTCGATCAGGGCCGTCTGGTCCCCCGCGCCGAACACCCGGTCGAGGTCCACGACGTGGATCCACCGCGCCCCGTCGCGCGCGTATCGCTCCGCCACGACGAGCGGGTCCGTGTGGTAGACGATCTCGGAGCCCGGGTCGCCGCGGCGCACGCGCACGACCCGCCCGGCCCGGATGTCGATGGCGGGGTAGAGTTCCACGCGCTGTAAGATGGGGTTTCCCGGCCCGACGCGCCGGGTCGGTCAGTCGGTGCGGGCGATCGCCGGGCCCGGCTTGGGCTCCAGCACCTCGAGCAGCAGGTGCTTCTCCCGCTCGAACTCCGCGCGGCGCGACGCGGCGATCGGCGCCCCGCTGCCGCTGCCGAGCTTGGTCCGCGGATTCACCGCGCGGCCGTGCACCCGGACCTCGAAGTGCAGGTGCGGGCCCGTCGCGAGGCCGCTCGCGCCCACGTTCCCGATGAACTGACCCTGCTGCACGACGACGCCGCTGCGGATCCCCGGGGCGAACGCCGACAGGTGACCGTAGCGGGTCGTGACGCCGTTCGTGTGCCGGATCTCCACCATGTTGCCGTAGTCGCCCTCGCGCCCGGCGAACGACACCGTGCCGTCCGCGATGCTCCGGACCGGCGTGCCGTACGGCGCCGCGAAATCGGTCCCCTGGTGGGCACGGTAGTAATGCAGGATCGGCTGCCAGCGCGAGGTGCTGAAGCGGCTGCTCACGTACCGGTACTGGAGGGGAGCGCGCAGGAAGTCACGACGCAGCGACTGGCCTTTCTCGTCCCAGAACTGCGGCGTGTCGCCGTCGTCGTCCCGGAACGCGTAGTGCGGCCTCCCTCCGACGTCTATGCGCGCGGCGAGAATCCGTCCGAACAGCACCTCGCCCTCCGACGACACCAGCCGCTCGGCATACACACGGAAGCGGTCTCCCGGCCGGATGTCCCGCATGAAGTCGATGTCCCAGTCGTAGACGTCGGCGAGCGCGCCCGCGAGCCGGGTCCGCTCGGCCACGGACAGCTCGTCCCCGCGGCCGGCCTGGTCCATCGCCTCATAGAGGTTGCCCTCGATGGCCCCGGCCAGGACCAGCGGCTCCGTCCGCCACGGGATCCGCTCCAGGCTCGCCGACCACCCCGTCGAGACGCGCCGGAGCCAGAGCCGCTGGTCGCGGGAGACGCGGGCGTTCACGGCGTAGGGCATCGAATCGCCGTGCCGCTGCTGGAAGAGGAAGACCAGCCCCGCCTTCACGCGGGCCGGATCGAAGCTGCGCACCGCCTGGGCGAGCGCCGCCCAGTTCACGTCGTTGACACCGCGCCGGACGAACAGCTGCGAAACGGTCTCGCGCGCGTGCAGCGTGTCCGTGACCGTCCGGACCGGCACCGATACGAGCAGGGCCGGCGCGCTCCTCAGCCCTCCGAGGTAGCCGTTGTGCCGCGCAACCAGGAAACCGGCGCCGCCCGCCAGAGCCAGGGCCGCCGCCAGGGTGGCCCGGGTTCTCCGCGTGCGTGGACTCAATCCATCTGCCTGCGGATGAAGGTCGGGATCTCCATGTCGGAGAGCGGCTCCGCCACCGGCGCCGCCGGTCCCGCCGGCGGCGTGATCTGCGGGGAGCTGCGCCGAGTCGGAGCGCCCGGGGCCGAGCCGCCGCCGGCCGCCGCCACCTGCTGGCCGGAGGCCCGGAGAGCAGCCACCTGCCGTTGCGGGAACTGGATGACGCCCGCGGCTCGGCCGGCGCCCGTCTCCTTCGCCTCGCGGCGGTCGAACCCGGTCGCGATCACCGTGACCCGGACCTCGCCCTCCATCGCCGGGTCCACCACCGCGCCGAAGATCACGTCGGCGTCGTCGCCCGCCGCGTCGTGGATCGTGTCGCTGATCTGGGTGACCTCGCCCAGCGTGAGGTCGGTGCCGCCGGTGATGTTGACCAGCGCGCCCGTCGCCCCGTTGATCGAGACGTTGTCCAGCAGCGGGCTCGAGATCGCCTGCTGCGCCGCCTCGAGCGCCCGGTTCTCCGCCTTGCCGGTGCCCGTGCCCATCAGGGCCGAGCCGCCGTTCTGCATCACCGTGCGGACGTCGGCGAAGTCCACGTTCACCAGCCCCGTCACGCTGATCAGCGTCGAGATGCCGCGCGTCGCGTTGAGCAGGACCTCGTCCGCCTTCTTCAGGGCGTCGAGGAAGGGCATCCCCTTCCCGGCCACCGCGAGGAGCCGCTCGTTGGGCACGACGATCATCGTGTCCACGTGCTTGCGCATCTCGGCGATGCCCATCTCCGCCTGCTTCATCCGCTTCTTGCCTTCGAAGAGGAACGGCTTGGTGACGATCCCGACGGTGAGCGCGCCCATCTCGCGCGCCATCGCCGCGATGATCGGCGCGGCGCCCGTGCCGGTGCCGCCGCCCATCCCGCAGGTCACGAAGACGAGGTCGGCGCCCTGGAGGACCCGCGCGACGTCGTCGCGGTTCTCCTCGATCGCCTGGCGCCCGATCTCCGGGCGCGCGCCTGCGCCGAGGCCGCGCGTGAGCTTCTTGCCGATCTGGACCTTGATGTCCGACCGGGAGTTCAGCAGCGCCTGGGCATCGGTGTTCACCGAGATGAACTCGACGCCGGTCAGGTGCTCCTCGATCATCCGGTTCACCGCGTTGCCGCCGCCGCCGCCGATGCCGGCGACCTTCATGCGCGCGTTCTGCTGAACCGTTTCCTCGAGCTCGAAGATCATGACCTGGCTCCCGCCTCGCTGGTAGACATCAGAAGAAATCGGTCAACCATCGGCGCACCGAGCCCAACACCCGGTCCACCGTCATCGCCCTCGCGCTCGCCTGCGCCGCGCCGCGCGACAATTCCTGGATCGCGTACATCGCCAGCCCCGTCGCCGTGCTGAACCGCGGCTGTTCCACCGCGTCGATCAGGTTCCCCGACAGGTGCTGCCCCGGCACGCCGAGGCGCACCGGCATTCCGAACACCTCGCGCGCCAGCTCCACCACCCCCGCCAGCTGCGCCGTCCCGCCGGTGAGGATCACCCCCGCCGGCAGCTTCCCCACGTACCCGACCCGCTCGATCTCGCGGGCCACCGCGCCCAGCACCTCGTCGAGGCGCTGGTGGATGATGTCCGCCAGGATGTCGCGCAGCACGTGCCGCGGCTCCTGCCCCGCCGGGCTCGGCAGCTCGATCGTCTCCTGCGGGTCCACCAGCGGCCGGTACGCGATCCCGTACTGCTCCTTCAGCCGCTCGGCGTCGGCCTGCGTCACCGACAGCCCCATCGCGATGTCGCTGGTCACGTGCGCGCCAGCGAACCCGAACGTCCACAGGTGCCGGAACTTCTCGTCGTGGAAGATGGCCAGGTCGGTGCTGCTCCCGCCCAACTCCACGAGCGCCGCGCCCAGCTCCCGCTCGTCCTCGGTCACCGTGGCGTAGCTCGCCGCCAGCGGCTCCAGGACGAACCCCGCCACGTGGTACCCGGCCCGCTCGATCGCCTTCCGCAGGTTCTGGCCGACCGAAGTGGACATCGTCACGAGGAAGACGTCCACTTCCAGCCGCGTCCCCGTCATCCCCACCGGGTCCGAGATCCCGCGCTGCCGGTCCACGATGAACTCCTGCGGAATCACGTGCAGGATCTCGCTGTCCGGCCCCAGGACCACCGCACGCGCGACCTCGATCACGCGCTCCACGTCCGCCTGGCGGATCTCCGGGCTCGTCACCGCGACCACGCCCGGCGAGGTGATCGCGTGCACGTGCTCGCCCGCGATCCCGACCCACACCCCTTCGACTTTGAAGCCCGCCATCCGCTCGGCGGAGGCCACCGCCTCGACCACCGAGCGCGTCGTTTCGTCGATGTCCCGTACCACGCCGCGCCGGACGCCGCTGGTCCGGGACCGTCCCACGCCGAGGATGCGCGCCTCCGGGGAGCGCGGCTCCCCCGCCACCTCGGCGATCACGGCGCAGGTCTTCGTCGTGCCGACATCCAGGCCACAGACGAGGCGATCGCGCATCAGGCCGCCTTCGAGCGCCGGCGGCGCCCGGCCGCGGGCTTTACCACCTTGGCGGGTGCGGCGTCCGTCCCGCCACGCACCACCACCCACCCTTGGAATCGGCCGTCCAGCTCCCGCCAGGAGCGATCACGGCTGCCCAAATCCCTTCGCACCGCCGCCATCGCGCGGACCACCGCCGGGTCCACCGGCGTCCGAAGCAGCAGCCGTCCGCTGTCCAGCTCCAACTCCACGCCCCCTCCCACTCCACCATCGGTGCGCGCTGCCGAGACAAGCCCAAACAGCGCGGGATCGGCCGACTGCACTGCGGCGAGCGCTGCGATCAAGGGCGGCTCGGCGCGCCCCACCACCGGCGCATCCACCGGCGCGGTCGCCGGATCGTACGGGAGCGGGCGGCCGTCGGCTCCCACCGGAACCATCCCCGAGGGCCCCGCCGCCATCGCCACCGGCTCCACCTCGGTCACCTCGACGCGCAGCGTCGCCGGCAGATGCCGCGACACGCGCACCGAAGCGATTCCACCGAGCGAGCCGACGCGCCGCTCCAGCGCGCCCAGAGGCTGCCAGACGCTCGCCCCGCTCTTGAGGCCCAGCGCCCCGATGATCGTCGCCGGCGCGAGGTACCGCGCACCCACCACCTCAACCCGGCGCACCTCGAAGAACGCGAACCGCCGCAGCACCACCGGGCCCCACCAGGGCGACAGGGTCGCGAGCACGATCGCCACCGCAATCGCCACTCGCTTGACGCGCATCACGCCCGTTTCCGCTTATCGAGCAGCGCGCCGATCTCGCGCGCCGCCGCCGTGATGTCGCCCGCGCCGAGCGTCAGGACCACATCGCCATCCCTGGCGAGCGCCGCCACCTCGGCGGCGAGCCCCGCGCGCGACGGCACCCAGTGCACTTCTCTTCCTTCCGCCCGCACCGCATCCGCCACCATTCGCCCGCTCACACCCAGGATCGGCGCCTCGCGCGCCGCGTACACGTCGGTCACCACCACGACGTCCGCCGCCGCGAGTGCCTTCCCCATCGCCGGACCGTGCGCCGCGGTGCGCGAGAACAGGTGCGGCTGGAACACCGCCACCAGCCTCCGGCCCGGGTACGCCTGCCGCGCTCCTTCGAGCGTCGCGGCAATCTCGGTCGGGTGGTGCGCATAGTCATCCACCAGCGCCACGCCGCCGGCCGACCCGACCAACTCGAACCGGCGACCCACTCCCGCGAATGCCGCGAGGGCTTCCAGCGCCGACTCCAGCCTCCCGCCCATCTCCGCGGTGACCGCCAAAGCGGCAGCCGCGTTCCGCACGTTGTGGAGGCCCGGCACCTTGAGCCGCAGCCCCACCGTCCTGCCCCCCGGCATCGCGACCCTGGCAGTCGTTCCGGAGGCCATCTGCCTCACGTCGGCGATGCGCACATCCGCTTGTGCCGCAACGCCTACCGTCCAGGTCGGGCGGCCGGTCCGGGCAGCCACGCGGGTCGCCCTCGCGTCATCCGCCCCGGCGATCACCCGCCGGGCCGGCCGTGCAAACTCCACGAACGCGTCCTCGAGGCCCGCCAGACTGCCGTAGCACTCGAGGTGATCGGCCTCAACATTATTGATCACAGCGACTTCGGCGGACAGCGCGAGAAACGACTTATCGTACTCGTCCGCCTCGACAACGAAGATGGCATCGCCGCCCAGCCTGGTGTTCCCTGACCATGAAGCGATGCGGCCGCCGGCGATCCCGGTTGGATCGAGTCCGGCGGCTGCAAGCGCCTCGGTCGTCATCGCCGTCGTCGTCGTCTTGCCGTGAGTTCCGGCGACGGCGACGACCTGACCAGGAGCGATTGCGGCTGCCAGCGCATCGGCGCGGCGCACCACCGGAATGCCAAGTGCGCGCGCCCGTTCAAGTTCCGCATGATCGGGAGGGACGGCCGCCGTAACGATCACGGCCTGTGCACCCTCCACGTGGCTCGGGTCGTGGCCGGCCATCACGACCCCGCCAGCCTTCCGCACATCCCCCGAGCTCACTGCTCCCCCCGGCCCATCGGGGTCACGGTCGCATCCCGTGACCTCCAACCCCCGGCTCCTGAGGAGCACGGCCAACGCGCTCATCCCAGCGCCGGCGACCCCCATGAAGTGAACGGGGCGCGGATCGGCGGGGGAGAAAAACCGCATTGACAGGCGGCTAATATAAAATCCCACCGCAAGTTGCGAAAGAGCTCGTGCTACTTTTTCGAGAGCAGTCGGAGGGCCTGGGATGCAATTTCCGTGGCGGCATTCGGCCTTGCGCGGCGAGCGGCAGCTGCAGCGAGGCCCGCCATTCTTGCAGGACTGCCCAACAGTTGCGAGACGAGAGTTCCGAGGGTCTCACCGGTCAGCTTCGACTGTTCCAAGAGCACGGCGGCACCGGCGTCGGCCGCTGCCCGGGCGTTGGAGAGTTGGTGTCCGGCGGCGGCCGAGGGGAGCGGAATGAGAATCGCCGGGAGACCCCACGCCGCAAGCGAGGTGACCGTGCCGCCGGAGCGCGACACGACCAGGTCGGCGGCGCCGTATGCGTCCGCGACCGGATCGATGAAACCTGCGACACCGATCCGGCCCTCCTTCCTGAACCCGATGAACCGCCCGAGCATCCCCTGCCCCGTCTGCCAGAGCAGCGACGCGTCACCCGGCAGCTTCCCGGACTCGAGGGCCTCAGCGACGGCGAGGTTGATCGGCAGCGCGCCCTGGCTCCCGCCCGTGACGAACACCAGCGGACGGTCGGCGGCGAAGCCGAGCCTTCGTTTCGCATCCGGCTTCGGTGAGCGCGGCGACGGTAGAGCCGGGATCGGATTGCCGCTGTCGAACACTTCCGTGTTCGGTCCGACCTCGAGACGGGCGCGGGCTTCCGGGAAACCGAGGTGCACCTGGCGCGCGCGGCGCGCGAGCCATCGGGTGGAGATCCCGGGATACGCGTTCGCCTCCTGGAGCACCGCGGGGATGCCGCGACGCATCGCAGCCCACACGACCGGCCCGGCGACGTAGCCGCCGGTGCCGACGACCAGCAGCGGCTGCTCGCGTGCCAGGATCTTGCGGAGCATGCCGAGCGACTCCCAGAGCGCGAACGGGAGGTGGACGTTCCGCCACCACCGCCGCCTCCAGATCGGCTCGAGCGGCAGCAGCTCGTACCCCCACGGCCGCTGCAGGAGGACCGTGGCCTCGAGACCACGCCGACTCCCGACGAAGAACGGCCGGATCGTCGGATCGAGCCGCACCATCTCCTCGGCGATGGCGAGCGCGGGCATCAGGTGCCCGCCCGTACCACCGCCGGTGAAGAGGACGGTGGTCACACCACGATCGCGCGCTTGCGCGAGCCGAGATTGATCAGGAGGCCCGTGGCGACCAGCGCGACGACCATCGCCGAGCGGCCGTAGGAGATGAACGGGAGGACCAGCCCCGTCGTCGGGACCAGCGCGAGCCCCACGCCCATGTGAAGGAACGCGTCCACGCCGACCAGCGCCGCGAGTCCCACGCCGAGATACTGGCGGAAGGGATCGCTTGCCGCGAGCGCCATGCGAAGCGCGAGGAAGAGCCACGCCGAGTAGAGCAGCACCAGGAAGACGACGCCGGCGAACCCCCACTCCTCGCCCACCGTGGCGAAGATGAAATCGCTGTACGGATACGGCAGAAAGCCGAGCTTCTGCTGCCCCTGCCCGAAACCGACGCCGAACAGCTTCCCCGCCCCGATCCCGATCAGCGACTGGTTGATCTGGTAACCCGAGGCCAGCCGGTCCGCGCCGGGATCCAGGAACGCTGTCATCCGCAGCACGCGGTACTGCATGTGCTGGATCTGCTCCCAGACGAGCGGGATGACGATCAGGCCGAACAGGAGGAAGTGCCCGATCCGCGCCCCGGCGGCGAAGAGCACGATCATCGCCAGCAGCCCGATCACGACCGCCGTCGAGAGGTCGGGTTCCACGAGCACGAGCAGGCTGAGCGGGACGACCACGACGAGCACCGGGAGCAGCCCCTTGCTCAGGTGCGTCAGCTCCTTGGCCTTCTTCGCGCACAGCATCGCCGTCCAGACGACCACGATGAGCTTCGCGACCTCGGACACCTGGATCGAGACGCCCAGCACGAGCCAGCGGCGCGAGCCGTTCACGCGGGGCGCGATCGCGTGGGTGAAGGGAAGCAGAAGCAGGACCAGCGCGAAGAAGGTGCCGATCATCAGCGGCCACGCCCACCGGCGCAGCCGCTCGAGATCGAAGCGCGAGGCGATGATCAGGAGCAGCCCGCCCGCCGCGGCGCCCAGCGCCTGATCCAGGGCGAGGGAGGAGCCGATCGGCCTGCCCCGCTGCATCAGCGCTGACGATGCTCCGTAGACCGACACCAGACCGAACACCACCAGCGCGGCGGTGATGATCACCATCAGCCGCGCCTCCCAGCCGAGCATCCGGTCGCGGACCGTCATCTCCAGCCCTCGACGATGGCGCGGAAGCGCTCGCCGCGCTCCTCGGCGCTGGTGAACATGTCGAAGCTCGTGCACCCGGGCGCCAGCAGGACCGCGTCCCCCGGCTGAGCCAGCTTGCGGGCGCGCCCCAGCACCGTCTCGAAGTCGCGGCCCCCCCCCTCGACCCGCTCCACGCGGGCTGCGCCCGCCAGGTCGCGCTCGATGAGCGGAGCGGCTTCCCCGTACGCGACGACGCAGCGCACCCGCTGGAGCGATGGCGCCAGCTCGCGGAAGGACGCGATCTTGGGCCGTCCCCCCAGGAGCAGGACGACCGGGCGCATCACACTCTCGAGGGCCACCTCGACCGCGCTGAGGACCGTGGCCTTGGAATCGTTGATCCAGAGCACGCCGTCCAGCTCACGCACCGGCTCGAGGCGGTGGTGCAGCGGGCGGAAGGTCTTGAGCGCAGCGGCCAGCTGCTGGCGATCCGCGTCGGGGGGGAGTGCCAGCACGGCCGCGAGCGTGTTTGCCACATTGTGATCGCCCAGGAGATGGATATCCTGCCGCTTGATGAGCGGCGTCCCCCGCGCCACCAGCCACTCAGCCTTCCGGTCGTAGAACCCTGCGGCTGCGCGCTGCACGAGAGAGAAGGTCTCGTGGCTCCCCGCCGCCTCGGACGCCATCGCCAGCGCGGCTGGATCGTCGCCGTTGGTGACCCAGCGGCTCTCGGGCTTGGCGTTCCTGTAAAGGAGCGCCTTGTCCGCGTAGTACGCCTCCACCGTGCCGTACCGGTCGAGGTGGTCGGGCGAGAGGTTCGTGAGGACCCCGACGGCGGGCGCGAGCTCCGGCGAGTCGTGGAGCTGGAAGGAGCTGGCCTCCACGGCCAGCCACCGCGGCGACTTCCCCGCCAGCGCCACCTCCGTGAGCGCGAGTCCGATGTTGCCGGCGCCGCCCGCCTCGCCGAGCCCCAGCGCGCCGAGCAGGTGCGCGATGCAGGCCGTCGTCGTGGACTTCCCCTTCGTGCCGGTCACGACGATGAACTTCGTCCCGCCGAGGAAGCGCATGCCCAGGGATAGCTCGGCGACGACAGGCACGCCGGCGGCCCGGGCTGCTGCGACAGGCGGCGCGTCAGGCGGGACGCCCGGCGAGAGGATCACGATGGCGGAGCGTGCGATCCTCTCCAGGTCGTGCCGCCCCAGCTCCACGTCGCAGCCGGCCTTCCGCAGCGCCTCCACGTTTTCCCGCAGCGCCGGCTTGTCGGCGGCGTCGGAGGCGTACACCGGCACCCCTGCCCGGCGCAGGATGAGAGCCGCGGCGCGGCCGCTCCGCATGAGGCCCACGACCGCGACCCCGCGCTGCATCCAGCGCTCCGGGATCACCGCGCCGGACCGAGCCGACCTGTCTCCGCCGCCGTCCTTCGCGCCGCCCGCACCCGACTCACCCGGGCTGGAGATCACCGGATCTTGAGGGTCGCGAGGGCAACCAGCGCGCAGATGATGCCCAGGATGTAGAACCGCGTCACCACCGTGGACTCGTGCCAGCCCATCTGCTCGAAGTGGTGGTGCAGCGGCGCCATCCGGAACAGCCGGTGCTGCTCGGCGTACGCCCGCCCATGGCGGCGCATCCGCCATTTGAAGACACCGGTCTGGAGCACCACCGAGGTGGTTTCCGCCACGAAGACGCCGCCGACCAGGAGCAGCAGGAACTCCGACTTGAGCAGGATGGCCGTGGTGCCGAGCGCGCCGCCGATGGCGAGCGAGCCGGTGTCGCCCATGAACACCCTGGCGGGGTGGGCATTGAACCAGAGGAAGCCGAGGCAGGCGCCCATCAGACTCGCGCAGAAGACCGCCAGCTCGCCGGCGCCCGGGAGGTAGAAGACCTTGAGGTAGTCCGAGGCGTCGGTGCGACCGAACAGGTAGGCGAAGGCGGCGAACGCGAGCGCGGCGATCGCCGAGAGCCCGGTCGAGAGCCCGTCGAGCCCGTCCGTCAGGTTCACCGCGTTGGACCAGGCCGTCTCGACGAAGGTCACGAAGGCGATGTAGAGGGGCGGCCACATCAGGAAGTAGACGTACTTGAAGAACGGCACGGTGGTGGAGGACGGCGGGAGCACCGTGCCGGTCCACGGAAAGACCAGCAGCGCCACGCCGAGCGCGAGGCCGAAGGAGATCTGGCCCGCGAGCTTGTATCGCGCCACCAGCCCCGACGACCGCCGCTGCACGACCTTGAGGTAGTCGTCCACGAAACCGATTGCGCCCATCCAGACGGTAGCCAGGAGGACGATCAGGACGAAACGGTTGTCGAGCTGCGCCCACAGCAGCGTGGAGACCACGGTCGCCAGGAGAATGATCACGCCGCCCATCGTGGGGGTGCCGCGCTTCCCCAGGTGAGTGGACGGCCCGTCGGCACGCACGATCTGGCCGACCTTGAGCGCCGTCAGCCGCCGGATGATCGCGGGTCCGACGACGAAGGCGATCAGGAGCGCCGTAGCGATCGCCGCGCCGGCGCGGAAGGAGATGTACGTGATCAGGTTCGCGAGCGTGTACTGGTGCGCGTACGGCCAGAGCAATTGGTAGATCACGCGTGCGCCTCGCTCGCCGGGTGGGACGGCCACAGCAGCGGAATAATCGTTTCCAGCCGGACGCCGCGCGAGGCCTTGAGGAGCACGACGTCCCCCTTCTGGAGTGTCTCCTTCAGCCTCGGCGCCACGGCCTCCGGCGTCGTGCCGGAGAGCAGCTTCGCCTTGAGCTTCGCTTTCAGCGCCTCGAAGGCGGGCGCGAACTCGCCGATCGCCACCACCACGTCGGGCCGCGCCGCGACGATCTGCTCGGCCACCTGGCGATGCAACTCGGCCGAGCGCGCGCCCAGCTCGCGCATCGTCCCCGCGACGACGACCGCACGCCGGTCGCCGCGGATCGCGCCCAGCAGGTCGAGCGCGGCGGCGAAGGACGACGGGTTGGCATTGTAGGTGTCGTTGATGACGGTGTGCCCGTCCAGCTCCAAGATCTCCGACCGCCCGGCCGGGAGGCGCGCCCCGGCGAGCGCCGGCGCCGCATCCTCGACCGGCACGCCCAGCGCATCCGCGACCGCCAAGGCGACGAGCGCGTTCGCCACCATGTGCCGGCCCGGGAGCGGCAGCTCGACCTCGATGCCCCGCACCGTGAAGCGCGGGCGCCCATCGGGCAGGAGCCGGACGTTCTCCGCCGTCCAATCGGCGCCCGCGAGCCCCGCCGTCACCACCTTCTTCGCCTTGCGGCGCGCAGCCTCGGCAAGGTTTGGAGGCTGAGTCCCGACGACGGCGGTGGCCGCCCCGTCCAGGAGCGAGACCTTCTCCTCGAAGACCTTCTCGAGGGAGCCGAACCCTTCCAGGTGCGCCGCATCCACCGTGGTCACGACCGCGACGTCGGGGCGCACGATGTCGCGCTGGCGCGGGATCTCGCCCGGCACGCTGGCGCCACACTCGATCACCGCAGCCTCGGCGTCGACGGGGATCGCGAGCACCGTGAGCGGCACGCCGACCAGGTTGTTGAGGTTCCGCTCGGAGCGATGCACCCGGAACGCAGCGCCCAGCGCCGCCGCCGTCAGCTCCTTGGTGCTGGTCTTCCCCGTCGTTCCCGTGATGGCCACGACCGGGCCGCGGAAGTTGTCGCGACGGAAGCGCGCCAGCTTGCCCAGGGCCTCCAGCGTGTCGTCCACCTCGAACCAGTCGAAGCCGGGCCAGCGCGGCGTGCCCTGGCGGACGATCACGCCGCCGACGTCGGCCCAGCGCGCGTCGCTCAGGAAGTCGTGCGCGTCGAAGCGCTCGCCCTTCAAGGCCACGAACAGCTCGCCGGCCTTGAGCGAGCGCGTGTCGGTCGAGACGCCGGTGTAGTCGTGCACCCAGGTCGCCTCGGGCAGACCCAGCGCCTTGGTCACGTCGCGCGCGTTCCAGAGGTACGCGGTCACTTCGAGGCGGCCGCGGGCGCGGAGGCGACGATCTCGCGCTCGTCCATCGGGACGTGCTCGGTCCCGATCACCTGGTACGTCTCGTGCCCCTTCCCCGCCAGGAAGAGCACGTCATCGGGCTTCGCGATGGAGAGGGCGCGGACGATCGCGGCGCGCCGGTCCACGATCCTCAGGTGCGGCGTCTGGCCCATCCCTTGCTCGATGTCGTCCAAGATCTTCTCCGGGGGCTCGGTGCGCGGGTTGTCGGAGGTAACGACGGCCAGGTCGGCGTCGCGCGCGGCGATGGCTCCCATCAGCGGGCGCTTGCCCTTGTCGCGGTCGCCGCCGGCGCCGAACACCACGATGAGGCGTCCCTTGGTCAGCGGGCGCAGGGCCGCGAGCGCGCGCTCGAGGGCGTCGGGGGTGTGCGCGTAGTCGCGCAGCACGACGCACGGCGTGTCCGCGATCCGCTCCATCCGGCCCGGGACCTGCGACGCCGCGGAGAGCCGCTGCGCCACTTCGCCGAGGTCCCGGCCGAGCGCGATCGCGGCCGCCGCGGCGCCCAGCGCGTTCTCCACGTTGAAGCGCCCGAGGAGCGGGAGCGCGACCCGCTCCGACCGGCCGTGCGCCGCCAACACGAACCGCATCCCCGCCCGGTCGCCCTCGATCGCTTCCGCCATCACGTCCGCGGTCTTGTCGATGCCGAAGGTCAGGCGCTGCGCGCGCGGCGGCAGGCCGACCCACGCGGGCTCGTCCGCGTTCACGACCTGGAATCCCTCCGGCGCGAGGTACCGGTCGAGCTTCGCCTTCGCCGCCAGGTAGGTCGGGACGTCCCCGTGGTAGTCGAGGTGGTCGCGCGTGAGGTTGGTGAAGACGCCGACGAGGAACTCGAGGCCGGCGACGCGGTCCTGGTCCAGGCTGTGGGACGACGTCTCCATCGCCACGACCCGGACCCCGCCGTCGCGCAGGGCGGCCAGCGCCGCCTGGAGGTCCACCGGCCCCGGCGTCGTGAGCGAGCCCGCGGTGGGCAGGATCCTCCCCTCCCCGTCGATCGCGCCGAGCGTGCCGATCGAGCCCGCCGGCCCGCGATCGCCGAAGAGATGGCGCAGCAGGTGCACGGTGGTCGTCTTCCCGTTGGTGCCGGTGACGGCAAGCAGCTCGAGGGAAGCCGCCGGATCACCGTAGAAGAGCGCCGCCGCCGTCGCCGCCGCGACCTTGCCGTCGGTCACCTCGATCAGCGGGATCGGCGCGCCGGGCACCGGTTTCTCGACCAGCGCCGCGGTCGCTCCCGCCTGCGCCGCGGCGGCGACGAAGGCGTGGCCGTCCGCGACCGAGCCGGCGTACGCGCAGAACAGCGTGCCCGGCACGACCCGGCGGCTGTCGGTAGTCACCGCGCTCCACTCGGGCGACGCGGCGCCCGACGGCCGCGGCGGCCAACGCACCAGGAGCTTCGCACGCTCCAACCGCTCGCGCAGCGCGGCGGCCTTCACCGCCTGTCCCCCCCTCGGCCTTCCCCGCCCGCGCGCACGGTCACGGTGCTCCCGGCCGGCGCCGCGCTCCCCGCGGCGGGCGACGTGCCCGCGACCTTCCCCCAGCCCTCGACGCGGACTTCGAAGCCGTGCTGGTGCAGGACTCGCGCGGCGGCCCTGAGCGTGAGCCCCGCCACGTCCGGCACCGTGCGCGGGCGCGTGCTGTCCCGGGGCGCCGCTGACGGCGGCCAGGCGACGACCACGTCGGACACGGGGGCCGCTTCCTCGGCTCGGCCGTTGGCCGCGGCGCCGTCCTCGCCGCCGGGGAGCCCGGGCTGGGCGACGGGCCGGCGCTGCTTCGCCACCTCCGCCAGCCGGCCGCGGTCAACCGTCACGCCCGGCGTCGCCAACGCTGCCTCGAGGATGGAGCGGACCACCGGCGCCGCCGTCGCGCCGCTCAGGTAGTCGCCCTGCGGGTCGTCGAGCTTCACCACCAGGACCAGCTGCGGGTCCTGCGCGGGGAAGAGCCCGACGAAGTTGGGCGTGTAGTGTCCCGCCAGGTAACGGCCGTTCACGGTGCGGCGCGGCGTGCCGGTCTTCCCGGCGAGGGAGTAGGTGCCGAGCGCCGCGCTCCGCCCGGTGCCCTCCTCCACCACGCCCTGGAGCATGTGGGTGAGCTGCGAGGCGATGCTCGCGCTCACCGCGCGGCGCACCGGACGTGCGCGCTCCACCGAGCGCACCGTGCCGTCCGCGTCCCGGATCTCGCGCACGATCGTCGGCTCCAGGAGCACGCCGCCGTTGGCCAGGGCCCCGTACGCCGCAGCGAGCTGCAGCGGCGTCACCGCGGCCTCGTAACCCATCGCCAGGCTGGCGGGACTCTCGACGGTCCAGAAGCGCGGGTTCCGGAGCCGGCCGGGCGACTCGCCCGCCAGTTCGATGCCGGTCGGCGTCCCGAACCCGAAGTCGCGAAGCGCCTCGAACTGCTCCGCCGGCGTCAGGCGGGTGCTGAATTTCGCGATGCCGATGTTGCTCGAGACCCGGATGACGTCGGCCAGGGTCAGCTCGCGGTTCGGGTGCACGTCGTCGATCGCGCGCCCGTTGAGGACGTAGTGCCCGTTCTCGCCGAAGATGGTGTCGGCCGCCGTGGCCTTCCCCGCGCGCAGCAGCGCCGCGGCGGTGAAGATCTTGGCGGTGGAGCCGGGCTCGAAGGCGTCGCCGAGCCCGCTGCCTTCCGCCGGGTTCTGGCGGATGCTGGCGAGGGCGAGGATCTCGCCGGTCGCCGGCTGGAGGATGACGACGTCACCGCCGCTCGCGCGCGTCGTCGCCACCGCGGTCGCCAGCGCACGCTCGGCGATCTCCTCCAGCTCCGCGTCGACGGTCAGGTAGACGTCCTCGCCGCTCTGGGGCTCGACCGCCGGGCGCGACGGCGAGGGATAGGTGTGTCCGGCGCGGTCGCGGAGCATCACCGCGCTGCCGGGCCGGCCGGCGAGGGTGGAATCCAGCGCCCGCTCCAGCCCCGACGCGCCATGCCCCGTCTGGTCCGTCCGCCCGATGAGTCCCGCCGCGAGATCGGGACGCGGGTAGAAGCGCTGGAGCCGCTGCTCGAGGTAGACCCCGCGCACCGACTTCAGGGGCGCGACGGCGTTCCAGTCGTACGGCCCGGGCCACTCCACCCACACGCGGTCGGACGCGAGGACGCGCGCGATCTCGTCGCGCCGCTTTCCCAGGGCCTTGGCCAGGAGCTCGGCGGCCCGCGTCGCGTCCGAGACCTCTTTCGGGGCGACGCCGACACCGTACGTCACCTGGCTCAGGGCGATCGCCACGCCGTTCCGATCGTAGATCGCGCCCCGCTGCGCCGGCAGTTCGACGCGCACCGTCTGCTGCTCCGCCGCGCGGCGGCGCCACGAATCCCCGTGCACCAGCTGCACGTCCACCGCGCGGACGACGATCGCGATCGCGGCGAGGACGAAGGCGGCACCGACCAGCGTGATGCGCGACGGGCGCTTGATCACCGTGTCACCGGGCCCGAGGGGGGGGGACCTGCAGAATGACGATCTCGGTGTCCTGGGGCAAGCGCAGGCCGAGGCGCGCCTGCGCCAACGGGACCAGGACGGCGCGGCTCTGGGCGTGGCGGATGGCGGCGACCGCATCCGCGCGGGTGGCCTCGAGGGCCCCGCGCGCCGCCTGGAGTGTCCGGAGCTGCCGCACGGTGGCCAGCGCCTCCGTCTGCCGCCAGACCACTGCGGCCGCCATCACCAGGAAGCCGGCCAGCCAGATCGCCACCCAATGCCGGCCCTTGAGCTTCACGTTGCCTTCCGGAAGGCGCGGAGGCGTGCGCTCCGCGCGCGAGGGTTCCGCACGGTCTCCTCCGCCGACGGGCGGACGGGGTGCCGGGTGAGCAGCGTGCCGAGCGGCCGCCCGCGGCACGTGCACACGGGCTGGCCCGGCGGGCAAATGCACGAGCGCGCCCACTCCCGCATCGCGACTTTCACCTCGCGATCCTCGCCCGAGTGGTAGCTGATGACGGCGAGCACCGCCGTCGGCGCCGCCACCTCGAGGAGCGCCGGGAGCGCGCGGGCGAGGCGCTCGATCTCGCCGTTCACCGCGATGCGCACGGCCTGGAAGAGCCGGGCGAAGTCGTCCGGGCCGCTCCGCGGCCCCAGCACCGCCCGGATCGCCCCGACCAGGTCCTCGCTGATGGCGAAGGGGCGCGTGGCGCGGCGCCGTGCGATCTCGCGGGCCAGCGCGCGCGCGCGGCGCTCGTCGGCGTAGTCACGGAACGCGGCGCCGAGCTCGCCTTCGTCCGACCGGTTCAGCCACTCCGCCGCCGTCACCGGCGCGCCGGGCGTCATGCGCATGTCGAGCACCGTACCGGGCCGGAAGCTGAAGCCGCGGGCCGGATCGTCCAGCTGGGGCGACGACACGCCGAGATCGAGGAGAATCCCGTCGGGTCGCAGCGCGACGACGTCCGGATCGGCGGGGGTATCGGCGAAGTCCCCCTCACGGACGCGCGCCGTCGGGCCGAGCCGCTCGCGCGCCGCGCGTACCGCGGCCGGATCCCGGTCGAGCCCCAGGACCTCGGCGCCGACCGCTACGAGCCGCGCGGCGTGCCCCCCGCCGCCCAGGGTGCCGTCCAGTATGCGCTGGCAACCTTCGAAGAGCCGGCACACCTCCTCGACCAGGACGGGCTGGTGGGCATAGGGCAAGTGTGAGAGGTGAGGTTCGTGAGGAGTGAGAAGGCCAGGTGAGGGGTGAGAAGACGAAGTGAGAGGGCCCACCCCGCCCACCGAGCCCGGCGTCTCTCGTCTCACGCCCTTCGACCTCTCACGTCTCACTTGGCCCTCTCACCTCTCGCGCCTGACTCCTCACATCCCCACAAGGAAACGCCCCACCTGCAGGCGCAGGCGGGGCGCAGATGACGGGGCTGACGGGGATCGAACCCGCGACCTCCGGTGTGACAGACCGGCACTCTAACCAGCTGAGCTACAGCCCCCCGCGGCCAAGCATGTCAATATAGAAACGCGGGAGGCCGGCTACAAGCTACGAGCCGCATTTGAAGGCGCGGGCGCTCGCGAGCTGCGTCAACGTCGTCTGGAACTGCGGGAGGTAGGTCAGCAGCTGGCTCGCGGTGTCCCGGTTGACCGCGACGTTCGCCGTGATGTTCGCCTCCGCCTGGTTCAGGAAGTCGGTGCTCGCCTTGACCGCGGCGCAGCCGGGCTCGCGGGCCGTCTGATCCTTCGCCTGCAGCCGCTTGTACGCCTCCGTGGCCACATGCAGCTGCGCGTAGCCCTCCTGGAACTGGGCCACCCCGCGGTAGAACGTCGCCGTCTTCTGCGCGTCACCGGAGGCCCAGTTCTGCGCCGCCGAGAACAGGGAATCGGCGCGCGCAAAGGCCGTGTCCTGAAGCGCCTTCACCGCGGCCCGGAGGAAGACGCCGGCGGCCGGCTGGCGGTATGTCGAGTCCGCGTCGCCGGCCATCCTCGCGTGCGCGAGAGCCGAATCAACCTGACCCCGCGCCTGCAACAAGTTGGCGTACACCAGGTGCCCGCGGCCGTCCGCGGGCACCAATTTCATGAACTGCTGCACCGCGACCATCGCGCCCGTCGTGTCGTTCTTCCCCAGGAGCAGCGTGGCGTAGAGATACCAGTTGTTCGCCCAGGTGGGCACCTTCACCGTGGCCCGCTGCACCCACCGCATGATCCGGGCGCTGTCCCCCGCGCGCCCGGCGAAATCCAGCATCCGGACGATGAACGTCGAGTCCACCTTCGACGAATCCGCTTCCGCCGCAATGCTCAACACCGCGACCGCGCTGTCCCACTTCTGCTCCGCGCCGAACGCGATGGCTTTGACGTTCAGCAGGTCCCACTGGCTGGGGTTCCGCTGGAGCGCGTCGTTGACCAGCAGCACCGCGCTGTCGGGCTGGCCCTGTATCACGTAGAGCTGGGCCGCGCTCTTGCGCAGATCGTTGTCGTTGATGTCGACCTGGAGGATATGGTGCAGCATGTGGAGCAGCTGCACCGTGTCGTGCTTCTCCTGGTAGATGTACGCGAGCGTGCGGGCCACCGTGGTGTTGAGCGAGTCGGCGTCGTGCGCGCGCTCGAGCGAACGCTGCACCGAGTCCTGCGGTGCCCCCTGGTCCTGGAGCGTCAGCGCCAGGCAGAGGAGCGCGCCGCCGCTCTGCGGATCGTAGCGCAACGCGCGGCGGGCCATGTCCAGGGCGCGCTCGTAGTTCTTCTGCTCGCGCGCGTCGCGGCAGTGCTGGATGTGCTCGAACGACTGGAACTTGTCGACTATCCGGTCGGCGAGGGTGTTGCCGATGGAGCCGCTCACCCTGGAGCGGGCCACGACCACCGACGCCGCCGTGCCCATCGGATTGTTGCGGATGGCCTGGACGAGCCGCGCCAGGACCAGGACGGAGTCCGTGCCGCGCGGGAAGACGCGGCCGTCCACGATGAAGCGCGCGTTCAGCACGCCGGCGAGCTGGCCGACCTGGGTGGGCTCCAGCTCCACGGTGCAGCCGAAGCCGCTCTGATCGAGCGCGTCGCACATCACCCGCTTCTGGATGGCGGTGAAGTCGTCGGCATGGGCGGCCTGGATCCGGTCGCGGAACGCGTCGCTGACTTCGATGGCGATGGTGGAGTCGGCGGGCTGGACGCGCCCGAACGGCACAATCAGCACCTTCGGACCGTTCTGCGTGGGGAGCACCCGCACCAGCTGCGCGAAAGCGGGCGCCGCAAGGCACACCGCGCTCCCCACGGCGATCCCGACCGATCGCGTCCACGCGCCAAGAGACGCTGCACGCCACGTCATGCGATGAGTCCTCCGGTGAGTCTGCATCCGATTGTACCCGCCAACGCCGGAAGTGGGCGAAGAGGGATTCGAACCCCCGACTTCCTGCGTGTAAGGCAGGCGCTCTGGACCAGCTGAGCTATTCGCCCGTGCGCCAACTACAGGATGAGGCCGAGCGGCAATAGCACGCAGTATCCCACCACGAGCAAGATGGGTGCCGCGGTCGTCGACCCGTGCGCCAGCAGCAGGTAGCCCGCGCCCAATGCGAGGGCCGCCCCGACGAACAGGGCGGCGTTGACGACCCCGAACTGGAGTCGCGCCTGAGGCCCGGAACTCTGCACAGCGATTGAGGATAGCGGCCGCCCGGTGGGGCGTCAAGCGCGCCGCCTAGGGCGGCGGCGGCGCGCCACCCGCCTCCACCGTGGCGAGGAGGTCGCGGCATTTCTTGCCCCACGGATTGAACTTGTTCGCCGCGAACCCCGCCTGCCAGGTGGCCTTGGCCGCATCCGGATTGCCGCACAGCCATTGGGCCCGGCCCAGCTCGTAGTAGGCTTCGATCATGTTGGGCCCGATGTCGAGCGTCCTCTGGAAGAAGTTCTCCGCATCCTCGAACATCTCGCGTTGCAGGTAGACGAGGCCGAGGTAGAAGTTGGCGTAGAGGGTGGCCTTCCTGTCGTTGGCCATCCGGATCGCCTTCGAGAGGTGCTCGATCGCCTCGCCGAAGATCTTCTTCTTGAGACAGACGTAGCCGAGGTTGATGCGCGCCAGGGAATTGCCCGGCTCCTTCATCAGGACCTTCTGGAGCGTGGCGAGCGCGTCGTCATAGTCTTCCTTCAGCATCTGGGCCCAACCCAGGAGCGACTCCGCCTGCACCTCTCCGGGCGAGAGCGCCAGCGCCTTGGTGAGGGCCTGGATCGCGCCGTCGTAGTCGCCGAGCGAGATGAGGCTCCACCCCTTCTCGATGAAGGTGGACGCACCGATGTGGTCCGCCTGGACGACGGGGCGCGCGGTCTCGAAGCCGGGCGCCGCCCCCGCGCCCGCCTCCTCCCGCCCCTCCGCCTGCTTGTAGCGGTCCACCAGGGAGCGGATCTCCTCCTTGACGGCGGTGAGATCCGTGATCGCGCCGTCCACCTGTTTGAAGAGCGCGATGATGTCCTTCTTGATGGCCGCCAGCGCCGGGGGCGCCTTCGCGGACTCGAGCGCCGCGCTGATCTGCTCGCGGCGCGCCTTGAGGGCCTGTACCAGGTCGTCAGCCATGTTCCTCTCCGAAAGACGACGCCTTCACACCCGTGCCCCGGCGCGGCGGCGCTCGATTGCCGCCTGGCACCGTTCCGCCAGCGCGCCCAGCGGCGCGACCTCTTCCACCGCACCTGCCTCCACAGCTGCGTGCGGCATCCCGTAGACGACCGCGGTCGCTCGGTCCTGCGCGAGCGTCGCGCCGCCGGCGCGCCGGATGGCGGCCAGGCCCTCGGCCCCGTCGTGGCCCATCCCGGTCAGGACCAGGCCCACCGCCCGCGCGCCGAAGGTGTCGGCCACGCTCCGGAACAGGTGGTCCGCGGCAGGCCGCACGCCCCACAGGGGCTCGTCCCGGCTCAACGCGACGGTGACCGAGCCGCCGGCGCCGCGCAAGCGCATGTGGTAGTCGCCGGGGGCGACGTAGATCGTGTCGGCCGCCACGACCGCGCCGTGCTCCGCCTCGAGCACCCGGGCGCTGCAGAGGCCGTCGAGCCGCTCGGCGAGGCTCCGCGTGAAGCCGCGCGGCATGTGCTGCACGACCAGCGTGGCGGCGTCCAGGCCGGTGCGGAGCGCGGGGAGCAGCTCCGCCAGCGCCCTCGGGCCGCCCGCGGACGCCGCGATCGCCAGCGCAAAGCGGGCCGCTCCCGGGAACAGCGCCGGGCGATCCGCCGCGGCCGCCGGCGCGGCGCGGCGCGCGAACGCCGACAGGTCCGCGGCCGCCGCGGCCCGCAGCGCGGCGAGCAGTCGCGGTCCCAGCTCTGCCGTCCCCGCGGGCGCCGCCGCGCCCGCCTCCGGCTTCTCCACCAGCTCCACCGCGCCCAGCTCCAGCGCGCGGATCGCCTCGGCGCAACTCCGGCCGGCGCGCGCCGACACGACCACGATCGGCCGCGGCGCCTCCTCCATGATCCGCTCGATGGCCGCGAGCCCGTCGAGCCCGGGCATCGAGAGGTCCATCGTCACGACGTCCGGCCGGTGCGCGTGCACCTTGGCGAGCGCATCGTTCCCGTCGCGCGCCGTCGCGACCACGCGGAACTCGCCCGAGGCGGACACGATGTCTGCCAGCACGCGCCGGATGAGGGCGCTGTCGTCCACCACCAGCACGGAGCGCGGCGCGCTAGAGCGTTCGGGATCCATGCGCCACCGTGCGCACCTCGATGCGCCCGTCGTCGAGGTGGAAGTAGACCGAGCGGCCGTGCCGCTCCAGCACGTCTTCGCCGACCAGCGGGATGTGCGCGTGCGCGAGCGCCTGCCGCGCGGCAGCGACGTTCCGCTCCCCCATCGCGATCGCGGCCGACGCCGGGCCGAACATGCTCGCCCCGCCGACCAGCCACGCCGTCAGCCGGTCGCGTTGCGCGCCGGCGGCCTCCATCTCCGCCAGCGCGCGGGGAACCGCCGTCTCGGGGAATCGGCCCGGGTTCGAGCGGTCGCGCGCCATCTGCTGCGACGGCAGGAGAAGGTGCAGCAGCGCCCCGACCTTGGCCTGCGCATCGTAGAGGACCACCGCCACGCACGACCCGAGCCCCAGGGTGACCAGCACCGCGTCGCCCCGGTCCACGGCCCACTGGGCCACGCCGACCACGCGCTCGCTCATCGCCGGCGGAACAGCCGTTCCCTCGGTTCTTCCAGCTCGAAGCGCGAGCGCGCCGGCCCGACGAGCGTTTCGACCTTGCCGAGCAGGAGCCTCCCGCCGGGCACGAGCGCGTCGGCGAACGCGGCGAACAGCCGCTCCTGGGTCGCGCGGTCGAAGTAGATGACGACGTTGCGGCACACCACGAGGTGGTAGGGGGGCGCGGGCGGCGGCTCGCTTGTGAGATCGCGCGCCAGCGCCTTCACGCGCCGCGAGAGCGCGGGAACGACCCGGTGCAGCGGCCCCGGCGAGAACCAGCGGGATAGGAGCGCCGGCGGTACTTCCGCGACCGCGGCCGCCGAGTACTCCGCCCGGCGCACGGCCTCCACCGCCCCCGGATCGAGGTCGGTCGCGTCGATCCGCAGCCGCCGCGCCAGCGCGGCCTCACCCCCGTCGTCCGCGCCAGCGTGCTCCGCGAAGATCAGTGCCAGCGTGTACGGCTCTTCCCCCGACGCGCATCCCGCCGACCAGACCTTCACGCGTCCCGGCGCCGCCCACAGCTCCGGCACCACCCGCCGCCGGAGCAGGGCCCAGGTTTCCGGATTGCGGAAGAAGCGCGTGACGCCGACCGTGAGCGCGTCGAGCAGGCGGTCGTATTCGGCCGGGACGGCGTCCAGGACCCCGGCGTAGGCGGCGAAGGTGGGGGTCCCGCACGCCCGCATCCGCACCGCGAGGCGGCGCCGGAGGCACGGCTGCTTGTAGCTCGACAGCCGCAGCCCGTGTTCGCGCTGGATCTTGCCCATCAGGGAGTGCAACGCGGGATCGTCCGGCCGCGTCCGGGCCACGGCCATCAGGACACGCGGTCCAGGGTCGCGAGGTTGGCGCGCGCCAGCTCGTGGGCGGGATTGAGGACCAGCGCCTCCTTCCAGGCCGCGGCGGCCTCCGCGGTCCGCTTCTCGCGGTAGGCGAGATTCCCCAGCTTGAAGTACACGTCGTCGCCGAGGCGCGGCGCGAGCTTCACGGCGCGCTCGTAGGCCAGCTGCGCCTCCTCGGGCCGGCCGCCGCGGTAGAAGAGGTCGCCGAGGTTCTTCGAGAGCTGCGGGAGAGAGGGCTCGTCCTCCAGGGCGGCGGTCAGCAGCTGCTCGGCGCGCTCCAGCTCGCCGCGGCGCTCGGACAGCACGGCGATGTTGTTCCGGAGTGGCGCGTTGTGCGGGAAGCGGCTCAGCCCCTCCTCCGCCGTGGGGAGCGCTTCCGCCTCGCGGCCCGCCATGACTGCGGCGAGCGAGCGGGCCCAGTACCAGAGCGCGCTCGGCGGCATGCCGCCGGGCGCGAGAGAGCGCGCGCGGTCCAGCCGCTCGATCGCCTGGTCGCCCTGGCCCCGCTTCAGCGCGACGATCCCCCAGCCCAGCATGACCCGCCAGTCGTCCTTGGCCCGCGCGGCCGCCTCGGCGAACGCGGCCTCCGCCTCCGCGAGGCGCCCGAGGTGCTCCAGCGCCACGCCGAGGTTGTGGAGCACCTCCGGCCGGCCGCCGCCCTTCTCCGCCGCGAGGCGCAGCGCGTCCACCGCGTCGCCCCACCGGCCCTGACGCAGCGCCACCAGCCCGATGTAGAAGTGCGCCTGCGGATCGGCGGGCCGGAGCTCCACCACGCGGTGGAACTCGCGGGCGGCTTCGTCCAGCATCGTCGTCTTGTAGAAGGCGAGGCCCAAATTGCGGTGCTCCTCCACCCGTGCGTCGCTGCCCACCGGCACCACGTCGGCCTGCGTCTTCCCCAGCCGGTGCGCGAAGCCCGCGGTGATGAGGCCGTAGAGCGCCTTCCCCACGTCGAACTCGAGCAGGCCGGAGTCGTCGATCAGCGACGCGACGTCACGCTGGCCGTCCAGCAGCGGCAGCAGCCGTTGCTGCTCGGCGGTGAGCGAGACGCCGGAGGCCGCCAGCCGTGACCGGTCCACCACGAAGATGAGGTCAAAGGAGGGGATCTTCTTCTCGATGAGGCTCCACTCGTCCACCCGCCGCGCCCCCTCGAGGAGCAGCGACTCCGGCGTGATGCGGACGAGGAAGTCCTGCTCCTCGGGCTGGACGTCGGGCTCGAAGGAGAACGAGCCGGACATCCAGGTGAACAGAAAGTAGACGGCCTCCTCGATCTGCACCCGCATGTAGCGCTCGAGGTCCGGCCGCGAGATCGAGCCCATCGCGACCAGCAGCTCGCCCAGCCGCTTGTCGCGCTCGTGCGCCTGTCGCTCGATGCCCGCCTGCAGCTGCTCGGGCGTGATCAGGCCGCCCTTGACCAGGATGTCGCCCAGGCGGTCGCGGCGGTTGACGATCGAGGCGTAGGTGATGTAGCCGCGGTCGAAGTAGATGTAGCCGAAGTTGTTGCGGTCGGCGACGGAGAGGCACCCCGTCTTCTGCCCCATCGAGAGGAGCTGGAGCACGTCGGGGAGGCTCGCCTCCTTGAGGCTGCCCTTGATCGCCATCAGCGAAGCTCCTCGACGAGGCGGTCCACGACGTTGGGCCAGTCCCAGACGACCTTCTCGCGGCTCCCCAGCGCCGCGTCGAGGCCGGAGGGCGCGGCGGCGGAGATGGCCTGCGCCTGCGAGGGGCGCGGCGGCCGGCCTTCGACGGCGAAGCGCACGATCTCGACGGTGAGCGCCTCGCTCGCGGGATCCATCCGGGACAGCGCCCGGTTGACCAGGCCCTGCACGGCCCGCGCACTGTCGGCCGGCCGGGCGGCGAGGTACTGCACCACGTCGTCTTCGGCGGCGACGCCGCGCGTCGCCAGGAGCCGGCGCACCATCTCGGCACGCATCGGCCGGTCGGGCGCCGTCAGCTCGACGACGAGCCCGGCCTCGAACCGCGTCGTGAGCCGGGGTGCGATGCCGGCGAGCTGGCCCGGGAGCCGGTCGGCGGTGAACCCGAGCTGGCGTCCCTCGTCGGCAAACGCGTTGAAGAGGTTGAACAGCTCTTCCTGCGTCCGGTCCCGCCCCGCGAGGAGCTGGAGGTCGTCGAGCAGGAGCACGTCGGCGCGCCGGTAGCGCCGGCGCCACCACTCGATGCGCCCCGCGTCGAGCGCGGCCACCAGCTCGTCCATGTAGACCTGCGCCGAGAGACAGGCCACCGTGGCGCCCGGACGCGCGGCCAGCAGGGCGTTGCCGACGGCGTGCAGCAGGTGCGTCTTGCCCGTGCCCGACGGACCGGCGATGAAGAGCGGATTGAAGCGCCGTCCCGGGTCGGCACAGACCGCCTGCGCGGCGTGCACCGCACCCTCGTTCGCCGCCCCCTCGACGTAGCCGCCGAAATCCAGCCCGCGCGACGGCGACGGAGGCGGCGTCACCCCCTCCTTCACGCGCTCGGCGTAGGCCCGCGCCTCCTCGAGCGCATCGGGGTCCCGGAAGCAGGCATGCCCCGCCGCAGCCGGATCGAACGCCGCGACCTCTTCGGCCAGCCGCTTCAGCTCGTCGACCTCCGTGCCAAACCGCGCCAGCTCGGTGGCGACGTCGGGGATCTCGTTGCCCAGGAGCAGCTGCTCGAGCCGGTGCGTGCGGTACCCCTCGCCCTGCCAGCGGAGCACCGCCTCGCCGACGCGCGAGCGCCACGCCTCGACCGTCTGCGCCACGGTGGTGGAGACGGCTGCCAGGAATGCCGAGAACTCGTCGCCCGGCGCCGGCCCAGAGGGAGGCGCGACCACCACCGGCTCCTTTTCCGGTGCCTCGCCGGTCAGAAGCATCCGCGCCCCGCCCGGCGTGATCACGACGTCCGACACCGCCTGGTACGCGATCAGGCGGTTGACCATCCCGATCAGCTCGCGCACGTTCGCGGCGCCGACCTCCGCCACCGTCTCCAGCACGGCCGGCGGCAACGCCGCGCCCCGCTCCTCCGCCTTCCGGCGCAGGATGGCCAGCCGCGTCTCGAAATCGGGCGGCGCGACGTCCACGAGCAGGCCGCCGGACAGCCGCGTCACCAGCCGCTCGTCCAGCCCCCCGATCTCTCTCGGCGGCCGGTCGCAGGTCAGGACGACCTGGCGCCCCACGGCCTGCATCGCCTCGCTCAGCCGCAGCAGCTCGGCCTGCATCTCGACGTGCTCGGCGAGGAACTGCACGTCGTCGAGCAGCAGCAGGTCGGTCTCCTGGGCGCTGCGCCGGAAGGCGTCGAGCTGGCCCGCGGCCACGGACGCGTTGTAGCGCTCGACGAACTCCTCCAGCGTCAGGTATTCCGTCCGCAGGCTGGGCTGCCGCTCGAGCGCGAGGAAACCGATCGCCTGGAGCAGGTGCGTCTTGCCGAGCCCCGACTTCCCGTAGATGCAGAGGGGGTTGTAGGTCGTGCCCGGCGACTCGGCCACGGAGCGCGCCGCGGCCGCCGCGGTCTGGTTGCCCGCGCCGACCACGAAGGCCTCGAACCGGAACCGGGGGTTGAGGTCCACGCTACAGCCGCCGGATCCCGCCGCTGCCTTCGCTCAGCCCCCGCAGCACGCCGGCCGCGATCCCCTTGAGCGTCTCGAAGACTCCCGGGCCGTGCAGCGCGTCGGCAGGAAAGGTCGGGAGCGCGCGGAAGTTGAGCGCGTCGTCCAGCTCGGGCGGCGTGAGGATGAGCTCGGGCGGCAGGTCCTGCTTGTTGAACTGGATCACCATCGGCATGGTGCGGACGTCCACGCCGTGCTCGAGGATGTTGGCCTGCAGGTTCTGCAGGCTCTCGAGGTTCTCGTCCAGCTGGCGCAGCTGGCTGTCGGCGACGAACACGACGCCGTCCGCGCCCTGCAGAACGAGCTTGCGCGTGGCGTTGTAGTACACCTGCCCCGGCACCGTGTAGAGCTGGAACTTGGTGGTGAAGCCCGAAATCGTGCCGAGATCCAGGGGCAGGAAGTCGAAGAAGAGCGTGCGGTCGGTCCGGGTCGCGAGCGAGACCATCTGGCCCTTCCGGTCGGACGGCACCTGCGAATACACGTACTGCAGGTTGGTCGTCTTCCCCGACCGCCCCGGGCCGTAGTAGACGATCTTGCAGGTGATTTCCCGTGTCGTGAAGTTGACCAGGGACATGCCGTCACCGACGAAAGAGTGAGGTGAGGCTGCGGTTCAGGTCCGCCTCGAAGTCCTTCGCGAGGACCGGCTCCCGGACCTGCTCCACCGGCGCCGCCCGTTTCAGCGCCGCCGCGAACTCCTCGTAGAACAGCTCCACCAGGCCGATCGACGTCTCGCGGCCGAACACCGTCAGCACGATCAGCGACCCTCGCGGCGTGGGGCACAGCGCCAGGTGGATGCCGTGGTGCCGGCCCGCATGGAAGAGCGCGCCGAACGACCGCTCCCCGAGCTGCTGCGCCAGGGCGCCCGAGGAAGCCATGATCGCCGCGCCCAACGCGGCGGCCGCCATCAGGTCCATCGCCCGCGCGAAGCCGTGCTGCGCCAGCACCTGCCCAGCGGGTGTCATCACGACCACCAGGCGGGCACTTGCCTGGCTCACGTAGCGGACCAGCGGCGCCTCGGCCCAGGCCTCGACGACCGTCGTGGTGCTCAAGCGAGCGCGGCCTCGGCGGCGCGGATCATCTCGAGCCGCGCCAGGCCGACGTTCACGCGGCTCTCGGCCAGGGCGACGATCAGCAGGTCCTGGGCGGCCGGCGCCACGAGCAACGTGCCCCCGGCGGCTTCCATCTGCACGAAGCGCACCCGGCCGGCGCCGGTCGCCGCCGCCGCGCCACTGACCTTGCGCGCCAGGGAGGCGGCGAGCGCCGCCACGGCCTTGCCGCGCACCCCCTCCATCAAGAGCTGCGCCACCGGGATCCCGTCTTCGGCGGCGACCCACATCGATCCGCGCACTCCGCGCACGCGCGAGATGCGGTCGAGGGCCCGCTGGAGCTGCTCGTTCATGCGCCCTGCCCCTTGAGCCAGGCGAGCGCGATCCCGCGCGCCCGCTCCGCAAACCGCAGCGCCAGGCCGACGGCGGTGCTCCGGTCGCGCCGCACCAGCAACAGCGCCCCGTCGCCCACGGGCGCGACCACCAGGTTGGCCGTCTCCGCTTCGGTCACGATCGCGCTCCACGACCCCAGGCCGAGGTACTCCGCGGTCCGCGCTGCTTCGCCGGAGACGCCGGCCAGCGCCGCGGCCGCCAGCTCCGACGCGTCCTTCCCCTCCGCGTCGGTGAGCCCACCGGCCAGGACCAGCCCCCGCTGATCGAGGAGCAGGATGTCGGCCGTCGCGCCATCGAAGCCGAAGAAGACCGGGGGGCGCTGGGCCGTCGGAGACGGCTCGGCCACGGGCGGCGGCGGGCCCGCCGCCGCCCCCGCCGCGCCGCGCCCGGCGCGCACGACGGCCAGTGCTCGGCGGGCGCCCTCGTCCGAGGGCGCACGGGCGAGCACCTTCTGGAGCGCCGACTCGGCCGCCGCCAGGTCGCCCTGCCGGAAGAGGAGGAAGGCCACGCCGCGGAGCGAGCCCATGTGATCGGGAGCGATCTCCAACGCCTTGCTCCAGGCGAGCCGGGCGCGCTCGAGGTCGCCCAGATCGGCGTAGATGCGGGCGAGACAGTCATGGCCGTCGGCGTGCATCGGGTGCCGCGTCAGCCCTTGGAGCGCGACCTGCAGCGCCTCCTGGCGCTGGCCGCGGCGCCGGAGCGCATCGGCGAGGTCCGCGTACACCAGGGTCTTGGGATCGCGCGCCAGCGCCGCTGTCAGCGCACGGATATCGTCAGGCACGCTCACCTCCGAGGAGCCGCTCGAGGGACGCTGCCGCGGCGAGGGCGTCGGCCACCTCCCGCCGCTGCTCGGCGCCCGCCGCGCCGTTCACCATCTGCTGCCACCGCTCCCAGCTCTCGCGCGCCTCGTGGAACCGGCCCGAGGCGGCGAGCGCGAAGCCGCAGCAGCGATACGCGTCGGCGAGGTCCGGCGCGAGCCGGATGGCGCGCCGGCACTCCTCCACCGCCTCGCCGTAGCGTCCCTCGGCCAGGTGGGCGCGCCCCAGCGCGAGGTGCGCCCGCGGCTCCTCCGACCTCACCGCGAGGGCGGCCTCGGCCGCCTCCCGCGCGGCGGCCGGGTCGCCGCTCTGCAGCCGCACCTCCGCCGCCGCCACCAGCGCCTTCGCGTCGCCCGCCGCGCCCGCGCCGGACTTCCGCGACGCCGGGTCGCGCAGCGCCACCACGCCGGTCGCCACCAGGCCGAACACGGTCCGGGAAACGTCGAACTCCGGCAGATGCAGCGCCGCCGCGATTTGCCGCAGATCGCGCCCCCCGTCCACTTCGGCGAGGACCGCCCACTCCGCAGGCCGGAGGTCCAGGATCGGGGCTGCGTCGGCCCCGCCCGCAGCCTCGAGCGGCGCCAGGGCCGGGATCACGCCGAGGTGCGGCACCTGCGCCTCGATGCGCGACCACTCGTCGATCCGCCGCGCCCCTTCCATCAGCACCTTCTCGGTGGGGACCCGCACCAGCGCGTCGGCCGGCGCGGCGTCCACCGGCCCTTCGGTGAAGGAGAAGAAGCCCTCGCGCCACGAGAGGAGCTCGAAGACCTCTTCCTCGACCTGGCGCTCCACCTCGCGCTCCAGCTCACGCGCCGTGAGCGCCCCGATCTCGACGAAGATCCGCCCCAGGCGCCGCCGCCCACCCTCGCGCTGCTGCACCGCGCGCGCGTGCTCCAGCTCCGCCGGCGTGATCTTGCCCGCGTGCACCAGCCGCTCCCCGATGCGCTGCGTCTTCGAGCGGGCGGTCGCGAAGACGATCGCCCCGCGGTCGAAGAAGACCGTGCCTTCGTTGTTGCGCAGGTCACTCGTGATGCGCAACACCCCGGTCTTGCGGCTCAGGTCGAGCAGCTGGAAGACGTCGTGGAGCCCGAGCTCCTTGAGCGGGCCTTCGATCGGCACGGCTAGGCCGCCTCTCCGGCCAGGACGTGGGCGAGGTCGCGCGCGGTGCGCGCGTGCGTCCGCGCCTGCTGGGCGAGCGGTCCCGACGGCTCGAGCGCGATGACGCGGTCGAATTCGGCGACGGCCTCGCGGTAGCGGCGCTCGCGGGCCAGCGCCATCGCGAGATAGTAGCGCGCGCCCGCGTGGTCGGGCTCGAAGCGCACGACCCGCTCCAGGGCCGAGCGCGCGTCGGCGTCACGTCCCCGGTCGAGGAGGCACTGCGCGAGCAGCACCAGCGCCTCGAAGTCGTAGGGGTCCTTCTCCAGCTGCGCGATGAGCGCGGCCATCGCCTCCGCGCCCCGGCCCTCGCCGAGCTGGAGCCGCGCGAGGGCGTGCACCGCAACGCCGTAGCCCGGCAGGTGCGTGAGGGCCGCGCGGTAGGCGTCCTCCGCTTCGCGGGCGAGGCCGCCCCGCTCGCACAGCCGGCCGTACTCGACCCAGACCTCCACGTACCCGGGGTCGAGGTCCAGCGCGGCGCGATACGCCTCCCGCGCGAGGTCACCGTCGCCCACGCTGCGCGCCACGTCCCCGAGCAGCTTCCGCACGTCGGCCCGCGCCGGCGACCGCGCCGCCGCCTGCTGCAGCAGGTCCAGCGCCGCCGCCGGGTCGCCGAGCCGGCTCCGCGCCTCGGCCGCGAGCAACGACGCATCCACGTCGTCCGGCGTCTCGGACAGCAGCGCCTCGGCGGGCCCCATCGCCTCGGCGACGCGGTTCAGCGCCAGCAGGCAGCGCACCTCGCCGAGACGGGCGCGCCGCGGCACGCGGGCGCCGGCGCACGCCTCGCGATAGCGCTCCAGCGCCTCGCCGTACAACCCGCGCCGCGCGAACACGTCGCCGAGCAGCGCCGCGCCCTCCGCCCGGTCGGCGCCGCGCCCCAGCGCCCGGTTGACCTCCGCCACCGCGTGCTCGAACAGCGACTTCGTGAAGAAGTCGCGCGCCAGCCGGAACGGATCGTCCGCCGGCGCCGCCTCCGCCGCCGCCGGCCCTTTCACCGCGCCCGCCGCGGGCTTCAACTCCGCGAAGAGGCCATCGAGCATCCGCGGATCGAAGACGAATCCCTCGGCCCCGGCCTCCGGCCGCTCGGACGACAGGTCCGGCAGCACCGCGAGCGCGCTCTCCCCCTCCGCCACCTCGATCGAGAGGAGGTACTTCTGCGGGACGTAGTACGGGTCGAGTTCCAGTGCCCGCTTCACCTCGCGCAGCGCCCCGTCGAACTCCCCGAGCCTGGAGAGGGTGAAGCTGAGGTTGTAGTGCGCGGAGGCCGACTGCTCGTCCGCCTCGACCGCGCGGGCGAAGGCGTTGCGCGCGTCGGCGTAGCGCTGCAGCTCCATCAGCGCGACGCCCACCCCATTCCATGCGACGGCCGATTCGGGCGCCACCTCCAGCGCCTGCCGGTAGGCCTCGAGCGCGCTCTGGTAGCGCCGCTGCTGCGTCAGGAGCAGCGCGAGGTTGAGTCGGGCGGCGAGCAGGTCGGCCTGGTGGGTCAGGGCCGTGCGGAACGCCTGGACCGCGTTCTCCACCTGCCCCGCCGACGCGAGGGCGACCCCGAGGTTGTTCGCCGCGGGCGCGTGCGCGGGATCCGCCTCCAGCGCCCGGCGATACGACGCCACCGCGTCGTCACGGCGCCCGCACTGGTGCAGCGCGACCCCGCGCTCGTTCCAGTACTTCCCCGACGCCGGGGCTTCCTGCACCAGCGCGTCGTACAGCTCCAGGGCGCTGGACAGGTCGCGGCGCACCAGGTGCACCTCCGCCATCGCGCGCCGCACCAGCGCGCGGTCCTCGCCCCGCTCCAACGCCAGCCGGTACTCGCGCAGCGCCTCGAGGTAGAGGCCCTTGTCGCGGAAGACGCGGCCCAAGTGGTAGTGCGCGAGGCGGCCCCGCTCGCCCTTCGTCTCCGGTCGTTCCGCGCGCCGCTGCACGTCGACGGGGCGGTGGGGCGCGTCCTTCGGCTCCAGCGTCAGGTTGGCCTGGGCCCGGGCCAGCGCCGGGTTGAGCCGGGCCGCCCGCTTCGCGGCGGCCCGGGCGTCCGCGTGGCGCCCCAGGTCGCCCAGGACGAACGCCTCGAGATGGTGCGCCTCGGGGTTGTCGGGGTTCAGCGTCACCGCGTGCTCCAGCGCGCTCAGGGCGGCGTCGTTCGCGCCGAGGTTGTAGAGCACTTCGCCCCGGTGGAACTCCACCACCGACGACTCCGGGTCCAGCTCGCGCGCGCGGTCGAACCATTCGAGCGCCGTCTCGAGGTTGCCGAGCCGCTGCCCGAGCAGGCCCAGCTGGATCAGCGCGCCGAGGTCGCGCGGGTTCTGGCCGAGCAGCGCGGTGAACTCCTCCACCGCCTCCTCGTACTGCCCCACCGCGGCGAACGCGCGCGCCAGCTCCCACCGCGCGTCGCGGCCCTCCGGGTGGCGCCGCAGCGTCTCCCGCAGCTCCGTGATGCGCCGGTCATAGAAGCCGCTGCTCTTGTACGCGATCTCCAGGTTGCGCTGCGCGACGGCCATCTTCGGGTCGAGCTCGAGCGCGCGGCCGAAGCTCGACACGGCTTCGGCATACAACGCCTTGCGGAAATAGAGGACGCCCAGGTTGTTGTGCGCCCCGGCGTCCGACGGATCGATGCGACGCGCGAACGAGCGCAGCACCGCGAGGTCGCGTTCCGAGGAGACGGTGGACGCCATCGCCGCCCCGGCCTCAGGTCAGGCGGACGGCCTGAAGGATGGCGCGGAGCGAGGCGAAGTCCGGCACGAGCAGGAAGTGGCCGCGCAGCGCTTCCCCCTCCACGGCGAACTGGAACTCGGTCTCGACGCAGAAGACGTAGTCCCGCTCGCCGCCGAAATCGAGATAGGTGGAGGTCAGCACCGCTGCCGACATATCCACCGCCAGCGTCGGCACGGAGGGCAGCAGCAGCATCCCCATGAACTGCGACAGCGCGTTCATGTAGGCGCCGCACAGGATGTTGCCCGCCTCCTTGAGGCTCGACTGCTCGAGGGCGCCGAACTGGACGGTCTTCCCCGCCGGGCGGTTGAGGAGCAGGTCGCACAGCCGCAGCGCCGCCCGCTCGGGGAAGACGAGCAGCGTCCGGCCGGTGAGGTCGCCCAGCATGTGCAGCAGCACCGCGGCGACCACCTGCTGCGGGTCGCCGAGCAGCCCCGCGACGTCCTCCAGCCGCGCCACCGTGATCTGCGGGACGGTGATCATGATGCGGCGGTTGGTCATCTGCGACAGCGCCGTCGCCGCATGGCCCGCGCCGATGTTCTCGATCTCCTTCAGCGCGTCGAGCTGCAGCTCCTTGAGATCCCGGATGTCGTCCATCGCGCTCCCGCTAGATCAGGCCGCCGGCGTCGAGAATCAGCGCCGGGGCGCCGTCGCCAAGAATGGTCGCGCCGCTGAACACCGGCGGCGCGCCGCGCGGCAGCTGGACCGGCTTCACCACGATCTCCTGGTGCCCCAGCACCGCGTCCACCACCACGCCGCTGCGCCGCTCGCCGATTTCCAGCACGATGATCGGCTGACGCGCGGGCGGTGCTTCGGCGTCCGTCACGCCCAGCAACTCGCGCAGGCGCACCAGCGGGATCGCGCGCCCGCGGAGCACCAGCGCCTCGCGCCCGTCCACCTGCTGCACCTCGCCGTGCCGCGGATCGACGGCCTCGGCGACGTGCGTGAGCGGCACCGCATACGTCTCGCGGCCCACCCGAGCCAGCAGCGCGCGCACGATCGCGAGCGTGGCCGGCAGCCGGATGGTGAAGGTCGTGCCGCGGCCGGCCTCCGACTGCAGCTCGACCGAGCCGCCGAGCGCGCGCACCGCCGACGCGACCGCGTCGATTCCCACGCCCCGCCCGGACACCTCCGTCACGTGCTCGGCCGTCGTGAAGCCGGCCTGCGCGATCAGGTGGAACAGCAGCTCGTCCCCCACCTGCTCGGTCCCCTCGACGCCCTCGCCCAGCCCCAGCTCCCGGCTGCGCCGCAGCACCGCGGCGCGGTCGATCCCGCGCCCGTCGTCGCGGACGCTGATCGCGACCGACGACCGCTCCCCCACCGCCGCCAGCACCAGCTGCCCGACCGCCGGCTTGCCGCGCGCCGCGCGCTCCTCAGGCGGCTCGATGCCGTGGTCCACCGCGTTGCGCAGCAGGTGCACCAGCGCCTCGGCGATCTCGTCCAGGATCGCCCGGTCCAGCTCGATCTCCTTCCCCTCCACCCGGAACGCGACCTCGCGCCCCATCTGCCGGGCGAGGTCCCGCACCATCCGGGGGAAGCGGTCGAACACCTGCCACACCGGCACCATCCGCGCCTGGATGATCTCGTGCTGCAGCGCCCCGCTGAGCCGCTCGATCGCGCGGGTCGCGTCGTCCAAGTCCGGCTCGGCGAAGCGCCGCGACAGCGCGGCCAGGCGCCCGCGCGCCAGCACCAGCTCGCCGATCAGGTTCATCAGGTCGTCGAGCCGCCGCAGATCCACGCGGATGTGGCGAGCGCGCGTCTCCGGCGCCCCAGCCTCCACCGCGACCTCGACCCGCTCGACCTCGCCCGCCGCGCGCACCGCGGCCTCGATCTGGGCGGCGGGCGCGGCCGCGTCGAGCCGGAAGCTGAAGTGGCCGTCGAACTCGTCGCCCTCGAACGTCGTCGGCGCGGGGACGACCGCCTGCACGGCGCCGAGCGCTTCGGCGCGGCGCAGCACCAGCAGCGCCCGCGCCCCCTTGAGCGGCGCGTCCGCGTTCAGCGCGACCCGCACCACCGGCCCCCTGCCCGGCCCGGTGCCGGCGAGCACGACCGGCTGCGACGGTCGCGAGGTCCGCCGCGGCCCCTGCGCCGCCGGCTCCGTCCGTGCCACCTCGGCGTCCAGCTCCGCGGCCAGCGCCGCCGACGCCGGATCGTCCGCCTTCCCGGCAGCCGCCCCATCCACCGCGCGCTCCAACGCGTCCGCGGAGCGGAACAGCAGCTCGAGCTGCACCGCCGTCACGGGTGCGGCGCTACGCCGCAGGACGTCGAGCAGGTTCTCCGTCCGGTGGGCCAGGTCGGCGACGCCGGCGTAGCCCATCGTCGCCGCCATCCCCTTCAGCGAGTGCACCGCGCGGAACAGCCCGTCCACCGGCCCCGCGGAGCGCGGATCGCGCTCCCACGCCAGCAGCAGGTGGTTGAACGCCGTGAGCTGCTCGCGGCTCTCGCTGGCGAAGAGGTCCGCGTAGCGGCCGACGTCCATCCTATCCGAGCACCCGCTGCACCGCCTCGAGCACGCGCGACGGCTGGAACGGCTTCACGACGAAGTCCTTCGCCCCCGCCTGGATGGCCTCGACCACCAGCGCTTGCTGGCCCATGGCGCTGCACATCAGGATCTTGGCGTTCGCGTCCTCCTTGACGATCTGGCGGACGGCGTCGATCCCCCCCATGTCCGGCATGACGATGTCCATCGTCACCAGGTCCGGGTGGAGGCTGCGATAGCGCTCGATGGCCTGCACTCCGGACTCCGCTTCGCCGACCACCTCGTAGCCGGCACCCGTGAGGATGTCGCTGATCATCGTCCGCATGAAGATCGCGTCGTCGCACACGAGGACTCGCTGAGCCACACACACCTCCTACGCCAGCAAAGGCTCCAGTAGCACGTCGGTCGCCAGCTGCGCGAACCGCTCTCCTCCAGCCGTGCCGGTCGCCGTGACCACGCCGGGCCGCACGCCGGGGATCGCCTCGCCGGCCGTGAGCGCGTCGTCGTCCACCGTCACGAGATCGAGCACGTCATCCACGATGAGGCCGATGGGGCAGGACGAGCGCTCCACCAGCACCAGCGTGCGGCCCGCGCCCCCGTTCATGCCCTCGTCCGAGGCCCCACTCCCAGCGGCCTCCGCGCCGAGCGCGACCCTGGCATCCACGACCGTGACCAGAGTCCCGCGCACGTTGACGAGGCCCCGCACGGCAGCCGGCGAGCCGGGGATGCGCGTGGGCGGCATGGCGGGCAGGATCTCGCGAACCGCACGGGCGTCGACCGCGAAGACCCGGCCCCCGGTCCGGAACAGGAGCAGTTTACGGGCGCTCATCCCACGCCCCGAAAGCAAACAAGCCAAGATACTCCAAGGGTTTAGGCACGGCAAGCAAATCCGGGTCGCCGAGCGCCACGGCGAGCGCCGGCCGGAGATCGGCCGGCCATTCCGACCTGACTTCGAGGCGCTCGCCCGTGGCCGGATGGAGGAGCGCGAGGTAGGCCGCGTGGAGGGCCTGCCGGGGAGTGGAGCGAGCGAGCGCCGCCGCCTCGGCGGCCGTGCGGTCGGAGCGCTGCTGAGAGAGCCCCCCGTAGACGGCGTCCCCGACCACCGGGTGCCCGATGGACGCCAGGTGCACGCGGATCTGGTGGGTGCGCCCGGTGAGGAGTCCGGCGAGGGCGAGGTCGGCGGCCGCGCCGCGCGCCACCGTTCGCACTCGCGTGACCGCGGGGCGCCCACCGGAGGAGACGGCCATCCTCTTCCGGTCGCCGGCCGCGCGCGCCAGGGGCGCCTCGATGCGCCGCACGCCGGCTCCGAGGTGTCCCCACGCGAGCAGCGCGTAGCGCCGCTCGATGCGCCGCGCGGCCAAGGCGGCGCCGAGCCGCTCGTGCGCGCGCTCCGTCTTGGCGACGACCAGGAGCCCCGACGTGTCCTTGTCGAGGCGGTGGACGATACCGGGTCGGGGCGCGCCGGCCGCGCCGCCGAGCCGGAGTCCCCGCGCCACCAGGGCGTTGACCAGCGTGTCCTCCCAGTGGCCCGGCGCCGGGTGCACGACGAGCCCGGCGGGCTTGTCCACCACGGCCAGCTCGTCGTCCTCGTAGGCGATCTGCAGCGGGATGTCGGCGGGCACCAGGCGGAGCGGCGCGCGCTCCGGGAAGCGGACGGAGATCTCGGCGCCCTTCTCCGCCTCGGCCGAAGGCCGCGCCGGCTCGCCATCGAGCAGGACGGCGCCGTCCGCGATCAGGCGCGCGGCGGCGGTCCGGGAGAGATGGAGCTGGTCGGCGAGAAACCGGTCGAGGCGCTCGGCGCGGGGGACCGCGACGGTGAACCGCGTCGCCGGCGGCAGCGGCACGGGCGTTACGCGCTCGAAGGCGGGGCCGCGCCCGGCGACGGCGCGTGCGCCGTGCCCCCCGCCCCCTTCTTCCCCTCGCCCCAGAGCGAGAGGGCCAGCGCGACGGCGCCGCACGTCACGGCCATGTCCGCCACGTTGAAGGTCGGCCAGCGCAGAGCGCCCAACCCGATGTCCAGGAAGTCCACCACGCCGCGGGGCGAACGGATGCGGTCGATCAGGTTGCCGAGCGCGCCGGCGCAGATCGCGGCCAGGGCGTAGAAGCGCAACCGGTCGTCGGGCCGCGTGGAGCGCAGCATGGAGCCGAGCACGACGATCGCCGTGACGGAAAGCCCCATGAAGATCCAGCGGGAATGCTCGCCGACGTTGAGGCCGAACGCGGCACCCTCGTTGAAGACGAGGCGGAGCTGGACGGCGTCACCCACGACCGGGACGCCCGCGGTGCGAGGCAGCACCCGCTCGGCGAGGAGCTTGGTGAGGAGGTCGAGAGCCACGACGATCCCGACCACCACGGCGAAGCGGCGGCGCTCAGGCCTGCTGCCGCTTGCCATTCTCCTCCTTCTCCTTGCAGTTGATGCAGAGGCGCGCGTGCGGCAGCGCGTCGAGCCGCTCGAACGCAATCTCCTGGCCGCAGCTCTCGCACTTGCCGTACTTGTCCGGGGTCTCGTAGAGCCGGCGCAGCGCCTGATTCAGGTGCCAGAGGAACCGGCCTTCCTTCGACGCCATCAGAAACGCCTTCTCGCGCTCCATCGCGTCGGTGCCCTGATCGGCCATGTGGAACGAGTACGACGACAGGTCGCCGTCCGCGGCCTGCAGCGTTGCGTTGAAGCTCTCGTCGTAGTGCCCGATCTCCTTGATCGCGCGGGCGCGCTCCTCGAGCAGTCGTTTCTCGAAGTGCGCGAGCTGTTTCTTGTTCATGCTTCCTCTCCAGATGTCGCCTGCGGCTTCACTCCGCGCGCCGCACCGCCAAGTGGGCGCGCATTCCGTCCAGGTCCACGTCCTGGGCCAGGTCTGCCGCCGGCGCCCCGTTGCCCACGTTCACCTCGCGCGCCAGCACCTCTCCTGCAATGTAGCCGGCGTGGCAACGGGTCGCCTCTTCCACGGCACCGTCCCCGCTCACCCACACCACGATCCGGTCGGTGACCTGGTAGCCAGCCTCGCGCCGCAGCCGCTGCACGCGGCTCACCACTTCGCGGGCCAGCCCCTCCTGCCTGAGCGCGTCGGTGAGCGCCGGATCGATCGCGGCGACCACCGCGCCGTCGCTCCGGACCACCACGTCGCCCCGCGCGTGACGCTGCACCACCAGGTCGTCCGCCTGCAGCGCGTGCGCGACGCCTCCCACCTCGATCGTCACGCTCTCTCCGGCCTCGAACCGGGCCACCGCTTCCGCCGGAAGCCGCCGAATCGCCTCCGCCGCCTCCGGCGTGGCCTTGCCGAACCGCTTTCCGAGGGCACGAAAGCTAGGGCGCGCCTCCAGCGAAACAAGGTCCGTTCCGCGGGTCACCACTTCGACCCGCTTGACATTGACTTCGGCCGCGACTAGAGGCAGCAGCGCCTCGAACGTGGCCCGGTCCACGTCGCCTGGGACGGCGGCCAGCATCCGCGCCAGCGGCTGCCGCACCCGGATGCCCACGTCCTCGCGCGCGCTGCGCGCCAGCGACGCCAGCCGCCGCACTACGTCCATCGCACGCTCGAGCTTCGGGTCCTCCACCTCCGCCACCGCCGCGCCCACGACCGGGAACGGCGCGAGGTGCACCGACGTTCCGGTGAGGCACCGGTGCAGCGCGTCCGACAGGAACGGCGCAGCGGGCGCCAGCAGCCGCGCGGTGACCGTCAGCACTTCGCTCAGCGTCGCCAGCGCCGCGGGATCGGCGGCGCCGCCCGGAACCCAGAAGCGCGCCCGGCTGAGGCGCACCCACCAGTTGGACAGATCGTCCACGACGAAGGCGAGGATCGCCCGCGAACCGGCGGTGACGTCGTACGCCGACCACGCCTCCGTGACCGCGCGGACCGTGGCCGCGAGGCGGCCCAGCAGCCACCGGTCGGCGAGCGGCCGCGCGCGCCGCGGCGGGTCGCCCGCGGACGGCCGCCACCCTTCGGCGTACAAGGGAAAGAGGCTGTAGGTGTGGCGCAGCTTCTCGAGCGCCGCGCCGGCCACGTCCCGGATCGCGCTCTCGTCGAACCGCTTGGGCAGCCAGACCTGACTGGCCGAGAGGAGATAGAGGCGGACCGCGTCGGCGCCATGCCGGGCGATGACCGCGGACGGCTCCACCACGTTGCCGCGGCTCTTTGACATCTTCTGGCCCGACGCGTCGAGCACCAGCTCGTTCACGATCACGTGCCGGTACGCGGTCTGATCGAACACGCCCGCGGCGATCGCGAGCAGCGAGTAGAACCAGCCCCGCGTCTGGTCCACGCCCTCCGCGATCAGGTCCGCCGGAAACTGGCCTCGGAACTCCGCCTCGTGCTCGAACGGGTAGTGCCACTGCGCCACCGGCATCGAGCCCGAATCGAACCAGGCGTCGATCACCTCGCTCACCCGCCGCATCGTCCCGCCGCACGCGGCGCACGGCCAGGCGAACGCGTCGATGCCGGGCTTGTGGGGATCGAAGTCGGCCGGCAGCGCCCTGCCCCACCGCCGCGCCAGCTCGGCGAACGAGCCGATCACCTCGCGGTGCGCGCCGTCGCGGTCGCACACCCACACCGGGAGCGGCGTCCCCCAGAACCGGTCGCGCGACAGCGCCCAGTCCACGTTGTTCTCGAGCCACTCGCCGAACCGGCCGGTGCCGATCTCCGGCGGGTGCCACGCGATGGCGCGGTTCAGCTCGAGCAGCCGGTCCTTGATCCGGCTGGTCTGCACGAACCACGACTCGCGCGGGTAGTAGAGCAGCGGCGTGTCGCAGCGCCAGCAGAAGGGATACGTGTGCTCGATCGTCTCGCGGTGGAGGAGGTGACCCTCGTCCTTCAGCCGCTGGATGATCGCGGCGTCGGCGTCCTTGACGAACACCCCCTCGATCGCCGGCCAGGTGGTGCCCTTGAACTTCCCCGCCGTGTCCACCGGCACCGTGTACGCGAAGCCGTGCGTCTGCGCGACGGTGAAATCGTCGGCGCCGAACGCCGCCATGTGCACCAGCCCGGTGCCGTCTTCCGCCGTGACGAACGTGCCCGCCACGACCTCGCACTGCCTGCCCGGTGCCGGCGGCACGACGTCGATCGGACGCCGGTACCTGAGCCCCACCAGGTCGCGCCCCTTGAACCGCCGCAGCACCGGCTTGGCGCCGAGCGGCTCCGCCTCGCCCCCGGGCGCCACGTGCGGCGCGCGGGCTTCGGCCAGGACGAGCCGGCGCCCGCGGTGCTCGACCTCGACGTAGTCCAGGTCGGGGTGCACCGCGACCGCGAAGTTCGCGATCAGCGTCCACGGCGTCGTGGTCCAGACGAGCAGGTAGCGGTCCGCCTCGCCCTCCACCGGGAAGAGCACGGTGACCGCGGGGTCCTTCGCGGTGTCGTAGCCCAGCGCCAGCTCGTGGCTCGAGAGCGTGGTGCCGCAGCGGGGGCAGTACGGAAGGACCTTGTGGCCGCGGACCAGCAGCCCCTTCTCGTGCAGGCGGCTGAGCAGCCACCACACCGACTCGATGTACTCCTTCGTGTACGTGACGTACGGGCGGTCGTAGTCCAGCCAGTAGCCGATGCGGGCGGAGAGCGACTCCCACTCCGTCTTGTACTTCCAGACGCTCTCGCGGCAGAGCCGGTTGAACTCGGCGACGGACACCTTGGCGTCGGGGCCGTCGCCGATGTCCATCTTCCCGGAGAGCCCGAGCTGGCGCTCCACCTCGATCTCGACGGGGAGCCCGTGCGTGTCCCAGCCGGCGATGCGCCCGACCCGGCGGCCGCGCATCGTCTGGAAGCGGCACACCAGGTCCTTGATCGTCCGCGCGACGACGTGGTGGATGCCGGGCCGGCCGTTCGCGGTTGGCGGGCCCTCGTAGAAGACGAACGGCGCTCCGGCGGCGGTGCGGCGCTGGGTCTCGTGGAACAGGTCCTCCGCCTTCCAGCGCTGGAGCAGCTCGCGCTCCAGGGCGTCGGGCGCGGCGGACGACGACAGCGGCGGATACCGGTCGGTGGCACTCGTGCCAGGGCCGGATCGAGCGGGCGGCGCGACGGACGCCACCGCTGGCGGTCGGCGCCCGTCCAGCGCGCTCATGCCGCGAGGCGCTCCACGACGTCCCGGATCACGGCGGTCAGCCGCGGCTCCGCTTCCGTCGCGACGCGGATGATGCGCTGGACGTCCGCGGGCTCCAGCGCGTCCGGGAGACACTGGTCGGTGATGATGGAGATGCCGAGCACCCGCATGCCGCAGTGCACGGCGGCGATGACCTCGGGCACGGTGCTCATGCCGACCACGTCGGCGCCGATGAACCGCAGCATCCGGTACTCTGCGCGGGTCTCGAGGTTGGGCCCGGTCACGGCGGCGTAGACGCCCTCGCGCAGCGGGATCCGGCGCGCCAGCGCGGCGTCGCGCGCGAGCTGCCGGAGCTCCGGATCGTACGGCTCGGACATGTCCGGGAACCGCGGACCCACGGCGTCGTCGTTCGCACCCACCAGTGGATTGTCCCCCAGCAGGTTGATGTGGTCGGTGATCAGCACCAGGTCGCCGGGCGCCCAGAGCGGGTGCATGCCGCCGCAGGCGTTGGAGACGATCAGCGCCTGCGCGCCGAGGGCCCGCAGGACCCGCACCGGGAAGGCGATCTGATGGAGGGAATAGCCCTCGTAGTGGTGGAACCGCCCCGCCATCGCGGCGACCGGCCGCCCGGCCAGCGTGCCGCAGATCAGCTTGCCCGCGTGCGACTCCACCGTCGCGGCGGGGAAGCCCGGGATGTCGCGGTATGGAATCTCGGCCTCGACCGCGATGTCGCGCGCGAGCCCCCCGAGCCCCGTCCCGAGGATGATGGCGATCCCGGGCGCGCGCGCGTACCGCGCGCGGACCGCGTCGGCCGCGCGGCGCACCGCCTCGGCGCTCACTCCTCGACGATCGACTTGATCCACTTGGGCGACGACTTGCGGGCCTCGCGCTGGGGCTCCGGCGCGGCGGCCGGGGCGATCGTCCCGGCGACCTTGCCGAACGGCGAGGGCTGGGCGTCGGCCAGCGCGTCCAGCTCCGCCTTCTGCCGCTCCACCAGGCTGCGCAGCGCCGCGAGGTACGCGTGGTGCTGGCGGGCAAGGTTCTCGGCCGAGGCCTCGAGCCGCTCGATCTCCCGGCGCGCCCGGTCCAACAGCCGCTCCGCCTCCGCCGCCGCCTCGCGCACAATCATCTGGGCCTCGCGCTCAGCCTGCTCGCGGGTCTCGGCACGGAGCTGCTGCGCCGCGATCAGCGCGTCGTTCATGGCCCGCTCCCGCTCCCTGAACGCGGCGAGCTGCTCCTCCTGCGTCTTCAGCCTCTCCTCGAGCGCGATGCGCTCGCGCACCACGCGCTCCAGCTCGTCGCCCACGCGCGTGCGGAAGTCCTCGACCTCCGCGCGGTCGAACCCGCGCATCGCCGTCCGGAACTCCTGCTTCCGGACGTCCAAGGGCGTGAGGCGAAACGGATCGTCGGTCATGAGGCACGCTCCCCGAACAGAATCGTTCCCAGCCGCACCAGCGTCGCTCCCTCTTCCACGGCGGCCTCGTAGTCGCCGGACATACCCATGCTCAAGACGGCAAGAGGCAAGGCTGGAGTTGCCAGACCGTCTTTGAGCTCGCGTAACCGCCGGAACACCTGCCGCTGGACGCCAGTGTCCTGCGTGTCAGGGGCCAGGGTCATCATGCCCCGCACCCGAAGATGCGAAAGCCGCGCCGCGTGCGCGACGAGATCGGGCGCGTCCTCCGGCATCGCGCCGCTCTTCTGCGGCTCGCGCGCCACGTTGACCTCGACCAGCACCTCCTGTACGACCCCCGCGGCCGCCGCCGCGGTCTCCAGCGCGTCCGCCAGGCGGAGCGAGTCGAGCGAGTGGATCAGCGCGAAGCGCCCCACGGCCAGCCTGGCCTTGTTGCGCTGGAGGTGGCCGATCAGATGCCAGCGCACCGGAGCGTCCGGCCACGCCGCCTGCTTGGCGGCGGCCTCCTGCACGCGGCTCTCGCCGATGTCGAGGAGCCCGGCGCCGGCGGCCTCCCGCACCCGCTCCAGCGGATGCCCCTTCGTGACGGCGATGATCGTCACGTCGTCGGAGCGCCGGCCCCCACGCGCCGCCGCAGCGGCGATTCGCCCGCGGACGGCTGCCAGATCCATAGCCTTTAACAATACAGTTGCGGGTTGCGAGAGGGGAGGTGAAAGCGCCCCGGCGCCCGGGGAATGCGACCCTACGGGCGCACCGTCTCGAGCCCGGGCGTGCCGACGCGGGCGTAGGGGCCGCCGGCCAGCAGCTCCTTCAGGCGCTCGACGCCGACACCGCGCTCCAGGGCCCCGCGCCGCGCGACCGAGACCACGGACGTCTCCTCCGAGATCACGATGACGAGGGCGTCGGTCTCCTCCGAGAGGCCGAGGGCGGCGCGGTGCCGCGTGCCGAGGGCCTTGTCGTCCACCGGGAACTGGGTGAGCGGGAGGATGCACCCCGCGCCGACGATGGTGTCGCCGCGCACGATCAGGGCGCCGTCGTGGAGCGGTGAGTACGGGGTGAAGATCGTCGTCACGAGGTCGGCGGAGACCTTGGCGGAGAGCGGCGTGCCGCTCGCCAGGTAGTCCGCGAGCCCCACCTCCCCTTCGACCGCGATGATGGCGCCGGTGCCCGCGCGGCTCAGCCGGTCGGCGGCCTCCGCGATCTCTTCCGCCACCTGGTGCGCCTCGCCGCGGTAGAAGAACCGCATCACGCGCGACTGGCCCAGCCGCGCCAGCCACGAGCGCAGCTCGGGCTGGAAGACGATCAGGAGGGCGATCAACAGGACCAGGGCCGCGTTGCTGAAGAGCAGCCCCAGCAGGTACGAGATCATCGTGAACTTGAGCAGGACCGCGAGGAGGTAGGTCGCGCCGAGCAGGACCAGCCCGAGGAGGATATGGAGCGCCCGCGTGCCGACCAGCAGGAGCAGCGCGCGGTAGATGACGTACGCGACGATCAGGATCTCGATCACGTCGCGCCACTGCGGCACCAGCAGGTGGAAGCGCTCCTCCATCGGCCTCGCGCCCTCCCTCAGGCTCCGAGCACGGCGTCGGCCACCGCCAGCGCCTCGCGCGCGCCCGCCACGTCGTGCACGCGGAACAGTCGGGCCCCGCGGATGCGCGCCGCCACGCAGGCGGCGGCGGTCGCGGCGTCGCGCCGGTCCACCGCAGCGCCGGAGGCGGCGCCGAGGAAGCGCTTGCGCGACGGGCCCACCATCACCGGGTGGCCGAGCGCGGTGACGCTCGCCAGCCGGTCGAGCACCGCGAAGTTGTGCTCCGGGCGCTTCGCGAACCCGAGGCCGGGATCGAGGACGATCGCGTCGCGCGCGATCCCGGCCTCCAGCGCGCGGTCACGCCGCGCGGCCAGCTCCGCCGCCACCTCGACCGCGACGTCGCCGTACGTCGCGTGCGCGTCCATCGTCGCCGGGTCGCCGCGCATGTGCATGAGGACCACGCCGGCGCCCGCGTCCCGCACCACGCCCGCCATCCGCGGGTCGTGCGTCAGCCCCGACACGTCGTTGACGATCTCCGCCCCGGCCGCGAGCGCCGCCTCCGCCACCCTGCCGCGGCGCGTGTCGACGCTGATCGGCAGCGCGATCTCGGCCGCCAGCGCGCGCACCACCGGGACGACCCGGCGCAGCTCCTCGGCCTCGTCCGGCGTCGCGGCGCCCGGACGGGTGGATTCGCCTCCGACGTCGAGGACCGCGGCACCCGCCTCCCGCATCGCGCGCGCCCCCGCCAGCGCGTCGGCCGGCCCGAAGTGCCGGCCCCCGTCGCTGAACGAGTCCGGCGTCACGTTGAGGATGCCGACCACGCACGAGCGCGCCAGCGGGATGCTGCGGCGGGCCGTGCGCCACGCCTCCGGCTGCTCCTGCCGGTCCGAAAGAAAACGCCCCAGCTCGGCGCTGAGGCGTTCGGGGAGGCGCGACGCGCCGCCGCCGCGCGCGAGTCCGCCCAGCCGCGCGAGCGTGCCGACCACGACCGCCCACCCGTCGCCGGTGTGGCAATCCACCCCGGCCGCGCCGGCCTCGCGCACCAGCGGGAGCGCGTCGGCGTCGTCCAGCGGCTCGAGGAGGAGCGCGACCTGCGCGCCCCCTGCGGCCAGCGCTTCGGCGCGGACCGGATCGAGTCCCCGCGCCGCGAGCACCGATGCCAGCGCCGCCGGCACCTCCCCGGCGAGCGCCGTCACTCTCACGCCGGGCTCGGAGCTTCTTTCGGCGGGACGAAGGGGGTCGGCGCCCCGCTCTTCTGGGCTGCCGGCGCCGCCGGGGCACCGGACGCCAGCTGAGGCGGCTCGCGCCGCGGCGGGAGGATCTGGCCGGCGACGACCGCCATGACCTCCTCCCGCTCCAGCGTCTCCCGCTCGAGCAGCGCGGCCGCCAGCGCATCCAGGATCGGCCGCTTGCTCTCGAGGATCTCGCGGGCGCGCCGATACGCCGTGTCGATGATCCGCTTCACTTCCTCGTCCACCAGCTCGGAGGTGCGCTCGCTGATCTCGCGCCGCTGCGCGAGCTCGCGGCCGAGGAAGATCTCCTGCTCGCGGTCGCCGACCGCGATGGCGCCGACCTTGTCGCTCATTCCGAACTGCGTCACCATCCGGCGGGCCAGCTCGGTGGCGCCCGCGATGTCGCTCGCCGCCCCGGTGGTCACCTTGTCCGGGCCGAAGACCAGCTCCTCCGCCACCCGCCCACCGAACGACGAGGCCAGGCGCCCTTCCAGCCAGTACTTGGTGTAGTTGTGCCGGTCCTCCTCGGGCAGCCAGGCGGTGAGGCCCAGCGACCGGCCGCGCGGCACGATCGTCACCTTGTGCACCGGATCGAGGCCGGGGATCTCGAGCGAGACGATCGCGTGCCCCGCCTCGTGGTACGCCGTGAGCCGGCGCTCGTCCTCGGTCAGCACCAGGCTCCTGCGCTCGACGCCGTACATCACCTTGTCCTTGGCGTCCTCGAAGTCCACCATGTCCACGCGCGTCTTGTTCCGCCGCGCCGCCAGCAGGGCCGCCTCGTTGACCAGGTTGGCGAGATCGGCCCCCATCAGCCCCGGCGTCCCCTTGGAGAGCGTCTCCAGGCGCACGTCGGCGCCGAGCGGGATCTTCCGCGTGTGCACCCGCAGGATCCCCTCGCGCCCCTTCACGTCCGGCGCGTCCACCACGATCTGCCGGTCGAACCGCCCCGGCCGCAGCAGCGCCGGGTCCAGCACGTCGGGCCGGTTGGTGGCGGCCAGCAGGATCACGCCGTCGTTCGACTCGAAGCCGTCCATCTCGACCAGCAGCTGGTTCAGCGTCTGCTCCCGCTCGTCGTGGCCGCCGCCCAGCCCCGCGCCGCGATGCCGCCCCACCGCGTCGATCTCGTCGATGAAGATGATGCACGGCGCGTGCGCCTTCCCCTGCTCGAACAGGTCGCGCACGCGGCTCGCACCCACCCCCACGAACATCTCCACGAAGTCCGAGCCCGACATCGAGAAGAACGGCCGCCCCGCCTCGCCCGCCACCGCCTTGGCCAGCAGCGTCTTCCCCGTCCCCGGCGGCCCCACCAGCAGCGCCCCCTTGGGCAGCCGGCCGCCCAGCCGCGTGAACTTCTGTGGGTCCTTCAGGAACTCGATGATCTCCTGCAGCTCGACCTTGGCCTCGTCGGCCCCCGCCACGTCCACGAAGGTGATCTTGGGCGTGTCCCCCGTCAGCAGCTTCGCCTTCGACTTGCCGAACGCGAAGGCCCGCGAGCCCCCCGCCTGCATCTGCCGGAACATGAAGAGCCAGAAGGCGATCAGGATCAGCCAGGGCAGCAGCTGGAGGAACATCCCGACCAGCCCCTGCCGCGCGCGGCGCGCGCGCACCGGCACGTTCGCCGAGTCGAGGCTCTTCACGAACGATTCCGACGACGGGAACGGCAGCAGCATCGTGAACTTCATGGCCTCGTGGCCGCTGAAGCGCACGGGCGTCTTGAAGTCGCCGTGCACCTCCTGCCCGTCGAGGATCTCGACCTGGTTGACGTTGCCGCGTTGCAGCTCCCGCATGAAGTCGTTGTAGACGATCTCCGGGGAGTCCGGGGTGCGGTTGCTCGTCAACTCGACCAGCACGACCGGGATGAGGATGACGATCATCCAGAACGCCGCCGTCTTCGACAGGCGTCCCCAGCTGAAACGTGGCGGTGGCAACCGATCAGGCATCGAGCCTCACTCGGCCAAGCTGGCGATGAACGGCAGGTGGCGGAAGTCCTCGGCGTGGTCGAGCCCGTACCCCACGAGGAACTCCTTCGGCGCGTCGAACCCCAGGAACTTCGGCTCCAGTTTCAGGTCGGGCGCGATGTGCTTGTGCAGCAGGGCGCACATCTCCAGGCTCATCGGGTTGCGCGCCCCGAGCACGTCGACCAGCCGGTTCAGCGTGCGCCCACTGTCAATGATATCCTCGACGAGCAGAATATGTTTCCCGTCCAGCCGCGTCTCGGGATCGTAGACGAGGCGCACTTCCCCGCTGGAGACGGTCGCGTTGCCGTAGGACGTTGCGACCACAAAGTCGACCTGGATCGGGCGCTGGATCTCCCGCACCAGGTCCCCGAGAAAGATGAAGCTCCCCTTGAGGAGCCCGAGCACGAGGAGGTTGCCGTCCGGATAGGCCTCCGTGATCTCGCGGCCCATCTCGCGGACGCGGTCCCGGATGGTGTCCGCGTCGAAGACCACGCGCCGGATCACCCGGCCGCCCATGACCTTCGCGACGTCAGCCAGCTCGTGCATCGATCCTCACCGCCTCCGCCCCCGGCCTCGGGATCCGCGCCGCGGCGCGGCAGACCCCCGGCAGCCAGACCACCTCGTCGCCGCTCGTCACCACTGGGTACGCCGCCCGGTCCGAGCGCGGCACCCGCGCCTCCATCAGCAACCGCGTCACCTTCCTCCGCCCGACGCCGCCCACCGGCAGGACCCGGTCGCCGGGTCGGGTGACGCGAACACCGAACGAGCCAGCCTCCAGCCAGGTCGTCCAGCCGCCGCGCGGCACGTCGGCCGGGGCGCTTTCGCGGCGCCAGGCCAGCACCAGGGGCCCGAACATCACCTCGCCGCCGGCGGCGTCCAACGCCCGCGCCGCGGGCAGTGACGCGTGGCGCGTCACCACCAGGCGGTCGAACGCCGCTTCCGACGCCACGCCGTCGGCGAGCACCAAAGCGCGGCCGCTCGCCGCCCGCGACGCGAAGCGCGCCAAACGCGCCGCCTCGGCGGGCGTGAGCCGCAACCGCGCCCGCCGCGCCGCCGCACGCAAAACGCGTCCGGCCAACACGTTATCATAGCCGCCCAGGGCGGACCGAGCAACCTCGAAGCGCCCTTCCGACACCGCCAGATCGAGCCCCGGCAGGCGGTCCAGCACTGCGTCCCACGCGTCGAGGTCCCGAGCAGCGTGCGCGGCCACGCCCAGCAGCGCGTTGCCGGCCTCCTGGCCGATGCGCTCCTCGATGACCGGACGCAGCACCGTGCGAATCCACGCCCTCGTGTGGCGCGGGTCGGCATTGCTCGGGTCGTGGAAGATCTCGAGCCCCGCGCGCTCGGCGTGCGCCACCAGCTCGGCGTGGCGGAACGGCAGCAGCGGCCGGACGAGGCCCCGAGCACCGACCGCCTCCATGCCGCTGAGGCCGGCGGGACCCGACCCGCGCAGCACCCGGAGCAGCACGGTCTCGACCTGGTCGTCGGCGTGGTGCGCCGTCACGAGATAGCGCGCCCGGCGCTCGGCCTGCACGGCGCGGAGGAAGCGGTAGCGCGCGAGGCGCGCGCGCGTCTCGCTCGCCGCCGGTCCCAGCGACAGCGCCGCCGTCACGGTCTCCAGCGCGTAGCGCTCCCGCGCCAGCGCGGACACGCGGCGCGCCACGTCGGCGCTCCCCGGGAGGATGCCGTGGTCGGCGTGCGCCACTACGAGGTCGAGCCCCAGCTCGGGCGCGAGCGCGGCAAGCAGATCGAGCAAGGCCAGCGAGTCGCCGCCCCCCGACACCGCGAGCACCGCGAGCCCCGGCGCGGCGAAGAGCCGGGACGCGGCGAGATGAGCCCGCAGGCGCTCCAGAAGCGGAACTGCTTCCACGGCCGAAAGGTGGCCCCGGGACTGGCCCGCGGCAATATTCCCGCCCATGAGCCAGCCCATCGTCGTCGTGGACGCGTTCACCGACCGGCCGTTCGCGGGAAACCCCGCCGGCGTCTGTCTGCTCCCCAAACCCGCCGACGAGGCGTGGATGCAGAACGTCGCTCGTGAGATGAACCTCTCCGAAACGGCGTTCCTGGTGCGCGAGGGCGACGCGTACCGCTTGCGCTGGTTCACTCCCGCGGCCGAGGTCGCGCTGTGCGGCCACGCAACGCTCGCGAGTGCGCACTGGCTCTGGGAGAGCGGCGCCGCGGCGCCGGGGCAGCCGCTCGCCTTCGAAACCAAGAGCGGCCGGCTCATGGCTATGCAGAGCGGCCGCTGGATCGGGCTCGACTTCCCCGCCAAGCCGGCCACCGGCGCCGAACCGCCAGCCGCCCTGGCCCGGGCGCTCGGGGCGACGCCGGTGGCGTTCGGCGTGAGCCAGTTCGACGCCCTCGCCGAGCTCCGGTGCCAGGAGGCGGTGGAGCAGCTGAAGCCCGACGTCGGCGCACTCGCCGCCCTGCCCTATCGCGGGGTGATCGTGACGGCCCGCGCGAGTTCGGCGGGGTTCGATTTCGTGTCCCGCTTCTTCGCGCCGAAGGTCGGGGTCCCCGAAGATCCCGTCACCGGCTCGGCGCACTGCGTGCTCGGACCGTACTGGAAGGCCAAGCTGGGGAAGGACGACTTCCTGGCTTACCAGGCCTCGGCCCGCGGCGGCGTCGTGAAGGTCGGCGTCAGGGGCGATCGCGTGCTGTTGGGCGGCCAGGCGGTGACGGTGTGGAAAGGAGAGCTGGCCGTCTCTCAGAGGTCGTAGTATAGCTCGATCTCATACGGGTGCGGCCGGCCGCTGACCTCGCGCTCCTCGTCCCGCTTCTTCGCGATCCACCGCTCGATCAGGTCGGAGCTGAACACGTCGCCCGCCAGGAGGAACTCGCGGTCGCGCGCGAGGCCGTCCATGGCCGCGCCGAGCGAGGCCGGCAGGGCCTGGATCTTCGCGCGGCGCTCGGCTGGCCAGGCGAAGATGTCGTCGTCCACGGGACCGAAGCCGAGCGCTTCAGGGTCGAGGCGGCGGCGCATCCCGTCGATCCCCGCCATCAGCTGCGCGGCGATCGCCAGATACGGGTTCGCCGTGCCGTCCGGCGGCCGGAACTCGAAGCGGGCGTTCTCGGGGCGGTTGGCGTAGGTGGGAATGCGCACCGCGGCGCTGCGGTTGCCGAGCGAGAAGATCGCGCTCACCGGCGCCTCGAATCCCGGCACCAGTCGGCGGTACGAGTTGGTGGACGGGTTGGTGAACGCCATCACGGCGGCGCCGTGCGCAAGCAGGCCGGCGATGTAGTGGCGTGCCGCCTCGCTGGCGCAGCCGTAGCCCTGCGCGTCGTAACAGACGTTGCGCTCGCCCTTCCACAGCTGCTGGTGGAAGTGCATCCCGCTGCCGGCCTCGGCGAACAGCGGCTTCGGCATGAAGGTGGCGGTCATCCCCATCGCGACCGCGGTCATCCGCGCGACGTACTTGACCATCATCACGGCGTCCGCGGCGGCGAGCGGCGGCAGGAGCGGGATCTCAATCTCGCACTGTCCCGGCCCGCCTACCTCGTGATGGTGGTACTTCACCTCGACCCCGATCGCGCCCAGGTGCAGGGCGATGCGGTTGCGCGCCGCCATCAGGTGGTCCTGCGGCGGGATGGCGTGGTAGCCGCCGTGGCGCGGGATGGCGTAGCCGCTCCCGCTGTCGCGGCTGCGCCAGCCGCCCTCCGCCGACTCGACGCGATACGACGCGACGTTGACGCCGTTCTCGTACGCGATGCCGTCGAACAGGTAGAACTCGAACTCCGGGCCCCACAAGCTGCGGTCGGCGACGCCGGTCGCCGCGAGCTGCTCCGCGGCGCGCCGCACGATGTTCCGCGGGTCGTAGGGGAACGGCCGGCGCGTGTCGGCCTCCAGCGTCGCGCAGATGAAGGAGAGGGTGCGCACCTCGCAGAACGGGTCCACGAACGCCGTGGCGAGATCCGGCAGCATTACCATGTCGCCGCGGCTCACCGACTTGAAACCGACGCTCGAGCCGTCGAACCCCACGCCCTTCTCCAGCAGCGCGGGAGTGAACCGTGCCGCCGGCAGGGTCACGTGGTGCCACCGGCCCCACAGGTCACAGTACTTGAGGTCCACCATCTCGAGGCCGCGGTCCCTGAGGCAGGCCGCCGCATCCTCGTACCCCCGTAACGACAGGCGCTCGTCCATGTCGGACGAGCGCCGCAAAGCGCATACCCGAATACCCGACCTCAACGCTACCGGATAGCCTCGACCACGGGCATCCGCGCCGCACGGCGCGCAGGGAAGAACCCTCCCATCACGCCCATGACGAGCGAGAAGATCAGCCCCTCCACCAGGATCGCGGGCGTGACCATGAACTGGAAGGCCAGCTGGCTGAACGAGGACCAGTTGGTCGTGCTGGTGACGATGCCGTTGATCGGAAGGGCGACGAGGCAGCCGAGGAGACCGCCGACCAGAGCGAGGAACGCCGCCTCGGCGAGGAACGAGGCCAGCACGCTGCGGGGCGGGAAGCCCAGGGTCAGCAGCACGGCGATCTCGTCGGTGCGCGACGCGACGGCCGCGTACATCGTGTTCACCGCGCCGAACACGGCACCGATCGCCATGATGCCGGTGATGAAGACGGCGAGGAAGTTGAGGATGATCTTCAGCACCGCGGACTGCGCGGCATAGAACTGCGACTCGCGGTGGGCATCCACCTGCAGCCGCGGGTCGTCCTCCAGGGTCCGCCTGGTCCGATCGAAGAGAGTGGGGTTCGCGAGCCGGAACGCCACCACCTGATAGACCTGGCCGCGAAGCACCGGCATCAGCTGCTCGTTCTCGCCCCAGATCTCCGACTCGAAGGCGGAGCCGCCGCTGCTGAAGTGGCCGGCGACCATCCAGCCGCGCCCGCCGAAGTGGATCGTGTCGCCCACGGCGCTGTGCGCCAGCAGCGACGCGATAGCGGTCCCGATGACTACCTCATCGCGCCCCGGCGCGAAGCGCCGTCCCGCCACGATCCGGACGTTGTGCCGGACCTCGAACGCCTGCGTCGTGACGCCGCGCGCGACCACGAGGCGGTCGCCGCCGCCCCCTGCCGCCTCCAGGTTCACCGGCACGAAGACCTCGGGGCTCACCAGGGGGCGCCCATCTGCGCCGGCCGCGATCCCGGGGAGGGCGGCAATGATCGCGGCGTTGGCGCGCGAAATGCCGCTCGAGAGCTCGGAGTCGGCGCCCTTCCGCAGCACCAGCACGTTGTCCGGCGATCCGGTCCTGACCAGGGCCATCTTGAAGCCGTTTGCCAGCGCGAGCATCGCGATGAACACCGCGACCACCAGCGCCACGCCCAGCGCCGTCATCGCGCTCGAGACCGGACGCCGCAGCAGGCTCCGGATGTTGTAGATGAGCGGGATCTTCATTCGACGTGCCGCAGCGCCTGGACCGCGTTGAGCCGCGCCGCGCTCAGCGCCGGCACCAGCCCGCTGGCCAGCGCCAGCAACACCGCGATGCCGAATCCGAGGCCCAGCGTTCCGACCGAGACGTCGAAGCCGGGCAGGAACCCCATCGCGCTGAAGCCGCTCGGACGGAACAGGGCCTTCGCGGCGCCCAGCCCCAGCACCGCGCCTCCCAGCGCGATGGCTCCCGCCTCGACCATCACCAGGCGGAACAGGAGCCAGTCACCGAATCCGACGGTCTTGAGGACGCCCACCTCGCTGATCCGCTCGCGCGCCGAGAGCATCATGGAGTTGGCCGCCACCAGCAGGATCGCGAACACGACGGCCATCCCGATGCTGTTCATGAGGAAGCTGACGTTGCCCCACATCGTGACGAAGCTCGCATTGAAGGCGCGCTCGGTGCCCGTCTTGGTCGGATCGCTCGAGTTCTTGAAGATCGAGTCCACGAGCGAAGCCACCTGGGGCGCGAGGGATGGGTCCCTCAGCTTGAGCACGTACCAGCCGGGCGACACCCACCCGGGGTTCCGCTCGTACACCATGTCGTAGTGAAAGAGCAGCGCGTCCTCGCTGAAGATCGGGTCGATCTCCCGGAAGACGCCTCGAATGGTGAAGGTCCAATCGCCCAGGAAGATCGTCCCGCGGAGCGTGACGTCCTGGCCCAGCGTCCAGCCGAACTTGTCCATCAGGCGCTTGCCGACGATGCATGCCGTGCGCTCCCGGATGAAGGCGGCGCGCTGGTCCGGCGGGAGCGTGAAATCGCCCGCGTAGACGTCGAGGTATGACTCGGGATCGACGGCGAACTGGGCGAAGAAGTCCTTCGGATCCCGGTAGACTCCACCGAACCAGAGAGCCCAGCTCACCGCCTGGACACCGGGCAACGCCAAGAGCCGCTCCCGGTCGCTCATCGGCAGGAAGAAGGTGATCGCCTTGGCGCTCTGGACGATCATCCGCGACTCGCTGCCGACTTCGCCGTTCGCCCGCAGAGTCGTCACCACCGAGCGGAGCGAGGCGAACAGGAAGAGCGCCAGCGCCACGCTCGCCGTGGTGAGCACCGTGCGCCGCTTATGCCGCATCAGGTTCGCCCAGACCAGGGGCAGATACCTCACGGCGTCAGCACTCCCTTGTCGAGGTGCAGCGCCGCCCCGGCGGCCGCTGCGGCGTGCGGGTCGTGCGTCACCATGATGATCGTCTTGTGGAACTCCTTGTTGAGGCGTTGCAGCAGCGCCAGGACCTCGGCCGCGGACTTCGCGTCGAGCTGGCCCGTGGGCTCGTCGAGCAGGATGATCGTCGGATCCGAGACGACCGCGCGCGCGATCGCCACCCGCTGCTCCTGGCCGCCCGACAGCTGCCGCGGATAGTGCTCGGCACGATCGGTCAGACCCACCACCGCCAGCGCCGTCTTCACGTGCTCGGCCCGCTCGCCCTTGGAGAGCCGCGTCAGCAGCAGGGGCAGCTCGACGTTCTGATACGCGGTCAGCACCGGCAGCAGGTTGTAGGACTGGAAAACAAATCCCACGTGCCGCGACCGCCATGCCGCCAGCTCGCCCAGGCTCATGCTGCTCACCTCGGCGTCAGCGACCGTCACCGTGCCGGCGGTCGGCCGGTCGAGCCCCGCGATCAGGTTGAGGAGCGTGGACTTGCCGCTGCCGGACGGGCCCATCAGCGCGGTGAAGCTCCCCTCCGCGAACTCGAGGTTCAACGCGTCGAAGACCACGATGGACTGGCTGTCGCGGGAGAAGGACTTCGTCAGGTTCTTGAGCACCACCAGGGCCACGCGCACCTCGCGGATGAGGCGTGATGGATGTTCGGCTGTCGGGCGGTCAGGCCATGCGCGATGGCGGCGTCACGGCGCGGGCGTGACCTTCACCCGCATGCCGGGCGCCGGATGCTCGACGCCCGAGACCAGCAGTTGCTCGCCGCCGACCAGGCCGGACCGGATCTCGCGCATCCCGCCGCTCACTGGCGCTGCGTTCACCTCACGCCGCTCGAGGCGGCCATTCGCGACGATCCAAACGACCGGACCGCCCGCTTCGGTCTGCACCGCCGCCGCCGGGACCGTGACACGCGGCGGCGCCCCGGCGCCGCGGGTCCCGGCCTGCGCCGGCTCGAGAAACTCCACCCGCGCCCCCATCTCGGGGAGGATGCGCGGGTCGTGGTCGAGGAAGGACACCTTCACCTGCACCGTCGCCTTCTGGCGGTCCGCGGTCGGCACGACCTGGCGCACGGCGCCGCGAAACGTGGTATCGGGGTAGGCGTCCACGGTGATGCGCGCCGGTTGTCCGGAGCGGATGCGGGCGATGTAGGCCTCGTTGACGTCCACCTCGACCTCGAGCGTGGCCAGGTCCGCCATCGTGACCACGGCTCCACGTGTGAGGCCGCCGCCCACCGACGGGGCCACCACCTCGCCGACCTCGGCGTCCTTGCGCAGCACGGTCCCGGCAAAAGGCGCGCGGATCAGCGTGTTGTCGAGGCTGGCCTGCGCGAGCTTCTCTCCCGCCTCGGCCGCAGCGATCCGCGCCTGCTGCGCGGCCACCCGCGCCTCGGCCTGCGCCGCCCTGCTCTCCGTGGCCTCGAGGTCCTGCGCGGACATCAGGTTCGCGTTCTGCGCCCGGACGTCCCGGGCGCGGCGCGCCTCCCGCACCAGCTCGTCGCGGTCGGCCTGCGCCTCGATCAGCGTGGCGCGCTCGCTCGCCAGGGTCGCCTGGGCCTGCATCACCGCCGCCGTGTAATCGGCGTTCTCAAGCCGGGCGATCACCTCGCCCTCCTGCACGTGCGAGCCCTCACTCACGCCCAGATACGCTAACCGGCCGGGGAGCTTGGCGGACACCGACGCCTGGGTCCGCGCCACCACGTACCCGTTGGCCACTACTCCCGCCGCGCCGCCGCTCCCACCCCCCCCCACGGTCGCGGTCGCCACCTGGATCGTCGGGACCGGGCCACGCGTCATGAGCCAGAGCGCGCCGGCCACCACAACCAGGCCAGCCCCGGCGAGCAGCAGGGCCCGCCGAAACGCCCGCTTCATCCCCGGGCTCGGGGTGTCCCGGCTGATCGTGAGCCGGGAAAGGTCTGGCGAGGACGACGGGTTGCTCATGTGAGGCGCGGCCATCGTAATGTAGGATACGAGCGCGCCCGGCGCACGGTTTCCCCGCGGGGCAAAATGAAAGCGCCGGCTCCCTTCGGAGCCGGCGCCGGTGAAGCGGCCCGACCTTCGGTCAGGCGGTAATCTTCCGCACGTTCGCCGCCTGCAGACCCTTCGGGCCCTGCTTGACGTCGAACTCCACCCGATCACCCTCGGCGAGTGAGCGGAAACCCTCCGCGATGATCGCGGTGTGATGCACGAAGACGTCCTGCCCGCCGTCCTGCTGGACGAAGCCGAAACCCTTCGCGTCGTTGAACCACTTCACCGTTCCCTGCGCCATACGAGACAACTCCTCAAATGTGGGCATCGCTGCCCGGTACGCACCGGCCACTGTAGCCGATGCTAAAACGAGAAACACCGCTTCGGGAAACGCCCCGCAGCGGTGCTGTCATGGTTCATACCCGACAAGCTGCTGCAAATGCGTACGCCGTAAGTCGGGGGCTAAAATCATGCCCTACCGGCGGTTTGTCAATGCCCCGGGGTCACGACGCCGCCGACATCCCCCCGCCGGCCGCCTGGAGCCGACGCACGTAGCCGTACCCGACCAGCCGCCCGTGGTCCTCGTCCCAGAGCTTGTAGACGATGCACCGCAGGCTCTGCCAGAGCGTCAGGCGCGTCACCCGCTGCAGCTCCGGATTCTCGTCGAACGCCCGCTGCAGGCGGTAGTTCGGAATCCGGCTGTTCAGGTGGTGGATGTGGTGCAGCCCGATGTTCCCCGTCAGCCACTGCAGCACCTTGGGAAGCGCGTAGTAGGAGCTGCCACGGATGCCCGCCGCCACGTAATCCCAGTGCGGCTCGTGCTCCCAGTACGTGTCCCGGAACTGGTGCTGGACGTAGAAGAGCCACACGCCCAGTGCGGACGCCACAACCGTGACCGGGAGCTGCACCATGAGGAAGCGCCTCAACCCGATCGTCAGGGCCATCACGGCGATGATCGCCGCGAGGGCCAGGTTGGTCATGTGGATGCTGAACCGCTCGCGCTTCCACGAGAAGGGAACGAGCGTTGGAAGACGGTGCTTGATGACGAACTGGAACGGCGGCCCCACCCCGAACAGGACCAGGGGATTGCGGTACAGCCGGTACTTGAGCCGCCCCCACCGCCCGAGGGCCAGGTACTCCTGCACCGTCAGCGTATCGATGTCGCCGAACCCCCGCCGCTCGAGGTTCCCCGACGTCGCGTGGTGCATCGCGTGGATCTTGCGCCAATAATGGTACGGCGTGAGCGTGAGGACCCCGATCACGAAGCCGATCGCGTTGCTCACGCGGGCCGACTTCAGGAAGGCGCCGTGGCCGCAGTCGTGCTGGATGATGAAGAGTCGGATCAGAAAAGCCGCCGTGGGCAGCGCGAGGAGCAGGGTGACGACGTAGGTGCGGTCCACGAAGAACAGCATCAGGAGCCACAGCGCCGTGAGCGGCACGATGGTGTTGACCATCTGCCAGATGCTGCGCACGGGGTCGGGGTCCTTGTAGCGCGCCAGCATACCCAACTCCGCCGGCCTGGCGGTCGGCTCCCCCTGGCGCATCTCCCCGGTCATCAAGTCAATTTAGCCGCCATGCGGCGCGTCTGCATCTGCCTCGCGCTCCCTGCCGTCCTGGCGGCCGGGCTCACGGAACAGCAAGTCCGGGACGTGGTGCCATGAACGCGTGTCGTCGGGGAGCGGCGGCCGCTGCCATGGCCATCGCCTGCCTGGCGGGCGCCGCCGCGGCGCAGGAGGGTGCGCCGCCCAGCCTGGTGACGCGGTGGGCGCGGCACGTCTCGCCGGGCGAGGTCCTGCCGGAATATCCGCGGCCGCAGATGGCGCGGAGCGCCTGGCAGAGCCTCAACGGGCGCTGGGACTACGCGATCACCGACCAGGACGCAGCGATGCCAGGCCGGTGGGACGGGGAGATCCTGGTACCGTTCCCCGTCGAATCGCAGCTCTCGGGTGCGCGGCGCGCCGTCGCACCGAGCCAGCGGCTCTGGTACCGCCGCGCGTTCCGCGCACCGCGTCGGCCGCCGGGCGGGCGACTGCTGCTGCACTTCGGCGCCGTGGACTGGGACGCGACCGTGTTCGTCAACGGTCGCCGCGTCGGCGAGCACCGCGGCGGCTACGATCCGTTCACCTTCGACATCACCGACGCGCTCGCCGGAAACGGCGACCAGCGGCTGGTGGTCAGCGTCTGGGACCCCACCGACAGCGGGCCGCAGCCGCGCGGCAAGCAGGTGCTCAGACCCCACGGCATCATGTACACGGCGGTCACGGGCATCTGGCAGACGGTCTGGCTCGAGCCGGTGCCGCAGCGCTACGTCGCCGCCCTGGAGATCACGCCCGACGTGGACGCAGGCGCGGTGCGCGTGCGCATCGCGACCGAGGGCGGAAGCTCGCGCGTGCGCGCCACGCTGCTCGACGGCGACACTCCCGTCGCCGAGGCGGAGGGCGTTCCGGACAGCGCGATCGCGCTGCGGGTCCCGCACCCCAGACTGTGGTCCCCGGCCGATCCCTTCCTCTACGCGCTGCGGGTGCAGCTCGTCGGGGCGCCGGGCGGCGACGCGGTACGGAGCTACGTGGGGATGCGGAAGATCGCGGTCGCACGCGACGCCGCGGGAATCAATCGCCTCTTCCTGAACGCTCGCGCGCTGTTCGAGCTCGGGACCCTGGACCAGGGATGGTGGCCCGACGGGCTCTATACGGCGCCGACGGAGGACGCGCGGCGCTTCGACCTCGAGACGCTGAAGCGGCTCGGCTTCAACCTGATCCGCAAGCACGTGAAGGTGGAGCCGGAGCGCTGGTACTACGACTGCGATTCCCTGGGCATCCTGGTCTGGCAGGACATGCCGAGCGGAAACAACGACTCGCCGGAGGGGAAGGAGAACTTCGCCGCGGAGCTGGGTCGCATGGTGGACGCGCTGCGGAACCATCCCTCCATCGTGATGTGGATCCCGTTCAACGAGGGGTGGGGCCAGCACGACACCGAGCGCTACGTGCAGTGGCTCCGCGAGCACGATCCCTCGCGGCTCGTGGATGACGCGAGCGGCTGGACCGATCGCGGGGTCGGCGACGTGATGGACGTGCACGACTATCCGGGCCCATCGGCGCCTCCGGTCGAGCCGCGGCGGGCCGCCGTCCTGGGTGAGTTCGGCGGCCTCGGGCTCCCCCTGGCCGGGCATCTGTGGATCGAGCGCGGCGCATGGGGGTATCGGCGCTTCACGTCGCTCGACTCGCTCTGGTCAGCGTACGGCGCGCTGATCGAGCAGCTGCGGTTCCTGATCGGCGACGGCCTGGCCGCGGCGGTCTACACGCAGACCACCGACGTGGAGACGGAGGTCAACGGCCTGATGACGTACGACCGCGCGGTGGTGAAGCTGCCGGAGGCCGCCGTGGAGGCGCATGCGCGGCTGTTCGGGCCGCCGCCGGTGGTGCGCGTCGTCGTGCCGGACTCCCGCGCCCAGGCGCAGGAGTGGCGGTACACGACCACGCGGCCCGACACCGGATGGACGCGGAGCGACTACGACGACTCGGCGTGGCGCACGGGACCGGGCGGCTTCGGGACGGACAGCACGCCCGGCGCGGTGGTCCGGACGGTGTGGAACGGCGCCGATCTCTGGCTGCGGCGCACCTTAACGCTCCCCGACGCCCCGCTGGTGCGGCCGCACTTCCGCATCCACCACGACGAGGACGCCCAGGTGTACGTGAACGGGCGGCTCGTCGCGTCGTACCCCGGCTACACGACCGGCTACGTGGTCGTCCCGCTCGATCCGTCCGCAGCGGCCGCGTTCAAGCCGGGCGCCAACACGCTCGCCGTGCACGTCCACCAGACCACCGGCGGGCAATACCTGGACATCGGACTCATCGAGGTGCTCGGACCATGATGCCTATCGGACGCCTGCAGGCCTGCGCCGCCGCCGCGCTCCTTGCGGCCGCGGGGTGCGCACGCCACGAATCGCAGCCCCAAGGAGATCACGTGACGAAACAGCCCTTCGGCACGCTGCCGGACGGCCGGACCGTCGACGCCTATACGCTGACCAACGCGCGCGGGCTGACGATCAAGGCCATGACGTACGGCGGGATCATCACCTCGCTCCTCGCGCCCGACCGCACCGGGCAGCTCGGCGACATCGTCCTCGGCTACGACAGCCTCGCCGGCTACCTCAAGGCATCGCCCTATTTCGGCGCGATCGTCGGCCGCTACGCCAACCGGATCGCCGACGCCCGCTTCACCCTCGACGGCAGGACCTACCATCTGCCGGCGAACGACGGCAAGAACTCGCTGCACGGCGGCACGATCGGTTTCGACAAGGTCGTCTGGGACGCACAGCCGTTCCAGACGGATGGCGCCGTCGGCCTCGTCCTGACCCACACCAGCCCCGCCGGGGACCAGGGCTATCCGGGCACCCTCACCGCGCGCGTCACCTACCGCCTGACCGACAAGAACGAGCTGGAGGTGGACTACGAGGCGACGACCGACGCCGCGACGCCGGTGAACCTGACGCAGCACTCGTACTTCAACCTCGCCAGCGAGGGCAAGGGCGACATCCTGGGCCAGTGGCTCACGATCCATGCGGACTCCTTCACGCCGATCGACTCCGCGCTGATCCCGACCGGGAAGCTGGCCGGCGTGGACGCGACGCCGTTCGACTTCCGGTCGTCGACGCCCATCGGCGCGCGCATCAACGCGCAGGACGAGCAGCTGGCGCGGGGCCACGGGTATGACCACAACTTCGTCCTGAACGGCGCGCCGAGCCTCGACCATCTCGTGCACGCCGCCAGCGTGCTCGATCCCGGCTCCGGTCGGGCTCTCGACGTCTACACGTCGGAGCCGGGGCTGCAGTTCTACTCGGGCAACTTCCTCGATGGAACCATCCGGGGGAAGTCGGGCCACGTCTACGGGCACCGGGCAGCCTTCTGCCTCGAGACGCAGCACTTCCCCGACTCCCCGAACCAGCGGGCCTTCCCGTCCACCATTCTCAAGCCCGGCCAGACCTATCGGTCGAAGACCGTCTTCGTCTTCGGCGTGCACGGATAGGCGGCGCGTTGGGCGGCGCTCCGGCGCCACGTGAAAAGGCCCGGGCGAGCCCGGGCCTTTTCGTTGTGGGTCTGCCCCGTCAGGCTACTGACAGTTGGTCACCTTGTGCGTCACCAGATTCAGCGTGCAGGTCTTGTTGTCGATCGTCAGCGTGACGTTGCCCTGGGCATCCGGCGGGAAGACGATCTTCACCACCTTGACCTCCGTCTTCGAAGAGGTCGCCGTCGCGTTGGTGAAGGTCGCGTGCACGGTGTCCACGCGCACGATGTAGCCGGACACGGGGAACGGGTTGGTCGAGCGCGGCAGGTTCCAGGTCACCCCGCGCACGGAGTCCGCCGCGGACTCGTCATGCGTCCGCGAGACCGAAGTGCCGCTGTTGGAGAACGTCGTCGTGTCGTGACTCGTCTGCAGCCCGCTGTGCGTGCGGGAGGTCTCGGCGCCCGACGTGAAGTTGCGGAACAGCGTGTCGGTCCACGCCCGGTGCACCGCGCTGCCGAAGATGGTGGTGGCTCCGCCGGTCACGGTGTTGGTATCGGCGCGCGTGGTGTTCAGTGACGCCGTCGTGATGATCGTCCCGACGGACGACAGCGGGCTACACCCAGTCACCACCGCGCCGGTGCCGTCATAGCAGGTCCGGCTGCGGGTGTAATCCGCGTTGAGGCCGGCCAGGCCGAGGCTGATGGCGCCGGGCGCCATTCCCACCGCGGTCTCGTTCCCCCCCATTCCGGTCACCACTGTGGCCATCGCGTCGCCCGCGCTGGCCGCCACGTCGGCCGTCACCGTCGAGTCGTTGAACAACGACGCCACTGGCGACGTGTTCTCCTTGCAGGCGCCCAGGCCCACCAGCCCGGCAGCCGTCACCAGATGCAGCCACTTCCGAGTCATACACCCCTCCCAACTCGTTTGGACATGCAACCCGACATAGAGCGGTTCGTTCCTTCGACGCGGGAGCCCGCGCCACGTTAAGGGACGGGCCCAGGTCCCGCGGGGTAACGCGAATCACAACGTGACGGAGATCACCGGCGGCGCCGGCGACGCTTGCCGCGCCGGGCCCGGGTATCTAAGGTTCGCGCCATCCGCCCCGGAGCGTTGGAGACTACATGTCCGAGAATGTCCGCCGTCTGATCGTCGCCGCCGCGCTGCTTCTGCCGCCGGCCTTCGCCGCCTGCAGCAAGAGCGCCGAGGCGCCGAAGGCCGCCGCCGTTGTCGTGCGGACGTACCTGGGCAACTCCCAGGTCGGACTGGTCGGCTGGGCGGTCAACGTCCGGCCTGCGGTGAAGGTGACCGACAGCGTGGGCAACGCGCTGGCAGGGGCATCGGTGAGCTTCGCGATCACGGGCGGCGGCGGGAGCGGGACGGGGCTCAGTGCCACCACGGACGCGAACGGAATGGCCCAGGTCGGAAGCTGGGTGCTCGGCCCGTCGGCGGGCCTCAATACGATGGCGGCTACGGTGACGGCGGCCGGGCTCGGCACCAGTCAGCAGACCTTCGCCGACACGGGCGTCGCAGCGCAGTACACGATTCAGATCCAGTACTACGGCAACTACAAGCCCACCGCAGCGGAGTCGGCCGCCTTCAAGGCCGCGGCCACCAGGTGGCAGCAGATGGTCTATCGCCATGTCGGCACGCCCCAGAACGTGACCGACACCGCCAACTCGTGTGGCGCGGGCGAGCCGGCGGTGAACCAGACCATCACGGACCTGCTCATCTTCGCGTCGTTCGACTCGATCGACGGACCCGGCAAGACTCTGGCCGAGTCAAGCCCGTGCTTCGCCCGCTTGTCAGGCTCCTCCGGCGCAGGCCTGACAGTGATGGGCATAATGAAGTTCGACACCGCCGACGTGCGGACACTCATCACGAATGGTCAGCTCAATGCCGTGGTCCTGCACGAGATGGGGCACGTGCTCGGATTCGGCACGCTGTGGTCGCTGTCCGCACCGTTTCCGACTGTCAGCTGCCTCCAGCTGCCGTCGAACCCGCCGGGCACCCTGCGGGACACCTACTTCTCTTGCCAGGGTGGAAGCGCTAATGCGGCCGCGCAGTTCGATTCGGTGGGCGGCACGAGCTACACGGGGTCCGGCCAGGCGTATGGAAGCCCGCTCCACATTCCCCCGGTGGAGAACTGCGCCAACTCGCCGTACACCTACCCTACCTGCGGGCAGGGGACCGTGAACGGACACTGGCGCACCACCGTGTTCGGGAACGAGCTGATGGTGGGTTTCCTCCCGTCAAGTCCCGCGCTGAGCAAGGTGACCGTGGCGTCGCTGCAAGACCTCGGCTACACGGTGAACTACGCGGCTGACTCGTACACGCACACCTTCACCGCTCCCCCCGCCGCGGGCGGCGCTCGGGTGTTCCTGGGCGACGACATCCATCACGGGCCGCTGTACGCGGTAGATCCGTCGGGGCGGATCACGCTGGTGCGCAAGCGTCAGTAGAGGGGATGCCGATGCCGGATACGCGGCGGTCGTCTTTGAGAGCACGTGCGGTCGTGGCGCTGGTTGCCTGCGCGCCCGCCGCGCTCGCGGCGTGCGCGCATCTCCGGGCGCACGCGAGCCCCGATGCCGCCTGCAGGCGCGTCGGGGACGCGCCCCTCTCTGCCGGCACGTTCACGGCGCCGATGCGCGGGGACTTCGTCCTCACGATGGTGGCCACATCCGGCCCGCAGTCCGGGCAGTCGGTCGACGGCCGTCTCACGCTCGTGCCGCAGGACAGCGCGCTCCAGGCGGTCGAGCGGGCCACGCAACCGCTGCGCGGCGCTGCCACGATCGCGCTCGAGACCGTGGGCGCGGAGCGGCTCGGCGACCTCGCCGCCACTGCGCCCGACGCGCCCGGCGTCGCGGTCTACGAGCAGCGCGCCGCGGACGGCACGCCGACGGTCATCGTCCGCTTCGGCAACGAGTCCAACGCGCGCGGGCCCCAGGCCTTCGACGCCGGCCACACCACCGGCTACGTCCGGCAGATCACTCCCGACGGCTTCGCCGGAGGCTGGTCCAGCAGCGCCGGCTCCGTTTTCCCCCCGCGCCACGCGGAGGGCTACTTCTGCGCCGTCCGCGCCCCATTGCCTTAGCACAAAGTACTTTGTATAGTAAAGCATGGCTGGCGCAACGCGTCTTCGGCGGGGAGGCGACGTGTCTCGGCGATGGTTCAAGCCCTGGGGATGGATCTACCTGCCGGTCTCGGTGGAGGCCGTGCTGCTCGTGGTGCTCGCCGTGGTCTTCTGCGTGCAGGTGTTCGTCGCGGTGGACCGGCACTCGCATTCGGCGAGCGACACGCTGTACGGCATCTTCCCGTACGTCGTGCCCTGCCTGATCGTCCTGTACTGGATCGCCTCCAAGACGAGCGAATCGGCGCGCCGGCAGTAGGCGCGGAGCGCCGCTAAGGCAGGAACCTCTCCGCGATCGCGCGGGCGGTCTCACCCTGGAGCGGGGCGAAGCCGAAGGTGCCCTGCCTGCCGCGCCTAGCTCGAGTGATCGTGCGCGATGTACCAGCGGCCGCCGATCCGGCGCATCACCAGCGAGGTCGGCCCGCGGGCGACGACGGAGTCGCCGCGCTGGAGGACGTAGTACGCAATGGTGTTCAGCGCGTCCGGCGCGAGCAGGTCCACCTCGACGTCCTGGAAGTACAGCGAGTCGCGCACGCCCCCCGGCGCGAATCGCGGCGCGTAGCGGGTCTGGATCGCCGTGCGGCCGTGCACCACCAGGCGCGGCGTGACGAAGGAGGCGTCGGGCGTGTAGTCCGACATGAAGCCCGAGAGGTCCCCCCGGTTCCACGCCGCCGCGCCGTGAGCCAGCACGGCCATCGCGCCCTGCCGCGCCGCCTCGAGCGTGGAGGCCGGCGCCGGCCCGGCCGGCTTCGGCTGAGCGCAGGCCGCGAGCAGCGCGGCCGCGGCCGCCCAGGCGAGGCGGTCTGCACCGATGCTGACCATCCGATTGTCTCCGTGAAACGGGTGTGTTGTTAGAGAGAAGTATGCGTCTGGGCCTACAGGTCGTCGCGCAGCAGCGACGGGGCCCACGAGACGTCTTTCCCCCACTCCCGCGTGACGGCGTACTCCGCCACGCGCAGCAGGTAGGATGCGATAGGCGGGTACGGCACGCGAGCGGCCAACGCCCGGCGCGTTTCGGCCGCGAGGAAGCGCTTCTCGGTCAGGATGTAGGGCAGATAGGTGTTGAACGCCTCGAATTGCCGCTTCGGCTTGCCGCGCAGCCGTCGCCCGACCCACCAGCGGACGCCGCGCCAGGCGAGCGGGCCGATCATCCGGGGGGGCCGCACCGGGGGCCGCCCCTTCCCCACGTGCTCGTTGTAGTACGCGGTGATGCGATCGGCGAACTCGACGAGCCGAATCGCGTCGTCGTCGGCCGTGAGATGGAACGTGCGACCGATCGCCGCAGGGTCGCGTCCCAGGGCGATGGTCGCATCGCAGACGTAGTCCACCGGCACGATGTCGAGCGTCGTGGAGCGGCGCCCCGGCATCACGGGGAGCAGCCCGTGGTACATCAGCTTGAGCGGGAAGTAGATCACGTTGAAGTTGAACGTCCGGCCGGTCCGACTGTCGCCGACCACGATGGAGGGCCGCACGATCGTGACGGGCAGCTCGCTCATCCGCTCGCGCAGAAACCTCTCGGCCTTCGCCTTCGTCGCTTCGTAGGTGTTGTTGAACGGACCGTCCGCGCCCGGAAGGTCGCTCGGCGCCACCTGGCCGTCGCGACGGCCAGCCACGTAGGCGGTGCTGATGTGCACCAGCCGCAGGAAGTGCCCACCGCGCGTCAGCTCGGCCGCAAGGTCGGCGATCCCGTGCACTCCCGCGACGTTGACCGCCTCGGCGTCGTCGAACGACAGATCCCAGTTGGTGGAGGCCGCGGCGTGAATCACCTCGTCGCACTCGGCCGCGACCTCCTCACGGTCCGCACGCTCCAGTCCGAGACCGGGGCTGGCGAGGTCGCCGGTGATCCAGCGAACCCGCCGCTTCCCTTCGTCGGTCGCCGCGACGTCGTCCATGAAGAGCTTGAAGAGCACCTGGCGCCCGCGGCGCGCGGCCTCTTCCCGGTCCCGCGCGCGCACCAGGGCGTAGATCCGGCGGTCGGCCTCGTCCTGGAGCAGGCGGCGCAGGATCTCCGAGCCGATGAAGCCCGTGGTCCCCGTGAGGAAGGTGGCGGGCACGGCTCAGTGGCTTCCCGCCCCCACCAATTCCTCGACCTCAGCGGGCGCCTGGAGTGGAACCGGCTCCGGCCGGCGGCGCGGCGTGGGCCGTGGCGGGGCCGGTGGGATCGTCGCCGGCGTCGCGCCGCGGGCCCCGCGCTGGCCCTTCAGCATGAGCGTCAGGGGCAAGGAGACCACGAACAGCATCGCCGCCAGCTGGAAAAGATGGTTGTAGGCGAGCACGACAGCCTGGCGGGTGACGCGCCCGTTCATAATCGCCAGCCCGCGCTGCACCGCGGTCACCGAGTCGCCGCCCGCCTGAATCATCGCCCCCGTCATACGCTGCAGCATCGTCCGGGCTCCCTCCGAGTACATCGTCACGCCCTCGGCGAGCTGATCGTGGAAGCGATGTGTGCCCGCGTCCACCTGGTTGGCGGCGATCGCGATCCCGATGCTGGCGCTGACCTGGCGCACCACGTTGTAGAGCCCCGTCGCCGCCGTCATCCTCGGCTTCGGGATCGTCGCGAGGGCGGCTGTGGCGATCGCGACGAAGAGCAATCCCATCCCGGCGCCCTGCCAGACCTGCGGCCACAGCAGGTCCCAGACGCCCACCTGGGTGGTGAGATGCGAGAACTGCCAGAAGCCGTACGCGTTCAACGCCAGGCCGACCGCGACGAGCACCCGCGGGCCCACCTTGTTGTAGAAGCGTCCCCCGATCGGCCCGACCACCGCGGAGGCGATGCTGCGCGGAAGCATCGCGACGCCGGACGTCATCGCGGGAAAGCCCAGCAGGTTCTGGAGAAACATCGGCAGGAGAAAGAGGGTCCCGAACATCCCCATACCGAGCACGCCTCCGAGCGCCGTGCCCGAGGCGAACGGCACGTTCCTCAGGATCTTGAGCTCCACCGCCGGCCGCTCGGTCGTGAGCTCGCGCCACACGAACGCCACCAACCCGACGACCGCGAACGCCGCCAGCCAGCAGATCAGGGACGAGGAGAACCACTCCTTCTCCTGGCCTTTCTCCAGCATCAGCTGCAGCGCGCCGAGCCCGACCGCCATCAGACCCAGGCCGCTCCAGTCCACCCGATCCTTGTGCCGGACGAAGTACGGCGGGTCGAAGATGTACCGCTGGACCAGCAGGAGGTTGATGACGCCGATCGGCACGTTGACGTAGAAAATCCACGGCCAGGAGTACTGATCGGTCAGCCAGCCGCCGAGCGTGGGACCCAGGGCCGGCGCGACCACGATGCCCACGCCGTAGATGCCCATCGCCAACCCCTGCTCTTCGACCGGAAAGGTCTCGCGGAGGATGGCCTGCGCGACCGTGATCATGGCGCCGCCGCCCAGCCCCTGGACGGCGCGGAAGGCCACCATCGCCGGGAGGTTCCGCGCCGCGCCGCACGCCATCGAGGCGAGGGTGAAGGCGAAGACGCTCACCATGTAGAAGCGCTTGCGGCCGAACCGCGCCGAGATCAGCGCGATGACCGGCATGATGAGGACGTTGGCGAGGAGATAGCCCGTCGCGACCCAGGTGATCTCTTCGAGCGTCGCGCCGAGGGTGCCGCTCATGTGCGGCAGCGCTACGTTGACGACGCTCGCGTCCAGCACCGCCATGAAGGTGCCGGTCAGCACCGTTCCGGCGATCACCCACTTGTGAGGAGCCTGGCCGGGCGCCATCGGGGCCGTGCCCTAGCCCAAGCGGTCGGCGTTCACGCCCTCCCGATTGGCATATTCCGTGCCGATGGCCGCTTTTCCGCGGCGGAATCAGAAGAGATGCGGGATGAACATCCTCGTCGTCTGCAGGTAGGTCCGGTACTCCTCCCCGAAATAGCGGAGGCTTTCGCCCTCCTCGGCCTTCGCCGTGGCGACGAGGAAGGCCGTCGCGGCCAGGGCCAGCGCGAGCGCGAAAGCCGTCGGCCGCTTGAAGAACACGCCCCAGGCGAGCAGGAGCAGCGAGCCGTAGAGCGGATGCCGGATGTACCGATACACGCCGCTCGTCACCAGCCGCGTGGTCTTCTCGAAGGCGAAGAGCGACGGGTCGTGGGGCCGCTCGGCGCTCGGCTTCCCGTGGCGGAGCAGCTGGAGAGCACCGGGCACCACCAGGACGAGGGAGCCGAACAGCAGGATCCACGAGACGATCTGGCGCACGCAGAGCGGATCGCCGAACCACTGCCTGAAGCTGACGAAGTTCAGCAACACGAGCGCGACCATGCTCTCCCACGCGAAGAAGCGCGGGAAGCCGTGGGACCGCGGCAGCCGGAGGGGCTCGCGGGAGACCCAGGCCAGGACCAGCGTCACGCCGGCGAAGATCAGAGGACGGAGCACTACGCTAGTCTATCACGCTCAGCTGGATGCCGCCGCCTGGCTTGTCGAGTACCAGTACGCTGCGCTTCTCGCCGCTCTTCAGATTGAGCGTCGCGCGCGCCGTGGCGCCGTCCCAGCCCAACGCATCCTGCGACGGCGTGAGCCAGACGCGGACGTCCCAGGTGCCCACGGTGCTCTGGTAGAACGGATTCGCCAGGGGGTCGTTGATGTGCACGCTATCGTAGAGGAACGGGATCTTCCAGCCGATCAGCGGCGGTGAGAGCCAGTCGGGCTGCGTCCGCGCCACCTGGATCTCGCCGGCGTTCGGCGCGAGATGGAGGACGCGCACCTTCGTGGCGCCGGCTGGAACGATCGCGTTCGTATCGCCGATCGCGGAGGCGGCGAGCGAGGCGCCGAACCGGAGGGCGACAACAGTCGGCACCGCACCGACGGCGGTCTGTACCTGCAGTCCCGACGTCGTCACGCCGGCGGCCCGGAGCGCGACGGTGTGAGCCCCAGCGCTCTGCGGCACCGTGTCGAGCTTCCCCGGCGCTATGCTCGCCACGGCGAGCACGCCGTCCACGAGCACGTCCACCGGCTGGCCATACGCGTTGACGATCCGGACGCCCGGCTGCGTCGGGGTCTGGGTCTGCGGGCTGGTGGCTTCCTTGGTGGCGCAGCCCACCGCCAACAGTGCGAAGCCGGAAAGGGCAACGGCGAGACGGATCTTCATGGCAACCTCCGTAGCGTTCGCCTCCACTATCGGCACCAATCGTCAAGCGGGCGTCAAGGGCCTCGGGTCTTGCGCGACCCCTTGGGCACGTAGTCGAAGAACCGCTCGGTGGTGCCGCCGGACGTCCACTCCGCGCGCAGGCGGGTCCGTTTCTCGACGCGACGCAGGGCAGAAAGCAGACCGCGATTGAGGTCGCGCGCGCTCTGGCCGCGCATGGTCGTCCGGATCAGGAACTCTTCGTCGACTCGCGTGATCGAGGCATCGGGCAGCAACTCGCTCAACGCACGGCGTACGGGCTCCGGACTGTCTGTGCTCACACGCGCCGTCAGCGTGAATCGCTTGTTGCCCACGCCCCCCTCCTGCGTCACGTCTCGCCGTGCCAGCCGGCGGCCCTAGCGCCCGCCAAGCCCGACTGCGAAGAGAACCGCTTCGACGGTCTCCGTGCGGGCGTCGTTTTTGAGCTTCGCCTGATCCACGACGTAGGTCAGTCGCGCCCAGAGCGGAGACCGCCACAGCCTGAGGATCAGGCCTGCCTGGCCGCCGCGCGCGCCGCGCGCGCCGGGATCCACGTTCACGGCCGACCCCACCGCCATCCACCCTTCGACGTTCGCATCCAGCATGCCGGGGATGATGGAGCCGTCTACGTGTGCGTGTGCCTCCCACATCACCCAACGCTCGGTAGACCCAGGCGCGACGTACGCCCTCAGATGCGGCCCGGCCTTGAGCGCGAGCCACGACAAGGGGCGCACGGCGAGGAACGCGCTGCCGTCCACCATGTCGCGCGCAATGGCGGTTCCCGTGTCGGCCACGAGATGGCCCTGCGAGTACGACGTCTCGAGCGAGACGGAGCCCACGAAGAACCGGGCCCGCCCGACGGCGGCGAGGCCGCTCAGCGTCTCCCCGACCCCCGACGCCGCGCTGCGGAAGTGCAACCTGAAGACCCCTGCGTCCAAGCTCAGATGTTGCAGCACCTGCGCCCTGAGCGGACCGGCGGGCAACGTGCACGCCAGCAGCAGCGCTGCGATGCGCGCCGTCACGGCGTCTCCAGGATGCGCGCCGCCCCGGCGCGGATCACAAGGCGTCCGTTCGCGCGCCGCGCCGCGTTCTCCGTCCGGACGCTGTCCACCTGTCGCTGCCAGTTGAGTCGCAGGGCAAGGTTGGCCGCGATGTTCTCCGGAATCGGCTGCGGCCGGCGCTGGTTCTGGAACCCCAGGAACCCTGCCACGCCGAGCGCGCCGACCACGGCGAAGCGGTCACCCGATCCGCTGGACCCTCCGGCCACGAGCGATGGAAGCGCGATCACCGTGACGGCGGCCGCGAGCCCGGTGATCAACGCACGCACGCCGGTCCCCCCCGCCCCGTGCTCCGGCTTGAACAGCGAATCGGCGGGCTCTGGCGGCCAGGCCAACGTGTCGCCCCGCAACGTCGCGATCTCGAGTGGCACCGCCACCGACCTGACCACGCGCCCGTCGCTCCCGCGCGAATCCACGCGCAGCACGTAGTGGCCGCTCTCAGCCGGCGCCCCGCCGGCGGCGCGCCCGTCCCACAGGACGGGGAGGCTGTCGCCAGCCCCACCCTGGTAGAGGGTGCGCACCAGCGCCCCGTTCGCCCGTTGGATGGTCACATCGATCGGATGGTACGAGGTGGCGTACAGCCACACGACGAGCTGGTCGCCGGCTGCGGTGATCTGCGCGAGCGGCGGCGCGGATACGGCGACCGCGCGGGTCCCGAGCCGCACGTCCTGGAAGAGGCTCGAGACCTCCGGCGGGAAGACGAGCTGATCCGGCCGGTAGCGCGGGTCGATGAGCAGCAGCCGGCGGAACGCCGCTGAGGCCGAGTCGCGGCGGTCGCGGAAGAACTCGGTCGCGCCGAGGTACACGAGGGCGCTCACGCGGCCGGAATCGCTCAGCGCGGCGCGACCGGAGCCCGCGAGTGCCGCGCGGAGGGCCGCAGCGGCGCTGTCGTAGTCGAGGTCCTGATACGCGCGGATGCCTCGTGCGAGCCGTTCCGCCGGTGTCTGCGCGCGCGCCGCCTGCGCCGCCGCGGCGGCGAGGACGACGACGGTCAGGACCACCGCCGCCCGGTTCACGGGCGCCGAGCGGCGAGCACGATGTCGGTGAGGCGCACCACCTGGCCGGGCTCGATCTGAATCGACCGCTCGAACGGCTCGAAGCCATCCCGCGCTATGCGGATCGTGTGCGCACCCGCCGCGAGGCTCAGGTTCGCCTTCGGCGTGTTGCCGACGAGTTGGCCGTCCACGTACAGCTGGCCCCACGGCGTGGCGCTTACGAACAGCCGGCCGGAATCAGCGGCGGGCGCAGGGGCTGCGCGGGGCGCCGCAGCGTTGGAAGGCTCGGGCCTCGGACGTGCAGCTTGCGCCGGATTCCGCAGGGACGGCGCGGCGCGCAAACGCGTTGGCGGCGCGGGCGCGACGGTCGGGCCTGTCTCGGCCCGCGAGGCCCCACCCGCCGCGCTGTCGGTCGCCTGCGACACGACGGGCGCAGCCGCAGTCTGGTTGACAGCCCGGCGCCACAGCTGAAGGGCGGCAGGTCGCAGCAGCAGCACGAGTGCCGCGACGACCACGATCGCGACCGCGATGCCGGCCATGCGGCGGCGGTTGAAGGGGCGCGGGGGCGGCTTCCAGTCGGTCTGCACGAGGACGACGCCGGAGCCTCGGCCCGATGGCTGCGCGTCCGCAGCGGACGGCGTGTACGTCTCCAGCACCGCTACGAAATCGAGGACGCTGGGGAAACGGTCGATCTCCTTCTCGCTCACGGCCCGCCGGATGGCGTGCGCCAGGTGCGACGGAACGTCTGGGCGTGCCGTGGCGAGCGACGCCGCGAGCGCGGCGCCGAGGTCCTCGGCTTCGGCCGGAGGAGCGCCCGTGAGGCATTCGTACACCAGCACGCCAAGCGCGTACTGGTCCGAGAAGGGCGTGCGCAGGGTCTCCGGCGCCACGTACGGCGGCCGCGCGGCCTTCGGAGGTTGCGCCGCTGTTGGAGCTTCCGCCGCCTCCGGAGACGGAGCTGCGGGCCGGCCCGGTGGCTTCGACCTCTCGAGAGACAGCGACACGAGCAGGTCGCAGACGTGGACCCATCCCTCGGCGTCAATCAGCACGTTCTCCGGCTTCAGCGCGCCGTGCACGATGCCGCGGCGATGCGCGTAGTCGAGCGCGCTTGCCACCTGCGCGATGATCCGCTGGCAGGCCTTGAGCTCAAGCGGGCCTCGCGCGTGAAGGGTCGTGCGCAGCGACCCGCCCTGCACGTGCTCCATCGAGTACCAGTAGAGGTGCTCGGTCGACCCGTGGTCGAAGACGGGGACGATGTGGGGATGCTCCAGCGCCGCGACCGCCTCGACCGCGCTCCGGAACCGCTCGTCGCTCTCCGTGCGTCTCTCAGCCGGTCGCGGCAGCACCTTCACGACGATGGCCCGGGTGGAGCCCTGCTCGTGCGCGAGGTAAACGGCGGTCTTCGTTCCGTGCCCGAGGCTTGCGTCGAAGTGGAACTGATCCGCCAGCTCCTGGCGTGCGAGCTCGTCAACGGATACGGGGTGCGGCGCCTCGACGGCGACGCTCCCACCGGGGGCGAAGCCGCACAGCTCGCAGCGGTTCGTCAGCGGCGAGATCTCGGCGGAGCCGCAGTTGGGGCAGGTCACGGGAGCTCCGCGATGCGCAGGCCAAGAGTCGGAGCAAACCGCTTCATCCTGTCATTATACCCCATTCGCGAGTAGCTGATGCAGGTGCTCACGGCGCCGTGATCGTAGGCAGGAGCGTCGTCACGGGTTCACCGTGAACGTCACTGTGATTGTCTGCGGACTGTTGGTCACCCCGCTCGCCGTCGCCGTCACCGGCACCGTGGCGTGGTACGTCCCGGCCGCCAGGCTCCCCAGCGTTGCCGTCAACGTCACGGTCGCCGGCGCCGTGGTCACATCGATCGTCGCTCCCAGCCATCCCGTCGGCTCCAGGTCCTGGTAGCTCACCGTCCCCACCGCCAGGCCCGATAGCGTCCCCGTCCCTGTATTCGTTACGGCCACCGTCTGGGCTGCCGGATTACCACCACCCAGCGCCGCCGTGAACGGCACCGTCGCCGGGCTCAACGCGATCGTCGGCGCCTGACTAACCGTGAATGTCACCGTGATCGTCTGCGGACTGTTGGTCACCCCGCTCGCCGTCGCCGTCACTGACACCGTGGCGTGGTACGTCCCGGCCGCCAGGCTCCCCAGGGTTGCCGTCAATGTCACGGTCGCCGGCGCCGTGGTCACATCGATCGTGGCTCCCAGCCATCCCGTCGGCTCCAGGTCCTGGTAGCTCACCGTCCCCACCGCCAGGCCCGATAGCGTCCCCGTCCCTGTATTCGTTACGGCCACCGTCTGGGCTGCCGGATTACCACCACCCAGCGCCGCCGCGAACGGCACGGTCGCTGGGCTCAACGCGATCGTCGGCGCCTGGCTCACCGTCAGCGTGGTGGAGCCCGTCTTGCTGGCCGCACTAGCCGTGATCAGCGTCGTCCCGTTGGCCACCGCCGTCGCCACCCCGGTGCTCGCGTTGATCGTCGCCGTGCCCGGCGTGCCCGAGCTCCAGGTGAAGGTCGGCTGGCTCACCAGCGCCACGTTCAGGACGTCAAAGGCCTCCGCGGTAAACGCCTGGGTCGCCCCAATCGAGGTCAGCGTCGGCGTCGCCGGACTCACCACGATGTGATCCACCGCCTGGCTCACCGTCAGCGTGGTGGAGCCCGTCTTGCTGGCCGCACTAGCCGTGATCAGCGTCGTCCCGTTGGCCACCGCCGTCGCCACCCCGGTGCTCGCGTTGATCGTCGCCGTGCCCGGCGTG
>JBEKVZ010000009.1:0-124628 GCA_049513575.1 Gemmatimonadales bacterium
TGGTACAACCCGCACCGCCGGCACTCCGCGCTCGGCCAGCGGTCGCCGATCCAGTACGAGTGCGACACCTCAACTGCGGCTTGAAACCCAAGCCGTCAACTGTCCACCAAAGCGGGGCAACTCCAGATGGCCATTGCGCATCGCATTCGTCGCCTCCGGTCTTGAGGGAGCATTCACGGGTCGCCGCCGTTAACCCGCACCAAGGTAGGGGGCGGGCGTTAGGCAAGCGTTAGCCCGCTTGAGGTGCTCCGAAGCGGCGGCGAGAGTGGCATCGAGTCGCAAGCGACGCCATAGCCAAGCGAAGCTGTAGGTTTTTCTTGCTCAGCGCGGCGTGAACTCTGGGAGTAGGTCTGGTCCGCCTGGTCCAAGTCGCGGCTGGTGGCTACGGGAACGTTGGGCGCTCGAAAAGGCCACGCGGAGCCTCCGCTGTGGTGTGCCGGTCAGTAACGACTGATGGCGTCGGATGGCGTCGCTACATGCCTGTGCGGGAGCACAGAATCGCGCTCCCGCATGCGGTCCGATGCATCCAAAGTCCGGTGCTCCGTACGGGGGAGCGTCAACCCCCTGATCGGGCAGCAGGCGCTTGAAGCTCGTTCCGCCAACCTGATCAGGACTCGAGTCGTAAGCGCCATGCCGAATACACGAGGGGCCAGCCGCTGCCGGCTGGCCCCTCCGCTTTCGCGTCCGACCGGGCCGCTCTAGCGGCCGGGCCGCTCGAGGACGGTCGTCTCCGCTTTGCGCCGCCCCACCAGCAGGTGCGTGCCCCAGCCCACGCCGAGCGGCGCCAGCACCGTGATGCCCCAGAGCACGGGCACGCTCAAGCCCAGCTCGGCGCCGAAGCCGGCCAGCGACAGCGCGAGGAACAGGGTGAGGACCGCGAGTCCCAGGGCCAGTCGGCGCGGGGACGCCGCCGCTGGCTCCGCGTAGAAGGCCGGCGACGGCGCGCGGTCGAGCCACGGCACGAGCAGGATGATCAGCGTCAGGAGGCCCGGCACCAGCATCGCGCCGATCGCCTCCGAACCGATGGTCGCGCCGAGGAACCGGAAGCTCAGGCCGCCCGGGATGAGCCGCAGCGCCCCGTAGACCCAGAGCAGGTACCAGTCGGGCTTCACCTCGGGCGTCATCGGCTGCGGCGGTCCGAAGAAGGCCGACGGGTGCACCGGCAGAAAGGCCGCGAGGGCGGCCAGCGTCGCCACGAGGATGAGGAACAGCACGCCCATCAGCGCCGCCTGCGCGGGCCACAGCGGGATCCCGTGAATCCACCGCGCCTCGGCCGGATCGGGTCGCTCGCCTGCGGCCAGCAGCTCGGTGTGCTTCTGCTTGAGCAAAATCACCATGTGGAGGGCCACCAGCGCGCTCAGCACCAGCGGCGCCCAGACCACGTGGTAGGCGAAGAACCGCGGCACCGTGCCCGGCGAAGGGAACGGCCCGCCGAACAGGAAGTCGGCGAGCGTGGAGCCGACCCACGGCACCGACCGCGCGATGCCGTAGCCGATCGCGGTCGCGGTCACCGAGAACTGATCATAGGGAAGCAGGTAGCCGGCGAACGAAGCGGCGATCGTCACGCCGAGCAGCACCAGCCCCAGGACCCAGTTGACCTCGCGCGGCCTCCGGTAGGACGCGGTGAAGTAGACGCGCAGCAGGTGGAGCACCACCGACGCAATCATCAGGTGCGCCGCCCAGTGGTGCATCCGGCGCATCAGCGCGCCAAACGGGTGACTGTCGATCGCCAGCGTGCTCGCGTAGGCCGCAGGCAGCGGTCCCCCTGCCGTGATCGTCTGGGCCGACGGCTCGTAGAACAGTGCCAGGTAGAGCCCCGTGCCCACCAACACCGCGAAGCTGAACAGCGCGATCTCGCCGAGGAAGAACGTGGAGTGGACGGGGAACGGCTTGCCCAGGTACTTCGCCCGGAACTTGTCCAGCGACAGCCGCTCGACGAACCAGCCGGAGACGCCCATCGCGCCCTACGCTTTCACGCCGATGGCGGCGCTGAAGGGACCGGCGACGACCACCTCACCCTTGGCGTTCAGCTTCACCGGCAGCTGCGGCAGCGGTCGCGGCGCCGGCCCGCCGAGGACGCTGCACCCCCTCTGCGGATCGAACATCGCCCCGTGGCAGGGGCAGTGGATGTGGGGGAACGGCGCCTGCTCCATCGGCTCCTCCGAGAACCGCACGGTGCAGCCGAGGTGGGTGCAGATGGCGCTGTACGCCACCACGCCCTGCGCCACCCCGGCCATGTCCGTCGGCGGCTTGATCGCCGCGGGATCGAGCTTGCAGACCATTACCAGGTTCTCGTGGTTGTCCGACTTGCCTTCGGGATAGGCGAGCACCGCCTCGTTCTGCGTGAAGCCGCCCTGTGTCACCGCCTGGCCCGCGTTCTCCCCGATCGCGAAGACGAGGCGGTCTCCCGGCTCGACCGCGCGCGTGGCCGCTTCCCGCGAGCGCCCGCGCATGGTGAGGATGCCGGGGATGGCCGAGGCGATGGCCGCCACGATCCCGGTCTTCAGCGACCAGTCGGCAAAGCGTCTGCGATTCACCCTCGATCCTCCGCTACCACGGTATGCCGTCGTCGCGCTCCGCCCGCGTCGCCTCCCAGTGCACGAAGGCGCGGCTGTAGAGCACGACGATGCCCGCCAGGGCGAGCAGCCCGACCGCCAGCGACAGGCCGAGCAGCCAGACCGGTGCCGCCTTGGCGACGCCGACCGCGAACGTGCCCAGCGCCGCCAGCTCCAGCACCATCAGCACCACGATCAGCGCGACGGCGACGCCGGTCTGCTCGGCGGTCGCACCGGCAGATTCCCCCTCCGCCCACCCTGCCGCCACGCCGTGCAGGCCGAAGATGAGCAGGATCGCCATCCAAGTCGCGATCATGATCTGCACGTCGGTGATGTGATCGGGCAGCAGAGCTCCGGCGCCGGCAGCGGCCGGCGGGCCGTTGAACAGGTCGAGCAGCGCCACGGCCTTGTGGCCGCCCGCGTGGTAGGCGGCGAAGTCCTTCGCGTCCGCGGAGGCGACGATCACGTGGGTCTGCCCCGCCTTGATCGGCTGGTCGGTGCTGTCGTGCGCGGTGAGCGGGCGCTCGAACTCGAGCGTCGTCCCCGCCTTGGTCACCAGGCCCGCGGAGCCGAGGATGTCGTCGTGCCCGCCGAGCGCGGTGTCCGCCACGTGGGTCACCGGCGTGTTCGCGTAGTCGTCCTCCACGTGCGCACCGCGGGCGTCCACATAGCCGATGACGATATCTGCGCCGTACATCAGCGGCCCTTCGCCGCCGAAGCCCACGGCCACCCAGCCCGTGTCGGGGGAGGAGACGGCCCCGATCAGCCGGTCACCCACGATGCTCCACTCGAAACTCAGCCCGCTCGCCTGGTCGCTCCACCGGAACTTGTATTCGCCCGGCGTGATCCGGCCGTCGAGGCGGTGCACGCCGGTGGGCGCGAACACCAGGGCGTAGAGGCGCTGCGGCACCTGCAGGGTGATGGCCAGCAGCACCGCCAGCAGAAGGCCCAGCGCCAGCGACAGGAGCGGCAGGCGATCCTTGGGGGCGGTCACGGACGCCCCGGTCGGCTGGGCCGCCCTTCGCGCGGCTTCGGATGGCCGAGTGCCGCCCAGGCATCCGCGAGCAGCTCACGGGCATCGCCCAGCCGGGCGGCCGCGGAGTCGAGGCGGAAGCTATGCCAGACCTCGGCCGCCGCCGTCAGATGTCGCTCGGCGTCGTCGATCAGGACGCGCGCCCGCGGCGCGCCGGCCACGTGCGAGTTGGAAGCGGCGTTGGCCACGACGTCGAACAGAATATTCTCCGCACGCACCAGCGCCAGGATCTGCGCCGCCTCGCGCGCCTTGCCGACCGGCGCCACGCCACCCGGCGCGTGGCAGGCCGTGCAGGTGCCGAGGGCGCTGTCCGGGGTGAGGATGCGCGTCGCCATCGATCCGTGGCAGGTCACGCAGTTCGGACCACGGCCGTCGCTCTGCAGCCGGGCGTAGTGGACACTGGAGCGGAAGTAGCCGGCCTCGGAGGCATGGCACTGGCCGCAAGTCGACGGGACGCTGGTGAAGTACACGCGGCTCGCCTGGTCGCCCGACCGCTTCACCCCCTGGTGCGCGGCCGCGGGATCGGTGGCGGCGCTGTTGCCGCCGTGACACGCCTCGCAGGTGACGCCCGCAGCCGCATGGGGTGAGTTCTTCCACGCGGCGAAGCCGTGGCCACCCTCCGTGCGTCCGCTCTGGAGGCTGTGGCAGGAGACGCAGGTGTTCCGCGCTCCCCCCCGGCGCGTCTGCGCCGGAGCCGCCTGCGCCGCGAGCGCCAGCGCGAGCATCCCCACGAGCGCGCCGCGCAGGGCGGCACCCGCTTCAGGGCGCATGATCGCCATCCGCACCTCCGGTCGGCCCGGCCGGCGCCGCCTCGTGGCAGAGACGGCAGGTGGACACGTGGAAGGTAGCGTGCGACAGCGGCGGCGAGGGGGCGGCCCCTGGCGCCGGCGTCGCTCCCTCGGCGGCCTGGACGTGGCACTTGCGGCAGTCGGCGTGCGCGTCGTCCAGCGGGTGCGGAACGCTCTTCGGAGTGGCCGCGATCGGCTTGTGGCACATCCCGCACGCCCCGTTCCCGTAGCTGTGGCCCGCGGGCACGCTCGTGATGTGCTCAGTGGCGCCCCGACCATGACAGCTCAGGCAGTCCTGCTTTCCCACCGCCGGATGCAGCATCTGCGGCGGACGGCGCGGCGCCGCCGGCTGGGCGGCCGCCGGACGGACCGCGCCCAGGCTCAGGGCGGCCGCAAGACCGAGCGCTGCGCGCAGCAACCTCATAATGCCTCCGCTGCCAGCGAGTCCAGCTAAAGAACGCGACGGCGGCCGGCGGCCCGGAGGCCGCCGGCGGCCACGACTACTGCTTGAAGGTGCGGATGTAGTTGACGAGCGCGGTGATCTGCTCCACCGTCAGCCGGCTCTTGTACGACGGCATCATCCGGCCCTTGCCGTTCGCGATCGTGTTCTTGAGCACGCTGTCGGGAATCGACGCGAGCGCGCCCGACGCGAAGTCCGGGATCCCCATCGACCGCGCCATCGTCGGACTCGGCGAGCCCTTCGCGCCATGACACGACGCGCACGTCTTCGCGAACAGCGACGCACCGTCCACCGGCTGCTGCGCGCGCAGCGCTCCGGCGGATGCCAGCGCGAACAGCCCGGCCAGAACCATCACTCTCTTCGTCATGGGCGGATTCCCGAATTGAACGTTGGCAATTCGCGGAGCCAGATGCTCCGCACGTCTCATCCATCGAAAGTACGTGCCAGAAGCTGCCTTCTATGAACCGACACGGATCCCGAGCCGAAAATGGCAAGTTCCATGCCGACCTTTGGTAATACTACGGAGGCCATTGGGATTGGCATATGGAACCCCGACGCACGCGGACAGATTTGCTAATCTGACGCATCCTGGTCACCTTTCGGGACACGATGCCCCAGAATCTCGCACCGCCAGATCCAGCGCTCGTCGCCGCCATAGTGGACATGGCTGCGGACGCCATCCTCTGCGTCGCGCCGGACGACCACATCCTCTCGGTGAACCGGGGGGCGCAGCAGATGTTCGGGTGGACCGCCGCCGAACTGGTCGGGCAGCCATTCTCGGTGCTGCTGCCGGAGGAGGAGTTGGCGCGCGGCGAGATGGACTGGATGCGGCGCACGACCCTGGCCCAGGGGTCCATCCGCGACTACGAGACGCGGCGGAAGACGAAGTCGGGCCGGATCATCGATGTGAGCCTCACCCGCACCGCGGTGTACGACGACACCGGCAACCTGATCGGGTACTCGGCGATTCTGCGGGACATCTCGGAGCGCAAGCGGATCGAGCGCCAGCTGCTGGCCGCCGAGCGGCTCGCGACGGCGGGGCAGGTCGCGGCCGGGGTGGCCCACGAGATCGGAGCCCCGCTCACGGCCATCGCGGTGTCGGTGGACCATATGCTCCAGTCGCGCTGCGCCATCTGCGGCGGGGGCGAAGAGATGCAGGTCCTGTTGTCGCAGACCGACCGCATCGCGAAGCTGGCGCGCCGCCTCGTCAATCTGGCCAAGCCGGCCGGCCTGGTTTTCAACCCGACGTTGGTCAACGACGTGGTCGAGCAGGCCACCAGCCTGGTCCAGCCCCAGCTCGGCCGCCACCGGATCCGGCTCGAGCTCGAGCTGGCGGACGGCCTGCCGACCATCGACGCCGACGACGCGCAGCTCCAGCAGGTGCTCATCAACCTGTTCCTGAACGCGCAGCGGGCGATGGCCGAGACCGGCGGCAAGCTTCGGGTGGTGACGCGCCCGACGGCGGACGACCAGGTCGAGATCGTGGTCTCGGACACGGGCCCGGGGATCGCCGAGTCGGACCTGCCGCACATCTTCACCCCGTTCTTCTCGCGGTCCGGGGGTACGGGGCTCGGCCTCGCCCTGGCCGCCCAGATCGTCAAGTCGCACCGCGGCGCGATCGACGCCTTATCCGAGCCGGGCCGCGGAGCCACCTTCACCATTCATCTGCCCGCCTCGGTGAACTCATGACCGAACCCGAAACGGTCGCCGTCGCTCCGCGCCCCAAGGTCCTGGTGGTCGAGGACGACGCCGTCGTCCTCGGGCTCATCACCAAGATCGTGGACGAGGCGGGGTACGAAGCGGTCGGCGCCCCCACCGGGGAAGCCGCCCTGGCCGAGCTGGACAAGCAGCTGTTCGACGCGGTGCTCCTCGACCTCAACCTGCCCGGCGTCCAGGGGATGGACGTGCTGTCGGTCGGGCCCACCCTGCAGACGGACACGCCGTTCATCGTGATGACCGCGTTCGGCTCGGTGGACACGGCGGTCGAGGCGATGAAGCGGGGCGCCTTCGACTACGTGAGCAAGCCGTTCCGCACCGAGGAGCTGCTCCTGACGCTGCGGCGGGCGCACGAGGAAACGGAACTGCGGCGCGAGGTGGCCCGACTGCGGCGGCAGGTGAAGGAGGTGGGGCCGGGCGTCGAGATGGTCGGCCGCAGTCCCGCCATCGAGCGGGTGCGGGACCTGATCGCCCGCGTCGCCCCGAGCCGCGCCACGGTGCTCATCTCGGGCGACACGGGCACCGGCAAGGAGCTGGTGGCGCGCTCGATCCACCACATGAGCGGCCGGGCGGAGCGCTCGTTCGTCGCGGTCAACTGCTCCGCCATCCCGGAGACGCTGCTGGAGTCCGAGCTGTTCGGGCACGTGAAGGGCGCCTTCACCGGCGCGATCGCGAACAAGCGCGGCCTGATGGAGGAGTCCAGCGGCGGGACGCTCTTCCTCGACGAGATCGGCACCGTCACCCCCAACATCCAGGTCAAGCTGCTCCGCGCGCTCCAGGAGCGGTGCATCATGCGCGTCGGCGGTCGCGAGCCCGTGCCCGTGGACATCCGGCTCATCGCCGCGACCAACCTGGATCTGGGCGAGGAGGTGCGCTCGGGCCGGTTCCGCGAGGACCTCTACTACCGGCTCAGCGTCTTCCCCATCCGCGTGCCTCCGCTCACCGAGCGGCGGGACGACGTCCCGCTGCTGGCCGCCTACTTCCTGCGGCGCGCAGTCACCGAGCACGGCCTGACGCCGCCCACCATCCCGCCCACGACGATGCAGCGGCTGATGGAATACGAATGGCCGGGCAACGTCCGGGAGCTGGAGAACTTCATCGAACGCTCGGTCATCATGCACGCCGGCGCGAAGACCATCCCATTCGATCCCGGTGAGGGCCTCTATCGCAGGCGCGAGCACGACCTGCTCAAGAGCGCGAAGTCCGACCGGTGGACCATTGACCGCCTCGAACGCGAGTACATCCTCGCGGTCCTGGACGAAGTCGCCGGCCACCAGGGCCGCGCCGCCGAGATCCTCGGCATCGACCGCCGCACGCTGTACCGCAAGCTGAAGCGCTACCGGGGCGAGCCGGAGGAGGGCGAGCCGGAGGACCTGGGTGACGAGCCCGAAACCTCGCGGGTTGAGACGGGGTAGACACGCGCGGCCGTCGGCCGCGCGGACACGTTGTCTCATGGCGGAACGAGGCCCCGGGGAAGCAGCCCCGGGGCCTTCGCATAAGTGCCGCATTCCCAACGCCTTAGGAAACCGGTCCCGATCCGGCCCCGTGGTACGCGTTGCGCAAGTATGCGTTTTCTGTGATCGAGTCCCTCCTCATCGCCGTGGATGCGGCCCCGTTCGCCGATCGCGTAGCCGGGTGGCTGCCCGATCTGTTGAGCGCCGGGGTGCGGCGCGCTACGCTGTTCCACGCCATCGAAGGCGTCGGCGCGGAGTGCGTGAAGGAGCTGGACAATCTCCGGCCGCGGCTCGACCGCCTCGCCGTGCAGCTGTCGGCGCGCGAGGTGGAGGCCGACATCGCGCTGAAGCGCGGCGACCGGGTCCGCTGGCTCACGTCGCTGGCGGAACTCCGGACCTGCCAGGTGCTGGTGGTGGGAGCGCACTGCTCCGTCGCGCCGTCCGCGCCGACGATCGGCTCGACCCTGCGCCTGCTGCTCGAGGAATCGCACGTCCCGCTGCTGATCCTGACGGGCGCGTACGACCCGAACGCGCCGCGCCTCTTCGAGCGGCCGTACCTGCTCTCGAGCGGACGCCAAATGGCGGCGCTGGAGAAGGCGGCGCGCGCGCTGGTTCCGGTCACGCTGCACACGACGACCCTCGGCGCCGGGGAGACGATTCCGCCTGGCGCCTCCCTGCTAGTGACGGGCCCCGAACCGTCGGGTGACGTGTTCGAGCGCCTGCTCTCCCGTTGTTCCTGCCCGGTGCTCGTTTTCCCGGCCCCTTCTCTAGCCGTTCAACCCGAGAAGGGCCCGAGCGCCGTAACCCCTCCGTCGGAAGCAACGGGCGCCGCGCGCAAGGGCTAGGTCAGCGATGACCTCAACCGTGCCGTACGGCGCCCGGCTTCCGTCTCGAGCCGGGCGGTTCGTTTTCGGGGATCGTAAGGAACGCAGCGTGCGCCGCGCCGGACAGAGCCAACGGGCCCTAGACGTGGCGGCAGTCGCGCCGCCCGCAGGGTGCGTGGGCGAAAGCCGCCGTCGCCGCGGCTACATCGCGGACAGTTCGGCGAGGACCTCGGCGCCGTAGAAGAGGCGGATGTACTTGGCCTGCGTCGGCGTGAGCCGGCGCACCGCCCAGGCCAGATGTACGAAGTGGGGCTCCATCGGCGGCGTGATCGGGAACATGCCGAGCTCTTCGGGCAGGTGATTGCCCTTGCGCGCGTTGCAGCTCGAGCAAGCGGTCACGACGTTGGTCCAGGCGTTGGTGCCGCCGCGCGACAGGGGCACGAGGTGGTCGCGCGTCAGGCACTCGCGCGGCTTGAGCTGGGCCTGCGGCCGCGCGCAGAACTGGCAGCGGTACGCGTCGCGGGCGAACAGGAAGGTGTTGGTCACCTGACGGCGGAAGCGCCGCGGCACGTGCACGAACTTGACCAGCCGGATGACGGCCGGGCGCGGCACGGCAAGCCGCTCGGAGTGCGCCACGCGCGCGCCGTCGGCCTCGACGATCTCGGCCTTGCCGTCGATGACGAGCCGCAGCGCCCGCCGCACCGGCACCATGGTGAGCGGTTCGAACGAAGCGTTCAACGCGAGGCATCGCACCCGGAATACCCTCCGAGGCGCACCGGCGCACCCACAAAAAAGCCCGCCGCGGGAAGCGAACGGGACGGGATGCCGCAGGCGCTTCAGTTGTCCCAACCACGTCCCCAGGCGCCCTACCCGGCGCCCCTCGAATCCATACTACGCGGAAACGCGCAGCTGTGCAAGCGCGCCGCCGAACGCTCAGCCGGGAAAGAGCTTGCGCGCCGCCGCGATCTGGGCCGCGACCGCGCTCCGGGCGGTCCCGCCGGGGAGCGAGCGGCGCTCGACCGCGGCCTCCGGCCCGCCGAGGGCGGCGAGCTGCGCGGGCAGGGCGGCGTCGATCCGGGCCGCCTCGTCGGCGCCGACCCGGTCCAGCGGCACCCCCAGCTCCTCGGCCCGGCGCACCAGCGCCCCCACCACCGCGTGCGCGTCGCGGAAGGCGCGCCCCGACGCGACCAGCAGGTCGGCGAGGTCGGTCGCGAGCACCGACGCGTCGAGGGCGGCCGCCATCCGCGCGCCGTCGGGCGCGAGCGTCTCGACCACCGCGGCCATCAGCTGCGCCGCCGCGTCCGCGCGGTCGAGCGCGTCGAACAGCGTCGCGTTGTTCTCCTGCAGGTCCTTCTGGTAGCCGGTCGGCATCGCCTTCAGCGTGGCGAGCAGCGCGACCAGACTCCCGAGCGACTGTCCCGCGATGCCGCGCACCAGCTCGAGCGAATCGGGGTTCCGCTTCTGCGGCATCAGGCTGCTGCCCGTCGTGAACGGCTCGGCGAGCCGCACGAAGCCAAACTCCGCCGTCGAGAAGAGGACCAAGTCCTCGGCGAGGCGCGCCAGGTGCGTGCAGGCCAGCGACGCCACGAAGACCGACTCCACCGCGAAATCGCGGTCGCCGACCGCGTCCATGGAGTTGGCGCTCACCTCCGCGAAGCCGAGGTCCGCGGCCAGCGCCGCCCGGTCGATGGCGAAGCCCGAGCCAGCGATGGCGCCGGAGCCCAGGGGCAGGACCGCCGCCCGGCGAGCCGACTCCACGGCGCGCGCGCGGTCGCGGGCCAGCGGCCAGACGTGTGCGAGCGCCCAGTGGGCGAACCGCACCGGCTGCGCGCGCTGCGTGTGGGTGTAGGCCGGCATCAGGAGTTCGAGCCCGCGCTCAGCCTGACCGATCAGGGCGCGGCCGAGCGTGGCCAGCGCGGCGTCGAGCCGCCCCAGCGCCGCCGTCGTCCACAGCCGCAGGTCGGTGGCCATCTGGTCGTTGCGCGACCGGCCGGTGTGCAGCTTGCCCGCCAGGGGGCCGATCGCTTCGCTCAGCAGGCGCTCGACGAGGGAGTGGATGTCCTCGTCCGCTGCGCCGTCGGCCGCGCCGCTCGCCAGGGACTTCTCGACCGCGTCGAGCCCGCCGAGCATCGTCTGCCGCTCACCGGTCGTCAGCACCCCGCAGCGCTCCAGCGCGCGCACCCAGGCGCGGTTGGTCGCGAGATCCTCGCGCCACAGCCGCCGGTCCACCGGCAGGCTGCGGTTCAGGCGGTCGAGGCGCGGGTCCATCGGCTCCGCGAACCGGCCGCCCCACATCACGTGCGACTGGTCAGGCATGGCGCCGGAGGAGGCTGGCTCTTCACCGCCCCTGTTCTTCGCGCCGCCCGTACGCGACTCACCCATGGCTGGGCGCCACCGCGGGACTGCGGCGGGCGAGGCTGGAGAGCGCGCGCGGCGCCCAGCCGATGAGGGCCGCCGCCCGGCGGGAATCCAGGGAGGTGTCGCGCGGGCGGGACGGCGGACGCTCCGCCTCCCGGATCAGGCTCCCGTCCAGGCGATAGAGCGCGCACAGGATGCGGCCCAGCTCCACCCGCGAGAGCCGCTCGGGCCCGGCCACGTGGTACACGCCCGCGACGTCGAGGGACGCCAGCTCCCACGACGCGCGCGCCAGGTCGTCCACGTGCGTCGGGCTTCGCCACTCGTCGGCGTACAACGTCACCGGTAGCCCGCGCACCAGATTCTCGCACTCGTACGCCGGCCGCATGTGGATGCCGCTCTCGCCGACCAGGAGCGAGGTCCGGACGACCTGCGTTCCGGGGTGCTCGGCCCGGACCAGCGCCTCGGCCTGCGCCTTCATCGCACCGTACGCGTTCGCAGGCGAGAGGGGAGCGTCCTCCGTGTAGCCGCCTGCCGCGCCGTCGAACACCATGTCACTGGAATAGAAGAGGAAGCCGGCGCCGATCTCCGCCGCAGCGCGCGCGGCCGCGACGGCGGCGTCCACGGTCACGGTCGGGTCGGTCTTATCGTAGGCACAGAAGAAGACGGTGCCGGGCCGCTCGCGCTCGAGCAGCCCGCGCACCGTCACGGGGGTCCCCAGGTCGAGCTGGATCTCGCGCCAGTTGCCGGGGCGCACCGGCCGCCTGCCGCCGGTGCCGGCCAGTTCCACCCCGCGTGGCGCGAGGGCGAGCAACCGCGAGCCGAGAAAGCCCGACGCGCCGATGACCAGTGCGCGAACGGGCCGCGGGCTCAGTCCGCCGCCTCCGCGAGGCGCATGCCGATCCGCCGCTCGCGCTCGGCGGCCGTCCGCACCGCAAGCCCGTAGAGGCGGATGAAGCCCGCCGCGTCGCTCTGCCGGTAAACGTCGTCGGCGCCGAAGGTCGCCAGCCCCTCATGGTAGAGCGAAACCGGCGAGGAGCGTCCCACCACCCGCGCCGACCCCTTGTACAGCTTCATGCGCACGCTTCCCGTCACGTAGCGCTGCAGGCTGCTCACTATCGCGTCGAGCGCCTCGCGCTCGGGCGTCCACCACCGGCCGTCGTACACCAGATCAGCATACCGCCGTCCAAGCTCGTCGGCCAGCGCCAGGCTGCGGCGATCGAGCACCAGCTGCTCCAGCTCGCGGTGCGCCTGGAAGAGCACCGTCCCGCCGGGGGTCTCGTACACGCCGTGCGACTTCATCCCGACCAGCCGATCCTCGACGACGTCCGCGCGCCCCACGCCGTGCTCGCCTGCCAGCGCGTTCAGCGCCTCGACCAGCTGCACGGGCCCCAGTGGCTCCCCGTCCAGCGAGACCGGCTCGCCGGCCTCGAAGCCGACCGTCACCACGGCGGCCTCGTCGGGCGCGTCCTCCGGGGAACGCGTCAGGACGAACAGGTCCGCCGGCGGCTCGAGCGACGGATCCTCGAGCGAGCCGCCCTCGTGCGAGATGTGCCAGAGGTTGCGGTCGCGGCTGAACGGCTTCTCCGCCGACGCCGTGGTCGGAATCTTCCTGGCCGCGAGGTAGGCCAGGAGATCTTCGCGGCCGCGGAACTCCCACTCCCGCCAAGGCGCGATGACCTTGAGGTCGGGGGCGAACGCCGCGTAGGTCAGCTCGAAGCGCACCTGGTCGTTGCCCTTCCCGGTGCAGCCGTGCGCCAGGGCCGTCGCGCCCATCTTGCGCGCGAGGGCGACCTGCCGCTCCGCGATGAGCGGGCGCGCCATGGACGTGCCGAGCAGGTAGGTGCGGGCGTAGATCGCGCCCGCCTTGAGGGTCGGCCAGATGAACTCGCGCACGAACCGCTCGCGCACGTCCTCGACGTGGCACGACTCGGCGCCGGACCGCTTGGCCTTCTCCTCGATCCCCTTGAGCTCGCCGGCGCCCTGCCCGACATCCGCCGCCACGCAGATCACCGTGGCGCCGTAGTGCTCCCGGAGCCAGGGAACGATCGCCGACGTGTCGAGACCGCCGGAATACGCCAGCACGACGCGCTCTGCCATGACCTCACCCTCGCACGCGATTGTGTGATTATGCAAGCCAACGCATAAACATACGCCCGCGCGGGCGCGGGTTCAATGCCGCGGAGCGGCGAGGTCGGCGAGGCGGCGGGCGAGCTTGCGGCGGGCGGCCGGGCTCTGCGCCACAATCAGGACGGTGTCGTCACCGGCGAGGGTGCCGAGGATCTCGGGCCACACTTCGCGGTCCAGCGCGGCGGCGAGGGCATTCGCCCCGCCGGTGGGGGTGCGGATGACCAGCAGGGGGCCGACGCCGTCGGTGCGCAGGAGGAGCGAGGGGAGGAACCCGGCGAGCGAGGGGGGAGGCACGGTCTCGTCCGGTGGCGCGGCGTAGTGGTGCGCGCCGTCGGCGGAGGTCTGCTTGATCAGGCCCAGGTCGCGGATGTCCCGCGACAGCGTGGCCTGCGTGACGTCGAACCCCGCCCGCTGGAGGAGGTGGCGCAACCGCTCCTGGCTGGGGATGGCGTGCTCCCGCACCAAGCGCAGGATGGCGTTGTGGCGCTGGGCCTTCATCGGACTCGGCCGCGGGGCCGCGTGCACCGTCGCATCACCGCGCCAAGATACCGCGCGGCGCCGGAGGAGGCCAACCCTTCACCGCCGTGGTCCTTTGCGCCGCCCGCACATCGCTCACCCGTTCGGGGAAACACCGCGCCGGCGGACGTCCACTCCTCGCCGGTGCCGTCCTTTGCGCGGCCCGCACGCGACTCACCCTGTCCGGGAATCACCGCGCCACGGTGCGCGATACGGCCGCGGCCGCTGCCGCGGCGGCGCGGTACGCCGCGCGCTCCACGGCGATCCGCACGAGCGGCCAGCGTCTACGCCGGTACACGACGCGGCCCGCCACGGCGGTGAAGACCACGTCCGACGGCGTGGCGCACCAGGCCACGGCTTCCTCTGGATCGGCGGCGAGGGAGGCGGGAGCGTCCAGCCGCACGGCGGCGAGGTCGCCCCAGGCGCCGACGGCCAGCGTCCCGACGCCCTCGAGTCCAAGCGCCGAGGCGCCGCCGGCGGTCATGAGGCCCAGCATTTCGCGCGGGGCCAGGCCCCGGCCCACGTCCAGGCCCAGTGCCGCCTGCCGGGCCACGGCGAAAAGGTCGTGGCCTCCGCCGGCGGCGACCGAATCGGTCCCCAGCCCGACGGCGAGACCGAGCCGGCGCATCGCGGCGAAGTCGGCGCGGCCGTGCCCCAGCATTGCGTTGGACCAGGGGCAGTGCACCGCGGTGGCGCTGGCGCGGCGCGCGCGCTCCAGGTCGTCCGGCGTCGCCGTGACGCAGTGGATGAGGAGGGGCCGGAGGGCGAGGAAGCCGCAGCGCTCCAGCCAGCCGATCGTGGACGTGCCGCGGGGCGACACCGCGATCCGCCGCTCACGCAGATCATCCGCGAAGGGCCCGCGCCCCTCTTCCACCAGCGAGCGCTCCTCCACGGACTCGGCGGTGTGCGTCGCCGTCTTGAGGTGGCGCCGCGCCGCCAGCGCCGTCACGGCACGCAGCAGCTCGTCGGAGACGGTGTACGGGGCGTGCGGCGAGACGCCCACCGTCACGCGCTCCGAGCCGAGGGGCTCGAGCTTCGCCAGCGCAGCCTCGAGCCCCGCCATCGACTCGGCGCACTGCTTCGGGTCGGGACCGAACACCTCGTAGTAGGCGACGCCGCGCGCGCCCAGGTCGGCCATCGCGGCCGCCGCCTGCAGCGTGGTGCCGGTGTCGCCGCTGGTGGTGATCCCGGCCGCGAAGCTCTCCAGCACCCCCCAGCGCGCCGACGCGCGGTACACGGCGGGATCGAGCGCGTACTTGATCGCGCGGACCGTCCGGATCCATTCGACAAAGGGGAGATCCCGCACCAAACCGCGCAGCGCCGTCAGCTCCAGATGGGTGTGCGCGTTCACGAATCCGGGCAGGAGCGCCGCCGCGCCGAGCGACACGTCCTCGCGGCGCGCAGGCCGCGGCACCGCCGCGTCCGGTCCGACGGCCGCGATCCGCCCGTCCGCGCCGACGAGGACGGCGCCGCGCGCGATGGGCTCACCGGAGATCGGGAGCACCCATCGCGCGGCGACGCGGAGCGGCTTCACCGCCTCAGGGGCCGCCGGGCGGCCGCTTGGGCGGCTTGGTGCCGGGATCCTGCGGGTTCGGGGCGGGCGTGGGACCGTTGGGTCCCGGATGGAGCGGGCAGTACTCCGTCGGCACGTTGTTGGGTGAGAACACCTCCCAGCGCCGGACGTCCTGCGGGCACCACGGCGTGGCGAGCTTCCCCGACGTGATGTCGATCTCCCGCTGCACGACGCCGGACGGGGCCACCCACGGCCCCGGCGACGGCCGGCGCTCGTATACCTCGCGCATGAAGTTCGCCCACGCTGGTGCGGCCAGCCGCCCGCCCTGGGCGTTGTTCTGGATGCGCTGCGGGGTGTCGAAGCCCATCCAGAAGCCGGCGACCAGCTCGCGGGTGTACCCGACGAACCAGACGTCCGTGTAGTCGTTGGTCGTGCCGGTCTTCCCGCCGGCCGGCACATCGAAGCCCGCCTGCTTGACCGCGCTGCGCGCCGTGCCGTAGCGGATCACGTCCTGCAGCATGTCGTTCAGCACGTACGACTGGTCCACGGCCATCACGCGCTCGCGCCGCAGCTGGGCCTGCAGGAGCACCTTGCCGTTCGCGTCCTCCACGCGCAGGACGCCGAACGGCGCCGCGCGCACACCCAGGGTCGCTGGCGCGGTGAAGGCCGACACCAACTCGAGCGGGTACACCTCCGCCGAACCGATGAACATCGAGGGCACGGGCGGGACGGGCGTGCCGATCCCGTAGCGGCGCACCTCGTCCACCACCGCGTCGGCGCCCAGCTCGAGGCCGAGGCGGATGGCGACGAGGTTGATGGAGAGGGCCAGGGCCTGGCGCAGCGTCTGCGGCCCGCGGAATTGCGCCTCCTCGAAGTCGTGCGGCTCCCAGATCGTGCCGTCCGGCATCGGGAGCGAGATCGCAGAATCGTCCAGCATCTCGTTCGGCGAGTGGCCGCCCCGCAGCGCGGCCGAATAGACGAACAGCTTGAACGTGGAGCCCGGCTGGCGCAGCGCCTGCGTGATGCGGTTGAACTTCGAGTCGTCGAAGTCGCGGCCGCCCACCATCGCGCGGATCGCGCCGGTGGTGTCCATCGCGACCATCGCGCCCTGCAGATACGGGGTCGCGGTCCGCTCGCTGTTGTCCACGTTGCCGGTGTTGCGCTCCGCGTACTGCGCCATCGTGCGGTGCTGGTACGGCCCGTACGCGCCGGCCTCGACCGCCTCCAGCGCCGCCTCCAGCGTCCGCTCGGCCGACTGCTGCATGTCGAGGTCGAGCGTCGTGAAGATCCGCAGCCCCTTCTCGTAGAGGTCCTTGCCGAACCGGTCGTCCATCTGCTGGCGCACCCACTCCACGAAGTAGGGCGCCACGTCGTCGTAGTCGGCGCGGGCCGCGAGAGTGAGCGGGAAGGCCTTCGCCTCTTCCGCCTGCTGATACGACAGATACCCCTGGTCGTGCATCAGGTCGAGCACGAGGTTGCGCCGCGCCACCGCGCGCGCCGGGTACTTCCGCGGATTGTACGCGCGGGGCGCCTTCGGCAGCGCCGCCAGCATCGCCGCCTCGGCCACGTTGAGCTCCCGCACGGGCTTCCCGAAGTAGCGCTGGGCCGCGGCCTCCACCCCGTAGCCGCCGCTCCCCAGGTTGATCTGGTTCAGGTACAGCTCGAGGATGCGGTCCTTCGAGTAGGTCCTCTCGAGTTCGACCGCGACCCGCATCTCCCTGAGCTTGCGGCTCAGGCCGGCCAACCCATGCCGCTCGCGCGTGATCCGGTCGCGGAAGACGTTGCGGGCGAGCTGCATCGTGATCGTGGAGAAGCCCTGCTGAACCGACATCGCGAGCAGGTTGGCCTTGAGCGAACCGAGCATTCGTCCGAAGTCGAGGCCGTGGTGGGCATAGAAGCGCTTGTCCTCGACGGCGATGAACGCCTCGCGCAGCGCCAGCGGCATCTCCTGCAGCGGGATCACGGTGCGGCGCTCGTACCCAAGCTCGGTGATCAGGCGGCCGTCCGCGGCAAACACCTTGGAGGCCTGCTGGGGCCGGTAGACGTCGAGGACCGCGATGGAGGGGCAGGCCCCGCCGGAACAGACGCGCGTCCAGCTCCCGTACCCGACGCCCACCGCGAAGCCGATGGCGAGCAGGAGCCAGGTGACGGTACGCCGCAGGCGGCGCGGGGAGAACCAGCGCCGCAGGCGGCCGCCGCGGGGCGTGTCAGCCATGAGAGGTGGAAGCTAACCGTTCGGCCCGCGCGCTTGCCAGCCGCGGGGTCTCGCCGCTACGATAGCGCATGCGCGCGTTCCCGCCCCTGAACGAGCAGATGGACGCCATCCGCCGCGGCGCGGTGGAGATCATCCCCGAAGAGACGCTGGCCCGGAAGCTGGAGCGCGCGATCGCGACCGGCGCGCCCCTCGTCGTCAAGCAGGGGTTCGACCCCACCCGCCCGCACCTGCACCTGGGCTACATGGTCTCCATCCGGAAGCTCCGCACCTTCCAGGACCTCGGGCACACGGTCGTCTTCCTGATCGGCGACTTCACGGCGATGGTGGGCGACCCGAGCGGCCGGAGCGAGACGCGGCCGCCGCTGACCGAGCCCGAGATCCAGGCCAACGCCGCCACGTACCAGGACCAGGTGTTCCGCGTCCTGGACCCCCAGCGCACGCAAATCCGCCGGAACAGCGAATGGCACGGGAAGCTCAGCCTCGCGGACGGACTCACGAAGCTGGCCGCGCACTACACCGTGGCCCGGCTGGCCGAGCGGGACGACTTCGCCAAGCGCCTGGCCGCGGGCACGCCGATCACGATGATGGAGTTCTTCTACCCGCTGCTGCAGGGCTACGACTCCGTGGCGCTCAAGGCGGACGTGGAGCTCGGCGGCTCGGACCAGAAGTTCAACCTGCTGGTCGGCCGGACGCTGATGGAGCGGCACGGGCTGGAGCCGCAGGTGGCGCTGGTGATGCCGCTGCTGCGCGGCACCGACGGCGAGCGCAAGATGTCGCAGTCGTATGACAACTACATCGGGATCACGGAGACGCCGGAGGACCAGTTCGGCAAGACGATGTCCATCCCCGACACGCTGCTGGAGGAGTGGACGACGCTGATCTCGACGGTGGCCGCGGGGGACCTCGCGGCGGCGCTGCAGCGCTGCCGCGCGCAGCCCTACGCCGCCAAGCGCGCGCTGGCGCGCGACGTGGTGACGCAGTTCCACGGCGCCGAGGCCGCCTTGCAGGCCGAAGCGCACTTCGACCGGCTGTTCAAAGAGAAGAGGGCTCCGGCGGAGATGCCCACGTTCACGCACGCGCCGGCGTCATTGGCCGTCGTCCTCAAGGACATCGGGTTCGCAAAATCCCTCGGCGAGGCGCGGCGGATGGCCGCGCAAGGGGGCGTGCAGGTGGACGGCGCCAAAGTCGAGGACGGGAACCGGGAGCTAGCGCCGGGGAGCTACGTGGTCAAGTACGGCAAGCTGAAGTTTGCAGACCTCGTGATAAAGTGAGAGGTGAGAGGGTCAATCAAAGCGTGAGACGGCACCGCGAGACGTGAGAGGGGGAAAGGCGTGAGAGGTGAGAAGGGCGATGCGCGGCATCGCGACCTCTCACGTCTCACCGGGACCTCTCACCTCTCACTTTTCCCCCTCACGCCTCCGCCTGTCGCTCTCACCTCTCACGCATCTGGTGATCCAGCACCTCCACCACCTTCTCCATTTCCTCCATCGTGTTGTAGCAGTGCGGCGCCAGGCGAATGGCGCCCTCGCGCAGCGCGCACACGACCCCGGCCTGCCGGAGCCGCCGGTGCGCCTCCTTGGCGTCGGGCGGGGCGACGCACACGATCTGCGAGCGGTGCAGGTCGTCGGTAGGCGAGACGACCGGCACGCCGCGCTCCCGCGCCCACGCGAGCACCGGCTCGCCGAGGGAGCGGAGGTAGGCGGCGATCACCTCGACACCGAGCTCCAGGAGGAGCCCGATCGAGGTGGCGAGGCCGAGGTGGTCCTGGGTCGCGAGGCTGGCGACCTCGAACCGTCGCGCGTCGCCGACCAGGTGATCGCCGTAGCTGAGCAGGTTGGTGAAGTCGTCCATCCCCTCGTACGACATCCAGCCCACCACCGGCGGCTCCAGCGCCTGAATCAGCTCGCGCCGCACGTAGCAGAAGCCCGAGCCCCACGGCCCCAGCAGCCATTTCTGGCCGCCGCACGACAGCAGGTCCACCGGGATCGCCGTGACGTCGAGGGGCGAGGCGCCGAGCCCCTGGATTGCGTCCACCACCAGGCGCACGCCGTTGGCGCGGCAGGCGTCGCCCAGGCGCGCGAGATCGGCGCGGAAGCCGTTGGAGAACTGGACCTGCGAGACGGCGAGCACCCGGACCCGCGGATCGGCGAGGCGCTCGACCAGGTAATCCTCGTCGGGATAGCCCCGGGGCGTGACCGGCGCGCGCTCGACTACCACGCCGCTCCGTCGCCGCGCGAGCCAGGGATAGACGTTGGCGGGGAACTCGCGGTCGCTCAGCAGGATCACGTCGCCCGGCGCGAGCGGAAGCGCGCCGGCCGCGACGTTGAGTCCGGTGGAGGTGTTGGGCGTGAGCGCGATCTCCTCCGGCGCGGCGCCCAGCAGCCGTGCCGCCGCCGCGCGGGTCGCCGCGTGCACGGCGAAGAGGTCCCGGTCGGGCAGGAGGTGCGGCGCGGTGCGCTTCGCATTGAACGCCTCGACCGCGAGGCGCGTGCGCTCCGGCAGCGGGCCGACCGACGCGGCGTTGAGATAGGTCGTCGCGGCCGTCCACGGGAACTCGCGATTGCGGAGATCGCGGACGACATCGGCGAGCTGCGCGGCAGAAGCGACGTCGGTCATCGTGAGGGTGGCGCCGTCATGGGAGCGAGGGCTACGTTAACGCTCGATATGCGCGCGCGGCAAGCGACCGCGAAGGGGCGCTGGCGGTTCGCGCTGGTGCTGGGCGGCGGCGGGATGAAGGGCCTCGCCCACGTCGGCGCGCTCCGGGCGCTCGAGGAGCGTGGCTGGGTGCCCGACGTCGTCGTCGGCACCAGCATCGGCGCGTTGCTGGGCGCCGCGTGGGCGAACGGCTTCTCGACCGCCGAGCTCGCCGACGTCGCGCTCGGCCTCGAGCGCTCCGACGTCTTCCACGTCGCCCGCCGTGAGATGGCCACCCGACTCATCCGGGCCCCGGCCATCTACCGCGGTGCGCCGCTCGAGGAGCTGATCCGCGGCTTCGTCGGCGGCCTGACTTTCGAGGAGCTAGAGCGGCGGCTGGTCGTCGCGTCGGTGGACCTCAACAGCGGCATGCAACTCTACTGGGGCCTGCCCGGCCTCGCCGGCGCGAGCGTCGCCGATGCCGTGCTCGCCTCCTGCGCGCTGCCGGGCTTCTTCCCCCCGCGCGAGATCGACGGCCACTTCTGCGTGGACGGTGCGCTGGCGGACAACCTGCCGGTGGCTCTCGCGGCGACGCTCGGCGTGGAGGGCGTCGTCGCGGTGGACGTCGGCGCCTCGAGCGTGCTCCGGGCCGAGACGCAGGACGAGGGCTTCGCCGCCATCTTCGCGCGCGCCACCGAGATCGTCTTTCAGCAGCTCCTCGAGGTCCGGCTGTCGCACTGGGCCGCCCCGCCGCTGCTGCTCGTGCAGCCGCGCGTGGAGCACGTGCCGATGTTTTCTTTCGAGCACACGCGCGAGCTGATGGACGAGGGGTACCGCGCGACGGGCGCCGTCCTCGACCAGGCGGGCGACGCGATCCGCTCCGCCACCCGGGGCATCTTCCCGCGCCGCCGGATCCGCATCGGGGTCGACCGCGAGCGCTGCATCGGGTGCGGACAGTGCGTGGCGCGCGCCCCGCAGGGCACGTTCCACCTGGACGCGCACGGCAAGGCGGTGGGGCCGGCGGAGCCGCAGGAGTGGTCGCCGGTGGACGGCGGGTTCATCCGCCACTGCCCGACCTACGCGATCACCGCCCGGCCGGCGCTGCCGGCGCCTGGCGAGCCCACATCCGGTGGGTCCAGAGGTACTGCTCCGGCGCCAGCCTGACCGCCGCCTCCAGGTGCTGCCGGAACAGCGTCGCGATCCGGAGAACCATCGCGCCCGCGTCTCCGCGCGGCGATTCCTCCAGCAGCTCCGCGTACCCCCGATAGCGCCCGTCCGCTTCCGCGACGAAGCCGCCGAAGACCACCGGCGCGCCCGTGGTGACGGCGAAGTAGCCCGGCCCCTCGGCCGTCTGGGTCGGTCGGCCGAAGAAGGGGACCCAGGTGTTGCTGCGCAGCGCGCCCTGGTCGGCCACCAACCCGACGAGCTTGCCCTCTGCGAGCGCCCGGGGCACGCGGACCTTCGCCTCCGGCATCGGGATGGTCTCGAGCCCCATCCGGCGCCGCTGGCGATCCACGTAGGCGGCGACCCACGGGTTCGACGGCGGCTTGACGACCGCCGCGACCCTAAAGCCGACCGCCGTGGCCCAAGCGACCGACAACTCCCAGTTGCCGTGGTGGCCGGCCAGGCAGATGACGCCCCGTCCCTTCGCCAGCAGCGGGCGCAGCAGCGCCTCGGCCTCCATGACCCGGACGAACGGCATCACTGCCTGGGCGCCGCCCGCGGTGAGGCGCAGCGAGTCCATCATGACGCGGCCGAAGTGCGCATACGTACGGCGCGCCAGCGCCGCGCGCTCGCCGGGCGAGATCTGCGGGAAGGCGATCGCCAGGTTCTGGTCGGCGACGTCGCGCCGGAGGCCGAGCACGTCGCGCACCATCCGCCCGAGCACGGCGCCCGTCCCGCACGCCGCGGAGCGCGGCAGGGGCAAGACGAGCCCGAGCGCGCCGCGCATCGCGACGTAGACGGGGAAGTCGCTGCGGCGTCTCACCGGCGCTGCACCAGCGCGGCGCGGTACGCCGCCTCGGTGAGCCGGGCCGTGCGCTCGAGCGGGAAGCGCTCGCGCGCCGTGCGGCGGCCTTGCTCCCCCAGCCGCCGGCGGAGAACCGCGTCGCCGAGGAGTCGCGCCAGCGCCGCGGCGAAGGCCGCGGGCTCCCGCGGACTCACGAGCAACCCGTCCACGTCGTGGGTGATGAGGTCCACGTTGCCGCCAGCGCGCGACGCGACCACCGGCAAACCCGAGGCCATCGCCTCCAGCAGGGCCTGCGACAGCCCCTCGCAGCGCGAGGGGAGCACGACCGCGTCGAACAGCCGGTAGAAGGGCAGCACGTCCGGCCGGAACGGGATGCAGCGCACCTCGTGCTGCGGCGCGGCCGCGGCGAGCGCGCCCAGCTCCCGGTCGGGCCCGACGCCCACCAGCGCCACCGTCAGCGGCGGCTCCAGCAGCGCGAGGGCCCTGAGGAGGACGTCGTGATCCTTGCGGCGCGCGACGACGCCCACGGTCGCGCGCCAGGGCCGCCACCCGGCCAGAACGCGAGCAGTGTCCAGTTCGTCCGCCGTCACCGCGCGATCCACGCGCGCGAGGTCCACGCCGTTCGGCACCACGCGGACGCGCCACACCGGCGCGCCGCGCCGCACGAGGGCGCGGGCCACCGCGCGGCTCACGGCGATGGTGCAGTCGGCGGCGAAGCCGTTGAGGAGCACCGAGACGGGCAGGGATCGTGGCATCTGGCGGCGGGTCATCACGCAGGCGGCGTGGAGGCGCCCGGCGAGCCGCGCCCACCGGCACGCAGCGCGGTCGCGCGAGGCGTGGGAGTTCACGACGTCCACGCCCTCGACCTCGACCAGCCGCACCACCCGCGCCGCGGCGCGCGACGCCCGGTCGAACTCCATCGGCAGGACCTCGACGCCGGCGCGCCGCGCGAGCGCGGCGAGCAGGCTCCGCTCCGGGCACCCCACCAGCACCCGGTGCCCGGCCGCGCGCTGCGCCCCGCCGAGCGCGGCGATGGAGACGGTGGACCCGGCGCCGCCACCCTGATGGGTGAGGTGGAGGATGGTGAGCGCCGCACCGTCGGCCACCGCCGGCGACCGGGGCGCGGCGGCGCGCTCAGTCGGCAAGAGGGCGGGGCTCGGCACCGAACTGCAGCGTGTAGAGGCGCCGGTAGACGCCGTCCCGGGCCAGCAGCTCCTCGTGCCGGCCGCGCTCGACGACGCGCCCCTTGTCCAGCACCAGGATCTGCGTCGCGTGCTGCACGGTGGAGAGGCGGTGCGCGATGACGAACACCGTGCGGCCGGCGAGCAGGCGGTCGATCGCCTCCTGCACCAGGTGCTCCGACTCGGAGTCGAGCGCGCTCGTGGCCTCGTCGAGGATCAGGATCGGCGGGTCCCGAAGCAGCGCACGCGCGATCGCGATGCGCTGGCGCTCCCCCCCCGACAGCCGGGTGCCGCGCTCGCCCAGGATCGTGTCGTAGCCCTGCGGCAGCACCGCGAGGAAGTCGTGCGCGTTCGCCGCCCGCGCCGCGGCCTCGATTGCAGCCGCGTCGTACCGGTCGAGCGCCCCGTAAGCGATGTTGGCGCGCGCAGTGTCGTTGAACAGCACCGTCTCCTGGCTCACGATCCCCATCAGGCTGCGCAGCGAGGGGAGGGTGAACTCCCGGAGATCCCGGCCGTCGAGCGTGATGACGCCGCGCGTCGGCTCGTAGAACCGGGGAAGCAGGTCCACCAGCGTGCTCTTCCCCGCCCCGCTGGCGCCGACGATCGCGGTCACGGAGCCGCGCGGCGCCTCGAGCTCCACGCCCTCCAGCACGTCGGGGCCGCCGTCGTACGCGAACCAGACGTCGCGGTACGCGATCGCGTCGCGGAAACCGCGCACGGCCTCGCGTCCCGGGGCCCGCGCCTCCGACGGCGTCTGGTCGAGCACCTCGAGCACGCGCTCGCCCGAGGAGAGCGCGTTCTGGTACGTCGCCGGCCAGTTGGAGAGGTACTTGAGCGGAACCAGCAGGCGCAGGGCGACGAACAGGAAGACGATGAAGCTCTCCGAGTCGATGGAGTGGCCCGCGACCATGCTCGCGCCGACCCAGAGCAGCACCACCGTCACCACCGCGCCGAACATCTCGGAGATCGGCCCGGACAAGATCGAGATCCGCTGCATCCGGATCAGGCCGCGCGTGTACCGGTCGGCGGCGGCAAAGAAACGTCCGCGCTCGTACGGCTCGGCGGCGTACGCCTTCACCAGCCGCACCCCGGACACCGTTTCCTGCATCAGCGAGGTGAGATCGCCGCGGTCGTTCAGCACGCCCACGTACCCGCGCTGCAGGCGCCGCACCAGGGGCCGGAGCCCCAGGATGAGGAAGGGCGCGAGCACGAGCGAGAGGAGCGTGAGCTGCCAGGAGACCGCGATCAGCATCACCAGGTAGACGATCAGCGTGCCGACTGACTGGACGAAGGCCAGTGCTTCCGAGCCGAGGATCGGCTTGGCGGCCTCGGCGTCGGCCAGCATCCGGGTGAGCAGCTGCCCGCCCTTGATCTGCTGGAAGTAGCCGAGCCCCATCCCCTGCAGGTGCGTGTAGAGCCGCATCCGCATGTCGCGCACGACGCGCTCCTGCGAGATGGCGACCATGACGCGCGACACGTAGAGGATGAGGTTCTTGATGGCCATTGCCGAGAGGATGACCAGGATGACGTTGCGCAGCGCGGCCTGCGTGTTGCCGCCCGCGAGCATCGGCCCCATCGCCCAGTCGAGCACGCGCTCGACCGGGTTCTGGCCGACCGGCGGCAGCAGGGAGGACTGGCCGAAGACGGCCCGGAGGAACGGGATGACCAGCGCGAAGGTGAAGCCGTCGAGCACCGTGGCGGCGGCGGTAAGTGCGAGCCCCCCGAAGAAGAGCGCGAAGTAGGGCCGCAGGAACCGGAGCAGCTCGCGGTAGCGGCCCACGCTAGCGCCCGGCCCGCGGCTGGAGCAACGCCACCGGGAGGATCATCTCCTCCGGCGACACGCCGCCGTGCAGGAAGGCGCCGCGGTAGCGCGCCTGGTACTCGCGCAGCTTGGTCGGGTAGACGAAGAAGCGGTCCTCGGTCGCGAACAGGCAGCGGACGCCGAGCCCGCGCCGCGGCAGCCCGTAGGACTCCGGGTCCTCGACGGTGATCGCGGCTACGGCGTCCTCGGCGCGCAGGTCCTCGCCGAACTTGTAGCGCAGGTTGTTGGTGGCGTCGCGCTTGGCGAAGACCGTCGCCGGACTCAGGCAGTGAATCGAGCCGTGGTCCGAGGTCAGCACCACGGGCACCCGGCGCCGCTCCGCCTCGATCAAGGCCGCCTTGAGCGACGAACGCTCGAACCAGGCCGTGGTCAGCGAGCGCAGCGCCTGTGTGTCCTTCGCCACTTCGTAGAGGATCGCGCTCTCGGACCGCCCGTGGGTCAGCTGGTCGATGAAGTTGAAGACCATCGCCGTGACGCCGTCCTGCGCGAGGTGCGACGGGAGCCGCCGCTGCACCTCGTCGCCGTCCCCCGCGCCGAACAACTTCTCGTAGCGGCACGGCACCGGCCGCCCGGTGATCCGCTCGAGCTGGCGCGCCAGCAGGTCCGCCTCGTGCGCGTTGAGGCTCTCATCCTCGCGCTCGGCCCACCACGCCGGGTATTGCGCCGCGATGTCACGCGGCAGGAGCCCGGCGAACAGCGCGTTGCGGCAGTAGGGCGTGGCGCTCGGCAGAATGCCGAAGTAGTGACTCGTCTCGACGTCGAACAGCGGCGTCACCAGCGGCAGCAGCGCCCCCCACTGATCCAGGCGAAGGCAGTCCACCACGATGAAGAGGACCCGCCCGTGCTCCTTCAGGACGGGCAGCACCATCTCCTCGACGACGTCGCTCGACAGCGCCGGCCGGTCCCCGTCGGGCTGGGCGATCCAGCGCGGGTAGTTGCGGGCGATGAAGCCGGCGAAGTCGCGCCGGAGACCGGCCAGCAGGGTGTGCAGCGCCTGCTCGAGCCCCGGCTCGTGCGCCTCGGCCAGCCGGATATCCCACACCATCAGCTCCTGCCAGAGCTCGATCCACTCGCGCCAGCCCAGCGCCGTGCCACGGCGGCCCTCCAGCTCGCGGAACCGCGTCACGAACTCGCGCGAGAGATGCTGCTGCCGGATGCGGTCGCCCTCGATCAGCCGGGTCACGACGGAGAGGACCTGGCGCGGCTGCAGCGGCTTGACGAGGTAGTCGTCGATGGCCATCCCGATCGCCTCGCGCATCACCGCAGGGTCCTCGGACTTGGTCACCATCACCACCGGGACCGCCGGATCGAGGCTGCGGATCGCGCCGAACAGCTCGAGCCCGCGCTTCCCCGGCATCTGCTCGTCCACCAGCACCACGCCGTACGCCTGGCGGCGGAGCATCTCGAGCGCGTCGTCGCCGTGGGCGGCGGCGGCGACTTCGTATCCGTGGTCGGTGAGGAAGCGGCGGTGGGACTCGAGGCTCTCGATCTCGTCGTCCACCCAGAGCACGCTCTTGGGCCGCGAGGACATGACGCGAACCTAGCCGCTCCCCTGGCGCGGCGCTACATTGCGGCCCATCACCGTTTCCGGCGCCCGATGAGCCATCCCGCCCTCGTTCCGACTGACGACGCATTCACCCACGCCCTGGCCGAGAGCGCCCGGGGCCCCGAGCGCGACGGGATATTCGCCCTCTGGCTCGTGGTGCGCGCCGCGCTCGCCGCCGCGCCGCCCGCAGCGCCGCCGGCGCGCCAGGCCGAGCGGCTGAAGGCCCTGGCCACGCGCCTCAAGAGCCTCAACGCGCCCGCGCCGCTCCGGCGCTCGCTTGCCGCCGCCATCGGCGACCTCGGCGCCGCGCGCGGCGTTGCCCCGGCCGTGGTGCTGGCGCAGCTCGCCGCGCCCGCGGCCGAATGCCTGGGGCGCCGCAGCGCCGATGCGGTGCAGGCCGCCGCCCGCGCCGCGCGCCCCGCCCCCGCCCTCCGGCAGGCCTGACCGATGCCGCCCCCTGACATCCCGCGCCGCTCCAATCCCGTCACCGACGTCGTCCAGCGCGTGGACGCCCAGCTCGGCGGCGCGCCGAGCGGCGACGCCGTGGCCACCGGCTTCCCGAGCGTGGACCGTATCCTCGGCGGGGGCCTCAGGCAGGGCGACCTCATCGTCCTGGGCGGCGACGTCGGCGTCGGCAAGTCGTCGTTCGCGCTGGCGATCGCGCTCCGGATCGCGGAGCGCGGCGAGAGCGCCGCCTTCCTCTCCGGGGAGATGGAGGAGGACCGGATGTGGGAGCGCGCCCTCGCGCTCGAGTCGCGCACGAAGCTCGACGACATCCGGCGCGGGACGCTATCCGACGAGACGCGGGCGGCCATCGGCGCAGCAGCCGTGCGGCTCCGGGACCGCCCCCTCGCCTACCGCCCGACGGCGGCCGACAGCCTCGAAGAGGTGGCCGACCGCATCCGCACCTGCCACGCTCCCTTCACCGCGGTGGACTATCTGCAGCTGCTCCCGCCGGCCAAGGCGGAGGCGGACCTCGCGGAACAGGGCGCCGCGGCGGTGCGGCTCCTCAAGGAAGTGGCGATCGACGCGCACACGGCGCTGCTGCTCGTCGCGCAGCTGCCGCGCCACAACCCGAAGCGCCGCGACCCGCGCCCCGAGCTGGACGACTTCGGCGTGCTGGGCGCGGTCAAGTACCACGCCGACGTCGTGCTCGGCCTCTACCGCGAGGAGATGTACCAGGTGACCCGCGGCGTCGAGGGGGCGACCGAGCTGATTGTGGCCAAGAACCGCCACGGCGCCACGGGTTTCGTGGACCTCTACTTCTACCGGGAGTGGATGCGGTTCGAGGACATGCTCGAGCCCGACCGCTAGGCGCGCGGGCGCCGCGGCGTCGTTGCTGCTCCTGTGGGGGCGGACTACATTAGCGGCATCCGCGGAGGCGCGTGTGGCCGGCCACAATGTATGGAAGAAGATCAAGCGCAAGAAGGCGGTCACTGACGCCCGGCGCGGCGCCCAATTCACCAAGCTCATCAAGGAAATCACGGTCGCCGCGCGGCAGGGCGGCGGCGATCCCGGCGGCAACGCGCGGCTCCGGACCGCCATTGACGCCGCCCGCGCCGCCAACATGCCCTCCGACAACATCGACCGCGCGATCAAGAAGGGCACCGGCCAGCTCGAAGGGGTGCACTACGAGGAGGTCACGTACGAGGGGTACGGCCCCGGCGGCGCGGCGATCTTCATCGAGGTGACCACCGACAACGCCAAGCGCACCGTGGCCGACATCCGCCACCTCTTCACGCGGTTCGACGGGAAGCTCGGCACCACCGGCTCGGTGGCCCACCTGTTCGAGAAGCGCGGCGAGTTCTACGTCCCGGCCGGCCGCTACGCCGAGGACGCCACCCTCGAGGCGGCGCTCGACGCCGGCGCGCTCGACATGATCAAGGAGGGCGAGCACTTCGTCGTCACCACGCAGCCGCACGACTTCCATGCCGTGCAGGAAGCCCTCAGGAAGCGCGGGATCGAATGGGATACGGCGGAGATCTCGATGGTCCCGCGGTCCACGGTGCGGGTCGAGGGGCGGGACGCGGAGAAGCTGGTGAAGCTGATGGAGGCGCTGGAGGAGCACGACGACGTGGCCCGGGTCTCCTCCAACTTCGACGTCGACCTCGAGGCGCTGGCCGAGGTGTGATCGTGCTCGGGCTGGACCCGGGCACCGCGGCCACCGGGTACGGAGTGGTCGAGCAGGCCACCCCTGCGGGAACGCGCCGCCTCGTCGAGTGCGGCGTGGTGCGCACCGAGGCCTCCGCGCCCCTCGAGCGGCGCCTCGCGCAGATCTTCGACGCCGTCACCGAACTCATCGCCCGGCATCGCCCCGCGGCCGTTGCCGTCGAAAGCGTCTTCGTCGCGAAGAACGCCCGCAGCGCGGTGGTGCTCGGCCACGCGCGCGGCGCGGCGCTGCTGGCCGCCGCCAAGGCCGGCGTCCCCGTCTCGGAGTACGCCCCCGCGATGGTGAAGAAGACGGTGGTCGGCGCCGGCGCAGCGACCAAGCAGCAGGTGCAGCGGATGACCGCTCGGCTCCTGCGGCTGAGCGCGGTGCCCACGCCCGACGACGCGGCGGACGGCGTCGCGATCGCCCTGACCCACTGCATGCGCGCGGGCCGCACCTTCCGCCGCGCGGTGGTCGCGTGATCGCCCTGCTCTCGGGACAGCTCGCCCTCAAGGAGGCGGACCGCGTCGTGGTGCGCACCACCGGCGGCCTCGGCTACGAGTGCTTCGTCCCCACGCGCACCCTCGCCCAGCTCCCGGCCCCCGGCCAGCCGGTCGAGCTCTACACCTCGCTGGTGGTGCGCGAGGACGGGCAGACGCTCTACGGCTTCGCCACCGTCGAGGAGCGGCGCGTCTTCCAGCGCCTCCTCTCGGCCTCGGGGATCGGCCCCAAGCTCGCGTTGGCGATGCTCTCGCTCCACGCCAGCGACCGCCTGGTGCGCGCGATCCGGGAGCGCGACATCGCCGCGCTGGTCGCGGTGCCGGGCGTCGGGAAGAAGACGGCGGAGCGGCTCGTGCTCGAGCTGACCGACAAGACCGCGGACCTCGCGGCCGAGGAGGCCGCGCCCGCCTCGCCCGCGAGCGACGTGGCGACCAAGGCGCTGGTGCGGCTGGGCTACAGCACGCAGGCCGCGGACGACGCGGTGCGGCGCGCCCTCGCCCAGGACGGGCGCCGCAAAGCGGCCGACCTCATCAAGGCCGCACTGGCCTTCCTCGCGGGCACGTAACGTGAGCGCGCGCTCCGAGATCACCACCCCCGAGCCGCTCCCGGAGGAGCGCAGCGCCGAGGCGTCGCTCCGGCCCAGCCGGCTCGACGAGTTCGTCGGGCAGGCGAAGATCAAGGAGAACCTCCAGATCGCCATCGACGCGGCCCGGCAGCGGGGCGAGCCGCTCGACCACGCGCTCTTCTTCGGCCCGCCCGGCACCGGCAAGACGACGCTCGCCATCCTGCTGGCGCGCGAGATGGGGGTGAGCATCCGCACCAGCTCGGGCCCCGTGCTGGAGCGCCCGGGCGACCTGGTCGGCCTGCTCACCGGCCTCAAGCGCGGCGACATCCTCTTCATCGACGAGATCCACCGGATGCGGCCGGTGCTCGAGGAGTTCCTCTATCCCGCGATGGAGGACTGGCGGGTCGACGTGCGCGTCTCCGAGGGCCCGCACGCCGAGACGATCCCAATGGCGCTCGAGCCGTTCACGCTGATCGGGGCGACCACGCGCTACGGTCTCCTCACGCCGCCGATGCGCGCGCGGTTCGGCATGGTCGAGCGCCTGAACTTCTATCCGCCCGAGGACCTCAAGCAGATCGTCGTGCGGTCGGCCGGGATCCTCGGCGTGGATGCCGACGTCGGCGGCGCCGACGAAATCGCGCGGCGGAGCCGCGGCACGCCGCGCGTGGCCAACCGCCTCCTGCGGCGCGTGCGCGATTTCGCCGCCGTCCGCGCGCAGGGCCGCGTGGACCGCGAGACCGCGCGAGCGGCCCTGGCCCGGCTCGACGTGGACGAGTTCGGCCTCGACGACATGGACGCGCGGCTGCTGAAGACGATCATCGAGAAGTTCGACGGCGGCCCCGTCGGCCTCGGCACGCTCGCGGTCGCCGTGGGAGAGGACGCGGGGACGCTCGAGGAGGTCTACGAGCCCTACCTCATCCAGCAGGGCTTCCTCGATCGCACTCCCCGCGGCCGCACCGCCACGCCGGCCGCGTACCGCCACTTCGGCTTCGAGCCCCCCGCGTCGGGGGCCGCAGGCGCCGGCCAGGCGTCCCTGCTCTAAGACCGGAACGCGCTTCCCGGAGTCCGCTATGCGGCCCTTCGCATGCCTCTTCGTCGCTCTCGCGGCCGTGGCTCCGCTCGCGGCCCAGACGCCGGCCTCCTCGGACCCGCGCATCGGCGCGATCGTCGGCGCCGTCTCGGCGGAAAGCCTCCGGGCCGACGTGACGCGACTGGTCGGCTTCGGCACCCGGCACACCCTCTCCGACACCCTGTCCGCGACCCGCGGCATCGGCGCCGCGCGCCGCTGGGTGAAGGCGGAGTTCGACCGCATCTCCGCCGCGTGCGGCGGGTGCCTCGAGGTATTCTACGTGAGCGGCATGGTCGGCCCCACGCCCCGCATCCCGCAGCCGACCAACGTGGTGAACGTGATCGCGGTGCAGCGGGGCACGTCCGACTCGGGCCGCTACGTCCTGATGAGCGGCGACATCGACAGCCGCATCAGCGACATCATGGACGCGACCGACTCCGCCCCCGGCGCCAACGACAACGCCAGCGGCCTCGCCGGTACCCTCGAGGCCGCACGGGTGCTCACGCACTACCGGTTCGCGGGCTCCATCGTCTACGCCGCCCTCTCGGGCGAGGAGCAGGGACTGGACGGCGGGACGATCCTCGCCCAGTGGATCCAGCAGCGGGGCTGGCGGCTGGTCGGCGTGATCAACAACGACATGATCGGGAACGTGCAGGGCATCGACGGCATCACCGACAACTCGACCGCGCGCATCTTCTCCGACGGCACGCCCCCGACCGAGACGGAACAGGAACGGGCCCGGCGCCGCAGCACCGGCGGCGAGGTGGACGGGGTGTCCCGCCAGCTGGCCCGCTACGTGAAGAGCATCGCCGACCTGTACGTGCCGGGGCTCGACGTCTGGCTGATCTACCGCCTCGACCGCTTCGGCCGCGGCGGCCATCACAAGCCCTTTGCCGATCTCGGCTACCCGGCGGTCCGTCTGATGGAGATGCACGAGAACTACACCCGGCAGCATCAGAACGTCCGGGTGGAGAACGGCGATCCCTACGGCGACGTTCTGGAAGGCGTGGATTTCGATTACGCGAGGAAGATCACCTCCGTCGACGCGGCGACCCTCGCGGCGCTGAGCTGGGCGCCCGCGCCTCCGCGCGCGGCTCGGCTCGGTGGCGCCGGCCAGCCGGCGGCCGTGCTCACGTGGTCCGCGCCCGAGGACTCCGCGGACGTGGCGGGGTACCGCGTCTACTGGCGGCGCACCGACTCGCCGACGTGGGTCCACTGGGAAGACGTGGGGCTGGCAACACGGCACGTCTTCACCGGCCGCATCGTCGACAATTACTTCTTCGGTGTGGCGAGCGTGAGCCGGGAAGGCGACGAGAGCGTGGTCGTCTTCCCGACGGCCGGCCGCTAGCCGACGCTCGCCGGCGGACGGGCCCGGCGAGCTTCCGCCCCGGATAGTCCCATGCGCACCGCCGATTTCGACTACGAGCTGCCGAAGGAGCTGATCGCGCAGGCGCCGCTCCCGGAGCGGGATGCGAGCCGCCTGCTCGTCGTGGACCGTGCGGCCGGCACGACGGCGCACCACACCTTCGCGGACTTCCCCGGCTTCCCCGCGCCCGCGGACGTCGTCGTGATCAACGATTCCCGCGTGATCCCCGCGCGGCTCTCCGCCAGGCGCCGGGGCGGCGGCGCCGCCGAGGTGTTGCTGGTGACGCGCGAGGCGGAGGGGGCCTGGCGCGCGCTGGTGCGGCCCGGCGCCCGGATCCGCCCGCTCTCGCGTCTCGACCTCGGCGACGGCGACGAGATCGAGGTGATCGCCACGCTCGAGGGTGGGCAGCGGAGAGTGCGGCTCCATGGCGTGGGGGGCGACGAGGCGATCATCCAGCGGCGCGGGCAGGTCCCGCTCCCGCCGTACATCGCGCGGCCGCCGGAGCCGGCCGACCGCGAGCGCTATCAGACCGTCTACGCCGACGCGCCCGGCTCCGTCGCGGCGCCCACCGCCGGCCTGCACTTCACCGCCGCCATCCTGGCCAAGCTCGCCGACCACGGTGTGACGGTGGCTCGGCTCACGCTCCACGTCGGGCCCGGCACTTTCCGCCCGGTCACCGCACACGACCCGGCGCAGCACCGTCTCGATCCCGAGGCGTACACGCTGTCCCCCGAGGCCGCACGCGCCATCGCCAGCTCGCGCGGGCGCGGGGGCAAGGTGTGGGCGGTGGGCACCACCGTCACGCGCACGCTCGAGACCTGCGCCGCCGAGGATGGCACCGTGCGGCCGGGGGCCGGCTGGACCTCGCTCTTCATCAGGCCGGGCCACACCTTTCGGGTCGTGGACCGGCTGCTGACGAACTTCCATCTGCCGCGGTCGACGCTGTTGATGCTCGTCAGTGCATTCGCGGGTCGGGAAGCCGTCATGCGGGCCTACGAGGAAGCGATCCGGCAGCGGTACCGGTTCTATAGTTACGGCGACGCGATGCTGATAGTGTGACGGGGTTGAAGGGTTGCAGTGGTCGGAACCGTTGCCAGACGGCAAAGCGCACAGTGGTTACCAGTTGCCAGCCGTCGGATGGCAGCCCAGTCGCACGTACTGGCAACTTGCCTGGCCTCCGACAGCTGAAAGCTGGTAACCACTTCAGTACTTGCCGTCTGGCAACGGTTCGGACATCCGATTCCTGGGTTCTGACCGGCGAGAGGTAGAGTGTTCGAATTCGAAGTCCAGTCGACCGACGACCTGGCTCGCGCGGGGAGATGGCGCCTCCCGCACGGCGTCGTCGAAACGCCCTGCTTCATGCCGGTGGGCACCCAGGGCACCGTCCGCGCGCTCTCGCCCCGCGACCTCGAGGCCGTCGGCGCCACGATGGTGCTGGCCAACACCTACCATCTGCACGTGCGTCCGGGCGAGGAGGTCGTCGCGAGGCTCGGCGGCCTGCACCGCTTCATGGGGTGGAACCGGCCGCTGCTCACGGACTCGGGCGGCTTCCAGGTCTTTTCGCTCGCGGGAGCGCGCCAGGTCTCGGAGGAGGGGGTCGAGTTCCAGAGCCACGTGGACGGGATGCGGCGGCGCCTGACGCCGGAGCGCGCGGTCGAGATCGAGTGGACGCTCGGCGCCGACGTCGCGATGGCGTTCGACCACGTCGTGCCCGGCCAGACGGGGCACGCCGCCGCCGAGGACGCCGCCGCGCGAACCCTGCGCTGGCTGGTGCGCTCGCGGGACCGCTTCCGCGAGCTCGCGCGGGAGGCGCCCGAGCGAGCGACCCTCGTCCCGATCGTCCAGGGGGGCGTGTTCTCCGACCTCCGGCGCGCGGCGCTCGCTGGCGTCCTGGACGCCGGCGCGGACGCCGAGGGGGGAACCTGGCGCGCCCTGGCCGTCGGGGGGCTCTCGGTCGGCGAGAGCAAGCCCGAGATGGAGGCGGTGCTGGCCGATCTCGCGACGGTGCTCCCGCCCGCGCTCCCGCGTTATCTTATGGGCGTCGGTTTTCCCGAGGACTTCATCGCGTCGGTGGGCCGCGGGATGGACCTGGCCGACTGCGTGGCACCGACGCGGATGGGCCGCAACGGCGCCGCCTTCACCGACGACGGCGGCGTGAACATCCGCAACGCCCGGCACCGGGAGGACGACGCGCCGCTGGACGCCGCCTGCGACTGCGAGACCTGCACCACCTTCTCGCGCGGCTACCTGCGGCACCTGTTCGCCGCGGAGGAGCTGCTGGGCCTGCGGCTGCTGTCGCTCCACAACGTGCGGTACCTGATCCGCCTGGCGGCGCGCGCCCGGGAAGCGATCGTGCAGGGAACATTCGACGGGTGGAGCCGCGCGTGGCTCGCCCGCTACAGGAGCAGGGAGCAGGCGTGATCGGACACCCGATTCTGGCGATGATGGCCCCCTCCGGACAGCAGAGCGGCGGCGCCATCACGGTCTTCGTTCTGCAGATCGCGGCCTTCATCGCGATCTTCTACTTCATCCTGATCCGCCCCCAGCGCCAGCAGCAGAAGCGGCACGAGGAGCTGCTGAAGCAGGTCAAGCGGGGCGACGAGATCGTCACCTCCGGCGGGATCATCGGCGAGATCGTCCACGTGAAGGACGACCGGATAACGATCAAGTCCGGGGAGTCGCGCCTGGTGATCGAGCGGGAGCGCATCGCGAAGGTGATCACGCGGAAAGAGGAGCCGGCCGCCACGTGACCGTGCGCCAACTCCACCTCCTCGGCTCGCCGGTCCTGCGGCAACGCGCCCACGAGGTCGCGCGGCACGACGACGGCGTCAAGGCGCTCATCGCCGATCTGCACGAGACGATGCTCGCGGCCAAGGGCGTCGGCCTCGCCGCCAACCAGATCGGCGTCGCGCGCCGCGTCGCGATCGTGGTGGCCGACGACAAGGAGCTGGTGTTGGTCAATCCGGTCATCGTCGAGGCGGACGGCGAGGAGGTCGCCGAAGAGGGGTGCCTCTCAATCCCCGACATCTTCGCCGAGGTCGGCCGCGCCGAGCGGCTGGTGGTGGAGACGACCGACGAGCAGGGCCAGCGCCGGCGCATCGAAGGCGCCGGACTGTTTGCGCGGGCCATCCAGCACGAGATCGACCACCTCGACGGGATCCTGTTCCTCGACCGGGTCGGGCCCATCAAGCGCCGCCGCCTGCTCGCCGACTACAAGAAGTCGCGGAAGGGTGAGACCGGGTTTCTCAAGGACGTGGTGGAGGGGGCGGCCAAGGCCCTCTAGAGAGCCGTGCGCGTCGTCTACTTCGGTACGCCCGAATTCGCGGTGCCGTCGCTCCGGGCCCTCGTGGGCGAGGGGTTCGACGTGGTGGGCGTCGTCACGCGCCCGGACAAGCCGACCGGGCGGCACCGCTCGCACGCCACGCCTTCCGCGGTCAAGGTCGCCGCGCTCGCCGACGACCTCCCGGTCCTCCAGCCCGAGCGGCCCTCCGAGCCCGACTTCCTCGCGCGGTTCAGAGCGCTCGAGCCCGACCTCTCCATCGTCGCCGCCTACGGCCACATCCTGCCGCAGACCCTGCTCGACGTCCCCAAGCGCGGCTCCGTCAACGTCCACGCCTCCCTCCTCCCGTCCCTGCGCGGCGCGGCCCCGATCCAGCGCGCGATCCTCGCCGGCCTGACGGAGACCGGGATCACGATCATGCAGATGGACGCGGGGATGGACTCAGGGCCGATCCTGCACCAGGTGGCGACTCCGATCGCCGAGGACGAGACCGGCGGCGAGCTGTCGGAGCGCCTGGCGGAATTGGGCGCCGAGGCCCTCATCGAGGCGCTGACGCTGATGGACGAGGCCGGCCTCGAGCCCAAGCCGCAGGATCACGCGAAGGCCACTCTCGCGCCCAAGATCAAGCGCGATGAAGAACGGCTCGACTGGAGCTGCCCGGCCGAGGCCGTGGCTCGGAAGATCCGCGCCTTCGACCCGAAGCCAGGGGCGTGGACGTCGGGACGCGGCACGGAGCTGAAGCTGTTCGGCGCGCGGGCGGTCGAGGGGGCGGGAGCGGGCGGCCTGGTGCTCCGCGCGGACGATGAGCTGGTGATCGCCTGCGGGACCGGCGCCGTGTCGGTCGCGGAGGTCCAGCCCGCCGCCCGCTCGCGGATGAGCGTGCGCTCCTTCGTGAACGGCCGCGGCATCGCGGCCGGGGATCGCCTCGCGTGATCGCAACGCTGCCGAGGCTGCACGCTGTCACCGACGATCGCGTGGTCGGCGCGGGGCGCGTGGTCCAGCGCGCCGCGGCGATGGCCGCGGCGGCCGGAGCGGCGCTCGCGGTGCACGTGCGGACGCGGACGCTCGAGGGCACCGCGCTCCTGGACCTCGCGCGCCGGGTGAAGGACGCGATCGCGCCGCACGGCTCGTGGCTGGTGGTGAACGACCGCGCCGACGTGGCGCGCGCCGCCGGTGCGCAGGCGATCGTGACCGGCCGCTCCGGCCTCGGCGTGCGGGACGTCCGCCGCGTCGCCCCGGGAATCCCGGTCGCGCGGTCGGTGCATGACGCGGCCAGCGCCCGCGCCGCCGCAGCCGAGGAAGCAGATTTCCTTTTGGCGGGGGCGGTCTTCGAGACCCCGAGCCACCCGCATGCTCCAGCCGGCGGGCCGGACCTGGTCCGGGCGGCGGCCGGAGACGGGGGCGCTCGCCAGGTCATCGCCATCGGAGGGATGACCACGGCCAACGCGCGCGGCATCATTGAGGCGGGAGCCTGGGGCGTCGCGGCCATCCGCGCACTCTGGGACGCCCCGGACCCGGCCCAGGCCGCGCGGGCGTTCCTGGCCGCGCTCCCCGTCACCCGCACCGTGGCGCTGGTGGTGAATGGCGAATCCCGCGCCGTGTCCGAGGGTACCACCCTTGCCGGGCTCCTCGCGCAGCTCGGTCTCGACCCGCGCGCCGTGGTGGTCGAGCACAACCGCCGCATCGTGCGCCGGGACGCGCTCGGCGAGGTCCGGCTGGCTGCGGGCGACGCGGTCGAACTGATTCACTTCGTCGGTGGCGGGTGATGGTGCGGGAGACACGGGGGCACGGAGGCACGGGGGCACGGGAGAAGAGGCACGCGATGGCGACGATGGCAGACGCTGCAACCGCTCAGGACGCGCCGCTGGAGATCGGCGGCCGGTCGTTCCACTCCCGGCTGCTGGTCGGCACGGGCAAGTACAAGGACAACGCGACGATGGTCCGCGCGCTCGAGGCGTCGGGGGCGGAGATCGTCACGGTGGCGGTGCGCCGGATCAGTCTCGACCGGACCAAGGAGGAGGGGATCCTCTATCACCTCGATCCCGCGCACTTCTTCCTGCTGGCCAACACGGCGGGCTGCTACACCGCCGAGGACGCGATGCGCTACGCGCGGCTCGCGCGCGAGGCGGGATTCAACGACTTCATCAAGCTGGAAGTGATCGGGGACCAGCAGACACTCCTCCCCGACGTGGCCGGCCTGCTGGAGGCCGCGAAGGCGCTGGCGCGCGAGGGCTTCAAGGTGATGGCGTACACCAACGACGACCTCATCACCGCCCTGCGGCTCGAGGACGCGGGATGCGCCGCCGTGATGCCGCTCGCCTCGCCGATCGGCTCGGGGCTGGGGCTCCTCAACCCGTTTAACATCCGGACGATCAAGGCGCGGCTGAAGGTGCCGGTGATCGTGGACGCGGGAGTGGGGACGGCGTCGGACGCGTGCGCGACGATGGAGCAGGGCGTGGACGGCATCCTGATGAACACGGCGCTCGCCGAAGCACGGGACCCGGTGGCGATGGCCCACGCGATGCGCCTGGCGACGGAGGCGGGGCGCGCCGCGTATCTGGCGGGGCGGATGCCGCGCCGCGAGGTGGCAGTACCGTCGAGTCCCACCAGGGGGATGCTCTCGTAAGGCGGTTCTTCGGCAGGCCCGCGGGGGCGGCGAGCGCGCCGCCCGGCGACGCGAGCGGGACGCCCGCGGCGCCGGAGCCGGGAGCGAGCGGCCAGAGCCCCGTTCTCGTCGGCCCGGCCCGGCCCGCGCACCCCGTCCGGCGCGTCTTCTACCTGATCGCCGGTGTCGCCGCGACCGTCGTGGTCGGCTATCTTCTCGCCGCGCTCTTCCTGTTTCCGGCGCCGATCCTCCCCAGCGAGCGGGAGGTCCCGCGCCTGATCGGCGTGACCGCGGCGCAGGCGGAATCGATGCTCGCGCAGTCCGGCTTGAAGAGCGAAGTCGCCGACCGCGAGCGCCATCCGACGCTGGCGGCGGGGATGGTGGTCTGGCAGGACCCGGCGCCGGGCGTCGCGGTGCCGCGCGGCACCACCGTGGCGCTGACCCTGAGCGAGGGGCCGCCGCGGATCGCCGTGCCGGACGTGCGGGCCCTCGAAGCGGACCTCGCGCAGCAGCTCCTGGCGGCCGCGGGGATCTCGGTCGCGAGCGTGGACACGGTGGCGAGCCAGTTGCTCGCGGGGCTGGCCGTCAGCACGGCGCCCGCGGCCGCCGACAGCGTGGCCGTGGGGAGCGCGGTGATCCTGCACCTTTCGCGAGGGACCAAGTGACGCTACGCATCGCGCCCAGCCTTCTGAACTCGGATCTCGCCCATCTGATGGACGAGGTCGAGCGCGTGCTGGCCGGCGGCGCCGATATGATTCACGTGGACGTGATGGACGGCCACTTCGTGCCCAACCTCACCTTCGGCGCGCCGCTGGTGAAGGCGCTGCGGCGCTTCACCGATGCCCCGCTCGACTGCCACCTCATGGTCGAGCACCCGGAGGCTTACATCGAGCCATTCGCGGACGCGGGGGCGACCGGTCTCACGATCCATCCCGAGGCGACGGCGCACCTCGAACGGCATCTGACCGAGATCCGGCGGCACAACATGAAGGCGGGCGTGGCCCTGAATCCCGCGACGCCGCTCGCGTCGATCGAGGAGGTCGTCGAGGAGCTGGACCTCCTGCTGGTGATGTCGGTCAATCCGGGCTTCGGCGGCCAGCCCTTCTGGGACCCCGCCATCGACAAGGTGCGGCGGGCGCGCGCGCTGCTGAACGCCCGCAAGAGCCGCGCCATGCTCGAGGTGGACGGCGGCGTGGGGCGCGAGACGATCTCGCAGCTCGCTGCGGCCGGGGCCGACACCTTCGTCGCCGGCGTCGCGATCTTCGGCGCCCAGGACGCGGCCGCGGAGGTGCGGGAGCTGCGGCGAGCGGCCGAGGCGGGCGCGGCCGGCGGAAAGCAGGCCCGCCCATGAGCAAGCAGTGGGCGATCGTCGGGGGGGTCGTGGTCGTGCTGGCGGCGGGCGTGATGCTCCTCATCAAGCTCGCACCCGAGATCTTCCCCGTTGAGGTCAACTCTTCCGCGCCCGCATTCCAGGCCACCGACCTCAAGACCGGCCAGCCCGTGACGCTCGCGGACTTCAAGGGACAGGTGGTGCTGCTCAACGTGTGGGCCACCTGGTGCGAGCCGTGCAAGATCGAGATGCCGTCGATGGAGCAGCTGGAGAAGGAGCTAGGGCCGCAGGGGCTCAAGATCGTCGCCGTCAGCATCGACGAGGGCGGCGCCGATGTGGTGCGGCAGTTCGCGCGGGACTACGGGCTCACCTTCCGGATCCTGCGCGATCCGAGCGGGCGCATCCAGCGCATCTACCAGACGACGGGCGTGCCGGAGAGCTTCGTGATCAACCGCCGGGGGATTATCGTCAAGAAGGTCATCGGCGCCGCCGATTGGGACGCCACCGTCAACAAGGACCTGGTGCGCCGCCTCCTGGCGCAGCAGGGCTGACCCGTGTCGCTGCGCGGCGCAATCCTCCGCCACTGGCCGCTGAAGCTCGCCGCGCTCGCCCTCGCCATCATCCTCTGGGTCGCCGTCGCGCTGGAGAAGCCGACCACCCAGCTGGTCGGCATCCAGCTCGACCTGGTCCTCGCCCCCGACGTCGCCTCCGCCCAGACGCCGCCGCCGATCAAGGCCCTGGTCTCCGGCCCGCAGCGCGAGCTGCTCCGGCTCACCGGCCCGCTCGTCATTCGCGCGGTGATCAACGAGTCGGGCGTGGGCACCGGGACGCGGCACCACCTCGTCATGGCGCCCTCGGACGTCCAGGTGCCGGGCGGGGTGAAGGTCGCGGTGCAGGACGTCGAGCCGCGCGAGATCGACCTGCTTCTCGACCGCCGCGCGCAGAGGACCGTGGCGGTGCGCGCCGTGGTCCAGTCCGACTCGGGCTACGTGCTGGACGGAGCCCTCGCGGTCGTTCCGGCGGTCGTGCGCGTGAGCGGGCCGCGATCACTCGTCGGCGCGCTGGACTCCGTGGACACCGAGCCGGTCGACCTCCGCGGCGTCGCCGGGTCGTTCGAGCGCACGGTCCAGCTCGACACCGCCGGCCGCGCCGTCCTCAGGATAACGCCGCTCACCGTCACGCTCTCCGGCAAGATCAAGAAGACGTGAACGCACTCGGCATCGAGACGTCCTGCGACGAGACTTCCGCGGCCGTCGTCGTGGGCTCGGTGGGGGGCGACGCCGCGCGCGTGGCGTCGTGCGTCATCCTCTCGCAGGACGTGCACAAGGTCTACAAGGGCGTCGTGCCCGAGCTGGCCTCGCGCGCCCACCTCACGGCGCTCGGCCCCGTCGTGGACCGCGCCCTGAGCGACGCGCGATTCGACCTCGAAGACCTCGACCTCATCGCCGTCACCGAGGGGCCCGGCCTCATCGGCGCCCTGCTGGTCGGCGTGAGCTACGCCAAGGGGCTCGCCCTCGCGACCGGCCGCCCGCTGGTCGGCGTGCACCACCTCGAGGCGCACCTCTTCGGCACGGCGCTCGACGATCCCGCAGCGGTGCCGCCGTTCGTCGGGCTGATCGTCTCCGGCGGACACTCGCTCCTGCTCGACGTCCCGGCCTGGGGCAGCTACCGGCTGCTCGGCGAGACGCGCGACGACGCCGTGGGCGAAGCGTTCGACAAGGTCGGCTCGCTCCTGGGGCTCGGGTATCCGGGCGGCCCGGTCGTGGAGAAGGCGGCGCGCGAGGGCGATCCCGCGCGCTTCACTTTCCCGCGGCCGATGCTCAACGCCCGCCAGCGCCCCGGCGACGGCGACTACTTCGACCTCTCGATGAGCGGGCTCAAGACCGCGGTCATCCACGCGGTGCGCGCTTCGAAAGACCCCGCCGCCGACACGGTCCACCTGGCCCGCGGCTTCCAGGACGCCGTGATCGAGGTGCTCGTGACCAAGACCGTGCGGGCGGTCGAGGCGTGCGGCCGCTCGCGCGTCGTCCTGGGAGGCGGGGTCGCGTGCAACCGCGCGCTCCGTGAGGCGATGGCCGCGGCGCTGCAGGAGCGCGGCGCCACGCTCCACGCGCCATCGCCCCGCCTCTCGACCGACAACGCGGCGATGATCGCCCGTGCGGGAATCTTCCACGCGAAGGACGCGGGGGAGAGCCGTGCGCTCGACGCCGCCGCGCGGCTCCCCTTCCCCGGCCTGGTGCGCGCATGACCGTCTACCCGTTCTTCATCCACCTCGGCGGCTTCACGCTCACGGGCTACGGCATCATGATGATGCTGGGGTTCCTAGTCGCGGGGTGGATCTACTCGCGTGAGCTCCGGCGCCGGGGATTCGACTCCGCCATCGCCTGGGACACCGTCGTCCTCGGCGTCGTCGGCGGGCTGGCCGGATCGAAACTCTACTTCGCGATCTCCGTCGGGCACCTCTCGGCGCTCTTCTTCCGCGGCGGACTCGTCTGGTACGGCGGCCTCGCGGGCGGCGTCCTCGCCGTGTTCGCCTACATGTGGCTCAAGAAGCTCCCGTTCCCGGTGCTCCTCGACGCGGTCTCGCCCTCCCTCGCCGTCGGCTACATGCTCGGCCGCGTCGGGTGCTTCCTGGTCAACGACGACTACGGCCTGCCCTCGCGCCTGCCGTGGGCGATGGCGTTCCCGCGCGGGGCGCCGCCCTCGACCGCCGGGAACCTCCAGGGCCAGTTCCACGCCGTCATCCCTGCCGGCACGCCGCTGACCCAGGTGCTGACGGTGCACCCCACGCAGCTCTACGAGATTGCGATGACGTTCGTGGTCTTCTGGCTGCTGTGGCGCTGGAAGGAGCACCGCCACGCCGCGGGCTGGCTCTTCGGCGTCTACCTCGTGCTCTCCAGCGTCGAGCGGATCGTCGTCGAGATCTTCCGCGCCAAGGATGACCGCATCCTCGGCGCCATCACCGTGGCGCAGATCCTGGGCGTCGCGCTGATTGCCGCGGGCGCCTACCTCATGCGGCGCTACTCGCGCCCGTTCTACGGCGTCGCTACCTAGCCTCAAGAATCGTCTAGTTTCTTTACAGTTGTCTAATTAGTTGACAGCTAAGTGGCGCCGGAATGACCAGTTCTCGACTGGGCAGTGATTGCTAACTTCAGTGATGACAATGTCGTGGCTCATTTACCATGGACGGGCACGGGGGTTGCTCCTTCAAGTGGTCGCGGGTTTTCCTCTGGCGACTGAGTTCCTGAGGGGGGCGTCGCCGTGGATCATGATAGCCTGCCGGCAACGGCAGGCTATCGTGTATCCAGGACCTCCGTCCGCCGGCGCGGCGCGCCGGGGATGAGCGTCGTGGGGACGATCGCGCCCTCCTGCAGCTCCTTCACGCCGACGCGTACTACTGCTCGAGAATGACGACCGCGGCGGCGACGCCGCCGGCGTGGGTGAGGGAGAGGTGGCAGCGGGTGGCGCCGAGCTCGTGGAATCGCCGCTGGGCGGGGCCGTGGAAGGCCAGATCGGGGCGGCCGTCGGCGTGGCGAGTGACTTCGAGGTCCAACCAGCCGACGCCGTGGGCCCGGCCGTCACCGGAGAGGGCTTTGTACGCCGCCTCCTTGGCGGCGATGCGCGCGGCCAGGTGCAGCGAGGCGTCCACGAAGACGGCGGCGCGCTGGCGCTCGCCCGGCGTGAAGAGCCGATTGAGGGCGCGCTCGCCGTGCCGCGAGAGCAGGCGCTCCACCCGCGATGCAGGGACGATGTCGATGCCGACGCCCAAGACGCTCATGCGCCAGAGGCCAGGAGGAAGGGCACGGAATCCAGATTAGTTGCCAGACGGCAAGGACTGAAGTGGTTACCAGTTGCCAGGCGACGGAGGCCAGACAAGTTGCCAGTACTTGCGACTGGTCTGCCATCGGGACACTGGCGGCTTGTAACCACTTCCCCCTTCGCCGTCTGGGAACTGCTCTCTAGTCCGCTCACTTGTGTGCCGCCCACTCAGGAAAACCGGGCGCCTCGTTCGGGCCCAGCATATCGAGCCGCAACACGGCCGCCGTACCCGTTCTCTGCTCGTATCGAGCCGCGAAATCCAGCAGCCGGTCCGCCGTGAAGTCCGTTCGCGCTAGGCCCGTGGCCGCGACCGCCCGCTCGATCTTCTCCGGCGCCCCTTCCACCTCGACGAGCACGTCCATCCGCGGGTACCACTCGATGCGCACCACCGCGCCGGCGACCTCGTGATACGCGACGCAGCGGTCGATGGCATCGGAGACCTCGAAGCCCAGCCTGGCGATGACTTCGCCCGCGGCCGCCGCATCGCCGACGTCGAACTGCAGCTCCTCGCGCTCCTTGTAGCCGTCGGTGCGCTGGGTCGGTCCCTTCCACGTCAATTCGGCGCGCGCGGTGCCGAGGCCGGCGGGCTCGAACGTCCGCACGCGCAGGACCTCGTCCCGCGCCATCAGCGAGCGATCCGGCAGGTCGTAGCGCCGGTCGCGCATCACGCCCCGGAACGTGCACGTCGTCCCCGCCCCGGCGAGCCGTGCCGCGAGCGCGGCCGCATCCCCCACGACCGCCTTGAGCTCCAGCTCCCGCGCGCCGATGCTCACGGCGCGAAGGCTGCGGCGACCACCGCCGCCGTGTCGCCGAGGTCCGGGAAGGCCGTGTAGGCGCCGGCGGCGATGAGGTCGGGCACGGTGTAGGAGCCGGTCGCGACGCCGATCGCCCGCGCCCCGATCGTGCGCCCGCAGGTCACGTCGGCCGGCGTGTCGCCGATGATGACGATGTCCTTCCCGTCCGCCTCCAACCCCAGCGTCTCCCGCGCGCGGCGCTGGGCGATCGCGGGCAGCTCGGCGCGGACCTCGTGGTCGGAGCCGAACGCGCCCACGCGGAAGCGGGCGATGTCGAGCCCTCCCGACCGCAGCTTCAGCCGCGCGCCCTCGACGATGTTGCCGGTGAGGAGCCCGACCACGCAGTCGCTCCGCCGCTCCAGCGCCGCGACCAACTCGAAGACGCCCGGATACACCGTCGTCTTGTGGCCCGCGCGGCTCAGCTCGTCGTCGAGCAGGCCGACGTAGTGTGCCAGCACGTCCGCGACAACCGTGGGATCGTGTTCGCGGCCGGCCGCGGCCGCCAGGAGCCGAACGATCTCCGGATCCGTGCGGCCGTCGAACCGGAAGCCGGCGGCGGGGTGCTCGATGCCGAGCACGTCCTTGAGCGCCCGGTGCACCGCGCGGCGCCCCGCGCCGTCCGTCCAGAGCAGCGTCCCGTCCACGTCGAAGAGCACAATTCTCACGAGCGGATCAGCCCCAATGCCGCGAAGATCCCCGCCGCGCCTCCGATCTGCCACGGGGTCGGCACTTCGCGGAGGAGCGGCCACGCCGTCAGCAGGGTGACGATGGGGGTCAGGTTCGAGTAGAACGCCGTCCGCGTCGAGCCCAGGCGCGAGACCCCGCGGTACCAGATCAGGTAGGCGAGCACGAGCGAGCCCAGGGACGAAATGACGATCGTCCCCGCCCAGGCCGCGGGCGTGACGCGCTGCCACGGCTGGGCCACCGCGGACGGAATGCAGATCAGGAGCAGCGGGATCGAGCCAAGCCCCATCGTCCACGCGGTCGTCACCGTCGGGCCCAGCTCGTCCACCAGCGGCTTGGCGCCGATGGTGTACACGGTCCAGAAGACGACGGCGAGGAGCATCAGCAGGTCGCCCACGACGGCCGACCAGTCGCCGCCGAACCGCACTTCCTCGCCGCTGCCGAAGATCAGGATCGCAAGCCCCGCGGCCGACAGACCCAACCCCCCCACGTCGCGCCACCGCAGGCGCTCGTGGCCGAGCATGTGGCTCGCGACGCCCGTCAGCACCGGCACGGCCGCCATGATCAGCGCCGCGTTCCCGGCCCGCGTCCGCGCCATCCCCTCGATGTAGCAGTACTGGTAGCAGGTGTTGCCGACGATGCCGAGCAGGGCCAGGCGCAGGAGCGCCGCCTTCGGCGGCCGGCGGGCCCCCACCGCCCACGCGAAGGCGGCGACGGCCGCCACCGCGACGGGGAACCGCACGGCGTTGAACGCGAGCGGCGAGAGCTGCGTGAACACCGCCTTGATGACGATGTAGTTCACGCCCCAGACGAGTGTCATCAGCATCAGCAGCCCGTCGGTGCCCGTCAGCCCGCGCGGGCGAGCGCGGGCGGCGGGGCCGGCGGAGGCGGAAGGCGGCGGGTTCCCCATCAGCGTCCGAACCTAACCGGGCGCCGATGGCGGGGCCATTCGGAGGCCGCGGCGCGGGGTTTGCAGGTATTCCCACGGGAGGCTACCTGGCCACAGGCATCGTCTTCGACATTCGCCGTTACTCGATCCACGACGGGCCGGGGATCCGCACGACCGTGTTCCTGAAGGGGTGCGCGCTGTCGTGCCTGTGGTGCCACAACCCCGAGAGCCAGTCCTCGGGGCCCGACCTCATCCTCCGCGACAGCCGCTGCATACGCTGTGGCGCGTGCGTCGAGGCCTGTCCGAACGGCGCGATCACCTGGACGGAGAGCGGCCCCGTCACCGACCGCTCCAGGTGCCGCGGCGCTGGCCTCTGCGCGAACGTCTGCTTCGCGGATGCGCGCTCCCTCGCCGGCCGCACGATGAGCGTCGAGGACGTGATGGAGATCGTCGAGCGCGACCGGCCGTTCTTCGAGGAATCCGGCGGCGGCCTCACTCTCTCCGGCGGCGAGCCCCTGCTTCAGCCCTACTTCTCCGCGGCGCTGCTCCGCGCGGCCAAGGCGCGCGGCATCCACACGGCGCTCGACACCTGCGGCCACGCCTCGTGGCGGAGCCTCGACCGCCTGCGCCACGACGTGGACCTCTTCCTCTACGACGTGAAGCTGATGGACGACGAGCGGCACCGGCTCTTCACCGGCGTGCCGAACCGGCGGATCCTCGAGAACCTGCGCGCCCTGGCCGCGCGCGGGCACCAGATCGTGCTGCGCGTCCCCGTCGTCCCCGGGATCAACGACGACGACGACAACCTCGACGCCGTCCGCCGCTTCGCGGCCGGCCTCCCCGCCCTGGCCGGCCTCGACCTGCTCCCGTACCACCGGATCGGCGTGGACAAGTACGCCCGCGTGGGCCGCTCCTATCCCCTGCCCGAGACCCTGCCCCCGGCGCGCGAGCGGCTCGCGGCCGTCGCCGAGGTTTTGGCGGCCGCCGGCCTCCCGGTCGGGCGGAGGGCGAGCGCGTGATGACTGCGCGGGTCGCACGCTTGCGCCAGGAGAGCCTGGACGCCCGACCGTGCGTCTCGACCGAGCGGGCGGAGCTGATGACCGCCTTCTATCGTGACCACACCGGCCCGCTCCCCGCGCCCCTCCTCCGCGCCCGCGCCTTCGCGCATCTGCTCGAGCACAAGGCGATCCGGCTCGGCGAGGGCGAGCTGATCGTCGGCGAGAAGGGCCCCGCGCCCAAGGCCACGCCCACCTATCCCGAGCTCTGCTGCCACAGCCTCGCGGACCTGGACCTCCTCAACTCGCGCGAGAAGATCCCCTTCGCCGTCAGCGCCGAGGCGCGCGCGATCTACGAGAAGGAGATCATCCCTTCCTGGCGCGGCCGCTCGATGCGCGACCACCTCTTCGCCGCGATGACCGACGAGTGGAAGGCTGCCTACGCCGCCGGCGTCTTCACGGAGTTCATGGAGCAGCGCGCGCCCGGCCACACCGTGCTGGACGACAAGATCTACCGGCGCGGCCTGCTGGAGGCGGTAGACGACATCGACGCGCGCCTGCAGACGCTCCGCCGCGCGCACGGCGACGAGGAGCGCGCCCAGCGCGACGAGCTGGAGGCGATGCGGATCGCGGCGCTCGCCCTGATCCGCTTCGCGGAGCGGCACGCCGAGCGGGCCAGGGAGCTGGCGACGGCAGAGAAGGACGCAGCCCGCCGCGCCGAGCTGCTGAGGATCGCGGAGGTCTGCACCCGTGTGCCGGCCCACGCGCCGCGGGACTTCTGGGAGGCGATCCAGGCCTACTGGTTCGTGCACCTCGGCGTGACAACCGAGCTGAACACGTGGGACGCGTTCAGCCCGGGCCGGCTCGACCAGCACCTCTGGCCGTTCTACCGGGCGGGCCTCGCGGACGGCACGCTGACAAGGGAGCGCGCCGCCGAGCTGCTCCAGTGCCTCTGGATCAAGTTCAACAACCAGCCCGCGCCGCCCAAGGTCGGCGTGACGGCGGAGGAGAGCGGGACCTACACCGACTTCGCGCAGGTCAACCTGGGCGGGACCCGTGCGGATGGCGGCGACGGCGTCAACGACCTCACCTTCCTGATGCTCGACGTGGTCGAGGAGATGCGACTCCTCCAGCCATCGGCCTCGCTCCAGGTCTGCGCGCAGGCACCCGATGCCGCGATCGAGCGCGCGGCCAGAATCATCCGCACCGGCTTCGGGCAGCCCTCGATCTTCAACCACGACCTCATCGTCCGCGAGCTGGTCCGCCAGGGGAAGGCGCTGGAAGACGCGCGCAACGGCGGCTCCTCGGGGTGCGTCGAGGTGGGCGCATTCGGCAAGGAGAACTACAACCTCACCGGCTACTTCAACCTGCCGAAGCTCGTCGAGCTGACCCTGCACGACGGCGTGGATCCCAGGACCGGCAAGCAGCTCGGCCCGAAGACCGGCGACCCGCGGAGTTTCCAGTCCTTCGACGACCTCTTTGCGGCGTGGCAGAAGCAGGTGCGGTTCTTCGTGGACATCAAGACGAAGGGGAACGACGCAGTGGAGCGGCTCTACGCCGAGCGGATGCCCGCGCCGTTCCTCTCCCTCCTGATTGACGACTGCATCAAGGCGGGGCGCGACTACCACGGCGGCGGCGCGCGCTACAACACCTCCTACATCCAGGGGGTCGGGATCGGCACGACCACCGACGCGCTGACCGCGTTCAAATACCACGTCTTCGACCGGCGCGACGTCGCGATGGACACGCTGCTCGGCGCGCTCGAGAAGGACTTCAACGGGGCGGAGCGGCTCCGCCAGCTCCTTCTCAACCGCACGCCGCGCTACGGCAACGACGATCCGTACGCCGACGACGTGATGCTCCGGGTCTTCGAGACGGTCGTCGCCGCGATCGACGGCCGGCCGAACGTCCGGGGAGGCGAGTACCACGTCAACTGGCTCCCCACGACCGTGCACGTCTACTTCGGCTCCGTGATCGGCGCGCTCCCCGACGGCCGGCGTGCGCTGACGCCGGTGAGCGAGGGCGTGTCACCCGTCCAGGGCGCCGACCGGCTGGGCCCGACCGCGGTGATGCAGTCGGTGGCCAAGATGGACCACGCTCGCACCGGCGGCACCCTCCTCAACCAGAAGTTCACACCGGCCCTGCTGGCGGACGACGCGGGGCTCGCGGGGCTGGTCAACCTGGTGCGGGGTTACTTCCGGCTGGGCGGGCACCACGTGCAGTTCAACGTCGTGGACGCGGCGACCCTGAGGGACGCGCAGGTCCATCCCGAGCTGCATCGCGATTTGATCGTGCGTGTGGCGGGGTACAGCGACTACTTCTGCGACCTGGGCAAGGCCCTGCAGGACGAGATCATCGCCCGGACGGAACAGCCAGCGAGCTGAAAAGACAGGGTGTGGGGTGTAGGGCGTAGGGTGTAGAAATGGCCCGCCGCGGCACTCCCTACACCCTACACCCTAACCCCTACACCCTTCTCTTCTAGGCCCCCGACGCGAACAGGTCGATCTGCGGCACCTCGAGCGGCAGCTTCGAGTGTTCGAGCACTTCCTCGACCCAACCGGGGCGGTTGGTGCGGTCGAGGCGGTACACCGGCACGTCGAACGCCTCGATGAGCCGGTCTATTTGCCCGTCGATCTCCTGCTGGAAGGTCGGGCTCACGGCCCGGGTTCCGTCGAACGTCGGCGGCTGGAGGACCGGGACCTTGAAGAGCCCCGTGTACGTCCCCACCCAGCTCTTCACCAGCTCGTCGTACTGCGGCTTCCGGCCCGTCCGCTGGACCAGGTACGCGTAGTTGTCGAGCACCGAGCGGTCGCAGATCACCGCCTCGTACTGGTTGGCGGCGGCGATTTCCTGCGCGATCTGCGTGTGGAGGATCCACGCCTGGGCCTCGAGCGTCGTGGCCTCGTTGATCGGCAGCGGGCAGGCGCGCGCGACCTCCTTCACGATGTCCACGCCGAGGTCGAGGCGCTTGAGGCGGGAGGCGAGATCGAAGCAGAGCGTCGTCTTCCCGACGCCGTGCGAGCCGATGAAGGCGATCTTCATCCGGGAGCCGCTCACTTGACGGGCAGCGCGCAGCGGAAGCCGGTGAAGGCGAGCTCGGCGCTCATGGCTGGAAGATAGCCGCGGTACGTGGCGTCGGCGATGGAGTCGGGCGTGTTGAACGCGCCGCCGCGGATGACGTACGCCTCCTTGCTGCGCACCGGCGAGGCGCCGCCCGGATACGTCACTGCGGGCGACGCCGTCCACTCCCACACGTTGCCGATCAGGTCGGAGATACCGAGCGCGGTGTTGCCTCCCCTGAGGCTCCCCACCGGCAGCGGTCCCTTGCGGCGCGCGCCGTACGTGTTGGCGAGGCCCCCCTGCCAGGTCTCGCCCCACGGATAGCGGAAGCCGTTCGGCCCTCGTGCCGCGGCCTCCCACTCCTCCTCCGTCGGCAGCCGTCCGCGCGGGGGACGGGCGATCCCGCAGTACGCCATCGCGATCGGCCAGGTCACCCCGGTCACGGGGAGGAGGGAATCCACGGTGGCCGCCGGTGCACTCCAGGCAGCTCCCAGCGAGGTCGCCGATGCGATGCGGCGGAACTGAGCGATCGTGACCTCGGTCCGATCCATGTAGAAGGCGCCCACGGCCGCCGGGTGCGCGGGCCGCGACAACTGCGGGCCGTCGTTGCGGCCGATCGTGTACGTGCCGGCCGGTACCAGGACCATGCCCTCGGGAGTGGCGGGTGCCGTCGGTCGGCGCGCCGCGCCCTGCCGGAGGAGGAGCGCGACCACCGCGCCGATGAGGACGACGACGGCGCCCAAGGCCAGGGCCAGCGGCAACCGGTGCCGCCGGCCGCGCGCGCGCGGCCCCTCCGCCGTCGGCTGTCCGCCGGACGGTGTCGTCACCCCGCCCAGCGCGCGCACGATGTCGGCACCGCTCGCGTACCGCTTCTCCGGATCCTGCTCCAGGCAGCGGTTGATGACCGCGGAGAGAGCGGGCGGAGTGTCGGGCCGGGCGCGCTCGACCGGCTCGGCCGGCTGCGCGACCCGCTTCATCAGGATCTCGGTGGGCGTCGTCCCGCTGAACGGCGGCCGGCCGACGAGCATCTCGTAGCCCACGCACCCCAGCGCGTAAAGGTCGGCGCGATGGTCCACCGCACCGCCCGTCACCTGCTCCGGGCTCATGTAGGTCGGCGTCCCCACCACCATCCCCGTGGCCGTGATGGACGCGTTCTCCGCGGTGCGCGCGATGCCGAAATCCGTCACCAGCGACCGGCCCGTCTCCCGCTCCAGCAGCACGTTCTGCGGCTTGATGTCGCGGTGAATGACGCCCCGGCGGTGCGCGAGATCGAGCGCGCTGGCCACCTCGCGCATGATGCGCGCGGCCTCCTCGGGGTCGAGGCGCCCCTCGCGCTGGATGCGGTCGGCCAGGCTCTCGCCGTCCACGAACGCCATGACGAGGTAGACCACGTCCTGAGCGTCGCCGATGAAGTGGAGCGGCACGATGTGCGGGTGGGAGAGCTGCGCGACCGTCTCGGCTTCGCGCCGGAACCGCTCCCGTGCCGTCGCCGACGCCAGCAAGTCGGGCGAGAGCACCTTCACGGCGAGCGGCCGCTTCAGCGTGAGGTCGCGCACCAGGTAGACCGCGGCGAAGCCGCCCTGCCCGATGGAGTGCTCCACCTGGTAGCCGGGGCCGAGCGCCGCCTGCACCCGGGCGACGACGGCGTCCTGGGACACGGTCACCCGGCCGGCACCCTGGCTCTCGCGGCCAGCACCGTGATGTTGTCCGTGCCGCCGCGCTCCAGCGCAAGGTCGAGCAGGTCGCGGCAGAGCCGCTCGGAGGACTCCATCGTCTTCGCGCGCGCCGCGATCTCCGCGTCCTCCACGTGCTTGGTCAGCCCGTCGCTGCAGAGCAGGACCACGCACCCGCGGCGCTGGATGTCGATGCGCGAGACCTCGGGCATCGCCGAGTGGCCGCCGATCGAGCTGCTGAGCACGTGGGAGAGCGGCGACAGGGAGGCCCGCTCGGCCGGCATCACGCCCTTCTCCACCAGCTCCTGCGCCACCGTCTGGTCGCGAGTGATCTGGCGCAGGATGCCGCGGTCGAAGAGGTAGCAGCGGCTGTCCCCCACCTGCACGACGTACAGCCAGGGCCAGACCGCCAGCCCCAAGGTGAGCGTGGTGGCGAAGCCGCGCGCGCCCGGCTGGCCGGGGGCCTCACCCCTGCCCTCGGCCTCGGCGCGGACCGCGCCGTGCGCCTCGAGCGCCGCCGCGCGCAGGGCGGCGTGGAACTCCTCCTCGTTCGTCGTGCCGGCGGTGTGGAAGCACTGCATCGCCCCGCGGACGTACCGCGCCGTCGTCTCGGTCGCGAGCCGGCTCGCGTCCCCACCTGCGACGCCGCCGCCGACGCCGTCGGCCACGAGCATCACGGTGGCGAGCCGCTCGCTCGGCCTCTGGAGCCAGTCCGCGTCCGGGAGGCTGGTGCCGTGCACCACCATCTGCCGGTGGAGCGTCGCGAGGAGGAAGTGATCCTGGTTCTCGTGGCGCACCTTGCCGGGGTGCGTCAGCCCGAACAGGTCCAGCTCGTCGTCGCGCGGGCGCGCGCCGGGCTGGATCGGGAGGGTGACGGTTCTGAGTTCGGGGAGCGCCATGCCGGATAGTCTGGGTCAGCCCTACCGTCCCGGCAAGGTCGGCGAGCGGCGCAGCTCAAACAGCTCGCTCAGCGGCCGCTAGTGGACGGTGACAACCGCGTTCCGTCGATCGAGACTACCGCTGGCTCGCACCGCAGCACGGCCACGGTGGCCGGCGGGAGGTCGGCGGCGAACGCCGCTACCGGGGTCTGGAAGACAGCGCCTACCACGAAGCCGTAGCGGTCGGCGAGGAGAGCGGCCTCGAACGTGGCATCCACGCTGTCGCGGAGACGGACCAGGAAGCCGGGGACCGCGGGGGTGTATGAGCCGATCAGCGGCGCAGAGTCCGCGCACGGCGGCACGGGCTGCCGGTAGAAGACCTGATGCCAGGACGGACTGAGCCCATAGGAGCTGTCGGTCCACACGCCCACCAGCGAGTCCGCTCCCCACGCCGTACCGAGGTAGGTGACGTTCTTCCCCTTTGAGTAGTGGATCGCGAGCCGGAACGACCCGGACGGGTCCGAGTACACCCCCGTGATCGTGAACGAGTCGAAGAGGCAACAGAACACATACTCCTGGCCGGTGCCGGTGATCCATCCGCCCGCCGCGTTCAGGCTGATGTCCAAGCCCCCACCGGCGGGGGTCCCGACATTCGAGAACTCCCAGGAGCCAGTGAGGAACAGGTCCGGCGCCGGCGCCGGTCCCGTGTACTCGTAGCACGCGACGGACAGGACCGCCGCGGCGACCAACGCCGGGAGCGCCCAGGTGCTTGGCACAACGCCCGTCCGCTTCACGCCATCCTCCCCGCTGCCACGCCGGGCCCGCGCCCGCTACCGGGTCGCGGAGAGATACTCGTACTGAATGGACTTGACGCTCGGCTCGCAGCGCAGCACGGTCATCGTCGCCTGCGAGAGGTCGGCGAAGAACCCGTTGAACGAGGTCTGGTACACCCTGGTTACGACGAAGCCATAGCGGTCGCCGAGGAGGGCGGCCTCGGCCGTGGCGTCCACGCCGTCGTGGAACTGGACCAGCGCTCCGGGGGCGGGCGCCGCCGCCCCGTACCTGGGCGCCGAGTCCGCACATGGGGGCACGGGCAACCGGTAGAAGACCCAATCATTGTATCCCGGCGACGTGTAAGTGGGGACGCGTCCCGACAACGAGTCTGCTCCGTACACGCTTCCTGTGTAGTCGGTTGGCCACGCTCCCTTCGTGTACCGGATCTCGAGCACGAACGACTGCGTCGTATCCGAGTACTGGCCGGTGACCGAGAAGGCGCTGTAGAAGCGCCCCAGGATGTACTCCACCCCGGAGCCGGTGACATGGCCGTAGGCCGCGCTCAGGGTCATCGTATCGGCGGCGCCGCCGCCCGGGACGTTGGTGAGGTCCAGGTAGAACGAGCCGGTCAGGAGCAGGTTCGGCGCCGGCGCCGGCCCCGTGAACTCGTAGCACGCGACGGACAGGGCCGCCGCGGCGACCAGCGCCAAGAGCGCCCGTGTGCTTGGCACAACCCCCGTCCGCTTCACATCAGCCTCCCCCTGCCGCGCCTGGCCCGTCCCCTCTACCGGATCACGGAGGAAGACGCGTGCTCAATCGAGGCGACGCTCGCCTCGCAGCGCAACATGCCCGCAACGCCCGCAGACATGAGAGCGCTGAAGCCGTTGAACCCGGGTGGCTGGTACACAAAGCTGACGACGAAGCCATAGCGGTCGGCGAGCAGCTCCGATTCGCTGACGGCGTCAACGCCGTCATGAAACTGGACCAAGGCCGAATGGCTACCCTCCAGCGCCTTCGCCGGGCTGGCGCACGGCGGCACGGGCGTGCGCTCGATCACCAGGTGATAGGGCACCGGCACCGTGTAGGTCTCGTCGGTCCAGGTGCCGGACAGCGAATCCCACCCCCATGCCTTTCCGACGTAGGTGGCGGCAGAGCCGTCCGGATAGACGAGTGTCATCTCGAACGACTGAGTGGTGTCCGAGTACGTGCCGGAGACTGAGAACGACATCACGGTGGTGCCGGCTGGGGTCCACCAATAAGCGTGACCGATGCCAGTGATCACTCCCCGAGCAGCGTTGATGCTGACCGTGTCAGAGGGCACGGGTCCAGGGGCGCCAGCACGCACCCAGGCGAACGTGCCGGTTAAGTGGTTCGGTGCCGGCTCCGACTCCGGCCCCGTGAACTCGTAGCACGCGCCGAGCAGGGCGGCCGCCGCGAGGGCGACGAGCCTGGAGCTTTTCATCGCGTCAGCTCCCGACCGGGTTCATCACGCGGCCCAGGAACAGGATCGTCCCCGTGAGCCGCTCGCGGATCGCCACGATGAACGGATGGTCCACGACGATAGGCATCGGGCCGGCCGACGAGAGATCGATCCCGACGGACGTCACCGCGGCCGCCTCCGTGCCCTCCTCGTAGACGTCCACGTAGGTCTTGTGCCTGACGCTGGAGATGCAGAAGTCACCGGGTGCGGCACCGGGATACATCCCCGAGAAGTCGGACACCGGGCTGGGGCAGAAGGTGATTCCCATTCCCAGGTCCGTGAGCGGCGGCTCAAGGCCCCGCTCGAACGTCAACTTGAACTTCGGCATCGTGACGATCGCGCGGGTGCTGTCGAGCCCGGCGATCCACGCGTCCCAGCGATCCTCGGTCAGGTTCGCGGACAGGGAGTCAATCGTCGCGGGAGCGCGCGGGAGGACGATCGTCATCGCGTACGCCCCGCCCCCGTACGGGAGGTCCACGACCGTGACCTCCCGGTCCATGTATAGCCGCAGCGGCGCGGGCTCAGCGTGCGTCATCATCGACGCGGTGACGGCCGCGCCGGACCGCAGGGTGAATGGGCTCGCCTTCGTGAGGCTGGCGTCGAACTTCTGTGTCCAGCTCCCCTTGAAGTAGATGGCGTTGATCAGGAACATGACGACGGCGGGATCAATCGGAGCATCCACAATGTCAGGGATCTTCCCGCGCGTCTGCCCGTTCACCCAGTCGTTGATCGTCTGCGCCGCCGTTGGCGCGCTGAAATCGAGCCCCTGGACCTGCGCGTCGAAGTACGTGCGGGTGTCGTTCAGGAAGGCCTGGCCGGGCGTCTGGAACGTGCTGCGATACCAGATCGAGTTGGCGAGGGTGAAGTCCACGCCGGGGTCGAGACCGCGCAGCAGATCGATGACGCTCCGGTAGCTGGCGTTGACATCGGCCATCGGCGCGCCGGCGAGCTGGAGCGCGGCGAGCATCGAGTCCCGGGTCGCGCCGGCGGCGCCGTTCACCGTCATGCCGAGCGCCATCCCGACGCTGAGGGGCGAGATGAAGATGTTGGAGTCGGGGGACTCGCGCGCGGCCAGCGCACCGTACAGCTTGAACGCGAGGGCGTTGTCGGCCGCGATGAGGTGTTGCTCGGACGCGGTCAGCTCCCGCGAGAGCCTTGTCGTGTAGGGGCCCGTGATGCCGCCATCGCGGCAGGCGATGGGCAGGAGCACGGTGGCAAGGAGCGCGATCGGACGGACGGAAAGGCGCATGATTCCTCCCGGACGGCGGACACGAGATCCCCTGCTCAGGTGCAGACCCGCGGCGGCGCGGCGGCGTCACCGCCGCGATGGGGATGGCCGGTGACCGAAATCGCGAGTCGGGGGTCTGAATGAGCGACGGCCCGCCCGACGAGGCCCTGGTGCGGCGCGTGCTGGAGGGCGACGTCGAGGCCTTCGCCGGCCTGGTGGCGCGGCACCGGGACCGCGGGCTGCGGTTCGCCGCGGCGATGCTCGGCGACGCGGCCGACGCCGAGGAGGCCGTGCAGGACGCGTTCGTGCGGGCGTACCGCGGCCTCGCGAGGTGTCGCGAGCCGGCCCGGTTCGGCGCCTGGTTTCTTAGGATCCTCGTGAACCGGTGCCGGACGCGCCTGGCCGCGCGGCGCCGCGCCGCAGGGCTGTTCGTGCGGGACGAGACCGCGCTGGAGCGGGCGGTCGCGCCGGCGGGCGTCGACCCCGAATGGCGCGAGGAGATCGCGCGGGCGCTGGCGCAGCTCGACCCGCTGCAGCGGGAGGCGTTCCTCCTAAAGCACGTCGAGGGATTGGAGTACGACGAGATGGAGCGACTCACGGGCGCCGGAACCTCGGCGCTCAAGATGCGGGTGATGCGGGCGTGCGAGCGGCTGCGCGGGCTGCTGAGGGAGGCGGGCGATGCACGGACCGGCTGATGATCTCCTGATCGCCAGCGTCGCCGAGGAGCTGCGCCGGCCGGTGGCGGTGCGGCCTGGCTTCGACGAGCGGGTGATGGCTGCGGTGCACTCGGCCCCGCCGCCGCTGCGGGCGCGGGCGTGGACGTGGCTCACCGAGCCCCGCAGCTTCGTGGTGACGCCCTTGGGCGGACTGGCGATGGCGGCAGGCATCGCGGCCCTGGTGATCGCGGGCGTCGTGGCGACATCGGGCAGAGGGCGCGCGAGCGCCGCCCGTGTTGCGGCGCTCCAACCCGCCGCGGCGGCCGCTCCCACGGCAGTGACCTTTGTCCTCGTCGCGCCACGTGCCAGGTCGGTGGCGTTGGCCGGGGACTTCGACGGCTGGGATGGCGCGAAGCTGCCGATGCGGCGCGCGAGCGCTGGTCTCTGGACGCTGGACGTACCGCTGGCGGCCGGGCGCTACCGCTACGCGTTCGTGGTGGACGGCCGCCGCTTCGTCGCCGATCCCACGGCGCCGCCGGCGGTGGACGACGACTTCGGCCAGCCGACGTCGGTGGTAACGGTGAGCGGCCGGGCGGCCGCGGGAGGTTCGCTGTGATCAGACGCATCCTGCCGATCGCGCTCGTGCTCGCCGTCCCGGTCGCCGCGCACGCTCAAGTGGAGCGCCTCTCCGGGCGCCTGCCGGAGGCCACACGCGCCCAGGTCGCCGCGGTCGTGGACTCCGCGCGGGGCTTGGGGCTGCCCACCGATCCGCTCGTCAACAAGGCGTTGGAGGGCGCGAGCAAGGGCGCCGACGGCGCGCGGATCGTGGCCGCGGTGCGCACGCTGGCGTCCAGGCTCCTCGAGGCGCGCACGGCCTTGGGCGCTTCCGCGACGGAGCCGGAGCTGGTGGCCGGGGCCGCGGCGCTCCGCGCGGGCGCCACCCCCGCGTTCCTCGCGCGGCTGCGGCGCGAGTCCCCTGCGGAGCCGCTGGTCGTACCCCTGGCGGTCATGGCCGATCTCGTCGCGCGCGGCGTGCCCGCGGACACGGCGGCCGGGTCGGTCCTCGCGCTGGTGAGATCGGGTGTGCGCGACGCCGACCTCGTCGCGTTCCGCCGGGACGTCGAGCGCGACGTCGCCCTCGGCGCGGCGGGAGGCGCGGCGGCCGCGGTGCGCGTGGGTGATCTCGCGGCGGTCGGCGTGCCGGTCCTCAACAATCCGAGCACGGGGACGACCCCGACACCGCCCACTCCGCGGAAGCCGTAGGGCGGCGCCGCGCGTGCGGCGTCGCGCCATCCGCTGCCTGCTGATCGCCGCGGCCGCCGGCGGCGCAGCCGGGGCGCCCTGTGCCGCACAGACGGACACGCACCTCGACGCCGCGCTCGCCTACGTCAAGTACGACGGCTACCTCGGGTCGGGGGCCGCGCTCCTCAGTCCCTCGATCGTCCGGCGTTCACTGAACACGACGCTCTCCGCGCGCGGAACCTTCCTCGTCTTCGAGACCGGCCACAGCAGTCTCGACGGGCAGTTGTCGGCCGACGCGTTCTCGGCGCCGCTCGGACCCCTGCGCGTCGAGGGCGCGGTCGATGCCGGAGGGAGCGCATACTACGGCTACGCCGGGACCACGCAGTTCGCTCACGCGCTGGCCCACGCGAGACTGCACCTGGTCGGCGGCAGGATTGGCCTGTTCGCGGGCGGCCTGGGGGGCGTCGTGGCGAGCCCGGGCGCGGACGGCGGCGCGTCCGGCGTTTCGGCCGGACTGTGGGCGCGCGGTCCGGCCGGCGCGCTCGAGATCACGTGGACCCACGTAGCCGTGATGCACCAGGACTACAGTGATCTCCAGGGCCGGGCCCGCTGGCAGACGGGGCCCGTCGCCCTGGAAGCCGAGGCGGGAACCCGCGCGAGCAGCGCCGTCGCGTCCGGCGCCTTCGGCGATCTCTCCGCGACCCTGCGGCTGAGCGGTCGGGCGGAGTTGATCGTCACGGCCGGCAGCTACCTGAGCGATCCGATTCGCGGCACGATCGGTGGGCGGTATGCGACGGCGGGCCTGCGCCTCGACACTCCGGCGCTTGCGGGCCGACGCGAAGTGCCGCGGATCCCCCGCACTCCGTCGCCGACGCCGGCCCCAACCTCGACGTGGCTCGAGAGCGCACGGGTTCTCCTCGAGCAGGACGGCGGGCAGGCGATGCTCGTCGTCTACGTCGCCGGCGTGCACGAGGTGGAGGTGACCGGCGACTTCACCGACTGGAAGTCCGTGGCGCTGGTCGCCGCAGGTCAGGGCCGCTACCGCTACGCCATGCCGCTGCCCGCCGGCGTCCAACACTTCAACGTCCGGCTGGACGGCGGGCCGTGGGGCGTGCCGCAGGGCGCCGCGGTCGACGCAGACGAATTCGGGAACGGCGTCGCGGTGCTCGTCGTGCCGTAGACCGCAGTGATGTGACCGCGGCGAAGCGGCCGGGGTCTGACAGTGCAGGAGCACCGGACCGGAACGCACTGTCGGGGCCCACCTCCAGATACGGAGGGGCGATGACCATCAGCCCGGCTGCCGCTGCCGTTCCCCTACTCGCAGCTCTGCTGGCCTGCGAGCACGCCCGGCCGACGGAAGTCGTCCCGACGCACGGCGCGATGCTCGACTCCGCCTATCTCTCGCTGGTGGACAGCGCCGCGCCGCCGCGCTGCACCGTGGATTCCGCGGTGGTGCGGGTCACGACGCTCGGGGGAGCGCTGACGTTCTACCGCTCGCTGAACTACACGGACAGCGTGTTCGTCCCTGCGGGTTGGATGGTCCCGGCCGCTTGCGTGCGCGGGGTACCGAACGGGGCGACCGTCGTGAGCTACACGGGGCTCCTGGTATACCCGGACGGATCCGTTCACATGCTGTTCCCGTGCGGCCTCGGCGTATACGTGCTGACGCTCACGCAGAAACACAGCTACCCCGACGGCACCGCGCGCACGACCAACCAGGTCGTCTCCACGGGGACGTTCAGCCAGGATGTGGACACACTGGCGCTCACGGACTACGAGACCCCCGCCCTGTTGTTCACCACGACGTCGGACTCCACGATCACCGTGACCTCGCCCTGGCACCAGTATCGGTTCGAGCTGCCGTGCAAGGGCTGGTGCAGCCGCTAGCCTCGGCTGGGGCAGCGACATCCCGGGTGGCCGCGTGAGCTAACGGCCGCCTCGGGCACGGTCCGGCGCCGGTTGAGGGCCGCTCTGGCCGTGTACCAGAGCGGCCCGTACTTTTGCCGCGTTCAGCGCCTCCCTCCTCCACGTCGAGGTTTCCGTGACCACTCGCCGCGATTTCCTCGCCCTTGCAACCGTCGCCGCAGGGATGACCGTTACGCGCGACGCGATCGGCGCCGTGCCGCACTGGTGGGTGAGGCCCGCCACGGATCCCGCGACCGGGCTCCTGGATACGCCCGACCGCCTGCCGATCGCCTGGTACCGCGGCTGCGTGCAGCGGCTCCAGACGAAGCTCGGCGAGCTGGGGCTGGACGGGATCCTGCTCAAGGACCGGTGGGACATCATCTACGTCGCCGGCTACTTCCACACCACGACCGAGCGGCCGTACGGGCTCTGGATCCCGCGCGAGGGGGAGCCGACGCTCTTCGTGCCGGGGCTCGACCGCGAGCTGGTGGCCGCCTGGTGGGTGAAGGACGCCGAGCTCTACTTCGACTATCCGCAGGCGGAGACGAACGCCGATCCGCGCACGGGTTCCGTCCTGAACCCCTCGGGGACGGTGAACCTCTGGGCGTGGATGCTGAAGGGGCTGGACCGGCGGGGCTTCGGCAACAAGAACATCGGGCTCGACTGGGATCCGCCGGCGTCGCAGCTCCAGGTGCTCCAGGCCGCGGTGCCGCAGGCGAAGTTCTCGCCGAGGCCGGAGCTGGTGATGGGGATGCGGATGGTGAAGACGCCCGAGGAGATCGAGCTGACCCAGCGGGCGCTCGGCTATCACGACAAGATGCTGGAGTTCTGCCGCAACTACGTGCTGGAGCACGGGACGCAGGCGACCGACTTCGACGTGGGCCATGCGGCAGTGAAGTTCGGGACGGACCTGGTGATGCGCGACGTCGCGCACGACGGGCGGGCGCACAGCGCGGCCGGCGTCGAGATCGAGTGCAGCGTGCGGACGGGGATCGCGACCGCGTATCCACATCCCAACCAGTTCTTCTACGAAAGAATAGCGCGCGGGCAGGCGATCCAGTTCAGCGGCACGATGGTGCGGATCGGTGGGTACGGCGGCGAGGGGTATCGCGCCTGCCACATCCAGCCGGTCACGGCGGAGCAGGAGCGGCTGTGGGACGTCCACACCGAGATGACGCTGGCGCAGCAGGCCGAGTCACGGGCGGGGGTGGAGTGCCGGGTGGCGGGGGCGAAGGTGCTGGAAATCGCGCGGCGGCGGGGCGTGGAGCAGTACGTCTTCCACCGGCCCGCGCACGGCGAGGGGATGGAGGGCCATCAGCCGCCGTATCTGAGCCTCGGCGACCCGACGGTGCTGGTGGAGAACATGATGCTGTCGAACGAGCCGGGCCTCTACAACGTGCCGGGCGGCTACGGCTACAACCACGGGAACATCCTGTTGGTAGGCACCGACCGTGCCCGTCAGATGAACCAGACGCCAATGACGAAGGAGTGGTGCTTTATCAAGATCTGACAAGGAGTTGGCGGCAACGGGGCCTGCACCTAACGCCCCCCTCACGGCTGAAGGGTACAGTACAACTAGCAACTGACCCGAACTGCCTTGGGACGGTTTCGCGTTCGTTGCTATTCAAACGGGCTGCCAGGAGCCTCTGATTCGTGGCTGAACAGACAATCCTAGTTCCACCAGACTACTGCGAATACGCGGCGGGACCCTGCGACCAGTCGTTCGAGGGCGTCCCGGAATCGGCCGCGATCTTCCTCTACCCCAGCAGACAGACCCAGATCGCGGCAACGATCGAAGAGGCTATTCGCATTCTGCGCGACCGGTCGCCGGACGGGCCTTGGCGAAGTTGGCGAGAATTCGACACGGCCGGACAGGTCATCTTCTGCGCGATCTGCAAGAGCATGCGCGCATCTCGGTGCGCTATTGCCGACGTCACGACGCTCAATTTCAACCTGCTGTTCGAGATCGGATTTGCGCTCGGCCTCGGGCTGCCAGTTATACCCATTCGCGACACGACGATCCTGACTAGTCGGGAGGAGTTTCAGGAACTGGGGCTTCTCGACACGATGGGATACGTCGACTTCCAGAACGCCGACATACTTGCAGGTGGCATCCTTCAGCGCTGGCCTGGAGAACCGCTACCGAAGGTGCGCGCTGAGCTCAATCGAGAGCGGCCGCTATTCGTTGTGAAGGCCAGTATCGCGACCGAGGGCGACGTCAGACTGATGTCGACCCTGAAGAAGTCGGCGGTGCACCTCCGGACCTATGACGTAATCGAAACGCCGCGTCTGTCTCTCCACGAAGTACAGAGAAGCGTGAACTCCTCGCTGGCCGTCATCGTTCACTTGCTGAGCCCGGCGCGGCAAGGAGCTGCTGTTCACAACGCGCGTTGCGCGCTGTTTGCAGGCATGGCGATGGCCACCGGTAAGGCGGTCCTGCTCCTCCAAGAGGATGTGGTCCAGCAGCCAATTGACTATCGCGACCTGGTAGCATCGTACAGGTCTCCTAACGATGTGCCTCACCTGGTGGACCCGTTTCTGAGAGAGGTGATCAATCTCCTGCAGGAAAGTTCGCTGGCCGTCCCACACGCCCCAGAGCGGTTCCTTGAACGTCTTGACCTGGGAGACCTAGCGGCAGAGAACGAGATCATGGGCCTCCGCTCGTACTTCGTGCGCACGGCGCAATACAACGAAGCCAAGAGGGGCACCGCGCGCCTTGTCACTGGCAGAAAGGGCGCCGGGAAGACCGCCCTCTTCTACGGAATCCGGGACTCGATCCCGAGAGGTCATGGCCACCTGGTGCTAGACCTCAAGCCGGAGGGCCACCAGTTCACCAAGCTCCGGGAGGTGGTCCTGTCGAAGCTGTCCCCTGGGCTTCAGGAGCATACGCTCACAGCCTTCTGGAACTACATACTGCTGTGCGAGATCGCGCAGAAGATCCGCGACTACGATTACTCGTGGGCTCAGCGTGATCCACGGCGTTGGGAGCGATTCGAAAAGCTGATAGCAACTTACAGGGAACAGGTGCCTGCGGACGTCGGGGACTTCTCCGAGCGGCTGCTGCGGCAGGTCGATCGCCTCAGTGAGAGGTTCGGGCAGCATGCTACCGACAGGGCACCCACCGGAGGGGAACTCACTCAAGTTCTCTTCCGAGGCGACATACGCCTCCTCGACGACGCGCTTGCGCCCTACCTGCAGGAGAAGGACGACGTCTGGGTGCTGATTGACAATCTCGACAAAGGCTGGCCGACCCGAGGCACACGGGCGTCTGATATTCTCATCCTGAGGACGCTTATGGAGGCTACTCGTAAACTCCAGCGGCAGTTCGAGGAGCGGGGGGTTGGTTTCCATTCGCTCGTGTTCCTTCGCAACGACATTCACGAGCACCTCGTCGCGGAGACTCCGGACCGCGGGAAAGACACCGCAGTGAGCCTCGATTGGGACGACGAAGAAGTGTTTAAGGAGTTGATCCGCCAGCGGGTGAACGCGAGCACAGGAGTGAACAATGCGTTCGACGAGTCTTGGGCTCGCATCTGCGATCGCTTCGTAGGTACTCAGGACGCGTTCCGGTACATCGTCGCGCGAACGCTGATGCGGCCACGTGACCTGCTGAGCTTCCTCCGAGGAGCGATTGGCGTGGCAATTAACCGCGGCCACGAGCGTGTTCTGGAAGCAGACATCGACAAGGCTGAGGACGGTTACTCAGAGGACATGCTTCTGAGCACCGCGTTCGAGCTCAGAGACGTCAATCCGGAGATGCTTGACGTCCTCTACACCTTTCGCCGCTCGCCTGGCCGCCTTACTAGGGAGGAGGTTCGGCGCCTACTGTCCGAGAGCAAGAGCGACCAGTCATTTGAAGCTCTCGTGGACCTCCTCATTTGGTTCGGCTTCCTCGGAGTCCAGGAGCATGGGCAGGACGAGCCCGTCTACTCTTATCAGGTCCGATACAACGTTGACAAGCTGTTGAGCCAGATCGATCGCAGTCGTGCTAGTTTCGTGATCCATCCGGCGTATCACAGGGCCCTTCAGACGCGGCAGGATTAGCCGCTCACAAGAAGGACTCCCGGAGCTCGCTGCTCGGCACGAGGGCGCACGGCGGTGCCATGGTTAGGGCGGTCGGGAATCCGGACGGCGCGACTCGACACGCTACGTGGCAGTTACTTGACGCGCTGACAGCACATCCAGCACGGTCGTCCAGCGAATGCCGGGATAGCGATCGTTGTCCAACGGCGCCAGCTTGGCGCGGCCGTCGAACATGTTGCGCATGTACTGCATGCCCTGCCATGCCGGGAAGACCTCCCGCCGCGCGGGAGCCACCGTGCGCCCGACCCCGATAAGCGCGCCGAGCATTCCCAGCCCCCCGGCGCGGAACAGGCGAAACTGGTTTCCTGTCACCTCACTTACCACCGCCGTCAGTTCCCGAGCGCTGAGCTGATCGCCGGCAATTCGCAGGAAGCGGGGAGTGGACGCATCGAGGGCCGCGCTCGCCGTGAAGACGGCCGTGTCGGCCACGGTCGTGAAGTCCAGGCGCTGGTCGGCGTCGCCCCAATAGAGGACTCGCCTCCGCTTGAAGAGAATGAGCGGCATTTGGCCGGTGAGCAGTTCGGCGAACGCGCCGCAGAAGATCGTGGTCGCCGACACTCCACTCCCATCGAGCAACCTGTGGAAGTCTCGGCGCAGATCGAGATTCCGATTCTCCCCCGGAGTGAGCTTGGTGAAATCGATCGAGTAGTCGGACGGTATGAACCGCGGCACTCCAGCCTTGATGGCGCCGTCCAGCAGAGTTGCCTGCCCATCCACGATCACGTCCCGCAGTCCCTGCAGCGCGGACACCACGCAGGACACACCTGAGCATGCCGCGGTCACCTGGGCGGGGCTGCTCAGGTCGACACCGGCAATGGATACGCCGAGTTTCTGCAGCCGCTCGAGCTTGTCTGGCGCGGTGCCGTGACGAACGATCGCTCGTACGCTGGCTCCCCGTGCGACCAACGCTCTCGCGATGCGTCCGCCGAGATTGCCGGTGGCTCCTGCTACGACGATGGTCGCACTCATGGTTCACCAGCTCCGGGCTTCGGCCTCGCGCAGGCGCTCGGGAGTCCCCACGTCCTGCCACGCGTGGGCCGAGACGTCCGCCGGCTCGATCCGGTAGCCCCGCGCCGCCAGATCCAGGTACAACTCGCGGATCGGGAAGACTCCGGTGCGCTCGGCGAGGTCGAGGATCCCCGGCTCGACCACGTGGATCCCGGCGAACGCGAAGTCGCGCACGGCCCCCACGCTCTCGCGGACGCGGCGCAAGCCGCCCGCCCCGCGATGCTCCCAACCCATCAGGCCCTGGTCGTCGAACAGAAGCCGGCGCGAGGCCGGCCGGGTCTGCACCGCCAGCGTGGCGACAACCCGGCTGCCCCCCCCCAGGCGCTCCCGCGCCACCTGGTGCTCGGCCAGCAGCGCCTCGAGCGGGATGCGCGACAGGACATCCACCGCGTGGAGCAGTATCGGGTCTTCACGGCGGAACATACGGGCCGCCGCCAGGAAACCGCCGCCGGTGTCGTACGGGCCATCAGGCTCGTGCGAGACGAGGATCTCCACACCGGGCGGCGCGTGCTCCCGCAGGTACCTGGCGATCTGATCGCCGTGGCGGCTGGTGTTGACGATCAGCCGGCTGGCCCCGGCCGCGACCAGACGGTCCATGACGTGCGCCAGCAGCGGCCGGCCGCGCACCGCGACGAGCGCCTTGGGAACCGCGTCGGTGAGCGGCCCCAGCCGCGTCCCCAGGCCGGCGGCCAGGATCATCGCCTCCATCACAGCTTCCCGTGGATCACGCGCACGGCGACCTGCGGGTAGCGACTCCGCAGGTAGGCGGCCAGCTTCGCGGCCATGAACACCGAGCGGTGCCGGCCGCCGGTGCAGCCGAACGCGACCGTCATGCTCGTGAACCGCCGTTCCAGGAACCGCTCCACGTGCGCGTCCACCAGGTCGCTGACGCTGCTCCAGAACTCCTGCACTTCCCGGGAGCGCTCCAGCAAGTCGGCCACCGGCTCGTCCTCCCCGGTGAAGTCCCGGAGCGCGGGCACGTGCTGCGGGTTCGGCAGCGAGCGGCAGTCGAACACGAACCCCCCGCCGTGGCCGTCGGTGTCGGACGGGTAGCCGTCGCGATAGGAGAAGCTGCGGATCAGCACGCCGAGGCCGGCGTGGGGCGCGGAAGCGCTCGCGGGAGCGGCCCAGCGCTCTACGATGCGGCGAAACACCTGCTCCAGTTCGGGCAGGGCCAGCGGCAGTCCGGCGGCCAGCAGATCGTCGAGGTTGCGGGCCGCGTGAGGCACGCTCTCCAGGAACCGGCGCTTGCGCTCGAAGAAGCCGCGGTATCCGTAGGCCCCCATCGCCTGCATCAGGCGCACCAGGACGAAGCCGACGTAGTGCTCACGGAACCGCGCCCGGTCCACCGGAGCCAACGTACCCAGCGCGTCGAGGTAGGCTTCCAGCAGCTCGGCACGCAGCGGCTGCGGGATCGCGGCCTTGGCGTCGTACAGCAGCGAGGCCACGTCGTAGTGCGGCGCCCCCTTCCGGCCGCCCTGGAAGTCGACGAACCACGGCTCCCCGTCCCGGATCATGATGTTGCGTGACTGGAAGTCACGGTACAGAAAGCCGTCGGTGCCGGCCTGGAGCAGGTGCGTCGTCAGGCGGGCGAAATCGTCCTCGAGCCGCTGCTCGCTGAAGGGCACGTCGGCCAGCTTCAGGAAGTGGTACTTGAAGTAGTTCATGTCCCAGCGGATGGACTGGCGGTCGAAGACCCGGCGCGGATAGGCCCGGCGGTAGTCCACCACCCGGTGACCCTCGACCTGAAAGCGCGGCAGGATCGCGAGCACCCGCCGGTACAGCGGCACAATGTCGGGTGGGAACCGGTCCGGGCCGCAGGCGTTCCGCGCGGTGCTCAGCGCCTTGAACAGCGTGGTGTCGCCGAGGTCCTCCTCCAGCCACACCCCCGCCTCCTGGTCCTCGGCGTAGATCTCGGGCACCGGGAGGTCGATAGCGCGGAAGGCTCCGGCGAATGACAGGAACGCCCGGTTCTCGTCGCGGTCCGGCCCGATGGCGCCGACCACCGTGCGTTCGGAGTCCCACACCAGCCGGAAGTACTGCCGCGTGGAGCCGTCGGCCACCAGGTCGAGGATACCGTCCGGCCGGCGGCCGAACCGCTCCTCGGCCAGGGTGATGAGGCGTTCCTTCATGGGATCGAATATCGCCGCCGGACGGCGGCTCTGCTAACGGCGCGATGGGCTGGTCAGCCTACCCCCCCGCGAGCGCCCCCACGACCAGGAACGGCTCGGCTCCCTTCGCCACCCGTTCCGGCAGCGGCTTGTCGGGCGGTTCGAGCGAGAGGTCCCGCGCGCAGGCGAAGAAGCGCATGAAGTCCCGGCGCTTCAGCGTGTCACGATTGCGGATGGTGCCGCGCAGCACCGGGTAGGCCGACTCGAGCGCGTCCAGCACGGTCCGCGCCGTCACCGGCGAGGGCACGTCCAGCTGCACCTCCCCCTTCACGTTCGCGAGGACGCGAAGATGCGGCGGCAGCTCGACCCGGATCATTAGCGCGCCAGGGTCTGCACTTCGACCGAGAGCACCGCCGGCAGATCGTGCACGATCGCCTTCCAGGTGTTGCCAGCGTCCGCCGAGGCGTACACCTGGCCGCCCGTCGTCCCGAAGTACACCCCGCACTTGTCGAGCTTGTCCACACTCATCGCGTCGCGCAGCACGTTGACGTAGCAGTCCTTCTGCGGCAGGCCCTTGGTCAGCGCCTGCCACTCGTTCCCACCCGTCTTGCTCCGGTACACCCGCAGCTTGCCGTCCATCACGTAGTGCTTCTCGTCACTCGTGATCGGCAGGACGTACACGGTCTCGGGATCCTGCGCGTGCACGTCGATCACGAAGCCGAAGTCCGTCGGCAGGTTGCCCGAGACTTCCGTCCATAGATCGCCCGCGTTCCCGGTCCGCATCACGTCCCAGTGCTTCTGCATGAAGACCGTGTCCGGATTCGACGGATGCAGCGCGATCCGGTGCACGCAGTGGCCGATCTCCGCCGTCGGGTTGGGGATGTACCTGGAATTGAGACCCTTGGTGATCGTCTTCCAGGTCTTCCCGCCGTCGTCGGTCCGGAAGGCGCCGGCCGCCGAGATGGCCGTGTAGAGACGCTTCGGATTCTTGGGGTCCTCGATGATGGTGTGCAGGCAGAGCCCGCCCGCGCCCGGTGTCCACTGCGAGCCGGTCCGATGGGTCCTAAGCCCCGACAGCTCGGTCCACGACTTCCCGCCGTCCGTGGTCTTGAAGAGCGCCGCGTCCTCGACGCCGGCGTAGCAGGTGTCGGGGTCATGGAGCGAGGGCTCGAAGTGCCAGACGCGCTTGAACTCCCAGGGGTGCGGCGTCCCGTCGTACCACTGGTGCGTCTCCGGCACGCCGTCGTAGCTGAACTTGTTGTCCACCGTCTCCCAGGTCTTGCCCGCGTCGTTGGAGCGCTGGACGATCTGCCCGTGCCAGCCGGTGGACTGCGAGACGTAGAGCCGATTGGGATCGGCCGGCGAGCCCTTGGCGTGGTAGATCTCCCAGCCCGCGAAGTGCGGCCCGTGCACCTTCCACGTCTGGCGCTTCCCGTCGGCCGTGAGGATGAAGAGGCCCTTCCGCGTGCCGACCAGGACACGTACCCGGCTCATCGGGCGCTCCTTGCGCTGAATCAGTTGGGTGGGAGGACGACTCTAGCTTACACCAGGCCGGCAAGTTCGACAATCGCGGTCGGAAATGGCGGGCTTTGGCCCCATCCCACGGCCCTAGCCGACGAATGGCCTCATTCCGGGGCCCCTCGTCCTGGCGACTTGCGGCATGGTCTCAGACTGAGTATGATCATTCTCAATATGAGATCGCCCCGGCGGGCTTGCCAGCCATTTGAGTTGCTCTTCGGCGCGTACCGCCGCAGGGTCCTGTCGCTGCTCCTTCTCCACCGGGACCGCAGCTTCTACCTGCGGGAGATTTCCCGCCTCACCAGGGTCCCGCCTGGATCACTGCACCGCGAGCTGAAGGCCCTCACCGAGGCCGGCATACTGGTCCGTTCTCCGCTGGGGAACCAGGTACGCTATCAGGCGGATGGCGCGTGCCCGATCCTGGACGACTTGACCGCCATCCTGCGCAAGTCCTCGGGCCTCGCCGAGACGGTTCGGGAAGCCGCGCCGACCGCCGCGCTCGACTACCGCGGCGCAACGCGCCAGCCAAGACGCGACGAGGGCGGCGCCGCTCTGGACATGGTGGTTGCGCGTCTCGCGGAGGTCGCCGCCCTTTGCCGACGGTTCCACGTTCGCCGGCTGGATCTCTTCGGATCCGCGGCGCGGGGCACCTTCGATCCGGCGCGAAGCGACTTGGACTTCGTCGTCAGCTTCGAGGACTTGCCACCGGCGGACTTCGCGGACGCGTTCTTTGGGCTCCAGGAAGCTCTCGTCGCACTGTTCGGGCGGCCGGTGGATCTGCTGACCTCCGAGTCCATCCGCAATCCGTACCTGCGGGAAAGCATCGACAGGAACCGCATGGTGCTGTATGCGGCCTGAGTCACCGAAACTCCTGAAGGATGCCCTCGACGCCGCCGACGCGATCGAGCGATTCGTACGCGGGCTCGACTTCGATGCTTATCGCGCGAACGAACTGGTCAGATCGGCGGTGGAACGTCAGTTCGAGATCGTCGGCGAGGCCCTGGCACAGCTGCGCCAGCGCGACGCTGCAGTCTCACGTCGGATTCCCGAGGTCGATCGGATTGTCGCATTCCGCAACGTGCTCATCCACAGATACGCGGACGTGGACGACCGTCTCGTCTGGAGCGTCGTGGAACGGAAGCTCCCGGCGCTGCGCGCGGCGGTTCAGAGCCTCCTCGCCGAGTAACGACCGCCCCGAGCCGTGAACGCAGTCACGGAACGGGGCGAGCGCCGGACGAGCCCTGCGGCCGGCCGACGCGGTACAGCGCACTCGCGTGGGGCACGAGGTCCACGGTCAGCCGGTCGGCCGCGCCCAGCGGGCGACGCGGCCATAGGTCCCGGACCTGGTGGCTGCCGGGTTCGAGCCCGACGTCGCTCCAGGCGAGATCCACGTGCCGGGGGATCGAGTCGAGATTGAAGACGGCGACGTAGCGGTCCGCGCTCCCCGGCACGCCGGAGCCCCACACCCTGAGGCCGGGCTGCTCCAGCACCTCGCGCGGGCTCTCGCCATCCTGGTCCACGGCCAGCACCTCGGGATTGGTGAGCAGCGCGAGCGTCGCCGAGTCGAGCGACGGCAGGTCGCCGCCGATGATGAGCGGCGAGCGGAAGATGCTCCACAGCGTCATCACCGTCCGCTGCTCGTCCGCGGTGAGGTGCGTCGGCGATCCCCGTCCGGCCGAGTCCACCATGCGCATCCTGCCCAGAGGGAGCATGTCTGCGTCCGGCCAGGTGTGGTTCACGCCGACGAAGCGGCCCCAGTCCCGCGCGTAGTCGAACTGCGAGCGCACCAGCCGCCACTCGTCCCAGAAATCGTCGGAGATGCGCCACATCTGGGCGTTGCGCGCGAAGAAGGCGGCGGAATCCAGCGGCGCAGGGCCGGGCGAGATGCTGAGCACAATCGGGCGTCCGCTTCGATCCAGGGCGCTCCGCAGGGCGAGGATCTCGGCAGGCTGGAAGCGGTGGCTCCCGAAGTCGTCCGCCTTCACGAAGTCCACGCCCCACGACGCGTAGAGCCGCGCGATGCCGTCGTAGTACGCCTGGCCGCCGGGCTTCGTCACGTCCACGCCCCACATGTCCGGATTCCACGGGCACGGATTCGTCGTGTCGGCCACGTCGGCGGCGTGGTACTTCGTCGCCAGAATCGGCGTGTTCGCCCGGACCGCCTGGCGCGGGATGCCGCGCATGATGTGGATGCCAAACTTGAGGCCCAGGGCGTGCACGTAGTCCGCCAGCGGCTTGAAGCCCGCGCCGTTCGCCGACGATGGGAACTTGTTCTCGGCGGGGACCAGGCGCCCGTACTCGTCCATGCCCACCGCCGCTCCGGGCGTGTAGCGGTACGCCTCCGCCGTCGGCTGGTACCACTGGATGTCCACCACGACGTACCGGTAGCCGTAGCGGGCCAGGCCGCGCGCCGTCGCATCGGCGTTCGCCTTCACCTGGTCCTCGCGCACGGTGGTGCCGTACGCGTCCCAGCTGTTCCACCCCATCGGTGGCGTCGGCGCGAGCGGTGCCTGCGCCGCGGCCGCCACCGGCAGGGCCGCCACGCGGAACAGCAGCGCAAGCCGCGGAAGCACGCTCATTGGCCCTCCACCATTTCCACGACCATAATAGTGCGTCAAACGGGGAGGCGGCGATGGACAAGCGGGAATTTCTGCGCACCATGGGCGGGGCATCGCTCGCCCTTATCTTCGGAGAACAGGCGTGGGCACGCTACGCCGCGCTCCCACCCGGGACACTCGCCCAGGACGAGGACTTCTGGGCCCAGATCCGCACCAAGTACATCCTCACCTCCGACTACATCAACCTCGAGAACGGCTTCTACCTGATGCAGTCGCAGCCGGTCCTCGAGGCGTTCATCCGGCGGGTGCGCGACATCAACGTCCAGGCGACACGCTACATGCGGACGCGGATGCCGGACGACAACCTCGCCGTACGTACGCGCCTCGCCGCCATGGGCGGCTGTCCGGTCGAGGAGCTGATCGTCACCCGCAACACCACCGAGTCGCTCGACACGGTGATCGGTGGCTTCCACTGGCAGGCGGGCGACGAAGCCGTGATGGCCCAGCAGGACTACGGCGCGATGCTCGACATGTTCGGCCTCCAGGCCAGACGGCACGGCATCACGAACCGCGTCCTCTCCCTGCCGATGGACCCGCGCTCCGACGACGAGATCGTCCGGCTGTACGAGAGCGCCATCACGCCGAAGACGCGCCTGCTGATGATCTGCCACATGGTGAACATCACGGGGCAGCTCCTGCCCGTGGCCGCCGTCGCCGACATGGCGCACCGCCACGGCGTGCAGGTGATGGTGGACGGCGCCCACAGCTTCGGCCAGCTCGAGTTCGCCATTCCGGACCTGCGCGCCGACTACTTCGCCTCCTCGCTCCACAAGTGGCTCGGCAGCCCGCTCGGCAGCGGGATCCTGTGGGTCCGGCGCGACCACATCCCGGAGCTGTGGCCGACGTTTGCGGAGCTGGGCATCCCCGACACCGACATCCGCCGCCTCAACCACACCGGCACCCAGCCGGTGCACACGATCCTCGGCATCAACGACGCGCTGGATTTCCACGAGAGCATCGGGATCAAGCGGAAGGAAGCGCGGCTCCGGTACCTGCAGCGCTACTGGACGGACCAGCTGCGGGGCCACGCGCACATCTACCTCAACACGCCGTCGGACCCGGCCCGCACCGGCGCCATTGCGAACGTCGGCGTCACCGGCATCGAGCCCGCAGCGCTGGGCCAGACGCTGTTCGACCGCTACAAGATCTGGACGGTGGCGATCGACGGCGCCGGGGTGCGCGGTGTCCGCATCGTGCCGCACCTCTTCACCTCGACCGCGGACCTGGACGCCCTAGTGCGCGCGCTCAAGGAGCTCGCGGCCTAGCCGGTCTTCTTCCTCGCCAGCACGGCCGCGGCGGCCCACCCGACGAGGAACGACGCGACGCCGAGCATCGCCGGCCACGCCACGAGAGCGATGACGTGAGCAGCGAGGCGGCCCGCGCCAGTGCTCATCGAATGCACGGTCGCCCAGACTGCGAGCAGGAACCCGCCCAGGGCGACCGGCAGCGCCGCGCGCAGCGCCGTCGCCGGCGGCGCGCCTCCCGACCGCGACCGCTCATCCCCGAAGCTCGCCGCGAACACACCCAGGCTCAGCGCCCAGGCCGCCAGCCGCCATATCTGCTTCATCTCGCCGGACGGGGCGCCGCGCGAGAGCGCCGCCGTCACGACGCCGATCACGGAATACGCGAGGCCCCACAGCACGACGCGAAGCCAGAGGCGCGAACCGCTCGCCGGCGCGCTCACGGCGACTTCCGCATCCACGGCGTGAAGGTGAGCCCGATCAGCAGCCCCTCCGGCGCGAGGAGCCGCGTCACGACCTGGCCCCACGGCTCCGTCTTGTCCTTTACCAGCAGGCGGTAGCCCTTCGCCTCCAGCTCCTTCGTCGCTTTCGCCACGTCCTCCACCTCGAACTCGATGCACCCCTGCGGCACCGGCAGGGAGGCGGGCCAGACCGGCGTGCCGAAGCACGACTCGGCGGCTTGCGCGAGCGGCCAGAGCCCGAAGTGTTTGAGGCCGTCGAGCGTGCCCGTGTGGGCGTAGCCGTTCTGCTCCTCGAGAGGGAGCTTCAGCGTGTCCCAATACAGCTTCTTGCTGTTGTCGTCGCGCACGATCGGCGCGAATCCGGCGACGAAGAGCACCTCGAGGCCATCCGGTCCTTGCATGGCGAAGCCTCTGGATGTGGGTGGTGCAATATACGAGCACGGGTTACCCTCTCAGCAATCACGTTCCCGGAGATCCGATGACCATCGCCCCGTGCTCACGCCACGCCGCACGGACCCTTGCCGTGCTGTCCCTCGCCGTCACCGCGGCCTTCGCCCAGCCCGCGCCGCAGGGGCCGAGCGGCCCGATGCAGGAGGCCTCGCGCCTGGACCTCCAGGGGAAGACGGCGGAGGCCCGCGCGATCTTCCAGCGCCTCGTGGATTCGGCGGCCGACCCGGCGGCGAAGGCCGCAGCCGAGCGCGCGATGGCGATGTCGTACGCCTTCGACGGCGACTGCGCCAACACGGTGAAGTACGAGGAGATGGTCATCGCGTACTGGCAGACGCGCGAGTCGGCCGAGCCGCAGAACGCCTTCTACCAGGAGGGCGAGATGGCGGACGAGGCGGCGCGCGTGTGCATCGACGCGGGCGAACTGGGCGCCGCCGATCGGTGGTACCGCCGTGGCTATGAGCTGGGGATGAAGGAGCCGGCGCCGAAGACGCATCCCGCCAGCCTCTGGGACTTCCGCCTGGCCCACGCGCTGGGCCGCCTGGCCGCTCGTCGGGGCGACGCCGCCGAGGCGCGGCGGCAGATCGCGGCGGCGCGGCGGGCGCTGGACGGAGACTCGGCGATGGCGGCGCAGCAGGAGCGGTTCTTCCCCTACCTCACCGGCTACGTCGCGCTGTACCTCCGCGATCTGCCGGCGGCGGAGCGCGACTTCACGAACGCGCTCAACGTGCGGGGCAACCAGCGCGACCCGTTCATGCGCTGCCTGCTCGCGATGACCCTCGAGCAGGAGGGCAGGACGGACGAGGCGAACACCCAGTACCGGCAGGCGTACGACCTCGCCACCGCGCACAATCCGCCGGCCGCGTTCGTCCGGCCGCTGGTGCGGAAGAAGCTCGGAGTGCCTTGAGCTAGTGCGGCGGCGCGCCCCCGCCTCGCGCACCGGTCAGCGAGCGCATGAAGAGCTGCGCGTCGAAGGGACGCGGGCGCTCAGTGATCCGCGACAGCGCGCCCGTTCCGTGGCCGACCAGGACCGTCTGGGTGTGCTCCTCGTCGTTCGCGTTCTCCTTCACCAGCGCGAAGGGCAGATCTGGATCCACCCAGGAATCCGAGTGCCCGGAGGCGCCGACGACGTGCAGCGCCCGGAACGTGCCCGCCGGTACCGTCACCGACTCCCAGCCGACGACCCTGGCGTTGCGGCAGTTCTCCAAGCCGGACTTGGGGGAGCCCGGCCCCTGCCCTCCCTGCGGCATCTCCATCGCGGGCACGTCGTCGATCTTCACGATGGTCACGGCCGGCCGGCCCATCCCGGGCCCGAAGCCGGGCACCAGCATCTTGCTGATCATGAGCCGCGGCCCACTAGCGTCCTCGCCGCGGCCGGCGCCGAACCCGCGCATCACTATCTCGAGCCAGATGTAAGCGGCCCCCTCGCGGCGCTCGGTCCCCACGACGGACATCCGCATCGTGGCTCCGTCGTTCCGCCCGCCGATCATCTTGAATTCGGACCAGGCGCCGACCCGCGGGTGCTGCACCTTCTCGCAGATGGACGTCAGGTCCTGAGCGGCGCCTACGACGGGCAGCAGAGCGACCAAGGCAGCAGCGGCAGCGATCCGGCGCATCATGACGGGTTCCTGAAGAAGGCGGTGAGCTTGGTGGCCATCCCGCGCTCGCGATGCGGGTCGGAATGGCCGCGTCCGGGGATGATCCAGGTCTCGACGGCGGCTCCGCCCGCCGCGGCCAGACGCCGCGCGTTCGACACCCGCACCACGACGTCGTCCGTGCCGTGAATGAGCAGGAAGCGGGCGCGCGCGTTCCCGATCACCTTCTCGGGCGCGACGTCGCGGAACCGGAAGCCGATACGTCGTTCCACCAGCCGAAACGCCAGCGGCAGGCCGGGCGCGAGGACCCACCAGTGCCTCCCGATCGTCGCGCGGGGATCGGAGGGATCGGCGAACGCGCCCACGGTGGCCACCGCCGCGATCCGCGGCTCGTGCGCCGCCGCGTGGATCGCCGCGGAGCCGCCGACCGAGAGCCCCAGCACGCCGACCTCACGACCAGGCGCGCCGCGCACCCCAACGGCGTAGTCCACCGCCGCGCAGACGTCCTCCGAGAACTTCAGCATCGTCGCGTAGCCGTCCTCGTCAGACGCGCCGTGGTGGCGCGCATCGAACGCCAGGAGATCGAAGCCTTGCGGGTGCAGCATCTCGATCCACGGGAGCATCCGCTCGACGTTCCGGCCCCAGCCGTGCGCGAGGACCAGGCAGGGCGCGCCGGCCACGCCGGACGGGATCCACCACCCGTGGAGCGTCTTTCCACCGGCGGTCGGAATGCGAACGGTCTCGAACGCGAGGCCGAGCGCCGTGGGATCGCGACGATGCGGCACCCGGGGATTCCGCCAGCCGCGCCGCAGCGCCAGCACGACCGCCGCCTGGTACAGCGCCGCCAAGCCCAGAAGCGCCAAGAGCACGAGCAGGATCGTCACGCGACGAACAGAGCGGACCCCGCGCGGAATGCGCAATCCCCGGATATCTTCCGCAATCCGATGAGGCACGCATGAAGCGACTCGCACTGATGCTGGTGGCGGCCTGCGCCGCCTGCTCCCGCGCCGGCGCGTCGCGCAGCGACGTCGCGCGCTGGGAGGCGGAGGCCCGCGACGTCACGATCACGCGCGACGACTGGGGCATCGCACACGTGCACGGAACGTCGGATGCCGACGCCGTGTTCGGGATGGAGTACGCGCAGGCCGAGGACGACTTCAACCGCGTGGAGATGAACTACCTCAACGCGCTGGGCCGCACGGCGGAGACGCTGGGCGAAGGGGCGATCTGGCGCGACCTGCGGATCCGGCTCCTCGAGAACGACGACAGCCTCAAGGCGATGTACGCCGCGAGCCCGGCGTGGCTCAAGGCGCTGATGGACGCGTTCGCCGACGGCCTCAACTACTACCTGTACACGCACCCGCAGGTGACGCCGAAGGTCATCCGCCACTTCGAGCCGTGGATGGCGCTGGCCTTCAGCGAGGGCAGCATCGGCTGGGACGTCGAGCGGGTGGACCCGCGCGGCCTCCAGGCCTTCTACGGCGGCCGCGCTCCCGCCTCCGCGCCGCAGCCCGGCGGCGACGGCGGCGACGGCCCCTGGGTCGAGCCTACGGGCTCCAACGGCATCGCGATCGCGCCGAAGAGCGCGAAGGACCACCACGCGCTGCTCTGGATCAACCCGCACACGTCGTTCTACTTCCGCTCCGAGCTGCAGATGTCGAGCGACTCGGGGCTCGACGCGTACGGCGCGGTGACCTGGGGGGAGTTCTTCGTGTACCAGGGATTCAACGCCACCGCCGGCTGGATACACACCTCGACCGGCGCGGACTTCATGGACGAGTTCCTCGAGACGGTCACGAGGCAGGGCGACCGGTTCTTCTACCGCCACGGCGACAGCCTCCTCCCGATGACGAGCCGCGCGGTCACCGTCCGCTGGCGCACCGACACGGGGATGGCGGCGAGGACGTTCACCGTCTGGTACACGCGCCACGGGCCGATCGTGCGGAGCGTGGGCGACAAGTGGGAGAGCGTGAGCCTGATGTACGACCCGGTCCACGCGCTGATCCAGTCGTACACGCGGACCAAGGCGAAGGACTACGCCGAGTTCCGTCAGACGATGGAGCTGCACACCAACTCGTCGAACAACACGATCTTCGCGGACGCCGAGGGGAACATCGCGTACTTCCACGCCAACTGGCTCCCGCGGCGCGACACGGCGCTCGACTGGACGAAGCCGGTGAACGGGAGCGACACGGCCACGGATTACCACGGCCTGCTGTCGGTCGACGAGACGCCCTGGCTCCTGAACCCGGCGAGCGGCTGGCTCTACAACTCGAACAACTGGCCGTGGTCGGCGGCCGGGCCGTCGAGCCCCAGGCGGGAGCGGTTCCCGAAGTACGTGGAGACGGGCACGGAGGAGTCGCCGCGCGGCTACCACGCGCTCAGGGTCCTGCCGGGCCACCACGACTTCACGACGGCGTCCCTCACCGCCGCCGCGTTCGACAGCTGGCTGCCCTCCTTCGCGCGGATGGTCCCGCCCCTGCTCCGCGCGTACGACCGTCTCGAGCACGGGGACTCGCTCCGCTCGCGCCTCCGCGACCAGATCGCCGAGCTCAAGAAGTGGGACTTCCGATGGGACACCAGCTCGGTCGCGACGTCGCTCGCGGTGTTCTGGGGGACTGAGGTCGAGCGGGACGTGTTCCGGGACGCGCGGCAGGTGGGGCTCTCGGCCGAGACGTACGTCGTCGAGCGCACCGCACCGGCGGTACTGCTCCGGGCGCTCGCGGCGGCGACGGACAGCCTCACGGCCGACTTCGGGACGTGGCGCACGGCGTGGGGTGCGATCAACCGGTTCCAGCGGATCAACGACTCGATCGAGCCGCAATTCGACGACGCAAAGCCCAGCATCCCGGTGGGCTTCGCCTCCTCGCGGTGGGGCTCACTGGCCTCCTTCGGCGCGCGGCCCTACACGAACACCGTGAAGTGGTACGGGAGCAGCGGGAACAGCTTCGTGGCGGTGGTGGAGTTCGGGGACAGCGTGCGCGCGATGGCCGTGACGGCGGGGGGCGAGAGCGGCGAGGAAGCGTCGAAGCACTTCGACGACCAGGCGCGGCGCTACACGACGGGCGAGTTGCGGCCGGTGTACTTCTACCCGTCGCAGCTCCGGGGCCACGTCGAGCGGGAGTACCACCCGGGACCGTGAGCATGCGCCGCGCCGTCGCCGTCACGCTCCTTCTCGCCGCCGCCGCGGCCGGGACGCTGCGCGCGCAGGAGCGAGCGCAGGGACCGCTGGCGCGCACGATGGCGCCGCTCTTCCAGGGCCGCGCGTGGCGCTACGCGACCTGGGGTGCACTGGTGGTGAGCCTCACCCGCGGCGACACGCTGCTGTCGTACCGCGCCGACCGCCGGTTCGTCCCCGCCTCCAACGCCAAGCTCTTCACCACCGCGGCGGCGCTGCATTACCTCGGACCGGACTTCCGGTTCCTCACCGTGCTGTTCGCCGGCGGACCCGTGCGCGACAGCACGCTGTACGGCGACCTGGTGCTCTACGGCACCGGCGACCCCACCTTCGGCCTTGACACCGCGGCGCTCGCGCCGTTCGCCGACAGCGTGGTACGACTGGGGATCCGGCGCGTGGGCGGTGACCTGGTGGGGGACGCGTCGTTCCTCGGCGCGGAGCTGGCGGGACCGGGATGGTCGCCGGAGAACCTCGACCAGTGGTTCGCCGCGCCGCCGTCCGCGCTGGGCGCCGCCGGGAACCTGGTCGAGATCACGGTGGAGCCGGGCGAGAGCCGCGGCGAAAGCGCGGTGGTGACGATGCACCCGCCCAACGACTACTTCACCGTGAACAGCACAGTGGTCACGGGCCGGCCGCGCGGCCGCACCCGGATCAGCCTGCGGCGCGGCCCCACGGGCAGGGCCATCGCTCTGAGCGGCTCCATCTCACCCTGGCGCCGCGCGTGGAGGACGTGGGCGGTCGTGCAGGAGCCCGCGCTGTTCGCCGCAGGGCTGCTCCGGTCGCTCCTGGTTGCGCGCGGCGTCACGGTGTCGGGCACGACGCGCAGCGCGACGGACGACGCGCCGGGCCGCGGCCGCCAGCTGCTGGCGTGGGCCCGCGGCGGGAGCGCCGCACCGCTGGCCGGCGCGATCGCGGTGCGCCGCTCCGAGAACCTCGGCGACCTGGTGGAGATGATCAACCACCGGAGCCACAACCTCTCCGCGGAGCTGGTGTTCCGGTCCATCGGGCGGAGCGTGGGCGGCGCCGGGACGTTCGCGAGCGGCGCGCGCGCGGTGGCGCAGTTCCTCCGCGACACGGTCGGCATCGCGCCGGCCGCCTTCACCGTGAGCGACGGCTCCGGCCTCTCGATCCTCGATGAGGCCACGCCGCGCTCGCTGGTCCAACTGCTCGCCTACGAGCGGCGCGTGCCGGAGGCCGACGTGTTCTGGCGCTCGCTCCCCGTGGCGGGGGACGGGCTGGAGGGGCGGATGGAGGACACGCCGGCTGAGGGGCGCCTGCGGGCGAAGACGGGGACGCTGAAGAACGCGTCGGCGCTGGCGGGCTACGTCTCGGCGGCGGACGGCGAGGAGCTGGCCTTCTCGATCATCGTGAACGACGCCTGGAGGATCCGGCGGGCGAGGAGAATACAGGATGAGATCGGGGCGAAGTTGGCGGAGTTCTCGAGATGAAGGTGAGAAGTGAGTGAAGGTGAGGGGTGAGAAGGCCCAGTGAGAGGTGAGACGGCGCGATGCAGCATCGCTCGTCTCACTTCTCACGCATTTCTACCTATCACGTCTCACTTTTCGCCGTCTCACTTCTCACGCCTCACCTCTCACTTGTCAGCCAGCCCGGGTATCCCGTCCCTCCCCTTGGCCATCCTCACGGCGCGCTCGATGGCCATCTCCGTCGCAGCCCTGGCCATCTGCTCCACCTGCATCGCGGTGGCCTGCGCCGTTCCCGCCGAGCAGGCGAACACGATGTCCCCGTCCACGGCCGTGCCCGAGGGAACGATGCGCCGCGCGATCGCGTCCGCGCCCGCGCGCGCCACGCCCGAGAGGGCCAGCCGGTCCAGCGCGACGTTGGTGGCCACGACCACCAGCGCCGTGTGATGCTCCGCGGAGAGCGAGCCGCCGGGCCTGCCGCCCGCGGCGAGGAACGCCGCGGAGCCCGCGAACGCGCCGTCTTCGCGGCGCGAGCCCGCGAGCACCTTCCCCGACGCGTCCAGCACGTCACCGAACGCGTTGACCACCGCGACGGCGCCCGCCACTACGTCGCCGGCGCGCTCGGACCAGCTCCCCACCCCGCCCTTCATCGCTCTCTCAAGGCCGAGCGCCTTCCCCACCGTCGTCCCCGTCCCCGCGCCGATCGATCCCTCGGCCACCGTCGTCCCGGCGGCGTCGCACGCCGCCGCTCCCATCTCCGGCGTGGGCCGCGCGTCGAACCGGCCCAGCGGCATCAGATCGAAGACCACGGCGGCGGGCACGATGGGCACGACGCCGCCGCCGATCCTGAAGCCGCGGCCCCGCGCTTCCATCCACCGCATCACGCCGTCCGCCGCGGCGAGCCCGTAGGCGGAGCCGCCCGTCAGGACGATCGCGTCCACGCGGCCGGCGAGCGACTCGGGCCGGCAGGCGTCCAGCTCGCGCGAGCCGGTCGCGCGCCCGCGCACGAAGGCCGTGCATGGCATCCCGTCGGCGGGGCCGAGCACGACCGTGCACCCGGTCGCCCCGGCCGCGTCCGTCGCGTGCCCGACCAGGATCCCCGGAACGTCCGTGATGGATGGAGGCATGGTGGCGTGCCAAGGCTAGCCGCCCGCGCCACGGGTGTAAAGCGGCGGAATGCTTGCCGCGTTCCAGGTCGCGCCGTAGCTTCGCCGGGTGACCTCGCCGGCGCCCAAGACGCGCATTCTCGTCGTCGACGACGAACCCTCGGTCCGCGGCGTGCTCGCGGCGTACCTCGAGCGGCTCGGGCACGAGGTCGAGCAGGCGAAGCACGGCGAGGAGGCGCTGCGGCTGATGGGCGTCCACCGGTTCGCCGCGATGCTCTGCGACATCCGGATGCCGGTGATGACCGGCACCGAGCTGCTGCCCAAGGCGCTGGCCGCCGACCCCGACCTCGCGATCATCATGCTCACCGGTGTCGGGGAGCCCGCGGCCGCGATCTCGTGCCTCAAGCTCGGCGCCGCCGACTACCTCATCAAGCCGGTGGACCTCGAGGAGCTGCAGCACTCGCTGCAGCGGGCGCTGCGCCGGCGCCAGCTGGAGATCGAGCGGCGCGAGCTGGAGCAGTGGCTGGCGCGCGAGGTGGCGGTGCGCACCGCCGAGCTGGAGGAGCAGTCCCGCGCTCTGGCGCGGCTCTCCGTCACCGTGCTCGGGGTGCTGGTGGACGCGCTTGAGGCGAAGGACCCGCTGCTGCTCGGTCACTCCCAGCGCGTCTCCGACCTCAGCGCCCGCATCGCAGTGCACCTGGGCCTCCACGGCGACGACGTGGAGGCCGTCCGCGTCGCGGGCCACCTGCACGACATCGGGAAACTGGCCCTGCGCGAGCCGGGGCTCGCGTTGGCCGCGCCGGCGGGGCAGGAGATCGGCACGAGCCCCGGCGAAAGCGATCTGGCGGCCCAGCTGCTGGAGCCGCTGGTCCTGCTCAAGGGCGTGGCGGAGATCGTGCGCTACCAGCACGAGCGCTTCGACGGGAAGGGCGTGCCCGAAGGGCGCCGCGGCGAAGAGATCCCCCTGGGCGCCCGGATCGTCGCCGTCGCCAGCGTCTACGACGAGCTGGCCGTGGGGAGCGCGGAGGGCGCCGCGATCGCGCCGGCCGCGGCGATCGCCAACCTGCGGGGCCTCGTGGGGCTGAAGCTCGATCCGGCGGTGTTCGTCGCGCTCGAGCAGGAGGTGGTGGGGCCGGCCTAGGCGCTCTTCTTCGGGGCGGGCGGCGGCAGGTTCGCCGGCTCCGCCATCCCGCGCTTGGCGCGGCACGCCTTGCAGAGCGTGATACCGCGCATGTCGCAGATCTGGCAGATGAAGGTCCCGCAATCCTGACAGGGCATGCCCTCGGACGCCCGCTCCTCGTTCCCGCACGACCGGCAGACCATCATGTCGATTTCCACGGTCCCTTTCCTCCCGTCAGACGTCCAGGGCGTAGGCCTTGATCTTGTTGATCAGCGTCGCGCGCGAGATGCCCAGCTCCTCGGCAGCGCGCGTGCGGTTGCCTCCGTGCCGACGCAGGGTGCGCTCGATGTGGCGGCGCTCCACTTCCTCCAGCGAGACCGTCTGCACGCGCGCCAGCGGCTCGCCCGCCCGGCGGCCGAACTCCGCCGTCAGGTGCTCCGGCCCCAGGCGCTCGGCTCCGCGCCCGATGATCAGCGCCCGTTCGAGGACGTTCCGCATCTCGCGGATGTTCCCGGGCCACGAGTAGACGAGCAGGCGCTCGAGCGCCTCGGAGGAGATGTCCCCGGGGCTGTCGGGCAGCTCCACGCGGAGATCCGTGAAGAGGCGCTTGAGGAGGGCCAGGCGGTCCGCCTTCGCCCGCTCCCGGAGCGGCGGCAAGTGCAGGGGAATGACGTTGAGCCGGTAGTAGAGGTCCTCCCGGAACCGGCCGCTCCGCACCGCCTCGCCGATGTCGTGGTTGGTGGCGGCGATGAGCCGCACGTCCACCTGGAGCTCGCGTGTGCCGCCGAGCCGGCGGAACGACTTGTCCTCGAGCGCCTTGAGGACCTTGGGCTGCAGCTCCGCCGCCAGCTCGGCGATCTCGTCGAGGAAGAGCGTGCCCCGGTCCGCCACCTCGAAGAGCCCCTGCTTCAGCTCCTTGGCGTCGGTGAACGCGCCCTTCTCGTGGCCGAACAGCTCGGAGTCGAGGAAGGTGGCGGAAAGGCCCGCGCAGTTCACGTCCACGAACGGGGCGTCGCGTCGCGGCGAAAGGCGGTGGATCAGTCGGGCGACCCAGCCCTTGCCGGTGCCCGACTCGCCGGTGATCAGGACGGTGGTGCGCTCCGACTCCGCGAGCAGGACCACCTGGCGGGCGAGATCGCGCATCGCGCCTGACACGCCGAGGATGTCGTCGCCGTCGGGCGCCTGGCGCGAGACCAGGAGCGCGTTGTGGCGCTTGAGCCGGACCTTGTCGAGGGCCCGCGCCGCCGCGGCCGCCAGCAGCGGCATGTCCACCGGCTTGGCGAGGAAGTTTTCCGCGCCGAGCTGCATCGCGCGCACCGCCGTCTCGATGTCCCCGTGCCCGGTCATCAGGAGCACCGCGGCGTCGTGACGCCTGAGCTGCTCGAGGACCTGCATCCCGTCGTAGTCCGGCAGCTTCAGGTCGAGGATGACGACCTCGGGGCGGTGGAGCGCGTACGCCTCGAGCGCCGCCTCCCCGGTGTCCTCGCACCAGACCTCGTAGCCGAGGCGCTCGAAGTAGTCGCCGACCGTCCGCAGGAGGTCGGCGTCGTCGTCCACGATGAGCACGGAGTCGGCCATCGGCGGCTCAGGCGAGGAGCGCGGGGGAACGGCGCAGGACGTCGAGCGCCGCATCCACCTCGGCGGCGCCGAACTGGGAGAGGCGGCCGGCATTGAGCTCGTCGATGACCGAGGACGGCTCGCGCCGCTCGCGCCACGGCCGCCTGGCGCACATCGCGGCGATCGCCGCGGCGGTGCTGAGGGCGCGCGCCAGCGGAGGGATGTCGTCGCCGCTCAGGCCGCCCGGATAGCCGTTCCCGTCGAACCGCTCCTGGTGCGCGGCCACGGCCGCGACGATCGCGCGGTCGGCGCCGAGCCGCTCGATCCACCGGGCCCCGAGCGTCGGGTGGACGCGGATCAGGTGCTGGGTGGGCCGATCCATCCCACTTTCCTGGTGCAGCTCGGAAGGCGGCACGGCGAGCATCCCCACGTCGTGGACGCGGGCCGCGACCATCAGCCGCTCGCCGTCGAGACCGAGCGATGCGCCGATGGCGCCGGCCAGCCGCGAGGTGCGCGAGGAGTAGCCCGCGCGGAACGGATCGGCGCGCTCGAAGGCGCTGACCACCTCGCCCAACACGGCGAGCGTGGTGGCGGCGGGCAGGGCGGCGGCGCCGGTCACGACCTGGCGGAGCGCGCGCAGCTCCATCGCGACCGCCGCCTCGTGCGCCACCAGCTCGGGGTCGAACGGCTTGAGGACGTAGCCGTCCACGCCCCGCGCCAGCGCCTCGACCACCGCCGCGGGCTCGGCCTGCGCCGCCATCACGATCACCGCGGGCGGCTCGGCGAGCTCCTGGACGACCTGGACGAGGTCGAGCCCCGACTTGCCCGGCATCAGGATGTCGGTGATCAGCAGGTCGCACGGCTCGCCCGTGAGCCGCTCGATCCCCTCGGTGCCGGAGTACGCGGCCACGCACACCGCTCCGTCGCGCTCCAGCCGCCGCACGACCGTCGCGGCGATGGCGCGCTCGTCGTCCACGACCAGGACGCGGCGGCCGGCGAGCGGGTTGCTCATCGGCGCGAAGCTAAGAGGCACCGAACCTCCAGACCAGGCGGCGCCGCTCGGGGACGCAGACGCTGAGCGCGCGCGGCAGCAGCTCGACGCTGAGGGGCGTGGTGCCCAGCGCGTCCCCGTCCGACTGCGCCGGAAGAGCCGGCTCCGTGGTCACGCGCACCGTCGCTCCGCGATAGAAGGTGATGCCGCTGTCGGCGTGCGGCTGCCGCTGGAGCAGCCGCCACACCACGCGCAGGGCCGCGGCGTACGAATTGGCGTCGATCACGACGACGTCCAGCACGCCGTCGTCGGGCTGGATGTGCGAGCCGAGCGACAGCACGCCGGGCACGATCTGCCCGCAGTTGGCCACCAGCACGGTCGCCGCGTGGCCCTCGTGAACGACGCCGTCCACCTCCACCCGGCTCGCCGCGCGCACCAGGTCGGCGGCGAGCACGCACGCCCGCGCGACGTACGCGGAGACGCCGAAGCGCTGCTTGTGCCGCTGCTCCGTCTGCGCCATCAGGTCGGCGGCGAAGCCCGTGGCGGCGTTGACCGCGAAATAGCGCGTGCCCGCCGCCGTGGTCATGCGCCCGAGATCGATCACGCGCGTCGCGCCCCTCACGATCGTGTCCGCCGCCGCGACGAACGAGCGGCTCACGCCGAGGTTCCCTGCCAGGACGTTGCCGGTCCCGCCCGGCAGGAGGCCGAGCGGGAGCTCCGTGCCGACCAGCCCGGTCGCGACGTCCATCGCCGTGCCGTCGCCGCCGTGCGCGATGACGACGCTGCAGCCGTCGGCGACGGCTGCGCGCGCCAGCGCCGCGCCGTCCCCCATCGTCCGCGTCTGCTCGACGTGGACCTTGAGCCCGCCCGCCTCGAGCCGGCGCCGCGCCGCCTTGAGCCCCTGCGCTCCCGCGCGGGCCGCCGCCGGATTGGTGACGATGAGCACCCGCGTCACGGGTTCCCCGACTGCCAGAAGAGGTCGAAGCCGATCTGGTACGGCGCCGGCGGGCGGATCAGGAACCCCGCGGGTCGGCACTCCTGGACGGTGGGCTCGACGCTCGCCTCCATCCTCCAGCGCCCGGTGAGGCGATACTCCACGCTCGCGCCCAGGGCCTGTGACGACAGGCCCCGCGACACCTGGCACAGTCCAGCGTTGAGCGTCAGGAAGGTGCGCTCTCCGATCTGGGTGCCCGCCTCGACCCGCGTGCTCCCGAAAATGTCGGCGACCGTGCCCCCGCCCGGCCGGATCGCGAGGTAGTCCACCGGGAGCCCCAGGTCCGTGACCAGGGTCTGCTCCAGCTGGCCCGACAGCACGCCCGCCAGGCCCGCCATCGCGCCCTGGAAGATGGCCTGCTCGCTGCCCGATCCCGCCGTGCTGCCGCCCGACGCGAGGTCGAACGAGGGGCGCCCGAACAACAGATACGAGACGATCTCCGTCTCCGACAGAGGGGGACGCTGGTCGCTCTCGAGCGACAGCTTCGGCGCCAGCAGGGTGCCGCCGATCACGGCCCGCATCACGATGTCGTTCCCCTGAACCGCCCGCACCGGGTGCTCGGCCACGATGTCGAGCACGGGGTTGAGGTCGGGCGTGCCGAAGAAGCGGACCGTTCCCCGCGTGACCCGGAACTCCTTGCTCGTCGGCCCCACGGTGAGGCGGTAGGTGCCGCGCACCGCGCGCAGCTCGCCGTCGAGCCGGTAGCGGCTGATCCCGTTCTCCACGCTCTTGCCGACGGTGAAGTCCCCCGCGAGCTGGATGTTCGCCTCGTGCGACCGCAGCCACACGTCGGGCCCCATCGAGACGGTGAGCGCGTTGATCCGCAGGCTGTCGAGGAACACGTTCTTGACGCTCGGGCCGAGGTCCGAGGCGCGGGCCAGGTTCGAATCCACCACCGCGCGGAACTCCGGATCGTCCAGGTTCACGATCCGCTTCTCGACCAGGTCGGCGAAGGCGAGGAATCCGGCGTCCACCGTCAGCCGCCCGGTCAACGTGGCGCCGACCGCCGGCCCCGCGAGATGCAGCTCGCCGCTGGCCGTGAGGCCCGCGAAGTCGCGCTGGGTGAAGGCCGAGAAGCCGCCGGCGGTCACCGTCAAGTCGAGCACGGGGTGCGTGAGCGCTTCGAACCGGACGTCGCCGGCCACGCCGAGCGTCCCGGTGCCGCCCTTGAGGTGTGCTTCCTCCACGCTGAGCCGGTCGCCGCCCATCGTCATGCGCGCCTCGATGCCGGTGTAGCGCGCGCCGAGGGCCGGGATCGTCGCCGCGCCGCCGCTGATCTGCACGCTCCCTTCGAGCGACGGCCGGTCCCAGGTGCCGCGCACCTGGACGTCCGCCGTGAGCTGGCCGTGCACGTCGCGCGCGATCGCGGTCAACGCGTCGAGCACGCCGAGATCCACCGAATCGGCGCGCACGCGGATCAGGAGCGAGTCGGGGAGCTGGCGCCGCGCCACCTCCACGAGGGAGAGATCGAGCGGCAGCGTCCCGGACGCGGTCAGCACCTGCTCGTGCTCGCTGCGGAGGCCGGCCCGGAAGGCGAGCCGCTTCGCCGCATAGTCGGCCGCGGCGTCCAGGCGCGGCGCACGGAAATCGCCGAACCGGCCGCCCACGACGCGGGCCGACGCGTGGATCACCGGGTCGGCGGCTGCCCCCGTGAGGCGGGCCGTCCCGCTCAACACGCCGTCCACGCCCGCCGTGTCGGCCTCCGCGAGCGCGTAGAGGTCCGCGAGCGGCACGCTGTCCGCCGAGAGCATCACGTCGCCCGCCGCCGCGAGCGGGAAGCGGCCGCCCAGGATCACGCGGCCGCCGCCCTGCCCCCGGAACTCGAGCGTGTCCATGGCGATAACGTCGTGCGCGGCGGCGAGGCGCGGCCGTCCCGCCAGCGTCCAGACCCGCCCGCGGAGCGCGAGGCTCGCCGCGTCGAGGCGCGCGCGCCATCCGACCGAATCCGCGCTGAGCCCGACGTCGAGCTGCACGGAGGATCCGAGGGCGAAGGCGCCGGACGCGTGGACTTGGAGGCTGTCCTGCGGCCCGTTGGCAGCGAGCGCGACGAGCGAGTAGCGCAGGTCCCCCACGCGGAGCGAGTCGGCGGAGGCGTGCAGCGCGAGGCCGAGCCCGCGCGAGCCGCCGCGCAGCGCGCCACCGAGGCGCGCGTTCCGCGCCGCCAGCGTGCCGAACACGATGCGGTCTGCCGTCAGATCCCCCGTCACCTCCCAGCGCTCCAGTGTCCCCGTCACCCTTCCGCCGGCCCGCACGGCGCCCCGCACTTCCAGCGGCCGCGCGGCGGAGTCCACGCCCGCGAGGCCGCGGGCCCAGGATACCAGGGGCTCCAGGACCGCGAGGGTGTCGGCGCGGAGCGCGAACGACACCTGGCCGGCCGGCCCGCCCCGCATCCCCAGGGCTCCGGAGGCCGTCAGACTCAGCGCGGGCTGCTCCAGGTAGAGCGTGTCGAACTCCAGCCGCTGCGGCGCGAGCGCGACGCTCGCGCCCGCGCGCTCGAGCTCCACGCCGGCGAAGCGGCTCCCGGCCAGCGTCACCGCAAGCCTCCCGGTCGGCGCGGCGGTCCTGTCCGCGGTCGGCACCGCGAGATCGGCGCGCCACTCGCCCGTCAGGCGCGTCGCGGGCGCGCCGTCGAACCGACCGGCGAGATCGAGGGAATCGAGCGAGCCGCTCAGCGCGATCACCACCGCGGAGTCGCGCGCGCCCACCACGCCGCGCGCCGTGACGCCGCCGCGCCGCCCGCCCAGCGCCGCGTCGATCGCGAGCGCGGTGACGGGGCCGTTCACCTTCACGGAGCCCGCCAGAGCGCCCCCGAGCGGGATCGCCGGATAGGAGCGCCGCAGGTCGTCGAGCGAAAGCGAGTCCGCCACCAGATCCGCCGCGACGCGCACCGTGTCGCCCAGCGTGAGCCGCGCGGTGCCGCGGGCCGACGACATCGGGCCGCCGCCGTCGCCGTGCCGGAGCGTGCCGGCGAACGCCGCGTCGCGCCACGGGCCCTCGAGCGTGCCGCTCAGCGCCAGCCGCCCCCGCAGCGTGACGGAGGGCGCGAGCTTCTCGATCGTCGCGAGCGCGATGTCCGAGGAGGTCAGGGAGAACTCGTGAAAGGCGAGCCCAAAGCTCCCGCCCACGGTCACCAGCCCCGAGCCGGTCGCGCGGCTCACCGGGCGGCCCGCCACGCCGCCGTCGGCGAGCGCGAGGTCCACGGTGACGTTGAGGCTCGCGGGCGTGCCCGCCGCGCGAATGCGCCCGCGAACGGTGCCGGCGACCGGCGGCTTGCCAAGGAACGGAGTCAGCAGCGCCAGGTCGAGTGGTTCCGCGTCGACCGCCAAGCTGTCGAACCTGACGCCGCCCCGGGGCCCCACCACGAGCGCCAGCGAGCCGCGGAGGCTGCTGCGGCCGGACGACAGCTCCGCGTCGCGGAAGCTCCAGTCGCTGCCGCCACCGGCCAGGAGCCGGAAGCGAACCGCGATGCGGCCGCCGCCCTCCGCGGGCAGCCCCGGCACGGCCCAGCGGAAATCGGCGAAGCCGACGCGCGGGAGGTCCGCGATCACCTCGACCTTCGCGCGGCCGCTCGGCGCGCCCCGGCCCCACCGCACCGCGCCCCGCGCCCGGCCCGACGTCCCGGGCAGCTCCACGTGCGCGAGGTCGAATCGCACGCTGTCGCCTTCGATCACGACCCGCCCGGAGGCGTCCTTCAGCCGCACCGCCGGATTGGAGACCGCGACCGCGAGGTGCCGCAGATCCGCCACGACGCCCGCGGAGTCGGGGTGCGAAACCCGCAGGCGCGACGCGTCCAGGTTGATCCCGGTGAAGCGGCGCTCCGGCGGATGGTCGCCGGGCACCGGCTGCTCGCGCAGGATCACCGTCCCGTCGGTCAGGCTCAAGCCGTCCAGCTCCACCAGCGCGCGCTTCCCGCCCGGCCGCCCCCCTCGCGGCTCGAGCAGCCGGAAGAGGTGCTCGATGTTGAGGTGCCCGTCCGCACCCTTTTCGAGCACGACCGTCGGGCGGTCGAGCTGGACGTGCGACAGCACGTAGCGGCCGCGCGCCACGTTCGCGAGCGCGTAGGTCACGCGCACGCGCCCCACGCGGATGACCGGGCGGCCGTCCGGGGTGCTCAGCGTGACGTCCCTCAGCTCGGCCGCGCGCCAGAGCGAGCCGGAGACCGAGCCGATCTGCACGCGCCCGTCCACCGCTCGCGCCAACGCGCTCAGGGCGATGCGGCGCGCGACCGCGTGACCGGGAGCGGTGCCGAGAAGAGCGGCGACCAGCGCGATCACGACGAACGCCAGCGCGACGACGAAGCCGCCCGTGACGATCAGCGCGCGGCGCAGCATCTCAGTACGCCTCGCCCACGCTGAACTGGAACTGCAGGCGCTTGAAGAACGACGTCCCCGGCGGTGGGCCGGCGTAGTTCTCCTGGCGCAGGATCAGCTGGCCGGGCGACGAGGAGGTGGGCGGACTCACGATGTAGAGCGGGCCCTGCTGGCGCGGGTAGCCGTTGTAGGCCACGTCGACGCGCACCGGCCCCAGCGGTGTGCCGAGCCGCAGGCCAATGCCGGGCGTGATCTTCAGCCCCCCGGGCAGCAGCCCGCCCGCCGTCTGGTCCCACAGCTCCCCTGCGTCCACGAACGCCGCGAGGCGCAGGCGGCTCCCCCAGATCGGCGACGGGAAGCGCAGCTCGAGGTTGGCGAGCGCGATCGCGTAGCTGCCGATCGGCGACGTCCTGAGTCCCGCCGGCACGCTGTCGCCGGCCGCCGGGTCCCAGACCATGCTATCGGCCACGTAGACCAGCGGCCCCATCTCATTGCGCCCGAAGCCGCGCACCGAGGCGGGGCCCCCGGCGTAGAAGCGCTCCTCCGGAGGCACGAAGCGGATGGACGAATCGGCGACGAAGGCGAGGCCGGGCCGGATCACGCCGCCCCGCAGCCGCAGCGCCACGACCCACGTGCGCGACAGCCCCGCGTACCAGGTGCCCTCCGCCACGACCTTGTTGTAGGAGATGAGGGGCTCGGAGCCCACCAGCGGAGAGGCGTGCGACCCCACGAGCAGCAGCACCGAGCCCGCGGTCGGCTCGAGGGGCGAGTTCGCGGTGTTGCGCACCAGCGCCAGCGACAGCGACGCCTCGCGGCGCGGCTGCGACAGCACGTCGACCGCCGCCTGCTGGCACCGGTCGAAGTAGACGCAGAACACGGCCTGGTCGGCCTTGGTGCTGCCGTAGTCCATCCGGTACGTCAGCGTGGCCTGCGAGACGCGCGTGAGGCCGTAGGCGAGCGCGAGCGATCCGCCGACCCCGTTGCGCTCGAACGCCTTGTACTCGGAGCGGCGCTCCGCGAAGGCCGTGAAGGTCAGCGTGCTCTTGCGCTGGACGAACGCCGGCTGGGTGAAGGTGGCCGACGTCAGGTAGTTCACCCGCTCCGAGAACGGATCGCCGGACAGCGCTGAGCAGATCGAGTTCGCGAGCCCGGCGTCGGTGGGCGTGCCCACGCCGACCTTCGAGAGCTTGCCCGCGAGGTCGAGCCGGCGGCCGCCGCCCAGGAAGTTGGCCGTCGACAGCGTGGCCTGTGAGCGGAAGCAGTCGATCGTGCCGTAGCCGACTCCGGCCCGGAGGCGCGACCGCGGCTCCTCGGTCACCCGCACGAGCAGGGGCACGAGCGAGTCCGAGCCGGCGGACGCGCTGTCGGCGAGGACGCCCACGCTCGCGTACCGGAAGAGGTCGGTCTGATAGAGACTGCGCTGCGACTCGTACAGCGCGTCCTGGCTGAACCAGTCGCCGCTCCGGACGGCCAGGAAGCGGTGGATGGTGGCCGCTCTCACGGTCGACGCGCCCGCGATCGCAATCTCGCCGATCCGCGAGCGGCTCCCCGGCACGACCGCGTACTCCACGTCCGCCAGCCGCGTCTCGCGATTCACGCTGTAGTTGCGGTACACGGTCGCGAACGGATAGCCGAGGTTCTGCACCGCGAGGACGATCGTGTCCGCCGCGTCCTCGAACGCGATCCGGTCGAACGGCCTTCCTTCGGCCAGCGGCAGGCGCCGGATCAGCCGCCGGACGTCAAGGATCGAGTCGAGGCCCTCGACCGCGATCGAATCCACCACGACCGGCGGCCCCTCCTCGATCAGGAAGGTGATCGCGACGCTCGTCGGCGTCCGGACGACCGCCGTGTCCACGCGCGCGTCGAGGTAGCCATGCTGGCGGTAGAGGATCTGGAGCCGCACCACGTCGCGGCGGAACTCCAGCTCGTCGAACGTCCGCCGCGTGCCGAGCGCGAGGTGCTTCAGCACCGGCCAGCCGTACGTCCAAGAGGAGGCGCTCGTGGCGATCGCGGCCGAGAGCGTCGCCGCGTCGAGCGCGTGGTTGCCGCGGAAGCTCACGGAGGTGACGGTGCGGAGGGCGGCACTCTCCTGCGCGGCCACGATCCGGACCGGAAGCGCGAGCAGGACGAGCGGCAGCCATCGTCTCACGCGGCGGGACCGGGCATCGGAGCGCGGCGGCGTGCCGCCGAAGGAGCCAAGTGCATCGGTGGGAGACCGGCCCTGGAGAGGGGTGCGCGGCTGCCGCGCAATTTGACCGACGCGGGCGAACTGTCTTACTTTCGTACACCCACCTCATGAAGTCAACCGCTTGAGCAGAAATCACTTGTCGCGTTGGCTGGTCGCGCTGCTGCTGGCGGGGGCCGCCCCTTGCTTCTCCCCCGGCGCCCGCGCGCAGACGCCGCTTCCGCACGTCCGCGTCGTGCGGGCCCGGACGCCGGCCGCGTGCCGCTCCCGGAGGGCGACCCTCGCCTGGCGGCTCAACTGCCTGCTCGACGCACCGCCGTTCGACCGGGCCCTGTGGGGCGTGGCGATCGCCGACCGGCGGGGCACGGTCGTCTTCGAGCGGAACGGCGACCGCCTCTTCGTCCCGGCGAGCACCGTCAAGCTGGTGGTCGCGGCGGTGGCCGCCGCGCTGCTGCCGGGCGACTACCGGTTCCGCACCAGCGTCTATGCGGCGGGGCCGGTGGACAGCGGGATCGTGCATGGCGACCTGGTCCTCTATGGCCGCGGCGATCCGGCGCTCTCGGCCCGCTACTCTCCGACCGAGACGGCGGCCTTCGACGAACTGGCCGATTCCCTGAAGGCGCGCGGGATCTCGCGCGTCGCCGGCGATCTGGTGGGCGACGCGTCGTGGTTCGACAGCGCCGCGACACATCCCTCGTGGCAGGCGTACGACCTCAACTGGTGGTACGCAGCGCCGGTCACCGCGCTCGCCTTCAACGAGAACAGCGTGGACTTCCTGGTCGCGCCTGCGGCGATCGGCCAGCCGCCCGAGATCCGTCTCCGGCCCGACCTCAGCGTCGTGCAGTTCACGAACCGGGCGCGCACGGTGAGCGCCGACTCGGAGCGGACGCTCGACTTCTTCCGGCAGCCCGGGACGAACGTCGTGTGGGCGCAGGGCGACCTGCCGGCGGACGCGCCGCCCGACACCGAGTTCTTCGCGATCCACGACGCGCCGGCCTACGCCGCGACCGCGTTCCGGCGCTCGCTGGAAGCCCACGGCATCACCGTGGACGGTCAGCTGCGCACGACCTTCGACTCCACGGCCTACGCCGCGGCCCGCGCCGCGCCGCCCCTCGCCGAGCATCTCTCGCCGCCACTTCCCGAGATCCTCCAGCCGATCCTGGCGACGAGCCAGAACTGGTTCGCGGAAATGCTGCTGAAGACCCTGGGACGGGAGCTGCGCGGGCAGGGGAGCTGGCCGGCGGGGCTGGACGTCGAGCGCCGGTTCCTCATCGACTCGCTCGGCGTGGACTCGACGATGTTCGACCTGGTGGACGGCTCCGGCCTGTCGGCGTGGAACCTGGTCGCGCCCCGCGCCTTCGTGCAGATCCTCACCCGGATGCGGCGCCTGGCGCGCGCCCGCGCGTTCCTCGACGCCCTGCCCGTGGCAGGGGAATCGGGCACGCTCAAGGGCCGTTTTGCCGACGCGCGGCTGGTGGGGCGGGTGCGGGCCAAGACCGGATCGATCAACCGGGTGAACTCGCTCGCCGGCTACCTCGAGCTGGCGCGCGGCCGGACCTGGATCTTCTCGATCCAGCTCAACAACCACACCGCCACGACCCGGGAGGCGCTGGCGCGCATCGACGCGATCGTCACGGCGCTCGCCCGGTGAGGCCGGCGCCCTGGACGGGCCAAGCGCGCCCGCCGTAGCTTGCGCGGCGTGAGGATCTACACCAAGACCGGCGATCGCGGCGAGACGTCCCTGATGGGCGGCCGCCGCGTCCCCAAGGACGACCCGCGCGTCGCCGCCTACGGCGACGTGGACGAGACGAATGCAGCCATCGGCGCCGCCCGCGCCGCGAGGCCGGCGGAGCTCGCCGACGCGCTGCTGGCGGACATCCAGCGCGACCTCTTCACGATCGGCGGCGCGCTCGCCACGCCCCGGCCCGATGCCCTCGGCGCCGCCCGGCGCGCCAAGCTCACGGTGGGCGCCGCGCGGGTGCGCGCGCTCGAGAAGGCCATCGACGCGGCGGAGAAGGGTCTCGATCCGCTCCGGCACTTCGTCCTCCCGGGCGGGACGCAGAAGGCGGCGGCGCTGCACGTCGCCCGCGCCGTCTGCCGCCGCGCCGAGCGCTCGGTGGTGCGCCTCGAGCGGGAGGAGCGCGTGGCCGGAGGCCGCACGATCTTGGCCTACCTCAATCGCCTCTCCGATCTCCTGTTCGTGCTGGCGAGACGGGCGAATGCGGAGGCCGGCCGCCGGGACGTGACGTGGTGACAACGATCCGCGTCGGCGCGGCGCTCCCTCCGGGCCGCGACGCCGGATACGACGTCCTGGTCGGCCGCGGCATCCTGGCCGACCTGCCGCGGCTGCTCGCGGAGCGCTGCGCGGCGCATCTCTACGCGGTCGTCACCGACAGCCGCGTGGCGGAGCTGCACGCCCGGCGGGTCGTGGAGCTCCTCGAGCAGGCGGGCCTCGCCGCGCGTCTCTTCGTCTTCCCAGCGGGCGAGTGGAACAAGGTGCGCAGCACCTGGAGCGAGCTGTGCGACCAGCTGCTGGCCGCGCACGTGGGCCGCGACGGCGCGGTGGTCGCCGTGGGGGGCGGCGTCGTCGGCGACCTGGCGGGCTTCGTGGCCGCGACGCTCCACCGCGGCATCCCCTTCGTCCAAGTCCCGACCACAACGCTGGCGATGATCGACGCGTCCGTCGGCGGCAAGACCGGCCTGGACGTGAGTGCCGGCAAGAACCTGGTGGGCGCGTTCCACCCGCCGCGATTCGTCCTCAGTGACATCGACACGCTCGCGACGCTGCCCCGCAACCAGATCGCCGCGGGCCTCGCGGAGGCGATCAAGCACGGTGTCATCGCCGACGCAGCCTACGCCGAGGCGGTCTCCCGCGCGGCCGCGGCCTGCCTGACACGGTCGCCCGAGATCCTCGAGTCGATCGTCACCCGCGGCATCGCCATCAAGGCCGAGATCGTCGCCGCCGATGCCGCGGAGCGCGGCCTGCGCCAGACCCTGAACTTCGGTCACACCATCGCCCACGCCGTGGAGGCGCGCAGCGGCTACGGCCTCCTGCACGGCGAGGCGGTGGCGATCGGGATGGCGGCCGAGGCGTGGCTCGCCGAAACGCTGGGCATCGCATGCGCCGGCACGCGGCAGGCGGTGCTCGACCTCCTCGCCGCGTTCGATCTGCCCTGCACCATCCCCGCGGAGCTCGCGTCCGATCAGCTCGTCGAGACGATGCTGCACGACAAGAAGGTGCGCGCGGGCGCGGTGCGATTCGCGCTCCCCGCCGCCATCGGCCGAATGGCGCAGAGTGCCGACGGTGCCTGGACGGTGGACGTCACGCGCGAGCAGATCGTGCGCGCGATCGAGGCCAACCGCTAACACCAGCTTCCCGTCCCCATAGCGACACCATCGCGTCATCAAAGACGCAAGTTATGTTATGACAAAGCGATACGTAATCGCAGGCAGAAGTCTATCGGTGTCTGGCGATGTTGAAATGTGCACGGTATCTCCAATCGGCGTGGCGGTAACAACTTAGTGATGTGGATAAATTTGTTCGCTTGACACCGATTTCCGGAGCTTCCTATTATGGGCCCGCTTTGCACTCGGTTTGTCGGATCCGCTCGACCGTCACCACCGTGCAGGGGCCCAGCATGCTGAAGCGTCGCAGCAGCCAGCCCAAAGGCTTTTTCCGCCAGAGCGCGTCGGGAGCGTTCGACCAGTATCTCCAGGACATCCAGAAGCTGCCGCTGATCGACGATCCGGCGGAGGAGCGGCGGCTGGCGCGGCTCGCGCAGAAGGGCGATCCCGCAGCGGCGGAGCGGCTCGTGACCGCGAACCTGCGGTTCGTGATCTCATACGTGAAGAAGTACCAGGGCCACGGGCTCGATCTGTCGGAGCTGGTGGCGATCGGGAACGAGGGGCTACTCAAGGCGGTACGGAAGTTCGACCCCGAGCAGGGGGTGAAGTTCATCTCCTACGCGGTGTGGTGGGTGCGGCAGGCGGTCCTCAAGGCGCTGGCGGAGCAGACGCGCAGCGTGCGGATCCCGCTCAACCAGAACGCGCAGCTGATCCGGATGTCGCGGACCGAGATGGTGCTGGCGCAGGAGCTGGGGCGCGATCCGACCGACAACGAGATCGCGCGGGCGCTGGGCGACACGGTGGACAACGTGCGCACGGCCCGGCGGATGACGGCGGCCGAGGTCTCGCTGGACGCGCCGGTGGACCGGACCGACCGGGATGCGGCCACGCTGGGTGAGCGGTTCGCGGGGGTCGAGGGCGGGGAGATCGAGGAAACGACCGACTCCAAGCTAATGCGCGGCTTCATCGACCGGGTGTTCCGGAAGTACCTGACGCCGCGCGAGCGCAAGATCCTCTACCTCTACTACGGGCTGGAGCAGGGCTCCGAGGCGATGACCCTCGAGAAGATCGGCGCGCTGATGGGGGTGACCCGGGAGCGCATCCGGCAGATCCGCGAGCGCGCCTTCGAGAAGCTGCGCGAGTGCCCGGACGGGCAGGCGCTGATGCGATTCTGGCGGGCGGCGTAGTCCGCCTCGCCCGCGGTCGAAAGGGGCCGGCCTCGATCGAGGCCGGCCCCTTTTTGTGTGGCACCCCGCCCGCAACCCTGCAACGCCGCTCTGCCCCGGCTAGTATACAGGCGTCATGATCCAAACCGACATCCCGGAGGACCTGGCCCGCATCGTGGGCGCGCGCTTCGTGCGCACCGCACGCGCGGACCTCGCCACATTCGCCTCGGACGGCCTGCCCACCTACAAGCGCATGCCCGGCGTCGTGGTGCTGCCGGGCACGGCGCGCGAGGTGGCGGCGGTGCTCGCGCTGCTCGCCCGGCGGGGCGTGCCGTTCGTGGCGCGGGGCGCGGGCACCGGGCTTTCCGGGGGCGCGCTCGGCGAGGCGCCCGCGGTGCTGGTGACATTGACGCGCCTGGCGCGCATCCTCGCAGTGGATCCCGCCAACCGGCGCGCGGTCGTCGAGCCCGGCGTGGTGAATGCGACGCTCAGCCGCGCGGCGGCGCCCTTCGGCCTGATGTACGCCCCCGATCCCTCGAGCCAGACCGCGTGCACGATCGGCGGCAACGTCGCCGAGAACGCCGGGGGCCCGCACTGCCTGAAGTACGGCGTCACGTCCAACCACATCCTCGCCCTGGAGGTCGTGCTGGCGTCGGGAGAGGTCGTCCGGCTGGGGAGCGCGTCGGGCGAGCCGTGGGGGCCGGACCTGGTCGGGGTGTTCGTCGGCAGCGAGGGAATGTTCGGCATCGCGACCGGGATCACGGTCCGCCTGGTGCCGCTGCCCGCCGACGTCCATACGATGCTCGCCGACTACACCAGCCTGCGCCTGGCAGGCGAGGCGGTGTCGCGGATCATCGCCGCGGGCGTGGTGCCGGCCGCGCTCGAGATGATGGACCACAACGCCATCCAGATGGTGGAGTCGAGCGTATACGCGGCGGGCTACCCGGCCGACGCGGCGGCGGTGCTGCTGGTGGAGCTGGACGGCCGCCCGGCCGCCGTGGCGGGCGATGCGGCGGTGGTGCGGTCCATCCTCGAGGACTCGGGCGCGCGCAGCGTCCGGAGCGCGCGCACGGAGGCCGAGCGCACCAGGCTCTGGCAGGGCCGGAAGAAGGCGTTCGGCGCTATGGGCCGCGTGAGCGCGGACCTGGTGGTGCAGGACGCCGTCGTGCCGCGGAGCGCGCTCCCCGACGTGCTCGAGGAGATCGCCGCGATCGGCGAGCGCTACCGCCTCCGCGTGACCAACCTCTTCCACGCCGGCGACGGGAACCTGCACCCCAACCTGTCCTTCGACGCCTCGGACGCGGACCAGGTCGAGCGCGTGCACGAGGCGAGCGGCGAGATCATGCGCGCCTGCGTGGCCGCCGGCGGCACGATCACCGGCGAGCACGGGGTGGGGCTCGACAAGCTCGCCTACATGCCGCTGGTCTTCGGGCCCGACGATCTCGGCCTGATGGCCGCGGTGCGCGGGGTGTTCGATCCGGATGGCCGCGCCAACCCGGGCAAGGTGATCCCGACGGCCCAATGCCGCGAATGGCGGCCGTGGAGCGATTCGTGAGCGCGAGCGTCCCCACGCGCTGGCTGGCCCAAATGGACGGGCAGCTCGACGACGCGGAGCGGCGGCTCGCGGCGGCGGAGCGGCACCTGGCGGCTGGCGCGGGCGCGCCGGCCATCGAGGAAGCCTATCCGGGAGTGATGGCCGCGGCGATGGTGCGCGTCTGGCTGCGCGACGAGTCGTGGCACACACAGCGCTCGCTGCAGGACCTGAGCCGCATGATGCGGGACGAGCTGCCGAGCGGCTTCGCGACCCTGTTCGACATGAAGGGGGACCGCCGCAGCTTCGCGGGATGGCGCGCCGAGGACGCCCGGCCGCTGATCGAGGAAGCCCGCACTTTCACGGCGAGCGTCCGGACGGAGGTGGAGGTATGCCGCAGGCCTTCGCCGCCCGCGTAGCGGCGCCGGCGGAGGCGAAACCGGAGACGTGAGCGTCCTTCGCGCCGCCCCCCCCCAGCCCGCCTCCCCCCTCCCGGGAGTCGCCGCGCCCGCGGACCTGGCCGGCCTCGCGGCGGCGGTGCGCGCCGCGGCCGAGCGCGGCGCCGCCCTCCGGGTGCGCGGCGCGGAAACCTGGTGGCCGGACGCCGCCGAGGGCGAGGTTCTCTCCACCGCCGCGCTCGACACCATCTCGGATTTCAATCCCGCCGATCTCGTCGTCACCGTCGGAGCGGGCGTGCCGCTCGGGACGCTCGCCGCCACGCTCGGCTCGCGCGGCGTCTTCCTCGCGCTCGATCCGCCGGGCTCGCCGTCGCGCACGGTGGGCAGCGTGCTGGCCACGGGCGGCTCCGGGCCGCTCGCCGCTCAGTACGGCACGGCACGCGACCAGGTCCTGGGGTTGGCCGTCGTCGCCGGGAACGGCACGATGCTCCGGCTCGGCGGGCGCGTCGTGAAGAACGTCGCGGGATTCGACCTCGCCAAGCTGGTGATCGGCGGCCACGGCGCCTTCGGCGTGATCGCGGAAGCCCATCTCCGGCTGCGGGCCGTCCCGGCGGCGGACCGCACCGAGGTCTGGACGGGGGGTGCGGAGTGGGCGGCGCGCGCCGCGGCGCGGGTCCTCGCCTCCGGCGCGACGAGCGCCGCGCTCGAGGTCACGAGCCCCGAGTTGTCCACCGCGCTGGGCTGGGGGCCCGCTTGGGCGCTGGCCGCGCGCTCGATGGGCGGAGCGGCCGCGGCGGACGAGGAGCTGTCCGGCATCGACCGCGCGGCAGCCGGCCGCCGCGCTTCCGGATCCGACGGGGACGGCGCCTGGCTCGAGTGGCGGCGCATCGTGGGCGGCTGGCCCGCCCTGCTGCGGATCGGTGCCGACCCGGCGTGCTGGAGGGAGGCCGTGGAACTGGCGCAGCGTCACCTGGGGCCGATGCTGGGCGCGAGCATCACGGTGCCGCGCGGCACGGTCCGCCTCGGCGCGGAGCGACTCGACGCCGACGCGGTGCGCGCGCTGCGCACCGCCGCCGCAGCACGGGGCTGGCCCGTCACGCTCGAACGCGCCGACGCCGCGACGCGCTCCGCCATCGGAGTCTGGGGCGCACTTCCCGAGGGCACCGCTCGCCTGGCGCGCGAGCTCCGCGCGCTCTTCGACCCGCCCGCGTCCCTCGCGGCGCCGCTGTTCGCGTGACCGCGCGGCCGATGCCGAACGCGCCGCCGGAGCGTCCCGCCGCCCGCCGGGACGCCGATCCAAGCGGCGCCGCTACCGCGCACGCCTGGGCCGGCCTCGATCCCTGCGTCCACTGCGGCTTCTGCCTCCCCGCCTGTCCCACGTACGAGGTCACCGCCGACGAGGCGGACTCGCCGCGCGGCCGGATCGTGCTGATGCGCGCCCTGGCCCGGGGCGAGATGAGCGCCGACGACGCGACGCTGGACGAGCACCTCGACCGCTGCCTCGGCTGCCGGGCCTGTGAGGGGGTCTGTCCCTCGGGCGTCGTGTACGGCCCGGCGCTGGAGTCGGCGCGCGCCCTCATCGCCGGCGCGCGTGGCCAGCCCCCGGCGCTCGCGGCGGGTCTCTGGCTGCTCGCGACGCCAGGACGCCAGCGCCTCCTCTGGCTCCTGGCCCGCGCGGCCCGCGCCACGGGCATTCCGCGACAGATGACGCGCGGCGCCGGTGCCGCGAGCCCCGCGCCCGTTTTCGCCCTCGCGATGCTGGCCGCGACGCGGCCACGCGGTGGCCGCCCCGGCGCCAACGGCCACGGCGCGCCGCCGGCGACGGCAACCGTCGCGCTGCTCCGCGGCTGCGTCATGGAAGGCCTGTTCGGCCACGTGCACGACGCGACCATCCGCGCCCTCGCCATGAACGCTGTCGCGGTGCGCGAGGTGCCGGGCCAGGTCTGCTGCGGCGCGCTCGCGGCGCACGCCGGCGACGCCGCGGCCGCCCGCGAGGCCGCGCGCCGGAACGTGCTCGCCTTCGACGCCGCGGCTCCCGGGCTGGAGATCGTCACGAACAGTGCCGGGTGCGGCGCGGCGCTCAAGGCGTACGGGGAGTGGCTGGCCGACGACCCGCTCGCCGAGCGCGCGCGGGCCTTCGCCGCGCGGGTCCGCGACGTCAGCGAGGTGCTGGCCGAGCGCGGACCGCGGCGCGCGGGGGCGCTCCGCCTCCGCGTAGCCTACGACGCGCCCTGCCACCTGCTCCACGCCCAGCACGTCGCCGACGCGCCGCTCGCTCTCTTGGCCGCGATCCCCGAGCTGGAGCTGGTCCCGCTCGAGGGCAACGACCGCTGCTGCGGCAGCGCGGGGATCTACTCGCTCCTCCACCCCGAACTTTCGCTCGAGGTGCTCGGCGCGAAGCTCAGGGCCATCGAGGCCGCTGCGCCCGACGTCGTGGCGACGGGCAATCCGGGGTGCCTGATGCAGATCGGGGCCGGGGCCCTGCTCACGGGACTCGACGTGAGCGTGCGCCATCCGATCGAGCTTCTCGACCTGGCGTACCGGCAATGAGCGGCAGCCTGCACCCCCGACGCCCGCCGTGCGGCGCCCGGCGGTGACGAACCTCCTGCTGCTCGACTACAACGGCGTGATCGTGAACGACGAGCCGCTTCACTTCGCCGCCCTCCGCGACGTCCTCGCCGTCGAGCGCATCCCGCTGGACCGGGCCACGTACGACGCCGTCTACCTGGGGCTCGACGACCGGGAGTGCCTCCGCATCGCGTTCGAGCGGGCGGGGCGGCGCCTCGAGGCCGCCGCGCTGGAGTGTCTCGCGGCCCGCAAAGCGCGCTGGTACGGGGAATCGGTCCGCTCAGGGCCGCCGCTGGTGGCCGGTGTGCGAGAGTTCGTGCGGCAGGCGGCCGCGGCCAGCGCACGCGTCGGCGTGGTGAGCGGAGCGCTGCGCCGGGAGATCGCGGTGGGACTGGAGCGCGCCGGCATCGGCGACGTCGTCGCTGTGGTGGTGAGCGCCGAAGACGTGAAGAACGGCAAGCCCGATCCCGCCGGCTACCGGCTCGCGATCACGCGCCTCGCGGGCGGAGAAGACCGCGACCTGCGCGCGGTGGCCATCGAGGATTCGGTGCCCGGTCTCGCGGCCGCGCGCGCGGCAGGGGCCGGCTGCGTCCTGCTCGCCACGTCGCACCCTGCGGAACGCCTGACGGGCGGCGACGCGGTCTGGGGCAGCTTCGCGGGACACGTGCCGCAGGAGCTCGCGCCGCTGTTCCGCGAGGTGGGCGCGTGAGCGCGCCGCAAGCGAGTCCGCCCCCCGACACCGCGGAAGCGCTCGTCGAGCGCGGTGTCGTGAGTCGCGCCGAACGGGAGACGCTGGCCAGGGGCGCGGGGGTGATCGTGCGCAGCGGCCTGGCGCGCTTCCGGCTCGCGGGCGGCGGGAGAGTGGCCTGTCTCCAGGGCCTCGTCACCTGCGACGTGGAGAAGCCCGGCGACGACAGCCACCTCTTCGGTGCCCTGCTCAACGCCAAAGGGATGATCGTCTCCCCGCTCTGGATCTTCCGCCTCCCGGACGCCCTGATCGTGGAGACGCCGGAGGCCGCCGGTCCCGTCATCGAGGAAGTCCTTGAGCGTTCGCTCCCGCCCCGCCTCTGCCGCCACGAGGTCGTGACCGCGGAGACGGCGTGCGTCGGCCTCTACGGCGCGACGGCGGGCAGGGCGCTGGCGGCGACGACGGGGATGGTGGAGTCGCCAGCGGCGGGCCGCGTGGTCCATCTCACCCACGCCGGTGCGCCGGTGGTCGCTGCGCGCGTCGCCGCGCGCGGGCTCGACGGCTTCGAGTGCCTGGTGTCGGCCGCGGAGGCGCCAGCGCTGGCCGCCGCGCTCGCGGCCGCCGGGGCCGCGAGCATCTCCCCCACCCTGCTCGAGGAGCGGAGGATCCTGGCCGGCTTTCCGCGCCTCGGCGCCGAAATCGACGACAAGACCCTGCCGCAGGAAGTCCGCCTCGACGAGCTGGGCGCCGTGTCGTACACGAAAGGCTGTTATCTCGGCCAGGAGACCGTCGCGCGCGTGCACTTCCGTGGCCACGCCAACAGACACCTGAGGGGGGTCGCGCTCGAGCGTGTCCCGGGCGCGCTGCCGCTGGAGCTGGTGGACGGCGGGCGCCGCATCGGACAGCTCACCAGCGCGTGCTGGTGGGAAGCGGGCGGATGCTACGCCGGTCTCGCGGTCATGCGCCGCGATGCCGCGCCCGGCGCCCCCGTCCAGCTCGCCGACGGCTCGATCGGCTCGGTGCGCGAGCTGCCGTGGGAGAGCGCGGCCGGCGGAGTTTCCCCGTGAAGGTCTTCGTGACCGGCGGCACGGGTCTGGTGGGCCGGCACGTGATCGCCGCACTGCGCCGGCGCGGCGACGCCGTGCGCGCGCTCGCCCGCAGCGACGCCGCCGGCGCCGACCTGCGCGCGCTGGGTGCCGAGCCGGTGCCCGGCAATCTCCTGGACGGGCGCGGCCTCGGCGAGGCGATCGCCGGGAGCGACGCCGTCGTGCACGCCGCTGCGATCCTCCTCTCGGGCGCGACGTGGGACGCGTGGCACGCGGCGAACGTCGTCGGGACCGAGACGGTGGCGCGCACCGCCGCGCGGGCCGGCGCGCGGATGGTCTACCTCTCGTCGGTGGCGGTGTACGGCCGGCGCGAGACGTACGATGGCGGGCCGGGGAGCGTGGACGAGGATTTCGGACTGGACCGGCCGTCCTACCTCGGCGACTTCTACGCGCGCTCGAAGCGGGAGGCGGAGCTGGCGCTGTGGCGCGTCGCGGAGGAAACGGGGCTCAAGGCGGTCGCCCTCCGGCCGTGCGTGATCTACGGCGAAGGGGACCGCAACTTCGCGCCGCGCATCGCCCGGCTCCTCAGGCGCGGCCTGGCCCCGTTGATCGGCCCCGGCGAGAACCCGCTCAGCGTGGTGTACGCGGGCAACGTCGCCGCGGCCGTGCTCGCCGCCCTGGACTGCGGCGACGTCACCGGCTCCTTCAACGTCACCAACGACGGCGCTGTGACGCAGCGCCAGTTCCTGGAGCGGTTCGCCGCCGGCCTCGGCGTTCCCCCCCGCTGGATCCCGGTCCCACACGCGCTCGCGTGGGGCGGAGCGCAGCTGTGGGACGGGACCGTCGGCGCGCTGGCCGGCTGGACCGGGCTGCTCTCGGCCAGAAGTTCGGTGCAGTTCCTCGCCAGCCCCAATCCCTACACGTCCGCGCGCGCCGAGCGCGTGCTCGGCTGGCGACCCGTGGTCCCGGCGCTCGAGGCCGTCGAGCGCACGGCACGTTCGTTCCGCACGCGCTGACGTACCCCCCGAAAACACGAAGACCCGGAGCTTGCTCCGGGTCCTCGCGTCTCGAAGAAGTCGGGTCCTACATCCCCTTCTTCTTCGCGGGCGCCGCCGCCTTCTTCGCAGGGGCGGGCGCTTCAGCCTTCTTCATGGTGTCCGTCGCCGGAGCCATCTTCATCGTGTCGGCCGTGGCCGGTGCCGGCGCGGCTGCCGGGGTCTGTGCCGCCGGTGGGGGCGCCTCTTCCTTCTTCGCGCACGCCATGAGACCGAGGACCGCAACTGCCAGGAACACGCGCTTCATCGAATCTCCTTTTAAGCTTGGATTGTCTCCCAGCGGATCACGCATCGAGGTCCGTACGCCGCTGCCGCCGGCCTCAACCGGCGCCTAAGCTACCCAAACCCCGCGCCGTGTCAAGCTTTAGCCACACCGAATGCGATGCGAAAGATTCTCATACGTTCTGCTTCGTTCGCCTCGCACCTGCCCCAACAACCCCTTGGCCGGCAACGGGTTGGCGGCCGGCTGGCGGGACGCCCAATTCTCTTGCGGGAAACCGAAGAATGCAGCGCCCACGCCGCGCGGCGGGTGCTACCAGTGGATCGTGAAATCCACCCATGGCAGGAAGCCACCCTGTGTCGTCCGCGCACCGATGAGGAAGAGCAGACCAAGGTCCCACGACACGTGCGTGCCGATGAGGCGCAGGCCGCCGACGGCGGGCACCACATCGGTTCCCGGAATCCGCCATCCCTCGGCCATGAGCTTCACCGTGGGCGAAACGCGCGTCTCACCCCCGAGCACGACGAGGGGGCGGCGCTCCCACCCTCCCGACGCGAACGGGAACCCGACGAGCACCGTTGCCGAGCTGGTGGGACCGCCCAGCGTCGCGACCCCGTACCCGATGCCGGCGTAACCGGACGCCGGGATGAAGCCCACGATGCGCAGGTACAGCACGCCCGCGGCCACGCTGGCCGCAGGGGTCTGGAGGAGATTGAACTTCGGCGCCACATAGAAGAGCTGATCGGGGCTGAAGGGGACCAGTGACATCCCGCCGGTCAGCGACATCTGGTCGGTGACGCCGTAGCTCGCGACCGGGAAGAAGACCAAGTAGTCGAGGAAGTAGAACTTGCCCTTCGGCACCGCCCGCGCCGTGTGCGCGAGGAAGAGCCGCGAATCGTTCGGGTCGCGCCTCCCCTCCGCGGACACATCCGTCACGTCCTGCCAGCTCAACAGCGAAGCACGCGGAACGCTCACCCGCGCGCCCGCGGCGGTGACCAGCGTGAGCGCGGAGAGATCTTCGGCTACGACCCGGCCCCGGAGCGCCGTGCTGTCCGTCAGGCGCAGCTCCACGACCCTGGACGTGTCCACCGGGGGAAGCACCGGCTGCTGGGCGGCAGCGGCCGCGGCCAGGGCCACCAGCATCAGCAGGAACAGCGCGGCACGTCTCATGGCGGACCTCCGGTGCGTCGCGGTTCTTCGCGATGCAACAATGCAGCCGGGGCGTCAAGCGCGCGTCACGTCGTTTTGCGAGCGTCGGGCTCCCGTTTGCGCGCGGCCTTGAACCAGGGCCGATGGAGAGGGTATGAATACCCCCTTATGACCAAGCCGCAGACGCTGGGCGACCTCGCGCGCTCCGAGTGGGGCGGGAGCGAACGCCGGACCCGCACCGTCAAGGACGAGATGCGGGCCAACCTGCTGTGCCGGCTCGAAGCCGAGCAGCCGATCTTCCCCGGCATCGTCGGGTACGACGATACCGTGGTGCCTCAACTCGTGAACGCGGTGCTGTCGCGCCACAACTTCATCCTCCTGGGGCTCAGGGGGCAGGCGAAATCGCGGATCGTGCGCGGACTGATGGCGCTCCTCGACGAGGAGATGCCGATCCTCGCGGGGAGCGAGGTGAACGACAACCCGTTCGTCCCCATCTCCAAGTACGGGCGGCTGCAGGTCGAGAGCCAAGGTGACCGCACGCCGATCGCGTGGGTGCCGCGGGGCCAGCGGTACGTCGAGAAACTCGCCACGCCCGACGTGACGATCGCCGATATCATCGGCGACGTGGATCCGATCAAGGCCGCGCGCGGCGGACACCTGCTCTCCGACGAGCTGACGATCCACTACGGGCTGCTCCCTCGCGCCAACCGCGGCATCTTCGCGATCAACGAGCTGCCGGACCTCGCCGCCAAGATCCAGGTGGGCCTGTTCAACATCATGCAGGAGGGGGATGTCCAGATCAAAGGCTATCCGATCCGGCTCCCGCTGGACGTGAGCCTGGTCTTCACGGCGAACCCGGAGGACTACACGGCGCGCGGCAAGATCATCACGCCGCTCAAGGACCGGATCGGCTCGGAGATCACGACCCACTACCCCCGGTCCGTCGAGCTGGGGATGGCGATCACGGGGCAGGAGGCGTGGGTGGAGCGCGGCGGTCGGCCGGTCATGGTCCCCGACTTCATCGCCGAGATCGTGGAGCGCATCGCGTTCGAGGCGCGGGGCGACAAGCGGGTGGACAAGCGGTCGGGCGTGAGCCAGCGCCTGCCGATCTCGGTGCTCGAGAACGTGGTGTCGAACGCGGAGCGCCGCGCGACGATGAACAGGGAAAAGGCGGTCGTCCCGCGGGTGTCGGACGTGTACGCGGCCATCCCCGCGATCACCGGCAAGCTCGAGCTGGAGTACGAGGGCGAGCTGCAAGGGTCCGATACCATCGCGCGGGAGCTGATCCGGCGCGCGGCGGGCGCGACGTTCGGCGACCGGGCCGGCGGCGCGAACGTGGACGACATCGTGCACTGGTTCGACGAGGGGGGCGCGCTCAAGGTCTCGCACGACGAGCGCGCTGACACGTTGCTCAAGGGCCTCAGCGTGGTGCCGGGGCTGCTGGAGCTAGTGGACAGCGTCGGCTTGGCGCCGCGCAAGGACCCGGGCGTGGTCGTAGCGGCGTGCGAGCTGGTGCTGGAGGGGCTGGCGGCGGAGCGGCGCATCGCGCGCAGCGAGGAGGCGGGCTACACGCGCATCCGCTCCGAGCGGCAGGGCCCCCCCTTCCCGAAGTCGGGACCCGGCAGCCCCTTCGCCTGACGCGTCGCGGCGCGCCCGGAACCGCGCCGCGCCTTCCTGTCGCGTTTCCGCCGCGGCCCGTATCTTCGAGCCGTTCTCCATAGGGAGCGAACTATGGGCGAGATGATCCTCGGCCTCCTGTTCCTCGTTGTTTCCTTCCTGGTGACCACCGCCTCCGCCGCCACGAAGAGTCAGGGTCCGCGTCCGGTGTCCGGCATCCTGCGCGCGGTCGCGATCGGCTTCCTCGCCATCGGCGCGCTGCTCCTGGTTGGCTCGAGCTTCGCCGTCATCGAGCCCGGCCAGGTCGGCGTGCGGCATGCGTTCGGCTACGTGGACCCCAAGCCGCTGATGCCCGGCATCCGGTTCGTGACGCCCTGGTCGTCCGTCGAGCACTTCTCGACGCGGGAGGAGCAGTTCCCCGAGGTCGGGGGAGACGAGCGCGAGACGATGAACGCGCTCTCCAGCGAGCAGATGGCGATGAAGGTGGACGCCGGGCTGCGCTGGCAGATCGATCCGCAGGCGGCGCCGCGCATATTTACTGAAATCGGGAGTGAGGATCAGATCCACAGCGCCGTGCGCAACGCCATTCGCAAGGGCGTGCGTGACGGCATGGTCCAGTACTCCATCAACGACATCTCCAAGCGCACGGCTATTGCCAACACGATGGAGGCGCTGGTGGACTCCGCCCTGGTGACGCAGCCGCGCGCCGGCGGCCCACCGTTCCGGATCGCCCAGGTGACGGTCTTCTTCCTGCGCAATCTCGAGCCGCCGGAGCAGGTGGTGCAGGCGATCAACAACAAGATCGCGCAGGAGCAGCAGATCGAGACGGAGCGGCACCGCGTCGAGGTGGTGCGCCTCCAGTCGGAGCAGCAGCGGCTTCTCAACCAGACGCTCACCGCCGAGCAGCTCACCAAGCAGTACCTCGAGGTGCTGCGCGACATGAAGAACTCGAACAACCTCGTGATCCTGGTGCCCACCACGGGCGGGGTGCCGATCCTCGACATCAACGCGCTGCGGAACAGCCTCCGCCGGCCCTGAGCCTCGATGGCCGTCATCACCATTACCCGGCAGTACGGCGCCGGCGGCTCGCTGGTCGCTCGGCTGGTCGCGGAGCGCCTCGGGTGGACCGTCATCGACAACGAGTTCGTGGGCGAGGTCGCCAAGCGCGCCGGCCTGCCGCCCGAGGAGATCGCCGCCCGCGAGGAGCGGGCCCCGTCCCTCCTCGAGCGGCTCGCCGCCGCCCTCGCCCTTTCGGCCCCCGAGATGTTCGTTCCCGCCGCCGCGGCGGAGAGCGGGGAGGCCGACGAGGAGCGGCTGATCCGTATCACCGAGCGGGTCATCGCGGAGGCGGCGTCCCACGGCCGCGTGGTGCTGGTGGGGCGCGGGGCGAGCGCCTACCTCGGCACGGCCGGAGAGGGCGCCCGCGCCCTGTACGTGTACGTGGTGGCGCCACACGCCCAGCGCGTGAAGACCGTGATGGCGCGCCAGGCGCTGGTCGAGGCGGAGGCGGCCAGGACCGTGCGTGAGATCGACGCGGCCCGCGAGCGCTACCTGGAGCGGTACTACCGGCGGCGCCGGGACGACGCCGCCAACTACCACCTCGTGGTCAACACCGCCTGGCTGGGATACGAGGGCGCCGCCGACACGATCGTGGAGTTGGCCCGGCGGCGGGGGCTGGCCTAGCGGAGCTGCGGCACCTCCGGCACGCGCCGCCAGATCGAGAGCGACGCCGCCGCGCAGATCAAGCCGCCGATCACGACGGCCGTCGGGGCACCGAAGTGCTCCGCCAGCCACCCTGCCTGGAACGCGCCGAACGGCGCCATCCCCATGAACACGAAAGCGTAGAAGCCCATCACCCTGCCGCGCAGGCTGTCCGGCACCAGCGTCTGGATGAGCGTATTGGTCACCGCGGTGTTCAGGATCATCGCGCCCCCGGCCACCGGCAGGATGACCAGCACCAGCGGCACCCAGCGCGTCAGCGCGAAGAGCACGATCGCCGCGCCGAAGACCGGCCCCGTCCACCACAGTATCGCGCCCTTCCGCACGTGCGGCCCGAAGGCCGCCAGGGCCAGCGCGGACACCACCGCCCCGACCCCCGTCGCCGCCATCATGAAGCCGAGGCCGGACGCACCGACGTGCAGCACGTCGCGCGCGAACACCGGCATAAGCACCAGGACCGGGTAGCCGAAGATGCTGATCACCGCCATTGTCGTCACGAGCGCGAGGATCCGCCGGTCGCGGCGCACGAACCGCGCGCCCTCCCGGAACTGCTCCACGGCGTCGCCCGGGCGCTCCGGCCGCACGAAGGGCGGCAGCTGCATCTCGACGAGCCCCCAGATCACCGCGATGTAGGAGACGGCGTTGAGGAAATAGCACCAGGCGAGGCCGACCGCGCTGATCAACAGACCGGCGATGGACGGGCCCACCACGCGCGCCAGGTTGAACGCCGAGGAGTTCAGCGCGATGGCGTTCATCAGGTCGTCTTTCCCCGCCAGCTCCACGATGAACGCCTGCCGCCCCGGCGCGTCGAAGGCGTTCACGGTGCCGAGGAAGACGGCGATCACTGCCACCTCCCAGAGCGCGATGCGGTGGGTCCAGAGAAGGATCGCCAGGACGAGCGCCTGGAGCAGCGACAGCGTCTGCGTGAGGATGATCAGGCGGTGCTTGTTCACGCGGTCCACGAACACGCCGGCCGGGAGCGAGACGAGCAGGATGGGCAGCGAGCCGAGCGCGCTCACCAGTCCCACGTAGAACGGGGAGTTGGTCAGCTCCAGCACCAGCCAGCCCTGCGCGATGTTCTGCATCCACGTCCCGATCAGGCTGGTGCCCTGGCCGAAGAAGAAGAGCCGGTAGTTCCGGTGGCGGAGGGCGTGGAACGGGTTGAGGCGCGGCGCGGGCATTGCCGGAATGTGGCGCGCTGATGAGGTTTGAGGGAAGCCCGTGCGATACACGACCTTTTCCAAGCACATCGCCCAGCTGGCCGATGCGGTCAACGTTCAGGACCTCCTCGACCAGCTCGCCGACTTCCTGCTCCAGTCGGGGTTCGCCGGCGGCCCGTACTCGCACCCGTACTGGGGGGACTTCGGCGAGCAGGAGGGCGACCGCTCGATGGAGTCGCTGCGGCAGGCCATCATGCAGGCGCTGATGGAGTCCGGGCTCCTCACGCCCGACATGCTCAAGGCGCTGCGCGGCGAGAGCACCGGCGACGCGGAGCGGGACGCCGACCTGCAGCGCCAGCTCGCCGAGTTGATCGACACGATCGTGCGGCGGTTGATCGACCAGGGCTACCTCAGCACGGACCAGGCGCCGCGGATGCCCGGCAACCAGGAGATCGTCGAGGGGACCGAGGGGCAGGCCCGCACCGCGGCGCAGCAGGTGCACTTCAACCTCACCGAGAAGGGCGTCGACTTCCTCGGGTACCGTGCGCTGCGCAACCTGCTGGGGAGCATCGGCAAGTCCAGCTACGGGAGCCACGACACGGCGTACCTCGCGACCGGCGTCGAGGCGGAAGCGGCGAGCAAGCCGTACGAGTACGGCGACACGATGAACCTGGACGTCATCGCGACGCTGCTCTCCGCCATCGAGCGCGAGGGGCTGGGCGTGCCGCTGAACCTCGAGTACGGCGACTTGATGGTGCACCAGGCCGAGTACCGGTCCAGCGCCGCCACCGTGCTGATGCTCGACTGCTCGCACTCGATGATCCTCTACGGCGAGGACCGGTTCACGCCGGCCAAGAAGGTGGCGCTCGCCCTCACCCACCTGATCCGCACCCAGTTCCCGGGCGACACGCTCAAGCTGGTGCTGTTCCACGACTCGGCCGAGGAGATTCCGCTGGCGCAGCTGGCGCAGGCGCAGGTGGGCCCCTACCACACCAACACCGCCGAGGGGCTGAAGCTGGCCCGCCGGCTCCTGCTCGGGCAGCGCAAAGACATGCGGCAGATCATCATGATCACCGACGGCAAGCCGTCGGCGCTCACGATGCCCGACGGCCGCGTGTACGTGAACTCGATGGGCCTCGATCCGAGGATCCTGCAGGCGACCTACCGCGAGGTCGCGCTGTGCAAACGTAGCAGCATCATGATCAACACGTTCATGCTGGCGCGCGATCGGATGCTCGTGGGCTTCGTGAAGAAGGTCTCGGAGATCTGCCGCGGGAAGGCGTACTTCACCAACACGATGACGCTCGGCCAGTTCATCCTGATGGACTTCATGAAGCGGAAGACGATGCGGGTGAGCTGAGCGGCACGTGAGCCCCGACACCCTCGTCCTGCTCCGCTATGCGGTCCTCGCCGTCGCGGCGGTGGCGGTGCTCGGGGCCTTCGCGGCGATGGCCGTGCAGTCGCGCGCCATCAATCCCTTCGGCTGGACCGCCCGCTCGATTCGCCGCCTCACCGATCCCCTGCTCGCGCCGATCGAGCGCCGGATCGTCCGCGCCGGCGGCAACCCGCAGTCGGCGCCGTGGTGGCTCATCGGCATCGCGGTGGCGGGCGGGATCGTCGTGATCCAGGCAGTCGAGTGGCTGGTCGCGCAGGCGCTTACCATCGCGGCCGCCGCCAGCTTCGGGCCCTCCTCCCTGCTCCGCCTCGTTGTGGACTGGGCGTTCAACATCGTGATGATCGCGCTGGTGGTCCGGATCGTCGGCTCGTGGATCGGCGCGACGCCCCACACCCGCTGGATGCGCCCGTTCGTCGTCCTGACCGAGTGGATGCTCGCGCCGCTGCGGCGCGTCGTGCCGCCGTTCGGCATGTTCGATCTCACTCCGCTCGTCGCCTGGATCCTGCTGCAGCTCGCGCGCGGCTACGTGCTGGGCGCCCTGTGAACGACTGGCTCACGCCCGTGCCCGGCGGCATCCGCATCCTCGTCTCGGCCTCGCCGCGCGCGTCGCGCACCGAGGTGGCGGGCGTCGCCGAGGGGCGGCTCCGGGTCCGGGTCGCGGCGCCGCCGGTCGAGGGCGCGGCGAACCAGGAGCTGGTGCGCTTCCTCGCCAAGTCCCTCGGCGTGCCGCCGAGCGCCGTTGCGGTGACCGCAGGGGCCGCCGGACGGCGGAAGACGGTGCTGGTCCGCGGCGTCGCGCCGGCCGCGGCGCAAAGCCTCCTCGAGGGGCACGGACACCGTGCCTGAGCGGACGATGCGCGACCTCATCGCCGACGGGCGCGTCCACGTCTTCGACGGGGCGATGGGGACGATGCTGTACGCGAAGGGCGTCTTCATCAACGTCTGCTACGACGAGCTGAACCTGCGTTCCCCCGACCTCGTGCGCGACGTCCATCGCGCCTACGTCCGGGCGGGCGCCGAGATCCTCGAAACGAACACCTTCGGCGCCAACCCGGTGAAGCTGGCCCACCACGGGCTGGCGACCGAGACCGGGGCCATCAACCGCCGTGCGGCGGAGCTGGCGCGCGAGGCCGCGGGGAGCCGCGCGCTGGTGGCCGGCGCGATCGGGCCGCTCGGCGTCCGGCTCGAGCCGTTCGGCGAGACGTCGCGGGCGGAGGCGTTCGAGTTCTTCCGGACGCAGGCCTTTGGGCTGCGCGAGGGGGGCGTCCACGGCTTCGTACTCGAGACCTTCTCCGACCTCGACGAGATCCGCGAGGCGCTGCGGGCGGTGCGGGCGGTGTGCGACCTCCCCGTGTTCGCCCAGATGACGATCCAGGAGGACGGGAACACGGCGTACGGGACCGATCCGGAGACGGTGGCGCGGGCGTTGGACGCCTTCGGCGCGGACGTGGTGGGGCTCAACTGCTCGGTGGGACCGCAGGGCGTGCTGGAGGCGATCGAGCGGATGGCACGCGTGACCTCGCGCCCGCTCTCGGCGCAACCGAACGCCGGGCTCCCGCGGGAGGTCGGCGACCGACGGATGTACATGGCCTCGCCCGAGTACACGGGGGAGTACGCCAAGCGCCTGGTCGAGGCGGGGGCGCGCTTCGTCGGCGGCTGCTGCGGCACGACCCCGGAGCACATCAAGACCGTGGCGGCGTACGTGCAGAGCGTGTCGCCGCGGCAGGTCGTCGTCGTGACGCGCGAGGCGGCGGCTGCGCCGGCCGGCGTGGAGCCGGTGCCGCTGGCGGAGCGTTCGCGCTGGGGCAAGAAGCTCGCCGCAGGCGAGTTCCTGACCACGGTGGAGATCGTGCCGCCGCGCGGCGTGGATCCGGAGCCGATGCTCGCCGCGGCCCGCCTCCTCAAACGCTTCGGCGTGGATGCGGTCAACATCCCCGACGGCCCGCGCGCGCAGAGCCGGATGGGGGCGCTGATGTCGGCGCTCCTGATCGAGCAGGAGGTCGGCCTCGAGACCGTGATCCACTACTGCTGTCGTGACCGCAACCTCCTCTCGATGCTCTCCGACCTCCTCGGGGCCGCGGCGCACCGGCTGCACAACCTGCTCGTGATCACCGGCGACCCACCGAAGATGGGACCCTACCCCGAGGCGACCGCGGTCTTCGACATCGACTCGATCGGCCTCACCAACCTGGTGCACCGGTTGAACCACGGCCTGGACCCCGGCGGCAACCCGATCGGCACGCCGACCGCCTTCGTGATCGGCGTGGGCGCCAATCCGGCGGCGGTGGACCTCGAGCGGGAGCTGAAGCGGTTCGCCTGGAAGGTGGACGCGGGGGCGGAGTTCGCGATCACCCAGCCGGTGTTCGACGCGCGCCAGCTCGAGGAGTTCCTCCGCCGCATCGAGGGCTTCCGCATTCCCGTCGTCGCGGGGATCTGGCCCCTCGTCTCGGTCCGCAACGCCGAGTTCCTCGCCAACGAGGTGCCGGGTGTATCGGTGCCGGACGAGGTCGTCGCGCGGATGCGCCGCGCCCAGGAGCGGGGAAAGGACGCCGCGCTGGCCGAGGGGGTGGCCATCGCGCACGAGATGCGGGAGCGCCTCCAGCCGATGGTGCAGGGCGTCCAGGTCAGCGCCCCCTTCGGGCGTGCGAGCGTCGCGCTCGAGGTTCTCAAGTAGCGCAGCGGCCTGCAGGGTGTCGCATCCTGCACCGCCGGTCCGCGCTGCTCGCTCCTGCTTGCCGTTTGCATTAAGTTGTGGTACAAGCACTTAGCGTGCAGGCCGACCATCGGCACGGACATTGCCTTTTATCGCCACCGACCATCTTCTCGACCCCTTGCTCCAGAGCGCGCGAGTCACTATGCGGCGACTCGGCCACGGCCGGCTTCACAATCTTCGAAGCGGTCATGGTCATCCTCATCATCTTCGTGGTGGTGGCCAGCCTCATTCCGCGGGTCAGCACCACGCTGGCGCACTCCAAGGTCAACCGTGCCGCCTACGTGATCGCGGCGGATTTCCTGCTGGCGCAGTCGCTGGCCTCCAGGCAGCACGCTCCCGTCGCGGTGCAGGTCCGGTCCGACTCGCTCTTCTTCAGGATTACGGATGTGGCCAGCGGCACGGTCCTGCGCACGGACTACTTCGACGTCACGTCGGAATTCCAGCTCAAGGCGCTCTCGGCGACGCCGGCCTCGGCGCAGGTCATGCCGAACGGTACCGCGACGGCGTCAATGGTAGTCAGCGTCGGGCTCACGACCGACTACTACCATCAGGTGCGGATCACCCAGGCCGGCCAGGTGCGCATCACCAAGTAGGCGGCCCGCCGGGCTTCACGCTGGTCGAGATCATGGTGGCCGTCGCGATCTTCTCGGTCGTGATCCTCTCCCTTGTCGGCCTGTCGTTCCGGGTGGCCAAGAGCGGAACGCGGGCGACCGACCAGGCGCTGAGCATGGCGGTCCTGCTGTCCAAGGTGGACCTGGCGACCTCGACCGCATTCGACAGCCTCGGCAACCTGGTCGGCTGCGACACGACCGTGGCTGGCGGCGTGAAGGTCATCGGGTGTACGGCCGTTTCCTCCGTCTCCACCCGCCTGGATTCCGTTCAGATCGTTGTCCGCACAACGCTGCCCGGCGCGCGCCCCGACACCATCTGGCTGCAGCGCGCCAAGTGGCGCTTTGTTCCGATGCGATGAGCCGGCCGTTGGTGCTGCCCAGGACGCGCGGGTTCGTTCTCGCCGAATTGCTGGTGGCGCTGGTCATCGCGGCCATCATCGGTGTGGCGCTGACCCAGTTGGTCATCTCGCAGTCGCGCTTCGCCGCGCTGCAGGGCGGGATCATCCAGGCACGCGGCGGGGCGCGCGCCGCCCTGAACGTGATGGCGATGGATTTCCGGATGCTGTCCGACAGCGGCCTCGTGGCCGCCGCCCACGATTCCGTCACGGTGCGTGTGCCGTACACCTTCGGCGTAGCGTGCGCGCAGACGGCGGGAACGACCATCGTGAGCCTGTTGCCGACGGACGCCGCCACCTACAACAGCGACACGCTCCCGAGCGGGTACGCCTGGCGGGATACCACCGGCAAGTTCGTCTTTGAGCAGCCGGCGACCGTCGCCAACTCGAACGCCCCGCTCACCTGGTGTACGGGTGCCACACCCCCGATCACGACCTTGAGCGCCACCGGCTGGCCCGCGCGCGCCGTGGCGGTTTCCCCCAACGACATCCGCACCACGAGCGGCGCGGTGGTGTACCTTTACCACCTGGTGCGTTACGCGTTCGCTCCCTCGGGTCAACTGCCGGGCCGCATCGGCCTGTGGCGCACGGTGCTCTCGACGGGCCGCCGCGACGAGCTGGTGGCGCCATTCGATACGAGCGCGAGCTTCCGGTTCCTCGTGGGGAGCCGGCTGACGCCGCGCAAGACACCTCCGGCGGTGCTGGATTCGGTCCGGGGCCTGCGGCTCGTCCTGGTGGCGGCCAGTGAACAGGCGCCGGAAGGGCGGACCAAGCCGGAGACGTTCACGATCACGGCCAATGTCGTCTTCCAGAACCATCCGTAGCCGCAGCGCGCAGCGCGGGTTCGTCCTCGCCACCACCCTGCTGGTGACGACGCTCCTTACGGTCATGCTCGCGGCCTCGTTTCTTCTCGTGTCCGCCGAACAGCGCACGACCGACAATTCCTTTGGCGCCGCCCGGTCCCTGGCGCTCGCTCAGGCGGGGCTCCAGAACTACTTCTCGCTCAATCGGGCCCTCGCCGACACCGCGACCTACGATTCCCTGCACGTTGTCCTCGCCAACGGGTACGCCGACGTGGTGGCCAAGCGCGTGCGGCCGCTCGGCGCCACCGCCGGGAGCGCCCAGGCGCTGTTCGTCGTGCGCTCGACCGGCGTCGCGACAAGCCGCGTGATGGCCGGCCAGGTGCAGGGCTCCCGCACGATTGCACAGTTCGCCCAGCTCAACCCCAGCAATCTGCCCGCCCGCGCCTCCATGGTCGCGCTCAACGGCGTGCGGGTCACGAGCAATGGCGCGCACCCGATCAGCGGCCACGACCTCGGCTCCATCTCCCCCTGCGTGTCGCCCGGCGGCGCCGCGGCCGACACCTTCGCCCTCAGCGTCCCGCGCGGGGGGCTGTACAGCACGGCGCAGTCCTCTCCCGTGCCCACGGGAGTTCCGTGGGGCGTGGATTCGGCGTACGCGTCCTGGAGCCCGCTCTACGACTCGACGCATGTGGACTGGGTTTCGATCGTTTCGGGCAACTTGATCCCCGACGTCACGATCCCCGTCGGTGCGCCGCAGACCAGCCCTCCCTGGCCCGTGATCGGCGCCAACATCTACAACGTGAGCTACGTCCCCGGCGACGTGACGATCCCGTCGGGGCAACGGCGCGGCGTCCTCGTCGTCAAGGGCAACGTCACCGTCGTCAGCGGCACGCACTGGGACGGGATCATCCTCGCCGGCGGAAACCTGAGCGTTTCGCCGCCCAGCGCCAGCTTCAATATCCACGGGATGATCGTGACGGGGCTCAACATCGCGATCAGCGGTCCGGGCAGCGTGCCCCAGAACACGCTTCAACGCGGCAACCTGGACGTCCAGTGGACCTGGTGCTACACGCAGTCGTCCATCAACTCGCTATCCTCGCTCGTGCCCATCAGGAACGGCTGGGCGGACACCTGGTCTACCTACTGACGTCGGCGCTTCCCGCACCAACAAACGGAGCCAGTCACCGATGACGACCACGCCAAGCGCCGCGGCGCCCCTCACCGTCCTGTCCGAGGAGGAGGCGATGTTCCAGCAGGCGGTGCGGGAATTCGCCGAGGAGAAGGTGCGTCCCCTCTCCCACGAGATGGACGAGAAGGGCGCGCTCGACGCGTCGCTCATCCCGCCCTGCTTCGAGATGGGGCTGATGGGCATCGAGGTCCCCGAGGTGCTGGGCGGCGCGGGCGGCTCGTTCTTCCTCGCGACGCTCGCGGTCGAGGCGCTCTCGCAGGTGGACCCGGCCGTGGCCATCCTGGTCGACGTCCAGAACACGCTGGTCAACAACTGCCTGCTGCGCTGGGCCAACGACGAGCAGAAGGCGCGCTATCTCCCCAAGCTCGCTTCGGAGTGGGTCGGCGCGTACGCCCTCTCCGAGCCGGGCTCGGGCTCCGACGCGTTCGGTCTGGAGACCCGTGCCGTGCTGAAGGGCGATCGCTGGATCCTGAACGGGCGCAAGCTCTGGATCACCAACGGCGCCGAGGCGTCGCTGTACGTCGTCTTCGCCAATGCCGACCCGTCCAAGGGCTACAAGGGCATCACGGCGTTCATCGTCGAACGGGACTTCAAGGGCTTCGCGGTCGGGAGGAAGGAGAACAAGCTGGGCATCCGGGCCTCCAGCACCACCGAGCTGATCCTCGACGGGTGCGAGGTTCCGGCGGAGAACGTGCTGGGCGAGGTGGGCAAGGGGTACAAGGTCTCGATCGAAACGCTGAACGAAGGCCGGATCGGGATCGGGGCGCAGATGGTCGGCGTGGCGGGCGGGGCCCTCATCGCCGCGACGCAGTACGGCAAGGAGCGCAAGCAGTTCGGCAAGCCGATCGTCGAGTTCCAGGGCGTGCAGTTCCAGCTCGCGCAGGCGGTCACCGAGCTGGAGGCGGCGCGGCTGATGGTCTACAACGCCGCCAAGCTGAAGGACGCGGGCAAGCCGTTCACCCAGCAGGCGGCGATGGCGAAGCTCTTCTCTTCGCAGGTGGCAGAGCGGGTGACGTCGCTGTGCGTCGAGCTGCTCGGCGGGTACGGCTACACCAAGGAGTACCCGGTCGAGAAGTACTACCGCGACGCGAAGATCGGCACGATCTACGAGGGCACCAGCAACATGCAGCTGCAGACCATCGCCAAGCTGCTGCTCAAGTAGCCTACCGCGGCAGGACCATCACCTCGACGCGCGAGGGCTGCGCGGCGGTCCGGTAGATCCTCTCCGTCGCGGCGCCGTAGGCCGACGCCGGCGCCTCGAAGATGTTCGACACGAAGGTTTGCGGGTTCCGGTCGTAGAGCGGGAACCAGGTGCTCTGCACCTGCACCATGACCCGGTGGCCGCGCTTGAAGGTGTAGAGCTGATAGTGCAGGTCCACCGTGTACGGCTCCACGGCATTCGGCGGTATCGCGGCGGGATGCTCCCAGCTCTCCCGGTAGCGCCCGCGCATGATGTCTCCCGCCACCATCAGCTCGTAACCGTGCATCTCGGGGTGCGACGGCACGCTGTCGGGATAGACATCGATCAGCTTGACCACCCAGTCGGCATCAGAGCCCGTCGTGGCGGCGAACAGGCGCGCCGTGACCTCTCCCGCGATCGTCACGTCGCCATCCAGGGGAGCGGTGCGCCAGGTCAGCACGTCGGGCCGCCCGTCCACGAAGCGCTGGTCCTCGGTCATCCACCGCGCCCAGCGCGAGCCGCTGCTGTACGTGATCTCGACCGGCCGCGGTCGGTACGGCACGGGATGCGCGGGATCCGAAACGTACTGGTCGAAACCCTCGCGCTCGCCCGGTGGATCGAACGAGAGCACGCCGCCGGCGTGCGAGTACAGGGCCTCCGGCTGCGCCTCCCGCGGCGGCCAGGCGTCGAAGCTGCGCCACGCGTCCGCGCCGCCGTCGAACAGCTGCGCCTTGGGGAAGCGCCCGTCGCCCTGCCCTCTCAGCCAGTAGTCGAACCACGGCCCCTGTATCCGGATCCGGAAGGTGTCCGACGTGGCCTGCCCCCAGTGCACGTTGCCGAGCTGCTCGCCGCCGGGGCCGCCCCACTGGCCGTGGCTCCACGGGCCGATCACCAGGTGGTTGAGCCCGGCCGAGTCGAGCCGCTCCAGCGCGGCATACGTGGCCTGCGGGCCGAACAGGTCCTCCTGGTCCCAGAACCCTCCCACGGTGAGCGTCGGCACGGTGAGCCGCTTCACGACGCGCTCGAACGCGCGCCGCTGCCAGACGCTGTCGTAGGCCGGGTGCTCGACGAACCGGCGCCAGGTCGGGATGCGCGTCGCGCCGGTCGCTTCGGTCAGCGCCTTCACGCTCGGGAAGGAGAGGTACCAGTCGTACACGTCGCGGCCGCTGATCGGCAGCGGTCCCGCGCCGACCATCCCCGATTCCATCTCCCACGCGTACTCGAAGCCGTACGACAGGCGGAACGCACCCTGATGGAAGAAGTCGTCGCCCATCCACGTGTCGGTCATCGGCGCCTGCGGCGACACCGCCTTGACCGCGGGGTGCGGCCCGATCAGCGGCTCCTCCGCCAGCCACCCCGGGTACGAGATGCCCGCGATGCCTACGCGCGCGTTGGTGGCAGGCACGTTGTGGATCAGCCACTCCACCGAGTCCCAGGTGTCGGTGCTCTCGTCCGTCGCGCCGCTGTCCGAAGTCTCCCGGTTCGGGCGGTTCATGACGAAGGCGCCCTCGGAGCCGCCGCGGCCGCGAATGTCCTGCCAGACCCGGATGTGGCCGCCGGGGATCCCCCCGTTGAGGGGGCATCCCGGCACGCCGTACGGCGTGCGGGTCATCAGGATCGGCAGCAGCTCGTGCGGGCCGGCGGGCGAGACGATCGTGGCGTGCAGGCGCACTCCGTCCCGCATCGGGATCATCGCTTCGCGGCAGTCGGGGGCGGACGCGGGCGCGCCCTGCGCGGCTGCAGCAGCGGCGGTCGCCAGGACGGCGGCCGCCACGGCGAGGGCGTGGCGCACCGCAGACGGCATCGGAAACTCTCCGGCTGTCGGGGTCAGGTGGCGACGGGCTCGTGGCCCCACGGACGCAACCGGAGGAAGTGCGGGCGGCGCAGATGATGCCTACGTCGCACGGGTGGGTTCCCCCGGCGCGTCCAGGACTTCGCGCACCCGCCGGACCAACTCTTGGATCGTCCAGGGCTTGGCCAGGAACGGTACGCCGGGCTCGAGGGGCGTGCGCTCGTGCACGTCACGGACCGGATAGCCGCTGGTGAACAGCACCTTCGCCGCGACACCGGCCTCGCGCAGGGCGCGCAACAGCTCGGGGCCGCCGACATGCGGCATCACCACGTCGCTCACGATCAGATCGGGGGGCTCCGCGGCGGAACGGACGATCTCCAGGGCCTCGCGCCCGTCGTTCGCGGTGATCACGGTGTAGCCGTAGCGCGTGAGCACGCGCGTGCCCGAGCGCCGCAGCGCCTCGTCGTCCTCGACCAGAAGGATGGTCTCCGACCCGCCCCGTGCTTCGGCGTTCGCGGGGCGCGGGGCCGGCATGCTCTCCGACGCCGCTGGGAGATAGACGCGGACCGTCGTGCCCCTGCCCACCTTGCTGTACGTCCGCACGAAACCGTTGTGCTCCTTCACGAGGCCGTACACGATCGGCATCCCGAGGCCGGTGCCCTTGCCCACCGGCTTCGTCGTGAAGAAGGGCTCGAACATGCGGCGCTGCGTCTCGGCATCCATCCCCGCCCCGGTGTCGTGCACCGAGATCACAACGTACTCGCCCGGCGTGCCCTGGCCGTAGGCGCGGCAGTCTTCCTCGCCCAGCGACACGCGCCCCACCTCAATGCGCATCCGGCCGCCGGCCGGCATCGCGTCCCGCGCGTTGGTCACCAGATTCATGAGGATCTGCTCGAGCGCCGCCGGGTCCGCCACGACCGCCGCCCCGTCGGCCTCCACCGCCAGCTCGACGTCCACGTCCTCAGCGACGACGCGGCGCGCCATCCGCAGGAACTCCTGCACCAGCGGCTCCACTGCGACCGATCGCATCTGCAGCCGCTGGTGGCGGCTGAAGGCGAGGAGCTTCCGCGTCAGCTCGGAGCCGTGCTGCGCCGCGCCGCGGATCGCCTCGAGGTCCGCCTGCACCGTCGAATCCGGCGGCAGGTCCGACTGCAGCATCTGGCACATCGTCAGGATGGTCGTGAGCAGGTTGTTGAAGTCGTGCGCCAGTCCGCCCGCCAGCTGGCCCACCGCCTCCATCTTCTGCGCCTGGCGGAGCTGCTCCTCCAGGTGCCGCTGCTCCGTCACGTCGAGCACCGTGCCCATCATGCGGACCGGCCGGCCCGCGGCGTCGCGCACGATGGTGGACTGCTCGCGCACGATCCGCTCCGCCCCGTCGGGCCGGACGATGCGGTGCTCGATGTGGTACGGCGTGGCGTCGCGTATCGACCGCTCTACCGCCGCCTGGATCCGCGGCCGGTCGGCCGCGGGCACCGCGCTGAAGAACAGATCGTTCGTGACCGTGACCCCGCCGGGCTCGTACCCGAAGATCCGGTAGGTCTCCTCCGACCACCAGAGCGGATTGGCGTTCACGTCGTTGAGGTTCGTCAGGTCCAGCTCCCACACGCCGAGGTGCGCGATCGCCTGCGCCTGCGACAGGCGGGCCTCGCTCGCGCGCAGCGCAGCCTCGGCCCGGCGCCGCTCGGTGATGTCGTGAATGGCCGTCATCCGAACCTGCCGGCCGCGGTAGGCCGCCGGGCGGCCGACCAGCTCACCCAGAAAGGTGCTCCCGTCCTTCCGGAGGCCGACCGCCTCGTACGGCGCTTCCCTCCCGGCACGCACCGCGTCCGCGACGCGGCCCGCGGTCTCGGGAGCGGTGAACTCGAAGATGGAGCGACCCAATACCTCGCGCAGATGGTCGTACCCGAAGAGCCGGAGAAAGGCGGGGTTCGCCTCCACGACCCGGCCGTCCTCGTGAATCGCGACGGCCTCCATCGTCGCGTCCGCGAGTGCCCGGTACCGCACCTCGCTCTCCCGCAGGGCGTCCTCGCTGCGCCGCCGCTCGATGGCCATCGCCACCTGCGTCGAGACGAACTCGAGCGCGCGGCGCTGACTCTCGGTGTACCGGACGCGCTCGGTGTAGCTCTGCACCACCAGCACGCCGATCACCCGATCTTCCACCTTCAGCGGCGCGCCCAGCCAGTCGATGGAGGGCGCGCCGATCGACTCCACTTCGCCGCGCCGCACCAGGTTCTCGAAGACGTCGGGCGTGCCGAGCAGCGGCTCGCCGCTCCGGAGCACGTACTCCGTGAGTCCGCGCCCCGGCGGCTTGGGAGCCGGCGGCGGGTCGTACTCGTCCACGAAGTAGGGGAAGGTGATCTGCGTGTAATCGGCGTCGCACAAGGCGATGTAGAAGTTGCGCGCCGGCATCAGCTCGCCCACGATGCCGTGGATCACCCGGAAGAGATCCTGCAGCGACCCCGCCGCCTGCGCCGCCTGCGAAATCCCGTATGCGGCCGTCAGCGAGCGCTCGCTGGCGTAGCGGCCCATTGCCAGGAACACGGCGAGCGCCCCGGCGCCCAGAACCTCCGCCATCCGGATGACGTGATCCGGCGTCATCCAGATGCGGTCCGGCACCCCCAGCGCCAGCGCCTCGAGCAGGCACAGGAACGCGATCCAGCAGGTCCTGGAGGGCCGCACCGCCGCCGAGGCGACGAGCGGCGGGACGACGAGCAGCCCGATGAAGGTCTGCCCCGGCAAGAGAGCGTCCACCGCGCCGATCGCCACCGAAAGTGCGACGGCGAGGAGGGTCCAGCGGTTCTCAGTCGTCAGGCGGAATGTCACGCCCGCCCCGACTGTTCGCAGCGGGAGAGCACGAGCTAGATAGTGTCTCCGTCCGGGTCGGAGCGGAAGCCGCCCAGCCGTCAGGCCGTCTGGAGGCGATGCCTCGTCGGCAGCACGGTCGAGAACAGCCGCCGGATCAGCGGATGGCGGCCGAAGAAACCCAGGGTCGGAGGAAGTGCCGGCATGTGCTCTCCCAGTAAGGTACTGGGTTGAAGGTGCACGCCGGCCGTCAAGCGGCCGTCAAGACGATCGGGGAGCTAGTTGAGACCCTGGAAGAGCTTGTTCGTCAGCTCCTGGACCCGGTCCTGCGTCAGGCTGTGGGAGCCCAGGGCATCCGCGCCGAGACGCGCACTCCACGCGACCTGGCCGGTCGGCCGCTGGCGCAGCACGACGACCACGGCGCGGTCGGAGTAGACGCGGCCACCGCCTGCGTACGCCGGGACGGCGTAGCCGCCCCACACCGGGGCACCATAGAAGCCCCAGCCCCACGGCTGGTACAGACCCCACGGCTCCCAGAAGCCCCAGGGGCGATAGTAGCCGAAGCGGCCGGCGCCCCAGGGCCCGTAAGCCCAGCCGGCCGAAACACCGACGACGACGGCCGTGCTGCGCCGAGCGGGAGCGCCGTCGCGCGGCTCCCCGAACTGCACGGAGAGCACGAAGTCGGCCTGCGCGGCGTCTGCCACCAGTTGATAGCCCTTGCCCTGCACGGCGGCTTCGATCGCGCGGCGGAACCGCTGCTGCACGATCTCGCTCACCGGCGCAGGTCCGCGCTCGGCCCGCGCCACGGTGTCCGGAGCCGCCCACGCCCAGGTGGAACCCCGAGGAACCGGAATGCTCTCGTCCCGGTCGCTCCGGATGGCCGGCGCGCAGGAGGCCAGCGACGCGAGGCCGAGGCCCGCTAGGAGAACGTGGCGAATGCCGTTCATACGCTTCTCATACCACTGATTAGACGCGCGCGTTCCGCGTTCGTTTCAGCTCGGTCTCGGCATGACCAGCATATCGGTGATGGGGTGCGTTTCCCTTGCGGTGGCGCGCCAGACTGTGGGGGAGGTCCCGGAGCCCCTGGCCGGTCGGGGAATGGGCAAAGGACGCTGGCGTAAGGGCTTGCGCCGTTGACTCGCGGCGCGACGGCCCTAGATTTCTGGCCAGTAGCCACCCCTCCCGCGCGATGGCGGTTCCGCCGGAACCGTAGCCGGGCGATGGTGGCTTTTTTCGTTACGGGAGGGCACATGGCACCGAGCAGGAAGAGCGACCACCTGAAGACCCCGGTCGTCGCGATCGACATCAAGCAGCACGACGTGCGACCGCTGGTGGACGCGATGAGCGAGATGGCGTTCCAGGCGCGGAACCTGGGGCGCGCCGCGCGCATCTACGACGCGATGCTGGCCGACAAGGCGTGCTCGGTCATCGTGTGCATGGCGGGCTCGCTGTGCTCGGCCGGGCTCCGGGACGTGTTCATCGACCTGATCGAGCACCGGATGGCCGACGCGATCGTGTCGACCGGCGCCAACATCGTGGACCAGGATTTCTTCGAGGCGCTCGGCTTCCGGCACTGGCGCGGCGAGATCCGGGTCGACGACGACGAGCTGCGCCGTCTGGCGATCGACCGGATCTACGACACGTACATCGACGAGGACGAGCTTCGGATCTGCGACGAGACCGTCGGCCGGATCGCCGACGGGATGCTAGCCGCGGCGGGCCCGCGCGCCGTGAGCTCGCGCGAGTTCATCCGCGAGATGGGGGCGTGGCTGGAGCGTGAGCGGCCCGGGGCCCGGTCCATCGTGTCCGCAGCGTACCGGGCGGGCGTGCCGGTCTTCGTGCCCGCCTTCTCCGACTGCTCGGCGGGCTTCGGCCTGGTCCACCATCAGGTGCACCATCCCGAAGACCACATCGCGCTCGACTCGGCGGCGGACTTCCGCGAGCTGACGCAGCTGAAGCTGGCCGCCGGCGCCTCCGGCCTGTTGATGGTCGGGGGCGGCGTGCCGAAGAACTTCGCGCAGGACGTGGTCGTCGCGGCCGAGGTCCTGGGGCACGATGTCGAGATGCACCGGTACGCGATCCAGATCACGGTCGCCGACGAGCGCGACGGAGCGCTCTCCGGCTCCACGCTGCGCGAGGCGAACTCGTGGGGGAAGGTGAAGCTGGGCGAGGAGCAGATGGTGTTCGCCGAGGCGACGGTCGCGCTGCCGCTCGTGGCGGGGTATGCGTACCACAAGGGCGCGTGGCGGGCGCGCGACGCGAAGAACTATGCCAGGCTTTTCGCAGGCGAAGCTGCGAAGATGGGAGGCTGAAGACTAGAGACTTCGGAGCAGTTGCCAGACGGCGAAGAAGGCAGTGGTTCCTAGTGTAGTGTCGCCAAAGTCGCTTGGGCTTTGCGGACCTTGGCGAGAATGTGGGTGACGCGGGCCGTCCAGACGAACGGGGTCGGGGCGACGTTGCGGCGGTCGATATAGGCGAGGATCGCCGC
>JBEKVZ010000010.1:0-123532 GCA_049513575.1 Gemmatimonadales bacterium
CTCCAGGTGAAGGTCGGCTGGCTCACCAGCGCCACGTTCAGGACGTCAAAGGCCTCCGCGGTAAACGCCTGGGTCGCCCCAATCGAGGTCAGCGTCGGCGTCGCCGGACTCACCACGATGTGATCCAGCACCTGGAAGACCTGGAGGGTCGGCAACGTACTCGTGACGGCCGTCCCACCGATCGTCGCGTGGATCGTCGTGGCCGTCCCCGCCGTCACCGCGGTGAAGGTCGCCGTGTACGTCCCGTTGCTGTTGTCTGTCGCCGGGCTCGGACTGATGGTCCCCGCGCTCGTCCCACCGCTGGCGCTGAAGACTACCGCCAGCCCACCGCTGGTCAGGTTGTTGCCGTTCAGATCCTTGGCCTGCAAAGTCAGCGTGACGGTGCCACCCGACTGCACCGTCCCGGCCGAGACACTCACCGTCGACGTGGCCACGGACGCCGCACCGGGCGTCACCGTCACGCTCGCCGTCTGCGTTATGGCCAGCGTGCTGATCGTGGCCGAGACCGTCTTGCTCTCCGCGCTGGTCGAGCTCAGTGTGCCGGTCGCTACCCCGTTCGCGTTCGTGTTCCCCGCCGGCTGCGTCAGCGTGTTCCCCGTCCCCGTCGCCGACAGCACCACGGCCTTGTTGGGGATCACGTTCCCAAACCCGTCACGCGCTGTCACCGTCACAGTCGCGGCAGCGCCCCCGGCCACGATCGAACTCGGCGACGCCGTGACCGAAGACTGCGGCCCGTTCACGGCCCCCGGCCGCGCCGTCGCCAGGAAGTTGACCGGCGAACCCACCGCCGTGGCCCGTGCACTCTGGGTGCTGTCAGTCGGCGTGACGCTCTTGCCCAACGTCCAGCTCGTCGTCGCGATACCCGAAGTGTTCGTGGTGGACGTCGGCGGGCTCACTGTGCCACCTCCGCCAGTCACCGCCCACGTGACCGAGACGCCGGACACGGGGTTGTTCAGCGCGTCCGCCACCTTGACCGACAGGGGGACCGAAAGCGTGGCACCGACGGTATCCGCCTGGCCGTCGCCTCCGTTCAGTACCATCTGTGTGGCGCCGCCCACGGTCGCCGTAATGTTGAAGGTGACGGTGGTCGGGACTCCGCCGAGCGTCGCTGTGGCGGTCGTCGTCTGCATGCCGGCCGTCGGTCCCAGTGTGCGGACGGTGGTCGCATGACCGTTCGCGTCCGTGGTCGCCAACGGCACACTGACGGAGCCGCCGCCCGTTGCAGCCGCCCACGTCACGGACACCCCCGACACCGGGTTACCGAGCGCGTCGGTGACTCGAACTTCGTGCGGCGTTCCGAGCGTCGTCCCCACCGGACCGGTGAGGTTGTCTCCAGAACTCTTCGTGATGAGCGCCGCAGCGCCGGCCGCGATGTTGAAGCTGCCGCTCGCCACACTGTTGGGCCCTGTCGCGGTCGCCGTCAGTGTGTAGCCCGTCCCGGCGCTGTCAATGTGCAGATTGGTGAAGTTCGCGACGCCGGCCACGGCCGGCAGGCTCGTCGTCCCAAGCAGGCTCGCGCCCGTCTTGCCAGTACCAGCAGTGATCGCGAGGGCCACGGCGCCCGTGAAACCAGTGGCCGTGTTGCCCTGCGCGTCGCGAGCTGTTACCGCGGCCCCGAAGACCGTTCCTGCCGTCGTACCTGCCGGCTGCGTCGTGAACACCAGCTGCGACGCAAGGCCTGGCGTCACCGTGACCGTCGGCAGCGCGCTGGTCACCGCCAGGGTGTTGATCGTGGCGTCAATCGTGGTGGCCGTCCCCGCCGTCACCCCGGTGAAGGTCGCCGTGTACGTCCCGTTGGCATTGTCCGTCGCGGGGCTCGGCGCGATCGTCCCCGAACTCGTCCCTCCGGTGGCGCTGAAGGCGATCGTCGCCCCGCCCGTGGTGAGGTTGTTCCCCGCCGCGTCCTTCGCCTGCAGCGTTAGCGTCACGGCGCTGCCAGAGGCCACGGTACCGGCCGAGACAGTCACCGTCGACGTGGCCGTCGAGATTGTGCCGGTCGCCACCGTCACCGTCGGCAATGTGCTCGTCACCGCCGTTCCGCCGATTGTCGCGTGGATCGTCGTCGCCGTCCCCGCCGTCACCCCGGTGAAGGTTGCCGTGTACGTCCCGTTGGCGTTGTCCGTCGCCGGACTCGGAGAGATCGTCCCCGTGCTCGTTCCACCGCTCGCCGTGAACGCGACGGTCGCTCCGCCCACCGCCACGTTGTTGCCCGCCGCGTCCTTCGCGTGCAGCGTCAGCGTCACCGTCCCACCTGCGGCGACCGTCCCGGCCGAGACGCTGACCGTCGAGGTGGTGGTGGAGATGCCACCCGGCGTCACGGCGACCGTCGGCAGCGTGCTCGTCACCGCCGTGCCGCCGATTGTCGCGTGGATCGTCGTCGCCGTCCCCGCCGTCACCCCGGTGAAGGTCGCCGTGTACGTCCCGTTGGCATTGTCCGTCGCCGGGCTCGGCGCGATCGTCCCCGTGCTCGTCCCCCCGCTCGCCGTGAACCCGACCGTCGCTCCACCCGTCGTCAGGTTGTTTCCCGTCGCATCCTTGGCCTGCAGCGTCAGCGTCACCGTGCCGCCCGAGACCACCGAGCCGCTCGACACGCTCACCGTCGAGGTAGTGGTGGAGATCCCACCCGTTGTCACCGAGACCGTCGGCAGCGTGCTCGTCACCGCCGTGCCGCCGATTGTCGCGTGGATCGTCGTCCCCGTCCCCGCCGTCACCCCGGTGAAGGTCGCCGTGTACGTCCCGTTGGCATTGTCCGTCGCCGGGCTCGGCGCGATCGTCCCCGTGCTCGTCCCCCCGCTCGCCGTGAACCCGACCGTCGCTCCGCCCGTCGTCAGGTTGTTCCCCGCCGCGTCCTTCGCCTGCAGCGTGAGCGTCACCGTCCCGCCTGACGCGACCGTGCCGGCCGAGACACTTACCGTCGAGGTGGTGGTGGAGATGCCGCCCGGCGTCACGGTGACCGTCGGCAGCGCGCTGGTGACGGCCGTCCCACCGATCGTCGCGTGGATCGTCGTCGCCGTGCCCGCGGTCACGCCCGTGAACGTCGCCGTGTAGGTACCGTTGTTATTGTCGGTGGTCGAGCCGATCGTGCCAGTGCTCGTGCCGCCTGCGGCTGTGAAGACGACCGTCGCTCCGCCCGTCGTCAGGTTGTTCCCCGCCGCGTCCTTCGCCTGGAGCGTCAGCGTCACCGCCCCACCGGACTGGACCGTCCCGGCCGAGACGCTCACAACCGACTGGCTGGTCGAGATCCCGCCCGGCATCACGGTGACCGTCGGCAGCGTGCTGGTGACGGCCGTCCCACCGATCGTCGCCCCGATGGTCGTCGCGGTTCCCGCCGTCACCCCCGTAAACGTCGCCGTGTAGGTGCCGTTGCCGTGGTCGGTGGTCGAGCCGATCGTGCCGGTGCTCGTCCCGCCGCTCGCCGCGAACGCGACCGTCGCCCCGCCAGTCGTCAGGGTGTTGCCCGCCGCATCCTTCGCTTGGAGCGTCAGCGCTACGGCGCTGCCGGAGACCACCGTGCCACTCGAGACCGACACGAGCGACTGGCTGGTGGAGATCGCCCCGACCGTGACCGTCACCGTCGGCAGCGCGCTCGTGACGGCGGTCCCACCGATTGTCGCCCCGATCGTCGCCGCCGTCCCCGCGGTCACGCCCGTGAACGTCGCCGTGTAAACCCCATTCGAGTGGTCGGTCGTGACGCCGATGGTCCCGGTGCTCGTCCCGCCGCTGACGGCGAAGACCGCCGTCGCCCCGCCTGTAGTCAGGTTGTTCCCCGCCGCGTCCTTCGCCTGCAGCGTCAGCGTAACGGCGCTGCCGGATGCCACGGTGCCGGCCGACACGGTGACCGTGGATTGACTCGTCGAGATCGCCCCCGGCGCGACCGTGACCGTCGGCAGGGTGCTCGTCACCGCGGTCCCGCCGATCGTCGCCCCGATGGTCGTCGCGGCTCCCGCCACCACCCCCGTGAACGTGGCTGTGTAGGTGCCGTTTCCGTGGTCGGTCGTCGAGCCGATCGTGCCGGTGCTCGTCCCCCCGCTCGCGCCGAACACCACCGTCGCCCCGCCCGTCGTGAGGTTGTTCCCAGCGGCGTCCATCGCCTGCAGCATCAGCGTGACGGCGTTGCCCGAAGCCACGGTACCGGCCGAGACGGTGACTGCGGATTGACTGGTCGAGATCGCGCCGGGCGTGACGGCGAAGGACGTCGTCGCGGCGGCGAGCGCCCCCGCGCCGGCCAGCAGCGTGTAGCCGCTCCCGGCCTTGTCGATGCGCAGGTTCGAGAAGGTGGCCACGCCGGCGACCGCCGAGACGGCCGTAGTGCCGGACAACGTCCCGCTCGCGGGGTTCGCGCCGATAGCCACCGACACGGTGCCGGTGAAGCTGGCGAGCGTGTTGCCCAGGGCGTCCTGAGCCGCGACCCGCACGGCGGGGGCGATCGCTTCGCCGGCCGTCGTCGCGCTCGGTTGCGTCAGGACGGTGAGCCGCGACGGCGCGATGGCGACGACAAAGTCGGGCGCGGTCTCCGCGTTCCCGCCGAACGATGTCCACGCGCCGGCGCTGCCGGTCTGGTCCACCGCCCGCGCCTGCCAGTGGTAGCCGACGTTGTCCGAGAGACCGGCGATCGTCGCCGTCGCCACGCTGCCGCCGGCCACCAGTGGGCTCGAGGCTCCCGCGGCGTTGACGAACGCCGTGCCGACCGGCTGGACCTCGACATCAAGGCGCACCTGGTCGGCGGGGTCGGAGTCCGAGACCACCACCTGGAACTGCACCGTGGACTGATCGGTCGTGGCGCCGACGGCGATGGCGGTGGTGCCATTGTTCTTCAACTGCGCGAGAGCGGCGGGGAGGTTGGGCGGCCGGGGGATCGCGATCCGGAAGTCCGCGGCGCCGCTGCCGAACGGCACCCACGCGCTGGAGCGGCCCGTGCGATCCACGGCGCGGGCCTGCCAATGGTAGGGCGTGTAATTGCTCAGGTTGTTGACGACAACGGTTGCGCGCGAACCGGACGCAACGACGGCGCTCGCGGCCGTGGGCACCCCGGAGAACGCCACCGCGAGCGGCTGAACTTCCACGTCGAGCCGCACCGAGTCCTGGTCAGGATCAGCGAGCGACGCCCTGAACACGATGGTGTTCTGGGCAACCGCACCCCCGGCCGGCACGACGGTGCTCAGGTCCGCCGCAAGCTGGCTCAGGGTATCGGGCGAGGCCGGGGGCCGGGGCCGCGTGATGCTGAGTGTGACCGCGCCGGTGGCGGCGGCGGAATCGCTCGTCACCTCGACGACGTAGCTGCCGGTGCGCGGCAGCAGTTCATAGACCAGGCACGCATCTCGTGGCCCCGTGGCGCACGCGCCACTCTCGGCCAGCGACGGCGCCGCGGACGGCACGGAGCCGCTGTCCAGCACGACGTACGTTCGGAATGCCGGAGAGGTCAGCCTCAGCGTGATCGAATCGTTCGCGTTGGCAGAGAAGCGATAGAGCCGAGCGGGGTGGTTGGCGCGGTGAGGCGCGCCGCAATCCGCCGCCGTCAGGGTGTCGGTGACCTGGGTGCCCGGCGTGACGTCAGTGATGATGCATCCGGTGATGCGGAACTCCACCGGCAACAGCACGGGCGCCGCGGCCACACCGCCGGTCGTGAAGACGAGCGTATCACGGTGGACGCCGGCCGCGAGACCGGTCGGGTCCATCGCGATGCTGAGCGTGTCGGGCGCCGCGCCCGTCGTGACCGTGGGCCGCAGCCAGGGGCTGCCGAGGACGGTCTTGACCGACCACGAAACGGCTTCCCCACCGATGGTCAGCGCGACCGCGGTCACACGTGGCGCTGTGCTGCCGGCCATGGCAGAGTCCACGAGCTGCAACGGCGCCAGCTTGAGGGTGTTCACCCGGCCCGGGTTCACCAGGTCCTGGAGGCGGCAGGTGGTGACGGCAGTCGCGACGGCAAAGACGACCGCGCCCGCTGCCAGCCGAGAGGCAACGGGCACCCACGAACGACGATCCGAAGGAACTGCGCTACTCACGCGACCGGAATCTCTGGGCGATGGGACCTGGACGTGGCCTCAAACCACAGAGGTAACCTACCGCCCGTGGGTCATGTCGCCAGTTGTGCACGGATCATGATTTCCGCCCGGCCTGCGGCTGGACGTGGATGCCGACGCCTGGGCCGGTCGCGCGTCGGGCACCGCGGCGGTTACATCATTTGCGCCCCGGACGCGTGTCCGGACTGATCTGTCCCCTTCGATCCGCGACCCTCTTCGAGCCGCATCTCGATCATCTGCCGCACGGAGACCGCGATTTCGAACACCAGCAGGGCAATTGCCCAGTCGAGGAGCTGACGTGGAAAGACGTCCACGAAAGGGATCCTCCAACCGAACAAGTTGAGGAACTTCTCGAGGATCGCGACGCCGAAGACGAGGAATGCGCTTCCGAGGAAGACGGGAGCGTTGAACAGCGGACTCCGGGCACTCATGATGGTCTTCTCCTAGTATGGAATGCGGGCCGATTCACCTCAAGCTCCTGCTCGTCGCCTCATCGTACACGCGCGTGACCACCGGCACGCGGAAGCACCGGTCGAACAGCGCGCCGTTCCACGCATCCGAGCCGGCGATTCCCGCGCGAAGATCGTCAAGTGTCACCTCGCGGAGCACCTGCGAGAGGGAATCTCGTCGCAACGCCGCTGCGCGCGTTCGCGTCCGGAGCCGCCGCCGGGCAGCTCCGCGCTTTCATAAAGTCGGGTTAGGCAGCGGCGGTCTCGGAGATCGCGCGTGTCACGACGATCATGACATTAGTGACGGCGACTCCCGATTCCGCAAGGTCCTAGCGAAATGCGCTGCGGGCAACCGCGGCTGTGACGCTCGGTGGCAGGATCGCCGGCGGCGGAAACGGTGCGACATACAAGGTGACAGGACACGACGCAGGGGACCAGCCTGTCCCGGTGTTCTCTTGCAGCGCCGGCGCTGGCGACGCATATCCGGATAGTCTGGCTGAGGCGAAGGGAACTCCTCTCCGGGTCCAAGGCGACCTTAGGAAGCGAGGAGGCGGCATGGGAAGGCCACTTGGCGCACTCATTGCTGTTCTTTGCGTGTCATCCGTACTGACCGCCTGCGGCAAGAGCGGAGGAAGTGGAAGCACCGCACCGCAGACCGCCCTACTCGGCACACTATGCGGCCCCAGTCGCAATCTGCTAGCGGGACGGAGTTGTCCCGGCGGTCTGTGCAAGAGCGGTCTGGTTGTCGGGAGTGCGGACGACAACGCCGGTCCCTACAGTATGACATTCTCCGCCAGCGACTGTATCTGTACCAGGGCGTGCAATACTGCAGCTGACTGCCAAGGGATTTCACTTGCCGCAGCAAACAACCTGACGGTAGTTGCCGAGAACTGGACGTGCGGAGCAACCAGTTCGGGGAAGTACTGCGCCGTATCGACCACCGCCCCATCGGGCGGGGGCAACTCCTGCTCAATCTGCGGTGGTGCTTTCTGCTCGGGAAACTGCATTGGATGTCCGCAATGCGCCGGTGTAAGGCGGTCGAGACGCCTTGGGGGTGTGATACGGGGTATCTGGTAGAGATGGGCGAGGTCCTAACGGCCTAACACATTGACGTGTTTGCAGTCATGGCGACGGGGTTCGATTGGCCGCGCCAGAACAGACGACGCGGCGCCCGCCCCACCCCCCGTGGCGACCCGGCCAATGAGCACCAGTGAGTGGGGATCGTCAGAGGGAGAGAGAGCCACGGCGAGCCGGAAGTCCCCGGAAGCGCGGGCGACGCCGGCGACCGTGAACGGAGCAAGGAAGCCCCAGTTCCAGCCGCTCACAGATGTTTGGGAGGGTCCGGTCGGCCGACAGTGGGCGCAGGTGGGGGTAGAGGGGCGTACGCTCCCGACAGGACAGTATCCGTCTAGGTCAGGGTAAGGAGTGTGAGACAGATGCGGATTCGCCTACGCGCCGCCTCACGCAGCGCGCCTCCGCCGGCGAGCAACGGCACCAGCCACCTTCACCGAGCTTTACGCGTCACTTGCGCCCGCGCATGCCTCCGGCGTCGGCCAGTATCCCTACCTCCCAGTCCCAGTCCAGCTTCCGGCACATGAAGTCCAGATCGGCGTAGGTCAGAGCTTCGTCGTCCGTGCCATAGCCGTCCACCGTCATGCAGATGGCCGTGAGCGCCTCATCCTTGATGAGCCAGCGCTCCAGGCCCTCCACCTCGAATGCCGCCGTCGGGTTCGGGTGGAGCGTATACACGTCGCATTGCGCCGTGACGCCCTCGCTGCTTTGCGTCGGCCGGTAGAGCGTCACGACCTGCACGGCGAACGGCGACGCCCCCGTGACTGGCCCAACCGGGATTCCCGTGCAATCGAGCACATACAGGACGCGATCGCCCCCAAGGTACGGCTCTTGAGCCGCCCAGAAGGCGGCCTCAAACGGGTTCGCGGTCCACTCCAGGAGGCGCGTCGCCAACCCGTGCCGTTCCGCGAGGGCCAGCCACTCCCAGTCGCTGGCGGGGGTGCTTGAGAGCAAGGGTTGCGCTCGCTTCTTGAACTCATCCAACAGCGCCTTCTCCATCTCCACCGCACGCGCCGCCGGCTCGAAACGTCCTACTCGCGGACGGAGTGTATAGCCAGGGGCATTCTCGCCGCGATAGATGTAGTGACGATCCGACAGTCTTCTCAACGCCAGCTCGAATTCGCCGACCGAGCCGATCACGACCTCACGCACATGATTGCTCATACGAACGCTCCCCAGTTTCGTGCGCTCGACCACGGCGGTCAGTCGAAACGACCCCGGCGTCATCGCGCCATCACTGTCCGCCGGATTCGGCGGACCGGAGAACAGGCCCTCCGGCTGCGGACCATTCTACAGGGGAGCCGTCAGGCGAGCGTCACGCGGGGCAATACGAGCGGCGAGGTCGGTGATGCGTGCTGGGCGTTGGGCTACGCTCCCGGGCAGCCGGGGTGGCGTGAAGCGGCTAAGTCGTTATGCCAGAGGAGGGATTCGAACCCCCGACACGCGGATTATGATTCCGCTGCTCTAACCACCTGAGCTACTCTGGCCTTGCTGCGCAGAGAGGCGGCTCCCGAACCGGGGCCGCCTCTCGAGTAGCGGGGGCGGGATTTGAACCCGCGACCTTCGGGTTATGAGCCCGACGAGCTACCAGGCTGCTCCACCCCGCGTCGCTGGCAGCAAAGTAGTGCTCGGCTGGACGCCGGTCAAGACGACGCCCAGGCCACCAACACCCTTGCCGGCGCTGGAACGGAGCGGTATCATGATGTCATGAAGGCCAATCATGAACGCCCCCGCCGGGAACGGGTGTCCGAGCCGGTCCAGGTCTACCTCGAACGCCACGACCGCGACCTGCTCGACCGCCTCACGACCCGCCTCGGCGCCTCGAAGTCCGATGTGCTGCGGCGGGCCCTGGCGGCGCTCGAGCGGCAGCTCACCGATCCCGCCCAGGACCCCATCCTAGGATTCATCGCGCTGGCGGACCTCGCCGAGGGACGGGATCCCGGGTACGACGTCGCCCGCGAACACGACCGCTTCCTGGCCGAGAGCGAGGAAGCCTCCTGGCGGGCGGGCCGCCGGCGCCGTGGGCGCTGAACTTTTCTTGGACGCCAGCGCCTGGTTTCCGCTGATGGCGCGCGGGCATCCGGATCACACACGCATCGCCGCGGCGCTGCGGCAGCGCCGACGCGCCGGCGCTCGGGTTCTGACGACCAACCTCGTCGTCGCGGAAACGCACGCGCTGCTGGTGCGCCGCGTCCACCGGGCGGCAGCGCTGGCGTTTCTGAGGCAGGTCGGTCTCGCGGGTGAGCTGGTCGTCTCGAGCACGTCGGAGCTCGAGCTGCGCGCCCGCCAAGACTGGCTGGAGCGGTTCGCGGATCAGGACTTCTCGCTTGCCGATGCGGTGAGCTTCGCCGTGATGAGCGAACGCGGCATCCGTGAGGCGCTGACGCAGGACCGACACTTCGCAACGGCCGGGTTCGTGATGGTGCCCGCGGAGGCGACGCTCTGACCCCGGCCGGAGCGCCGACTACCGCTTGGCGCTATCCCCCGGCACCACCTGGTACAGCATCTCCCCCGGCCGGATCATCCCGAACACCTCCCGCGCCACCCGCTCCTGGGTCGCCGGGTCGCTCTTCAGGGCCTGCTCGAACCGCGTGAGGGAGTCCACCTCGGTCCTGAGACGCACGATCGAGTCCCGTTCCCCGCGCACCTGCGCCTTGAGCTTCAGGAGATCGAACGTGCCGTACTCCCCACCCTCCGCCGCGAAGCCCACCATCGCCACCACCGCCAGGCTGCCGAGCAGCCGCTTCAGCGGCGGCAGCTTCATGGCCGGTACAGTGACGTGCCCGGATACCAGGCCGTGTCGCCGAGCTCCTCCGCGATCCTGAGCAGCTGGTTGTACTTCGCCACGCGGTCGGTGCGGCTCGCGCTCCCGGTCTTGATCTGGCCCACGCCCGTCGCCACCGCGAGGTCGGCGATGAAGGTGTCCTCCGTCTCCCCCGACCGGTGCGAAATGACGTTCCCGTACCCGCTCCGCTTGGCCAGGTCGATGCACTCCAACGTCTCGGTCAGCGTGCCGATCTGGTTCAGCTTGATCAGGATCGCGTTCGCCACGCCTTCGTCCACGCCGCGCGCCAGCCGGTCGATGTTCGTGACGAAGATGTCGTCGCCCACGATCTGGATCTTGTCGCCGAGCGCCTCGGTGAGCTTCGCCCACCCCTCCCAGTCGTCCTCGGCGAGGCCGTCTTCGATGGACACGATCGGGTACTTGTCCACCCACGACTTGTAGAGATCGACCATCTCCGCCGACGTGCGCGACGGCCCGCCGCTCTTCTTGAAGACGTACTTGCCCTCGTGGTAGAACTCTGAGGCGGCAGGATCGAGCGCGAAGACGATGTCCTCGCCGGCCTGGTAACCCGCCTCCTTCACCGCGACGAGCAGCGCCTCGAGCGCCGCCTCGTTGGACGGCAGCGTGGGCGCGAAGCCGCCCTCGTCCCCCACCGCGGTCGTGAGCCCCTGCTTCGAGAGGACCTTCTTGAGGGCGTGGAAGACCTCAACGCCCATGCGCAGGGCCTCGGGGAAGCGATCGGTGCCGACCGGCAGGATCATGAACTCCTGCACGTCCACGTTGTTCGACGCGTGGGCGCCACCATTCAGCACGTTCATCATCGGCACGGGAAGCACGTGCGCCATCACGCCGCCGAGGTAGCGGTAGAGCGGCATCCCGCCGTCCTTCGCCGCCGCGCGCGCCACGGCCATCGAGACCGAGAGCAGGGCGTTCGCCCCGAGCTGCGACTTGTTCGGCGTCCCGTCCAGCTCCAGGAGCTGGTCGTCCACGCCGATCTGATCGTCGGCCTCGGCGCCTTCCAGACGCGGGCCGATCACCTCGTTGACGTTGCGGACCGCGTCGCGGACCCCCTTGCCGCCGTAGCGCCCCTCCTCTCCGTCGCGCAGCTCGAGCGCCTCGTGCTCGCCGGTAGACGCGCCACTCGGCACGATGGCCGATGCGGATGTGCCCGACGCCAGGACCACTTCCGCCTCGACCGTCGGGTTGCCGCGGCTGTCCAGGACCTCTCGTGCGTGTACGTCGATGATCGTGCTCATGGTGTGCGAACCTATTGGGCGTCGCGCACAGCGTCAACGCTCGCGGCACGCAGGCGGGCCACTTCCGCTCGCGCGCGATCACGCAACGCGTCGCGCTGCTCGACGGTGAGTCCCGCCGAGGGAATGGGCGGCCCGACGCTCACGTGCACGGCGCTCGGCCGCACGCGGATCGAGCCCTTGGGGAGGATGCCGAAGGTGCCGGCGACGTACGCGGGCACGATCGGGGCGCCGCTCTGAATGGCCAGCACGAACGGGCCCGCCTTGAAGGGCTGCAGCGCTCCGGTGCGCGACCGCGTCCCCTCGGGGAAGACCAGGACGCTGAGCCGCTGCTCGCGGATGTACTTCGACGCCACCTCGTATGCCTCGATGGCCTTCTTGAGGTTGCTGCGGTCGAGGCGCACGTGGCCCAAGGCGCGGAGCGTCCACCCGAAGAACGGGATCGCGAACAGCTCCTTCTTGGCGACGAACCGAAGCTCGACCGGCAGCATGAGGAACAGCGCAAGGATGTCGAACCACGACTGGTGATTGGCGACGACGACCTGCGCCTCGGTCTGGGAGAGGTGTTCGGTGCCCTCCACGGTGACCGTGACGCCGGCCGACGCGAGGAGGAGGCGGGCCCAGGCGCGCGGCGCGCGCTCGTAGATCCCCTGGCGCTCGTGGGGCCGCCGGAAGATCGCAGCCAGGATGACCTCCGACCCGTACCAGATCGTGCCGAGGACGAGGGCGAAGAGGTAGCGGACGGCGTGCACGCTACGGCGTACCGAAGTGGTCGAAGCCGTCGGCGAGGCGCACGGCGGCGCCGCGCTCGGTGGCCCTGAGGCCCTGCTCGGCCTCGACAGTGCCGACGATCGTGGCCGGGACCGGGCACTCGGCGACGACGGCGGCGGCTTCGTCGGCGGGCACCGCCACGAGCAGCTCGTACTCCTCGCCGCTGCGCGCCGCGAAGCTCCACGGCTTCTCCTTGAGGCGTGCGGCGAGCTTCGCCGCGTCCGGGAGCACGGGGATGCGCTCCACCTCCAGGGTGGCGCCGACGCCGGAGGCGGCGAGCAGGTGCCGCAGGTCGCCCGCCAGCCCATCGGAGATGTCGATCATCGCGCGGGCGCGGTGGGCCGCCAGGAACCGCGCGGCCGCGTGGCGCGAGGCCGGGCGCGCGAAGCGCTCGCGTGCCGCCGGCGGCGGCTCGCGCCCCGCGCGCCACTCGAGCAGGGCCGCCAGGGGGCCACCCAGCGCACCGGTCACCACGAGGCGGTCCCCAGGCCGCGCCCCTCGCCGCCGCACTTCGGCAGAGGCGCGCCCGATCACGCAGCAGTCGATCACGATTCCGGGGCCGCGCGAGAGGTCCCCGCCGACGATGGTCGCCCCGCAGTCGGCCGCGGCGTCGGCGACGCCGTCGGCCAGCTGCGAGACGGTGTCGTCGCTCTCGCCCGCCGGCACGGCCAGGCCGAGCAGCAGCGCCACGGGCTCCGCAGCGACCGCCGCCAGGTCGGAAAGCGCCGCGGCCGCGGCCCGGTAGCCGATCTCGGCGGGCGCGAGCCACTCACGCGTGAAGTGCACGCCTTCGACGGAGAGATCGAGGGAGACGGCGAGCCGCTCGCCGCCGGCCTCGAGGAAGGCGCAATCGTCGCCGAGGCCGCGGGCGCGCGCGCCCCACCGCGCGGCCATCGCGCGGATCCGGTCGAACTCCTTCCCCGGGCCGAGCGGAGTGTCGATCGGGCCGGTCACGGCGGGGACACCCGGCGCTCGAACCGCGCGAGACCTGCGGGCGATCCGCGCACTAGTGGACGGCGGGCGGCTCGAGGCGGGCGAGGAACGGGGGATCCACCTCGGCGGGCTTCTCCTCCAGGTCGCGCCAGAGCGGACTCAGAACGCCGAGGAGATCGTCGGGCCGCAGGGTGCGCACCGAGCGGTGTCTGGCGACGTCCTCGGCCGCGCGCCCGTGCACCCAGGCTGCCGCAGCGCCCGCGACCTGTGGCGGCGCGCCTCGGGCCAGCCAGGTGGCCGCCATCCCCGAGAGGACGTCGCCGGTGCCGCCGGTCGCCAGGCCCGGATTGCCCGAAGCGCTCACCAGCGGCCGCGCGCCGGGAGCCGCGACGACCGTGGGCACGCCCTTGAGGAGCACGCCCGCCTGGATCACCGTTGCGGCCTCCGCCGCGGCGCCGAAGGGATCGCGGCGCGTCCGCTCCGCCAGCTCCGGGAAGAGTGCGGCGAACTCCCCGCGGTGCGGCGTCAGCAGCGCGCTGCGCCCGGCGAGCAGGCCTTTCAGCTCGCCGGCACAACCGCGAAACGCCATCAGGCCGTCCGCGTCGAGCAGCACCGCGCCCCGCGACGCGCCCAGCACGTTGCGGGCGAAGCGCTCGCGCGCGGCCCCGCGCCCGAGTCCCGGCCCCAGCACCACCGCGTCGGCCCACTGCAGCGCCTCGACCAGCGCCGGCTCCAGCTCCTTACCCAGCGCCGTGGTGACGGTCATCAGGTCGGGGTTGTTCGCCTGCGCCGCGCGCACCGTGGCCTCGTGTGCAGCGATCTTGATGAGGCCAGCGCCGGAGCGCGCGGCCGACTTCGCCGCGAAGACCGCCGCGCCCGCCATCCCGTCGCCGCCGCCCACCACCAGCACGCGCCCGCGATCCCCCTTGTGCATCTCGGCCTGGAACGGCGGCAGCACCTCGTGCAGCCATGCGTCCGAGACGGCGGCGGGCCACGTGGGCTCGGGCGGCGGGAAGCCGATCTCCGCCACCAGCACCACGCCGCAGACGGTGCGCTGCAGCAGATGCCCGCGGCGGAATCCGCCGAAGGTCACCGTGAGCGACGCGCGCACGCATGGGGAGAAGATCTCGCCGGTGGTGAGGTCGACGCCGGAGGGGCCGTCCACCGCGACGACCGGGGCCGCCAGGCGCATCAGGCGCTCGATCGGCGCCGCGGCCTCCGGGCGCGGCGCGCCCTTCGCGCCGGTGCCGAGAAGCGCGTCCACGACGACACCGCAGCTGCCCCAGTCGTCGTCCGGGCCGAGCACGCGCACGCCGGCCGCCTCGGCGAGCAGGCGGTTCTCGCGGCAGTCGGGTGAGGGCTCGCCGGGTATGGCCACGGCGGTGACGCTGACGCCGAGCGCCGCGAGGGCGCGGGCCGCGACGAAGCCGTCGCCGCCGTTGTTCCCCGGGCCGCACACCACCAGCACCCCTGAAGCCAGGCGCGGCTTGTACTCGCGCGCGATCGCGGCGGCGACCGCGCGGCCCGCCGACTCCATCAGGACGCGGCTCGGGATCCTCGACCGCTCACGCGCCAGGCGGTCCCACTCCCCCGCCTCGGCCGCCGACAGCACGGGGACCGTGATCATCGCGCCGTGAGGGGCTCGGGTCGTACCGCGAGCATCCTTCGCGCCGTCCGCACGATCCGCCTCGGCCGTCTCTGGATCATCGCACGATCACACCAGCGTAGCTCACCACGGCGTCGTCGTCCCCCGTCACCATCCCGGAGTGCGAGTAGTGCACGACCTCGGCCGCGGCGGCCCCGAGCAGGCGCGCCGCGTGCAGCACGGCGGCGGCGGGCACGCGCCCGCACATCGTGACCTCGTGCCGACGCGTCACCTCGAGCAGCTTCTCGCCGTCGAGGCGCTCGACCTCGGCCAGGGCCAGGGCGTCCTTCTTCGCGGCGACGGCGGCCGATTCGTAGTGGTTCATGTCGGAGCTGGCGAGGAGCAGCGTCGGCCCCTCGGAGGTGCGGACGATGTCCGCAAGCGCCTCGGCGAGCTTCCGCGTGCGGGGCCAGTCGGACCAGGCGAGGACCAGCGGGACGATCCGGACGTCGGGGCGCCGCGCCAGCAGGAACGGCAGCTCGACCTCGACCGCGTGCTCCCGTGCGTGGGCGGCGGGATCGTCCTCCAGCACGTCGCACCGCGCGAGAAGCGCCCCCGCCGCGGTCTCGTCCACCGGGACCTCGCCGGCGGGCGTCACGAAGGTGCCGAGCGCGCAGACGCTCCCGCCCTGCGCGGCCTCGCACACACCGGTGTGGTTCGGAGCGATCACGACGCAGCGCTGCGGCACTTCGAGGCGCGCGAACACCTCGGCGGCGGTGCGCCCGGAGTAGACGTAGCCGGCGTGGGGGGCGATCGCGGCGACGGCCGGCCCCGGTTCCGCGGACACGGCGTCGAGCAGGCTCCGGACCGCGCCGATCAGCTGCGCGCTCTGGCCGGGATAGAAGAGGCCGGCGACGGCGGGCTTTCGCACGCGCATCGTCGAATTCACCCGGGCGAACGACTCCGTCGCGCGCCCATGCGACTCACGCCTCCGCCCGACCCCAGGGATACTCCTCCTCGAACGCCGCCTCGAACGCGTACACCCCTTCGAAGTCCTCGAGCTTGTCCTCCGGCTGACGGACGAGCAGGCCCGCGTCGATGAGCGCGTACACGATCTTGCCGAAGTCGCCGGTGGAGCAGATGCCCCAGTGGGCGAGTACGGTGCGGGCGAGGAGACCGTACTGCTCGAGTGCCAGCTCCCGGCAGGCGTGCGACAACTCCTCGCCGGAGACGTGGCGGCGCTCAGGGAGGCGCTGCTGAATGTGCTCCAGCGCCGCCAGTACGAAGAGGAAGGCGCGCGGATGGAAACGGCCCGCCTTCGGCGCGATGCGCGCCATCAGCTCGTCGGCGAACTCGAGCTGGCTCACCGCGCCGCCTCGGGTGTCGCGTCCCACCCGACACCGCGTCCGCGCCGCCCGCACTCCTGCGGAACTCGCCTCGACGTCACCGCGCTCCCGTCTCCGCGGGCCGTGCGGCCACGCGCTCGCTCCGGCCACGGCGCGGCTGCGCCGCGACCGCCTCGGTCACCGTCGCTGGGAGCAGCGCCGCCTCCAGCACCTCGTCCACGGTCTCCACCAGCCGGATCTCCAACGCTCTCCGAACCTCCTCCGGGAGCTCTGCCACGTCGGCCGCGTTCCGCGCGGGCACCAGGACCAGCCGGATGCCGGCGCGCTCGGCTGCTATCAACTTCTCTTTGATGCCCCCCACCGGCAAGATATGGCCGCGGAGCGTGAGCTCTCCGGTGGCCGCCAGGTCGTGTCGCACCGGCCGGCCGGAGAAGAGCGAGGCCAGGGCCGTGGCGATCGCCACGCCGGCCGACGGGCCGTCCTTCGGCACGGCGCCGGCCGGCACGTGGAGGTGCACGTCCACCTCCTTGAAGGCCGACGGGGGCACGCCGAGTCCGGGTGCCTTGGCGCGGATCAGGCTCCACGCCGCCTCCGCCGACTCCTTCATGACCTCGCCGAGCTGGCCGGTAATCGTGATCGCGCCCTGGCCCGCCATCTTCAGCGCCTCGATGAACAGGATGTCCCCGCCGGTGGGCGTCCATGCGAGCCCGGTGGCAATCCCCACCTCCGGCTCTCTGCCCGCGACCTCGGGGAGCACCTTGGGCGGCCCGAGCCGCCTGCGGACGGTGCGCGGCGTGACGTGCGCCCGCGTGGTCTTCCCGCTCACGACGTCCACCACGATCTGGCGCAGCACGTGCTGGATCTCGCGCTCGAGCTGCCGCACTCCCGCCTCGCGCGTGTACTCCGCGATGACGCACTGCAGCGCTGCCGCGCCGATGACGACGTGCCGCCCCTCGAGCCCCGTCTCCTTCAGTTGCCGCGGCACCAGATAGCGGCGCGCGATCTCCAGCTTCTCGCGCGGCGTGTACCCCGGCAGCTCCAGCACCTCCATCCGGTCGATCAGCGGCGGCGGGACCGTCGCCAGGGTGTTGGCGGTCGCGATGAACATCACATCGTTGAGGCTGAACGGCACTTCGACGTAGTGGTCCACGAAGGCGTGGTTCTGCGCGGGGTCGAGCACCTCGAGCAGCGCCGACGTCGGGTCGCCGCGGAAATCGGCCCCGAGCTTGTCCACCTCGTCGAGCATGAAGACCGGGTTCCGCGTCCCCGCCCGCTGCAGCAACTGGATGATGCGGCCGGGCAGCGCGCCGACGTAGGTGCGGCGGTGGCCGCGGATCTCGGCCTCGTCGCGCATCCCGCCCAGCGCCATCCGTACGAACGACCGCCCCAGCGCCTCGGCGATGCTCTGCCCCACGCTCGTCTTGCCGGTACCCGGCGGCCCCACGAAGCAGAGGATGCTCCCGTGCGCCTCGGGGTTCAGGAACCGCACCGCGAGGTACTCGATGATGCGGTCCTTCACCTTCTCGAGGTCGAAGTGGTCGCGGTCGAGGATCTCGCGCGCGTGCTGAATGTCCAGCCGGTCCTCGGTCAGCACGCTCCACGGCAGACCGGCCAGCACCTCGACGTAGGTGTGCGCCACCTGGTACTCGGCCGACTGCGGCGACATCCGTCCCAGCCGCTCCAGCTCGCGCCGCCCCGCCTTGAGCGCCTCCTCGGAGGGCTTCGCCGCCTCGAGCTTCTTCAGCAGCTCGCCGGCCTCCCCCTCGGGCCCGCCCTCGCCCAGCTCCTCCTGGATGATCTTCAGCTGCTCGCGCAGCACGTACTCCCGCTGGTGCTCGTCGAGGCGCGACTTGACCTTCTCGGAGATCTGCGAGCCGACCTCCAGCACCTGCAGCTCCTTGCCGATCAGCGCGGCGAGCCGCTCGAGCCGCGCCGCGACGTCTCCGGTGCCGAGCAACTCGGCCTTCGCCTCCACCGCGAGATCGATGTTCGCCGCCACGAAGTCCGCCAGCTTGCCCGGATCGGTGATCCCCGCGAGCACCTCCCGCAGCTCGCCGGAGAGGTTCGGCGTCATCTCGATGACCTTCTCCATCTCCGCGGTCACCGAGCGGCGCAGCGCCTCGGTGCGGAGCGGGTCCGCCACCGTGCTCGCGATCGGCTCGAAGCGCGCGCTCAGCCCTTCCTCGCCGTTCGCCTGCACCTCCAGCAGCCGCACCCGGTCCATCCCCTGCACCAGCATCCGGAGCGTGCCGTCGCCCAGCCGGAGCAGGCGCACCACGGTGCTCAGGGTGCCCACGTCGTAGAGCGCGTCGGGGGCGGCGGTGTCGAGCACGCCTTGCGGGAGCTCCTCGCCCTGCAGCCGGACCACGCCGAGCAGGAGGTGCTTGTGCGTCTGCACGATCCGGTTCACGGCCGCGGCCAGCTGCGGCGTGGTGACGGACACCGGCACGACCACGTGCGGGAAAACGACCAGCTGCGACAGCGCCAGCACGGGCAGCCGCTCGGGCAGGCCCGTGTCGGAGAGGCGATCGTCCTCCACCGGCGCGCTCACTTCCGCACCACGCCGACGGCGCGCGCCGGCGCCACCGGCAGCTTGGCGAGGCGGATCTCGAGGAACCCCAGATCGTACGTGGCCTTGAGGGACGCGGCGTCCACCGGCTTCGGCAGCCGGAAGGTCCGCTCGAACGGGCCGACCTTCACCTCCATCGCGTGGTAGTCACGCCGCCCGCTCGCGCGCTCCTTGCGCTCGCCGCTTACGGTGAGCATCCCGCCGTCGAGCGAGACGCTGAACTCACCGGGCTCGACGCCCGCGATGTCCATCACGAAGACGAAGCCGTCGTCGGTCTCGTAGACGTCGGTGGCGGGACGCCACTTCGGGGTGGAGACGAAGCCGACCGGAGAGCCGCGGACGTAGTCATTGAAATAGACTTCCAACTCGTCCGCGACGTGCGGAGTCGGCCCCGAGGGCCGAGGCGCGTTGGGTCGGCGCGGCGCATCAGCCATGGGGCGAACCTACGCCCCGCCGGCGCGGCGGGTCAAGCGCGGAAACGGCCGGCCGGCGCTACGGGCGGCCGGTGACCCAGCGGCGCGCCGCCGACTCGACCGTCGTCTCCGGGCCCAGCGGCTTGCCGTCGGGCCCGCGCAGGGCCTGCACGATGGCGCCCAGGACCGCCGCCGGCTTGCGCGAGAACGGGAGGTCGTGCGCCCGCTGCCGCAGGTCGTCGCCGGCGATGGTGTAGACCAGGTTTCCGCCGCGGCTGAGCGCCACGGTGCTGGGAATCCCCCACGACCCGTCGACGAGTGCGTTGGCCGCCGCCGCGAGGGCGCGGAACACGTCCGTCGTGTCGGCCGCCTGTATCCGGCCGAGATCGAGGCTCAGGGTGGTCGGATCGAGGAAGTACCGGAGGTGCGCGGTGAACGCGATGCCGGAGGTGCCCTGATTCGCGGCGAGCGCCGCCGCGACGGGGCGGCTGACCATCGCGTAGTTCAGCCCCCACACCAGCGCCACCAGTACGACGACGACCACGATCCAGCGGCGCCGGCGCTTCTTCTCGTGCTGCACGCGCAGCCCCATCAAGGTCCGGCGCACAGCGCGCGCCGACGCATTGGGTACCCGCGGATCGCTCGCTCTGACCTCCTTTGGCGCCCGGCTGCCTGGCTAGGCCCTGTGAGCCGCCGCCGCCCGCAGCGGCTGCCCGTAGAGCGGGAACTGCGACGCCAGGTCCAGCACCTCGAGCCGGATGCGCTCCAGTTTCTGCGGATCGTCGCGACCCGTGACGGCTCGATCGATCAGCCCCGCGATGGCGCGCATCTCCGCCTCCCCCATGCCGCGGGTGGTCAGCGCCGGCGTACCGATGCGCACCCCGCTGGTGACGAACGGCGACGCCGTGTCGCCGGGCACCGTGTTCTTGTTGACCGTGATCCCGGCGCGCCCCAGCGTCTCCTCCACCAGCTTGCCGGTGAGCTGCTTGGCGCGCAAATCCACCAGCAGCAGGTGCGTGTCGGTCCCGCCCGAAACCAGCGAGTAGCCGCGCCCGGCCAGCGCCTCGCCGAGCACCTTGGCGTTCGCGATCACCTGCCGCGCGTAGACGCGGAACGCGGGCTGGAGCGCCTCGCCCAGCGCGACCGCCTTGGCCGCGATGACGTGCATCAGCGGGCCGCCCTGGTTGGCCGGGAAGACCTGCTTGTCCACCGCCTTGGCGTACGCCTCCGAGGCGAGGATCATCCCGCCGCGAGGACCGCGGAGGGTCTTGTGCGTCGTCGTGGTGACGATGTCGGCCACGGGCACGGGCGAGGGGTGCGCACCGCCCGCCACCAGGCCCGCGAAGTGCGCCATGTCCACGATCAGGACCGCGCCCACCTCCTTCGCGATGGCGGCGAAGGCGGCGAAGTCGATGATCCGGGGATACGCGCTGCCTCCCGCGACGATGACCTTCGGCTTCTCCGCGCGCGCCAGGTCGCGCACCTGGTCGAAGTCGATCAGCCCGTCGGCCTCCCGGACGCCGTACTGCACCGCGCGGAACAGCCGGCCCGAGGCGCTCACCGAGGCCCCGTGCGTGAGGTGGCCGCCGTGGCGCAGGGAGAGACCCATCAGCGTGTCGCCGAGGTTGGCGACCGCGAGGTAGGCCTCGAGGTTCGCCTGCGTGCCGCTGTGCGGCTGGACGTTGGCGTGCACCGCGCCGAAGAGCTGCTTCGCCCGCGCGATCGCGAGCGATTCCACCTCGTCCACCACCTCGCAGCCCCCGTAATACCGCTTCCCGGGGTAGCCCTCGGCGTACTTGTTGGTGAGCGGCGATCCCATCGCCCCGAGCACGGCGGGCGATGCGAAGTTCTCCGAGGCGATCAGCTCGAGGCCCGACGCCTGCCGCGCCGTTTCGCGCGCCAGGATGTCGGCCACCACCGGATCGGCGGCGACGAGCTCGGGACAGACGTTCCAGGTATCCATGATTACACCCAGGTCCGCTTCAGTTTGGCGACGGACTCGATGCGGCGCTCGGCCAAGCGGTCGGCGGCGCGGTACGTGGGCAGGCCCTCCTCCTTCGCCAGCGCGAAGAGGCGGAGCAGCGTGTCGTAGATCTCGCCCGCCTTCCGCTGGGCCCGTTCCGCCGTCCACCCCTCCAGCTCGCTGTTCACGTTGATGAGGCCGCCGGCGTTGATCACGTAGTCCGGCGCGTACAGGATGCCCTTCTCCTCCAGCATGTCGCCGTGCCGCTCCTCGGCGAGCTGGTTGTTGGCGCCGCCCGCCACGATCTTGACCTTCAGCTGCTTGATGGTCGTGTCGTTGATCACGGCGCCGAGGGCGCACGGCGCGAACACCTCGGCCTGCACCCCGTAGATCTCGTCGAGGCCCACCGCGCGGGCGCGGAAGTCGTCCACGACGCGCTTCACCTTCTCCGTGTCGATGTCGGTGACCACCAGCCGCGCCCCCTCCTCGTGCAGGAAGCGGCAGAGGTGATACCCCACGTGCCCGCATCCCTGCACCGCCACGGCCTTCCCGGCCAGGCTGTCGCTGCCGAACGCCACCTTGGCGGCCGCCTTCATGCCGCAGTAGACGCCGTACGAGGTGACCGGCGAGGGATCGCCCGACCGCCCCTGGAGGCCGACCACGTGGTTGGTCTCGAGGTGAATGTAGTCCATGTCGGCGGGACTGGTGCCGACGTCCTCCGCGGTGATGTAGCGGCCCTTCAGCGACTCCACGAACCGCCCGTGGGCGCGGAAGACGGCCTCGCGGTCGTGCGCGCCGTGGTCGGCGAGCACCACCGCCTTCCCGCCTCCGAGCGAAAGGCCGGCGACGGCGGCCTTGTACGTCATCGCGCGCGCGAGGCGTAGTACGTCGATGATCGCGTCCTGTTCGCTCTTGTAGTGCCAGTAGCGCGTGCCGCCGAGCGCGGGGCCGAGGGTGGTGTTATGGATGGCGATGAGGCCGCTGTACCCGGACGACGGCTCGTGGCAGAAGATCAGCTGCTCGTGGTCGTGCAAGGCCAGCAGTTCGAAAATCTCCATTGCCGTGCGCCTCGCTGACGCGCTAGTGGGAATTCAAGAGCTCGCGCCCGATCACCAGGCGCTGGATCTCGGACGTGCCCTCGTAGATCTCGGTGGCCTTGGCGTCGCGCATCAGCCGCTCGACCGGGTAGTCGCGCATGAAGCCGTAGCCCCCGAACACCTGCACCGCCTGCGTGGCGACCCACATCGCCGTCTCGGAGCAGCACAGCTTGGCCATCGCCGCCCAGCGCGTCGTCCGCTCGCCGGCGTCCTTGCGGCGCGCCGCCTCGTGCAGGAGGGCGCGGGCGGCGGAGAGCCGGGTGGCCATGTCGGCCAGCTTGAACTGGATCGCCTCGAAGTCCTTGATCGGCCGGCCGAACTGCCGGCGCTCGGCGGCGTAGCGGGTGGCGTGCTCGAGCGCGGCGCGCGCGATCCCGCACGCCTGGGCCGCGATCCCCATCCGCCCGCTGTCGAGCGCCTCGAGCGCGTAGATGAAACCGCTCGACGGGTCGCCGAGGAGGTGCTCGTCGCCGAGCCGGAGATCCTGGAAGAAGAGCGCCGTCGTGTTCGACGCGCGCAGCCCCATCTTGTCTTCGGGCTTGCCGGGCATCAGCCCCGCCGTGCCGGCCGGGATCACGAAGCACCCGATCCCCCGCGCCCCGCGCGGCGCGCCCTCCGGATCGGTGCGCACCATCGCGAGGATGACGTCCGCCGTCCCGCCGTTGCTGACCCACGCCTTGGCGCCGTTCAGCACCCACCCGTCGCCGCTCCGCACCGCCCGCGCCCGCAGGCCCGCCGCGTCCGAGCCCGCGTCGGCCTCGGAGAGGGCGAAGGCGCCGAGCAGCTCGCCGCGCGCCATCGGCTTGAGCCACCGCTCCTTCTGCGCCGCGCTGCCGTGCCGGAGCAGCATCTGCGTGGGGAGCGAGTTGTGCACGGCCACGGACACGGCGACGGACGCGTCGGCCGCGGCGATCTCCTCCACCGCGAGGAGGTAGGTCACCGTGTCGAGCCCCAGCCCGTCGTACGCCTCGGGCACGAGCATCCCCAGGAAGCCCAGCGCGCCGAGCCGGTCGATGGTGGGGCGGTCAAAGTGCTTCTCCGCATCCCACCGCGCGGCGTGCGGCGCGATGTGCTCCCGCGCGAAGTCGCGCGCGAGCTGGATGACTTGCTGCTGTTCCTCGGTCAGCACCGCCGTCATCGGCCCGCCGCCGGCGCGGCGTACTCGTAGAACCCGCGGCCCGTCTTCCGCCCGAGCAGTCCCGCGGCCACCATCCGCTTGAGGAGCGGGCAGGGCCGGTACTTGTCGTCCCCCAGCCCGCGGTGCAGCACGTCGAGGATGTTGAGGCAGACGTCGAGCCCGATGAGGTCGGCCAGCGCGAGCGGGCCGAGCGGGTGGTTCATGCCCAGCTTCATCACGCTGTCGATGGACTCGGCGGACGCCACGCCCTCCATCAGGCAGAACACCGCTTCGTTGATCATCGGCATCAGGACGCGGTTGGACACGAAGCCCGGGTAGTCGCAGACCTCGACCGGCGTCTTGCCGAGCTCCCGCGCGATCGCCATCACCCGGCCCGCGGTGTCCTGGCTTGTCTCCTGGCCGCGGATCACCTCGACCAGCGCGATCACCGGCACCGGGTTCATGAAGTGCATCCCGATCACCCGGTCCGGCCGGTGCGTCTGCGCGGCCAGCGCGGTGATCGAGATGGAGCTGGTGTTGCTCGCGAGGACCGCCGCGGGCGGGAGGCTCCGGTCGAGCTCGGCGAACAGCGGGAACTTCACCGCCTCGCTCTCGAACGCGGCCTCGACCACCAGCTCGGCGCCTCCGGCCGCGGCGAGATCCGTAGCCGGATGCAGGCGGGCGAGCGCCGCGTCGCGCTCTTGGGCGGTCAGCATCCCCTTCTTCAGCTGGCGCTCGAGGTTGGCGCGGATGGTGGCCACGCCCTTCTCGAGCGCGGCCTGGGCCACGTCCACCAGCGCGACGTCCCAGCCGTGCTGCGCGAAGACGTGCGCGATCCCGTTCCCCATCGTGCCCGCGCCCACGACCGCGACCCTCGCCATCCGCTCACGCCCTCCCGAAAACGCGACGCGCGCTCAACGGAGCGCGCGCGTCAGGGGCAGGGTGCGGCGCAGGACCAACGCCGCCAGCGCCACCTTCACCGTATCCCCCAGGACGAACGGCAGCGCGCCGGCGGCCAGCGCCAGCCGCGCGGAGCCGGTGAGGATCACCAGCTGCGCGAGCCCACCCGCGTGCACCGCAGCCATCCCGAGCAGCGGTCCCGCCAACAGGGCCGGCCATCCCGCGCGCCGCGCGACCACCCATCCGACGAGCGCCGCCGCGAAGGGGTACGAAAGCAGGTACCCGCCGGTGGGGCCGAGCAACCGCGCCAGGCCCGGCGCGCCGACGGGCGTGAAGACCGGCAGCCCCGCAGCGCCCAGCGCCAGGTAGAAGACCAGGCTCGCCGCACCGCGCCTCGCGCCCAGGAAACCGCCAACCAGCAGCACCGCGAGCGGCTGAAGGGTCATCGGCACCGGCGTGCCAGGCAGCGGCACGGCGACCTGGGAGGCGAGCGCGACGGCGAGCGCGCCCGTGGCGACGAGCACGAGGTCGAGGGCGCGGCTCCGGCCGGCGAGCGCCGGAGCGGCGGTGGACGTGGCCTGGGTCATCCGAGACGCTCCACGGAGAGGGCCACGGCGTTGCCGCCGCCGAGGCACAGGGTGGCGAGGCCGGTCGCGGCGCCGCGCTTGGGCATCGCATGGAGCAGCGTGGTCAGCACCCGCGCGCCGCTGGCGCCGATCGGATGGCCGAGCGCGACCGCGCCGCCGTTCACGTTGACGCGGGACCAGTCCCAGCCGAGGGCGCGCCCGTCGGCGATCGCCTGGACGGCGAACGCCTCGTTGGCCTCGATCAGGTCGTAGGCTCCGATCGTCTTCCCTTCCTTCTTCATCAGGTTCTGCACCGCCACGATCGGCGCGAAGAACAGGTCCTTCGGCTCGCCGCCGCCCGTGGCGTACGCCGTGATCCGGGCCAGCGGCTTGAGGCCGCGCTCCCGCGCGAAGGCGAGCGACGTCACGACGAGCGCGCTCGCGCCGTCGTTGAGGCCGGGGGCGTTGCCCGCGGTGACCGAGCCGTCCTTCTCGAACGCCGGCTTGAGCTTCGCGAGCGCCTCGAGCGTCGTGTCGGCGCGGGGCGCCTCGTCCTTCTCGATCCGCACCGGAGCCTTTCTGTCCGCGACCTCGACCGGGACGATCTCCTCCCGGAACCGGTTCTGCTCCTGCGCCACGACGGCCTTCCGGTGGCTCTCGAGGGCGAAGGCGTCCTGCTCCTGGCGGGAGACGCCCGCCTTCTTCGCCGTGTACTCCGCGTACGAGCCCATGTGCACGTCGCCGAACGAGCACCACAGACCGTCGCGGATCACGCCGTCCACCATCGTCTGGTTGCCGAGCTTGAGGCCGTTCCGCACTCCATAGAGGTAGAAGGGCGCGTTCGACATGGACTCCATCCCGCCCGCGACGACGCACTCGGCGTCGCCCGCCTTCACCGCCTGCGCTGCCAGCATCACCGCCTTGAGCCCGGAGCCGCACACCTTGTTGACGGTGACCGCCGGCACGGTGCCGGGAAGGCCGGCGCCGATCGCCGCCTGCCGCGCCGGGGCCTGGCCCACGCCGCCCTGCACCACGTTCCCCATGATCACCTCGCCGACGTCGGCGCCGGCGACCGCGGCGCGGCGCACCGCCTCGCGGATGGCGAGCGCGCCCAGCTGCGGCGCCGTGAGCGGCGCGAGGCCGCCCAGGAACCGGCCGATGGGCGTGCGCACCGCGCTGAGGATGACGGGCGTCAGCCGGGGATCAGGAGCGGCCATCACGGACCTCGCATCCTGGTGCGCACCTCGTCGACGAGCCTGGCGAGGAACGCGTCCTGGGTCATCACCTCCTGCTTCTTCCCGGTGCCGCGGACCCGCACGGCCACCGAGCGCGCCTCCGCCTCCCGCGCCCCGATCACCGCCATGTACGGCACCTTGTGCAGCTCGGCGTCGCGGATGCGGTAGTTCAGCGTGTCGCTGCGATCGTCGAGCACGGCCCGAATGCCGGCGCCGCGGAGCGCCACCTGCACGGCCCGCGCCGCCTCCACCTGCGCGTCGCTGATCGGCAGCACCCGCACCTGCTCGGGCGAGAGCCAGAGCGGGAACGCGCCGGCGAAGTGCTCGATGAGGAAGCCGAGGAAGCGCTCCAGCGTCCCGAAGATGGCCCGGTGGATCATCACCGGGCGGTGCGGCTTGTTGTCCGCGCCGGTGTACTCCAGCGCGAACCGCTCCGGCAGCTGGAAGTCGAGCTGGATCGTCGCGCCCTGCCACTCGCGGCCGATCGCGTCGTTGAACTTGATGTCGATCTTCGGCCCGTAGAACGCGCCGCCGCCCGCGTCGAGGCGATAGGTCACGCCGCGCCGCTTGAGCGCCGCCTCCAGCGCCTGTTCGGCCTGCGTCCACGCCTCGTCGCTCCCGAGCTTCTTGTCCGGGCGGGTGGCGAGGTCGAAGCGGTAGTCGAGCCCCAGCGTCTTCCCCATCACCAGCTCGACGATGTCGAGCAGCTCGAAGATCTCGTCCTCGATCTGGTCGGGCCGCAGGAAGATGTGCCCGTCGTCCATCGTCAGCCCGCGCACCCGCAGCATCCCATGCAGCACGCCCGACCGCTCGTTGCGGTAGACGTTGGCGATCTCCGAGAGCCGGAGCGGCAGGTCGCGATAGCTGCGCTGCTGCGAGGCGTACACGAGGATGTGCATCGGGCAGTTCATCGGCTTGACCCGGTAGCGCACGTCCTCGGCCTCGCCCTCGCCCGCCGCCATCGCCGGGAACTGGTTCTCCGCGTACCACGGCAGGTGCCCGGAGCGCAGGAACAACTGCTCGCGGGTGATGTGCGGCGTGTAGACTAGCAGGTTGCCGCGCTCCAGCAGGACGTCCTCGATGAACCGCCGCAGCTGGAACTGCAGCATCGCGCCCTTCGGGTGCCAGAAGATCAGCCCCGGCCCCACGTCCTCCTGGATGCTGAAGAGGTCGAGCTGCTTCCCCAGGATGCGGTGGTCGCGGCGTCGCGCCTCCTCGAGCCGGTGCAGGTAGGCGTCGAGGTCCTGCTTCGCGAACCAGGCGGTGCCGTAGATGCGCTGCAGCATCTGGCGCTTCTCGTCGCCGCGCCAGTACGCGCCCGCTGCGTGGAGGAGCTTGAAGTGCTGCAGCCGCCCGGTGCTGGCCAGGTGCGGGCCGCGGCACAGGTCTTCGAACGGGCCGTCGCGGTAGACCGAGATGGTCTCGCCCGCGCCGATCTCCGCCAGCCGCTCGAGCTTGAGAGGGTCGCCGGCGAAGCGGCGCTGCGCCTCGTCCCGGGAGACCTCCTCGCGGACGATCGGGTGGTCGGCTGCGACCACCGCGCGCATCTCGCCCTCGATCTTCTCCAGATCGTCGGGGGTGAAGGGGCGCGGCACCTCGAAGTCGTAGTAGAAGCCGTCCTCGATCGCGGGACCGAAGCCGATGCCGGCGTCGGGGAAGAGCTTGCGCACCGCGGTGGCGAGGACGTGCGCCGCCGAATGGCGCAGCACGCCGAGCGCGTCGGGGTCCTTCTCGGTCAGCACCTGGAAGGGACCCGAGCCGGCCAGCGGGCGGTCGAGCTCGAGGATCTGTCCGTTCAGCCGGGCGGCGACGGCGGCCCGCGCGAGGCCGGCGCCGATGGAGGCCGCGACGGCACGCGGCGTCGTGCCGGGCGCGACGCGCTTCTCCGATCCGTCGGGGAGCGTGAGGACCAGTTGATCAGCCATGCCACTCCGTGCCAGGCACCGGTTGTCTAAGGGCTGGAGGGGGCGCAACTTGCGACAGGAGGCCCGCTTCGCCAGAGTTAAGCAATGTAGCGGAGGCTCACCGCGGTTTCCACCGGAGGCGGAGTGTCGCGCGACGGCAAGGGCTCGGACTGGACGATCTCGGACCTCCTGGTCGTGGCCGCGGGAGCCGGCCTCGGCCTGGCGCTCGGGTATTTCGCGGCCGAGCGCGTGGGCCGGGTCAACACCAAGCGCGTCCACTCGGCGATCCAGCGCTGGAAGCGGCGTCGCGGGCGGCCGACGGAGCCGTGGACCGACGAGGACGGGGAGCGGCTGGAGGCGCGCGTGCTCGACGCGCTGCGCCGCGACGCCGTGCTCGGCCGCCGCGCCGTCCGCGTGCGGGTCTTCGAGGGCGGGATCGTGGAGCTGAGCGGCCGCGTCGCGCACCCGAGCGAGGTGCAGCTGGCCGGCCGGGTGGTCGAGGCGGTGCCGGAAGTCCGGACGGTCCTCAATCACCTGCTGGTGACGGGGGCCGACGGGTCCGTGCCCGCCGTAGCGGGGCCGAGCACGCCCCGAGCCGCGCGAGGGTGAAGGTGGCGATGCCCTGCATTCCCGCGGCCCGCTCCCTGCGGGCCTTTTTGTGGACGAGGTCATGACCGAAGCGACGACGCTGGCCCCGCAGTACAGCGCCGCGGACATCGAGGCGGCGCTCTACGCCGAGTGGGAGGCCCGGGGATATTTCGCGCCCTCCGCCGCCCCCGGTGCGCAGCCGTACGTCATCGTCATCCCGCCGCCCAACGTCACGGACGTGCTCCACATGGGGCACGGCCTCAACAACACCATCCAGGACGTCCTGGTCCGTTTCGAGCGGATGCGCGGCCGCGCGGCCCTGTGGGTGCCGGGGACGGACCACGCGGGCATCGCCACGCAGAACGTGGTCGAGCGGCTGCTCGCGGCCGAGGGGACCACCCGGTTCGACCTCGGGCGTGACGCGTTCGTGGAACGGGTGTGGGCGCACGTGCGCCAGACACGCCACATCATCCTCGACCAGCTCCGCGCCATCGGGTGCTCGTGCGACTGGACGCGCACGCGGTTCACCCTCGACCCCCAGATGAGCCGTGCGGTGCGCGAGACCTTCGTGCGCCTCTGGGAGGAAGGGCTCATCTACCGCGGCTACCGCGTGATCCACTGGTGCCCGCGGTGCCACACGGCGCTGTCGGACGAGGAGGCGGAACACGAGGACGTCGAGGGCGCGTTCTATCACATCCGCTATCCGCTCGCCGACGCCGAGGCCCACATCACGGTGGCCACGACGCGGCCGGAGACCATGCTGGGCGACGTCGCCGTGGCGGTCAATCCGAACGATCCAGCGCGGACGGCGTACGTCGGGCGGCACGTGATCCTCCCGATCGCGGAGCTGGAGATCCCGATCATCGCCGACGAGCATGTGGAAGCCGGCTTCGGCACCGGGTTCGTGAAGATCACGCCCGCCCACGACGCGGACGACTTCGACGTGGGCCGCCGCCACAACCTCGCCACGCCGATCGTGATGACGCCCGAGGCGCGGATGGGCGACGCCGCGCTGAACGGCAAGCCGGGCGGCCGCGTGCCCGCGCCCATCTTCGGGATGGACCGCTTCGAGGCGCGCAAGGCCATCCTGGAATTGCTGAAAGCGCGCGGGCTGCTGGAGAAGGTCGAGAGCCGCCTCCACGCCGTCCGGCACTGTTACCGTTGCGACACCGTGGTCGAGCCGCGGCTGAGCGACCAGTGGTTCGTCACGATGGAGCCGCTCGCGGCGCCGGCGCTCGAGGCGTACCGGAAGGGCGAGGTCCGCTTCATCCCGGAGCGGCGCGGCCTCGAGTTCGAGCAGTGGCTCACCGGGATCCGCGACTGGAACATCTCGCGCCAGCTCTGGTGGGGCCACCGCATCCCGGTCTGGTACTGCGACAAGTGCGGCCTGCAGAGCGCGTTCCGCGAGGATCCGAAGGCGTGCCCCGCCTGCGGCGGCGCCCTGCGCCAGGACGAGGACGTCCTCGACACCTGGTTCAGCTCCTGGCTGTGGCCGTTCTCGACTCTCGGCTGGCCCGAGCGGACCGCCGACCTCGCGCGCTTCTATCCCACCGACGTCCTGGTCACCGCCCCCGAGATCATCTTCTTCTGGGTCGCGCGGATGATCATGGCCGGGCTCCACTTCCTGGGGCGCGTGCCGTTCCACACGGTCTACCTGCACGGCACGGTGCGCGACACGCACCACGTGAAGATGTCGAAGTCGCTCGGCAACGGGATCGACCCGCTCGAGGTGGTGCGGCGGTTCGGCGCCGACGCCCTGCGCTTCGCGGTCACGAGCGGTCTGGCCGTGGGGACGGACATCGTCCTCGATCCCGACGACCTGGAGACGTCGTTCGCCGCGGGGCGGAACTTCGCCAACAAGCTCTGGAACGTCGGCCGCCTGCTCCTCTCTTCCCTGGGCGCGGAGGCGGTGCGGCCGCTGGCCGACGTCCCGCCCGGCGAGCTCAACCTCGCGGATCGCTGGATCCTCTCGCGGCTCGCGCGCGCGGTGCGGGAGACCACCGAGCACCTCGAGAAGTTCCGGCTCAACGACGCCGTCGGGACGCCGTACCACTTCCTCTGGGACGACTTCGCCGACTGGTACCTGGAGGAGATCAAGCCGCGGCTCCGGGGCGAGGCGGCCGGAGGCGAGGTCGCGCGGTCGGTGGCGGCCCACGCCTTCGAGACGTTGCTGCGCCTGCTGCATCCGGCGATGCCGTTCATCACGGAGACGCTGTACCGCCGTCTGCCCGGCCGCGCCGACGCGTCCATCGTCGTCGCGCCGTGGCCCGCGGCGGACGCGGGGCACGACGATCCCGACGCCGAGCGCGAGTTCGCGTTCGTACAGGCGCTGGTGGATGCGGTCCGCGAGGTACGGGCAGACTACGGCGTGAAACCGGGTCAGGAGCTGCCCGCCGTCTACGCCAAGACGTCGTCGCGGCAGCAGAAGGCCTTGAACGCCGAAATCGGCATGATCCGACGGCTGGCACGGCTCCAGCAGCTCGACGCCGTCGGCGACGCGTCGGTGCACGGGAAGGTCGGCGCGCACGTGGTTCTGCCGGAGGGCGCCGAGCTCTTTGTCGGGCTCGGCGAGGCGATCGACGTGGCCAAGGAATGCGCCCGGCTCGGGGCCGAGCTGCAGCGGCTCGACCGCCAGATCGCGGGCCTCAAGACCAAGCTCGCCAACCCCGGCTTCACCGGCCAGGCGCCGGCCGAGGTCGTGGAGCGCGAGCGCACCAAGGAGCGCGAGTGGACGGTCAAGCGGGGGGCGCTCGCCTCCAAGCTCGCCGCGCTCGGCTGCGCGTAGGCCTCACACTCGCGGCGTTCGTCGCGTACTGCGGCTGCGCGTCCACCGGCGATCCGCCGGGCGGCCCGCCGCGCACCACGCCGCCGGTCCTCCTGTCCACCGTGCCCGAGTCCGGCGCTGTGCTGGCGGAGCCGCCACGCCGCGTCGACCTGAACTTCGACGAGGTCATCGGCGAGCGCATCGCGGCGCCGCAGCCCATGCTCGCGGGCGCAGTGCTCGTCTCGCCCGCCAGGACGCCCGTCAGCGTGGACTGGCACCGCGACCGCATCACCATCTCGGTCAAGGGCGGGTTCCGCGCGCAGCGCATCTACCGCGTGGAGCTGCTCCCCGTCATCACGGACCTCCACCAGAACAGGATGAAACAGGGGCGGACCATCGTTTTCTCGACCGGCCCGGCGATCCCCTCGGCGACGCTGGCCGGCACGGTGGTGGACTGGACGGCGGGTCACGCGGCGAACGGCGCGCTGGTCCAGGCGGTGCTGCTGCCGGATTCCCTGCCCTACCTCGCGCTGGCCGATTCGGTGGGGAACTTCTCCCTCCGCGAGATGCCGCCCGGGGACTACCTGGTGTACGGCATCCTCGACCAGAACAACAACCGGCGCCGGGACCCGCGCGAAGCGTTCGACACCGCCCGCGTCGCGCTGACCGACTCGGCCCTGGTGGGGCTCTACGCGTTCACCCACGACACGATCGGGCCACGGATCAGGTCGGCCGATGTGCTCGACAGCGTCACGGTGCGCATCACCTTCGACCGCCCCGTGAATCCCGACGCGCCCGTGGACACCTCGATGGTGCACGTGAGCCCGCTGGCCGACACGACGCGGGACGTACCGCTGCGCACGGTGTTCACAGCGGCCGCGTACGACAGCATCTCCAAGGTGGAAGCCGCCGCGCGCACCGCGGCGCAGGCGGCCAAGGACAGTGCGGCGCGGGCCGCGGCGGCAGCGCGCGACACCACCCACCGGGGCGCCGCGCCGGCTCCGCAACCCACGGCGGCGCGGCCGCCGGTCCCGCCCCCGCCGCTGGGCGCGGCGCCGCCGCGCGACACGCTGCCGCCGGTGCGGCGGGACACCAGCCGCGCGATCAAGATGCTGGCGCGGCGCCCCGCCCCGAGCGACACGCGGGTCGTGCGCTTCGCTGCGGCGCTGGAGCCGGGCGCCCGGTACGCGATCACGACCGAGAAGGTGGTGGGTCTCACCGGGGTCACCGCGCCGCTTCGCGGCCGCACCACGTTCACGGCGCCGCGGCTGCCGCCCACGCGGCCCACCGCCGACTCGCTGCGCCGGGCGCGCGCCGACACCACGCCGGTCGGACGCCGACCGACCCCCGGTGCGGCACCTGCGCCGCCCGCAGGGTCGCGCCCTGACACGAGTGCCACCGCCGCCGCGCGCCGCGACTCCGTGCCGACGTCACCTCCCGCCAAACCGCGATGACCGACCCGCGCCGCCGGCTGCCGTCGGTGGACCGCGTGCTCAAGGAGAGCGCCGTGGCCGCGCTCGCCCCGGGTGTCCCGCGCAGCGTGCTGGTGCGGGCGGTCCGGCGCGCCATCGACGACGCGCGCGCGGCGCCGGAGACCGCGCCCGGCGACGGCGCGGGCTGGGCAGCGGCCGTTTCTCGCGCGCTGGAGTCCGCGACCCGCCCGACGCTGCGCCGCGCGGTCAACGCCACCGGCGTGGTGCTGCACACCAACCTCGGCCGCGCTCCCCTGAGCGACGCGGCGCTCGCCGCCGTCCAGGAGACGGCGCGCGGCTACAGCACGCTCGAGTACGACGTCGACCGCGGCCGGCGCGGCGACCGCCACGTGCATTGCGCGGGCCTGCTCACCGAGCTCACGGCCGCGCCGGCGGCGATGGTGGTGAACAACGCCGCCTCGGCGCTCCTCCTGGCGCTGGCGACCGCGGCGTCCGGCGGCGACGTCGTCGTCTCGCGCGGCGAGCTGATCGAGATCGGCGGCGGGTTCCGGATCCCGGAGATTCTCGAGAAGAGCGGTGCGCGGCTGGTCGAGGTCGGCACGACCAACCGGACGCGGCTGGCGGACTACGAAAAGGCGCTGAAAGCGGCGGGCGCGGAGGCGCGGAGGCACAGGGGCACGGGCCGGCACGGACGCACAGGGCCCGTCGCCATCCTCAAGGTCCACCGCTCGAACTTCCGGCAGGAGGGGTTCGTCGCCGAAGCACCGCTGGAGGAGCTGGTCGCCTTGGGGCGGAGGCGCCGCGTGGCGGTGATCTACGACCTGGGCGGCGGCCTGATGGTGGATCTCTCTGCCGAAGGCCTGGGCGGGGAGCCGCTGCTGCCGCGGGCCGCGCGGAGCGGCGCGACCGCCGTCGTCGCGTCCGGCGACAAGCTGCTCGGCGGCCCGCAAGCCGGCATCCTGCTCGGCACCGCGGCGTTCGTCGCGCGCTGCCGCACCAATCCCCTGGCGCGCGCGATCCGCGCCGACAAGCTCACGATCGCCGCCCTCGCGGCGACGCTGGCGCTCTACCGCGATCCCGCGGTGGCGCGGCGCGAGGTGCCCGTCCTGCGGATGCTGACCGAGCCGCGCTCGGTCCTGGCGGCGCGCGCGGAGCGCCTGGCTGCAGCGCTGCCGGCCGCGGCGCACGCAGTGGTGACGGCGACGCGCGCGGCCGTCGGCGGCGGTGCCTTCCCCGGCGTCGAGCTGGCCAGCGCCGGCGTCGCCCTCGCGCCGGAGGGCCTCTCTGCCGCGGCGCTGGCCGAGCGTCTCCGGCTCGCCGCGACGCCGGTCGTCGCGCTGGCCACTGGCGGCCGCGTCGTCCTCGACGTGCGCACGATTCTGCCCGAAGACGAGAGCGCCGTCGCGGACGCCGTCACCGCGGCGCTGCGCTAGCGCGATGCGCGGCGCCGTCTTCCTCGATCGCGACGGCACCCTGGTCCGGGACCCGGGCTACCTGCACGATCCGGCGCTGGTCGATCTGCTGCCGGGGGTGGTCGAAGGGCTGCGCGCGCTGGCCAGGGCCGGCTGGCCGCTGGTCGTCGTGAGCAACCAGTCGGGGATCGCCCGCGGCCTGTTCGGACCGGGGGCCTTCCACGCGGTGACGGCCCGCGTCGAGGAGCTGCTGGCGCCGCACGGCGTCCGCTTCGCCGGCGTCTACTATTGCCCCCACCATCCCGACTTCACGGGCCCGTGCGCGTGCCGCAAGCCGGGCGTCGAGTTGTTCGAGCGCGCCGCGCGCGAGCTGGGGTTCGACCTCCGGCACTCGTGGTTCGTGGGCGACAAGCTGCAGGACGCCGAGCCCGCGCGCCGGCTCGGGGGCCGCGGGGTTCTGCTGGGCATCCCCGCCCCGGCGGACGCCCAGCGCACGCGCGATCTCGGCGTCGCCGTGGCCCCGGACCTCCAGGCCGCTGCGGCCCTCATCGGACTGCCCGCAGAGTGATTCGCGTCACAACCGCACGGCACGCCTGTGGCGAATATTGCGGATTGCAGGTGCGGCCGTATACTCACCCTCGCATCGGCCCCGTCGTGGGGCGCGGTCGCTCGTCCACACGTCACGAGGAGCGCAGCATGTCGCATCGTCGCGGAGCCACCATCGCACGGGTCGTGGGGCTGGGCCTCGGACTCCTGGCCGTCACGGCGCTCCCGACCAGGGCGCAGCAGCAGATCCCGATCGGGTCCTCCGTCACCGGCACGCTCAGCATGTCGGATCCGGTCCTGGGGGACGGGTCCCACTACAAGCTCTTCACCTTCATGGCATCGGCAGGGCAGACGGTGCAGATCGACCTGATGTCGTCCGACTTCGACTCGTACCTCTATCTGAAGGACCAGAACGGCACCGAGATCACCCACGACGACGACAGCGGCGGCGGGCTGAACGCGCGCATCGTGCGCACGCTCGGGTACACCGGCATGTACCAGATCTTCGTGAACACACTGCGCTCGGGCCAGTACGGCGCGTTCACGCTGCGGCTCCAGGCGGCCGCGGCGGTGTCGCAGCCGGTGGTGACGCCGATCGTCTCCGGCGTGAACATCGCGCCGATCGGAACGATCGGCCTCAACCAGCAGGTCCAGAACAACCTGGTGCCGGGCGGGACGACCTACGACGGGAAGCCGATCCACACGTACAACCTGCAGTGCACTGCGGGCCAGGCGTTCCAGATGGACGTCCTGTCGGAGTGGGACAACTACGCGATCATCTTCGATCCGATGGGCAACAACGTCGCCCACGACGATGACAGCGGCGAAGGCCTCAACGCCCGGCTCACGTTCACCTGCCCGCAGACGGCGATTTACCGGCTGGGCGTGACGACCTATTCCGCCACCACCACGACCGGGCTGTACACGTTGAGGGTGCAGGCGCTCGGCACGCCGACGTCGCTCGGCCAGCCCACGCCGATCGGGCAGCCGCAGCCCATCGCGCAGCCGATCCCGCAGCCGGTCCCGGTCGAGCCGACCAACATGATCGCGGCGCCCGGCCAGACGGCGCAGATCGCGATCGGGCAGACGATGCGCGGCCGGCTGGAGACGGGCGACCAGATAATGCAGGACAGCACCTACGCCGATCTCTGGCAGTTCCAGGGCGGCTCGGGGCAGACGGTGCAGATCGACGTGCGGTCGGAGGAGTTCGACACGTACATGCAGCTGCTCGACGCGAACGGCAACAAGCTCGGCGAGGACGACGATTCGGGCGGGAACCTGAACTCGCGGCTGATCTTCACCCTGCCGGCGTCGGGGATGTACCAGATCGTGGTCAACAACGCCGGTCGCTCGCGCCGCGCGGGCATCTACACGGTCTCGATCATGCCCAGATAGGGGAGAGCAGTGGACGGTTCGCGGAGCAGTCGCGAGACACCGAGGTGCGAGTGGTAACGAGGAAAGAGGGTACGGCGATGAGAGCCATGTTGGCAGCCGCAGTGCTGGGGGTGGCGTTGAACGGGTGTGCGGCGCGGCCGGGGAGCACCTTCCCCGCCACCTACACCTTGCCGGGCACGGTCGGGCAGGTCATGAAGGGGCAAGCGGTCTCCGGCCAGCTCAGCCTCACCGACTCCCGGCTCTCGGACAACTCGGTCTACCAGGCCTGGACCTACATCGGCACCAAAGGCGAGCGGATCCAGGTGGACGTGACGTCGTCGTCATTCGACGCGTACGCGATCCTCGAGGACGCGACGGGCAAGGTGCTGGCGCGCGACGACGACTCGGGCGGCGGCACCAACGCCCGCATCATCTTCGTCGTGCCGGCCGCCGGCGCGTACCGCATCATCGCCAACACCTATCGGCAGGGGTCGTACGGGCCGTATACCCTGTCGGTGCGCTGAGCTGGCAGGAGGGAGATACTCGAAGGCAGAGCAGTTGCCAGACGGCAAGGGGGAAGTGGTTTCCAGTTGCCAGTCGACAGGGGCCAGACCAGTTGCCAGGGCGGGCGACTTGTCTGGCCTCTGACTTCTTGGGTCTGGTAACCACTTCTTCCTTCGCCGTCTGGCAACTGTTCTAGCAACTTGCCGTCTGGCAACTTGCGTCTTTGTTTAATGGGCATGCCTCCCCTGCAGGTCGCGGTGCTTGCGTCTGGCCACGGATCGAACCTCCAGGCCCTCCTCGACGCTTTTCGGGAGCCGACCGCCCCCGCGCGGATCGCCCTCGTCATCTCCAACAAGGCCGCCGCCGGCGCCCTCGACCGCGCGCAGCGCGCGGGGGTCGCGACAGCCACCATTCCGGAGGACGGGCAGGACGCGGACGCTCTCCTCGCCTTGCTCGCGCGCCACCAGATCGCGCTCGTCGTCCTGGCGGGCTACCTGAAGAGGGTCCCGGACCGGGTCGTGGCGGCGTATCGCGGGCGGATGCTGAACGTGCACCCGGCGCTCCTGCCCTGCTTCGGCGGCGCGGGGATGTACGGCCGGCGCGTCCACGAGGCGGTCCTGGCGAGCGGCGCCCGGATCACCGGCGTCACCGTGCACCTGGTGGACGAGCAGTACGACCACGGCCGGATCGTCGCCCAGTGGCCGGTGCCCGTCCACGCCGGCGACACCACCGAGACGCTCGCCGCACGCGTGCTCGAGGCCGAGCACCGGCTCCTCCCCGCCGTGGTGGGCGCGTTCGCGCGCTGCGGCGGCGAGCCCCGCTGTTTCCTGGCGGCCGACGCGCTCGGCCCCGCCCCTTCACTGCAACCGGATTTGGCCGATGCGCTCACGATCGCGTAGCGCACTCGCGGCGCTGGCCTGCGCTCTCGTCGCGGCGCCGGCCGCTGCCCAGACGCCTTCCGCCGGCCCCTCGCTCGACTCCCTCGTCGTCCGACTCGCGAACATGAGCGCCGTCACCGGCCTCGAGGACGCGATGGCCTTGGAGCTCGCAGCGGCCCTGCCGGGCGCGGTGACCGACGCCGCCGGGAACGTGGTCGTGTCTCGCGGCAGCGGCGACCCGACCCGGGTCGCGCTCTGCCCGATGGACGAGGTCGGCTACGTCGTCGGCGCCATCACGCCGGAGGGCTACCTGACCTTGCGGCGCGTGGGCGCGGCCGCGATGGGCCCGCTGTACGACCAGTTCCTCGAGGGCCAGCGCGTCACCGTGTTCGGCAGCCGCGGGCCGCTCCCCGGCGTCGTGGGCGTGCGATCGGTCCACCTCACGCGCGGGCGCCCAACCGCGGCCGACGAGCCATTCAACCTCGACAACGCATACGTGGACGTGGGCGCGACCTCCGCGGCCGGCGTCGAGGCCCTCGGCGTGGGTTTGCTCGCGCCCGTCACGCGCGCGAAGCGGGCGCACCGCTACGGCACCGATCTCGTCGCAGCGCTCGACGTGTCGGCCCGCGCCTCCTGCGCCGCCCTGCTCGAGGCGACCTTGCGGCTCCCCGCGAGCGGCGCCCGCGGCACCGCGGTGGCCGCGTTCACCCGGCGGCGCAACCTCCGGTGGGATGGCGCCTCGTTCGTGGTGATCGCGCGCGCACACGGAGCCGCCGCGACCGACATCGTCCTGCTCGGTGAGACCGCAACGGCGGACTCCCTCGGCGCGGGCGCAGTCGTGACCGCGCGCGACTCTCTCCCCGCGGCACAGGGCTTTCAGGCCGCGACGGCGTGGAGCCTGCCCACCCGCTACGCCCGCACGCCGGTCGAGACGGTGTCGCTCAGGGACGTCGCGGCCCTCGCCGACAGGCTGCAGGCGTTCCTGGGAGGGCATGGGCAATGAGGCACGGAGGCACGGGGGCACAGAGGCACGGGGCGCCGCTAGTTGCGGCACTCCTGGCGATGTGCGTGGCGCCTCGCGCGGGCCACGCGCAGCAGCCGCCGATCGGCGTCGCCGAGGCGCGCGACATCGTGTCGCGTCTGGTCGAGACCTACGGCGTCTCGGGGCACGAAGGGCCGGTCCGCGAAGCGGTGATCAAGCTCCTCCCGGCCTGGGCGAACCCGACGATCGACTCCGCGGGGAACATCCTGGTCCGCGCGGGGGCCGGGGACCCACTCACCGTGTACGTCGCGCACCTCGACGAGATCGGCTTCGTCGTCGCCGCCATCCGGGAGAACGGGCAGCTGGAGCTGCGGCCCGCGGGCGGGTTCTTCCCCTCGCTCTTCGAGGCGGAGCCGGCGCTCGTGCACACCGCGGCCGGGATCGTGCCCGCGGTCTTCATGCCGCGGGACAGCGTGGGCCGCTCGCCGGCGCGGAACCCCGGCGCCCTGCGCGCCGATCCCGGCACGGCGAGCCGCGCCGCCACCGAGGCGCTGGGCATCAGGGTCGGCGACGCGCTGACGATGCCGAAGTCCTACGCCGGCCTCGCGGGGACGCGCGCCACCGCTCGCTCGTTCGACGACCGGGTCGGCGCCACCGCGCAGCTCCTCGCCCTGCGCCATCTCGACCCGCGGCGGCTCCGGCACGCGGTGCTGTTCGTCTGGTCCACCCGCGAGGAGGTGGGGCTCGACGGGGCGCGGTTCGTGGCCGAGCACGTGGGGACGTCCGAGCACCCGGCGCGCGTGTACGCCATCGATACTTTCGTCTCGGCCGACGCGCCGCTCGAGATCAAGACCTTCGCGGACGCGCCGCTCGGCGGCGGCGCCGTGGTCCGGGCGGTGGACAACAGCTCCGTGACGCCGCCGGCGCTGGTGGACTCGCTGCTCGCGCTGGCGCGCGCGCGGCACATCCCGCTGGTCGCGGGCACGACCAACGGCGGGAACGACGGCTCGACCTTCACGCGCTTCGGCGTGCCCGACGTGGGGCTCGGCTGGCCGCTGCGCTACGCCCATTCGCCGGCCGAGGTGATCGACCTCCGGGACCTGGTGTCGCTCGCCGACGTCATCCAACTCACTGCGGAGCGATGGTAATGCCGCGCGCCCTCATCTCGGTGTCGGACAAGCGCGGCCTCGTGGAGTTCGCGCGGGGCCTCTCGTCGCTGGGCTGGGAGATCGTCTCGACCGGCGGCACCGCCAAGGTGCTGAGCGACGAGAAGATCCCCGTCATCCCGATCGAGAAGGTGACGGGGTTCCCGGAGATGATGGACGGCCGCGTGAAGACGCTGCACCCGGCGGTGCACGGCGGCCTGCTGGCCCGGCGCGGCGTGAGCGGCGACCTGGCCGCGCTCGAGCGCCACAAGATCACGCCGATCGACCTGGTCGCCGTCAACCTCTACCCGTTCCGGGAGACCGTGGCGCGCCGCGGCATCACCGAGGCGGAGGCAATCGAGCAGATCGACATCGGCGGCCCCTCGATGCTCCGGTCGGCCGCGAAGAACTTCGCGTCGGTCACGGTGGTCGTGGACCCGGCGGACTACGCGCGGGTGCTCGGGGCGCTCAAGGCCAGGGGCGTGGGCGCGGAGCTCCGGCGCGAGCTCGCGATCAAGGTGTTCCGCGAGACGGCGAGCTACGACGCTGCGATCGCGCAGTGGCTGCAGGGGCGCCCCGAGACCGGCCTGCCGCCCTTCATCTTCCTCGCGCTGGAGCAGCGGCAGCACCTGCGCTACGGCGAGAACCCCACTCAGCAGGCGGCCTTCTACGTCACCGGCGAGCCCGGCGGCCTGGCATACCTCAACCAGTTCGGCGGCAAGGAGCTGTCGTTCAACAACCTGCTGGACCTCGATGCCGCCTGTCTCGCCCTCGAGCCGTGGCCGCACGACGTGGCGTGCGTGATCATCAAGCACACCACCCCCTGCGGCATCGCCCTCGGCAAGAGCACGGTGGAGGCGTACCGGCGCGCGCTGGCGACCGACCCCGTCTCGGCGTACGGCTCCGTGGTCGGCTTCAACACGATCGTGGACGCGGAGACGGCGACGGCGATGTCGGAGCTGTTCGTCGAGGCGGTGGTGGCGCCCCGCTTCCAGCCCGACGCGCTGGACGTGCTGCGCAAGAAGAAGAACCTGCGGATCGTCGAAGTGCCGAAGACTGACGCCGACGGCACCCTCGACTTCAAGCGCGTGCGCGGCGGCCTTCTCGCGGAGACGCGGATGCATTTCGATCCCGACGAGGGCGGCTGGAAGGTTGCGACCAGGCGCGCGCCCACCGTCGAGGAGATGGAGGACCTGCGGTTCGCGTGGGCGGCGGTGATGAGCGTCAAGTCCAACGCCATCCTGCTGGCGCGCGCGGGCCAGGCGCTCGGCATCGGCGCGGGCCAGATGAGCCGCGTGGACAGCTCGATGCTCGCCGTGCACAAGGCGAAGAGCGCAGGCCACGAGACGGCCGGCGCGGTGCTCGCGTCCGACGCGTTCTTCCCCTTCCGGGACGGGGTGGACGAGGCCGCCAAGGCCGGGATCCGAGCCGTGATCCAGCCGGGCGGCTCGGTCCACGATGCGGAGGTGATTGCGGCCGCCGACGAGCACGGCATCGCGATGGTCCTGACCGGCAAGCGGCAGTTCCGGCACTGATGCGCCGCGCCCTCGTCCTCGCCTGCGCCGCGGCCACGGCCGCCTGCACGTCCACGCTGCCGCCCGGCACGACCTCGTTCACCGTGGGCCGCACGACGGTCCGCACGGATTCCACGCTCGACGTCACCGGCCTCGTCCTGCGGCTGGCCGACACGGTCGATTTCCCCACCGTGGGCCCGCTGCCGCACTGGAAGCTCGCGCTCGGCACCGAGCTGGGCGACTCCGCGTTCAGACTGGCCGAGGCGCTCGGCCCGACCCCGGTGGGGCCGGTGCTGGCGACCTGGGCCGCGCCCGCGGCCCCCGACACCGTCTGCGGCTGGCTCGCCGCGGGCGCGCAGCGCTGCTTCGGCGGCGACGCCCGGCAGAAGCGCGCGCTCGATGTGTTCCTCACCGCGGCGGCGGCCTTCGTGCCGCGCGCGGCCCCGATCGCGCTCGAGGGGCTGAGCGCGGCGTCGCGGCTCCGCGACCTCTCCGACGTCTACACCGCGCTGTCCGCCGGGCGCCCGCTCGATAGCATCATCGCCGCGTACACCGGCTTCCCCGACCAGAGCTACGACGTGACGCTGGCGCGCACCTTCTGGCCCCGGTTCGAACCGCCGGTGGATGTCGCGCGGTGGTCGCCGCCGCAGGGGAACCACGTCTTCCTCGCGCCCGACCCGACCTTCCCCGACCGCTCGTACCGCTCGCCCGGCTACGTCTGGCTGACGCTCGGCCATCAGATGGCGCACTTCGCGGTGCGCCGGCTGTTCGCCGAGCATCCGGAACTGCTCGAGCGCACGGTGAAGCTCCGCGCCACGGTCGAAGGGGACATGGCGCGCACGGGCTATCCGCCGGTGTTCTGGGACGACGAACTGGGGGAGCAGCTGGCGCGCGCGATCACGGTGCGGGCGCTGCTGAAGGCGCGGCCGACACTCACTTGGGCCGCCCGCACCGAGGCGCTGAGCCTCAACATGGCGCTGGTGCCGTGGCTCGAGGATGCGCTGGAGCGCTACGAGAAGGACCGCGCGCGCTACCCGACGCTGTCCGCATTCGCCGGCGACCTGGCCGCGGCGCTCCAGACCGTGCCGATGGATTCGTGCCGCGCCGCGCCGAGCCCCGGCGTGGCGCTGCTCGGCGTCGCGCGGGACAGAGCCGTCGTGGGGTGGCTCGCGGACGATTCCCCGTTCCGCGCGCGCGGCCTCGCGGCCGGCGACACGGTCCTCACGATCGACGGCGACAGCGTCTCGGCGGGCGACCTCCTCACGCCGACGCGCCAGCTCTACCTCACCTTCGCGCAGCACCTCCCCGCCGAGCTGGCGGCACTGAACGTCAGGCGCGGGGCCCGCACGTACAGCGTAAACGTGCCCATCGACTGGGTGAGCCGGGCCACGGCGCACGTCGCGTCCCAGGCTCCGACGGTGAACCGGCGCGTGAGCGGGGAGTGGCCGATCTGCACCTGGGTGCGCCGGGCGGTGCGTCCGTAGCCTACTGGCGGACCCGGCACAGGAGACTTATTCTGTCCGCTATTCCCACAACCCGGAGCAGTCCATGAATCGCAGAGAGGCAAGCCGTTGGCTTGGTGCCCTCCCCCTGCTGATGGCAGTGGGCGGGCTCGACGCGACCAAGCTGGTCGCGCAGCCGCAGCAGTTCCCCAGGCTCCAGGCGGCGATCACCTCGATCAACGACGCCGTTGATTTCCTCGACAAGGCGCCGAACGACTTCGGTGGGCACAAGGCGGCGGCGATCGCGGCGTGCCGGGCGGCCGTCCGGCAGCTCCAGCTGGCGATGGCGTACCGGCGGAACGGCGGGCAGTAGCACCGGTCGACTCATTGATCGCAGAGCGGCGCCCGCTGGTCCCTCTGACGGCGGGCGCCGTGTTGTCTGGGAGCCTGTCGGGCGCGTACCTTAGGTTGTTCGGGAGGGATAGACCTAACTGGTAAGGCAGCGGTCTTGAAAGTCGCTGCAAGCCAAGACTCACTGACACTCACCGGCACTCACTGGCAGAATTGAGCACGAACGGCCCTCCTTGCGGGGGCCGTTCTGCATCTGAGTACATCCGAGTTTCGGTGAGTCTAGGGGATAGCCGGGGGATAGGGTTGCGAAGGGTGCGATCGGGGCGGTATATCGGCTCCCTATGCCGACCAAGCTCCCTGGGCCAGCCACGCCGAATACGAAGCCACTTGTCACCGCCGCCCTGCTCTGTGAGAAGGTCATCGCAGAAGCAGATGGCGTTCCTACCATTATTCGCGTCGTTGATAACTACAAGATTACCGTCGTACCGGAGCTGCCACCGAACATAGTGCCGTCCATCATAGTCACGGCCTTCTTCGGGCTGAAGCCGGGTGATCTTCGGGGCGAACAGGAATTCACCGTGACGCTGCGCAAGCCGGACGGTTCACTTACCGAAGTGCCAAAGACATTCAAAGCGTCGTTCGATGCTCCGGAGGGTGGCCTAAACTTCACGGTCACACTTGGCATCGCCGCGCAGGAGGGATTGTACTACCTAGACCTCTACTGGAAGGGAGAAGTGTTGGCGAGTACACCCTTCAAAGTGTTGCTAGGCCCAGTTCAAATACCGGACAAGACGTAGCCGCAGTCGCGGTGGTTGTGGTTGACACCAGGCGAGGAGCGTTGCTTCCAATGAGATCGACTCCCGGTGCCGTAAGTTCTATGGCGATTACGTGGGGACGAGCCCACCGCTGGAAGAGACTCCTCACCTCCGCCTCGCTTCGATATCCGCTGAGGTGCTCCGCTAGTAGCAGGTCGATGCGGCCAACAAGTTCACGCGCCGCTGCCGGGCTATCGCGGTGCATGTTCCAACTATGTGCTGCAAGCCACGACTTGAAGTCCTCCAGCGAAATGTCATTTCGCAGGAAGGCCGCAAGCCTGTCCCTCACTTCCTGCTCTTGAATCATGGCGCCACCTCCCGTCATGAAGATGGGCGAATGGGAGATGCGGTGCAAGTTCAATCGCGCACACCTATGGGACCAGTTACGGCAAGGCCGACTTACGAGCTTCGAGAATGCACAGTGGGATGCACCTCTCAAGGCTGGGCAGGTACGGGGTACAAAGGCCAAGAACTGCTCATGGGTGGATGCCGCAGGAATCGAGGTTACGCGGGTGCATTACTATGAGCGACCCAGCGGCGAAATCGGGGCCAGTGGCTTGCCCGATCCAGTGAATCTGTTACATCGTGGCATCTGGTACGAGAAGAGGAAAGACCCACCGCCGCCGCGCATCTTCGATCATGACGGCAAGCTGTTTTGGCTCATGCGCATCTTCCGAAAGGTGCGGTGCTTCCTGATTCATAAGTAGATCTGATCCTTCCATGCCCGAAATGAAACGGGCCGGCGTCACCGGCCCGTCACCCGAACGTGACAGGGGACGGCCTACTCCGCGCGGTCGGCGTCGGGGGTGGCCGCGCCAGGATCCTCGGGTGGCTTCTTCTTCTTCTGGGAATCCGCTGTCCTGAGTATTGCGGGCAACTGTGTCAGGAGAAGCAGGTAGTAGAAGACAAGCGCGCTGATGATCAGGACGATGCCGGTGAGGCGGGTGCCCGAGTAGAGGGTCTTTACCGCGAACGCCTCCGAGGCAAGGGTGGCGGTGGTGTCGGAGAGCCTGTCATGGAGGCCACCGGCCATGGACCACATCCCGCCGAAGGCGTACGCCAAGATCCCCATGGCGGCTAAGCCAAGTACGCCGAGAATGCCCATCGCGAGCCTCTGGTAACCGGCGGGGTGTTTGTACGCGACATAGGTAAGGCCAGACACGGCCGCGAGGATCAGCCCGGCAGCGAGGGTCTCCAGCACGCTGACCTCCTAGAGCTTGTGGCCGCCAAGAAGCGCCCTGCTGGCGGAAACCCGGACAGGCCGACGAATCTTGATCGCGCATCGCGTCAACGGCCTCCGTGGCGCCCCCTATTCAACTGCACGAGCCAAGCTACCGCCAGGGCGTTAGGCGGGCGTGAGGGCGGACCGGAAACGTGCCCGCGCCGCGCTACCCCGAGTGGTCTGGTACGTCTCCCGGTCGCCGGTAGCCCAGGCACCGCAACGGTTCCTATGGGCCTATCCCCCCGCTATCCCCCGGCAATTCTCGCTCGCCATAGCGTTCCCCTGACAGGTCTCCTCCCGGGTCGCCTTGGCGGTTTTCTTCGCGGTTTCTCGTTCGCGCCGGGCCGGAGTTTCATCCGGTGTTTTTCGGCACGTTGACCCATCGGGCTAAGACCTTCTGAATCGCATTAGTTAGAGACGAATGCGCCAACCGAATAACTCTCCTGCTCCGTTCTCACACAAGACCGACTGCTAGAGCCAGCATGGTCTTTGCCGGATGAGAGCCTCCGCGATCGTTACTTCAACAAATCTATTGGTTCCCGCACCCTCGCTCATCACCGTCACGAGAGCGCACCAGTGTGCGCGAGGAGGGGTGAAAAAGGCTTCAAGAAAGTGCCTGCCGGGCATGACGGAGTAGTCGTCGTGTGTGGTAATGGAGTCGGGCGTTCCTAGAACTTGTCCAGTGCGAGATTTCCATATGCCGTCCCATATTCCTTTGACGTCCCGATGGCGGTAAGCCGGCTGGATTTCATTCCCGCTCATCGCTTCCTCAATGGCGCCGACCTTTACTACGGTGTCTCCGAGAAGGATGAGCTGCGTGTGGCCATCCCTCGGGTCGCAGACTCGCCAAAAGCTACCGACGGCTTGAAGTCCGATCGCTTGTGGAACAGGCAACCAGCGCACTCCAGTCTCACACGGCATGCTCGGAGCCCCTACTGCCTGCCAAGTCTGTCCCACCCGGAATCCGCGAAGCGAAGGCGGTGGGGTGGCCTGCCTGTCGTGACCATTACCAACCTCTCCGACGCCTCCAGGGAGAAGAAGTGCGACAAGAGCAAACAGACGGTGTGTGCACAAGAGCAATGTGCCTCCAGGTTGCTAGCGGCGCGTCTGGCGATGGCCGGCGTATTTGCGGGCACAGAACGGGCACAGCCGCCCGGACCCAAACGCGCCAGCGCCCGATCTACCGCCTACGGTATGTGCCGCAGAACGATTGTGGTGTCCGACCGAGGCCCCTGAAAGAACGCCGCAGAGCCGGGTCCCGCGAGGGACTGCATGATCTCAGGAGTGGCCCGCTGACCGAGTATCCCCACCTCCACCTGGCCTTCTCGTTCAGTTGGCGGCGAGATGAGGAGCGTGTTTCCGCTGGAGGACCGGAATTCTCTGACGAGTTGCGACGGGTCCATCGGGACGGGCACCGAGACAACATGGACATAGCTGATGTCCGAGAGGGATGGGCCGGGCTCGAGGAACGAGTGCGAACTTGAGGCGTCCTCCGTGAGGTGAAACCGACCGTCTGCCGGGTAGGTGCCGTGCCACTCGCGGCCGTCGCCGAACGACAGAACAATCTTGGATGGAGTAGTCGCGACGGAAACAACGACCATCGGTTTGCCGGGGTAGGTCACCACGGCGTCAGCGCGGTGCTTCGGCATGGTGGCGTCCTCTCGCTCGCTCGGTTCCATCACCTCGCCTGGGCCAGTTAGGTACACCTGCGCCATCTTGTTCCACTTGCCCCACCCCGTCAAAACAACGACTCCGCCGATCAGCAGCACGACGCCTAGTGCCCTTAGGCCGTGGACTCCCATCCATGACAGCACACACACGGCAAGCGCGACGTACACGTAGGCCTTGTACTCTGCCCACCACTCACGACCCTTCATTGGGCCTATTCAATCGCGACGCCGAAGGTAGCGCCAGGCCGTGAAGTGAGGCGGGGCCTCCAGCAGCGCATACGAGGGGCCGCTCGGAAAACGGGAGGAAGACTCGCGGCGTCAAAGGCTCAATCAGCCATCAAGTGTGGTCCCGGTGGCGCTTCGGGCTCAGAGTCGTTCACCGGAGGGCCCGCAGCATCGGGCGGCGGTGGAGCAGCCGGGCTCTCCTGCATTGCTCTGACAACCCCAGCGATCATCTTGTCCAAGTCTCGGTCGCCAAACCACCGCCACCAGGCGTAGAGCGGCAGGGCCACGCCCTGGGCCACGAGCAGGACCCCGGCGACAGTCAGCGCGCGAGTGTCCCACGGCGCGCGTGTGGAATCGCCAGCGTTCAGCGCCGCTCCGATTGCCAGCCCGCACCACCCAAGGCCGAAGGCGAGCAGCCAATTGACCAGCGTCCCGATGAGCATTTGCCCCAGGGGACGCGTGAAGCCGCCGCCCACCGGGCTCGTGACAACGAAGATCCGCAACCCGAGCGCCAGGGCTCCGTACGCGATGAGTGCGAGGCCGCCCACTTGGAAGCTGCCGGCCGGCAGCCACAACGCCTGCGGGGCAGGCGCGAGCACCAGCCGCCTTTCCGGCCCGGCGAACGCGAGCAGCAACCCCACGCCGATGACGAAGAAGGGCGCCCCTTCCTCGTTCGCCCATTTCAGGGCGGCAGCAGTTATCGGGTGGCGGCGCGACCACCCGGCCCAATCCGGTTCCGGTATCCGGGCGACGAGTGCCTTCGCAACAGGAGCCAGAGCGACGGCCACAAGGTCAGCCAGCGTGCCAGCGACTTGGACAATCAGAATCGCAACGAACGGGACGACAAACCACACAAGAGCGTCTCGCGCGACAACTCTGAGTGCCTCGTGCCCGGAAATGCGGATAGAGGTTACGACGACAGAGAATGCCAGACCGACGACGACCGGCACCGCCCACCCACGAAAGGCCCGCTCAGCCCAAGCACGGTGCCAGGCGCTGCGTGCGGTTTTAGTTGCGGTTCCGGCGGAAGGATCTGACTCACGCATTAAGTGTTGTCCCCCATCTCGACGGTGGCGAGACGGCGCCGGGGATCCGGCCAGCAGCCACAGCTACAATGCAGCCGGCAGCCGCGAAGCGTTAGGCAGGCGTCACATCGACGGAGTCCATGGGCTTCTCGGTGGGAACATCAGCCTCTGGAGTCTTGTCCACTCTTTCTCGGTGACAAATCCTCGGACTTTGCGAGCTGTGTCCCACGTGAGCCGCTTCGAGGTTGCGTGAAGAAGGCGGTGTAACGTCGAACGGCTCACTCCGATGGCCGCAGCGGCTTGGGCGATCGCGGTCGATTTTGGCACCCCTTGAAATCTCTTGAGCTCCTTGATCTCCAGGTTCAAGAGTGCCAGTTCGCGGATCCCCTTCAAGCGAACGGTTCGACGAGAGCTTGCGGTCTCCCCTGTGAAGAGCGGGGGCGGGTAGACCTGCATGATTCCAGGCTTGCCCGGCCGGCCACGCCGACCTTGAGTGGCTGCAAGACTTTGCTTGTTCTGGATTCGTTCTAGGTAGCGTCGGATCAGTCGCCGAGAGCGATAGGAGGGTCGGACTAGCGCCACTGGGCCCTTGCTCGTCCACGTCACAGGGTACGCGTGATCCTCCAGCAAATTCGTCATGGCGCGTGCGAGATCGGCCGGCCGGTACACTTGGAAGAGCCCGCCGTCCCAGCCACCAATCGCGCGAGATCCTTGCCGAGTAGGCATGAGGAAGTCGTGAACAAGATAGCCCCCGCGGTCGTTTCTGTCTCTCGCTACCTTCGCGACCGTCTACCAAACGAGCAGCGGTCATGGCAACGGAGCGCAGCGAGACAATGTCCCTGCCGGATGTGTGCCAGCACTTGGGCCTCTCCTGGCCCCAAGGATGGCGGCTGGTGCTGACCGGCGCCCTGCCAGCTCGGAAGATTGCGAACCGCTGGACGGTACAGCGGCGCGACCTCGAGCACCTGGCGCGCCAGCGCGCGAACAGAATCGGGCGGCACACAGGCGCCGCCGTTCCGTTCGACGGCACCGGGGGAAGCTGACCCATGCGCGACGGACGGTTGCGCCTTGATCGGATCGCGCGGCGCCTCGAGCCCAAATCAGCCCTCAAAATCTTTAGACAGGGCGAGGACGAGTCTCGCGCCGCGTTTAGAGCGCGCGTAGATGCCGAGCACACAGCCGCCGGCCCGCGATCGCGGCGGGAACTGTGGATTCTCGTCACTCGTGAAAGCCCACCCGAGCCGGCAGAACTATGACGGCACTCCACTCCCCCATCGCCCGCGACGGCGAGCGGAATGCTCCGCCAGTCCGCGATCGCCGGCCCCGTGTCGTCTGGGCTAGCCGTCGCTTGAATCCCAGCCAGAAGGCGATCTGGGATCTCGAGCACCGGCTTGAGAACGCACAGACGGGTGAGGGCGCGTACGGTACGGCCGACTACCTAGCCGCGTGCCTGGGGCTCGCTGAGGGCACGGTGATGAACGAGCGGGCCATACTCCACCGGGCTGGCCTGCTCGAGTCACGCCATCCGCACGGCCGGCGCCAGTTGGCTCATTGGTACGCGATCCTGCCCGCAGCCTTCACCCCGGCGGACGGCAAGCACGAGACGATTCTGGCGTGCGCCGCGCAGCTCGACGCCTACCTCGCCACGCTCCCCGACTTCGCGGCGAGACCTAACCTCGCGGCGAAGCCGAGGCCCCATTCGGGACCTCACCGCACGGTGGACTTGGGACCTCAACCCACGGTGAGCACTAGTACTGGAGAGGGGATGGGAGGAAGGGAACGTTCCCCCATCCCTTCATCCTCCCAAGATGAAGGAACCGGGCAGCGCGCCGCCTCAAACGGCGGCGCTGCTGCTGCGGGAACGAACGACAATGCGTTGCCCGAGGGGTGCGATCCTCCAACTCCCGAGTTCAGCGCCCAACTCCGTGAGCTTGAACGCGGCCTCGATCTCCGGACCATACGACGGCTCGCCGATGAAGCCCGGACCCGGGGCGACCGTGTTGCCGTGGAGAAGTACCAGCGCCTCATCGTCCGATGCACGGCTGCCGCGTGACTAACCGCCTCCTAGTCCTTAGTGCCCTGCCGGCGGGCAACGGAGGATAGGGCTCCATGGGCGCGCTCCCGACGTGCAGCTCGAAGCGGTCTAACGGCCAACGGTGTCGGGCACCGGGCACGATCGAGACGCCAGACGGGCCCCGGTGCTTCACGCACGCCGACCCGGAGCGGTGGCGCGAGGCCCAGGCGCGGGGCCGTGAGGCCCGCGGCAAGGTGCCTCCGCTGGCGGGCGACTACGATCTCGAGACGGCCGGCGGGCTCAAGGGGTTCATCGCGGAGGCGCTCGAGCGCACACGCGCTGGTGAGCTGGATACGCGAAGAGCAAATGCGTTGGCCGTCCTGGCGGGCGTGCAGGCGCGGCTCATCGAGGCAGCCGACTTTGGCGAGCGGCTCAAGGATCTCGAGGGGCGCGTCGGGCTCGGCGCGGAGTCGTGGCGGTGAGGGCGACTCACCCATGACCGCCGCAATGGCTCGCCCTACGCGCTACAAAGCGTTCCAGGCCATTCGGTGCGCTCGCCCCGAGTGTGGACAGCCCCTACCTGATACGCCACGCCACGGGAGTCGGCGGCGCTACTGCTGCGCGCGCTGCCGGCGGCTCGCGTGGGGGGCGTTGCATCCGCGACGGCTTGCGCCGTTCGGGGAGACGGCGGCGTGACCAACGAGCTCCGCACTGCGCTCAAGGTGCTCGCCTTGGCCAACCCCGCCGGGACGCCGATCAACCTGACGCTCGTCCGCGAGGACTTGCTCGAACTGGTGGAGGCCGCGAAGGCGCCTGCCCCCGCGGCGCCGGAGGACCGTCTCTTGACGGTGCCCGAGGCCGCGGCCCGCCTCGCCCTGCCTACGCGCTATGTGTATGCTCAGGCCGACCGGCTTCCGTTCGTGGTGCGCGTGGGGCGGCACGTTCGCTGTAGCGAGTTGCGGCTCGCGCGCTGGCTGGATGAGCGCCCGGCCGCCTAGTGATTGACTTCCTCCTGAAGGTGCAATAATGTCTATTGCACACAGTGACAGGCTCGCCGGCGCCATGCGGAAGGCCCTCGCACATCTCCCTGGATCGTTGAACTCCCTCGCGAAGCGGGCGGGGGTGAGTCAAACGCTCCTCTGGCAGATTCGCGACGGGAGCCGCGGCGTCACCCCGGCCATCGCGGCGAAAGTCGCCGCGGGCCTCGAGCGTTGGGGCGAGGAAAGCCGTGCTGCAGCCCTACGATGCCAGGCGGCGGCGAAGGCGATCCGGCGAGCGGTCCGCACACAAAGGGGGAGGCCATGACGCGCGCGGCGGAAGAGGGCACCATGACGGACCCAAGGCAACGGCGGGGAGCGACCACCTCGCTGCCCGCGACGGAGCGCCGCGACTTCGGCACGATCCGGCGCCAGAAGGCCAGCCGGTTCTGGTGGATTCGCTACCGCGTCGGCGGGAAGACGTACGAGGAATCGAGCGGCAGCGAGAACTACAAGGCCGCGGAGAAGTTGCTGGCGCGCCGTCAGGCGGAACTCGGACTCGGGCAGTTCACCGCGCCCGATGTGAAGCGCACGACGTTTGAGGACTTGGCGCAGCTGATCCGCGATGACTACGTGGTCAACCACCGCCGCTCGACGAAGCGGATGGAGCTCTCGTTGAAACACCTGACGGCGGCCTTTGCCGGCACCCGCGCCGCAGCCATCCGCCCGGACCGGTTGAACCGTTACGTGCGGGAGCGCCAAGAGGCCGGTGTTGCGCCCGCCACGATCCGCAACGAACTCAATGCCCTCCGGCACGCTTTCCGGCTGGCCAAGCGGGCGGGGCGTGCGGCCAACGTCCCCGAGTTCCCGAGTCTCAAGGCCGCGAACATTCGGACGGGTTTCTTCGAGCCCGACGACTTCCCGGGGCTCCTCACCGAACTCCCTGATTACGTGCGGCCGGTGGTGGAGTTCGCAGCGTTTACCGGCTGGCGCGTGCCTTCCGAAGTTCTGCCGTTGACCTGGGACCGCGTAGACTTTGCGGCGGGCGTGGTCACGCTCGACGTCGGGAGCACCAAGACGGGCGAGGGCCGCACGTTCCCATTCGCTGCCCTGCCGCCGCTCCGCGCGCTCCTCGAGCGCCAACGCGAGCGCGCGACCGCGTACGCCAAGCGCACCGGCCAGCTCGTGCCGTGGGTCTTCCACCACGACGGGGCCAGGATTCAGGAGTTCTACACGGCCTGGCACGGCGCCTGCCGCCGCGCCTCGATCGTGAAGCGCGGGAACCTCGAGGAAGTGGTTCGACCGGCACTCTTGGGACGCGTGCCGCACGACTTCCGCCGCACGGCCGTCCGCAACTTGGTCCGCGCGGGCGTGCCGGAGCACATCGCCATGAAACTGACCGGCCACAAGACGCGCGACATCTTCGACCGCTACGACATCGTGAGCGAGCGGGATCTGTCCGAAGGCGTGGCAAAGTTGGCGCAGTTCCACGCCGCGGTCGGAGTTGGGGGATAGTTGAGGGATAGTTGGCGTCCTGCGGGCGAATCGAGCCTTATGGTCGGTGGCGTAGTCGCAAGGCACGGCATAGGTTACGAACACTTGGAGGGATAGACCTAACTGGTAAGGCAGCGGTCTTGAAAACCGCCGGGCGCAAGCCCTTGGGGGTTCGAGTCCCCCTCCCTCCGCTACCCAGTCGTACCGCCACCCGCCTCGTCTGGCCCGATCGACCATTCGTCCATCCTGCGGCAGATTTGCGACCGCTGGCCTCCGGAATGCCGGCGCGCAGTGAGCTAACGCCCAGCCAGGAAACTGCTATGATCGGCCCGCGCACTGCGGCCTAACCGCGCATCGAAACGCCCGCTGCAAGGAGGTGGCTCGTGCGACCGGCAATCACCGTTCCGGCTCTGCTAAGCTCCGCGCTCTGCGTTCTCACGTCGCTAGGCATCTCGCAGACTCGCACCCCGCCCGCCACGGTGATCACCGGGACGTTGCTCGGCGCCGACGGGGCGCCGATGAAACTCGCCCACGTCCAGATCTGGAAAGGCACGCGCTCGACGGGGGCGACTCGGTCCCTGGTCGGTGCGGACGGCCGCTACGCGATCGCCACGCAGTACGCGGGAACACTGAAGGTGCAATTCACCGGCGTGGATCACTACTCCGCCACAGTGCCTCTGCTGGTCGCGCGGCCGGCCACGATCGTGATGGACGTGCGCCTCAAGCGCTACGAGTTCACCGACAGCCTGGGACGGATCAAAGCGATCGGCGATTGGAACCACTTCAAGTCCTCGACCGGCCGCGCGCTGGTGAGGCAACCGGATGGCCGGTACACGCTCGACGTCGCCATGGACGCGGACACGCTGGCTTATCAGCTGGTCGGGCTGGAGAAGAGCGGCGCAGGGAGTATCAACGGCCCGCAGACCGGCCGCTACGCCTACGACAACGGCGGCGGCTATCACTCCGTCATCCCGGTGAAGGACGGTCACGCGACCATCGTCCTGGATCCGAGCGCCCTGGTCCGGGTGCCGGGAAGGCTGCGCGTCGTCTTCGGCGACGGTTCGCCGTTCTGGGCCCGGGCCTATGGCCTGATCCACACCTGCGATATCGAGCAGGGAGCCTACGACGACTCCTCCAGCGCGGCGAAAGAACGGAAGGACTCGGTCCACTTCGACTGGAAGCCCGCCCTCCACCGCCGGACCGTGGCGCTCGCTCGCGAGCGGAATCCCCTCCTGCGGCAGCTGCTCCTGCTGCAGCTCTGGGATGCGACGACAGCCGCGGCCACGCACGACACCGGCGTCGCGCGGCGCGTGATCGCCGAGATCCCTCCCTCCTCACCCTGGCTCTCGCTGCTTCCGAACGCGGTGGGCTCCGTCGACGACGCCCTCCAGCTCGTGTACAGCCGGGCAAAGGACCCGGGTGAGCCCTCCGACACGATGTACAACCGGAAAGTGGTCGACTGGTACGAGCGCATCGCCTCGGCGAACCCGGATTCGGGTGTGAAGGTGCAGGCGCTTGACATCGCCATCTGGTTCGCACGCACACTGCGCGACGATGCGCGGATGAACGCGGATTACTCCCGGCTACTGACGGACTTTCCGGACGACGAAACGACGGCCTGGTGGAAGTCGCAGCTGGCGCCCGATCGCGTCCTCCGGCCGGGCATCCCGATGCCCGATTTCCATTTCACGGCTCTCGACGACACCACCGTCACCTACAACCCGGCGTCCCTGGCGGGGAAGATGTACGTGCTCGACTTCTGGGCATCGTGGTGCGGCCCCTGCCGCGGCGAGATGAAGTGGCTGCATGCGGCACACGACAGCCTGGCCTCGCAGGGCCTGGAGATCCTCAGCGTGTCGCTCGACGAGAATGCGGACTCGGCGCGGACCTTCCGCCGCGGCGAGTGGAAGATGCCCTGGCTGCACGCCTGGGCCGGCGGCTTCGACAACCCGCAGGTGAAGAAGCTGGAGATCCTCGCCATACCGCGGGCCATCCTCATCGGCAGCGACGGGCACATCCTGGCCGCAGACGCGGACCTGCGCGGTGAGAACCTGATGCCGACACTCAGGCGCGCTCTGCAGTCCGCAGGGCGTCCATGAGGCGCCCCGCTGCGCTGATCTCGCTCTCGCTGCTCTTCGCCGCCCCGCCTGTCCTCGCCCAGACGCCGGAAGTCGGACTCGTGGCCAGCCCCGAGTACACCGCCGTCCGCGCGGGCACGGCATTCGGCGTGGCGGTCCAGCTGCGCGTGCCGAGCGGGTATCACATCTACTGGGTCAATCCCGGCGCCGGCGGTCTGCCAACCACGATAGCATGGCAGGTGAGCGCGGGCGTGAGCGCGGGTGACACGGAATGGCCCTACCCGGAGTCGGAAGACGCCGGAGGCGGGACCGCGAACGTCTACCGCGGCACGCTCGTGCTTTTCTCGTCGTTCACCGCCGGTGGCGACGTCCGCGGCACCACGCACCTGTCCGCCACCGTGACGTGGGGCCTCTGCCGCGAGCAGTGTGTGCGGCAGCAGCGCACCTTGACGGTCTCAATCCCGGTCCGAGGCGCGACCGGCCCGCGCGAACGCGCGTGGAATGACCTGGTTCTGGCGCGGCGTGCGCTGCCGGTGCGTCTTCGCTCCGGTCAGGTCAATGTGGATGCGGCCAGTGACAGCGTGCGGCTGGTGATTCTGAACGTGCCCGGCGCCCCCGAGACAGGTTCCTGGGTGACATTCTTCCCGTTCTCGACGGGGGCTGGGTCGGTGGTGGCCGCTGTCCGCAGCGTGCCAGGTGGCATCGCGGTGACTTTGCCGCGCGCCGTCCTGACGAGCGCTTCCCCCGCGCGGCTCTCCGGCGTGCTCGTCCCCGCGCACTCACCCGGCGCAACGCCGTCATCGCGCCCACTCCTGGTTGATCTGGCGGTCACGGAGACCTAGGTCCCGAGGCGTGGCCTCCCCGCATCAACCGCGGCCCGAGCACTGGCTCAGGCGCAGACCTCGATTTGCGGCCGCGCTCGGCGCGGGCCTGGGGTGCCAACTCTTCTCGCTCGGCCCGGACGAACCGGGATAGCCGACCTGCCCGGAGCTGCGCCCCGGCGCCGCGCTTTCCGCAATCAGTAGGGGGAGTAGAACCTTCACAGGAGGACGTCGTGCTCACTCATGCCCCTCACCTCTCACTCCCGGCCCTTGCGGCCGCCCTCCTCGTCGCAGCCAGCTCCGTCGCCCGCGCCCAGCAGCCGGCCGGAACCGTCCGCCTTCCGGAGCCGCGCCGTCAGGGCGCGATGTCGCTCGAGGCGGCGCTCGCCGCACGCCATTCGACCCGCGCGCTCACGCGGGACTCCGTGGACCTGGCCGACGTCGCGCAGCTGCTCTGGGCCACGCAGGGCATCAACCGTCCCGACGGACACCGGACCGCTCCCGCGGCGGGCGGGATCTACGCGCTCGAGCTCTACGTCGTGGCGGCGCGCGTCCGCGGCCTGCCAGCGGGCGTCTATCACTACCGCCAGGCCGGGCATCTGCTCGAAGCGGTCTCCGCCGGAGACCGGCTCCAAGCGATAACGGACTCCGCCACGCACCAGGCCTGGCAGGCCGATGCCGCCGTCGCGGTGGTCTTCGCCGCCGACTACCAGCGGCTGAGCGGGCGCTTCCGCGACCGGGCGGAGCGCTACGTGCCCATGGAGATCGGCTTCGCCGCCCAGAATCTCTACCTCGAGGTCGCCGCGCTCGGCTTCGGCACGACCTTCGCCGGCTCGTTCCAGGACAGCACGATGGCGCGCCTCGTCGGCCTGCCGGAGAATCTCCGCCCGCTCGGCATCATGCCGATCGGGCATCCGCGCTGACGGCGGGCGAAACACGGCGGCGGGGGGATCGCTCCCCCCGCCGCTTCGTGCACCGGGCCCGCTGAGCCTTCAGCCCTCGACCGCTTCGCGGGCCTTCTGCGTCGCCCGCTCCGCCACCACCTCGGCCACGGTCGGACCCTTCTCGCTCGACGCGACGAACTCGATCACGTCGCCGGCCGCGACGTGGCCCTCCAGCACGACCGACAGGTAGAACCCGGTGCGCCCGCTCTGCAGGAAACGCCGCTCGATGTCGGGCCGATCGATCCGAATGGCGAGCTTGTAGCACGGCAGCCGCGGCCGCGTGACCTGGAACACCGCCGTCCCGATCCGCAGACGGTCCCCGATCCGCACGATGGCCTCGCTCACCCCGACGGTGTTGAGGTTCTCGCCAAAGCCTCCCCAGTCGAGGTCGGGCATGTCCAGCTCGGCACGCCACAACTCGTAGTGCTCCGAGGGATAGACATACACCGCCTTGGACGGACCGCCGTGGACCTTGGGATCGGCCTGGCCATCTCCTTCGAGGTTGAGCTTCCCCACGCGCACGGGCCCGGCCACCGGCTCCTTCCAGATCCCCGTGCGGACCCGTTGGCCCCGCCACTCGACTTCGCGGGGGAGCCCGACGTTCACCGAGATGACGGATGGGTTCATGCGCGCCTCAGGGCCGCACGGTGTCGAGCCACGCCCGCGCGATCACACCGTGGCCGGCCACCGTCGGATGCACGCCGTCCGCCGCCCAGTACGCTGGCGGCGCCTCGCGCGCGAGTTGCTCGAAGAGGCCGTGGAGCGGCACGAAGGTCGCGCCCGCGCGCTCCGCCACACGCGCGGCGGCCGCGCGGCGCAGGTCGAACTCCGGGAACCAGGCGTCGGCCACCGCGCCGGTCCGGAGCACGAACGGCTCCAGCACCACGAGCCGCACGAGCGGCAGCGCCTGCTTCGTGCGGTCGAGGAGCGCGGCGTAGCCCGACTCGTACTGCTCCACCGTCCCGGTGTAGGTCCCGTTCAGCTTGTGCCAGATGTCGTTCACGCCGATCAGGATGCTCAGGATGTCAGGCCGGAGGTCGAGCGCGTCGGTCTGCCACCGCGCGTCGAGGTCCGGCACGGTATTGCCGCTGACGCCGCGATTGAAAATCCGGAGATTCGCTTCGGGCCGCGCACGCAGCAGCTCCGCTGCGATCAGCAGCGGGTAGCCGGTCGCGAGTGCGTTGGCGCGGTTCGGCTCCGTCGCCGCGCGGTCGCGCCCGCAGTCGGTGATCGAGTCGCCTTGGAACAGGATCACGGAGCCCGTGGCGGCCGGGCCGTGCGAGGGCGGCGGCGCCAGCGCCGGCCAGAACGCCAGGCCCATTGCGCCTCCCGTGGTCACCACGAACTCACGTCGCGTCACGTCGTGCCTGTGCACACCCACGTTGCACCCTCCGGGTCGGTCGCAACCACCAATCCACCGCCGACGCCGCGAAACCGCAAGGCCGCCAAACCCTCCGTCGGGAAGATGATGCAGGTCACATCGCTGCCCGAACAGGTTGGTTACAGATGTGGACGTCCGGAGCCCCACTCGGAAGTAGAGAGCTAGACCGTCTATTCGGGGGCCGTGTGGCCTCGCCGCCAGTCCAAGGCATTGCGGAGGTCTGTTTCTGAGTATGTTTCCGGCCGACCCACGCCTGCGGCCGAGCGTGGGGCTGGCGTGCGGACGCTAACCGGTCGCTAGTGTTGCTTGACAGTTTCCTTTGCCCGCGGGTTAATTTCGCCACCCAAGCGTGAGATTCATCGAGCATCTGCGCGTACATGCCCGCAAGTTGATTCGCGGGTTGCTCCCCGTCGTAGCGGCGGCGGGGGCGCTCACGTGCGATGCTCCGACCAGGCCCGCCCGTCACATGGTCGCGCTGGCCATCGAGCCGGTGCTCAAGATCGCCCTGGGAGCCTTCGGCGGCCTCTCGGTGGATTCGGCGCGACTGATCGTGGTCCGGCCCCCGGCAGACACGGTCGCTACCAAGAGCCTCTACTTTTCCGCCGACTCCACCCAGATCGCTGCCAGCGTCTCCGTGCCCGTCACCGACTCGGCGACCTTCTGGGTTACGATCCAACTGCTCTCCGGCGGCACGCAGATGTTCTGCGGCGTGGATACCGCGCTGGCAACCGTCGGCGTGCCGGTCGGGAACCCGGCGCCGGTCGTGCTGCAGTACTGTGGGCCCGGGACCAATGTCGCCGCGATCCAGATCGCGCCTCGTGACTCGGGCCTCTCGTTCGGCGATTCGCTCCAGTATCGCCTCACCGCTGTGGACTCGGCCGCGCAGCCGGTAACGCAGTTCTACGCGGCCTGGTCCACCCGCACGGGGAACACCATCAACGCCAACGGCCGGTTCCGCGCGGGCAAGACGCGCGGGACGGTGTGGGTTTACGCGCACACGCCGACCGGGATTCGGGACTCGACCCGGGTCACGGTTTCGCCGGTGGCGAACCAGGTCGTGATCGTCAGTGGCAACAACCAGACGGGCGCGGTCGGGACGGTGCTCGCGCAGCCGCTGGTGGTGAGGGTGCTGGCTGCCGACAACCTCCCGGTCGGCGGCGTCACCGTGCAGTTCAGTGCCTCGGGCGGCGGCTCGGTGAATCCCGCGTCGGCCGTGACCGACACGCTCGGCCTCGCGCAGACGGCCGTGACCCTGGGGAGCACCGCGGGCAGCCTGACTATCACGGCCAACGTCGGCGCGGCGATCCAGACCCAGTTCACGGCAACCGCGATGCAGCAGGCGGGCGTGCCGGCGAACCTGGCGAAGGTGGCAGGCGACGCTCAGAGCGCTCCGGCGGGCACCGCGGTGGCCGTCGCGCCCCAGGTGAAAGTCACGGACGCGTTCGGCACGGCGGTGTCCGGGGTCAGCGTGACCTTCGCGGTCGCGAGCGGCGGCGGCAGCGTCACCGGCGCGACCACCACGACCAACTCGTCGGGCCTCGCGTCCGTCGGCAGTTGGACCCTCGGCGCGACGGCGGGGAGCAACTCGCTGACCGCGACCGTGGCGAGCCTGCCAGCGGTGACATTCACGGCGACGGGCACCGCGGTGACGGGGACGATCACGCTGAGCGTGCCCGGCAACCTGGTCGGCATCGGCGCTCAGCAGCAGGCCCAGGCCGCGGTCACCCTCTCGACGCCGGCGCCGGCTGGCGGCCTCACGGTGACGGTGACGAGCGACAGCACCCAGTACGTGACGGTGGCGAGCCCAGGTACGATCGCCATCGCGGCGGGCCAGACGGTGGGCAGCATCGGTCTGTCCGGCGTCGCGGCCGGTGCCACGGTCCTGCACGCCACGGCTCCGGGATACACCGCGGGCACGACGGCGGCCCTGGCGACGCCGAACTTCCTCAACCTGACGTACGACTCGGTGGGGATCGGCCGGACGAAGCTCTTCGGGGTGAAGCTCTCGACACCGGCGCCGGCCGGCGGGCTCATCGTCACCATGATCTCGCTGGACAGTACCAAGTTGAAGTTCGTCAAGGGCTCCGTGACGAACCCGCTCGCGGGGACCTATGTGGATACGGTCCCAGCCGGGACCGGAACCTCCTACATCACCCAGACCATCACCGGCCTGGGCACCGGCGTCGTGCCCGTGGTCGCCGTCGCCGCCAACTACGCCGTCGGGCTCACGGTCGTGGTCGTCACGGGCTTCAACGGCACGCTGGCGCTGGTGTCAGGCGGGGGGCAGACGGGCAGCGCGCAGAGCGTCCTCCCGCAGCCCATCACCGTGAAGGTCACCGATTCGGTGAGCAACCCGGTCAGCGGCTTCCTGGTGAACTTCGCGGTGGCATCGGGCGGCGGGTCCGTCTCCCCGAGCGCCGCGTTGACCGACGCCACGGGCCAGGCCAGCACGAGCTGGACGCTCGGCCCGACCGTCGGCACGCAGAGCCTGGCCGTCACGGCACTTGGCGCCACGGGCTCGCCGTTGACGGTCACAGCGACCGCCGTTGGCTCCGGCGTGGCCTCGACGACAGTCGCGCCGCACCTCGACACGCTGACGGCGCTCACGGCCACGTACCAGCTCGCCGCGCAGGCGAAGGACGCGAGCGGCAACGTGGTCGCGGGCAAGTTCACGTGGGTGAGCCGGACGCCCGCGACTGCGACGGTGGACACGGCGGGCAGGGTCACGGCGGTGGCCAACGGCGCGACATATGTGGTCGCCACGGAGGCCGGCGGCACGAAGGACTCGGCGCTGGTCGTCGTGCAGCAGAAGCTGGCCTCGATCCTCGTGTCGCCTACCAGCAAGAACATCTATCTCGGCGCGAACTACACGTTCACTGCCACGGGGGTGGACGGGCTCGGCAAGCCGATGGTCACGGCGCTGACGCTCACCTGGTCGACGACCGCTCCCGCCGTCGCGCCCGTGGACAGCACGGGGAAGGTGACGGGGATCTGGATCGGCACCGCGCAGATCAAGGCGACCTCCGGCACGATCACCGGCTCGGCGAACGTCAGCATCATCACGCAGATCACGAAGCTCGTGGTCGTAGTAGACACCGTGGGCTCGACCAAGGCCGACACCTTCAGCATGCCCTCGCTGGGCATCACGCGCCGGTACCGGGCCCTCGCGTACGACACGACGAGCACGTTGATGACGCTCCCCGACACCAGCTACCACTGGGTCTCGACGAATCCGTCCGTGGCGGGCGTCCCGAACGTCGCGTCCGACACGATCTCGGCCACGTCGGCAGCCAACGGCGTCACGAGGGTCAACGCCACGGCGCAGGGGTTCACGTCGAATCCGGGCGCCGTGCTCACCGTGGCGCAGGTGCTCGCGTCCATCCAACTCAGGCCGGCCGCGGCGACCATCGGTGTGAACGGAAAGGTCGGGCTGGTGGCGCGGGGCTTGGATGCGAACAGCCGGTACATCTCGGGCGGCTCGTTCAGCTACACGTCGAAGAACACCGCGATTGCCACGGTTGACTCGGTGTTGGGCCAGGTCACGGGCATCGCAGTCGGCACCGACACGGTGATCGCGACGAGTGGAACGGGGCTGGCGGCGATATCGTCGAACCCGGCGGTCATTACGGTATCGAACAGCGTGCCGGCGGCCATCTCGTTCGGCCGCGACACGGTGTCGGTGGGCCGGGGCTCCAGCACCTCGATTCCGATCCTGCTGAGCACGCCGGCGACATCACCGCTCATCGTCAAGCTGGTGGCGAACCCGGCGGCCTACGCGCACTGGAGCACGCTGACCGTCACGGTCCCGTCGGGCGCGACGTCCGTCAACGCGACTCTCGTGGGCGACAGCGCCGGTACGACGACGGTGACGGCGAGCGACAGCAGCGGCCTGGGGTACGCGAGCGGCAGCGCGGTGGCCAAGGTCACGGCGAATATGTCCCTGGCATCGAGCTATTACGCGATCAACACCACGGACATCGTGACCACCCAGGTCAAGCTCTCGGATCCGTCGCCGGCCGGCGGCACGTACGTCACGTATTCGTACGGGACGGCCGGGATCGCAGCCGTCTCGCCGGACCCGGCCTTCATCCCCGCCGGCCAGCTGGCGGCAGACATCCAGATCCGCGCCCTCGCGGCGGGCACGACCACGATCACGCCCACGGCGACCGGCGTGAACGGTGCGGCGTCCACGTTCACGGCGTACGCGCCCGTGCTGACCGTCTACCCGTATTATGTGCAGCTGCTGGGTCTGGGCCAGTACAACCCGAACGCGTACGTGCAATTGCCGACGAGCACCAATCTCGCCCTGCCGGTGAGCCTCACGAGCTCCGATAGCACCAAGGTGACCGTCACGCCGTCGGTGACGATCCCGGCGAACTACAGCTACGCCTACTTCAGGGTGTCGGGAACCGGGTTGGGCCCGGCGGTGATCACCCCGTCGGCTCCCGGCTGGACGGCCGGCAACGCGGACACCGTGATCGTCACCACTCCACACGTGGGCATCTCCGGCGGCGGGACGCTCTACACCACCTCCGGCACCCAGTCCGTCTATGCGTACTCGGAGGACTCCACCTACGGCTCACACTACCGCAGCAACTCGCTGCTGGTGAGCCTGCGGTCGTCCGACACGACCGTGATGAAGGTGATCGACACGGTCGTGACGATCAGCGCAGGTAGCTACTACAACTACGGGCGGGTCACGCCGGGGGCCCTGGGCGGCACGGCGTATATCGTCGTCACTGCCAGCGGGCACACTCCGGATTCGGCGCAGTACACCGTGAACGGCCCGCCGCTGTACCTCGACTGGGGAAGTCGGACGATCGGCGTGGGCGAGCAGGACATCAACAACGTGTACGTCTCGGTACCGAACAGCGTGACGTCGCCGCTCGTGGTGAAGTTGTCGAACACCGACTCCACCAAGGTGGGGATGCCGGACTCGGTCATCATCCCGTCCGGCTCTAACTACGTCTACTTCACGATCCAGGGGCTTGCGACGGGCACGGTGACGGTCGGCGCGACGGCGTCCGGGTACCAGGCCGCGACCAGTGCCACGATCACGGTGACGACGCCGACGATCATCCTGAACACGACGAGCTACACGTTCAACAACTACAACGCCGGGACGAACTTCTACGTCTACAGCGCCGACACGACCCGCTGGGCACACACCCGCATCCTGCCGGATACGGTTTCGGTTCGCGTGCGTGATACCACCGTCGCCAAGGTGGATTCGGCAACGGCGATAATCCCGGCAGGCCAGTACTACACCGGCAGCCGCCATGTGACGCCGGTGGGGGTCGGCAGCACGTACATCGTGCTCTCGGCGGGCGGTGGTCAGCTGGTGCTGGACTCACTGCAGGTGACCGTCAACACACCGACGATCCAGCTCTATGTGAACTCGTCTTCGCTGGGCCGGCGCCAGCACCTGGGCTCGAACTCGGTCCAAGTCTACACGCCCGATAGCCGCTCCGTCGCTGTGCCGGTGACGATCGCGCAGAAGCACGCGAACGTGGACACGTTGTCCACGCTGACACCGACGATCCCGGTGAACTACAACTACGTTTACCTGGACGTCTTCGGCCTGGCAAACGGCACCGACACCCTGACTGCGTCCGCCACCGGGTACAACAGCGGGAACACGAACTACATCACGGTGACGACCTCGAGGTTCACGGCGTCGGGTCTGCCCAGCTCGAGCACGACGACGTACACGTCGCCGATCTACCTCACCGTGTACGCCGCGGACAGCATTTACGGCTACTCGCACTACACGATGGATACCGTCACAGTGCACGCCGTGTCGAGCGACACGACCGAGATCAAGCCTGATTCGGCGTATTACCACATCCCGAAGAACGCCTACTATGCGCAGACCTCGGTGCACGTGTTCGGCCCGGGCTCGGCGTACGTGGTCTTCTCCGACTCGGCGAACAGCGGGTATCTGCCGGATACGACGAACACGATGACTGTGACTGGGCCGTCGCTCTACTTGAGTCCCAATTCCACGGTGCTCGGGATGCGCCAGACGACCGGCTCGAGCGGCGCGGAAGTGTACACGCAGAACAGCGTCACGACGCCGCTGGTTGTGCACCTCAAGAGCACGGCTACGTCCGTCGTGACGGTGCCGGACTCCGTGATCGTCTCGACTGGGTCTAACTACGCGTACTTCCCGGTGAACGCGATGGACACGCTGGGCACCATCCAGGTCCAGGCGACGGCCACCGGCTATGGCACGGCGACGATGACGGTGCAGGTGACCCGGCCCCAGTTCTACATCAGCACCAGCAACCAGCTGTACACGACGTCAGGGCGGTCCCACATCTACGTGGACGCCGAGGACGCCAACGGCACGACGCACTACACAAGGGACAGCGTGGTGGTGACGCTCGCCTCCTCGGCGCCGGGCGTCGCGAACATCGATTCGCTCACGGTCACGATCCCCAAGGGCCAGTACTACAACGGGAACGCCACCTGGGGCCCGAACCCGAACCAGGCGACACCCGGCACGGCCCAGCTCAGCGCCTCCGACACGCGCGCGGCGTTCTACGCATACACCCAGGGCACATTTAACGTGTCCGTGGTGACGCCGAAGCTCGGCTTGACCTGGGGCACGCAGACGCTCGGCCTCGGGCAGTACAACACCAACTACGCGTACGCGCCGAGTTCGGCGCTGGCGCCGATCGCTGTGAGCCTGTCGCACGCGGGCACGGCGCGGACCACCACCAAGGTCAACGGCGTCGCGATCACGGTGGACACGATCCCGACCGGCAACAGCAGCACGCCGTACTTCCACGTCGTGGGAACCGCCGTCGGCTGGGACACCCTCGTCGCGTCGGCGTCCAGTCCGCCGTTCTACCCGGACACGGCGTACACGGCGGTGAGCCAGGGGCACGTGGACCCGATCGGCAGCTGGCCGTCAACGCTGACGCTGAGCGGAACGGACTCGGTGCTGGTGTACCTGTACGCGCGTGACTCGACGCAGAACACGCACCTCGTGCAGGACAGCACGACGTTCACGCTGGCCCCGAACGCGAACATCCAGTTCACGGCCTACGGGGGCACCGGGCCGATCACGAGCGTCGTGATCCCGAAGGATCAGTCCTATGTCTACCTGTGGGTGAAGGGCCTCACCCAGGGCACGGGGCAGGCGACAATCAGCGCGACGAACTACGTCACGTACAACACTCCAGCGATCACGGTGTCGCCATGACGATCCATCTGCCCACCGACTTGCGCCTCGCCCCGGGTAGAAGCGGGCCATGGGTCGCCGCCCGGGCGGGGGCAATCGCCCTGGTGCTCGCCGCGGTCGCTCACGTCGCGCCGGCGCTCGGCCAGGCTCCGGCCAGCCCGCCGCCTCCGCCACAGCCCGCCGTGGTGCAGCGGCCGGCACCGCTGCCGCCACCGCCGTCCGTGTCTCCTCCGCCCGCTGGCGGCCCTGTGACCGCTGCGGCCGTTCGGCAGACGGCAGTCTCGGCGCCGCCCCCCGCGCCAGTCCCGCCAGCGGTGCCACCGGATTCGATTCACCGGCCCCAAGTCGTCTCCGTCCCCGCCCCCCCTGCCAACGCCGTGGCACAATGCAGGGATGGGACGTTCATCGTTCCCCCGGCTACAGCGAGCGCCTGCGCGACGCACCGCGGCTTGCAGGTGGCGATGCCGCAGCGTCCGACGCCGCCCGCCACAAGCCGCGTTGTCGCTCCGGTGCCGGCCGCAGTCGCCGCGACCCCGGCCAACGCTCCGCCGCCGGCCGGCGCCACCATGCGCTGCAAGGATGGCACGTACCTCGGCGGGTCGCCCAGCGCGAGCGCCTGCGCCGGCAACGGCGGCCTCGCCGCGATCCTCCCGGCACCCCGACAGGCGCCGGCGCCCGCCAGGGTTCGTCGCCCGTAATTCGGCGGCCGTAGCGCCGCGCCGCCCCTAGCCTAGTCGAGCCGCGGCCGCGCAATCCGGCGCTTGGCGCCGCGCACCCGCACAGCGATATTCCCTGCCGTTCCGGAGAGGTGGCCGAGAGGCTGAAGGCGGCGGTTTGCTAAACCGTTTAACGGGCTAATACCTGTTACGAGGGTTCGAATCCCTCCCTCTCCGTTGTGATCCGCGTTCGCTTCGCTCCATCCCCGACCTGCACGCTGCACGTCGGGAGTGCCAATGCCTGACGCCGTAGCCAAGCCAGGCACCGACTTCATCCGGGACATCATCAGGGCCGACCGCGTGGCCGGCAAACACGGGGGCCGGGTGCACACCCGCTTCCCGCCGGAACCCAACGGCTACCTGCACATCGGCCACGCCAAGTCGATTCACCTCAACTTCGGCCTGGCCCGCGAATTCGGCGGGCTGTGCAACCTGCGCTTCGACGACACCAACCCCGCCGCGGAGGACGTCGAGTACGTCGATGCGATCCAGGAGGACGTCCGCTGGCTGGGCTTCGACTGGCAAGACCGGCTGTACTACGCGTCCGACTACTTCGAGCGGCTGTACGGGTATGCCGAGTACCTGATCGAGCATGGTCACGCCTACGTTGACGACCTGACGACGGAGCAGATCGGCGAGTACCGCGGCACCCTGACCGAGCCGGGGCGCCCGAGCCCGACCCGCGACCGCCCGGTGGCGCAGAGCCTGGAACTGTTCCGTGCGATGCGCGCGGGGAAGTTCCCCGACGGCACCTGCGTGCTCCGAGCGAAGATCGACATGGCGTCGCCGAACATGAACATGCGCGACCCGGTCCTCTACCGTATCAAGCGCGAGTCGCACCACCGCACGGGCGACGCGTGGTGCATCTACCCGATGTACGACTACGCCCACCCGGTCTCTGACGCGATCGAGGGCATCACGCACTCCATCTGCACCTTGGAGTTCGAGGACCACCGCCCCTTCTACGACTGGGTGCTGGACCACCTGCCGGACCTGCCCCATCCCCAGCAGATCGAGTTCGCCCGACTGAACCTGTCCCACACGCTGATGAGCAAGCGCAAGCTGCTCGACCTTGTGGAGCAGAAGATCGTCTCCGGCTGGGACGACCCGCGGCTGCCTACCATCGCCGGGCTGCGCCGCCGCGGCTACACCCCCGAGGCCATCCGCGCCTTCGCCGAGACCATCGGCGTCGCCAAGCGCGACAGCACCATCTCCTCCGCGCTGCTCGAATACTGCCTGCGCGAGGACCTCAACCGCCGGGCGCGGCGGGTGATGGCGGTGCTGCGGCCCCTCAAGGTGGTGATCGAGAACTATCCCGAAGGGCGGGTGGAGTGGTTCGACGCGGAGAACAACCCCGAGGAAAGCGCCGCCGGCACTCGCAAGCTCCCGTTCTCCCGGGAGATCTGGATCGAGCGCGACGACTTCCGCGAGGATCCGCCCAAGAAGTACTTCCGCCTCTCGCCGGGCCGTGAGATCCGGCTCAAGTTCGCCTACTACGTCACCTGCACGGGGGTGATCAAGGACCCGGCCAGCGGCGAGGTGAAAGAGCTGCGCTGTACCTACGACCCCGCCTCGCACGGCGGGTCCACCACCGATGGCCGCAAGGTGCTCGGCACGTCGCACTGGGTGTCGGCGGCCCACTGCCTGACTGCCGAGGTGCGGCTCTACGACCGGCTCTTCCTGGGCGAGGATCCGGCGGCGGAGCTCCAGTCCAAGCGCTACGCCGACGTGCTCAACCCCGCCTCGCTGGAAGTGCTCGCCGGCTGCAAGGTGGAGCCGGCGCTGGCCGAGACGACGCCCGAAGAGCCGCTGCAGTTCCTGCGGCAGGGCTACTTCTGCCGCGACCGGGTCGACGGCCGGGGCGATCGGCTGGTGTTCAACCGCACCGTCACGTTGCGCGACACCTGGGCCAAGATCGAGAAGGCGGGCGCGCCGGGCGCGACTCCGCTGTGATCCGTGCCCGTTTCGCCCCGTCCCCCACTGGCAGCCTGCACGTCGGGGGCGCGCGCACCGCGATCTTCAACTGGCTGTTCGTCCAGCACGCCCGGACGCACGGCCCCGACCGTGACGCCACCTTCGTCCTCCGCATCGAGGACACCGACAAGCAGCGCTCCACGGACGAGTTCACGAAGGTCATCCTCGACGGGATGACGTGGCTCGGCCTGACGTGGGACGAGGGTCCGCTCTTCCAGGGCGCCGCTCTCGCACGCCACCAGGCCGACGCGCATCGGCTGCTCGACGAAGGGAAGGCGTACCTCGACAACGGGGCGATCCGCTTTCGGGTGAACCACGAGGAAGTGGCGTGGGAGGACGCGGTCCATGGGCCGATCACCTTCCACGGGAAGGACCTCGAGGACTTCGTGATCCTCCGCGCCGACGGGACGCCAGTGTACAACTTCGCGGTGGTCTCCGACGACATCGCGATGCGGATCACGCATGTCCTCCGCGGCGACGACCACATCTCGAACACGCCGAAACAGATCCTGCTCTACCGCGCCTTCGGGGTGCCGGTGCCCGTCTTCGGCCACGTGCCGATGATCCTCGGCACCGACGGCAAGAAGCTCAGCAAGCGCCACGGTGCCACCGCTGTGGCCGACTATCAGCACCAGGGGATCCTGCCGCAGGCGATGGTGAACTTCCTCGCGCTCCTCGGCTGGAATCCCGGCGGCGACCGTGAGCTCTTCTTCGACGCCACGGAGCTGGTGGAGGCGTTCACGGTCGAGGGGGTGCTGAAGAAGGCGGCGGTCTTCGATCCGACGAAGCTGGAGTGGATGAACGCCGAGCATCTGCGGGCGCTGGGCGCGGAGCGGGTCGCCGGCTTGATCGGCGACGCACTCGCCGGCCTCGAAGCGGCGCGGGCCATCGAGCTGGTGGCGGCGGTGCTGCCGCGCGGCCGGACGACGCTGGACGTGGCGCACCGGGCCCGGCTACGCGCGGGGCTCGACCCGGTGGTGTTCGACGAGAAGGCCGCGGAATTCGTCGCCAAGGACCCGACGGCCTACCGCGCGGCGCTGGCCGACGCGGCCCATGCGCTGGCCGGCGTGTCGGACTGGACGCCCGCGCCGCTCGAGGCCGCGCTGCGCCAGCTGGCCGAGGCGAAGGGCCTCAAGGCGGGCGCGGTGATGCAGCCGGTGCGCATCGCGCTCACGGGGGGGCTCGTTTCCGAGCCGGTCAACGAGCTGGTGGCCGTGATCGGGAAGGATCAGGTCCTCGCGCGGCTGCGCGCCGCCGCGAGCGCCTAGGCCCGCGTCCCCCTCCCGCTCCGCTCCAGCCTGGAACCCGACTGCTCCATTCGTCTATCGTATGACACGCAGAAGCCCGCTAGCCCCACTGCTTGCTGGCCGCTCGAGGAGCCGACCGCTACGTTAGCGCATCTCCCAGAACGGCGGTGGAGCGGTGGACGTTGTTGACACGCTTCGTCGCGACCTCGCGGAACGCTACCGCATCGAGCGCGAGCTCGGTGCCGGCGGCATGGCCACCGTCTACCTCGCCGAGGACCTGAAGCACCACCGGAAGGTCGCCCTCAAAGTCCTCCGCCCCGAACTCTCCGCGGTCCTCGGTGCCGAGAGGTTCCTCAAGGAGATCCACCTCACCGCCAGTCTCCAGCATCCGCACCTCCTGCCGCTGTTCGACTCGGGAGAGGCGGAGGGGTTGCTCTTCTACGTGATGCCATTCGTGGAGGGCGAGTCCCTGCGCGAGCGGCTCGCGCGGGAGAAGCAGCTCGGCGTGGAGGAGGCGGTGCGGCTGGTGACGCAGGTGGCGGGCGCCCTGGACTACGCGCACCGGCGCGGCGTGCTGCACCGGGACATCAAGCCGGAGAACATCCTGCTCGAGGAGGGGCAGGCCCTGATCGCCGACTTCGGCATCGCCCTGGCGCTGCGGCGGGCGGGCGGCAACCGGCTCACCGAGACGGGACTCTCGCTGGGGACGCCGCAGTACATGAGCCCGGAGCAGGCGACGGGGGACCGCGAGCTCGACGCACGGAGCGACATCTACTCGTTGGCGTGCGTGCTGTACGAGTTGCTGGCGGGGGAGCCGCCGCACACCGGGCCGACGATCCAAGCAGTCGTGGCGAAGGTGCTAACGGCGACGGTGACGCCGATCGGGAAGCTGCGGCCCACGGTGCCGGTGCACGTTGCGGCGGCGCTCGACGTCGCGCTCGCCAAGCTCCCGGCCGACCGCTTCGCCACTGCGGCGCAGTTCGCCGACGCACTGACACGACCCGGTGCGGCGGCGCCCCTCGTTGCCTCGCGGACCGTCGATATTCGGCCGCCCATGCTCCGGAGGGCGTTGCCGTGGGCGGTGGCGGTCGTATCGCTGGCGGTGGCGATCGGCTTGGGGTTGTCGCGCTCGGCACCGAAGGTGGAGACCGGCGGGCGGGTCATGACGACCATCGAGCCGCCCGAGGGCTACGAGTTCGCCGACGAGTTCTCGCTGGCGCTCTCCCCCGACGGTCGGCAACTGGCCTTCGTGGCGCTCGGGCCCGATGGCCAAAGGAGCCTCTGGCTTCGCCCGCTCGACACGCTCGGGGCTCGCAGGCTGCCGGGCACCGAGGGGGCGCAGTCCGCGTTCTGGTCCCCGGACGGCCGCCAGCTCGGCTTCTTCGCGCGCGACACGCTGTCTCGCCTCCAACTCGCGTCCAGTGCCGTCTCCACCCTGTGCCCCGCGCCCCGGAGCTTGGGAGGCGCATGGAGCCGCGACGGAACGATCGTCTTCGCAGCACTTGGTGGGCTGTTCCGTACAACGCCACGGGGCGGATGCGCATTGGCGCTCTCCGACTCAGGCTTCCGGCCCGATGTCTTCCAGCGGCCGCTCTTCCTGGATGACGGCGCCGAGGTGGTCTTCTCGCTGCTGGGTCAGAATCAGTTGCGTGCCTTCAATCTCCGCACAGGGACAGAGGCGCTGCTCGGGCGCGGGTACAGCCCGATTCGAGCCGATCGGGGGCTCCTGGTCTTCGGCGGCCTGGCGGCGAACTACCTGCTGTTCGCGCAGCGAGTCGGCGGCTCGCCACCGCGGCTTCGCGGAGAGCCATTCCCGCTGCCGGTCTCGGTTGCCGGAGGCTCGGGCAATCTCTCGGCCACGGCCGGGGGGCGGGGGCGGCTCGTCTACCTCGAGATGATGGGCGACCGCGCGCCACGCCAGGTGGACCGAGGCGGCGCGACCGGGGATTCCCTCAACCTCCTCGAAGGCACCTGGACGCACCGCGTGGCTCACCGGAGGCCGCTGCTGGCCTCCGGCGGCGACGTCGTCGGCCTCTGGCTGTCCGATCTTCGCCGGAACCTGTCGACCAGACTCGACACCGGCACCGGGGTATATCCGGTCTTCAGCCCGGACGACCGGAGGCTCGCGTACTGGTCGTGGGGCCCGGGCCGCCCGTGCACGGTTCGTGTGTATGACCTGGAACGCGGCACCGACAGCCTGCTGCTGCGGTCCTGTAGGATTCCCCTTGACTGGTCGCCCCATGGAGAGGCCTTGCTGCTGGGCCCGACACCGAGTTGGGTCGCCGATTCGACCGGGAGAGTGGGAATCGTGGCGCTCGACCTGAGCGACGGTTCGGTCCGAGCGGCGGAGAATTTCCCGCCGAGCGCGACGGACGCCCGCTACTCGCCGGATGGCCGCTGGATCGCCTACGAGAGCGCCGAGAGTGGCACACCGGAGATCTATGTGACGAGTGCCTCGGGGCGCGCGCCGGCGGTGCGGGTATCCGCTGCGGGCGGTAGCAACCCCCGATGGCGGGGCGACTCGCGCGAACTCTTCTTCCTCGGCCCGCTGAACACAATGTTCGCAGCCAGTGTCGCACCCGGCCCATCGCTGCGCATCGGGACGCCTCGGCTGCTGTTCCGGTTCGACGGCAGGCCGTTCCAGGTCGAGGTGACGCCGGACGGACGGCAGTTCCTGATCTCGCCGCGCTGGGTCAGTAGGAATGCGGTCGTACTGGATGGGTGGCTCTCCGAAGTCCCCTGACCGACTTGGACAGCGGCCGGCAACTCGCTGGAAGTCGCCGGCCGCGTCGTGTGAGGGGCGGAGCGCTAGGCCCTACGCCCTAACCCCTAGTCCCTAATCCCTAACCCCTGCTTTCAGTGTCCCCTGTGGGGCCGCAGCACCGGTCCCAGCACCACCTTCCCGCTGTCCGTAACGATGGGCGTCGCGAACATCTGACTCGCGTCGAAGATCAGCACGACGTTCCCGCCGCCCGACGGCACCGTGAAGCCCGCGTTCGTCATGATGCCCATCGGCTCGCCGCCGCGATGCGGCAGCTCCACCGTGTAGCCCGTATTCGGCTGCAGCGTCACGCCGTTTGCGGTCGTCACCGCCGTGTTGAGCCAGAGCGTGGCGTCGCTGATGATCAGGCGCGCCGCGCCGTACGCGCCGGCGGGGATCGTGTCCGAGGCCAGCAGCAGCCCGTGCGTGGTGTCCGTCGGCAGGTGCATCAGGTCGATCCGGCCGCCGCTCACCACCGTCAGGCTGTACCACTGATTGGGACGCGAGCCCCAGCCGGAATCTGGCGGCAGCAGGCTGTCCCCGTGCGTCCGCGGATCGTCGGGGCGTGGGAACGGCGTCACCGAATCCGGAGGGCCACCTGGACCGGGCGGCGGACCCATCATCCCGTGGCCCGCTTGCCAGGCTGCGCACGCCCCGGGGCCGCCGGGCCCGTTCATCCCGGGCACACCTCCCATGTCACCGGGAGGCCCGGGACGGAAGCCGTGCGCCGAATCCCCCACCGGCGGCCGGCACGCGGCCAGCACGGAGTCGGGGAGAACATCCACCTGCGTCACCGTCACCGCGAGGGAGTCGACGGACGCCAACGGCACCCGGCCGCCCGTGAGATCGGACACGAGCTGGCCCATCACGGCGCTGGTGACCAGCCCCGATCGCGCGAGGCTGACGGTGGCCCGCACGCCCGCGGCGGCAGACGTGGACTCGCCGCGCCCCGTGCAGGCGGTGAGAAGCCCTGCGGCGGCAAGCACCGCGATTCTGGAGAGAACTCCCCGGCGCGACATGTACACTCCCTGGCTGGTTGTCCGCTGCGAGGCCGCGTGGCGCGGCCGTGACGTACTACATAGACGCCCGGGGCGGGAAAGAGTAACGCCGCGACCGGTGCGCTCGGCGTTGCCGCGTCGGAGCGACTCATCGCGAGCGCCGGCCGTCCTGCCTGGTCACCCCTCGCATCGCCTACCTTCGCAGCGTGTCGTACAGGGGCTGCGCGGGGCGAGCGCCCGGCTGCTCGTCCGACACGCTCACCGCCAGCACGCGGATCCTGTCGTCGTCCGGGAGCGTGAGGGTGCGCGCGCCGGGCGGCAGGTCCACGGCATAGGCGTACAGGTACGAGTACGCGTACGGCTCGTTGGCCCCGTCGGCCGTGTGCCGGTGCGAAGCGAACCACGCAACGTTCGCCCGCTTGATGAAGCCCGGCACCAGGCCCGCGTACACGTCGCGGGTGACCGGATTGCCTGCCCGTGCGCGAGAGATCAGGAAGCGCGCCCGGCGCGCCGCGCGAGTCGTATCCGCGGAGTCGGGCTGGGGCGGCACCGGCACCGGCACCTTGTTCCACAGGCGCGTGTCCCACTGCCCGATGAACCCGCCCCAATCCTGGATCGTGAGCTGTGCGGTCGAGTCGCCCACGCGGAAGGCGGCTGTCCGGTCGCTGTCCGACGAGGCCGCGAGGACGTAGAGACGCGTAAAGGAGCCTTCGGGCAGCGGAATCGTCTGGCCGCGGGTGACGACGGCGTCCGGCCCGTCCGGCGTTGCGAGGCGGAAGCCGATCCCGCCGTACCGGATCGTGTCGGGGAGCATCGCGGCCGCGAGAGCCTGACCCGCCGCGTCGAAGCCGGGGTTCGCATGCGCGCCGTCTGCGGTGGCCACCGCGCGATCGTAGGGCAGCGTCACGGCCTGCCACCGGGGTGCGGCCGCCCGCGCGGCGGGCGGCCGCAGGCGCACCACGAAGGTGCGGAGCTGGTACCGGCCGAACGAGGTCACGATCGCACCGCCGGTCACGGTCGCCTTCCCCAGCGGCTCCTCGCGCCCGTCCACCTCGCGGGCGGACAACACCGGCGCGGCAAAGCTGATCCGCACCCGCGGCAGCGCCTGCCCATTCAGCTCCACCAGGCGGACGATGACATCGTCGCTTTCCTCGGCGCGCTTGACGGCCGTCACGCGCACGCCGGCGGTGCTCGTCTTGACGAGCGAGAAGCGCCTGCCGAGGGGTCCCGGATGCTTCGGGCTCTCGAAGGCGATGAGCGGGCGGTCGAGCCGCATCGCCTGCCACTGGCTAAGCGCCCGGCGCCAGTCGCCGGCGTGGCCCATCAGGCCGTAGCTGACCTCGTGGTGACCCCAGTCCTGCGTCCCCTGGTCCTCGTAAACGCCGCTGATGCCGGGCGTGTAGAGGAGCGTGAGCCGCAGCGTGTGGTCGTCGGGCTTGTCGGAGCCGATCTTGTACGTGGAGAGCACGGTGACGCCGTACGCGCCGCCCGTGTCGGTGAGGTCGAACCACTGGTGCGACGGGACCTCGTACTTCGTCGAGTCGTCGTTCCCCCGCGCGATCGTGCCCACCTCCCAGTTGTAAGTGGCCACCGGGTTCGCCGCCGCCAGAGGGAACGTCGCCTTGAGCGCAGTCTCCGCCGTGCGCCAGTCGATCGCGTTGAAGACCTCGAGGCGGTTCCCGGCGTCGCCCGCGGCGAGCCGCAGCGTCTGGACGAAGCGCGAGCTGTCGGCCACGCGCTCGACCCGGACCGCCACCCGCGCGGGCCCCCGCTCCACCACGGTGACGCGGGCGGGACCGCCGACGTAGCCGCGCGGAGGCTGCCGCTGGTCGGCCCAGTCCATGTTCCAGGCCGGCCACTGGGTGGGCTTCTCGTGCTGGAAGGCGAGACGCGCCGGGCCGGAAAGCAGCTCGCGGCGGAGGACCTTGTCGTAGACGCCGGCGATGTCGCCGTTCGCGTCGAGCCGGACGCGGTAGCGCGCGTTCTCGAGTGTGGAGTCGGTCACGGACAGCGGCCATCGCGCCACGCGAGCCGCGGACGCCACCCCGCGCACGTCGTACACGGCGAAGCCGGACGAGGGGACGCGGGCGAGGAAGATCACCGTCGCCGTGTCCCCCGTGGCGGCTCCAAGCTGTGCGGGGACTTCCCGCCCGTCCGGTCCGACGACGCGCACGGCGGCCGGAACGCCGCCAGGGAGCGTCACCGCGGCCTCCACCACGTCCTCGCGCTCGATGGAGAGCGGATTGTAGACGACGACGGCGGTCCCCCGCGCGGTCGTGTTCAGCCGAGAGGCGACAGCCTCCGTCGCGTCGCTCAACACCCCCGCGAACTGGTTCATTGCGACCACGTCGTCGTTCCAGGAGAACTGGAAGGCTCGGGGCGTCGCCGTGCCCGGGAGGATGTCGTGGAACTGGCCGCCCATGACGAGGGTCCAGGCGTCATTGAGCCGCGCCATCGGGTAGCGCCGGGTGCCGAGCCAGCTCGCCGCGACCGACGCGCGCTCGGCCGCGTCGGCCAGCAGCTCGTTCTCGTGGTTCCACCGCTTCTGGTACGCCTCGGAGGTGATCGAGCCTGCGGAATGCTCGATCAGGAGCAGGTCCCCGCGGTAGCGGGGGAGGCGAGCGCGCTGCTGCGGGGTGATGTCGCGGAACATCTGCTCCGCCGTGGACGAGACGACCCGCACCGGCCCGTTCGACGTCACGCTCCGCTCCACCCACATCACCGAGCTGTCCGTCGGCGCGCCCCCCACATCGCCGGTGCCGTAGTAGCTGTAGTGGGCGAACAAGCCGCTGCGACTACCCTGGTCGCGGATGCCGCCGAGCAACGCTTGATTATTGCTCAGGTCTCCGTCGACCTCGCTCGTGTAGCTGCCGGGGTTCAGCGCGGCGATCACGCCGTGGCCGTCCGGTCCCTCCCAGACGCCGACGTTGAAGGGAATCCCGTTCGCCGAGTGCCAGGTCAGCTTCTGCGTGCTGAAGCCGATGATCCCCGCATGCGCGAGGATGCTGGGGAGCGAGGCCGGAAATCCAAAGCAGTCCGGGAGCATGAACTCGGCGCTGGTCCGGCCGAACTCGTGACGGAAGAACTCGCTCCCGTACAGCAGCTGTCGCAGGATGGACTCGGCGGAGGGGGAGTTGACGTCGTTCTCCTCCATCGAGGAGCCGGCAGGAAACCACCGGCCGGCGGCGACGTACTGTTTCACCCGCGCGAAATCGGCCGGATAGTATTCCCGCATCATCCGGTACCGGTTGGCGCCGCTGAAATTGAAGATGTAGTGGGGGTACTTCTCGAACAGGGTGAAGTTCTCGTGCATCGTGTTGGGGAGGAATTCCGCGATCACCTGCGGATACTCCCACCGCCACTGCGTGTCGAGGTGCGCGTACCCGACGAGATAGAGCGTGGCCTGCGCGGAATCCGCCCCGGTCGGCGGCGGAGCCTGGGCCGGCGCGCGGGCCGGCATCGAGAGGCTGGCCACGAGCACGGCACTCCACAGGCTGAGCGTCGTTCGCATTTCGCCTTCTCCGCGTGAAGAGCGCGGCTAGCCGAGCCCGGGCCGGCGCCCGAGCGGCGGCAGGCCACCGGCCTCTACGAGCTTCCAGGCCGCATTCAGGAAGGCGTCGCAGTGCCCCTCCTTGAGGAACACCTCGACCGCCTGCGCCGTGGCGGTGCGGTCCATCCCCCAGAGGCTGGCCCGCTTCTCCTCGCCGTCCCATTTCCCCTGGACGAAGACGCGGTCGTCACGCCGGACCAGCATTGGCAGCTCCTCGACCAGGCTGGCGGCGAGGGCGTTGACGCCGGGGCCGCCCACGGCGACGGCCGAGCAGAGATGGAAGATCCGGTTCTGAACGAACCAGGCATCGGAAACGACGACGGCGCCGCGGAACGCCCTCCCTTCCCCGCGGCGGTCGATCTCGGCCTTGAGACGGTAAGCGAGCGGGCGGTCGTTCATCTCGGCAGGGATCTCCGTCCCCGTGACGATCAGGATCGTGTCGTCCGTGTCGATCAGCTTCACGGCTGGGCCGGCTGCTGCGGCTGCTGCGGCTGCTGCTGTTGCTGTTGCTGCTCTTGGCGCTCCTTGTCCTTCCGGGCGCGGAGGTCGCGGACCGCCTGGCGGAAATCGGCCTCGGCATCCGCACGCGCCGCGGCGCGCAGGATGTCGGCGCGCATCCCCATAAGGGCGTTGTTGGCCCGCGCCTGATCGATGTTCCCCTGCGGCATCGAAAGGAACGCCAGGAGCGCCGTGGGGATCGTGAAGCTGCCGAGGTGCAGCCCCTGGGCGTCGAGCCCGTAGGTCTTGCCGCCGGACTTGAAGGTCCACGGCCGCGAGGTGTAGGGATCGGCGTAGGGGTCGCGCACCGGGTGCTTCTCCACCGAATCGGCCATCGCCCGCATCCGCATCGCCACCGCCGAATCGAGACGGATGGGGCGATTCGTGAACGTCAGGTCGATCAGCGGCCGCACCCAAGCCGCCCCGCTGCCGAGCGCGGGCTGGAGCGCGGCGACGCCGCGGCCGGCATAGTCGCGCCCCGAGCGCGCGCCGCTGGTCGCCGTCGCCGTCGTATCGCTGCCGCCGGCGCCGACGTGGATCGCCAGGCGCGTAGTGTCCAGCGCCGCCGGAGCAGCGGGACCGGCGCCGACCGCCACGCCCGCCGCCCGCGCCGGCCGCCGCGGCGCGGACGACGGCCCGGGCAGGCTCAGCGCCGCAGTCTCGGTCCCCGGCGGTGGCGCCGCCGCGAGCACGAAGATGTTCGCCCGATCCGCCGCGAAGCGATGCTCCAGGCTCGACTTCACCACGGCCGTCAGCACCACGACGTGGGCCGCCACCGAAGGGACGAGCCACCACCGCGGGAAGGTGCGGACGCGCGGGAGGACGAAGCTTCTACGCTCTGGCAAGCACGCGCCCCAGGCGCTCCGCGCCTTCGGCAAGCCGCTCCGCGCCGACCGTCAGCGCGATGCGGAAGAACCCCTCCCCCGACGGGCCGAACGCGCTCCCGGACAGGGTGATCACGCCCTCCTCCTCCATGGCCTTCTTGGTGAACTCCGCCGACTGCATCCCTTCGGGGAGCGGCACCCAGAGATAGAGGGTCGCCTTGGGCGGCGCGACCTCGAAGCCGGCCGCCGCGAGGGCCTTCAGGGTGACGTCGCGGCGGGACTCGAACAGCCGCACCGTGTCCTTCGCCATCTCCTCGGCGCGGTCGAGGACAGCCGCGCCGGCCGCCTGGATCGCGAGGAACGGCCCGGTGTCGTGGTACGACTTGACGGTAGTCAGCGCCTTGATCAGGTCGCGGTTGCCCACGACCCACCCGAGTCGCCACCCGGTCATCGAGAACGTCTTCGAGCAGGAGTGGAACTCCAGCGCGACGTCCCGCGCGCCTTCGATCTCGAAGATGCTCGGCGCCTTGTAGCCGTCGAAGGTGACCTCGACGTAGGGGTTGTCGTAGGCGAGCGCGATCCCGTGCTCGCGGCACACCGCGACGGTGCGCTCGAGATAGTCGCGCGGCGCGACGGCGGCCGTCGGGTTGTTCGGGTAGTTGAGGTAGACCAGCCGCGTCCGGCGCAGCACGTCCCGGGGCAGCTCGCCGAGCTCGACCAGGAAGTTCTTCTCGGCGAGGAGCGGGGCGATGCGCGCCTCGGCGCCCGATGCCACCGCGCCCCCGATGTAGCACTGGTAGCCGGGCTCCGGCACGAGGCAGACGTCCCCCGGGTCGCAGGTCGCGAGCGCGAGGTGCGCCAGCCCCTCCTTGGACCCGAGCAGCGGGAGCACCTCCGCCATCGGGTCGAACGCCGTGCCGAAGCGCCGCTGGTGGTAGCTCACGACGGCCTCCCGGAACGCCGGCAGGCCGAGCTGGAAGCCGTACCGGCTCATCGCCGGGTCCTTCAGCGCCTCCGTCAATGCCCGCACCGCGACCGCGGGCGGCGGCACGTCCGCGTCCCCCGCCCCGAGATCGATGACGTCCACGCCGGCGGCCAGCAGCTCCCGCTTGCGGCGCGGGATCTCGGCGAGGGGGTAGCCAGGGAACTTGCCTATGCGCTTGGACAGTTGGGCCACCGGACGGCTCCGGGAAGGCGGGTGCACGAGACCACGGGATCCATCAGGACTACGCCCGGCGGCGCGCTCGTGCTGCGCGCTGCAGTCATACCCCACGACGGGTGAAAAGTACGTCCAACTCGGCGTTCAGGCACGACCTAGCGCGAACGGACGGGGTTCCTGAGCACGCCGACGCCCGGGATCTCGACTTCGACCAGGTCGCCGTCCACCAGCGGCCCGATCCCGGCCGGCGTGCCGGTGGCCACCAGGTCCCCCGGCTCCAGCGTCATGACCCGCGAGATGAACGCGAGCAGCGTCGGGATGCCGAAGACCATGTCGGCGGCGCGTCCCCGCTGGCGCTCCACCCCGTTCACACGGCAGACGACTTCGAGGCCCGAGAAGTTAAAGCCCGCGTCCACCGGCATCAGCCCCGGCCCCATCGGGCAGAATGTGTCGAACCCCTTGGCCCGGGTCCACTGGCCGTCGGACTTCTGGAGGTCGCGCGCCGTCACGTCGTTGACGCAGGTGATGCCGGCGACCGCGGCTCGCGCCGCCGCGTCGTCGCCCTGCCGGAGCCGCGTCCCGATGATCACCCCGATCTCGCCCTCGTGCTCGACGCGCCGCGACATGTCGGGCAGGACGATCGGCTCCCCGTCGAAGACGACCGACGAGGGAGGCTTGAGGAACAGCAGGGGCTCCTTCGGAACCTCGTTGCCGAGCTCCTTTGCGTGCTCGACATAATTGCGGCCCACACAGACGATCTTGCCGGGTCTTCTCATCGGACGGCTCCTCAGCTGGAAGCGTGAGAAGCGAGAGGGATGACGCGTGAGAGGGCAAGGTGAGACGTGAGAGGGGGAGAAGCGTAAGAAGTGAGAAGGGCCGTCTCACCTCTCACGCACTCAACCTTCTCACGTCTCACTTTTTGCCTTCTCACGCCCTTGCCCTCTTACCTCTCACTCATGATGCCGTGCAGCTCGTAAAACGCCTGGATCTCTCCCAGAACCTCGTGCCATGGACCGACGAGTCTCGTCGCGTCGGGCAATCCCGCCAGGAGCGCTCCCCCATACCGTTTCCGCAGCACCCGGGGATCGAGCAGCACCACCACTCCGACATCCGTCCGCGAGCGGATGAGCCGGCCGAAGCCCTGCTTGAGCTTCAGCCCGGCGAGCGGCACCAGGTACTCGTTGAACGGGTCACCGCCGGCCGCCTCGATCGCCTCGCAGCGCGCGGCGGTCAAGGGCTCGGTCGGCACGCGGAACGGGAGCTTGGCGATCACCAGGGCCCTGAGCGCGAGCCCGGGCACGTCCACGCCCTCCCAGAACGAATCGGTGCCCAGGAGGATCGCCGAGCCGGCGTCGCGGAAGCGGCGCAGCAGCTGATCGCGCGGGGCGTCGCCCTGCACCAGCAGCGGCCAGCGTCCCGCGACGTCGGCGCGCGCGCCGAGCGCGGCGGCCGCCAGCCGCAGGGCGCGGTGGCTGGTGAAGAGCACGAACAGCCCGCCGTCGGAGGCGTGGGCGAGGTCCGCCACGATCTCGGCGACCCGCGTGCCGTGTCCCTCTGCATCGTCCCGCGGCTCGGGCAAGTCGTCGGGCACGACGAACAGGCACTGGTCGCGGTAGTTGAAGGGCGACGGCAGCACCTCGCGCACCCCCTGGCGCGGGGGCGGCAGATCGAGGCCAAGGCGCTGCGCCAGGAAGTCGAAGGAGCCGCCGGTCGCCAGCGTCGCGCTGGTCAGCGTGATCGTCTCGACCCGGTCGAAGAGCAGCTCCTTGAGGAGCGGCGCCAGCTCCAGCGGCACGGCGGCCAGCGCGACGTGCGCGCCTCCGCGCCGCTCGATCCAGCGCACCGTCGGGGGCAGTCCGGCCGGGGGCCGGAGCGTCGCGCGCACCGCGTCGCGCGCGGCCTCCAGGCGGTTGGACAGCCCGCGCAGCTCGCCGGCGAGCGACCGGATCCGGTCCGCCGGCTCCTCCGCGCCCAGCCGCTCGGCGAGCGCCACCACGGCCTCCCGGACCAGGCCGAGGGCGTAGCCGAAGTTGTCGAGCGCGTCGCCGAGCCCACCGCCCGCGGCGGACCAGATGGGGTCCTCCGCGAACGCGTCGCCGAGGCGGACGACGTTGTCCGCCTTGCCCGCCAGGTAGGCGTCGAGGATCCGGAACAGCAGCTCGGCGCTGCGCCGCGCGTCCGCCAGCGCCGGGCGGAGCCGCGATTCGATCAACTCCGTCCCCGTCTCGCGCAGGTCTTCGTCGGCCTCGGCCGCCAGAGCGCCCCGCAGCGCCGGCAGGACGCCGCGGTTGCCGCGCTCCAGCCGCGAGAGCAGCCGCTCCACGCCGCGCGACGTGGCCTGCATCCCGAGGTGCGTGGCGGCCGTGTCCTCCAGGTGGTGCGCCTCGTCGAGCACCGCGCGGCGATACGGCGGGAGTACCGCCGCCTCCTCGAAGTTCCCCTGCGCGCGCCGCACGGCGAGATCGCTCGCCAGGAGGTGGTGGTTCACCACCACCACGTCCGCGTCGGCGGCGCGGCGCCGCGCCTCGAAGACGAAGCACCCGTCGAAGTGCGGGCAGCGCAGCCGGCTGCACAGGTCCGACTCGGCCGCGACCTCGTCCCACACCTCGGGGCTCGGCGTGAACGACAGGTCGGAGAGGCTGCCGTCCGACGTGTGCGCGGCCCACGACGCTATGGCTTCCAGCTCGTCGCGCCGATCCGGCTCCAGGAGCGTGCCGACGCCCCGCTGCGCCTGCTCCAGGCGCGTCAGGCAGACGTAATTGCGCCACCCCTTGAGCAGCGCATAGCGCACCGGGCGGTCCTGGGTGCCGAGGGCGCGCGCCAGGAGCGGCAGGTCTTTCCCGACCAGCTGTTCCTGCAGGTTGATGGTGTTGGTCGAGACGATGGTGCGCTCGCCGTTCACCACGGCCCACCGGATCGCGGGCACGAGATACGCGAAGCTCTTCCCGATCCCGGTCCCGGCCTCGAGCACCGCGACCGTGCCGTCGTTGTAGGCGTCGGCGACGTAGGCCGCCATGTCGCGCTGGCTCTGCCGGTCCTCGTGCGCGCCCAGCTCGCGCGCCACGGGGCCCGAGGGCGCCAGGAGCCTCGCGACGGCGACGGGATCGAGCGGCTCGGTGCCGCGCGGCTTCGGCACCTCGACGACGACGTAGAGTTCGTCGGCCCGGTTGTCCACGATCCCGAACCCAACGCCGCCGTCGTGCAGGCGCACGGCGACGTCGAGATCGGCGGTGGAGGGCTCCAGCAGTCCGCTCGGGTGGTTGTGCAGCACCATCTGCCCGCGGGAAGCCACGCCCGGCAGGGCCAGCACCGCGTCCACCGTGCCGCGTGCGACGGGCTCCGCGCCCTGCACCGTTCCATCGGGGGCGACGTCGGCGACGAACGATACCTCGCGGCCGCCGGCCTCCGCGATCGCCGCGGCGATGGCGGAGCGGGCCGCGGCGCCGAGCCGCGCCGCGCTCACGTCTTGAGTTCGCGCTTCCGCGCCGCGGGGAAGAGCACGTTGTTGAGGATGAGCCGGTAGCCCGGCGACGTCGGATGCAGCGACAGGTCGGTCGGCGGATTCCCGACCTGGTGCTGCGGGTCCTCGGGGTCGTGGCCGCCGAGATAGGTCCAGGTCCCGCGGCCGAGGTCGCCGTGGATGTACTTCACCCACGGCGCGCCCGGCTCCTCGGCCAGGATGACGTCGGCGGCCTTGAGGGTGCGGCGCGTGAAGCTCGTGGTGATGCCGTAGAAGTCCGGGATCACCTGCCGGTGACACTGCACCAGCATCGTGGGCACCGGATCGATCTTGGCGCTGAAGTTGAACAGCTCGAAGGCGCCGAGCGGCTGGCGCAGCGCCGGATTGTTGACCTGGTGCCCGTCGATGTCCGAGAAGGCCGGGATCGCCGGGTTCCGCTCGAGGTGCGCGTCCTTGCACGCCAGCGCCTGGGTCCAGTCGAGCTTGGCGTCGGCGTCGCCGTCCATCGGAGTGCCGTCGGCGAACTCCGCCGCGATGTCCACGTCGTGCGCGGCCAAAGCCAGCTCCAGCGTCTCGGTCGCCGTGCACATCGCGAACAGGAAGCCGCCGCCCTCGACGGAGGCGCGGATGCGGCGCGCCACCGCCTTCTTCAGGGCGGGCACGTTGGCGAACCCGAGCGTGCGCGCCGCCGCCTGGTTCTCCTGCACCATGTCGGCCAGCCAGGACGCGCCCGCGTAGGAGAGGTAGAACTTGGAGTACTGTCCGGTGAAGTCCTCGTGGTGCAGGTGCAGCCAGTCGAAGTCGGCCAGCCGCCCGCCGAGGACCTCCGGGTCCCAGACGCGCGTGAAGGGGATGTCGGCGTAGCGGAGCGCGAGCGTCACTGCGTCGTCCCACGGCGGGGCGAAGGGTGGCGAGTAGATCGCGACGCGCGGCGCCTTCTCGAGCGGCACGGCGTCCATGTTGGCCTGCTCGATCGTACCCCGGATGTCCAGAACGTCGGCGTCCGACACGCCCGCGACGGCGATGCCGGCGAGCGTGGCGGCGCGGCGCGCGATCCCGTCGTCCGGGATCAGGAACGATCCCCCGCGGTAGTTGAGCAGCCACTCGGTGTGGCCGCCGCGCTTCACGGCGTCGTAGGCGAGCCCATAGGCCTTGAGGTGGTTGGTCTGCTCCTGGTCCATGGGGACCAACAGCGAGGCACCGAGGCGCGGAGGCACAGAGGCACGGGAAGGCGACACCGTGTCGGCCGCACGGCGCCCCCGTGCCGCCGTGCCTCCGTGCCTCCAGAGGACCGCGGCTGCGCCTCCGACGGCGCCGAGGAAATCGCGCCGCTTCACGAACGGGGCACCAGGCCGCGCACCCGATCCAGCTCGCGGCGCGCCTCGGGCACCAGGGCGCTCTCGGGATGCGCCAGGATCATCGCTTCGAGGCGCCGGGCCGCCGCCTTGAGGTCGCCGCGGCCGGCGAGGGCACGGGCGAGCTCCAGCTCCGCCGCCGGCGCCGCGTCGGAGGCGCCGTACCGGTCGGCCACCTCCAGCCACAGTGTCTCCGCGCGCGCCGAGTCGCCGCCCGCGGCGGCGAGCCGGGCCGCCCACGCGAGCAGGGTGGGCTCCGCCTCGCCCGTCGCGGCGGAATCGCCAAGGCCGCGCGCCACCGCGACCAGGGCGCGCGACGCCTGGAGTGAGTCGCCGCGCGCGGCGAGGCGCAGCGCGGCGCCCAGCTCGGGCAGCGTGTCGCGTCCCACCGCGTCGATCAACGCCACGGTCTCGGCCCGCAGCGGCGCCAGCGCGCGATCGCCCACCGACGCCCCGGCGCCGCGCAGTAGCTGCCGCGCATCCGCCAGGCGCCCGCGGTACAGCGCCACCCAGCCGCGCACCTCGTCCCCGGCGAGCGACGAGTCGCCGGCCACCGCGCGCTCCGCCCGGTCGAGCGCGCCGAGCCGCAGCCAGCCGCGCGCGATGACGCGGTCGAGCCGCTCCCGCTCCGTGCCGCTGAGACGGGTGACAGCGCCGGCGAGCGTTCGCTCGGCCGCCTCCGGGTTCCCCTCCCGCACCTGCAGCTCGACCATCGCGGCCGCCGCCGCGGAACGGGTCGCGCCGTCGGCGGACGGGTCCGCCGCGAGGCTCCGCAGCACCCGCCTCGCGTCGGCGGTGTCGCCCGCCGCAGCGTAGGCCTGGGCGCTCTCGATCCTGGTCGGTCCCGCGTCCTCCGGCGGGAGCGCCGCCGCCAACAAGTCGTAGGCTCCGCCCGCCGCGCGCTGCGCATCGGGCCCGTCGAGCGAGCGGGCCCGCTCGGCAAAGGTCTGCAGCGCGACGACCCGGAGCGAATCGGACGCTGGCAACGCGTCCTTGAGCAGCGCCCACGCGCGGCCCGGCTCGGTCCACCCCAGCAGCAGATCCGCCGCCACCCGCCGGCCGGCCGGCGCACCCTGGCCCGACGCGGTCAGGGCGCCGATCACGGCGTCACGCGCCGCCGCGGGCGCGGGCCGGAGACTGAAGGACGCCGCCTCCGCGTAGGCGTCCTGCACCCCAACCGCGGCCCGCCACTCGCCGGCCCCAGCCGCCCAGTCCCCGTGCTGCACCTCGATCTGCGCCATCTCGGGCGCGAGCGCCGACGGGTCCCGCAGCCGCTGCCGCGCCAGCAGGACCGCATCGCGCGCGTCCTGCACGCGCCCGGCCCTGAACGAGAGTCGCGCCCACTCCCGGTAGGGCGCCGGGCTGGCGGAGTCCACCGCCACCCACCGCGCCAAGGCCGCAGCCGCGAGCGAGTCCCGGCCCATCGCGCGCAGCGTGCGCAGCGCGACGGCGTAGGCGGTCGGCGCCGCGGGGTTCGCGGCGATCGCGCGCTCCGCGAAGGCCAGCACCGTGTCCCGCTGCGCCGGCTGGACGAACACGCGCTCCAGGCCGAGCAGCGCCGCGGCGTTGGTGGGCTCGTCAGCGAGCACCTGGCGGTACAGCATCCCCGCTTCGTTCCACGCTCCCACCTGCTCCAGGTCCATCGCGCGGAGCAGGATCTCCTGCCCCGCCGCGCGCACCGGCGCCGCGGCCGCCAGCGCGAGCAGAAGAACGAGCGCCCTAGCGGCCCGGGGCATTGATCCGCCGGAAGTAGTCGAGCACCATCGCCCGTTCGGCCGGGGAGAGCGACTTGAGCTGGTCCCATGTCGGGATCGCGTATCGGAGCCCCGGCTCCCGCGGCACCGTCCCCGCCGGAATGCTCGCGGCGTGCTCGCGCGCCGTCTCGCTCTTGCGCTCCGCGTCCTCTTCGTCGCTCTGGAGCGTGCGGCCCGCGTCGAGCATGTGCCGGAACAGCTGCTGCTGGCGCTCCAGCGTCCGCCGATCGAGTTGTCCCTGCTCGAGCCGGTCCGCCAGCCGCCGGGCTTCCTGCGCCAGGTCCTCCGGCCGGCCCTGGAGCCCCATGCCGCTCAGCCGCTCCAGTTCGTTGGCGAGCGCGCGCTGCCGGGCGGCGATCTCACGCAGTTGCTGCATCACCGCCTCGCTGAACATTCCCGGACCCAGCATCGGCAGGAGGCCGTTAAGCTGGCCGTTGATCGCGCCCTGCCGGGTCGCCAGCTCCGCCATCCGCTTGAGCGCCTCCGCGAACCCCGAGCCCGACTGCGCGCCCGCGACGTCGTCCCCCGTCCGCATGATCTGGAAGGCCGCGGACGAGAGCGCCTGCGCCGCGTCCTGCGCGCGGGACGCGGCGAGGGCGGGATCGGTCCGCGGCTCCTCCAGCGCCCGGCGCGACTGCTCGATCTGCTGGCGCGCCAGCCCCAGCGCCGCGCCGAGCCGCGGCGAAACCAGCGCGTTCCGCCCCGACGCCTCGCCGAGACGCCGCGCGACCTGATCCACGCCCTGCTCGAGCGCCGACTGCTGACCGCTCGCGTCGCCGGAGCCTTCGCCGCGGCGGAGCCGGTCGGCCATGCCCTGCTCCTCCACGGCGAGCACGATGGTCTCCGTCTCCGCGGAGCGGAGCAGCTTCAGGACCTCCGCGCGCCACGCCGCCGCCATCTGCGCCTCCCGGTCCCGCAGCGAGTCGCTCACGCCGCGCAGCGCATCCGCCGCCTCTTGGCCGCGCGGCCCGGCGTCCTGGCGGCGCCCGGCGGACATCGCGGCGCCCGCGTCCTCCATCTTCGCACCCGCCTGCGCGACCTGCCGCGCGGCCCACGCGACCGTCCCCGCGCCCTCGCTGTCCCCTCGCTGCACCAGCCGCGGACCCAGCGCCTCGAGGCCGGCGTGCAGCGTATCCGCCTCGCGGCGGAGCGCGCGCTGCTCCTCGGCCGCCGCCGTCGTGTCGTGCTCGGCCGGAGCGCGGTCCGTCCACTGCAGCTCCGCCTGGCGGAGCGCCTCCGCGTTCTGGGCGAAGGTCTGGAGCGAGCCCTCGAGCGCCGCACGCTCGAACAGCTCGGCGCTCCGCTCGAGCTGGCGCCGCAGCTCCTGCTGTGATTCCGCGAGCCGACGCAGCGCCTGTTCGACTGCCCGCGGGTCCAGATGCTCCAGCGCCGCCCGGAGCTCCTCCAGGCGCGCGCGCAGCTCCGGCGTCACCGCCTGCTCCAGCAGCTGGTCCAGCTCGCGCAGCCGCTGCTGCCACGCGGAATCGGTGAGCCCCGCGCGCTCGGCCGCCGCCGCCACTCGGGCCAGCGCCTGCCGCAGGCTGTCGGCGCGCTCGAACAGCCGCTGCTGCTCGTCGCGCACCCGCCCCGCCTCCTGCGCCTGCTCGAACGGCAGCGGCGCGCCGGAGCGCTGGGTCTGGTCGCCCACCGGCGCCCGCGTCGAGTCGGCGGTACCGGCGCCGCGGTTGCGCTGGGCCGCGAGGTCCCCGGTGCGCCGGCCCAGCGCCGCCGCATCACCCGCCAGGTCGGACGCGCGGCGCGCCAGGCTGTCAGTTGCGGCGCGCACGGCGTCGCGCAGCTCCGCCATCGAGCGCAGGCGCACCGCGTACTCGCGGCTCACCCCAATGTGGGGCTGCGGCGCCCGATCGGTCGCGCGCGCGAACAGCCGCAGCGTGTCGCCGGGCAGCAGCCCGCGGCCGTTGAGGTCGAGGAGGACGCTCTGGACCACATGGTCGGCCCCTGCGACGCCGGTCACCGTGTCCACGGTTCTTGGGCCCACGGAGCCGAGCCGGCTCACCCGCCAGCTCACGATCTCGACCCGGCCGAGCGCGTGGTCGTCGCGCGCGTCCACGACGAGCGGGAGCCTGAGGTCGAGCGGAGCGGTGGTGTCCGCTCCGGGCGCCGGCAGCGCGACGACCGGCGCGCTGTCGGGCACCGCGCGGAGATCGAACACCGCCGGGGGACCCGGAAACGGCTCGCCCGACGCGTCCGCCAGAGCCAGCCGCCACGTCGCCGAGCGGCGGACGACCAGGTCGCCGGCGAAGCCGCGTCCCGACGCGGAGAGCGCGCGGCGCGCCGGACCCACCAGCGCCGCGGCCGAAACCGTCGCGCTCGCCGCGCCGCGGAGCGTGAGCACGGTCCCCACCGGAAGCGCCACCGGCCCCGAATCCGTCGGCAGCGTCTCGTCCGCGCGCTCGAGGTACGCGGGGAAGCGCGCCGTCACAACCAGTTCCGTGACGAACGGGGGCTCGATGACGCCGACCCGCAGCGTATCGGAGGCCCGCTTGCCGCTGCGCGCGTACACGAAGAGCGGCGCGGTCACGTCGGCGAGGCGCGCCGTCGCGCGATCCGATCCCGCCGCGGCGAGCGGGACGGCACGCCAGGTCTCGCCGGTCTCGCGCACGAACAGCCGCGCATCCGCGATCACCGGAGAGCGGACGCTCACCGCCACGGCGCCGCCGCGCCGCACCGCGAGCGGCGACACCGCGATCTCGACCCGCGCGCCCAGCGACGCCCGCAGAGCCCGGAGCGGCGAGACGAGCTCGGCCGCCGCGTCACCGGCCCAGGCGAAGGCGAGCGCTGCGAGGACGGCCGCCGCGGCGCAGGCGGCCGCGCCCGCGCGCAGGCGGCGGGAGAGGCCGCGCGCCGCCTCGGGTGCCCAGGACGCCGCCCGCGGCAGCGAAGACGCCAGCCGCTCGGCCGCGCGCGACACCAGCGCGGGCGACGTCCCGGCGGGTGTGCCGGCCGCCGCGTCCACGATCCCCACGAGCGAGCCGCGCCGCAGCGCCTGCTCCCGCTCCACCAGCGCCGCGGTGTCGCGCAGCGCGTTCCTCCTCCGGAGGCGTCCCCGCCACGCCGGGCGCGCCACCACCAGCGCGGCGGCCAGCGCCAGGGCCCACGCGGCGAGCGGCGCCCACCCCGCGGCAGCGAGCACGCCCCCCCGCGTGGCCAGCGCCGCGAGGGCGAGCACTCCGACGGCCGCCGCCGCGGCGGCGAGCAGCGCGGCCGCGATGCGCCGCCGCGCCAGCAGCGCCTCGAGGCGCGCCAGGGAGCGGACGATCTCGTTCACGCGCTGCCACCCACCGCGTACGCGAAGAGGTTGACGCCCATGCGCAGCGCCTGCTCGCGGATCGGCTCCGGATCGTGGTGCACTTCCGGGTCCTCCCACCCGTCCCCGAGATCGGACTGATAGGAATAGTAGAGCGCCAGCCGCGTCCCCAGAAAGACGCCGAACCCCTGCGCGGGGAGCCCGTCGTGCTCGTGGATCTTCGGCAGGCCCTTCGGGAATTCGTAGACCAGATGGTAGATCGGATGGTCGAGCGGCACCTCGACCATCGGCCGGTCCGGGAATGCCTTCGCGATCTCGCGCCGAATGGACTTGTCCATCCCGTAGCAGTCGTCGGCGTGCAGGAACCCGCCCGCCTCGAAGTGCGCGCGCAGCAGGCGGCACTCCTCCGGCGACCAGAGGACGTTGCCGTGCCCCGTCATATAGAGGTAGGGGACATCGGGCAGGAACGGGTCGGTCAGCCGCACCACTCGCTCCCGCTCGGTGGTCACGAGGCTGGTGCGCTCGCGAATCGCCCGGAGCAGGTTGGGCAGGCTGGAAGGATCGGCGTACCAGTCGCCGCCGCCGTCGTAATGCAGGCGGCCGATGGTGAGCGGAGCCGCCGTCACGCCGTCAGCAGGCGATAGGCGTCGTGGCGGGACAGTCCGAGGCGTCGGGACAGCTCCTTCGCGATGGCCGACGGCGCGGCGCCCGCGGCCCGCATCGTCGCGATCAGTTCTCCCGCGTCGGGCGGCGCTACCGTGGCGGGCGCGGGCGAGGCGCCGCCTACACCGCTCACGACCACCGTGACCTCGCCGCGCGGGGGGTGCGCCTCGTAATACTGGATCAGGTCCCCCACCGTTCCCCGCCGCACTTCCTCGTGCAGCTTGGTCAACTCGCGCGCCACGGCTGCCGGCCGGCCGGCGCCGCAGCGCGCGGCCAGGTCGCGCAGCAGGGCGACGGTGCGGCCGGGCGCCTCGTAGCAGATCGTGGTCCAGGGCTCGGTCGCGATCCGCTGGAGCAGGGCCGCGCGCGTCGTCCCCTTCTTCGGCAGGAAGCCGAGGAAGAGGAAGCGGTCGGCGGGGAACCCCGCGGCCGCGAGCGCGGCCAGCACCGCCGCGGGCCCCGGGATCGGCACGACCGGAAGGCCGCGCGCGTGCGCGCGTTCGGCGATGAACGCCCCCGGGTCCGACACCCCCGGCGTGCCCGCGTCGGTGACGTACGCGACGTCTTCGCCCGCCTCGACGCGGTCCAGCAGCCGCTCGACCTGCTCCGGCCGGCTGTGCGCGTGGAGGCTGACGAGCGGCGGCGACACCTCGTAGTGCCCCAGAAGCCGCCGGGTCCGCCGCGTGTCTTCCGCCGCGACGACCGCGACCTGCCGCAGCACTTCCAGGCCCCGAAAAGAAAAATCCCCCAGATGACCGATGGGGGTGCTCAGCATGTACAGCGTCCCGCGTCTCACCACTGGATGCGCCAGGGCAGCTTCTCGAAGAACCCCACCGCGTTCAAGGCGAAGTGGTGCTCGCGCGCGGCGTCGCGGAGGATGCGCGGCGCGCTCTGCGGCTGGAGCACCTCTACCTCGGTGAGCAGCTCCTTCGTCCAGGTGGCGACCCCGTCGGCCAGGGTCACCGGCTCGACGACCGGGTCCTGCTGCGCGGCGCCGCGCGTCCCGCCCACCCACTGGAGCACCTGGTGCTGCGGCAGCAGGCGCTGCCGCACGCGCTCGGCCCGCTTGGCCCCCTGCCCCGGCGCCTCGCGCTCGATCAGGTCGGCCAGGTCCCAGGTGTAGTGCCGGAACATCTGGATCATCGCCGGCGGCGCCTGCCGCGGGAGCGGCGGCGGCCCGTCGTACACCTTCGCGGTCACCCGCGGCAGCGGCTCGGGCGGCACCGAGCTGAAGAGCCGCGCCACGGTGGCGAGCGGCGGATCGTTCGGCAGGCGCTCGGCGAAGTGCCCGGAGGCGAACCGTCCGTCCTTCACCTGGAGGTAGTTCACGCGGCCGTTCGAGATCAGCTCCAGCAGGCCGGACCACTTCTTCTCGAACAGGGTCCGGAAGACGGTCTCGGGGCTCTTCGGATCGAGGGCCACCGGCAGCGGGGGCCCGCTGCACGCGGCGTACATCGCGGCGAGGAGGTCCTGCGGCGCGGCGTGAAACGCGATCTCCGCGCGCTCGGTCCCCTCGCGGATGCGCCGCAGCGCGTCGCCGATCGCGGCGGGGAACCGCCCTACCGGGTTCAGCATCGCGGCGTTGACCAGCTCGCCGCCGACGAAGAAGAGCAGGACCAGTTCGTCGGGGAGGTACGCGGCGAGGTACGCATCCACCTTCCCGTCGCGGTCGTGCTTGCTGAAGGTGATCAAGTCGTCGAGGGCGATGTACGGCGCGCGGGTGCGGGCCACCAGCGCCTGGCCGTAGGGGAAGGCCAGGTCCCAGAGACGGATGGAGGTATCCGTGAGGACCGCCGTCGAGGCGCGCATGGTTAGAGGTGCTGCGTGATCTTCCCCACCAGGTGCGCCTTCGGCACCGCACCGATCACCGTGTCCACGTGCTTGCCGCCCTTGAAGAAGAGGAGCGAGGGGATGGACCGCACGTTGAAGCGCATCGGTGTCTGCTGGTTCGCATCCACGTCGAGCTTGGTGATCCTCAGCTTGCCGGCGAACTCGCCGGCGATCTGCTCGAGGATCGGGGCGATGACGCGGCACGGCCCGCACCACTCCGCCCAGAAGTCCACGAGGACGAGACCGGATTGCTGCTCCACTTCCGACTGAAACGTCGCGTCGGTCACCGTCATCGCGTGCGACCCTGCCATGTCGTTCCGCTCCGAGTTAGAATGTCCGCGTGCTCCCGCCCGAAGTCCAGCGCGACGCTGCTCTGGCCCACGTCGGGGTGGCCGTCCAGGATCTCGCCGGGGCCGCCGCCTTCTACCGTGACGTGCTCGGCCTGGCCCCCGGTGCGACTGAGACCAGCGACGGCGCGACGATCGTCTCCCTGGAGGCCGGGGACACCGCCGTCGAGCTGCTGACCTCCACGGATCCCGCGAGCCCGATCGGCAAGTTCCTCGCCCGTCACGGCCCCGGCATCCACCATCTCTGCTTCCGCGTGCCCGACCTCGACGGCGCGCTGGAGCGCTGCAAGGCGGCGGGCTACCGCCTGATCGACGACGTCCCGCGTCCGGGAGCGGGCGGCCACCGCGTCGCGTTTCTCCATCCCAAAGCGACCGGCGGCATCCTGCTCGAGCTGTCGGACTAGGGGCTGCGGCGGCCGCCCGGCGTCGGCATCAGGGACGTCAGGCCGATCGCGTACACCAGCCAGCCGCCGGTGCGCTGCTGCGCCACGATGAACGGCACGCGCGCCCGGCGGTCCGTGCCGAACAACTCGACGTGCACGAGGCGGCGGGTGGGCACGCCGGCCGAATCGGGCTCCGTCCCGACGAGCCGGGACGAGTCGGCCTGGAGCAGGCGCTGCATGATGGCGAGGCGCTCCTGCCGCGCCGCGGCGCTCCCCCACGCGGCCCGACCGCGCTCGTCCCCGAACAACGCGGCCATGCGCTCCAGGGCGTTGGCGTTGACGGCGGCGAGAAACTGCCCTACCGTCGCCTCGGGGGTGGGGGCCGGCGTGACGCCGGCGGGACGCCCCGTGCAGCCGACGAGCGCGACGAGGCAGGCGACGATGGGCAAGCGGTGTGTGGGGGCCACGAAAGGCGAAGCTAACGGGCCTCCCGGGGGCGAGCAAGCGTGAGACTCTACGTCAACATCGACCATGCGGCGACGGTGCGGCAGGCGCGCCGGACCGACGAACCCGACCCGGTGCGGCTCGCCGTCCTGGTCGAGCAGGCGGGCGGCGACGGCATCACCGTGCACCTGCGCGAGGATCGCCGGCACATCCAAGACCGGGACGTCGAGCTGCTTGTCGCCACGGTGCGCACGGTGGTGAATCTCGAGCTGGCGGCGACCGGGGAGATCCTCGCGATCGCCGAGCGGCTGAAGCCGCACCAGGCGACGCTGGTGCCGGAGCGCCGCGAGGAGATCACGACCGAGGGCGGGCTCGATTGCGTGGCCGGGGCCGGACGGATCCGGGAGGCCGTGGCGCGGCTCCGGGCCGCCGGGATCCGCACCAGCCTGTTCATCAGTCCCGACGCGGGGACGATCGCGGCAGCCGCCGCGCTCGGCCCCGACGCCGTCGAGCTGCACACCGGCCGCTATGCCGGGAGCTGGCGCAGCGGAGCAGCCGCAGCGCAGGAGCTGGAGGCGGCGGCGCGGGAGGCCCACAGGCTCGGCCTGGCGGTACACGCGGGGCACGGGCTCACGTACGAAAACGTCGGCCCCGTGGCCGCGCTCCCGGAGATCGAGGAGCTGAACATCGGGCACAGCATCGTCAGCCGTGCCGTGTTCGTGGGCATCGAGCGCGCGGTCCGCGAGATGCGCGAGCGAATTGACCGCGCGCGGGGCGGGCCGTAGGTTCGCGAAATGGGCCAATCCATGGGGATGCTCGACTTCTTCGCGCTCGAGGCCGGTGAGTACCTCGAGCGCCTCGACGCGCTGACCCAGGCGCCCGCCGGTCCGTTCCCCAACGCCGACGAATTCGTCCGCATCGCCCGCGCCTGGCGCGGCGGGGCGCTCATGGCGTCCCAGCAGCCGATGGCGCGCGCCGCCCAGGGGCTGGAGGCGGCGGGCCGAGCGCTCAAGGACGGGCGCGTGGCGTGGGACGAGCGGGTGCGCGGCGAGATCATCCGGGCGGTGGACGACTGCAAGAAGTACCTGCACCGCATCCTCACCCCGGAGCCGGAGGACGCCGCGCGGGCCGAGGCGATCGGCACCGCGCTGGAGCGCCTCGCGGGGCGCCCCTCGGGAGCGGCGCGCGCGGCCGGCGGCGGCCTGGACGCGGGGGGCCGCGCCTTCGTCGCCCGCGAGGCCGCCGCGATCGCCAGCGCGCTCGATCGCGCGGCGCAGGCTCTCACGGCGGACCGCGCCTCACGCGAGGCGCTGGGAGGCGTCGCCCCCGCGATGTCGGCGCTGCGCGGCGTGGCGGTGCTGAACGACCTCCCGCCGCTCGCCGACCTCCTCGCCGCCGTCGACGGCGCGCTCAAGGAAGTCTTCGCGACGTCGGGGGCCGTCGCCCCCGCGGTGCCGGCGGTCTTCGACGCGGCGGCGAAGGCGCTGGCGCGGGCGGCGCGCGAGGTCGTGGACGTGGGCCGCCCCGCCGTGGACAGCGCCCAGGCCGGCGCGTTCGCGTCGGCGCTGCTCGGCGCGTTCGCCGGCACGGGCCAGATCCTGCCGATCGAGATGCTGTTCTACGACGACGCCGAAGCGCACGTGGTCCGCCAGGGCACCGCGCCCTCCCCTCTCTCGCGCGTCGAGCTCGTGAGCCAGGGCGAGTTTCTGGAGCGGGCCGCGGAAGAGCTGGCGCGCGCGGCCTCGCCGGTCGTCCGCGACCTTCGGCTGTTCGGGATGGCGGCGGCGTTGCGGCCGCTGGCGGGCGCTGGTGGCCCGCCGGTCGCGGGCGCCCTGGGGCGCTTCGCGGACGCGGGGCGGGCCGTGATCGAGCGGGGCGCGGCCGGCACCGACGTGGAGTTCTTCGCCCTCGCGGTCGCCGATGCCGCGCGCGCGCTTCGCACAGTCCAGACGGGCGACGAGGCGCCGGTGGTCGCGAGTCTGGAGGCGGCGATCGGACGGCTGGGCGCACTCGCCGCGCCGGCTGCCGCTCCCGCGCCTCCGGCGCCGGCCGCGCGCCCGCGGACCACGCGCGTGGTTCCCGAGCTGGCCGCGATGCCGGCGCGCCCCGCGTTGGACGAGTACCTACGAACTCCCGTTGCCGTCGTTGCGCCGCCCGTCGCCCCCGCAGCCGCCGACGAGCGCGATCTCGCCTGGGGCTACGCGGCGATGGAGCATCTCGTCGCCGAGCGCGGCCTCCCGCTCGGCTCGCTCGACGAGCTGCTCGGCGGGCCGGCGCCCGCCGAAGAGGCGGGCGTCATGGAGATTGAGTTGCTCGCGCCCGAGGAGCCCGAGGAAGAAGGCGTGGTGCCGATCGAGTCCTTGGCGCCGGACGAGCGTGAAGAGGCGGGCGTGGTCCCGATCGAGTCCTTGGCGCCGGACGAGGAGATCGTCCCGATCGAGAGCATCCTCTATCGCGGCCAGGCCGCGCTGCGTCGTGCCCTCGAGCTCAAGTCCGAGCTGGCCACGCTGGCGGCCTCGCCCGGCCAGGCTTCCGGCCGGCTCTATGAGCTCCAGCGCGAGGTGTTCGATCTCGTCGAGCTTGGACTCAGCGCCTAGCAGCCCCCGCTCGCCGCCGGCGCCGCACCGGGACCGCGGCCGGCTCTGGCAGGGGCTGGCCGGGATCGCCATTTCCCTCGTCTTCCTCTACTGGGCGCTGCGCGGCGTCTCGCCGGCCGCCTTCTTCCGCGAGATCCGCCAGGCCAACCTGTGGCTGTTCCTCGCTTCGGCGGCGCTCGCGACCCTCACCTTCGTCGCCCGGGCCGCGCGATGGCGCATCATTCTGGCGGCGCGGAGCGGCGGCGTACGGTTCAGACCGGTCTGGCATGCCACCGCCATCGGCTTCATGGCCAACAACGTCCTCCCCGCCCGGGCGGGCGAGCTGGCCCGGGCCTACGCCGGCTCGCGCCTCGTGGGGCTCCCCTTCGCCGCGTCGCTCGGCTCCGTCGCGGTGGACCGCGTGTTCGACGGCCTGATCGTCGTTCTGCTGATGGCCGTCGCGATTGCCTCGGCCGACTTCCCCTCGGCGGTCACGCTCGGCTCCACCAGCATCTCGACAATCGCCGGTTGGATGGGCGCGGCGTTCATCCTGGTGCTCGCGTTCCTGTTCGTGCTGGTGCACGCCCCCCGGGAGGGCCTGGCCTGGGTCGCCGCCGCGCTGCGGCGCACACTCCCGGCCCGCGCCGCCGAGTGGATCGTGCAGGTCACGCGCGGCTTCATCGAGGGCCTGTCCATCCTGCGCGCGCCGCGCGACTTCGCGCGCGTGGTCATCTGGTCGCTCGCGGTCTGGCTCATCAACGCGGCGGCGTTCTACCTCGGCTTCCTCGCCTTCCACATCAACGGCCTGCCGCTCACGTCGCCGCTGCTCCTGCAGGGGATCGTCGCGATCGGCGTCGCCATCCCGTCGTCGCCGGGATTCTTCGGCCTGTTCGAGGCGGGGTCCCGCGTCTCCCTCGGGCTCTACGGCGTGCCGGGCGTCGCCGCGGCGAGCTTCGCCCTCGGCACGCATCTCGGCTGGTTCGTGCCGATCACCGCCATCGGCCTCTTCCACCTGGCGCGCTCGGGTCTCTCGCTCCGCGACATCAGCGAGCCGGAGGCGGCGCGGTGACACGGCCCGTGCGGGTGCGCGCGAGCGCCTGCGCGAAGGTCAACCTCTGGCTGCGCGTCTTCGGCCGGGACGCGAAGGGCTATCACGCCATCGAGTCGCTCTTCCAGCTCGTCAGCCTGGCCGACGAGCTGGTGGTCGAGCGCGCGGCGGACGGCGTGACGCTGGTCGGGGCCCCGCCCGAGCTGGGGCCCGTCGCCGAGAACCTCGTCGTGCGCGCCGCGACGCGGTTCCTGTCGGCCGCGCGGATCCCGGGCGGCGTGCGGATCGCGCTGACCAAGCGGATCCCGTGGAACGCCGGGCTGGGCGGGGCCTCGAGCGACGCCGCGGCGACGCTCGCCTCGCTCAACCGCCTGTTCGGCGCGCCGCTGTCGGCGGGCGACCTGCTCGAGCTGGCGGCGAGCCTCGGGAGCGACGTGCCGTTCTTCCTGACGGGCAGCGCCCTCGCCCTGGGGTGGGGCCGCGGCGAGCGGCTGCTCGCCCTGCCGCCGCTGCCGCCCCGGCCGCTGCTGGTGGTTCCGCCGCCGGCGCCGGTGCGGACGACGGACGCGTACGCGTGGATCGACCGGGACCGCGGCGCCGAGCACACCGGGGAGTTCGCCGCCGTCTTCCGCCCGGAGGCATTCAGCACCTGGGCCGCCGTGTGGAGCCATTCGCACAACGACTTCGAATCGGTGGTGGCGGGCCACCTTCCCGAGATCGGGCACTGGCTCGACCGCCTGCGCGCGACGGAGGCGCTGCTGGTGCGGCTCGCCGGGAGCGGCGGCGCGCTCGTCGCACTGTACGAGACGGTGCAGGCGCGGGACGCCGCCTGGTCCCGGCTCGGATCGGACCCCTCGATGGCGCGCGCCGAAACGCTCACGGCGCCGGTGCCCCTGGCGGACGAGGCCTAGACGATGGCGACGCTCCTCGAGATCGACGGCCACCACCTCACGCTGGAGGACACGGAGCGGGTCGCGCGCGGCGCCGTCGCCGAAGTGCGGCTCGCCGCCTCCGCCAAGGGGGCGCTCGTGACGGCGCGCCGCCTCGTGGAGGACATGGTGGCGCGGGGGGAGCGCGTCTACGGCGTCACGACCGGATTCGGCCGCCTCGCCGAATTCGTCATCCCGCCGGAGCAGCGGGTGGCGCTGCAGCGGAACGTCATCCGCAGCCACGCCAGCGGGCTCGGCGCGCCGCTCGACCGGACGGCCACGCGCGCGCTGATGCTGCTCCGCGCCAACACGCTCGCCCACGGCCACTCGGGGTGCAGCCCGCGCGCGGTCGAGCTGCTGCTCGAGTTCCTCAACGCCGGCATCCATCCGGTCGTGCCGGAGTTCGGCTCGGTCGGCGCGAGCGGGGACCTGGTGCCGCTGGCGCACGTGGCGCTGGCGCTGATGGGCGAGGGCGAGGTCGAGCACGGCGGGCGCGCCGTCCCGGCGGCCCAGGCGCTGGCGGCCGCGCGCCTCGCGCCGCTCGACGTGCGGGAAAAGGACGGGCTGTCGCTGATCAACGGCACCCAGTTCTGCTCGGCGCTCGGCGTGCTGGCGCTGCTCGAGGCCGAGCGGGCGCTGGAGGCGCTCGAGGTGGCGGGCGCGCTCTCGCTGGAAGGGCTGCGCGGCTCGCCCGAGCCGTTCGACTTCGACATCCAGTCGGTCCGGCCGCACCAGGGCCAGACGGTCAGTGCGGGCCGGCTCCGCGCGGTGCTGGAGGGCAGCGAGATCCGCGAGTCGCACCGCCGGGACGACCCGCGCCTCCAGGACGCGTACTCGCTGCGCTGCATGCCGCAGGTGCACGGCGCCGCGCGCGAGGCCCTCGCCTATGTGCGCCGGGTGCTCGAGGTGGAGATCAACAGCGCCACTGACAACCCGCTGGTCTTCCCCGAGAGCGGTGCGATCAAGAGCGGCGGCAACTTCCACGCGCAGATCGTGGCCCAGGCGCTCGACTTCCTCGCGATCGCGGTGGCCGACCTCGCCGCGATCTCGGAGCGCCGCATCGCGCGGCTCCTCGACCCCGACGCGTCGGGGCTCAACGCCTTCCTCGCCCAGAGTCCAGGCGTCGAGTCGGGGCTGATGATGCTCCAGGTCGTGGCGGCGGACCTGCTGACGGAGCTGCGGGTCCTCGCCTCCCCCGCCAGCACCCAGTCGGTGCCCACGGGCGGGGGCCGCGAGGACCACGTCTCGATGGGACCCGCCGCCGCCCGCAAGGCGCGCCGCGCGGCGGAGTGCCTCGGCCTGGTGACCGCGGCCGAGCTGATGTGCGCGGCCGAGGCCATCGAGCACCTGCGGCCGCTGCGGACCAGCCCTGCGCTGGAGAAGGCCCACGCGAAGATCCGGGAGACCGTGCCGAAGCTCACGGGGGACCGTGCGCTCTCTGCGGACGTGCAGCATATTGGCGAGTTGGTGAGACAAGGGGTCTTCCGGGCCACGTAACCGGCCGCCTCGGCCGAAGGACGTCGTCACATGACGGCGCTGCTGGACCGACTGCGCGAGGCGCTCGCCCCCGACTACGAGGTCGAGCGCGAGTTGGCGAGCGGGGGCATGGGCGTGGTCTTCCTCGGCCGCGACGTCGCCCTGGATCGCCGGGTCGCCATCAAGATCATCAAGCCCGAGCTGGCCACCGCGGCGGCGGCGGAACGGTTCATCCGCGAGGCGCGGATCCTCGCGAGCCTCAACCATCCCAACGTCATCCCGGTCCATCGGGCCGGCGAATCGGGCGGTCTCTTCTACTACGTGATGGAGTACCTCGAGGCGGAGACGATGGCGGACCGCCTCGCCCGCGGAGCGCTCCCCGCCGCCGAGGCCGTCGCCGTCGCCCGCGACGTCCTCTCCGCCCTCGAGGCCGTGCACGGGCGCGGCGTCGTGCATCGCGACGTCAAGCCGGCCAACATCTTCGTCCTCAAGGGCCGCGCGGTCCTGGCGGACTTCGGCATCGCGAAGGACACCGCGGCGACCGGCCCCGGCCTCACCGGCGACGGGCGCGTCGTCGGGAGCCCCGGCTACATGGCGCCGGAGCAGATGGCCGGCGGCGACGTCGGAGCGGCGACGGACCTCTACGCCGTGGGGCTCGTCCTGTATGAGGCGCTGACCGGCGAGATCTGGCCCCTGCTCACCGAGCCCTCCGGCGCCGATTGGTCGCGCGTGCCGCCCTGGCTCGTAGCCGTGCTCCAGCGGGCGCTGGCTTGGCGCGCCGCGGACCGGTGGCACAGCGCCGCTTCCTTCCGCCGCGCGCTGTCTCCGGCGCGCGCGCGCCGCTGGTCCCGCACGCGCTGGGTCGCCGCAGCGCTCGTGGTCGCCGCCGCGGCGCTGACCGTGGACCACCTGATGCGGCCCCCGTCTCCCGGGCTCTCCACCCTGCGCATTCGCGTGCGCCCGTTCGCGGTGGGCCGCGTCCCGTCCGCGCCCGCGGACCTGGGCGACTCCCTCGCCACGGTCCTGGTCCGGAGCTTGGGCGGCAGCCCCGACTTCTCGGCCGGCGTCGGGCGGGCCTCCCCCGCCGAAGGCGGCCCGGCCCTCACCTTCACGGGCGCAGGGGAGGTGGGTCGCGATGGGACACTTCTCCTCACGCTCGAGTCCGACACGGCGGAGGGCATCGCGGAGCCGCTGCACGCCGAAGCCCGCGGCCCCGTCGCTGAGTGGCGCACGCTTGCCGCGGATTCCCTGGCGTACCAGCTGCTGGTCCAGATCTGGAGCCTCCGCGGCGGGAAGCTCGCCGCCAGCCTGCCGATCCACGCGCTCCCCCGCACGTCGCGCGGGCTCGCCGCCTGGATCGCGGCCGACCGCCTCTTCGCGCACGCGCAGTGGAATGCGGCCGAAGACGCGTACCAGGAGGCCATCGCCGTGGACTCCACGTGCCTGCTGTGCCGGGTCCGGCTCACGGACGTGGGCCGGTGGATTGGCCGCGACCAGGGGCGCGCGGAGACCGCGCGTTACCGGGCGGCGCTCGACTCGTTCCCTCCGCGGTACCGGCGCATCATCGAGGCGAGCTTCGCGCCGCACGAGCGGCGCGTGCCGATGCTGGACGAGGCGGCCACGCGGTTCGGCGACTTCGGGCTCGCGTGGTTCCTCAAGGGCGACGAGACGTTCCACCGCGGGCCGCTGGACGGGTACCGCCGACACGACGCGCTGGCGGCGATGGAGCGCGCGACCGAATTGTGGCCCGATTTCGCGCCGGGGTGGGAGCACCTTGCCTGGATCGCGATCGGCGAGGGCGACTCCGTCCTGGCCAGCCAGGCGCTGGACAGCCTGAAGCACATCAGCGGGCAGGACCCGTTCGAAGCCGAGATTCGCACACTGCTGGACGTCTGCTACCGCTGGCGGTTCGCGCCGCTGAGCCAGGCCGTCGCGTACACGCAGGGGGTGCTGAGGGATCCCGGCATCCTGCAAGTCCCCGACCTCGGGGCCGGCGCGCGGTACATGATGACGTGCGATGCGCCCCGCGGCGCCGTCTGGATCGGGGAGGCGTTCCAGCACGTCGGGCGCCCGAACCTGGAAGCGGCCGGCCTCTTCGCCGAAGTCTATGGCTACCTCGCGCTCGGGCGGCCGGACTCCGCGCGCGCCGTGACGGCCCGACTCCGGTCCCGCGCCAACGAGCCCGACGCCGAGGTATCCCTCGCCGAGTTGCCGGGAGCGCTGCTCCTCGCGGACTCGGCCGATGCCGCGACCGTCGCCCGCGCTTGGCCCGAGGTGAGGCGTGCCCTGGAGCGATTCACCGATCCGGCGGCGGGGAACCCCGCGCTCGCACGGCGCTCGGCGTGGCTACTGGCGCTGGTGGCCAGACGGGCGGGCGACACCGCGGCGGCCCGGCGGTTCGCGAGGCGCCTGGACGACGAGCCGCCGCCGCGCCCCTTCGCGACGCTGGTTGACCTCGATGCGGACGCGGCCGCCGGCCGGCTGGGCACCGCGCTGCGCGGGAGCGTTCCGCTGCTCGCGCTCGATTCCGCCGGGCAGGCCGGCGACCCCTTCTTCCGCGCGATGCTCCACCTGATGCGCGCCCAGTGGCACGCCGCCCTCGGGGATACCGCGGCCGCCGTGCGCGACCTCAGGTGGCACGAGAACAACGACCTCAGGACGGTGACGTACCCGGCGGCCGGGGCCGAGCCGGCGGAGATCGACTGGGCGCTCGGCACGCTCGCGCGCTGGCGGCGCGCGCGGCTCCTGGACGCGCCGCCCGGCGACCCGGAAGGATGCGCGTGCTATGCCGCGGTGGCGCGGCTGTGGAGCGGCGGCGAGGCGGCGTTCGCGGCCCGGGCCGACACGGCGCGGCGGCGATTCGCCGCGCTCGGGTGCGGGAGGAGCCGATGATCCATTGCCGCACGCTCGGACCCGCGGCGGTGACGGTGGACGGCGGTGAGACGCCCGCCGAGCTGCTGTGGCGCAAGCACCTCGCGCTGCTGGTCTACCTCGCCCGCTCGCCGCACCGCACCCGGACGCGGGAGCACCTGATCGGCGTGCTGTGGGGCGACCGCCCGGAGCCGGCCGCGCGGCACTCCCTCCGCGAGGCCGTGCACGTCCTGCGCGGCGCGGTGGGCGAGGTGGGCGTGGACGCGGAGGGCGAGCAGGTGCGCCTCGCCGACGGCGCGGTGGAGCTCGACGTGGACCGGCTCGAGGCGCTCGCGAACCGCGGCGACTGGGCCGGCGCGTCGGCGCTGGCCGGCGGCGAATTCCTGGAGGGCTTCAGCATCCCCGACGCCCAGGAGTTCGAGGATTGGCTGGGCGCGGAGCGCTCCGCCTGGCGGCGGCGCTCGGTGGACGTGCTGGCGAAGCACGCGCACGAGCTGGCGAGGAGCGGGCACCCGGCCGACGCGGCCGCGGCGGCCCGCCGAGCCCTCGCGCTGGATCCGCTCTCCGACGCCGCGGCGGCGGCCGCCGTGCACGCGCTCGCCCTCGCGGGGGAGCGCGGAGCGGCGCTGGAGACTTACGAGGCGTTCGTCGCGCGTCTGGCCGCGCAGGTCGGCGGCGCGCCGAGCGAATCCCTGGTGTCCCTGGCCGAGCGCGTGAGGAACGAGAAGACGTGGCACCTCCCGGCCGGCATCGAGCCGGAACAGCGCCGCGGCGCCGAGTCCCGGCGCGCGCCGCTCATCGGGCGCGAGAAGGAGCTCACGGCGCTGATGACGCTGTGGGAGGCGTGCCGCAGCGAGCCGCGCGCCACCGTGGCCTTCGTCGCTGGCGACGCGGGCGCCGGGAAGACGCGGCTCGCCGAGGAAGCCCTGGCCCGCGCGAGGCTGGCCGGCGCGGCGACGGCACAGGCGCGCGCCGTGCCGGCGGACACCGACGATCCGTGGAGCGCGCTGGTCGGGCTCGCGAACGGGGGCCTGCTCGAGGCACCGGGCCTCGCCGCCGCCGCGCCGGGCTCACTCGCCGCGTTCGCCTCGCGGCTCCCCGACTGGGCGGACCGCTTCGCCGAGGCGCGGCGCGCCGCGCCGGCGCCCCCCGCGCAGGCGCTCACCGACCTCCTGCGCGCCGCCTCCGGCGAGCAGCCGCTGGTCCTGCTCCTCGACGACGCGCAGTGGAGCGACCGCGATTCGCTCCTCGCACTCGGGGCGGCGGTGCGCGACCTCCAGCGCGCGCCGCTCTTCCTCGTGCTCACCGCCGCCCCCTTCCCCGCCCGCGAGGAGCTGGACGAGATCAAGACACGGATTCCCCGCGACGTCGCGGGCGCGGCGTTCACCGTCAAGCCGTTCGAGGGCGAGGCGCTGCGAGCCCTCGCCGCCTGGGCGCTGCCGTCGTACGGCGCGGCCGACCTCGACCGGCTGACCCGGCGCGTCGGCGCCGACTCCGCTGGCCTGCCGCTCCTGGCCGTGGAGCTGTTGCACGCCGTCGCCCTCGGCCTCGACCTCCACGGCCCGACCGCCGCCAAGCCGTGGCCCGCCGCGCACCGCACCCTCGACCAGTCGCTGCCGGGAGATCTGCCGGATGCGGTGGTCGCCGCGATCCGCATCGGATTCCGGCGGCTGTCGAAGGACGCGCAGTCGGTGCTGGCCGCGGCGTCAGTGCTCGGGGATCGCGTGGCCGCCGGCGTGCTGGCCAGGGCCACCGGGCTCGACGACGAGCACCTGGCCGCGGCGCTCGACGAGCTGGAATGGCAACGGTGGCTCACCGCGGAGGCGCGCGGCTACGCCTTCATCGCGCGGATCGTCCGCGACGTCGTCGCACGGGACATGCTCACGGAAGGCCAGCGCCTCCGCCTCCTGGAGGCGGCGGCTTCCGGTGGGAAGATCGCGTCGCCGAAGGAGCGGCGGGCCCGCTAACGCAGCGCCGCGACCAGCGCGGGGACGTACTTCCGCGGATCGCTGCCAACTTCGTCGGTCAGGTTCCGGATTCGCGCCGCGTCGATCAGACGCGGCGGCTCGCCGCACAGCCGGATGACCGGCTCAGTGATCGTGCGTCCCACGGCCAACGGCTCGAACCCCTCGAGGCGCGCCTCGCGTTCGAACCGCTCGCGCGCGCGCGCGGGAACCGTCCACACCAGCTCGAATTCGCCGTGCGGCTGCGCCAGCGCGACGAGGGGATCGAGCCCGAGCGCCTGGCAGGTGCGGAGCGCCCCGCTCTCGAGCAGCCGCGGCAGCGGCGCCGTGATCTCGAACCCCACGCCGTTCAGCCGCGACAGCTGGTCGAGCGTGGCGATGAGCCCGTCGCTGGTGTCCATGCACGCCGTCGCGTAGCCGACCAGCCGGCGCGCCTCGGCGAGCCGCGCCACCGGCCGAAACGGACGCCCGCCGCTCCCCACATCCCCCGTCAGGGCGCGCGCGGCCACCGTGGCGCCCGCCCCGAGCGGGCCGGAGGCATACACCACCTCGCCGCTCACGCACCCGACACGGCGCAGCACGCCGGCTTCTTCCACCAGCCCCACTGCGGTGGTGGTGACGCTCGCGTCGGCGGCGAAGTTCGTGTCGCCGCCGAGCACGAAGGTTCCCACCGCCTCGCACGCGCCGTCGAGCCCCGCGGCGAGGTGCGCCTGGTACTCGCCTCCGGCGCCGCGCGGCAGCGTGACCGCCACCAGGAGTCCAAGCGGCGACGCGGCCACCGCGGCCAGATCGGAGAGGCTCATCGTCGCCGCCATCCAGCCGATCGTCTCCGGGTCCGTGTAGAACCCCAGGGCGATCTCCTCGGCGAGCGTGTCGGTCGTGAGCGCCAGCAGTTGGCCGGTCCCCGGAAGCGGGAGCAGCTCCGCGTCGGCCTCGTGCATCCGGTTCGCCTGCGCCGGGTGACGGCGCAGCGCCCGGCCCCACGCGTCGAGCAGCCGGTTCTCGCCGATCTGATCCAGCGACGATGTCAACGGCATAGCCTCACCTGCTCCCGGAGCACGCCGAAGGTGACGCGGCGCGCCTGTACGACTTCGCCGTCCAACTCGAGCGCCAACGGCGCCTCGGCCGCGACGGCGACGCGCCACGAGTTCCAGTGGCGCCGCTTCGACCGCCCCTCGAACCGGCCCCGCGCCAGGTCCACCAGTGCCCCCAGCGCCTCTTTCCGCGACATCCCTTCGCACAGGTGGACGGCGAGGAAGCCGTCGTCCAGCGCGACCGACCGGTCGTAGCGGAACATCCCGCTCACGAACGGCGTCTTCGACACGCTGAGGTTCGTGACGGCGGCCCGCTCGGTCCCCGCGCCGGAGCGAAGCCGCAGCGCGAGGTTCCGCCACGTCGCGATGGTGTGCAGCGCGGCGTAGAGGATCGCGCCGCCGGTCCACTTCCCGCGCAGCCAGCGCTCCCGCACGTTGCCGTCGTTGAAGAACGCGTTGGCCTCGGCGACGACCCCCACGCTGGCGCTGATCACGAAGCAGCGCGTGTGCGCCGAGCCGTCGGGGGCGGTGTAGCGCGCGACGCAGAGGTCGCGCCGCTCGTCGGAGGGCACGATGCGCACGGGCACGCCGCCGATCATGGGCCCGTACGGCTTGTGGAAGTCGTTGCTCGAGCCCAGGCCGATCGCGCCGAGCGTGAACGCGTCGAGGGGGATCCAGCCGCGGGCGCGCGCCAGCTCGTCGGCCAGCGCGCTCACGGTGCCGTCGCCGCCAGCGGCGATGAAGAGCCGCGTGCCGTTCTCGATCTCCTGGCGCACGGCGAAACGCCATTCGCCGCCCAGATCCGTCTCCACCACGCGCGGCTCGCACACGTCCCGCACCGCGCTCTCCGTCCGCCGCCACCGCGCCATGCCCCGGTTCCCCCCCGCGGCGGGGTTGAGGAGCACGACCGCACCGGGACGCTCCATCAGACCTGGCTCCGCTCCGGCCGACGCGCGAGCACGACCTCGAACAGCCCGTAGAAGAGGAGCGCCGGGACCGCGAGCGACGGCAGGGCGACCACCGATTCGCCCAGGTGAAGGAGGACGAAGCCGCGCACCGTCCAGGCGATCGCGCGGTGCGCTTCGCTCTCGGCCTTGAGGCGCAGCATGTATGGATGGGCGCCGAGCACCGAGGCCGCGCCCGCCAGCCAGAGCGGCAGCGCGACCGCGAGCGAGGGACCGCCCGCCCCGTCGAACGCGCCGAGCCGGCCGACAAGCCACGCGCTCGCCGCCACGGCCACCAGGCCGAAGGCGAGGCTCACCCACGTCGCCGTGCGCCAGCCAGCGACGACCACCAGGGTGCGGTAGCCGGTCACGCGGTCCGCGGAGATGTCCTTGAAGTAGCCGAGCAGGACGAAGACGGCGTAGCTGAAGAGCACGCTGACCATCGCCGCCCAGAGCAGCCGGTCCGATCCGAGCGCGCCGACCGCTCCGCCGCCCGCGAGGAACCCGATGGCCGGCAACACGGCCACCACCCACGCATTCCACAAGGGGCCGCCCCACCAGCGGCGCTTGAACCAGGTGTAGGCGACCAGGCCGAGCACCGCGAGCGCGGAGAGCGGCAGGGTCCAGAGACTGAGCGCGGCGAGCACGAGCCCGCACAGGACGAGACCAGTCAGACTGACGGCGAGCACCTGGGCGCGCGTGATCCGTCCCTGCGTGAGCGGCCGGTACGGTGAGGAGAGGGCGTCGGTGTCCGTCTGGAAGACGTCGGTGAGCGCCTGCCCGAGCCCGTAGGTGAGAAAGAGCGCCGCGAAGGCGCCGGCGAACGCGCTCTGGCCGACGCCGTGCGCGAGCGCGAGCCCCACCAGCCCCGCCGAGCCGCTCACGAAGCAGAGATAGGGGCGCATCGTGACGCCGTAGGCGCGCCAGAAGGCCGCGCTGCGGATGCGATGTGCCGCACCCGGCGTCGTGGCTTGCCCTGTTGCGACCATGTCGCCCTCCCGTTCGGCCGTCTCCGCCAGCCGCCGAGGATGTTAGCGGCGGGGCGTCAGCCAGGCGTCAAGCGGGCAGGTTTCCAATGGTGAGATTCGCGGTCGGATTCCACCGGACGTCCGCTTGACGCGCAGCTGACACTGAGGGATTACGATCACGGCCAGGTTCCCTCGAGGGTCCAGCTATGAGGCTCCGTCACATCCTGCCCTTCGCGCTCCTCTTCGCCTGGCAAGTCGCGCCCCAGCGCCCGGACACGACCCCACCGCGGACGCGCGTGTCGCTCTCGGTGGGATACGGTCTGGCCAGTCTGGAGGAGTACGTGCCCGCGGTGTTCGGCTGCGACGGCAGTGAGAGCCCGGAGCACTGGGATCGCGGGGACGCCCAGACGAAGGGCGCGCGACTCGACATCGTGCGCGGCGCTTCCCGCACGACGGTGTTCGGCGGGGCCACAACGTCCGGACGGCCGTCCTTGGGGACCGGCTTTGGCGGCGTCCAGTTCGCCAGGGAAGGCGACTTGCTGGGGCTTGGCTCCGGCCTGACGTGGGCCTCCAACGATGCCAAGACCGAGCTGAACCTGTACCTCCGGATAGGCAGTGCCCATCGTCCCCATCTCCGGGCGGACATCTTCCCTCCGAGCGAGACGTATCTCGTGCAGACCGACTGGCGCGTCGGCGCCGAGTGCGGCGGCACGGGACTGGGCGGAACGACGCTCTTCGCCGGCGTTGGGCGGACCCGCTCCAGGACGCTCGCGGGCACGCTGGATCTCGCGGCACCGGTTACCGGGGGCCTGGACCTGCTGGTCCGGGCCATGGGCGGCCCGGGGCACGCGCATACGCTGTGGGGCCTTGCCCTGGGGGCGCGCTTCACCTTTCCGAAATAGCCCGGCAGGCAACCTTTCGCGGGGGCCGCGCGTCAGTAGGGAGAGGCGGGTCCTCGCGACCCGGTGCCGGTCTTCTCTCGACCCGGAGCTCAGTCTATGACCTCGCCGCTCGAGGCGATGCCGGCACAGCCGCACGCGCAGCGCTGGGATGCGTTCACGCAGGACCTCCGGTACGCCATCCGAGGCCTGCGGAGCCGCCCCGCTTTCACCGTCGCGGTCGTCCTGACTCTCGCCCTCGGGATCGGCGCCAACGCCGCGATGTTCTCGGTGGTGGACCGGCTGCTCTTCCGGCCGCCGCCCATGTTGCGCGACCCCGCCTTGGCGCACCGGATCTACCTGGTCCGCAACTTCCGCGGCGAGCCGTTCGCCGGCAGCGGCGTGCAGTACGCGCGCTATCGCGATCTCACCAACTGGACGCACTCGTTCGCCCGGACGTCGGAATTCACCTCGCGCAAGCTCGCGATCGGCGTCGCCGCCGAGGCTCGCGAGATGCAGGTGGGCGTGGTCTCGGCGAGCTTCTTCGGCTTCTTCGACGCGCCCCCGGTGCTCGGGCGCTACTTCACCACCGCCGAGGACACGACGCCCACGGGCGCCGCGGTCGTGGTGCTCGGCTACGGCTACTGGCGCACTGCCTACGGCGGCCGCAGCGACGTGCTGGGCCGCACGATGCAGATCGGCGCGACCGTGTACTCGATCATCGGCGTGGCGCCGATGGGGTTCGTCGGGCTGTGGCCGGCCGAGCCGCCTGCGGCCTACGTGCCGATTACCGCCTATGGGGCCGAGCTGGGCGCCAACATCAGCATCCGCGGCGAAACGTGGTGGGGCACCTACCACTGGACCTGGGCGCAGATGATCGCGGAGCGGAAGCCGAGCGTGAGCCTGGCGGCGGCGAACGCCGACCTCACGCAGGCCTATCTCCGGAGCTATCGCGCGCAGGCCGCTGGTGACCACGGCATGACGCCGGAGGCGCTCGCGAAGCCGCACGGCATCGCGGCATCCATCCTCTCGGAGCGCGGCCCCAACGAGTCCAGCGAGGCGAAGGTGGCGACCTGGATCGGGGGCGTCGCGCTCATCGTCTGGCTCATCGCCTGCGCCAACGTCGCGAACCTGCTGCTGGCGCGGGCGCTGCGCCGGCGCCGCGAGATCGCGGTGCGGATCGCGCTCGGCGTAAGCCGCGCCCGGCTGATCTCACAGCTCCTCACGGAGAGCATGTTGCTCGCCATCCTGGCCGGCCTCGGCGGTCTGATCGTGGCGCAGTTCGGCGGCGCGGTACTGCGCGCCGAGCTGCTGCCGCGGACCGCCGCGGCGACGGTCCTGACCGATCCACGAACGCTCCTGTGCGCCGGACTCGCGGCGCTCGTGGCCGGGTTCCTCACCGGACTGGCGCCGGTGCTTCAGGCGCGGCGCATCGATCTCTCGGGCGACCTCAAGGCGGGCGAGCGCGAGGGCGGCGTGCACCGCTCGCGGATGCGGGTGGCGCTGTTGGTGCTGCAGGGCGCGCTGTCCGTGGTCCTCTTGGTCGGGGCCGGCCTGTTCGTCCGCTCGCTCCGCAACGTGCGGAACGTCCCGCTCGGCTACGACGTGGACCCGGTGCTAATTGTGGACCTCCAGATGCGCGGTGTCAGCCTGGACAGCGCGGCGCGGGTCACGCTGCTCAACCGGCTGTGGGAGCAGGCCCGCACGATTCCGGGCGTGGCGCTCGCCGCCCGCCGCGTGACGGTGCCCTTCTACCAGACGTGGAGCACCGATCTCCACGTCGCCAGCATCGACTCCGTGTCGCCCCTGGGCGAGTTCGACCTCAACGCCGTCTCCCCCGACTACTTCGCGACGGTGGGCACGCGGATTCTGCGCGGCAGGGGTCTCAGCGCAACCGACCTCGAGGGCTCGCCGCGGGTTATGGTGGTCGGGGCGTCCATGGCGAAGGTGCTCTGGCCCGGCCAGGAGGCGCTGGGACAGTGCGTGCGCGTGGGGAGCGACACCGTCCCCTGCACCACCGTCGTGGGTATCGCGGAGGACATCAAGACGCACACGCTCGAGGGCGAAGGGAAGTACTTCTTCTACTATCTCTCGGCCGCCCAATACGCGTCGGATCAGGGCGGCCTGTTCGCGCGCGCGGCCGGCCCGGCGACCGACGTCCAGGAGACGGTGCGCCGGCGCCTGCAGCCGCTGATGCCGGGCGTCTCCTACGTCACGGTCACGCCGCTGTCGGACATCCTCGGAGCGCAGACCCAGTCCTGGCGGCTTGGGGCCACGATGTTCACGGTGTTCGGCGCGCTGGCGCTGGTGCTGGCCGCCATCGGCCTCTACAGCGTCATCGCCTACAACGTGGCACAGCGGACGCAGGAGATGGGCGTGCGCATCGCGCTGGGGGCCGAGATGCGCCACGTGGTCGGGCTCATCCTGCGGGAGGGGATGACGCTGGCGATCGTGGGCGTGGCGCTCGGCGGCGTCATCGCCCTCGCGGTGAGTCCCTGGGTGAAGCCGCTGCTGTTCGACGAGTCGCCGCGCGATCCGCTGGTGTTCGCCGGCGTCGGGGTGGCGCTGCTCGCCGTGGCGGCGCTCGCGAGCTTCATCCCGGCGCGGCGCGCGGCGCGCGTGGACCCGATGCGGGCGCTGCGGACGGAGTAGGGCGCCCGGGGGAACGCGCGGAGGCCGGCTGTCTGCCGACCGGACGGGGAATGCGCTAAGTTGGTCCGCGACATGCCTCCGCGCCCATGGGTCAACCCCGGCGACCCGGACCTGCCGTGAACTCCCAGCCCATACCCGCCGGAAGCGGCGCCCCCCTCGAGACCGGCCCGAGCCGGACGAGCCTCTTCGTGACGGCCGACGGCCGGAACCTGGCGTTCACCTTCATCCTGGTCAGTTCCCTGTTCCTCCTCTGGGGGTTCTGCAACGGGATGATCGACGTGATGGACAAGCACTTTCAGGAAGTGCTCCACCTGACCCTGGCCCAATCCGCCAACGTGCAGTGGGCGCACTATCTGGGCTACTTCCTGATGGCGCTGCCGGCCGGGTGGCTGGCCACCAGGTTGGGCTACAAGAGCGGCATCATCACGGGTCTGCTGATCGTCGCTGCAGGCGGCTTGTGGTTCATCCCGGCCACACACATCGCGTCGTTCTGGGCGTTCCTGGTCGGCGTCTGCTGCATCGCTGCCGGGCTCACCTTTCTCGAGACAGTCGCGAATCCCTACACGACCGTGCTCGGTCCGACGCGGTATGCGGCCGCCCGCATCAATCTGGCCCAATCCTGCAACGGGGTCGGCTGGATCTTCGGTCCCGTCGCCGGCAGCATGTTCTTCTATGCGAAGGACGCCGCCGGCAGGAGCACGGGCAGCCAGACGCTCTGGATCCCCTACGCGGGGGTCGCGGTCGTGGTCCTCATCCTGGCGGTCGTGTTCTTCTTCGCCGATGTCCCCGACATCAAGACCAGGGACGACTACCACCTCGACGATTCCACGCCGGGCGTGTCGCACTCGATCTGGACGCATCCGCATTTCGTGATGGCGGTGGCCGCGCAGTTCTTCTACGTCGCTGCGCAGGCGGGCATCTTCGCCTTCTTCATCAACTACATGACCTCCCAGACGCCGCCCATTCCCGAATCCTGGAACGCGTTCCTGCGCCCCGGCTGGCTGGAGACCGGAGCGGACGGCACGCGGCATGTCAGCAACGCCTTCGCCTCGATCCTGGCCTCGGGGGGCTTTGTGTGCTTCCTGGCGGGGCGGTTCACCGGCGCGGCTCTGCTGAAGACCGTCTCGGCCCACAGGATGCTCGCCGTCTACGCGCTGCTGAACGTGGCCGTCAGCGTGCTGATCGTCTGCAAGCTCGGTTGGCTGTCGGTCGGCTGCGTCTTCTTGAGCTACTTCTTCATGTCCATCATGTTCCCGACGATCTTCGGGCTGGGCATCTTCGGTCTCGGCGCGCGGGCGAAGAAGGCGTCCGCCTTCATCGTCATGGCCATCATGGGCGGCGCCCTCCTGCCGAAACTGATGGGCGCCATCGCCGACAAGTACGACGTCTCCCGCGGCTTCGTCGTGCCCGCCGCCTGCTTCGCTCTCGTGGCCTTGTACGGTCTCTCCTGGCCCAGGTTGAGCAACACCGAGGGCGTACGCGGGCTGAAGACGGCGGGCGCTCGCTGATCTCCCGATCGTCCACGGACGCGCACAGCCATGGCTGACAAGGTCTATCTCGCGGTCGATCTCGGTGCGGAGAGCGGGCGCGTCATGGCCGGGATCTGGGATGGCAGGAAGCTCCGCCTGAAGGAAGTCCGCCGGTTCCCCACCGGCGCGGTGGCGCTCGGCGAGACCATCCGCTGGGACGTGTTGCGGCTGTGGGCGGAAGTCGAGAACGGCCTGACGCTCGCCGGAAAGAGCTTCGGCCGGCAGGTCGTCTCCGTCGGCGCGGACACGTGGGGCGTGGACTTCGTGCTGCTCGACCGGCACGAGGAGATCCTCGGCCAGCCGTATCACTATCGTGACGCCCGCACCCGCGGCGCGCTGCAACGGGCTTTCCGTCGCGTTCCGCGTGCGCAGATCTTCGCGCAGACCGGCCTCCAGTTCATGGAGTTGAACTCGCTGTACCAGCTGCTGGCGTGGCAGCACAGCTCGCCCGCGATCCTCGATGCGGCGGACACGCTGCTGTTCATGCCGGACTTCGTGCATTGGGCGCTGTGCGGCGCGAAGCGGGCGGAGTTCACGATCGCCTCGACCTCGCAGTGCGTGCATCCGCTCACGCGCACCTGGTCCCTGCCCCTGCTCCGGAAACTCGGCCTGCCGACCCATTTCCTGCCCACGATCGTTCCGCCCGGCACGATGCTCGGCGGGGTCCGCAACTCGCTCGCCGAGCGGACCGGCTTGGCGGGCGTGACGGTCGTAGCGCCTCCTGCGCACGACACCGCGTCCGCGGTCGCCGGCGTACCGACCGCGCACACCGGCAAGGCCAACTGGGCCTACATCAGCTCCGGCACCTGGTCGCTCATGGGCGTGGAAGCGAAGCAGGCCGCGTTGTCGCCGCGTGCGCTGGAGCTGAACCTGACCAACGAAGGCGGCATCGACGGCACGTACCGCCTGCTCGAGAACATCTTGGGGCTCTGGCTCGTGCAGCAGTGCAAGCGCTCGTTCGATGCCGCGGGCAGGTCATTCGACTACGCGCAGCTCGCCGCACTGGCCGCGAAGGCCAGGCCGTTCCGGTCCATCGTGGACCTCAACGACCCACGCTTCCTCAATCCGCCGGACATGCCCGAGGCCATCCGGGATTTCTGCCGTGGCGCGAAGCAACCCGTGCCGAAGACCGAGGGGGAGCTGGTGCGGTGCGCCTACGACAGCCTCGCCCTCAAGTACCGCGAGACCCTTGCTTCGCTCGAAGAGCTCACGGGCGAGCCGATCGAGGTCATCCACATCGTGGGCGGCGGCTCGCGGAGCCGGCTGCTCAATCAGTGTGCGGCCGACGCCTGCCGGCGCCCCGTCATCGCCGGCCCGGTCGAGGCCACGGCGATGGGCAACCTGCTGACGCAGATCCGGGCCGACGGCGAGCTCGGTTCGCTGACCGAGATGCGCGAAGTCGTTCGCGCCTCCAGCGCGGTGCGACACTACGAACCCGCCGCACGGGACGAGGCAAGGAAGTGCCGTTGAACATCACGCTCTTCGTGCCGTGCTTCGTGGACCTGATGTATCCGCAGGTCGGCGTCAGCATGGTGCGCATCTTCGAGAAGCTCGGACACAAGGTCGGGTGCGCGCGCGGGCCGGCGTGCTGCGGGCAGCCGGCCTTCAACGCCGGGTATTGGGACGAGAGCCGCAAGATCGCCACCAAGGTCGTGGCATCACTCCGGGACGCCGAGGTCGTCGTGGTCGGGAGCGGCTCGTGCGGCACGATGATGAAGGTGCACTACCCGGAGCTGTTCGCCGGGACGACGGATGAGGCGCTGGCCCGGGAGCTGGCCGTCAGGTGCCACGAGTTCTCCGGCTTCCTCGTCAACCAGCTCGGCGTCACCGATCTCGGCGCGGTCTTCCCGCACAAGGTCACGTTCCACGACGGCTGCCACGGCCTGCGCGCGTTGAACGACAAGCGCCCGCCACGCGAGCTGCTCGCCCGGGTGCGCGGCCTGGAACTGATCGAGATGGACGCGGCGGAGACCTGCTGCGGTTTCGGCGGCACGTTCTCGGCCGCGTTCCCGCCCATCTCCACCGCGATGGCCGAGGAGAAGTGCGCATCGGCGCTGGAGACGGGGGCGGACTACGTCGTCTCGTGCGATTCGAGCTGCCTGATGCAGATCCAGGGTCTGGCGGACAGGCAGAAGCGGCCGATCCGTACCGTGCACCTCGCGGAAGTGCTGGCCCGCTCGTGAGCGCGCCGTCCACGCGGTTCGACGCCGACGCCCGGCGGGTCGCAGCGGACTTGCGGCACCGCGGCATCATCCAGACCGCGATGGCCAAGTACGAGGTCGTCCGCGACCAGGGCAAGTCGTGGTTTCAGGACTGGGAAGGGGCGAGGGACCTCGCGGCGCGCACCAAGCTCGAGGCCGTGGGCCGTCTCGACACCTATCTGGAGCAACTGGTCCGGAACCTCGAAGCGCGCGGCACCCGGGTCCATTGGGCCGGCGACGCGCGGCAGGCCAGCGAGATCATCGTCGGCATTCTCCGGGAGAAGAACGCCAAGGTCGTCGTGAAGTCCAAGTCGATGACCACCGAGGAAGTCCACCTCAACGACGCGATCGAGCAGGCGGGCTGCGAGGTCGTCGAGTCGGACCTGGGCGAGTTCATCGTGCAGCTGCGCCACGAAGCGCCGTATCACCTCGTGTTCCCGGCGATGCACCTCACGCGCGGAGAGATCAGGCAGACCTTCGAGGAGAAGCTCCGGGACGCCCCCTCCGACGACCCCGAAGAGCTCACGATGGTCGCGCGGCGCGTGCTGCGCCGGAAGTACCTGCAGGCCGACGTCGGGATCACGGGCGCGAACTTCGCGGTCGCCGACACGGGCATGATCTCGGTCACCGAGAACGAGGGCAACGCCCGGCTCACGGCGGCGCTGCCCAGGACGATGATCACGCTCGTCGGCATCGAGAAGGTCCTGCCGCACCTGGATGACCTCACGCTCTTCCTGCCGATGCTCGCCGTGATGGGCACGGGACAGCAGCTGAGCTGCTACAACACGATGTACGGCGGGCCGCGCCAGCCGGGGGAAGCCGACGGGCCGGAGGAATATCACGTCGTGCTGCTCGACAACCGGCGCTCGGCGCTGCTCGCCGACGCCGAGCTGCGCGAGGCCCTCTGCTGCATTCGCTGCGGGGCGTGTCTGAACGTCTGTCCGGTCTTCCGGAACGTCGGCGGCCACACGTACGGCACGGTCTATGGCGGGCCGATCGGCGCGGTCATCACGCCGCACCTGCGCGGCCTTCGGGATTGGCAGCATCTCAGCTACGCGTCGTCGCTCTGCGGCGCGTGCACCGAGACCTGCCCTGTGAAGATCGACCTGCCCCGCCACCTGCTGGCGAACCGCCGCACCGCCTCCCGCCGCGAGCCGCGCTGGTCGCACAAGATCGCGTTCGTGCTCTTTGCGGTGGCGGCGAACAGCCCCGCGCTTTGGACGATCGCGACCAGATTGGGTCGGATAGGCATGAGACTGCGGGGCCTGGTGAACGGCACTGTCCTGGACCCGTTGCGCCCCTGGACGCGGACGCGCGACCTGCCGCCGATCGCCGGGCAGAGCTTTCGCGAATGGTGGAAGGAACGGGGGACGTGAGCGCACGCGAGCATGTCCTCACCCGTGTCCGCGAGGCACTGCGCGCCACGGCCCATGCCCGGGGCGGAGCCGGTTTGCCGACGACCGCAGACCGGCGCCGTGTTCTGCCGGCGGTCGGCGCGACCTTCGACGAACGGGTGGCGCTGTTCGCGATGCACGCCGCCGATCTCACCGCCACGTTCATCGTCCTGCAGGACGCCGGTGCGCTGACCGCCGAGCTGTGCGCGCTGCGCGACGCGGGGGGATGGAAGCGCGTCGCGGCGCACCGGGGTGAGCTGGCCGGCGGCGCGGCCCGGTCGCTGGGCCTGCCGATCCTGTTCACCGACGACGGCTACGACACGAACGACCTCGAGCGGTGCGACGTCGGCATCTCGGAATGTGACGCGCTCGTGGCGCAGACCGGATCGGTCGTCGTCACCAGCCGCAGCGCGGGGGGACGGGCACTGTCGTGCCTGCCGCCGCATCACGTCGTCATCGCCCGCCGGGATCAGCTCGTGGCGGATCTGCCGGCGGCGTTCATGGTCCTCTCACAGAAGTACGGCGCGGGTTATCCAAGCATGATCTCCTTCATCACCGGGCCGAGTCGCACCGCGGACATCGAGCGCAGCCTCGTGCTGGGCGCGCACGGGCCGAAGCGACTGACCATCTTCATGGTGTGACGCCGTGACACGCACCTCACCGGCACCTATGAGACACACATGAGCACGACCTACCGATACGTCACCAACCTGTGGACCGAGAGCGACGCCGCGACGCTGACGGGCGTGGACCGCCTGGTGTATCGGTCGAACAAGCTCGGTGCGGACCAGCGCATCACCAACACCGGCGGCGGCAACACGTCGTCCAAGCTGATGGAGAAGGATCCGCTCACCGGCGAGAGCGTCGAGGTGCTGTGGGTCAAGGGTTCGGGCGGCGACCTGCGGACGAGCACGCGCGAGAACTTCGCGTCCCTCTATCAGTCCAAGCTGCTCGGCCTCCAACGCGCGTACGCGGCGCGCGCCGACAAAGGCGTGAAGTCACAGGCCGAGGACGACATGGTCGCCGCGTACAACCACGCCACCTTCAACCTGAACCCGCGCGCCAGCTCCATCGACACGCCCCTGCACAGCTTCATTCCGGCGAAGCACGTGGACCACATGCATCCGAACGCGATCATCGCCATCGCGGCTTCGGCGCACTGTGCAGACCTGACGAAGGAGATCTTCGGCGCGCGGATGGGCTACGTGAAGTGGATGCGCCCCGGCTTCGAGCTGGGCCTCGCGATGCAGGAGATCGTCCGGACGCATCCCGCCGTGACCGCCATCATGATGGGGCAGCACGGATGCATTTCGTGGGCGGACGACGACCGGGAATGCTACGAGCGCACCCTGGGGTTCGTCGAAGCCGCGGCGCAGTTCATCGAAGCCAGGTATCGGGCCAAGGGCGGCGACGCCACGGCCTTCGGCGGCGCGAAGTACCAGACGCTCACGCCGGAGAGGCGCCGGCAGGTCTTCGCCGCCGTTCTGCCGTGGCTGCGTGGGCAGGTGTCGCAGCAGAAGCGGGTCGTTGCCACGGTTCAGGACGACGACACGATCCTGCGGTTCGTGAACTCCAACGACGCGCCGCGCCTCGCGGAGCTGGGCACGAGCTGTCCCGACCATTTCCTGCGCACCAAGATCAAGCCGCTGTACCTCGACTGGAATCCGCTGGCGGAGGACGTGGCGTCGTTGAAGCGGAAGCTCGCCGACGGCCTGGAACAGTACCGCAAGGACTACGCGGCGTACTACGACACGTGCAAGCGCGCCAACTCCCCGGCGATGCGCGACCCGAATCCGACGGTCGTGCTCATTCCCGGCCTCGGCATGGTCGCCTGGGGCAAGGACAAGTCGGAGTCTCGTGTGACGGCGGAGTTCTACAACTGCGCGGTGGAAGTCATGCGCGGGGCGGAGGCCATCGACCGATACGTTGCGCTGCCGCAGCAGGAGGCGTTCGACATCGAGTACTGGCCGCTGGAAGAAGCCAAGCTCAGGCGCATGCCGCCGGAAAAGGAGCTCGCGCGCCAGGTCATCATCGTCATCGGTGCAGGCAGCGGCATCGGCAAGGCAACTGCGCATCGGCTCGTGAAGGAGGGCGCGCACGTGGTGTGCGTGGACCTGAACGCGGACGCCGCGAAGTCCACCGCCAAGGAGATCACCGACAAGGTCGGCCCCGGCATCGGCGTGGCGGGCACCGGCCTGTCCGGCTGCGGGCCGGCCATCGGTCTGGCGGCGAACGTCACCGATCGCGCCAGCATCCGGGAGATGCTCGCCGACGTGGCCATCGCGTACGGCGGATTCGATTCGATTGTCGTCACCGCCGGGATCTTCGTGCCGAGCGACACCGGGGGCCACATCCCCGACGACCAGTGGGCGGTGACGTTCGGCACCAACGTCACGGGCAGCTACCTGGTAGCCGACGAAGCGTCCAGGATCTGGAAGGAGCAGGGGCTGCGCGGCAACCTGGTGCTGACCACGAGCGCCAACGCGGTGGTCGCGAAGAAAGGGTCGCTCGCCTACGACACGAGCAAAGCCGCCGCGAATCACCTCGTGCGCGAGCTCGCCATCGAGATGGCGCCGCTGGTGCGCGTGAACGGCGTCGCCCCCGCGACGGTCGTGCAGGGCTCGGCGATGTTCCCGCGTGAGCGCGTCATCGGGTCGCTGGCCAAGTACGACATCCCCTACACCGACGACGAGACGACCGAATCACTGGTGGGGAAGCTCGCGCAATTCTATGCCGACCGCACCCTGACGAAGGCCCCCATCACGCCCGCCGATCAGGCGGAAGCCTATTTCCTGCTCCTGACGAACCGTCTCAGCAAGACGACCGGGCAGGTCATCGCGGTCGATGGAGGCCTGCACGAGGCATTTCTGCGTTAGCGCCCATGACGGCAGCCTCGGGCTAACTTCATTCCCATGGGTACCGTGAACCGACGAAGCGATCCGCTCCGCGCCCTGTTGAGGCTGTCGCACGACCTGGCGAGTCCGACGCGACCGCTGGCCATTCTCGGCGAAGGCAACGTGTCCGCGCGGTTGAGCGACCGGACGTTCCTGGTGAAGGCCAGTGGCCGTTCTCTCGGCACCCTGCGCATGGAGGACGTCGTCGAGTGCCGCAACGACCCGCTGCTGAAGTTGCTCCGGAGCCGGCGGGCGTCGGATGCGGAGGTGGAGGAGACGATGCGGGGGGCCCGGGTGGATGCCTCCTCGCAACGACCCTCCGTCGAAGCCCTGTTTCACGCGTGGCTGTTGACGCTGCCGGGCGTCGAGTTCGCGGCACACACACACGCGCCCGCCGTAACCAGCGTTCTGTGCTCGCCGCGGGCGCGGGAATTCGCCGCGAAACGCATCCTTCCGGACGAGATCGTGTGTTGTGACGTGGAATCCGTATTCGTTCCCTACACCGATCCGGGCCTGCGGCTCGCGCGCGCGGTTCGCCGGAAGACCGAGGCGTTCATCGCCAAGCACGGACGCCCGCCGCGGGTCGTGCTGCTCGAGAATCACGGCCTCATCACGCTTGGTCGCACTCCTGACGGTGTATTGGCCGCCATGTTGATGGCCGAGAAGGCGGCAGGCATCTGGCTGGGGTCTGCGGCCCTCGGCGGGCCCGTCTTCCTGAAGCCGAAGCACGTTGCTCGTATCGCCGCTCGACCGGACGAGGCGCTGCGCAGGAGGATCTTGAGCGTCTGACCCTGGTCGCCTCGGAGGAAGTTCATGGACCATGTGAGATTCGGCCGCACCGGCCTGCAGGTCTCGCGCCTCTGCCTGGGGACGATGACGTTCGGGCTCCAGTGCGACGCGGCGCAGAGCAACGCGATCCTCGACGCCGCGGCGGCGGGCGGCATCGATTTCCTCGATAGCGCAGATGTCTACCCGCTCGGTGGCGACTACACGACCGCGGGCCGCACTGAGGAGATCCTCGGCGCGTGGCTGGAGGGGAAGCGGAGAGAGTTCATCATCGCCACGAAGTGTGTGGGCGTCATGGGACCGAAGCCGTGGGACGCGGGGATGTCGCGCAAGCACGTCTTGGGCGCGATCGAGGGCTCGCTGCGGCGCCTTCGGACGGACTACGTCGACCTCTACCAGCTGCACAGCTACGATCCACGCACCCCGCTCGACGAGGCGCTCGAGGCGCTCGACACGATCGTGCGCCAGGGGAAGGCCCGTTACGTCGGCGTTTCCAATTGGCCGGCGTACAAGGTCGCACGCGCGCTCGGCATCGCCGAGCGCGAGCACCTCGCTCGACTCGACTCGGTGCAGCCGCGCTACAACCTGCTGTTCCGTGCTTTCGAGCGCGATCTCTTCCCGCTCTGCGAGGAGGAGCGCATCGCCGTCATCCCGTACAACCCTCTGGCGGGCGGGTTCCTGAGCGGCAAGCACGATCGCTCCGCGCCGCCCCCGGGAGGCTCGCGCTTCACGCTCGGGTGGGCGGGGGCCCTGTATCAAGCGCGCTACTGGCACCGGCGCGAGTTCGACACCGTCGAACACCTGCGCGACCTTGCCGCGCAGGCCGGCCTCAGCCTGGCGACGCTCGCGGTGCGCTGGGTCCTCTCCCACCCGGCCGTCACGGCGCCGATCGTCGGGGCGAGCCGGCCTGAACAGCTCGCCGACAGCCTCGCCGCCGCAGACGCGGGCCCCCTGCCGCCCGACCTCAAGGCTCACCTCGACGAGCTCACTGCTCCGTTCCGACTGACCGAGGACCCGCCCCCGCCGCCCCGCCCTGTCCGCTAGACGGCGGCGTCTGGTCGCCCGTGGGGGACACGAAGTCTGGAAGGAGAGAAACCGATGAGCCTGGTCACCGAATACGTCAACTACGGCCCCAGCAGGGAGCACGGCGCCTACGCGGCGTGGCCCGCGCGCGCGGCGACGCCGCTGCCGGCGGTCGTCGTGATCCAGGAGATCTGGGGCCTGGACGCGCACATCGAGGACGCAACGCGGCGCTTCGCGCTCGCCGGGTACGTGGCGCTCGCGCCCGACCTCTACGCCTCCACCGGGGCGCGGCCCGCGCCCCTCGCGCGCGAGCGCGTGGCCGAGCTGCAGGGGTTCCTCAACCAGCTCCCGCCCGCCTCCGCCGGGGCCATGATGATGGACCCGAAGGCGCGCGAGGTGGAGCTAGCGAAGCGGTCGGTCGACGAGGCCGCCCGCCTCCGCGAGACGATGGCGACGCTCTTCGCCGGGCTGTCGTCGGGGGGTCGGAATCTCGACGCGTACGTGCCGAAGCTCGTCGCGGCCACCGCGTTCCTGCGAGGCGAGTTTCCGCCCTCGCGCGGGCGGAAGGTGGGCGCCGTGGGCTTCTGCATGGGAGGCAGCCTCGCCGGGCTCCTGGCGTGCCACGACCCGGAGCTGGCGGCGGCGGCGATCTTCTACGGGGGCGGACCCGCCGCGTCACTCATCCCCAACATCCGGTGCCCGGTCGCCGGCTTCTACGGCGCGCTTGACCGGCGTGTCACCGACGGCGTGCCGGCGTTCGCAGAGGCCATGCGCGCGGCGGGCAAGCGCTTCGAGTGTCACGTCTACGAAGGGGCGCAGCACGCCTTCTTCAACGACACGCGCCCCAGCTACGAAGTGCGCGCGGCGCGCGACGCCTACGCCCGCGTGCTCGAACTCCTGCGCCGCGAACTACCCTGAACCGGGGCGCGCGACAGTCGCCGACCGGCTCGAAGGACCTTTCTCGCTCGTTCTGCGGCTATGCAGCGCGCCCGGCGCGCGTGTGCGACCGGATCGCCGCGCCGCGCGTCGGATTGTGAGCCGTCTGCCGGTCAGGCGGCCGACTCGCTAAGTTAGTGCGCTGCAACCTGCTGGCCCCTCGTCCAAGGGCAGGACTCCGGACTTTGGATCCGGTAATGATGGTTCGAATCCATCGGGGCCAATTGGACTTAGCTCACGGCTGGTCCAGTTTCTGGACCAGTTTCGGTCGGTTCCGGCGTGAGCTGTCCATCTCCCCCCGCCGACTGCTTTGCCTAATCCGCTCGCGAGCGGTACAGTTACCTCGCCAACGCTCCAGGCGGCCCGGTGGACATATCTGCTCGAGTCAAGAGCTACAGAAAGATCGAAGGTCTGCGTCAGCGACCGCTAATCGTGTACGCCACCAGTACGCGCGCTGGGGTCCCGGCGATGATGGCGGGGGACGCGGTCCGAGAGTTCATCGACCAAGTGGATGCGATTAGCGATTCCAGGGCCGTGGACATCCTGATCCACAGCACCGGAGGAGACGCTCTCGCGGCCTGGAAGCTGATGTCTGTGCTGAGGGAACGCATCCAATCGGTTGCGGTTCTGGTTCCGTACATGGCTTTCAGCGCAGCGACAATCTTCGCCCTTGGCGCTGATGAGATAGTGATGCATCCCAACGCGTCTCTCGGTCCCATCGACCCTCAGATCGCCATTAGGATGCCCGATGGGAGCTACCGCCAGTTTTCTTTCGAGGACGTCGGCGCTTTTCTGCGCTTTCTTTCCGAAGAGGTGGGCCTCACGGAGCAGTCGTATCTGTCCGCCATAGTCGAGAAGCTGTTCTCAGTTGTTGATCCGGTGAGTGTCGGGGGTGCCAAGCGCGCGAGCGAGCTTTCGACCGACGTCGGCGAGCGCCTTCTTCAGATGCACATGAAGGGCGCAGAGGAAAGGGGGCGGGCCCGCGTCATCGCGGAAGCACTCAACAAGAGTTTCTTCGCGCATGGTGATGCCGTTTCTCGGTCGCGCGCGCGAGAGCTGCATCTGTCGATCGCCGAAGATGACCTTGAGCTTGAAGCGGCTATTTGGGATGCCTACATCGCAATTGAGAGCTACATGCAATTGCGGGAGCCTTTCAACCCGCTGCATCACTTCATCGCTAACGGTGGAGGCGGAGTGCTTCAGGCGAAGGCACCCCTAACTCTCCCTCCCAATGCACCACCCCAGCTGGCAACCCAGTTGTGGAATCAAGTCGCACAGAACGCGGCGCAGGCGCTCGGCCAGCCTGGTCTTGAGGTTCAGTACTCTCTGGTCAATGCTCTGGTCGAGAGCCCGCGCCTCGCCAGCGAGTTTCGATCATCTGGCACTCTGTCCGCGACGAGGGTGGCTGGCGGGGAGGTGCAGTTGGCTTCCGTAGATAAAGAATCGTGCTGGAGGCGCGTCCGGATACCGAAGCCTGCAGCGAAGGCCAAGAGTAAGCCAAGATCGAAGACCAAGGGGACATCTCAAAGTGGCGGAGGGAAGGCAACACGCGTACCTTAGAGCCAATGGCACTTACTTCTCCGCCCGTGATCGCAGGGACCGTCCAGAGCCAGCCGGGGACGTTCAGGGGATCGCCTTTTGAGTACCCTCAAACGGCCGAACCTGTCAGGTTGGTGGTACACCTTGGAGCCCCGACCGTGTTTACTGGCCTGTACTCGATTACGAGCCCCCCTCAGAGAGTTTCTTTGGCAATTCCGCAGGCCTCAAACCCGCGCCCTAAGCCAAACAGCTGAGGTCACGCGCGGCGTCGCAGGTGCCGCGGCTCCATCACAACGCGCCCCATCGTTTCTGCGTCCGCCACTTGGTAACACTTCTCAAGCGTCGTCGTATCCACCCACCCACCGACAGCCGCGACATCCTTGGCCGGTAGGTGTGTCCGCTCGGTCGCCCAGCGGCGGCGGAACGGGTGCCAAGCCCCTCCAGGGAGCGGTTTCAACTCGGCGAGCTTCTCGGCCTGCCGCAACCAGGTCGTCGCTACACCCCGGCTCAGTGGCACGTCGTGCACTCCAGGCGCAGGGAACAGCAAGCCGTCGCCAAGGCCAGGGCGCTCGCGCCTGAACCGCTCCAGCTCGTCACGGACCTCGGGCGTGACCGGCTCAAGCCACTCCCTATTGCCGCGCGCAATGACCCCTCCCGAGCTTTGCTGCGGCCAGGCTCCACGCGCCCTGGCGCGTCTCAGTCGAAGGGCGGCCTACTTGGTTACTATCGAAGCAAGAAGTTCAGCAATCTTGTCCGCCGCATAGGTTGCGAACTTGTCGTCGTTCTTGAAACAACAGTTCCGATCTGAATTCCTGATCTGGAGCCGAGCCAACACCCGCCCTTGACGGTCTTCAAACCGAACATCCAAGGACATGAACCCCCCGAAGGTGTAGTGCACCGCGACCATCCTTATCGCACCGTCCGTTGCAGCGCCTGTCTTGGTGACGGGCACGTGATACTTGTCCCGCAGAATGAAGAAGACGTCGTCGCGAAGCTGAAGATCGCGAATGGCCTGGCCGCCGTGCACAATGGTGGTTTCGCGCAGTCCTGAAGTATCTCGGGTCTCCGCCGAGGCTCCTGACTCATAGGCAAACCCAATGTCCCACGAGCGAACCCCTCTCATCGGAGCGGGGCTGTATACCGTTGGCGTAGCGCTTACGCAGCCCAACACCAAGAGGCATAGGGACACGGCAGATAGATGTGACCGCGCAAAATGTCGTTGCACGAGGACCTCACGATTGTAAGAGCGTCGATCTTGCCTCGGGCGGGAAGCCTGCCAGGGCAATTCCCAAGGAAAGCGCCTCAGCGGTGGGCGACCCGCCCGCCAGCCGCCTACCATGCACACGGTAGCCCTTTAGCGTTAGGGAGCCGTTTGTACGAGGTACGGCGTGGGGCCGCACGAACCCGAAACGGAACTCCGGGCCTCACGCGCCATCGCGCTCGGGCAGACAGCCAGGCGCTCGCGCCGCAGGCCCGCCCCCGGGGTGGATCGTTCCACCGGGGCCCCATCACCGGCCCGGATGGTACCTGCCGCAAAGGGGGGCCCCGTCGGAGCCGCCGGGCTGCCGGAATCCGCATGACCGCAGGCGTAGGTGCGTAGGTCAAGTGCGTACCGGGGTGGACCGCTCCACCGGGGCCCCCTCCTCGCCCTCGGCGGCTGGCTGCGCGAGGCCGCATACGGTTGCGGCCGGGCCCGCGCGCGCACGCGATGCGTGCGCGTGCGGCTGGGTCGGGTCTTCAGCGGGGCGATGGGGTTGCCGTCTCCTAGTGTAGTGTCGCTAAAGTGTCTTGCATAATGACGAGGCCGGCGGTATCTTGGCGGCCATGCCGCTCCCCATCCGTGTGGTGGCGCTGCGCCGGGGCGACCGCGCCCGGCTCGAGCGCCTGGCGC
>JBEKVZ010000011.1:0-106001 GCA_049513575.1 Gemmatimonadales bacterium
CGGCGATCCTCGCCTATATCGACCGCCGCAACGTCGCCCCGACCCCGTTCGTCTGGACGGCCCGCGTCACCCACATTCTCGCCAAGGTCCGCAAAGCCCAAGCGACTTTGGCGACACTACACTAGCTTACGCCAGTTGGGTAGCTCGGGCGCACAGACCTCCGCTTCGTGCCGATGTCGTTGACGATTCGCGCCGGCACTGGTCCAGTTTCTGGTCCAGTTTCTCAGCGGAATTCCCCGTCGCCCCGCACAGTAGCGCGGCAGGCCCAGCGCCGAACATCTTGTAGACGCAGGAGTTCCTGTAAGCAGCCCCGCTGCGGGTGCGACTTTGGATCCGGTAATGATGGTTCGAATCCATCGGGGCCAACTCGACCGACGCATCGAGCCCTAGACGCATCGAGCCCTAATGGACACCGTGGCGTTGCGATTCCTGCCGGCCCTGGTCCTCGTCAGCTACTTCGCCCATCGCGCGTATTACTTCCGCAAGGTGCGCCACGCCTCCGGCTCGATCGCACAGCAGCCCCCGGAGCCCGGCGCCGCTCTCGGGCTGTTGCTCGCGGTCCTTACGCTTGTCGCCAACACCGTGTATGTCGTCGCGCCCGAGCGGATCCGCTGGGCGTCGTGGCCGCTCCCGGCATGGCTCCGCTGGGCGGGACTGGTGCTCGCGTTCGCCGCGTTCGCCCTGCTCGAGTGGTCCCACGCGACGCTCGGGCGGAGCTGGAGCGGTCGAGTGCAGGTCCTCAAGGAGCACGCATTGGTGGTCGGCGGACCCTACCGCTGGGTGCGGCACCCGATGTACACGGCCGGATTGATGGCCAGCGCGTCGGCGTTGCTGCTGTCCGCGAACTGGCTCGTCGGTGGCAGCTGGCTCGCCCTGCACGGCTGCCAGTTCGCGGGGCGCATCCCGCTTGAGGAGCGCCTGATGGTGCAGCAGTTCGGAGACACATATCGGCAGTACATGCGGAGGACCGGGAGACTCCTCCCGAGGACCCTGCGTCGCGCCTAATTCCCGCAATCGCGGTCGGGAACGTCACGCTGGTGCGCCGCGGCCGCGCACCATATCGTGGCTGTCCATGAGACACTGCCCTGGCTCGCTAGATCGCCGCGACTTCGTCCGCGCCACCGCGGCCGGAGTCGCGCTGCTGCCCATCGCGCACCTGCGAGGCCTGCACGCGGCCGGCCGCGCCGCACCGAAGAGCCGCGTGGCGCTGGTGCGCACGGCAGATCGCAAGCGCGGCGTCGCGGACGTCCTCAAGCTGTTCGATCCGGCGGGGATCGCCGGGAAGCGGGTGGTGATCAAGCCCAATTTCAACAGCGCCGACGACACGCCGGGCTCGACCCACAACGACACGCTCAGCCAGCTGGTCACGGAGCTTCACGAGCGAGGCGCGCGCAGCGTGACGGTCGGCGAGTCGAGCGGCCCACCGCAGACGCGCGGCGTGATGGAGAAGAAGGGGATCTTCGACCTGGCGCGGACCGCGGGGTTCGACGTCGTGAACTACGAGGAGATCCCGGACGCGGACTGGGTGACGTTCGCCAAGGGGACCACGCACTGGCCTGACGGGTTCTCCCTCCCGCGGCTGGTCGTGGATTCGGAGTACACGGTCTCCACTTGCTGCCTCAAGACGCACGGCTTTGGCGGCGTGTTCAGCATGTCGCTGAAGCTGTCGGTGGGCCTGAGCCCCAAGCGGATCCGCGGCACGATGCACCGCTCGCCGGACATGCGGCGCATGATCGCCGAGCTCAACACCGGCTATCGCCCCCACCTCATCGTGCTGGACGGCGTAAGCGCGTTCACCGACGGCGGTCCGTCGAGCGGCACGCTGAAGACCGGCAACGTCGTGATCGCCGGCGACGATCGCGTGGCGGTGGACGCGGTGGGTCTCGCCGTGTTGAAGGAGCTGGGGTCGAACGACGCCATCATGGGCCGCAAGATCTTCGAGCAGGAGCAGATCGCGCGGGCAGTGGAGCTGAACCTGGGTGCGAGCGGCCCCGCCGAGATCGAACTGGTCACTGCGGACGCGGAAGCCCAAGCCTACGCGAGTCGCCTGGAGCGCATCCTGTCCCAGAGCTGAGGTGGGCGGGTCCGGCGGCTCGAGTCCACGCTCCAGGCGCAGCGCCGTCAGGCAGACGGGCTCCCGGGCGCGCAAGGACGCCGACGGAAACGCCGAGACCGGGAGCCAGCCATGCCGACCTTCACCGACCTCCAGACCGCCATCCGGGAGAAGAACGCCGCGCGGGTGCGCGAGATCCTCGCCGCCGCGCCCGACCTGGCTGCCGCGCGGCCGCGCACGGGGCCCAGCGCGGTGCTCCTCGCGAGCTACGTCGGCGCGCCGGAGATCGTGGAGCTGCTCCGAAGCCGGGTGACGCCGGACAGCTGCGAAGCGGCGGCCCTCGGCGCCCTGGACGACCTGAAGAAGCTGCTGGACGAGCATCCGGCGCGGACCAACGCCCGGAGCGGCGACGGATGGACTCCCCTCCACCTGGCGGGCTTCTTCGGGCGGCGCGAGGTTGCCGAGCTGCTGCTGGCGCGCGGCGCGTCGCTGAGCGCGATCTCGGGCGGCGCGGAGAAGAACGAGCCTCTGCACGCGGCGCTGGCGGGCGCGTGCGACGCGGCGATCGTCCGGGCCCTCGTGGCCCACGGCGCGGACGTCAACGCGGCGGCGGCGCTCAACTACACGCCGCTGCACGTGGCGGCCTCGCGAGGCAACACCGAGCTGGTGCGGTTCCTCGTCGAGTCCGGTGCCAGGACCGACGCGCGGATGGACGATGGCAAGACCCCAGCCGACCTCGCGCTCGATCGCGGGCATCCCGACGTCGCCAGGCTCCTCGAGACCCTCACCCCCCCGGCCGCGCACCGCTGACGCGGCCCGCCCGGCGGCAAAGCTGAACTCCTGAGCGCGCCGCCCTAGCGCCATGGCGCCGGGCGGGGCAATCTTGGCCGGGCAATGGCCATTCTCGTACGGCCCCAGGGGCGGCGCGCCGCCGCCCTCGCCTTGGCGTTGCTCGCGGCGAGCGCCGGCACGCTCGCCGCCCAGGAGCGCACGGGCGCCCAGGAGGCGGGGCTGATCCGCGAGGCCTTCCTCCACGCGTGGGACGGCTACGTCCAGTACGCGTGGGGCCACGACCAGCTCCGGCCGCTCTCCCACGGCTGGCGCGACTGGTATCCCGCCTCCCTCGAGATGACGCCGCTGGACGCCTTCGACACGATGCGGCTGATGGGCCTCACGGCCCAGGCGGCGCGGGCCAAGCAGCTCATCCTCGACAGCCTCAGCTTCGACCGCGACTTCAAGGTGCAGGTCTTCGAGGTGACCATCCGCGAGCTGGGCGGGCTGCTGAGCGCCTACCAGATGGACCGCGACCCGCGTTTCCTCGCTCTGGCGCGGGACCTGGGCAACCGGCTCCTGCCGGCCTTCGCCTCGCGGACCGGAATGCCCTACCGGTTCGTGAACCTCCGGACCGGCGCCGTCACGGGGCCGGTGAGCAATCCGGCGGAGATCGGCACCCTGACCCTCGAGTTCGGGACGCTGAGCAAGCTCACCGGCGACGCGCGCTACTACGACGCCGCCAAGCGCGCGGTCACGGCGCTGTTCGAGCGGCGCTCGCACATCGGGCTGGTGGGCAGCACGATCGACGTCGAGACGGGAGCGTGGGGGGACAAGGACAGCCACGTCTCCGGCGGGATCGACTCCTACTACGAGTACCTGCTCAAGGCGTGGCTGCTCTTCCGGGACCCGGACTTCAAGCGGATGTGGGACGCGAGCATCGCGGCCGTGAACCGTTACCTGGCGGACGAGCGGGCCGGTCTCTGGTATGGGCACGCCGACATGGACACGGGGGAGCGGACCGCGCCCTACTTCGGCGCGCTCGACGCCTACTTCCCCGCCGTCCTGGCCAGGAGCGGCGACATCCCGCACGCGGCCCGCCTGATGGGCTCCGTGTACCGGATGTGGACGGCGTTCGGGATCGAGCCCGAGGTGCTCGACTACTTCACGATGCGGCCGGTGGAGGCCGGGTACCGGCTGCGCCCGGAGGCGCTCGAGTCCGCCTACTACCTCTACCGGATCACGGGTGACCGGCGGTACCGCGACATGGGGCGGGTGATGGTGGACAGCCTCCTGCACTACACGCGGTCCGACGTCGGCTTCACGGCGCTGAGCAGCGTAGTGACGAAGGAGCGCCGCGACGCGATGGAGAGCTTCTTCCTGGCGGAGACACTGAAGTACGCCTACCTGCTGTTCTCGTCTCCGGCGACGCTGGACTTCGACGCAATCATCTTCAACACGGAGGCGCACCCCCTCCGCCGCACCTGGAGCGGACCGCGATGATGACGTGCCCGCGGTGCGGCACCGCCGTGCCAGCCGGCGCCGCGGCGTGCGCGCGGTGCGGCTCACCGGTGACGGACCCCGTGGCGAAGACGCTGGCGATCGCGACGGAGGACGTCGCGGAGCGCGACGCGCTGCTGGCCCAGCTGCGCCACGAGCTGGGGGATGAGTACGAGGTCGAGCGGGAGCTCGGCCGCGGCGGGATGGGCGTGGTCTTCAAGGCCGTGGAGATCGAGCTGGGGCGCCCGGTCGCGCTGAAGGTGCTGCCGCCCGGCCTCGGCCGGGGCGCCGCAGCCGAGCGGTTCCGGCGCGAGGCGCGCCTGGCGGCCGCGCTCGACCACCCCAGCATCATCCCCATCTACCGCGTCGGCAAGGTGGCCGGCACCTACTACTTCGCGATGAAGCTCGTGGAGGGCCGCGCCCTCGACGCGATCATCGAGACCCAGGGCGCCCTGCCCCTTCAGGTCATCCTCGCCATCCTGCGGAGCGCCACCAGCGCGCTCGCCTTCGCCCACGACCGCGGGATCGTCCACCGCGACATCAAGGGCGGCAACATCCTCGTGGACCGCGACGGCCGCGTGATGATTTCCGACTTCGGGATCGCGCGCGCCGGCCAGGAGAAGACGCTCACCGCGGCCGGGGCGATGATGGGCACGCCGTACTACATGAGCCCCGAGCAGGGGTGGGGCGGCACGGTGGGGCCGCAGAGCGACCAGTACGCGCTGGGGATCCTCACCTTCCAGATGGTCACCGGCCAGGTGCCGTTCGACGCCGACAGCCTGATGACCATCCTCCAGCACCACTACTTCACGCCGCCCCCCGACGTGCGCTCGGTGCGCGAGGGACTGCCCGCGGGGCTGGTGCAGGTGCTGGAGCGCGCCCTCAGGAAGCACGCGGCGGAGCGCTTCGCGTCCACGCGGGAGATGCTCGCCGCAGTCGAAGCCATCCCCTCGAGCGACGCCGAGCGCTCGGAGTCCCGCGAGATGCTGCGCCAACTCGCCCGCGGCGGGACGGTGCCCAAAGTGCGGACCGGCTCGCTCCCGCCGCTCGACACCAGCCACTTCGCCAGCCTCGCGGTGACGCCCGATCTGGCCGGCGCGCCGGGCCATCTCGCGGCGCCGCCACGGCTGCCCCCTTCGGCCGCGCGCGTGCGCGCCTCCAAGCGGCGGCGCTTCCTCAGCGGAGTGCTGGCGCTCGCCGTGCTGGCCGGGATCACCGGGGTGTGGTGGCTGGGGGGGGGACACAAGAGCGCACCAGCGCAGCAGCCGGTGCCTGCGGCGCGCGTGCCGGTAGCGCCGAGGGAGCCGGGCCTCGCCGAGCGCACGACGCGCCGCGCGGCCCCCGGACAGATCACGCCGCCGCCCGCTGCAGCAAGCCCCTCTGCGCTCGGGCAGCCGTTCAACCCGCTGGCGGCCGGCACCGGCACGCTGCGGCTCTACACCATGCCGCTGACCGCATCCATAACACTCGACGGGCAGAGCGCGGGCACGGGCATCCTGCCGGGCATCGCGGTGCCCGCGGGTCAGCACCGACTTCGCGTCGAAGCCCCCGGCTACGCGACGCTGGACACCGTGATTCGGATTGCGAGCGGCCGGTTGACGGACGTCGGCCAGGTGACGCTGAAGCGGAGGCCGAACTAGACGGGGATGCGCCGGGCCGGCCGGCGCTCAGAGCGCCTTCTGGAAGATGCGGTAGCGCTTGTAGATCACACCCCCGCCCCGCTCCATCTCCGCGCGCACCTTGGTGTTGGTCTCCAGCTCGTGGTGGCTGTCCATCACCTCGTGGCCGGCGGCCGCCGCGGACCGGAGCATCGCCGCCCCCATCACCATGTCCACACCGCGGCCGCGGTACTCCTCCTTGACGCCGCCCAGGAGGAGGTCGAGTTGCTTCGCCGTCTTCATCGCGCGCAGGATGTGGACGAACCCGAACGGGAAGAGGCGGCCGCGCGCCTTGACGATGCCCTCATAGAGATTGGGGATGGCGATGAAGAAGCCGACCACTTCCTCGCCCTTCAGGGCCGCCTTGACGAACCGCGGATCGAGGAGCGGCAGGTACTGCTTCGCCAGTCCTTCCATCTCTTCGTGGTCGAGGGGTGAGTAACCGTAGATCCCGACGAACGTCTCGTTCATCAGCCCCAGGATCGGCCTGATGTACGGCTTGAGCTCGCTCTTCTTCGTGAACTCCAGCAGGCGGACGCCGTTCTTCTTCTCCGCCCGCTCGGCAACCTTCTCGATGAACTCCGGGACCTTGGCCGGCACCGGCAGCCGGTAGACCACGTAGTCGATTTCCTTCCCGTAGCCCTCGGCTTCGAGCAGCCCGATCAGGTACGGGAAGTTGTAGTAGGTGACGATCGTCGGCTCGTGCTCGAACCCCTCGACCAGGAACCCTTCGGGGTCCTGATCGTTGAAGCCGAACGGGCCGATGATCCTGGTCATCCGGCGTTCGCGCGCCCAGTCCTCGACGTGCCGGAGCAGCGCGTGCACCACCTCGCGGTCGTCCGTGGACTCGAGGCAGGCGAACCGCGCCGCGGCTTCCTTCATCATCTCGTTGTGGCGGCGATTGACGATCCCCATCACGCGGCCGACCAGGCGTCCGTCCTTCCACGCCAGGGCCATCGTGGCGTCGCAGTAGCGGAAGGCCTTGTTCTTCTTCGGATCGTAGTACTTCCACTCGTCCATGTAGATCGGCGGCATCCACTTCGGATGGTCGCGATGCAGCTGCTCGGGCAGGAAGATGAACTGCTTCAGGGAGCGGCGGTCGGCAACGGGCGTCAACTGGACCGTCATGCGCAGGGCTCGCGATGGACGTGGCGATGGAGTGACAAGGGCCCTCAATCTGCGCACTGTGGAACGGGAGTTGCAAGGCTCGGGGGCGTATGGCCGTCCCGGGATCGTTCGGCGCGCTGGCCGCCATCGCCGTCACGGCGGCGACGGTAGGCTCGCTGCACACGCTGGCGCCAGACCACTGGGTGCCGTTCGCCGCCCTCGCGCGGGCCCAGCGGTGGTCGGCGGGGCGCACCGTCCGCGTCACGATGCTCTGCGGTTTCGGCCACGTCACGACATCGGTGGCCCTCGGCGTCGTGGCCTTGCTGTTCGGCCTCGAGCTGGTCTCCGCCTTCGGGCACCGGCTCGAGTCCTGGGGCGGCCTGCTGCTGATTGCTTTCGGCCTCGCCTACGGGCTGTGGGGGCTGCGGCGGGCCGCGGGCGCGCGGCTCCACGGCCACGTGCACGCGCACTACGATCACGTGCACGACGCCGCGAGCATGACCCCGTGGACGCTGTTCCTGCTCTTCAGCGCCGACCCGTGCGTGGCGGTGATTCCGCTCGTCATTGCCGCGGCGCCGTTCGGGGTGCTCGCCGTCGCGGCGGTCGCCCTGGTCTACGAGGCTGCCACCATCGCGACCATGGCCGTGCTGGTCCGTGCGGCGTGGGCCGGGGCGACGGCCCTGCGCTCCCGCTGGCTCGACCACTACGGGGACGCCGCCGCCGGCGCCCTCATCGCGACCCTGGGCATCGTCCTCATGCACCTCGGCTGGTAGCCTAACTCGCGGAACGCTGGGCAGTTTTCGTAGTATTCCCTGCAGTGACCCAACCGGTCTTCTTCGATCCCACCGGCAAGCGCCGGCGGGTGGTGAACCGCTCCACGACGGTGGCGGGGCTGGCGCTCGCCGTGGTCACGACCGTCTTCGTCGTGAGCCTCCTGGCCGTGCCGTTCTTCCCGCGGCTCCCCGGGATGACGAATCCGGCGCACCAGCTGCGGCGCGCCGGGCAGGCGCTCCTGCCCCCCCGGCAGCAGCGGCTGAGCCGTCAGCTCCTCAGGCGCTCACGGAACCTGCTGTTCAAGGACATCGCCGCCAGCCGGGCCGCGCGCGCCGCGCGGGCCGCCCCGGCCGCGCCGACCCAACCGCCCGACACGATCATCGGCGCGTTCTACGTCGTGTGGCAGAAGGGCGGCGTCGAGGCGCTCAATCTCAACGCCAGCCACCTCACGGATCTCTTCCCCGAGTGGCTCCACCTGAGCCGCACGGGCGGCGCGCTCGACTTCAAGGACTGGGACCCGAACGTCAACCTGATGAACCGGCACGTGGTGGACGTGGCGCGCGACCACCACGTGGACATCCAGCCGGTCTTCAACAACGCCGAGGCCGGGCGGTTCGACTCGCTGCGCGCCCACGAGCTGCTGGTCTCGCCCGCCCGGCAGGAAGCGGTGGCGAGGGCCGTCGCGGACTGGCTGCGGCAGCAGGACTTCCAGGGCCTCAATCTCGACTTCGAGAACCTGGAGGACGCCGACTACCGGCGCCTGCCCGCATTCGTCTCGCGGCTCAAGGACGCGCTGCATCCCGCCGGCCTCCAGCTGAGCGTGGACATCGAGGTCGGCAGGAGCGACGTGCCGGTGGCACGGCTCGCGGAGCTGGCCGACTTCGTCGTCCTGATGGCGTACAACCAGCACAGTCAGGCGGGCGCGCCCGGCCCCATCTCTGCGGTCGGGTGGTACGACAGCGTCCTCACGCGGACGCTGGCCAAAATCCCCACGGACAAGGCGGTGGTGGGCATCGCGAATTACGGGCTCGACTGGCGGCGCGACGGCTCCGCGGCGCGACGCCTCAGCTTCGAGGACGCGATGTTCACGGCGCGGGACAACCGGCCGGAGGAGGACCCGAAGCAGGTCCTGGATTTCGACGCCCAGGCGCTGAACCCGACGTTCACGTATGAGGACGCGGCGTCGCACGGACACGAGGTCTGGATGCTGGACGCGGTCACGGTCTACAACGACCTCCTGCTCGCGCACCGCGCTGGCGTGAAGGGCTCCGTGCTCTGGGTCCTCGGGTCGGAGGACCCGGCGGTGTGGAGCTTCTACGACCGCCGCCTCCCCGACTCGCTCCCGCCGTCCGCGGTGCTCGACACGGTACCGACCCCCTACGCGCCGGTGAACACGGGGGACGGCGACGTGCTCGAGGTCGTGTCCGCGCCGCACGGGGGCCGGCGCACGACCGAGGCGGACTCGACGACAGGCCTCGTGACCGACGAGGAGTACGTCAGCTTCCCGATGCCGTACGTCATCCGGCACTCCGGCTACCAGCCCAAGAAGCTGGTGCTGACGTTCGACGACGGGCCCGACGACGTGTACACGCCCGAGATCCTCGACGAGCTGAAAGACCTGGGCGTGCCCGGCACCTTCTTCCTCGTCGGGCAGATGGTCGAGAAGTACCCCGAGGTGGCGCGGCGCATCCTCCGCGAGGGGCACGAGATCGGCAGCCACACCTTCACGCATCCGAACATGGCGACTGTGAGCCACCGCCGGGCGATCCTCGAGTACAACACGGCGCAGCGCGCGCTCCAGGCCGTGCTCGGCCGCTCCACGATCCTGTTCCGCTTCCCGTACAACGCCGACGAGGAAGCCCAGACCAACGCGGAGACCGACCCCATCGTCCAGGCCTCGGCTCTGGGCTACATCACGGTGGGCGAGCTGATCGACCCGCAGGACTGGAACATCTACAAGACCGACAGCCTCGGCGAGCAGGTGCCGCGCACTGCGGACGACATCGTCAACGACATCATCCAGCAGGCGGACACGACGAAGGGGAACGTCATCCTGCTGCACAGCGCCGGCGGCAAGCGCGACCTGACCGTCGCTGCGCTGGCGACGGTGGTGCCGCGGCTGGAGCGGAAAGGCTACCAGTTCGTGACGCTGGCCCAGCTGCTCGGCACCACGGACGACGTCCTCATGCCGCCGGTACGCGCGCGGGACCAGCTCCTGGTGGGGCTCGACCGGCTCAGCTTCGACACGGTCTTCACCGTCGAGACCGTCCTCAGCATCACGTTCCTCGCGGCCATCGCGCTCGCGGTGCTGCGCGTCGCCTTCGTCATCTCGGTGGCGCTCGTCGCCCGGCGCCACACGAAACGCGCCAGCTTCGATCCGGCGTACCGGCCGTCGGTCACCGTCCTCATCGCGGCCTTCAACGAGCAGCCGGTGATCGCCCAGACGATCCGCAGCGTGCTCGCCAACGACTACCCGGTCCTCGAGATCGTGGTCGTGGACGACGGCTCGACCGACGGCACCGGCGAGGAGGTGACGGCGCAGTTCGCCGGCGACGCGCGCGTCCGCCTGATCCGCCAGGCCAACGCGGGCAAGGCGGCGGCGCTGAACCGCGGCCTCGAGGAGGCGCGCGGCGAGATCCTGGTGTGCTTCGACGCCGACACGCAGATCGCCCCGCACGGCATCGCCCTCATCGTCCGGCACTTCGCCGACCCGAAGATCGGCGCCGTCGCGGGCAACGTGAAGGTCGGGAACCGCGTCAACATCCTCACCCGCTGGCAGTCCCTCGAATACATCACCAGCCAGAACCTCGACCGCCGCGCCTACGCCTACCTCAACGCGATGACCGTGGTGCCCGGCGCGGTCGGGGCGTGGCGCAAGAGCGCGGTCGTCGCGGTGGGCGCTTACCTGCGCGACACCATGGCCGAAGACATGGAGCTGACCTACAGGCTCCGGCGCGCCGGGTGGCGCATCACGGCCGACCCGGAGACCGTGGGCTGGACCGAGGCGCCGGCGACCCTGCGGATGTTCTTCCGCCAGCGGTTCCGCTGGACCTACGGCACGCTCCAGTGCGTCTGGAAGCACCGCGGCGCGCTGTTCCGGTACGGATGGTTCGGCTGGATGGCGATCCCGGCGGTCTGGCTCTTCCAGGTCTTCTTCCAGGCCCTGGGCCCGCTGGTGGACCTCAAGCTCCTCTGGAGCGCCGGGGACTTCCTGTATTCCTGGGCCACGACGGGCCGGTTGGTCTCGGATTGGCAGCCGCTGCCCGGGATCACGCGCCTGCTTCTCGTGGTGGGCTTCCTGTACGCGCTCTTCTTCGCCGTCGACCTGATCGCCGCCGCCATCGCGTACCGGCTCGACCGGGAGGACCCGCGGGACCTGTGGTGGCTGTTCTGGCAGCGGTTCGTCTACCGCCAGATGATGTACGCGGTGCTCTGGAAGTCGCTGGTCACGGCCATCAAGGGCAAGCGGCAGGGGTGGGGGAAGCTGGACCGCACGGGCGCGGTGCGGGTCGTCGCCCGCCCGCCGGCGCCTGCCGTGCTTGCGGCCGGGAGGGGGACGCGCTAGCTCTGTCCACACCTACCCTCCCTCCGAGGTCGCTATGCATCGAGCTCTCTCCCTCGCCTCCGGCACCGCGTTGGTCCTGCTGGCCGCCTGCCAGCCGTCGAAACCCGTCCCCCTCTCGGCGGCCGACTCCACCGCCATCATAAAGGTCCGCACGGACTACATCGCCGCCTGGAACGCCGGCAAGGTGGACGCCGTGGTGGCGCTCTACACCAGCGACGCTGAGCTCCAAGGGCCGAACAGGCCAGCCGTCAGAGGCGCCGACGCACTGCGTAACTACTTCAACGTCACATTGGGCTCGCCGAACCGGCCCATGATCGACATCAACGTGGGCAAGCTCCTCGGCCGGCAGGACCTGGCCGTCATGGCCGGGACCTACGCCTTGACCCCGCCCGCGCCGCCCGCCCCCCCCAAGGGCGCCGCGCCGGCCCCACCCGCGCCAGTCGCCCTGAAGTACCTGGTCGTGGCGACGAAGCAGGCGGACGGGGCTTGGAAGATCGCCTACCAGGCCTACTCGAGCGACGCGCCGCCGCCGCCGGCACCCGAAAAGCCGACCCGTCGCCGCGGCAGATAGGACCTCGCGGAAGCCAGATCGCAGGGCAGTTGCCAGACGGCAAGTACTGAAGTGGTTGCCAGTTGCCAGACATGAGGGGCCAGGCCAGTTGCCAGGACGTGCAACTCGTCTGGCCCCTCGTAGCTGTTGACTGGTAACAACTTCCCCCTTTGCCGTCCGGCAACTGTCTGACTAGTTTTGAGGGCTTTTATGGCCGACGTCTCGCTTCGGCGCAGTCAGCTCATGCTGCTCGCGGGGACCGCGAACCGGCCCCTGGCGGAGGAGATTTCGGCGTTCCTGAAGCAGCCGCTGTGCCAGACCACGATCCGGCGGTTCGCCGACGGCGAGTTGTTCGTCAAGATCGACGAGAATGTACGCGGGCGGGACGTCTACATCATCCAGCCGACGAACCCGCCGGCCGAGAACCTGGTCGAGCTGCTGCTGCTGATGGACGCGGCGCGGCGCGCGAGCGCGGCGCGGATCACGGCGGTGATCCCGTACTTCGGCTACGCGCGGCAGGACCGCAAGGACCAGCCGCGGGTGGCGATCAGCGCGAAGCTGGTGGCGAACTTGGTGAGCTCGGCGGGGGCCGACCGGGTGCTGGCGATGGATTTCCACTCGCACCAGCTGCAGGGGTTCTTCGACATCCCGGTGGACCACCTGTACGCCTCGCCGGTGCTGACGGCGCACTACCGGCAGAAGCGGCTGCATGAGCCGGTGGTGGTGGCGCCGGACGTCGGGTCGGCCAAGATGGCGCGCGGCTTCGCCAAGCGGCTCAACGCGTCGCTGGCGATCATCGACAAGCGCCGGCCGTCGGCGAACATCGCCGAGGTGGTGAACGTGGTCGGCGAGGTCGAGGGGAAGGACTGTCTCATCCCCGACGACCTGATCGACACGGCGGGGACGGTGACGGAGGCGGCCGCCGCGCTGAAGCGGCTCGGCGCGCGCTCGGTGTACTGCTGCGCCACCCATGCGCTCCTCTCGGGCCCGGCGGTCGAGCGGTTGAAGGCGTCGCCGATCGAGGAGCTGGCGGTGGCGAACACGATCGCCCTGCCGGAGAGCAAGAAGTTCGACCGGATGGTGGTGCTGTCGGTGGGCAGCCTGCTCGCGACGGCGATTGCGAATACGCACAGCGACAAGTCGGTATCGAGCCTGTTCGATTGACACAACGGAGTGAGAAGTGAGGAAAAGTGAGAGGTGAGACGTTCAAGTGAGGAGTGAGAGGGTGCCTCTCACATCTCACGCCGTTCGACCTCTCACGTCTCACTTGGCCGTCTCACGTACCTCTCCTCACGTCTCACGCTTCATCTGAGGATCACCATGGCGCAGACGGTGCAGCTGGCTGCTGAGAAGCGGACCTCCAAGGGCAAGGGCGCTGCCCGCGAAATGCGTCGCGGCGGCAAGGTGCCCGCCGTCATCTACGGCCGGGGCCGCGAGCCGGCCCAGCTCGCGGTGGACGGGGTCGCGCTCGGCCGGCTGCTGGAGAAGATCGTGCCCGAGAGCACCATCGTGGAGCTGACAGTGGACGGGACGCCCGTCAAGACGCTGATCCGCGAGGTGCAGCGCCATCCCGTCCGGCCCGGCATCGTGCACGTGGACTTCTACGAGATCCGGGCCGGCCAGAAGATCCGCGTCGCCGTGCCGATCCACTGCGTCGGCATCCCCGACGGGGTGCGCAACCAGGGCGGCACGCTGGACCAGGTAATCCGTAACGTCGAGATCGAGGTGCTGCCGGACGACATTCCGGAGCGCGTCGAGCTCGACGTCTCGGCGCTGACGATCGGCAAGTCCCTGCACATCTCCGACCTCAGCATCCCGCAGGCGCAGATCCTGATGGACGCCGCGTTGACGGTGGCCACCGTGGTGGCGCCGCGGGTCGAAGAGGTCGTGGCTCCGGCGGCGGCGGCAGCGGTCGAGGGGGCGGTGCCGGTGGAGGGCGAGGCTGCTGCCGCAGCGGGTGCGGCGGCGGCGCCGGGTGCGGTTCCGGGAGCAGCGGCGGAGGTGGCCGAGCCCGAGCTGATCCGGAAGCGGAAGCCGAAGGACGAAGAGGCCGAGGAAGAGAAGTAGCGAGTACCCTCTGAAGCTCATCGTCGGGCTCGGCAATCCCGGCGCAGCCTACGCCGACACGCGGCACAACGCCGGGTTCTGGCTGGCCGACGCCCTCGCCGAGCGGTGGCAGCTGCCGAAGTTCCGGCGCGAGCCCCCTTCCCTGGCGACCGGCGGCCGGACGCGATTCGGCGCCGTGCATCTCCTCAAACCCCAGACGTTCATGAACGACTCCGGGCGCGCGCTCTCCGGGCTCGCGCCCGTCGAGCCCGGCGGCCCGCTGGAGGACCTCCTCGTGCTGGTGGACGAGGTGGCGCTCCCGGTCGGCTACTTCCGCATCCGCGCCCACGGGAGCGCGGGAGGCCACAACGGCCTCAAGAGCGTAGAGGCGGTGATTCGCACGCGAGAGTACGCCCGCCTCAGGGTCGGCGTCGGCCCCAAGCCGGACCACGTGGACGACCTCGCCGATCACGTCCTCGAGCGGATGCCGCGGGACGAGCGGCTTGCCATCGAGGAGCTGATGCCGACGATGTGCGAGGCGGTGGAGTGCTGGATAGCTGAGGGCGCCGAGCGCGCGATGACGCGCTTCAACCGCCGCGTGCGGAAGGAAGCGTGAGCGCCCTGCTCGCACTCTGGGCGGCACCCGCCGGCGCCGCAGGCCTGCTCGCCGCCGCGCTGGTCCTCCGGTGGATCGAGCGGCAGCCTGCAGGGTCGGAGACGATGCGCGACGTCGCGCAGCGCATCGCGGCGGGCGCCCGGATCTTCCTCACGCGGGAGTACGCGGCGCTCGTGCCATTCGTCGTGGTCGTCGCCGCGCTCCTGGCCCGGCTGATCGGCCCCTGGACCGGCCTCGCCTACGCGGCCGGCGGCGCGTGCTCCGTGCTCGCGGGCCTGCTCGGGATGACCGCGGCGACGCGGGCCAACGTGCGCACGGCCGAGGCGGCGCGCGCGCGGGGCCGCTTCCCGGCGTTGACGCTCGCGTTCCTCGGCGGCTCGGTGATGGGCCTCGCGGTGGCCGGCCTGGGCCTCCTGGGGATCGGCGCCATCCTCTGGCTGCGGTGGCAGGGCGGCCCGATCGAGAGCGATCCCGCCTGGCGCGCTTTCTCGCAGATCATCACGGGGTTCGCGATGGGGGCCTCCTCCGTCGCCCTGTTCGCGCGGGTGGGCGGGGGCATCTACACCAAGGCCGCGGACGTGGGCGCCGACCTCGTGGGCAAGACCGAGGCCGGCATCCCGGAGGACGACCCGCGCAACCCCGCGACGATCGCCGACAACGTCGGGGACAACGTGGGCGACGTGGCCGGGATGGGCGCCGACATCTTCGAGTCGTACGTCGGCGCGGTGATCGCCACGATCGCCATCGGCGCCACGCTGCCCGGGATCGCGGACCGCCTCAACGCGGTCGCGCTTCCGGTGATCTACGCGATGTGCGGGCTGGCCGCGAGCCTGGTGGCGATCGCGTCGGTACGGTTCCTCGAGCGGCGCGGCCCCGCGGCCGCGCTCCGGCTCGCGACCCTCGTGGCCGCCGCCCTCTTTCTCCTCGCCGCCTGGCTGGTGACCCCGCGCCTGCCGCTCGCCCTCGCGGTCGACGGGCGCCTCGTCGCGCCGCTCGGCCCCTTCTGGGCCGTGCTGGCGGGCACGGCGGCCGGGGTGCTGATCGGCTGGTCCACGGAGTACTACACCGGCGCCGGCCCCGTGCGCGGGATCGCGGAGGCCGCGCTGACTGGCCCGGCCACCAACGTGCTGGCCGGCCTGGCGGTGGGGATGCGCTCGACCGTGGCGCCGCTCCTCGTGATCTGCGCCGGCATCGCGCTCGCGTACGCGGCCGCTGGCCTGTACGGGATCGGGGTGGCGGCGGTCGGGATGCTGGCAACCACGGGGATCACGATGTCCGTGGACGCGTATGGCCCTGTGGCCGACAACGCCGGCGGAATCGCCGAGATGAGCGGCCTCGGGCCCGAGGTGCGGGCGATCACCGACGGGCTCGACGCGCTCGGGAACACCACTGCGGCCATCGGCAAGGGGTTCGCAATCGGCTCCGCGGCGCTCACCGCCCTCGCGCTCTACAGTGCGTACACGACGGCCGTGGGGCTCACCAGTCTCAATCTCGTGGACCACCGGGTGGTGATCGGGCTCTTCCTCGGGGGTCTGGTGCCGTTCTTCATCGCCTCGCACACGCTGACGGCGGTCGGCCGAGCCGCCCAGGACATGGTCGAGGAGGTGCGCCGCCAGTTCCGCGAGATCAAGGGGCTGCTGGCGGGCACGGCGCGGCCCGACAGCGACCGGTGCGTGGCCATCGCCACGCGCGCCGCGCTGCGGCAGATGGTCGTGCCGGGCCTCGTCGCCGTGCTCGCGCCGCCGCTCGTCGGCAAGCTGCTCGGCGTCGCCGGGCTCGGCGGCTTCCTGGCCGGGGCCACGCTCACGGGCGTCCTGCTGGCGCTGTTCATGGCCAACGCCGGCGGCGCGTGGGACAATGCGAAGAAGTACATCGAGGGCGGCGCGTTCGGCGGCCGGGGCTCCGAGCCGCACAAGGCCGCCGTCGTCGGCGACACCGTGGGCGACCCGTTCAAGGACACGAGCGGACCCGCGATGAACATCCTGATCAAGTTGATGAGCGTGGTGAGCCTGGTGCTGGCGCCGTGGCTGATCTGATCCGGAACCGAAAGGACGCCCGATGAGCCTCAAGCGTATCCTCCTGTCCTTCGCCATCACCTTCGCCTGCGCGCTCGCGGTCTTCACGCTGCCCCGGTTCGTCTGGAACACGGTCCATGCCGCGGTGGCGCAGGAGCCGCCGGCGGCGCAGAGCACGCCGACTCCCGCCGCACCGAGCGCTCCGGCGCTGGCGACGCCGCAGGCTCCGCCCGCCGCGCCGGTGTCCCTGCCGATGCGGCTCACCGGCCTGCTCGGGATGGCCCTGATCCTGCTCGTCGGCTACGCGCTGAGCCGCAACCGCAGCGCCATCAACTGGCAGACGATCGGCTGGGGTCTCGGGCTCCAGATCGCCTTCGCGGTCTTCGTGCTGCGGGTGCCGTTCGGCCAGGAGCTGTTCCGCTGGCTGGGGGCCGTCGTCACCCGGATCCTGAGCTTCTCCTACGTGGGGTCGGAGTTCGTGTTCGGCGACCTCGGGGCCCAGCACTCCAAGATCGGCGTCGTGTTCGCCTTCCAGATCCTCCCGGCGATCATCTTCGTCTCCGCCCTGTTCGCCATCCTGTACTACCTCGGCGTCATGCAGGTCGTGGTGAAGGCGATGGCGATCGCGATGAACAAGCTGCTCAAGGCGAGCGGCGCCGAGAGCCTCAACGTCGCGGCCTCGATCTTCATGGGCCAGACGGAGGCGCCGCTCACCATCCGGCCGTTCCTCAACAAGATGACGCGCTCGGAGCTGATGACGGTCATGACGGCGGGGATGGCGCACGTCTCCGGCGCGATTATGGCGGCGTACATCGCCTTTGGCATCGAGGCGCGCCACCTGCTCACGGCCGTGATCATGACGGCGCCGGGCACGATCATGATGGCCAAGCTGCTGGAGCCCGAGACCGAGCAGCCCGAGACGCTCGGCACCGTCAAGCTCGACATCCCGATGACGGACGTGAACGTGGTGGACGCGGCATCGCGGGGCACCGGCGAGGGGCTGTATCTGATGCTGAACGTGATCGCGATGCTGATTTCGTTCATCGCGATCGTCGCCCTCATCAACGGCGGCTTCGGCTGGGTGCACAGCGTCGTCCGGTGGTTCCCCGCCGACCTCCAGACCGTGCTCGGGTGGATCGGCCGGCCGTTCGCCTGGGCGATGGGGGTGTCGTGGCACGACAGCAGCACGATCGGCGGCCTGCTCGGGACGCGGGCGGTGCTGAACGAGTTCATCGCCTTCGCGCAGCTCGGCCCGATGAGGGCGACGCTCGACCCGCGATCGTTCACCATCGCGTCGTTCGCCCTGTGCGGCTTCGCCAACTTCAGCTCCGTCGGCATCCAGATCGGCGGGATCGGGGCGCTGGCGCCCGAGCGCAAGCACGATCTGGCGCGGCTCGGCTTCCGCGCGATGCTCGCGGGCACGCTGGCCAACTTCATGTCGGCCACGATTGCGGGACTACTGCTGTAGCGTGAGAAGTGAGACGTGAGGGGTGAGAGGGGAATCGCGTGAGAGGTGAGAAGCTTAGGCTCTTCGTCTCACCTCTCACCGAGGCCTCTCACGTCTCACCTGGCCTTCTCACTTCTCCCTTCTCACCTCTCACGTTATAATTCGCATCTACATACCACCTGCTCCCGCCAAACACCTGGCGGGGGCCGCTCAGACCAAAGGGAGGTGTTGATCGTGACGCATCGTTACGAGGTCGTCTACATCTTCGACAGTGCGCTGGAGGAACCGGCCGTCAGCGAGAAGCTGGCGAAGTTCCACGCGCTACTGGGCGAAGGCGCGCAGGTCAACGTCAATCACTGGGGCAAGCGCACCCTCGTCTACAAGCTCAAGCGCCACGAGACGGGCTACTACGTCGTGACGCAGTTCGAGGTGGACGCGAAGGTGCTGCCCGAATTCGAGCGCGCCATCAAGCTGGACGACGGCGTGCTCCGGTTCCTGCTGGTGCGGGCCGAGGGCGAAGCGCCCGCGCCGCTGCCGGTGGAGGCCGCGGTGGCCGTCGGCGTCGAGGAGGAGGAGGAATGAGGTCGCGCAGCAAGACGTGCCCGGTGTGCGAAGCGGGCGTCCGCGTGGTGGACTACAAGGACGACCGGACGCTGGGGCGGTTCCTGACCGACCGCGGCAAGATTCTGCCGAGCCGGCTGTCGGGGATGTGCGCCCGGCACCAGCGTCAGCTCTCGACCGCCATCAAGCGGGCACGGCAGCTGATGCTGTTGCCCTACATCAAAGGGTACGGCCAGTAACCGACGGCTCGCCCCGCTGGTCCTCGGCGGGTTGAGCTACGTCGCGATCGCGCTCATCGCGCCGGTCGCGCTGGTGGCGGCGCCGCTCGCGGCGCTGCTGGGCGTACAGCGACCGACGCGGCGCGACGGCGCGACGGCGGCGGTGCTCGTGGCGCTGGTCGTCTATCTGTGCGCGGGGTCCGCCGACGGCTTCGATCAACTCGAGCGGGCGTGGCTGGTGCTCCTCGCGGCCAGCCTGGCGGTCGTGCTGGCCTCGGGACGGATCGGCGGCTTCGTCCGGTCGTCGCTGGCAGCGGTGGGCTGTGCCGGCGGCGCCGCGGTGGTGCTTGCCCTCCTCACGCGGCTGTCGTGGGCGAAGGTGATCTGGCTCGCCGAGCGCCACTACGGACTGCAGGTGTCCTGGCTGATCGGCCAGATTGCGCAGGCGCCTGGCGGCTCGGACCTGCTGACGTCACTGGAGGGCTCGCTGACGCTCGGCGTGCGGATTCTGAGCGCCCTCTTCCCGGGCCTCGTCCTGCTCCAGTCGTTCGCGGCCCTGGCCCTGGCGTGGGCACTTTACCACCGCCTCGCCCAGCACCCGCAGGGCGAGCCGCTGGGCGCCCTGGCGTCTTTCCGGTTCAACGACCATCTCATCTGGGGGGTTGCCGGCTCGCTCTTCGTGCTGGTCCTTCCCCGCCTCGGGTGGATCAACGCCCTGGGCGGCAACTTGCTGGTGTTCTTCAGCGGCCTGTACGTGGTGCGGGGAGTGGCCGTCCTCTCGGCGGCCGCGGCGGCGGGCGTCATCGGCGGCCCGATCGCCATCGTCGCCGCGACGCTCGTGACGCTGTTCCTGATGCCGGTCGCCGCGCTCGGCGCGCTGGCGCTCGGTCTGACCGACACCCTGATGGACTGGCGGCAGCGCCTCGCGCGCGCCGTCCCGAAAACCTGAGGAAGCCCATGGACGTGATTCTGCGTGAGAATGTCGAGAAGCTCGGCGCCGCCGGCGAGGTGGTGACCGTCAAGGACGGCTACGCCCGGAACTACCTGCTCCCGCGCGGGCTGGCCTATTTGGCCAGCGAGGGGAACAAGCGGCGGCTGGAAGCCGAGCACAAGTCGCGGACGCGGCGGGCGGACGCCGAGGTCGCGCGGGCGAGCGAGGTCGCGACGCGGCTCGAAGCCGTCTCGCTCTCCTTCACGATGAAGGCCGGCGAGGGGGACAAGCTGTTCGGCTCCGTGACCACGCACGACATCGCCGAGCGGCTCAAGGCTGAGGGATTCGACGTGGACAAGAAGACCGTCGAGCTGCCGGAGCCGATCAAGGCGCTCGGCGTCTACAAGGTACCGGTGCGTCTCCACTCCGACGTCAAGCCAGAAGTCCGGGTCTGGGTGGTCAAGGAGTAGCGAACATGGGCACGTCGATCGGCTACCTGGACGGGCCGCGCCTGCGCCGCTCGATCCTGGCCGCTGCCGCGTGGGTCGGCGCAAGTCGCGACGAGCTGAATCGCATCAACGTCTTCCCGGTCCCCGACGGCGACACCGGCACGAACTTCACGTTGACGCTGAAGTCCATCGTCGATGCGTTGCACCGCCTCGGCGACGCGCCTCTACCCGAGGTGACGCGGACGGTCGCTCAGGCCTCCGTCGAGGGCGCCCGCGGCAACTCCGGGATGATGCTCTCCCACTTCCTGCTCGGGTTCAGCGAGGGCATCGGCGGGAAGGTGCGGGTGCGCTCCCACGAGCTCGCCGCGGCGTTCCGGCGCGGGTTCGAGCGGTTGGAGGGCGCGCTGGAGGACCCGGTCGAGGGCACCATCCTGTCGGTCTGCCGCGAGGCGGCGGTGGGCGCCGAGCGGGCGGCGACGGAGCACGTCGACATCCTGCCGGTGATCAAGTCCACGCTCGCGCACGCGGACCAGGCGCTGCAGCGGACCCCGGACCAGCTCGCCGTGCTGAAGGAAGCCGGCGTGGTGGACGCGGGGGGCAAGGGGTTCGTCCGCCTGCTCGAGGGCATCATCCGCCTGATCGAGAAGGGGATGATGGCGGCCGAACATGTGCCGACGTCGGCCGGTGTGGCCCCTGCGGCCCTGGCCGAGGTGGCGCTGGCGCAGGACTACCGGTTCTGCACCGAGGTACTGGTGCGCGGGGAGCGGCTGCCCAGCTCCGCCGAAGCGCGAGCCGCCATCGCGCCGCTCGGCGGCTCGCTCCTGGTCCTGCGCGCCGGCGACCTGCTGCGCGTGCACGTCCACACCGACGACGCCGAGGCGGTGTTCCGGATCGCCGAGCAGTGGGGCGAGGTCGTGACGCGCAAAGCCGACGACATGCGCGAGCAGCACCGGCTCCTGACGACCGCGTCGCGCCAGGTCGCCGTCGTGTGCGATTCCTCGTGCGACCTTCCCGACGCGGTGCTCGACCGGTACGGCATCGCGATGGTGCCGCTGCAGCTGCTGTTCGGGAACGAGGTGTACCTCGATCGCGTCGAGATGAACGCGACCGAGTTCTACCGCCGCCTGCGCGGCGGCGCGACGAACGCCACGACCAGCCAGCCCACGCCGGCGCAGTTCACGGCCGCCTTCGAACACGCACGGGCGGGCGCCGACGAGGTGGTCGTCATCCTGCTCTCCTCCGGCCTCTCGGGGACGTACGCCAACGCCGAAGCCGCGCGCCGGTCCTTCGCCGCCGGCGGGATCCACCTGGTGGACAGCCACAGCGTCTCCCTCGGCCTGGGGATGCTCGCGCTCCGGGCGGCCGAGCTGGCCGAGGCCGGCTGGGGCGGGGCCGCGATCGCCCGCGAGCTGGAGCGCGTGCGCGACCAGTGCGGGACGTTCATCACGGTGGCGAACCTGGACCAGTTGCTCCGTTCGGGGCGGGTTTCGCGGATGCAGGCCTGGCTGGGCTCGCTGCTCGACATGAAGCCGATCCTCGCGCTCGACCACGAGGGCCTCGTGGTCGCCGCGGCGCGGGTGCGCCACCAGGCCTCCCTGCTGCCGCGCGTCTTCCGGCTCCTGGACAGAGCGCTACCGCGCGAGCGGCAGCGGCTCCGGCTGGGCGTCGCGCACGCCGACGCGCCCGAGCTCGCCGAGCAGGTGGAGCGTGCGCTGCGCGAGCGCTACCAGCCGCTCGACGTGCTGGTATCGTCGGTGACGGGCGTGCTGGCGGCGCACACCGGGCCCGGCGCGTGGGGCGTCTTCTATCAGGTGGAAGACGGCGCCCCGGCGGGCGCTCCCGCAGCCGTCGGAGCGTCATGACCGATCGGAGGCGCGCGCGGCCGCGGCCCAGGCGGGCGCGACCGCCGGCGGCGAGTGAGGCGCTGGAGTGGGTGGTGGAGGCGTGCGCCGCCCGGAAAGCGGTGGACGGCGTGGTGCTGGACCTGCGGACGTTGAGCGACGCGGCGGACTACTTCGTCGTCGTTTCGGGGACGTCGGACACCCACGTGCGCGCGATCGCCGAGCACGTGCTCGAAGCGCTGGAGCAGCGGGGGATGAAGGCGCACCACATCGAGGGGCTGGCCAGCGGCCGATGGGTGCTGCTCGATTTCTTCGATGTCGTGGTCCACGTCTTCCATCCGTCGCTCCGCGAGTTCTACCAGCTGGAGGGCCTGTGGAGCGACGCGCCGCAGCGCGCCATTTTGACCCTCTGAACTCTTTGAACTGCTGCGCTCCCGTCGTATCTTGTTGACGTTGAAGCGCCTCTTCCCCTTCCTCGCTCTGCTCGTGGGGTGTTCCGGCTCGCGATCCGGCGCACCTGACGCAATCGGCACCCCTGCAGCGCGCGCCGCCCTTCAGACGACGGAGGGCGCCCGCAGTATCCCCATCGTGGCGCTGCGCGTCCTGGCCGGCGGCGGGGCGCTGCGCGCCTATCTCCTGCCTGCGCTGAAGCCGGCGGACTGGGCGCTGGGCGGCCGCACGTCGCCCGTGGCGACGGTGATCGGGATGGACGACGCCGGGCGCCGCCTGATCTACCGCGACAGCACGGGCAGGGTCGCGGCCTTCGACCTAGTCGCCTACCGCGAGCGGCCGGTCGAGGCCGACAGCGTCTACGTCGGGCGCGAGGCGATCATGGCCCTGTCCCCGGACGGAACGCTGTACGCGGTCCTGCCGGACGGCACGGTCATCGAGTCCGCGCCGTGGGGCGCGAGCGCATGGCCGAACCGGCTCGGCCGTGGCGTCCGCGACGCCTTCGCCGGCGTCAGCGCGAGCCTGATCGCGATCCGCCACGCGACCGCCGACACGCTCGCTCTGGCGTCGCGCGAGGCGGGCATCTCGCTCCGTGAGCCCGTCCCGTCGGCGACCGCGTGCGTCGCGAGCCGCGACGGGGACGCGGTAGCGTTCGCGACCGACTCGGGGCTCGTGGTCGTCGAGGAACGCGAGCCGCGGACCCCATGGTACGTGCATCTCAAGGACTCGCCCGTGGCGGCGGCGTTCACGCCGTCGGGACACCGCGTCTACGTGGCCCTCAAGACGAGCCGCGAGCTCGCCGTCGTGGACCGGTTCACGCGCGGCACCCTGGCCTCGATCGCGCTCCCGGGTCCCGCGGGCGCGCTGCGGATGGACCCGTGGGGCCGCGCCGTCCTCGTCCATCGGGCGGACCCGGCAAGCGACGAGACATGGATCGTCTCCGTCGCGGACAACCGTCTCTCCGGCCGCCTGAGCACGCGCTGGGCGAGCGATCTGCCGACCGCGGCGGAGGACGGCGCCCTGCTGGTGAGGGAGGGGCCCAACGTCGTCGCGCGGGACATCCGCACGCTCGACTCGCTCGGGACCGTGGTCGCCGGAGCGGCCGATCTCTGGTTCGTCGGCCGGTGGAAGCCCACCACCGGGCCGAACGTGCTCCGCGAGGAGGCGCGCGAGCCCGCGCCCCGTCGCGCCCGGCCCGCGCCCGCAGCGGCGGCCGCCACAACGCACCCGCGCGCCCCGGCCGCTCCGGCGCGCGCGACGGCCGCGCCCCCCCAGCGCGTTTGGGTGCAGGTGTCCGTCTCGCAGAACGAGAAGGCCTCCCGCGACCTTGCCGCCGAACTCGCCAGGACCGGGCACGCCGCCCAGGTGATGGCGCCGCGCTCGCCCGGCGAGGGCTGGCGCGTCGTAGTGGGGCCGTATCCCTCGCGCACCGCCGCCGACTCCGCGGGGCGCCTCCTCGGTCGGCCGTATTACATCCTCGAGCAGGGGCTCGAGGAACCAGATCGGCAATGATCGGGACGGACGACCCGGCCGCGCCGCTCGCCCGTTCGATCCCGGAGCTCCTCAGCGGGGCCGCGCTCGTCGCGCTCGTCCCGGCGACCGCCGACCTCGACTCGGCCGCCGCGATGGCGTGGAACCTCGCCCGGGCCACCGCCTCGTCCGGCCGCCGCGTCGCGCTGGTGGACTGCCACGTGGACGAGCCCCAGCTGCACGCCACCGCCGGGGAAGACAACCGCGACGGCATCGTGGACGTGTTCGAATACGGCGCCTCGCTGTCCCGCATCGCGCGGCAGCAGAGCGAGCCCAACCTGTACTTCGTCCCTGCCGGGACCTTCGCCCCCGATCCCGCCGTGATGGCATCGCACCCGCGCTGGCGCCGCCTCTCCGCCGGGTTCCGCCACGAAGACGCGGTGATGCTGCTCTTCCTGCCGGCCGATTGCATCGGGTCCCTCGCGTCGGTTCTGGACGGCATGGTGGCGCTCGCGCCCGACGGCGCCGAGGCCGGGCTGGCGAGCACGCCGGAGATCGAGGCGGCGGCCGATGCTGGCATCCCGCTGCTGGCGACGCTGACGGACAGCGACGACCTGACGCCCGTCGCCGAGCCGGCGCCGGCGGAGGCGAGCGCCCCGGAGCTGGCCGAGCCGGTGCTCGAGATCGCGGTGCCGGAGAGCGCCCCGGAGCTGGCCGAGCCGGTGCTCGAGATCGCAGTGCCGGAGAGCGCCCCGGAGCCGTCGGCGCCCTTCCTCCGTCGGCTGCGCGCCCCGCGCTCGGCGTGGGGCGTTCGCGCGGCCGTGTACGGATGCGTGACGCTGCTCGCGGCCGCCGTGCTCGTCCTGACCTACCGGCGGCAGCTGGGGCTGGGAGATCTCGGCCTCAAGGCCCCGGGGGCCGGCGACGAGCCCGACAGCGCGCCGCGGATGTCCATCGTCCCCGCCTTTCGGAAGCTGACGCCGCACGCCGTGGATACCCTGCCCTTCGCGGTCCAGACGTCGGCGTGGACCAGCCTGGCTTTCGCGCTCGACGCCGGGGACGCCCTCGAGGCGCGCGGGTTCGCACCGATGATCGCCCCGATCCGGATCGGAGGCCGGCTCTGGTACCGGGTGTACGCCGGTCCGGTGGCAGGCCAGGACGCCGCCGACTCGCTGCTCGCGGCGGTGCGGGATGCCGGGCTCGACCGCCCGCGCACCGCGGTGCCGGTGCTGGTCCCGTTGTCGCTCGCCCTGAGGCGCGTCGCCACGGCCGACGCCGCGCGCGCCGAGCGTGCGCGACTCAGGGGGATCGGCATTCCGGCCTTCGTCCTGGGTCAGGCCGACGGCACGTACCGCCTGTACGCCGGGGCCTACGGGGCGCCGGAGCAGGCCGGCAACCTCGACAGCCTCGTCACCTCAACCGGGAGCGCCGGGCAACTCGGCCCGCGCGTCGGATTCCACCCATGAAGCTGCGCCGCCTCGAACTCGCGGGGTTCAAGTCCTTCGCCGATACCGTGGAGCTGCTGGTGGACGCGGGCGTCACCGCGGTCATCGGCCCGAACGGCTGCGGAAAGTCCAACGTCTCGGACGCCGTGCGCTGGGTGCTGGGGGAGCACAACCCGCGCGTGCTCCGCGGCTCGCGGATGGAGGAGGTGATCTTCCAGGGTTCGATGGGGCGCCGGCCGCAGAACGTCGCCGAAGTCTCGATGTATTTCGACAACACGGATCGCGGCATCGATCTCGATTTCGCCGAAGTGGTGCTCGGCCGCCGTGTCTCCCGGTCCGGCGAGTCGGAGTACTTCATCAACCAGGCACCGGTGACGCGGCGCGAGCTGCTGGCCAAGCTGGCGGGGACGGGGCTGGGGACGAACCAGGCCGTGGTGATCGAGGCGCGGATGGTCGATGCGCTGCTCTCCGACCGGCCGGACGACCGGCGCGCGCTGTTCGAGGAGGCGGCCGGGCTGGGGTTCTACCGGGACCGCAAGCGAAGCACCGAGCGCCGGCTCGAGGAGACAACGGGCGACCTCGCCCAGCTGGAGCAGGTGATCACGGAGGTGGAATCGCGGGTGCGGAGCCTGTCCCGGCAGCGGCGGCGGGCCGAGCGCCACACCGAGATCGCGGAGCGACGCTACCAGTTGGTCGCGGCGGTGGCGCGCCTGGACGTGGCGGAGGTGGACCGGGCGTTGACGTTCCTGGAGGACCGCCGGGCGACGCTCGGCGTCGAGCTGCCGGAGGCGCGGGCGGCGCAGACCGAGCAGGACCGGCAGCGGCAGGGCGCGGTCGAGGCGCGGGCGGGCGCGGAGGCGCAGCGCAGCGAGGTCGAGCGGCGGGTCGGCGAGGCCCGCCTGGCGGCGAGCACGCTGGACGGCGACCTGGCGCTCGCGACCGAGCGCATCGGCAATGCGTCGGCGCGGCGCGAGCGCGCCCTCACCGAGCGCGCGGACACGCAGGCCTCCGCGGCGCGGGTCTCGCGCGAGCGCGAGGCGGCGGCGGCGGAGCGGCAGGCGGCTGAGCGCGACCGTGCGGCCGTGCAGGCCGAGCTGGAGCAGCGGCTCGCGGCCGAGGAGCGCACGCGGTCGCACCTGACGGAGCAGCGGGCCGCGCTGCGCGAGATCGAGGAGGCGCTGCAGCGGCAGGCGGAGAGCGTGCGGCGGCTCGACGGCGAGCGGCAGGCGTTGGACCGCGAGCTGGCCGACCTGCGCGAGGAGCTGAGCGCCGCCGAGGCGCGGCGCGCGGCGCTGGCGCGGGACCGTGACGTCGCGGCCGGCGAGGCGGGGGAGACGGAGGCGCGGCGCGCAGCGCTGGCGGAGCGCCTGGTGTCTCTGGGCCTGGAGGCCGACCGGGCGCGCCACGCGCTCGCGGAGGCACGCGAGCACGAGGCGCGCCTGCGCGCGGACCGGAGGGCCACCGAGGAGGCGCTCGCTCAGACGACGGCGCGGCAGGGGGCGCTGGAGCAGCTCGAGCGCGATCACGTGGGCCTCGCGCCGGCTGCCGCCGCGCTGCTCGCGGTCCGGGAGCGGTTCGGGGGCGCGATCCTGGGACCGCTCGCCGACTTCGTGCGGGCGCGCCGCGACGACGCGGCGCAAGCCGAGCACGTGCTCGGCGACTGGATGCACGCGGTCGTCGTGTCGGACCTGGCGGCGTGCGACGCGATCTACGGCTGGCACCGCGAGGCGGGCACGGGGCCGTTGCTCCTCCTCCCGCTGGATCCCGGCCCCGCCGGCGAAGCCCGGGGTGGCGAGCTCGCGTCGCGCGTCGAGGCGAGCGGCCCCGCCGCGCCCTGGGTCCGTGCCCTGCTGGCGGGGGCGCGCCCCTTCGCGCCGTCCGGGGACGCGATCATCCGCGCCAACGGCGCCGTCTTCCTGCCCGGGCCCGGCGCGCCCGGAGGCCCGCTCCGCCGGCGCGCCGAGCTCGAGGCGCTCGGCGACGACGCCGCCCGCCTGGCGGGGGCGCTCGCGGAGCAGGATCGCGCCCTCGAAGTCACGGCCGGGCAGCTGGAGCGCGCCGAGCGCGAGAGCGCCGAGGCCGACGCGGCGGTCGAGACGGCCCGCGCCGAGGAGCGGCGCGCGGTGGCCGAGGCGGACGACGCGCGGCGCCGGCTGGCCCACCTCGACCGCGACCTCGACATCGAGAGCGGCCAGGTGGAGCGGTTGTCGGCGCGCCTCCGGGCGGTCCAGCAGCGGCTCGTCGAGGTGGACGGCGGCCTCTCGGCCGCGGATCTCGAGAAGATCAAGCTCGACGGCCGTCTCGCGGCAGAGCGCGCGCGGCTGACGGAGCTGGAGGCCGAGCACGAGGCGGCGCGCGAGCGCCGCGTGCACTGGCAGGTGGAGGACGCGCAGGTCGCCGCGCGGCTGGCGGCCGCGCTGGAACGCGAAGGCCGCGCCACGACGGGCACGCGGGAGCTGACGGAGCGCGGCGAGGCGCTGGTGCAGGAGGCCGGCACCCTGGATTCGGAGCTGTCGGGCCTGGAGCGGCAGCGCTCGCTCTGGCAGGAGGAGCTCGTCGAGCGGCGCGCGGCGCTGGCGGAGCTGGAGCGCGCGTCCATCGGCGCGGCCCAGGGGCTGGCCGCCGCGGAGCAGACGCTGCAGGACGTCGAGGCGCGGCTCACCGGTGCACGTCAGCGGGTGGAGGTCCTCACCGAGGAAGCGCACCGGCTGGAGCTCGAGGCCGCGGAGCTCGCGAGCACCCGGCGCGTGATGGGCGAGCGCCTCTCCGCCGAGTGGGGGCGGAGCTTCGAGGAGATCCTGGCGGCGCCCGCCGACGTGACCGGCGACGCAGCCGCGCTCCGAGCCGAGGCGGACGAGTTGAAGGCGCAGCTCGACGCGCTCGGGCCCATCAATCCGCTGGCCGTCGAGGAGCACGCGGAGGAGAAGCGCCGTCTCGAGCACCTGGTGACCCAGCGGGACGACATCGTCGCCGCGCGGAACTCGCTCCAGCAGAGCGTGCGCGAGCTGGACACGGTCGCTAAGGAGCGGTTCACCACGACCTTCGCCTCGGCCCGCGCCAACTTCCAGCGGGTGTTCGAGACGCTCTTCGGGGGCGGCTCGTGCGACGTCTTCCTGCTCGACGAGAACGATCCGCTCGAGTCCGAGATCGAGATCACCGCCAAGCCGCGCGGCAAGCGCACCGAGCGGATCCACCTGCTCTCGCAGGGCGAGCGCTCGCTGGTCGCCCTGTCGCTGCTGTTCGGGATCTACCTCACCAAGCCCAGCCCGTTCTGCGTGCTGGACGAGGTGGACGCGCCGCTCGACGACGCCAACATCGGCCGCTTCACGCGCCTCCTGGACGAGTTCAAGGACAACACCCAGTTCATCGTGATCACCCACAATCCGCGGACGATGGCGGTCGCGGACGCGGTCTACGGGATCACGATGCAGGAGCCCGGCGTCTCCAGTGTCGTGTCGGTGCGCCTGGGCAGCGAAACCCAAGCCGCGTAAGATGCGCGGCCTGCTGGCCCTGCTCCTGGCCGCCGTCGGCGCCAGCGCCGCCCAGGGTCAGATGCCGCGCACGGCCTCGCCGCGCCTCGTGCGCGTCTGGGCGCGTGCCGACACCGCGGTGCTGGTGTGGGTCATCGGAGAGCCCTCGACCGATCTTGGCAGCCTCGCCGCCCTGGTCACGCGCTCCGGCGGCCAAGTCCGCCACGTCAGCCAGTTCGTGCACGCGGTGTCGGCCCGGGTGCCGGGCAGCGCGCTCCCCGCCCTCGCCGCGGCGCGCGGCATTCGGCGCATCCAGCTCGTCGGGACCTACTTCCGGCCGCCCGAGCGGGCCCTCGAGCGCCGCGCCGGCCCCACGGTTTCGGCGCTGCCGGCGCCGCAGCGGGCCCTCCCCGGTCCGCTGCTGCGGCTCCCCGCTCCACCGAGCGCGCCCGCGGCGGATTCCACGTACGGCCGCGGCACCTGGGCCATGCAGCAGCTCGATATCCCCGCGGTGCAGCACCTCGGCTACCGCGGCTCGGGCGTCCGCATCGCGGTGCTCGACGGCGGCTTCAACACCGCCCAGCCGTACCTGGCCGGCGCACAGGTCATCGCCCAGCGCGACTACATTGGCGCGACCATCCCCGACACCGCGGGCGAAGCGCACGGCACCGCCGTCTGGTCGCTCCTGGCCGCGAACCGGCCCGGCACTCTGGTCGGCGCCGCCCCCGACGCGCAGTACATCCTCGCGCGGACGGAGTACACACCCACCGAGACGCGCACCGAGGAGGACAACTGGGTCGCCGGCGTCGAGGCGGCCGAGTCCCTCGGAGTCAACATCATCTCTTCGAGCCTCGGCTACCTCAGCTTCGACAACGGCTTCACCTACACCTTCCGTCAGCTCACCGGCGACATCGCCGTCACGAGCGTGGCCGCCGACAGTGCCGCCGCGCGCGGGACCCTCGTCGTCGTCGCCGTCGGGAACGAAGGCCCCGCGGGAGAGACGCTCGAGACCCCGGCCGACGCGATCGACATCGTCGCCGTGGGCGCGACGGACTCGCTGGGCCGTGTCGCGGCCACGAGCTCCCGCGGGAACACCGCCGACGGGCGGATCAAGCCGGAGGTGGTCGGTCCCGGCGTCAACGTGCCGGCCGCGAATGTCGTCAGCGGCGTGGCCATCGAGACGGGGACATCGTTCGCCACGCCGCTCGTGGCCGGCGCCGCCGCCCTGGTGCAGGGTACGCGCCCGGGTCTGCCCGCGGTGGCCCTGCGGCGGGGCCTCCTCCTGGCCTCGAGTCTCCACGCCACCCCCGACAGCGTCCACGGGTACGGCATTCCCGACGCCCTGGCGCTCCTCGCCTTCCCCACCGGCCTGGTGGCCGTCGGGCCCCTCGATTCCACGCTGGGCAGCGTCACGCCGACCTTCACGTGGGACGCCGGTACACCCCCGCCCGGCGTCGAGCCCGATACCATCCGCATCCAGGTCGGCCCGGACACGACGCTCGCGACAGTGACGTTCGACACGACGCTGGTCGCGTCGTCGGTGCGGCTGCCGATGGCGGCGCATCCCGGCATGCGACTCTACTGGAAGGCCACCGCGCGCAGCGCGCTCGGCGTCGCAGAGGCCACGCCGGTGATCGGCCCGCTGACGGTGCCGCCGTGGGTGACGCTCCTGTCGCTCAACGCACCGAGCGGCCAGAGCATCCGCGACTCGTTGCCGCTGCTGGTGTGGCACTCCCCCGCCGTCTCCACGCCGCCGGGGCCGTTTACCTACGACGTGTCCATCTACCCGTCCTCCCAGGGCCCGCGAAGCCCGGTCGTCAGCGTGCGCGGGCTCACCGACACGATCTTCCGGCCCAGCACGCCGCTGGAGCGCAACCTCCCGTTCCGCTGGCGGGTCGTCGCGCACCTCGGTGCGACGGACAGCTCGATCGTCACGAGCAGCGGCACCTTCCTCGTCCTGGACGAGCAGGCACCCGCCACCACGATCCTCTTCCAGAACTTCCCGAACCCGTTCCCGAACCACGCGCTCGGCGTGAACACCACGTGCATCTGGTTCGACGTCGCCCAGGCTGGCGACGTGCGGCTGGAGATCTTCGACGTGCGGGGGCGACTCGTCCGCCGCCTGGTGCCTTCGGACCAAGTGCCGGGGCAGCTCGACGTGGGGCGATACGGCCGGCCGGCGGGGGACGCGCTGGGCACCTGCGACCCGCGAATGGCGTGGGACGGGAAGGACGAGACGGGAGCATATGTGCGACCCGGGGTGTACCTTTACCGCTTGACGGCGCCCGGCTTCCGGGACGCCAAACGCATCGTCTTCCTTGGAGCGCCATGACGCTCACGCTCGTGACCGTCGGCACCGGCACGGTGGCCCCCTCGGCTACCCGGACCGGCCCCGCCCACTGGGTCGAACGCGGCGACGTGCGCCTGCTGATGGACTGCGGGGCCGGCGCCATCCACCGCCTCGCGCAGTTCGGCCTGAAGTGGGAGAAGGTGTCGCACGTGGCCCTCACTCATTTCCACCCGGACCACTTCGGCGAGCTGCCGGCGCTCCTGTTCGCACTGCGCCATGCGACGAAGCGCACCGAGCCGCTGGTCATTCTGGGCCCCGCCGGCACCGTGCGGCTCCTCAAGGGCCTCGCCCACGGATTCGGCGACTGGCTGCTCGACCCCGGCTACCCGATCGGGATTCTCGACGTGCAGGCCGGCGAGCCGTTCCCGCTCTCCCCCGACGTCATGCTGGAGGTCCACGCGACTCCGCACACCGCCGAGAGCGTCGCGCTCTCGGTGACGGCGCCGGAGGGGCGCGTGGTGTACACCGGCGATACGGGGCCCAGCGATGAGCTCGCGTCCTGGGCGGCGGGGTGCGATCTCCTGCTCGCCGAGTGCTCGGTGCCCGACGACCAGCCGGTGGAGGGACATCTGTCCCCGGCGACGGTGGGGCGGCTCGCCGCCGGCGCGCGGCCCGGGCGCCTCGTGCTCACGCACCTCTACCCGGCGACCGAGCGGCTCGACGTGAAGAAGCTCGTGAGAGCGCGATTCAAGGGGCAGGTCGCCCTCGCGGCTGACGGCGACCGCTTCGAGCTCGGACGTTGAGGGTGACGCGACCATGCTGATCGTCATGCAGCACGGCGCGACCGAAGCGGAAATCCGCCGGGTCGTCGCCACGATCGAGGAGATGGGCTACCAGGCGCGGCCGATGCCGGGCAGGCAGCGCACGGCCGTCGGCCTCGTGGGCAACGACGGGAAGGTGGACGCGTCGCGGCTCGAGGCGCTGCCCGGCGTGCTCGAGGTCATCCACGTCACGCAGCCCTACAAGCAGGTCTCGCGCGAGTGGAAGGCCGAGAACACGGTCATCCAGTTCCCGTCGGGCCTCGCGATCGGCGGAGACGAGATCGTCGTGATGGCGGGGCCGTGCTCGGTGGAATCCGAGAGCCAGATCATCGCCGCCGCCCGCGCGGTCCGGGACGCGGGGGCGGTGATCCTGCGGGGCGGCGCGTTCAAGCCCCGCACGTCGCCGTACTCGTTCCAGGGCCTCGGCAAGAAGGGCCTCGAGCTGCTCGCGAGGGCGCGAGAGGAGACGGGGCTGCTGATCGTCACCGAGGCGATGGACAGCGAGGGCATCGACCTGGTCGCGCGGTACGCCGACATCGTGCAGATCGGCGCCCGCAACATGCAGAACTTCTCCCTGCTGAAGCACGCCGGCCGGATCGGCAAGCCCGTGCTGCTCAAGCGCGGCATCTCCGCGACGATCACCGAGCTGCTCCTCTCGGCCGAGTACATCCTCGCCGAGGGGAACGCGCAGGTGATCCTGTGCGAGCGCGGGATCCGCGGATTCGACACGGCGACGCGGTTCGTGTTCGACCTGACGGCGATCCCGCTCGTGCACAAGCTGTCGCACCTGCCGATCGTGGCGGACCCGAGCCACGCCACCGGGCTCAGGGCGAAGGTGACGCCGATGGCGCGCGCGGCGATCGCCGCCGGCGCCGACGGCCTGCTGATCGAGGTCCACCCCGCGCCCGACCGCGCGCTGTCCGACGGCGCCCAGAGCCTCGCCCCGGATCAGTTCGTCGATCTGATGCGCCAGTGCCGCGCCATCGCCGAAGTGATCGGCCGGCGCATCGGCGAGCCGGTGGCGGCCCAATGACGACCGCGCGACGGAGCTGCAGGGTGGCCGATCCCCGGGGGTTGGCCTGGGTGGCGGCGACCGTGGCGCTGTGCGCCGCGTCGGCCCCCGCTCTCGCGCAGAACGCGAGCGCGCCGGCGATCCTCGACGGCGCGGTGGCCGCCTTCCACCGCGCGACCACGCTGCGCGCCGACTTCACCCAGTATCTCCGGGACCCGATGGTCGGCAGCAGCGACACGTCGTCGGGCGAGTTCCTGCGGGAGTCGCCGGGGAAGTTCGCCTTCCGCTGGCGCCATCCGGCCGGCGACCTGATCCTGGCGGACGGGCAGGTGCTCTGGGCCTACCTCCCCTCGTCAGCGCCCGGCCAGGCGGTGCGCTCGACGCTCACGGGCAGGCCGGGGGAGTCCGCCGATGTCCTGGCCGAGTTCCTCGACGATCCTGCGCAGCGCTTCCTCGTCAGCTACGTGCGCCCCGACAGCGTGGGGTCGCGGCCGGCCGACGAGCTGTCACTCGTGCCCCGCCAGCAGGGGACCCTGCCCTATCGCCGCGTCCTCATCTGGGTGGACCGAATCGACAGCCTGGTGCGGCGCGTGGAGATCAACGAAGGCTCGGGCGCGGTCCGCCGGATCGTGCTGGACAAGCTGCGGGTCAACATCCCGATACCGGCATCCAGCTTCGTGTTCCGGGTTCCGAAAGGGGTCAGGGTAGTAGACGCAAGTCATTAGAGCAGTTCCCAGACGGCAAGAACTGAAGTGGTTGCCAGTTGCCAGCGAACGGGGGCCAGACCAGTTGCCGGTACGTGCAACTTGCCTGGCCCCCGACGGCTTGCGTCTGGCAACCACTGCTCCCTTTGCCGTCTGGCAACTATTCTGGAATCTGACTACTGAACTCTGAGTATCTCTTCGAGACGGGTGGCGCGCGCTTCGTCCAGTCCCGCCTCTCGCGCCAGCCTGAGTGTTTCTCTGCCCACGGCCCGATACAGCTCCGCATCCCGATGTGGGAGCGCCAAGAGGTGCCGGCGCGCCGTCGCGGCGTCGCCGCGCGCGATGGGTCCGGTGAGGGCGCCGGCCGGCCCGGCGGCCGCGACGTGGTCGAGCGTCGCGCGCGCGAGCGGCAGCAGGGCGGCCAGCGCCGCCTCGCGGCCGATCCCCGCATCCTCGAGCAGCCGCAGGGCCTCCGCCAGCATCGTGACGAGATAGTTCGAGGCGAACACGGCGCCGGCGTGGTAGAGGGGCTTCGCCTCCGGCGCGATGGTGAGCGGAACGCCGCCCAGGCGCCGGACGAGTGCGTCGGCCACCCCCACGGCCTCCAGATCCCCCTCGAGGACGAACGTCGCGCCGCGGAAGTGCCGCGCGGCCTGCGCCGGCTCGAGGCTCACCGTCATCAGCGGATGCATTGAGCCGGTCGCCGCGCCGGCGTCGGCGAGCGGGGCGAGGACGGTGCAGGTCAGCGCGCCCGAGAGATGGAGCACAACGTGGCCGCGTGCGACGCCGCCGGAGCGCGCCAGATCGTCCACGAGCGTCCCGAGCGCGTCGTCGCGCACCGCCAGCACGACGATGCCGACCTCGGGAAGCCACGGAGGGACCGGACCGAGGGTGAGGCGCAGGCCGGCGGGCATCGGTCGGTCGCGGCGGCCGTGGACTCCCGCCACCTTGACGCGCGCGCGGCGCAGAGCGAGGGCCAGCCCCAGCCCCGCGCGTCCGGGCCCGATGATCCCCACCGCGGGAAGCGGCGGGGGAGCGGAAGGGGGATGCCTGCGCGCCGCCGGCATGGCGGCGGCCGGCGCTACGGCCGCGGCGCCGGAGCCGGTGCGGCGCTCTGCGCGAGCGCCAGGAGATCGGCCGGCGTCTTCGCCTTCGAGGCGAACTGCTGCGCCTGCTCCAGAACGGGATCCTGGTCGAACAGGCGCCGGATCCCGCCGCTGCGGCCGAAGCTGAGCTGCGCGATCTCGTAGCCGATCTGCTCGTCCATGAACCCCTGCGTCGCGCCGAGCGTCCGCTCGTCCAGCGTCACGCCGCGACGGGCCAGGAGGGCGAGGAACGCCGCCCGCATGTCCGCGGTCATCTCGAACGTCGGCCGGTCCACCCCGTGGTGCGCCCGGACCTCCAGGGCGTACGCTGCCAGCGCGTCCGTGTACTTCGCCACGTTCTTGCCCAGCGCCGAATTGAGGATCCGCACCGCGGTCTCGGTCGCCGAATCGGGCCGCACCACGACGTCCGGGATAATCCCTCCGCCGCCGCGGACGACGCGCCCGTGATCGGTGCGGAAGACCTGGTCCGGCTTGGGCTGGGCGGTATCCGGCCGCACCGCATCACTGTCCGCCTGGTCCTCCTGCTCCTGCTCGTTCCGCGCCTGCCGCTGGATGCTGCGCCCGCTCGGCGTGTACCACTTCGCCGTCGTGATCTTCAGCGCCGCGTCGGGGCCGAGCCGGAACAACGTCTGCACCAGCCCCTTGCCGAACGTTGGCGTCCCGATCACCAGCGCCCGGTCGTGATCCTGGAGCGCCCCCGCGACGATCTCCGAGGCCGACGCCGAGCCGTTGTTCACCAGGACCACGATGGGGAGGTCCGGGTAGCGCTCGGGGTCCTGGTCGTTGAACTCGCGGGTCGCGCCCTCCGCCCGTCCGCGCGTCGAGACGATCTCCTGCCCCGGCTGGAGGAAGAGCGACGAAACGGCGATCCCCTCGTCCAGCAGGCCGCCCGGGTTCCCGCGCAGGTCGAAGATCAGCGACCGCATCCCGGCCCCCTTCAGGCTGTCCACCGCGGCCGTCAGCTCGCGGGCGGACTGATCGCTGAACGGGTTCAGCTCAATGTAGCCGACGTGCCCGCCGACCATCATCGCGGTGCGCACCGAGGCCGCATGGATCTGGGCGCGGGTCAGCTGGAAGGTGATGATGTCCTGCACCCCGGGCCGCTGAATCTTGAGGGTCACCTGGGAGCCGACGGGGCCGCGCAGGTTCCTCACGGCCAGGTCCTGGTTCCACTTGGCAGTGCTCTGGCTGTCCACCTGCACGATCCGGTCGCCGGTCATGATCCCGGCGCGCTCGGCCGGCGTATCCGGCAGCGGCGCGATCACGACGACCGCGTTGTCCCGGTACTCGATCTGGATGCCCAGGCCGCCGTAGTTGCCCGTCGTGACCTCGCTCATCCCCGACAGGCTCCTGCCGCTCAGGAACACACTGTAGGGATCGTGCAGCTCGTTCACCATCCCCGAGATGGCCATGTTGTACAGCTGGCGCTCGTCGATCTGGTCCACGTAGTAGTCGGAGATGTGCGACATCACGTCGTCGAACAGACGCGCCCGCTGGTACACGCTGTCGTCGCGGCGGCTGCCCTGCTGCATGAACCAGCCGCCGGACAGGAACGCCACGACGGCCACTGCGGTGGTGACGATGATGCGCTGACGCGACATGGACCCTTCCTTGGAGATTGGCGTTCTCTACCCCGCGCGCGGGGAGAAGGTCGGCGCGAGACGCCCGACCAGCGCTCCCCACGCTTCCTCGTGCACGGCCTCGGCCGGCCGCACGGCCCCGAGGTGAACGATGTTCGAGCCGCGCGCGGCGCGAAAGGCCTCCGCGACCCGGCGGTGGAAACCCTCGTCCTCGAGCTCCATCCGGTCGCGCACCTTCCCCTCGGCCGCCTGGCGCGCCCGCCCGACTTCCGGCGGCAGGTCGAGTACCAGGATCAGGTCGGGCTCCAGCCCGCCCGTGGCCAGCCGATTGGCCTCCAGGACCGCCCCCGGCGCCATCCCCCGTCCCGCGATCTGGTAGGCTCGCGTCGAGAGATCGAACCGGTCCGCGAGGACCACGACTCCGCGAACCAGCGCCGGGCGCACGACGCGCTCGACCAGGTCCGCCCGGGCCACGAGGAGCAGAAACAGCTCGGCCGCCGCGCCCGGCTCGAGAGCGGGGTCCAGGAACAGCCGCCGCGCCTCTTCGGCCAGCGGCGTCCCTCCCGGCTCCCGGACCACGAGCACGTCCCGTCCCTCGGCACGCAGCCGCTCCGCCATCAACCCGATCTGGGTCGACTTCCCGGAGCCCTCGACGCCCTCGAACGCGACGAACAGGCCTTTCGGCGTCCTGCCCCCTAGCTGAGGGTGATGATCTTCGACTCGGATCCCTTCTTCATCCCCTCGAGGATCGTCTCGTTCACGCGATACATCATCTTGTCGAAGTTGGTTCGCGCCGCAATGTAGCTCTGATACAGCGGGTTCACCTGCACGCGGCTCCACAGCCCTTCCAGCTCGGACTGCTGGTCCGCGGGCGGCTGCTCACCGCGCTCGGCCTTCTCGGCCACCGCCATCTGCAGCTGGGCCAGGCGATCGAGGGCCTCGCGCATCGGCTGGTCCGCGGTGAGCCGCTCCTCCGCGCGGCGCCAGGCCTGGTACTCCTCGGACTGCCCGACCAGGCGGCCGAGCTCGTCGGCGCGCTTGTCAATCGCTTCCATCGGCCGGTCTCCTGGCCCGCAGGTAGCGCGGGCGGCCAAACAGGTCCTGAAGCACGGTGCACGACGCGAAAGAAGCCGCCGCGGCGAGCGCCGCGGCTTCGGCGGCGCGCCGGGCGTCCACCTCGAGCGCGAGCAGTCCTCCGGCCCGGAGCGCGGAGCGCGCCTGAACGATCAGAGCCCGGATCGCGGCCAGACCATCCTCTCCGCTCACCAGGGCCTCCCGCGGCTCGAAATCCCGGACGCTCGCCTCGAGCGCGTCCCACTCGGCGGCCGCGACGTAGGGCGGATTGCTCACGACCGCGTCCACCGGCGCGCCCCCGAGCGGCTCCAGCAGATCGCCGTGCCGCAACTCGACCCGGTCGCGGAGGCCCAACGCGGCCATGTTCAGCCGCGCGACGTCGAGCGCTGCCGCCGAGCAATCGGTCGCGATGACCCGGATCGCGCCTGGAGCCGCCTCGAGCGCGAGCGCGGCCGCGATCGCCCCGGAGCCGGTGCACGCGTCAGCGACCACGAGGGGCGTGCCGGCGCGGCCGGCGGCCTTCGCCCACTCCAGCACCAGGTCCACCAGCCCTTCGGTCTCGGGCCTGGGGATCAGGACCCGTCGGTCCACGGCGAGCCAGTGCCCGCGGAAATTGGCGGCACCAGCGGCGTAGGCCTGGGGCCAGAGCGCGGCGCGCCGCTGCGCTGCCACCTCGAGCGCGGCGCGCACCCGCGAAGGAATCGGCTCCTCGCGCTCCAGCCAAGCGGCGCTGGTGGGCCGGCGGACAAGGGCGGCGTAAAGCTCCTCGGCCTCACGCCGCGGCTCGGCGAGGCCTGCTTCCTCGAGGAGCTTGGTCGCGGCGGCAAGGGCGTCCGAGACCGTGTGAGGGGTGAGACGGGAAAGAACGTGAGAGGGCAAAGTGAGAGGTGAGACGTTAGGGTGAGACGTGAGAGGCCCTCCCACGGCAGCGGGGATGCTCCCCGCAGCAGCGGTGACGGTCTCACCTCTCACGCCTTTCCCCCTCTCACGTCTCACTTGTCCCCCTCACTATGTCACGCCTCACCTCTCACCCGCTCCTCACGCGTCCCCCCGCTCCTCCTGCCGCTGGATCCTGAGCGCCTTCACGAATTCGTCCAGCTCTCCATCGAGCACTTTCTGGAGACTATGCACCGTGAGCCCGATCCGGTGGTCGGTGACGCGGCTCTGCGGGAAATTATAGGTGCGGATCTTGGCCGAGCGGTCGCCGGTGCCGACCATCGCGCGGCGCTCGCGCGAGCGCGCGGCCTCCTGCTCGGCCAGCATCCGGTCGAGCAGCCGCGAGCGCAGCACTTCCAGCGCCCTGATCTTGTTCTGGAGCTGGGACTTCTGGTCCTGGCACTTGACCTCGATGCCGGTGGGCAGATGGGTGACGCGCACCGCGCTGTCGGTCGTGTTCACGCTCTGACCGCCCGGCCCCCCGGAGCGGAAGACGTCGATCCGGAGGTCCTTGTCCTCCAGCTTGACGTCGATCTCCTCGGCTTCCGGCAGCACGGCCACGGTCGCGGCGGAGGTGTGGATGCGGCCCGCGGCCTCGGTGACCGGGACGCGCTGCACCCGGTGCACGCCCGACTCGCTCCGCAGGTCACCGTACGCGTTCCCGCGCACGGCGACGATCGCTTCGCGAATGCCCTTGAGATTGCCCTCGGAGACCGAGATCGGCTCGACCTTGAACCCGCGCCGCTCCGCGTACCGCGTGTACATCCGCAGCAGGTCGGCCGCAAACAGCGCGGCCTCGTCGCCGCCCGTCCCCGCACGGATCTCGACGATCGCATCGCGGTCGTCCAGCGGGTCGTGCGGCGTCAGGAGCACGGTCAACTCCGCCTCGAGCGCCGCCACGGCAGGCTCCAGCTCCGTCACCTCCGACCGCGCGAGCGCCGCCAGCTCCGGCTCGCTCCCGGCGGCCAGCTCGCGCGCCGAGGCCAGATCGGCCGCCAGCTTGAGGTACCGCTCCCCCGCGCGCGCGATCGGCTCGAGGCGGGCGAGCTCCTTTCCCAGCGACTTGAGCTTGGAGGGATCCCGCGCGGTCAGCGCGCTCGCGCGCTCGGCGGCCGCCGTCTGCGCACGCTCGAGCGCCGCCCTGACGCGGCCCGGGAGATCAGCTCTCGGACGGAGACTTGTACTTGGCACGGAACCGCTCGACGCGGCCCGCCGTATCCACGAGCTTCTGCTTCCCGGTGAAATAGGGATGGCACTTCGCGCAGATCTCGAGGTGGATCGCCTTGGCGGTCGACCGGGTCTTCCACGTGTTGCCGCACGCGCAGACGACGGTCACCGTGTGATAATCGGGATGAATGCCAGCCTTCACGGCGCCCTGCCCATACGCAAAGGGTGAACTAGGAACCTGCAAATATAACGGGGGCCTCAACTTGGCGACAAGCCGCGGGCGCCGGTCCGATTTGACACCCGTAGGCCCCGTCGGTAAACTAGGCGCACTCGTACAGTTAGCTCACCGCCCCCTCAGGCACTCATGTCCGCGACTGACGTGCTGAAAAAGGTGCCCTTGTTCAGCGACCTCTCCGAGGTCGAGCTGGCGCGTTTCGCGGAGGTCACGCGGGAGCGGGAGTACCCGAAGAACAGCGTGATCCTCTTCGAGGACGACCCCGGCGACGCACTCTACATTGTATCTGCGGGCCAGGTGAAGGTCGTGCTCATCGGGGAGGACGGGCGCGAGGTCATCCTGTCGGTGCTCGGGGACGGCGACTTCTTCGGTGAGATGGCCCTGATCGACGACGAGCCGCGGAGCGCGCACGTCATCGCGATGCGGGATTCGCAGTTGCTGGTCCTGCGCCGCGACGATTTCCAGGCGCAACTGGTGGCGCAGCCGAAGATCGGCCTCAAGCTGCTGCGGGTGCTGGTCCAGCGCCTGCGCCGCGCCGACGAGAAGATCGGCGGCCTGGTCCTGCTGGACGTCAACGGGCGCGTCTCCCGGCTCCTGCTGGACTTGGCCGACGAAGGGGGCGGGCCGAAGATCACGCGCCGCCTCACGCACCACACGATCGCCCAGATGATCGGCTCCTCCCGCGAGACGGTGTCGCGGGCCATGCGGGAGCTGGTCGACCGGGGGCTGATCGAGGTCACGCGGCGCGAGATCTCCATCCGCAACCGCGAAGGCCTGGCGCTGCTCGCCGGCTCGCGGGCGTGAGGACCGTCACATGGCGGGGGTGACCCGTTTCCTTGTGAATCTCCCCCGATTTCGGGTACTCTTCGGTCTGCGCGACGGGGTGCTCCGGCGATGAGCATTGGTGTGACGTTTTGGGGTGTGCGCGGCACGATCCCATCGCCGGGCGCGCACACCGCGCGCTACGGCGGCAACACGGCGTGCATCGAGGTCCGGACCGGGGACGGGCACCTGGTCATCCTCGACGCCGGCACCGGGATCCGGGGCCTGGGCAAGCAGCTGGCGGGCCTCAAGGCGGCCGACGGCGTCCGCGCCCACATCGTGCTGTCGCACGCCCACTGGGACCACATCCAGGGCCTGCCCTACTTCGCGCCGTTCTTCGCGAAGGGCAACGTCATCACGGTGTGGGGGCCCAAGCAGGGCGACGTGGAGATGGGAGACATCCTGCGGCAGCTGATGCAGCCGGTGGTCTTCCCCGTGCCCCTCGACGCGCTGGCCGCGACGCTCGAAGTCAAGCACGTGAATTCGGAACCGATCGAGACCGAGGGATGCACGATCACCTCGATGCGGGTCCGACATCCGGCCGTGACGCTCGGGTACCGGCTGGCGATGCCGGGGGGCGTTTCGATCGTGTACGTGACGGACGACGAGCTGGGCCCGGGCGGGCAGTACGAGGTCGGCCCGCAGTGGCGCGAGCGGTTCGTGAAGTTCATCGGCGGCGCGGACCTGCTGGTCCACGACGCCATGTACACGCCGGACGAGATCCGGACCCACGCCGGGTGGGGCCACTCCACCTACGCCGAAGCGGTGGAGCTGGCGGTGGAAGCGGGCGTCACGCGACTGGCGCTGTTCCATCACGAGCCGGAGCATACGGACGCGGCGATGGACACGGTCGAGGACAAGGCCCAGGAGATCGCCGAGAAGCGCGGCGGGAAGGTGCAGATCGTGGCCGCCGCCGAGGGGATGCGGATCAGTCTCTAGCGTGAGGCGCAGGTGCAACGGACCCAGTTCGACGGGAGGTTGACAGGTATGAAGCGGTTGGCATCCGGTACCATCGCTCTGGCATTCGGCGCCCTCGTCTGCGGCGCGGCAGGTGCCCGGGCGCAGCAGGCGGCCGCGACGCCGGCCGCGGCGGATCAGCAGGACATGCGGCCGGGAATAGCCGTTCTCGACTTCGACGTGAGCGCGGTGTCGACGGATCACGAGACCTTCGACGCGCTGGGCCGTGGCCTGGCGGCCATGACGCTCTCCGAGCTGACCGCCAACCCGGCGATCCGCGTGGTCGAGCGTACGCAGTTGCAGCAGATCCTCAACGAGCAGAACCTCGGACACGAGGGCCGCGTGGATTCCGGCACGCTGTCCCGCATCGGGAAGCTCATCGGGGCGCGGTACATGGTCACCGGTACGCTTATCGATATCGCCGGCAACCTCCGGCTGGACACGCGGATCTTCGACACCGAGACGAGCGAGATCCTGAAGACCGAGAGCGTGCGCGGGAAGATGGACAACGTGTTCGACATGGTCCCGCAGCTCGCCCAGCGGTTGATGCATGACACGAACGTGCCGCCGCTGGAGCGGCACGCCATGGAGCAGTTCCGCCAGCAAAACCCGGCGCCGCCCACGGCGGCCGTGATGGCGTATTCGCGCGCGGTGCTGTACGCGGACCGCGGCGACACCCAGCGCGCGGTGGAGCAGTACCGGCGGGCGATCGCGGCCTTCCCGAACTACACGCAGGCGAAGTCGGACTGCAATCGCTTGCAGGCCGGGGCGTGCGCGAGTTAAGCTGATGCCGTGACGGCAGCCGTCGCGGCAATCGGCCGATCTGGAGCGCGCCAGCTCTCCGTACTCGGGGGGCTGGCGCGCTTCGTCTTGCGCGCCGTCCGCGCGGCGGCGCGCCTGACGCGCGCGGGGCGTTGGGTGATGCTGCGGGTGCTCATCAACCAGATCCGCTTCACCGCGCTCCAAGCCATCTTCCTGGTCGCGTTCCTGGCCGCCATCCTCGCCTTCCTGGTCATCTCCCAGAGCATCCGGCAGCTCGGCCGGTTCGGCGCGATCGACAACCTCGGCACCATCATGGTCGTCGCGGTGATCCGCGAGCTGGGCCCGCTGCTGACCGCCCTGATCGTGGTGAGCCGGTCGGGGACCGCCATCGCGGCCGAGATGGCCACCAACCGGGTGATGGGCGAGGTGACGGCGCTCGAGGCGATGGGGATCGATCCGTACATCTACCTCGTGCTGCCGAGGATGCTGGGCGCCATCGTCTCGGTCGCCACGCTGATGGTGGTCTTCGACGCCGTCGCGCTCACCTCCGGCTTCGTGGCGGCGGCCACCAGCGGGATGAGCCTCAACCGCTACACCGGCATCGTCCTCAAGACCCTGTCGGCGGGGGACGTCTGGCTCACGCTCGCCAAGGGGATCTTCTTCGGTGCGGCGGTGGCGCTCTTCTGCAGCTACCACGGTCTGGCCGTGAAGGCAGGGCCGACCGAGATCCCGCAGGCCGTCACGCGGGGCGTTGTCGCGACGATCGTGGCGATCTTCATCATGTCAGCCCTCTTCGTGGTCATCGCGTCGTGACCGCATCGCGCGGCTCGGTCTTCCTGTCGCGGGAGATGGCGAAGGTCGCCGGCGCCCCGCCGCTCGCCTACCGGGATGTCGCGCTGCTCGGCCGCCCCGACCGCCTGTTCAATCTGACCCTGCAGGCCGGCGAGGTCGTCGCCGCCGTCGGGGAGGAGGACAGCGGCATCGAGACGCTCGGCACCCTGGCGCTCGGACTGGCGACACCGGCCTCCGGGACGGTCGAGGTCTTCGGCCTGCCGATCGGCGAGCTGAGCTACTACGACTTGCTCGTCTTCCGCCGGCGTTTGGGATACCTTCCGCAGGGCGACGGCCTCTTGCAGAACCTGAGCCTCCGCGACAACGTGGCCCTGCCGGTGCGCTTCGCGACCGACCATCGGCTGCGCGAAGTGGATGCCAAGGTGACGCAGCTGATCGAGGACTTCCGGCTCCGGCCCATCGCGGGGCTCCGCCCGGCCCAGGCCAACGAGGAAGACCGCCGCCGCGCCGCCGCCGCCCGCGCGGTCGCGCTGAACCCGAAGCTGGTGGTGCTCGAGCTCCCGTTCGTCGGCCTCACCGCCCGGGCCACGATGGACCTGCTGGAGCGCGTGAGCCGGTCCGAAGACGGAGGGCGTCGCGCCGTGCTGCTGACGTCCCGCGACCTGACGCCGTCGGTCCGCGGGCTGATCTCGAGGGCCGTCCGGGTCGTGGACGGCGTCGCGGTGGAGGACAAGAAGTGAGGCTGGCCGGATGGCAGTGAACGTACAGCGCACCGACCTGTACGTCGGGCTGTTCCTGGTGGCGACCGTGGCCCTGGTCGCGATCGCGCTGATCGCGACCAGCGGCTGGGGCGTGGACCGCTACGACGTGTTCGTGAAGACCGAGAACGCGACGGACGTGGCTGTGGACAGCAAGGTCTTCATGCAGGGGCTCGAGGTCGGCCGCGTGGCGAGCATCGCGCCCCGCCCGGTGGGCGAAGCGGGGCGCCTGGAGTTCATCATCCGGGTGCAACTGCTCGACCGCTTCCCCGACGGCACGCCGCTGCGCCTGCCGCACGGCGCCACCGCCGAGGTGGTATCAGGCCTCCTCGGCGGCTCGACGATCCAGCTGACGGTCAACCCCGGCAGCGGCGGCTCCCTCGCGCCGGGCGACACGATCGAGATGCACCGCGGCGCCTCGGCCATCGAGGCGTTTGGCGCCCTGGCGAACGATCTCAAGGGCACGATCCAGCAGACGCTGGTCTCGGCCACGGGCACCATGAACTCGGTCCGCGGCCTGACCGACAGCCTCCAGGTCACCACCGGCACGGCGCGCCGCTTCCTCGTCGCCACGCAGCCCGGGGCCGAGAGGCTCCTCGACGGCGTCAGCGCGAACCTCGACCGCCTGCGCCTGGTGCTGGACAGCGCCAACGTGCGGACGGGCCTGACCTTCTCCCAGCTCAACTCGACCATGACGCAGGCGCGGGCCCTGATGGTCAGCGTAGACACGCTGACCCGCCTGCTCGTCGCGATGGGAGGGGAGAACCGCCCCGAGATCAACGCGATGATCGTCAACTTCCGGAACATCTCCACGCAGCTCGGCTACGTGCTCGAGCAGGTCAGCCGCCGGCCGCTGCGGCTCATCAGCGGCGTGAAGATCCCCGACAGCCTCAGCGTCGAGGGACGGCGCGCCGCGGCCGCCGAGAGCGCCCGCCGGGCCTCCCTCGCACCGGACTCGGCGCGGCGCCCGCACCCGTGAGCAAGTTCGTCCTGCTCCACAGCCCAGCCTGGGACCCGGGCGGGGCCGCCGCCGCGCTCGACGCCGAGCAAATCGAGCGGCGGGCGATCGCGAGCGCGGCCGCCGGCGTGGTGGACGAGCGGCCCACGGTGCTGCTCCTCGACGAGACGCTGCGGCGCCTCCTCGGCATGGCCGGAGTGCGCGCCACGGCGGACGCGGGCGCGGCCATCGTCGCGCTCGGGGCCCCGGGCGAGACCGACGTGCCGCCCGACCTCCCGGGCATCGAGCTCGGGCCGGTGTTCCTGACCCATCCGGCGGGCCCGCGCCAGCTCTTCGCCGCCCTCAAGGCGGGCTACCGCGAGGCGGCCGCGCGCATCGAAGCGGCCCGCGCCCGCGCCGAGATCGCCGCCCGCTCGAAGGAGATCGCCGAGCTGACCCGGATCGGGGTCGCCCTCTCCACCGAGCGCAACTACGACGTCCTGCTGGGCATGATCCTGACGCAGGCGCGGCGCATCACGCAGTCCGACGGCGGCTCCCTCTACCTGGTGGAAGGGCGGGACACGCCGAGCCCCAAGCTGCGCTTCAAGCTGGCCCAGAACGACACGGTGCCGAACATGCCGTTCGTCGAGTTCACGATGCCGCTGAACCACGCGAGCCAGGCGGGCTACGTCTGCTCGACCGGCGAGCCGCTCGTGATCGACGACGTCTACTTCCTGCCGCCCGACGTCGAGTACTCCTTCAACCGCAGCATCGACGAGCGCAACAAGTACCGGTCGAAATCCATGCTCACGGTCCCGATGAAGAACCACAAGAACGAGATCATCGGGGCCCTGCAGCTGATAAACCGCAAGCGCGATCCGGACGCCGTGCTCGCCACGAGCGAGGCGGTCGCCGCCCAGGTCATTCCCTACTCGCGGCGCTCGGTGGAGATGGTGCAGGCCCTCGCCGGGCAGGCCGCGGTCTCGATCGAGAACAGCCTCCTCTACGAGGACATCGAGCGCCTGTTCGAGGGGTTCGTCACAGCCGCCGTGACGGCGATCGAGCAGCGCGACCCGACCACCTTCGGCCACTCGGGCCGCGTGGCGACGATGACCGTGGGGCTGGCGGAGGTCGTGGACCGCGCCGCCGACGGGCCGTTCCGCGCGGTCAGGTTCACGCGCGAGCAGATCAAGGAGATCCGCTACGCCGGCCTGCTCCACGACTTCGGCAAGGTCGGCGTGCGCGAGCAGGTGCTGGTCAAGGCAAAGAAGCTCTACCCGCCCGACCTGGCCCTGATCAGGAGCCGCTACGCCTTCGTGAAGCGCACCGCCGAGATGGAATACCATCGCGAGCGCGCCGACTTCCTCGCCGAGAACGGACGGAAGGGCTACGAGGAATTCCTCGGCTCGCTCGACGCCGCCCACCGCAAGGAGCTGGAGGACCTCGAGCGCTTCCTCAAGACGGTGCTGCAGGCCGACGAGCCGACCGTCCTGCCCGAGGGCAGCTTCGAGGAGCTGCTGGGGCTCAGGGAGAAGCACTTCACCGACGTGGACGGCCGGGCGCAGCCCTACCTGACCGACGACGAAGTGCGCTTTCTCACGATCCGGAAGGGCAGCCTCGATGAGGCCGAGCGGCTGGAGATCGAGAGCCACGTCACGCACACCTACCGGTTCCTGCTCCAGATCCCCTGGACGAAGGAGCTGTCGCAGATCCCGATCATCGCGTACGGGCACCACGAGAAGCTCGACGGGCGGGGCTACCCGCGGAAGGTGAAAGCGGCGGAGATCCCGGTGCAGACCCGGATGATGACGATCAGCGACATCTTCGACGCCCTGACCGCCTCCGACCGCCCCTACAAGCGGGCGGTGCCGCTCCAACGCGCGCTGGACATCATGCACGAGGAGGTCAAGGGCGGGATGCTGGACGGGGAGCTCTTCGAGCTGTTCGTGGACGGGAAGGTGTTCGAACGGCTGGCCGAGAAGTCTTCGTGAGGGGGAGAGGGACAACCGAAGGCGTAAGACGGCGACGTGAGAAGTGAGAAGACGAAGTGAGAGGTGAGACGACCCGGGCAAGATCGCGCGCCGGCTTCTCACCTCTCACGCATTTCCGCCTCTTACGTCTCACCTGACCTTCTCACGCCTGCGCTTGTCCGCCTCACGTCTCACGCCTTCCCGTACCCGCCGCCTCCCGGCGTCTCGATCGTGACCACGTCCCCGGCCTGCAGCTCGGCGGCCACTTTCGACCCTACCGCGCGGCCGTTGACGAGATTGCGGCCCGGCGCCCCGTCCGCGCCTCCGGCGAGCCCCTTCGGCGCCAGTGTCCGGCGCTCGGTGATGAGCGAGAGCGAGCACGGCTCCAGCGCCCTGAGCTCCCGCACGACGCCGCAGCCGCCCGCGTGCACACCCGCGCCGCCGGAGAGCGCCCGCAGCGCGTAGCGCTCGACCCGGACCGGCGTCTCCATCTCCAGCACCTCGATCGGCGTGTTCATCGTGTTGCTCATCCCCACGTGCACGCCGCTCGGGCCGCTTCCGCCCGGTCCCGCCCCCTGCCCACCGCCGATGGTCTCGTAGTACGTCCAGTCCTTCGTCCCCAGGATGACGTTGTTCATCGTCCCCTGCCCCTGCGCCGCCACCTTCGCCCCCGCCTGCGCCACGGCGAGGAAGAGCAGGTCCGCGATCCGCTGGCTCGTCTCCACGTTCCCCGCCGCCACCGCCGAGGGCGCGCGGGCGTTCACCAGGCACCCCGGCGGCGCGGCGATCGCGATGCAGCGCGCGACGCCGCCGTTGGTCGGCACGTCCTCAGGAATCAGGCAGCGCGTGACGAACAGCGCCGCGGACCGGGTCACGGAGAGCGGGCAGTTCACGTTCCCCTCTGCGGCCGGCGCCGTCCCCGCGAAATCCATCGCCAGCGAGCCGCCCTCCACCTTCACGCGGACCCGGATGGGGAGGAGCGCCTCGGTGATCCCATCGCCCTCGAGGAAGTCCTCCGCCTCGTAGGTCCCGGGCGTGAGGGCCGCCAACGCGGCCCGCGTTCGGCGCTCGGCGTAGTCCATCAGGTCGTGCACGGCGCTCTCGAGCGCCGCCGCGCCGTGGCGAGCGAGCAGCTCGTTCCACCGCTGGCCTCCGCGCCGGGCCGCGGCGAGCTGAGCGGCGAGATCCGCCCGCCTCAGCTGCGGTTCCCGCATCCGGGACACCAAGCCGTCCACCACGTCGTCCAGCAACTCCCCGCGCTCCCCCACCCGGGTCGGCGGGATCACGACCCCCTCCTCGTCGAGGCGGCGCGCGCCCGGCGGCATCGAGCCCGGCCGCGCCCCGCCCACGTCCGCGTGATGCGCGCGGACCACTGCGTACGCGATGGGCGCGCTCGCGTGCGCCGCCTTGTCCGTGCGTCCGTGCCCCGGTGCCTCCGTGCCCACCGCCTCTATGACCGTGATGTCCGGCAGGTGCGTGCCGCCGGTGTAGGGATCGTTGAGCACCCAGACGTCACCCGCCACCGCCCCCTTCCGGGCGACCGCGAGCACCGCGTCCGGCATCGCGCCAAGGTGCACGGGGATGTGGGCCGCCTGCGCGACCAGCTCGCCGGCGGCGGTGAAGAGCGCGGCGGAGGAATCGCGCCGCTCACGGATGTTCGGCGAGCGGGCGCTCTGCACCAGCACCGCGCCCATCTCCTCGGGGATCGCGGCGAAGAGCTGCGCCATCAGCTCCCGCTCAATCGGACCGAGCATCACCAGCCTCGACGACGATCGCGCCGATCCTGTTCACCCGCCCGACCCACCCCGGCGGGATCAGGGCCGTCGCGCTCCGGCCTTCGATCACCGCGGGTCCCACCAGCACCTTCCCGTCGGGCAGGCCCTCCCAGTCGGCCCCGGCGGCGTCCACCTCGCCCTGCTCCAGCCGGATCCGCAGGCGCGACGAGCCGCCCAGCGTGGAGCGCCGCGGCCACCGCACATTCCGCGCGCCGCCCGCGAGCGTCCCGACGGCCCGGAGGGCCACGACCTGGATCTCCCCCTCCGGATCCCGATGGCCGAAGGCCCGCTCGTGCACATCGTGAAAGTCGCGCCCCACGTTCTCCCACACGCCGTGGCCGCACGGCACGTCCAGCTCGTAGCCCTGGCGGACGTAGCGGCACTCGGCGACGTACCGGACCGCGGCACCCGGCAGCTGCTCGGCGACGCGTGCCGCAAGCGGCGCGGCGATGGCGCTCGCGCGCGAGGCGAACGCCGACGCGGGCAGATGGACCGAGACGGCATGCTCGACCACGTCGTCGGCCGCAGCCATGCCGAGCGCCGAGAGCGCTCCCGCGTGCGGCGGGAAGAGCACGCGCTTGACGCCGAGCAGCTCGGCCAGCGCGCAGCCCGACAGGGGACCGGCGCCGCCGAAAGCCACGAGCGTCATCTCGCCCGGATCGAGGCCGCGCTCGACGCTGACGCGCCGCAGCGCCCGCGCCATCGTCGCCTCGGCGATGCGGATCATCCCGAGCGCGCACGCCGCGGGCTCGAGCCCGGCCGCGGCGGCGAGCGCGCCGACCGCCTGCTGGGCCAGTCGCCGGGACACCTGGATGGATCCGCCGAAGGTGGAGCCGTCGGGGATCCAGCCCAGCGCCACGAACGCGTCGGTCACCGCCGGCCGCGTCGCGCCGCGGCCGTAGCACGCCGGGCCCGGCACCGCGCCCGCGCTCTCCGGCCCCACGCGCAGCGCATTCCCCGAGTCCAGCCAGCCGATGGACCCGCCGCCTGCGCTCACCGTCTCGATGAAGATGTGCGGCACCGCCAGGCTCACGCCGGCGATCGTGCCGTGCGTCCGCGAGTCGGCCTCGCCGCCGCGGACCACGCCGGCGTCCGCGCTCGTGCCGCCCATGTCGAGCGTCAGGAGATCCGTGAAACCGGATGCGGCGCCGACCAGCGCCGCCCCCTGAATCCCGCCTGCCGGTCCCGAGAGCGCCAGCCACACGGCCCGCTCGGCGGCCAGCTCCGGCCGCAGCGCGCCGCCGTTCGAAGCCAGCACCCGGGCCGCACCTCCGCTGAGGCCGCGCGCCTCCGCGTCGCGGGCGAACCGCGCCACGTAGCTCCCGGCCCGCGGGCGCAGGAACGCCTCCGCGGCAACGGTGGAGGTCCGCTCGTACTCCCGGATCCGCGGCACCAGCTCGTGCGAGACGATCACCGGCACGTCGAGCGCGGCCCGGAGCGCGGCAGCGAGTCGGGCCTCGTGCTCCGGATGGCGGAAGGCGAAGAGGAGGGAGACGGCCACGGCCTCGGGCTCGAGCGCCTTCACCTGCGCCACGCAGGAGGCGGCCGCCTCGTCCGTCAGCGCGAGGACGGCGCCGCCGGGCCCCATCCGCTCCCGCACGCCCACGGTGCGGTCGCGAGGCACGAGCGGCGGCGGATGCTGCCGCGAGAGATCGTAGAGCGCCGCGCGGTCCTGCCGGCGCAGCTCAAGCAGGTCCTCGAACCCCTCCGTGACCACCAGGACGACGCGGGCGCCCTTCCGCTCGAGCAGGGCGTTCGTCGCGATCGTGGTGCCGTGGATCAGCGCGTCCGCGCCGCCCTCGAGTCCCGCGGCGTCGTAGGCGTCCCAGATCCCGCGCTCCGGAGCGTCGGGCGTGCTCGGGACCTTGGCCACCACCAGGCCCCGCGCTCCAATGGCGACGAGGTCGGTGAAGGTCCCGCCGACATCCACTCCTACCCGCACCACGACTCCTGCCAGACGCGAGAGGGGAGAGGCGAGGTCATGCCGCGCGCCCGGACACCGGCAGAGCGGTTCACATGCTCGGGCCAAGGAAGACCGCGTTCGCGAACAGCGGCAGGAGCCCGCGCCACAGGTCCCGGAAGTTGGGATCGCCGGCGAAGCCGATCACGCGCCCGCGCCCGTCGTTCTCCGTCCACAGGTACACGGACTCGGCGAGACGCGCCGGCACTTCCGGCCAGAGGTAGCCCGCCAGGCGCAGCCGGGCGAGGGGCGCGTACCGGAGGATGGCTTCCCCGGCCGAAAGGTCCTTCGGCGGATTGTAGACGCGGTCCGAGTAGTCGAGCGCCGGGATCTCGGTCGCGCCGATCCCCGCCAGGAGCGGCGACAGGGTGTCGCCCGTCAGCCGCACGATCGCGCCCGGCACGTAGGCCGGCAGCGGCGCGCCGCCGGAACTGTCGGCCCGCGTCGAGTCGCGCCGCAGGCGGAGCCGCGCCAGCCCCAGCTTCTCCCCGGCGAGCCAGCTGGTCGCGCCGTCGAGCGTGATCAGCGTCCCGCCGTCCTTCACCCACCCCACCAGCCGCTCCCTGCCCCCCTCGCCGAGCACCCGGTCGAAGGCGCCGGCGCCCACCGACGGCACGACGATCACGTCGAAGGTCTTGAGGTCGAGCCCGCCGAGCGAGGCGGCGTTCACCGTGACCACCGGGTAGTGCAGCCGCTGGTTGAAGGCGAACCAGGCGTGGCCGAACGATTGGCCGGACACCGGCTGCCCGCCGAGCAGCGCGACCCGCGGCGCCTTCACGGGGAAGACGCTGTTGCTCCCGAGATCGGGCCCCGAATCCGCCGCAGCGCTGTTCAGCGCCACGACGCGCGCGCCGATCTCCCCGGCGCGGCGGCCCACCACCTCGCCGACCTGCGGGCCGTTGGTGGCGACGCGCACGAGGAACGTCCCGTTCGGGAAGCGCATTCCGCCCTGGGTGAAGGTGCGCGGCGCGAACGCGACCCGCACGCTGTCGGCCAGCAGCGCGCCCAGGAGCCGCAGCGACGTCTCGCTCCCGGCCGAGAACGCGTAGGCGTACTGCGGCGTCGCGCTCGGCACCTGGGCGGTCCGGCCGGCGGCGAGCGCAGCCGAGTCCACGGGGTCCGCCGACCCGACGGCGCCGCGGCTCCACCACGCCTGCACCCGGAACACGTACGGCAGCGCCCAGGCGGTCATGTCGTAGAAGCGGTCCGGCTGGCCGGTGCGCCGCCGCTCCAGCTCCTCGGCGATGAACGAGGAATCGAGCTGGGCATCGGGCTCCAACAGGGCCTTGGCGAGCCGTCCCTGCGGCTGCGCCATGTCCACCAGGTACGTCCCCGCCGCAAGCCGCACGGCGTGCGGCGCGCTTTCGCCGTAGGCCACGGCGTCACGCACGTCGGCGCTCGCCCGCAGCCGCGTCACCGCGATGCCGTTCGCCAGCAGGTGCGCCACCAGCGAGTCGGCCCGGCCCTGCGCGTCGGGCGCGATGGCCACGGTCCGCAGCGGGCCCTTCTCGCCGTCGGTCACCGCCGACTGCCGGAACGCGAGGTAGTCGCTCACCCGCTCCCGGGCGCGCTTCGCCGCCGTCACCAGCGTGGCCCACGACGCGGTGTAGTGGTGCCACGCCGCGTCCCGCAGCGTGAGCAGGGTGCCGTCGCTCTTTCGGATCGCGCCGCCCTCGCTCGACGCCTCCTCGTACGTCATGCCGATGGCGCCGTTCAGGATCGGCCACGAGTCCCCGTACGACGGATAGAACTCGTCGAAGTCCTCGCGGCGGAAGAACGACCAGCCGTGCGCGTCGAACGCGGCCGCGTTGGACGTGGCGAAGATGTCCCACCAGCGCCGGATGTTCTCCGGCACGTTCTTGTTGATCGGGTCCATCGGCGGGGCGAAGTAGTAGCTCTGGTCCGCCCCCATCTCGTGCAGGTCCACCGCGACGTGCGGCCACCAGCGCTCGAAGGTGGCGACGCGCCCGCGCGTCTCCGGCTGCGAGAGGATGAACCAGTCGCGGTTCATGTCGAAGTCGTAGTGGTTGCCGCGCGCGCCGGGCCACGCTCCCTGGTGCACCATCGCCCCCTGCACCGGCGGCACGTCCTCGGCGCCCCCGGTCCCCCGCGCCCGCAGCACGTCCTGCACGTGGCGCTCGTGCCCGTCCGGATTCTCCACCGGATCGATCAGCACCACCGTGCTGTCCAGCACGAGCTGCGTCTCCGGGTCGCGCCCCGCCGCGAGCTGGTAGGCCACCGTGAGCGCGGCCTCGACGCCGGACGCCTCGTTGCCGTGCACCGTGTACCCCAGCCAGACGATCGCCGGAAGGCGCGCCACGACCGCCGCGAGCTCGGCCGCGGAGGCGCCGCGCGGGTCGGCCAGGCGCGCCGCGTCGGCGCGGATCGCGTCCAGCCGGGCCTGGTTGGCTTCGCTCGTCGCGATCACCAGGAAGACCTCCCGCCCCTCGAAGCTGTGCGCCACCGTGTCCAGGCGGATGCGCCGGCTCGTCGCCGCCAGGCGCGCCAGGTACCGCGCCACCAGATAGTGCGGCGTGAACCGGTCCCCGATGTCGTACCCGAGCACGCTCTTCGGCGTCGGCACCGCCGGATCGTAGGTCCCGCCCGTCGAGAAGGGGTGCTGGGCCGCGAGCGGGCCCGCGGCGAGGACGAACACCAGCGGGACCAGGACGGAGGCTTGCTTCATGAGATCTCTCCCGGAGAGTGCCGGCGCCGCAGGGCCGCCAGGATCAGCGAGCCGCTGCCCACCAGCACGAAGATGGCGACCCAGTCGCCCAGCCGCACGTACAGCGGGTGGATGCCGGTCGTGTAGACCGTGTCGGCTTCGACGCGCTCGACGTCGAGCGGCGTGCGCAGGTGCGTGTAGCCCAGCGGGTCCACGAACTCGCTCACGCCCGTGTTCGCTGCGCGGGCGACCCCCATCCGCGTCTCGATGGCCCGCATCACGAGGTGCGCCGCGTGCTGGTACGGCCCCGCGGTCCGGCCGAACCAGGCGTCGTTCGTGATGTTGACCAGGAAATCCGCTCCGTCGCTCCGGTAGCGGCGCGGCAGGTCCTCGAACGCGGACTCGTAGCAGATCACGACGCCGAAGCCGCCCTCGCGGATCCGGTAGACCGGGAACCGGTCGCCGTGGCCGAAGCCGCCGAAGAACTTGAGGTTGCCGAACAGCCGCGGGTTGACGAACGGCACGCGCTCCGTGATCGGTACCAGGTACTTCTTGCGGTAGACGGGGAACAACCGGTCGGAGCCGGTCGAGTCGAACAGGAAGGCGGCGTTGTAGTAGTCCCAGTAGCCGGCCGGGTTCGGCTCGGCGTCGAGACCGCCCACGAGGACGGGGATGCGGCTCCGCCGCACCGAGTCGGCGATCCACGCCTCCCACCGTGGGTGGTCCACGAAGAAGACGGGCACGGCGGCCTCGGGCCACGCCACCAGCCGCACGCCCGGCAGCGACTCCGCCCGCACCGTCATCTGCAGCAGCTGCTGCACCAGCGTGGAATCCTCGCGGCGCGTCTGCTTCTCCTTGTAGCCGACGTTGGGCTGGATCACGGCGACCGTTGTGACCGGCACCAGCACGGTGGTCCGCTCGCGCCACACCCCGTAGGCGAGCGCCGCCGCAAGCGTCGCCGCCACGGGCACGACGGGCCGCCAGCTGCGGCGCCGGAGCGCCAGCGCCACCAGCACGTTCACCCACGCCAGCCAGAGGCCGACGCCGCGCGCGCCGGCGAGGTCGGCCCACTGGACCAGCGTCGGCACCGCCGTGAGCGACGTGCCGAGCCCCAGCCACGGGAAGCCGACCCCGCCCTGGTGCCCGATCCCCCACTCGACGGCCGTCCACAGCAGGGGGAAGACCGCCCACATCGGCAGCCCTGTGCGGCGCCGCACCCAGACCGTAGCCCACGCGGCGAGGGCCCACCACGCGGCCAGGATCAGGACGGTGGCGGCGTAGCCCAGCGCCGACAGCGGCGTGAAGTGCCACAGCGCCACCACGATCCAGTAGAGCACCAGCCCGTTTGCGAGCAGGCCCGTCCAGAACCCCAGCTTCGCGCCGCTCCCCGGCCGTGCGTCCGTGCCTCCGTGCGTCCGTGCCTCCAGCGCCCAGAGGAAGGGCACCAGCGCGACGAACGACGGCAGCACCAGGCTGAACGGCGGATAGGCGACGAACAGCAAAACGGCGGTCGCCGCCGCCGCCAGGAAGTCCCTCCGGTCAGGCAGCCAGCGCGGGATTCTCACAGCTTGACGTCATGCTGCTCGTCGGCGGAGCGGTAGATCGCCTCGAGCACCTTGTGCAGCTGCAACTGGTCCTCGGGCGGCTCGACCTGCACCTCGCCGCGGATGGCCGCGAGGAAGTACGCCCACTCCGAACGATACGATGCCGAGAACGGGTTCTCTCTCCCGATCGCGCCGGTTGGCGTGACGTCCACCGGGACGCCGTGCAGCTCCTTGAATACGCGCAGCGGGGAGATGGACGCCGAGCCCTTCGCGCCCTGCACGTCGAGCCAGGTCCGCTCCCCTTCCCCGACGTGCCGCCACGAGACGTCGCAGAAGATCGAGAGCCCGCCCTCGCAGTAGAGATGGGCGGCGCCGATCTCATCCACCTGCTTGCCCTGGACGCGGTCGAGGAAGGCGGAGACGCGCTCCACCGCGGGCGTCCCGGCAATCCACAGCGCCAGATCGAGCATCGGCAACCCGAGGTCCATCATCACGCCGCCGCCCGACTCGGCGCGGCGCGACCGCCAGCCGAGGGTGAGGTGCGGCGTGCGGAAGACCTGCCAGCCGCAGCGGATCGTCGAGAGGGGCCCCAGCTCGCCGCCCTTCAGGAAGCCCTGGACCGCCTGCACGTCGGCGCGGAACCGGCTGTTCATCGCCACCAGCAGGGTGCGCTTGTAGCGCTCCGCCGCCTTGAGGATGCGCGCGACGCCCGCCCCGGAGAGCGCCAGCGGGCGCTCCACCAGAACGTGGGCGCCCGCCGCCATCGCGCTGATCGCGTGCGCCTCGTGCAGGTGGTTCGGCGTGCAGATCACGACCGCGTCCACCCGCGCCAGCTCGAGCAGCTCCTCGATGTCGTCGTACGCGGCGCCGGTCTCGAACCGCGCCGCCAGCGCCCGGGCCTTGGGGCCGTCGTTGTCGCAGATCCCGACGACCTGCACGCCCTTGAGCTTGCGCAGCACCGGCAGGTGCGCGATCTGCGCGATCGCGCCCGCGCCGACGATCCCCACCCGGATGTTCGACACCGCGCCGCCGCCAGCCATCAGTAGAGCCGCTCCAGTCTGGTCCCGGGATAGTAGGTCGCGAGGATGCGCTGGTAGTCCTGCCCCGCCCGCGCGCGCCCGATCGCACCCCATTGGCACATGCCCACACCATGCCCCGACCCCGCCCCCGCGGCCACCACCTTCACCAACTCCCCGCCCTGCCGCTGCACGTACAGCTGGAAGAGGTTGGAGAGCAGGTAGCGGTCGGGCGCCGGCCGGAGCACGTCGCGCACGTGGTACGAAGGCACCGTCAGGTCGCCCGTGCTCGTGGTCACCACCAGCTCGGCGACCCGGCCGCTGGGCATCGTCCTGGTGACCTTGAGGTCGGTCACGCGCCCGACGTTGGACGTGGCGGCGCCCAGCGCCGCGGGGAGCGTCCGCGCCAGGATGGCGTTGAGAGTCGCGCCGTCCCATTCCTCGCGCCAGCGGAAGTTGGGCGCCGCACTGCAATAGAAGTCGTGGTCCCCCCGCCCGAACCGGTCGGATACGGCGCGAAGGTACGGTGCCGCCTCCCCGTTGCGGAAGACCTGGTCGGCAGCCTCGGTCGAGTAGCCGCAGGCGGAGTGGAACAGCGCCTCGATCGGCGCGCCGCGCCAGGTGACCGCCTGCCCCTGCGTCTCGCGCGTCGCCTGGTTGACGTACGGCTTCTCGCCGTCCACGCCGGGATAGACCTGGTCGGCCACCGTCGCGTACAGGTCGAAGCCGAGGGCCTCGCGGTGCCCCCGGAAATGCAGGGCGTAGGTGCGCGACGCGACCGCCTGGGCGCGCACGGCGTCGCGCGCCTGCGGGTCGCTCACGCCCAGCTCCACGGCGGTGACTGACTGGGTGTAGGCCTCGAGCGGGACGCGGTTGACGATCGTCACGCCCGTCGAGCCGCGGAGGAGGACCGCATCCCCGCGGTAGTGCCGTCCCCCGATCACCACCAGGTCGCCGGCGTTCTCGAGGGTCACCGTCACCGGTTGCTGCACCGTCATCGGCTCCGTCCGGTCGGGACGGACCAGCGTCAGTCGTGCACCGTCGGCGGGCTGGACGTGCCAGACGACCCCAGGGTCCACCACGCCGAGGATGTCGCCGTCCTGGCCCACCACGCGGAATTGTCCCGTGGCGCTGATGTCGCCCATGGCCTGGTCCACGACGATGCCGACGCGCACCACCGGCTCGCCCCGGACCGGCACCAGCGCCCCGCGGGGCGCGCAGCCCGTCAAGACGAGGAGCGCGGCGGCAGCGAGGACCCGTCTCACGTCGCCGGCTCCGCCACCAGGTCGTAGTCGAGCGACTCGGTGACCCGCGCGCGGACGAAGCTCCCCGGTACGGCCGCCCGGCTCGCACCGCCGCTCCCGTCGCGCAGGTAGGTGCATCCGTCCACGTCGTCCGCCTGCCACATCGTGCGGCCGACGGCCGCGCCGGACGTCGGCGAGCCGCTCGCCGCAGCGGCCGTTGCGCCGTCCGCAGGATCCGTCCGTGACCCGAGCGCCACCGTTGCCGCGTCGCCTTCCTCGGGGCCGTCCACCAGCACCTCCACCTCCCGGCCGACGAGGCGCTGCAGCCGCTCGGCCGAGACCGCGCGCTGCAGCTCGAGCACCTCGGCGAGGCGCTCCTGCTTCACCGCATCGGGGACGTCGTCGGGGAGCTCGGCTGCGCGCGTGCCCTCCTGCGCGGAGTAGGCGAACGCGCCGACGCGGTCGAACTGGATCTCGTCGAGGAACTCGACCAGGGCGCGGTGGTCGCCCTCGGTCTCGCCGGGGAACCCCACGAGCACCGTGGTGCGCAGGGCGAGATCGGGGATCGCCTCGCGCAGGGCGCGAACCTTGGCGCGGATCGTGTCGGGCCGCTCCGGCCGCCGCATCGCGGCCAGCATCCGCTCCGTCGCGTGCTGGATCGGCATGTCGAGGTACGGGACGACGCGCGGCTCGGTGGCCAGCAGCTCGACCAGCTCGGGCGTGATGCCCGCCGAGTAGACGTACAGGCAGCGATACCACGGCACGCTCGTCCGCTCGAGCAGAGCGCGGAGCAGCGCCGGCAGCCGCGGCCCGCCCGGGACGTCCCGCCCGTAATGCCCGAGGTCCTGCGCCACCAGATTGATCTCCCGGGCGCCCGCGCGCTCCAGCTCGGCGGCCTCCTGCACCAGCTCCTCGAGCGCTCGGGTGCGGTGGGTGCCGCGCATCAGCGGGATCGCGCAGAAGGCACAAGTGTGGTCGCACCCCTCGCTGATCTTGAGATAGCGGACGTGGGGGGACGTGCCGAGGTAATGGCGCACGCCGGGGTGCCCCGCCTCGCGCGCGTCGAGGAGGCCGTCCTGCACCAGCCGCGGCACCAGGTGCGGCAGGTCCTTGAAACCGAAGAAGTAGTCCACCTCGGGCAACTCGGCCTTGAGCTCGCCGCCGTAGCGCGCGACGAGGCAGCCGACGGCGATCACCGCGCGGCAGCGACCGCCCCGCTTGAGACGCCCCGCCTCGAGCAGCGCCTCAATGGACTCGCGCTTGGCGGCGTCGATGAAACCGCAGGTGTTGACCAGGATGACGTCGGCGGCGTCGAGGGCGGGGGTGACTTCCGCCCCGTGCCCGACGAGCCGTGCGACGAGGTGCTCGGAATCCACCGTCGCCTTGTCGCAGCCGAGCGAGATGACGCCGAGCTTCAACCTAGGTGAGGAAACTCTCGAGGGCGCGCGCCTTGGAGATGTGCCGCAGGCGGGACAGCGCTTTCTCCTTGATCTGTCGGACGCGCTCGCGCGTGATACCGAGCAGGCTCCCGATCTCCTCCAGCGTCATCGGCTCCTGCCCGTCGAGCCCGAAATAGAGCCGGAGGATCTTGGCCTCCCGCTCCTTGAGCGTCCCCAGCACCCGCTCGATGCTCTCGCTCAGGGCGTGCTCGAACGTCTGCTCGTCGGGCGTCGGGTTCAGCGTGTCGGGGAGGTAGTCGAGGAGCTTGTTGTCCTCGCCGGGCGTCATCGGGGCGTCGAGCGAGAGGTGGCTCTGCGAGATGGAGAGAGTCTTGGCGACCTCGTCCTCGCTGATGTCCATCCCCTCCGCGATCTCCTCGACCGTCGGCTCGCGACCCAGCTCCTGCTGCAGCGCCGAGGAGCGCTTGCCGATGCGGTGCAGCGTGCCGGCGCGATTCAGCGGCACCCGCACGATGCGGCTCTGCTCGGCGAGCGCCTGGAGGATCGCCTGGCGGATCCACCAGACCGCGTACGAGATGAACTTGATGCCCTTGGTCTCGTCGAACTTGTGGGCCGCGCGGATGAGCCCGAGGTTGCCCTCGTTGATCAGGTCCGCCAGCGACACGCCCTGGTTCTGGTACTTCTTCGCCACCGACACCACGAAGCGCAGGTTGGATCGCACCAGCTTGTCGAGCGCCTCCGCATCGCTCTGCTTGATGCGGACGGCCAGATCGATCTCGTCTTCGCGGCAGATGAGGGGGTACGCGCTGATCTCGCGGAGGTACTGATCCAGCGAGCCTTCGTCGACCGATGTCTTCCTGACGGCGGGAAGATGCCTAGGCATGCGGCTCCGCGACGATAAGCGCTGAGGGTTAGGATACCCAAGCAGTACGCAAGCGGCAAGACCTTTGGACTTCAGAACAGTTGCCAGACGGCAAGGGAGAAGTGGTTACCAGCCTCGAGGGCGCGGAGGGCAGACCAGTGGCAAGTCCTGGCGACTGGTCTGGCCTCGGACGCCTGGCAACTTGGAACCACTTCCTCCTTCGCCGTCTGGCAACTGATCAGCCCTCCGCCTTCTACTCTCCGTACGTGTCTATCTGGGCCCTCTGAAGGACGCCCGAGTAATCCACGTACACCGTCTTCGTCTCGGAGAAGAAGTCGTACACCGCCCACCCGCCCTCGCGGTGCCCGTTGCCCGTCTCCTTCACGCCGCCGAACGGCAGGTGGCACTCGGCGCCGATGGTCGGCGCGTTGATGTACGTGATCCCGGCGTCGATGTCCTGCACCGCGCGGAACGCGTTGCGGATGTCGTGCGTGTACAGCGCCGAGGACAGGCCGTACTTGACGTCGTTGTTGACCCGGATCGCCTGGTCCAGGTCGTTCACGCGCACCACCGCCAGCACCGGCCCGAAGATCTCCTCCTGCTCGAGCCGCGAGCCGGCCTTCACCCCCGCGAACACGGTCGGCCGGTAGAACCACCCGTGGCCGAGCTTCTCGCCGCCGGGGCGCCGGCCGCCGACCTCGACCGTAGCGCCTTCCTTCTTCCCGACATCCACGTAGGTCATCGTGGTCTGGAGCGCACCCTCATTGATCATCGGGCCCACGTCCGTCGTCGGCAGGAGCCCGTCCCCGAGGCGCAGCTTCTCCACCCGGTCGCACAGCATCCGCAGGAACCGGTCGTGCACCTTCCGGTGGAGCAGCAGCCGGCTGGTGGCGGTGCAGCGCTGCCCCGTCGTGCCGAAGGCGCCCCACAGGACTCCGTCCAGGGCCAGGTCGAGGTCCGCGTCGTCCATCACGATCATCGCGTTCTTCCCGCCCATCTCGAGCGACAGCCGCTTGTGCAGGCGGCCGCACACCTCGCCGAGCCGGGCGCCCGTCTCCGTCGAGCCCGTGAACGAGAGGATCGGCACCTTCGGGTGCTCGAGCAGCGCGTTCCCCACCGCGGAGCCGCGGCCGTGCACGAGCTGGAGCGCCTCGGGAGGCACGCCGGCCTCGAGCAGGACCTCGACCAGCAGGGTGCCGGTGTGCGGGACGTCGTTGGCGGGCTTGAAGACCACGGCGTTCCCGCAGAGCAGCGCCGGGAAGATCTTCCAGGTCGGGATCGCCATCGGGAAGTTGAAGGGGGTGATGATCCCGGCCACGCCGACCGGACGGCGCGTGGTCATCGCCCACTTGTCCCTGAGCTCCGAGGGCACCGTGTGGCCGAACAGGCGGCGCCCTTCCCCGCCCGCGTAGTACGCGGTGTCGATCCCCTCCTGCACGTCGCCCCGGGTCTCCGTCAGCACCTTGCCCATCTCCCGGGTCATCGCCCGCGCGATCTCCTCCTTGCGGCGCACCAGGATGTCGCCCGCGCGGCGCATCACGTCCGCGCGCCCCGGCGGCGGCACGCGCCGCCACGTCTCGAACCCCTTGAGCGCCGAGCGCACCGCGCGCTCCACGTCCCGGGGCCCCGACTTGGGGAAGCGGCCGATCAGGTCGCGCCAATCGGCGGGGTTGCGGTTCTCCATGTACTCCCCGGTCGAGGGGGCCACCCACTCGCCGGCGATGAAGTTCTTGAACGTCTTCGCCATGGTCAGAACGCTCCCTGGGGTCGTGATGGAGCGGCCGGCGCCGTGGTGCCACCGGCCGGACAGAACCAGGTCGCCGTGGTCCGCGCGTAGCCGATGCGGGGCAGAACCTCGCGCGCCGCCAGCACGCCGCCCCAGCAGAACAGCGCGATGGAGAGGATGTGCGCAAGCGCCGAGCGCGACCGCCACGACGACACTGCGCTCCACAGGCCAGCAACAATCACACCAGCGACCGCGACGAGATATCCGAACAACGGAATTCCGCAGCCGCGGACGTACGGCCACTGCGTGATGGCCACGCCGAGCGCGAGGCCGAGCAGCAGCCGCAGCCAGGTGAAGAGCACGCCCCGCCGCCCCGGCGCGCTCTCGTGTACCGCCGGCGCGCGCGAAGCGCGCGGAGCCGGCTGAGCGGCGGGGGCCGGCGCCGCGGGGCTCTGCGCCCCCGCCCCGCCGCCCGAGGCGATCAGCTTGTCGATCTGAGCCAGCTCCTTGTCCCAGTCCCGCGGTGGTTGTCCCCCGCTCATGGCTCCCTCGCCAGTCCGTACCGCTCGATCTTCTTGTAGAGGTTGGAGCGCGGCATGTCGAGCCGCCGCGCCGTCTCGCTCACGTTCCAGTCGTATTCCTTGAGCTTCGCCAGGAGGAAGGCGCGCTCGGCGTTCTGCTTGAACTGCTCGAACGTCTCCGATTGCAGCAGCACGTCGCCCAGCCCCGTCTCTTCCGCCATCGGGCCCACCATCCGCGCGACGTCGGCCTCGCCGACCACGTCGCCGTTGGCGAGGATCAGCAGCCGCTCGACCGTGTTGCGCAGCTCCCGCACGTTGCCCGGCCAGTGGTGGCGCTTGAGCCGCTCCAGCGCGCCGTCGGACACCCTCTTCGGCGGCACCCCCTGCGTATCCGCGAGCTGGGCGACGAAGTGCGCCACCAGCTGCGGCACGTCCTCGCGGCGCGACCGCAGGGGCGGCACGTCGATCGGCACCACGTTGAGCCGGTAGAGCAGGTCCTCGCGGAACCGGCCGGCCGCGATCTCGTCCTCGAGCTTCTTGTTCGTCGCGGCGATGACGCGCACGTCCACCTTGATGGAGCGCGACGATCCGATGGGGGTGATCACGCCCTCCTGGAGCACGCGGAGGACCTTCGCCTGCGTCGCGGCGCTCATGTCCCCTACCTCGTCGAGGAACAGCGTCCCGCCGTCGGCCAGCTCGAACTTGCCCACCCGGTCCGCGAAGGCTCCGGTGAACGAGCCCTTCACGTGGCCGAACAGCTCCGACTCGATCAGCTCGGCGGGGATGGCCGCGCAGTTGACCTCGACGAAGGCGCGCGCGGCGCGGGGCGAGAGCCGGTGCACCGCCCGCGCCACCAGCTCCTTTCCCGTGCCGTTCTCCCCGGTGATCAGCAGCCGGGCCGGCGTGGGCGCCACCTTCTCGATCCGCTCGATCACCTGCCGGATCGCGGTGGAGGAGCCCACGATCTCGTAGTGCCGCTCCACGGCCGCCTGGAGCGAGCGCACCTCCCGCTCCAGCACGATGTGGCTCAGCGCGTTCTTGAGCGTCAGCAGGACCCGGTGCGTGTCGAGCGGCTTCTCGAGGAAGTCGTGAGCGCCGAGCTGCGTCGCCTCGACCGCGGTGGCGATGGTCCCGTGGCCGGAGATCATCACGATCAGGGCCTGCGGGTCGGCCTCGCGCAGCTTCGCCAGGACGGCCAGGCCGTCCATTCCCGCCATCTTCACGTCGAGCAGGACGAGGTGCGGCTTGAACTCGCCGAAGGCGTCCAGCGCCTCGACGCCGGAGCCGGCCAGCGTGACCGTGTAGCCCTCGTACTCGAGCAGCTGGCGCAGTGCCTCGCGCACCCCCTGCTCGTCGTCCACGACGAGGATGCGGTGGCTCACCGCGCCCTCGCCCGGTAGAGGCGCACGCCCGTGGCGCTCACCCGCACGTCACCGACCGGCCCGGGGAGCTGGAGCGGCACGGTGCCGTCGCGCGCGTCCGCGAGGCCGAACGAGCGCACGACGGCCGGGATGACGGACTTGGGGAACGGGAAGTCGCGGATAGCGAGCTGGTCCAGCGTCCAGCGCAGGCCGCCGTCCGGCGCGGCCGCGAGCACGCCGCCGGCCGTGACCGGCTCGCGACGCCCGAGCCCTTCGGCGAGCGGTCCCAGCAACCGCTGTGGCAACAGCGACACGTCGAGCGATCCTCTCACCTGAATCCGCTGGTCTCCCAGAGCCACGGCGACGGAATCGAACACGCGGTGCGGCACACGCGCCATCTCCCGATCGATCAGCGCCGCCAGCTCGGCCGGCGCGATGTCCACGTACGCCGGCCCGCCGCGCCGGGCCAGCTCGCGAAGCGCCGCCTCGGCGCGATCCGCGCCGCCCGCAGCGGGCAACACGTACACCGCCGGCGGCGGCTCCGGCATGCCGCGCATCTTGCGGTAGAGGTGCGCAAGTCGGTCCCGATAGATGAAGCCGACGACCGCCGCCACCAGCAGCACGACCAGGCAGCCGACGCCGGCCAGGACGTTCTTGAGGCAGCCCACCCTACCGTCCCCCTCCGCCGCCGGCGCCGCTCAGGGTCGCGCGCGACAGCACCGTGTACGTGGCGCCCTTCGGCCCGAGCACGCTCTGCATCAGGTCCACGCTCTCGACCGCGATGGAGCTCTGGTAATCGATGGCCACCGCGAGATGCTCGAGGCCCGACAGGGCCGCGGGCCGCGCGCTCCGCTCGGCGCGGCCCAGCGTCAGGTGCGGGTGGAACGGGCGCAGCTCGGGCTCGAAGCCGAGCCCCATCAGCGCCTTCTCCACGTCGTTGGCGAGCAGCTCCAACGCCGGGTGCCGCTCGACACCCATCCAGACCACGCGCGGCCGCGCCAGGCTCGGGAAGGCACCGACGCCGCCCAGCGAAACGTCGAACGGCCGCGCCGGGCGCACCGCCGCGGCGAGCGCCTCGCCGATCGGCCGCACCTTGACTTCGTCCACCTCGCCGAGAAACCGGAGCGTGACATGGATGGAGTCTTCGCCGACCCACTTGAACGGAAGTCGCGCAGCGCGGAGCGGGGCCGTCGCCTCGAAGGCGGCCCGACGCTCCGCAGCGGGCAGGTTCACCGCGACGAACAGTCGCACGCTAGCGCGCTCCTCCCACGCGGTCTAAGCTAATCATCCCCGCCGCTCCCCGAGAGGGCCGCGATGCGAAAGCCGCTGTCGCCATTCCTTCCCGCGCTGGCCGCCGTCCTGCTGCTCGGCGCCTGTGCGCACAACCCGAAGCCTGCGGCGCCTGCACCCCAGGCGGCGCCGGCCGCGCCCACACCTGCCGCGCGGCCCCCCGCCGCCCCGACTCCCGCTGCGCCCGCACCCGCACCCGCCGTGGCGCCGGCCGCCGTAGATCTCTCCGGCGACTGGAACTTCGTGGCCGATTTCCCCGGCCAGCGGATGGCCGGCGTGATCCAGCTGCGGCGCTCCGGCTCGAGCTACGTGGGCACCGCCACGCCGGCCGACGCCGAGGGCTCCGCTACGCTCACGTCCCTCACCATCAGCGGAAGTCACGTCGTCATGGTGTTCGATTCGCCGGACGGAGAGGCCCGGGCCGAGGCGGTGCTGGCCGACCCGAAGACGATGAACGGCACCGTGACCTTCGCGGGCAGTACCGGCCCCTTCACGGCGCGCAAGCAGTAGCCCTTCCGCATCCGCTCAGCGGGCGGGGCGGTCCAGGCTCCGGTACTGGATCGCTTCGCTGACGTGTGGCGGCTCGATGCGGTCAGCGGCGGCGAGGTCCGCGATCGTCCGCGCCAACTTCAGCACCCGGTGGTAGGCGCGCGCCGAGAGGCTCAGCCGCGCGATCGCGGTCCGGAGCAGCGCGTCGGCGGCCGCCGTGAGCTGGCAGTGCACCCGGATGTCGCGCGGGGCCATGTGCGCGTTGGCGAAGATCCCCGACCGCGCCGCGAAGCGCTCGCGCTGCATCAGCCGGGCGCGCGCGCATCGCTCCCGGATCTCGGCGCTCGGCTCCCCGCCACGCTCGGCTGACAGCTCGCGATAGCGGACCGCCGGCACGTCCAGGTGCACGTCGATCCGGTCCAGCAGCGGCCCCGAGAGCCGCGAGCGGTAGTGCTGGATCATCGCCGGCGTGCAGACGCACGCGTGCGCCCCTCCCCGGTCGCCCAGGTACCCGCACGGACATGGATTCATCGCGGCCGCGAGCATGAAGCGCGCCGGATACGAAAGCGACGTGGCCGCGCGGCTGATCGTCACGGACCCGTCCTCGAGCGGCTGGCGCAGGGCCTCCAGCACGTTGGTCCGGAACTCCGGCAGCTCGTCCAGGAAGAGCACACCGTTATGCGCGAGGCTCACCTCGCCCGGGCGCGGGTAGCTCCCGCCGCCGATCAGCCCCGCGTCCGAGATCGTGTGGTGGGGTGAGCGGAACGGCCGCGTCGCGATGAGCGACTCGCCGGGCGCCAGGAGCCCCGCCACCGAGTGGATCTTCGTGGTCTCCAGCGCTTCGGCGAGCGAGAGCTCCGGCAGGATGGTCGGGAGCCGCCGGGCGAGCATCGTCTTGCCGCCGCCCGGCGGGCCGATCATGAGGATGTTGTGCGCGCCCGCCGCCGCCACCTCGAGCGCCCGCTTGGCGTGCTCCTGTCCCTTCACCTCCGCGAAGTCCACATCGGAGGCAGCGCGGGCGGCGAACAGCGCGTCCAAATCCACCTCCGCCCGCGCCAGGGGCGGCCCGCCGTCCAGGTGGTGCAGCACCTCGGCGAGGGTCGCGGCGCCGCGCATGTCCAGCCCCCGTACGACGGCCGCCTCGCGCACGTTTGCCGCCGGGAGGATGACGCCCGCGCACCCGGCGCGTTGCGCCGCCACCGCCATCGACAGCGCGCCGCGCACCGGCCGGATCTCGCCGTCCAGCCCCAGCTCGCCGAGGACCACCCAGCCGAACAGGCCGCTTGCGACGACCTGCTCGGTGGCAACCAGCACGCCCAGCGCAATCGGCAGGTCGAACGCCGAGCCGTCCTTGCGCACGTCCGCCGGGGCGGGACGCGCAAAAGCAAGAAAACCTCTTTACGGTTCGGCGCACCATCGACCTGCCACCGCGCCGAAGCCGCCAAGCCTAAGCCAATGCGCCCGTTATCAGCCCGCCGCCCCGCTAGGACGCTCGATCTGTAGCGGGGCGGGGCATTCTCGGGGATAGCGGGAGATCGTGCTTCCTAGCGGGCTTCCGCGCCTGCGGCAGACGGCCAGCCAAGGCCCCACCGCTGCGACCCCCTGAACCCCATTCGTATCGTGCAGGGCCCAAGTCCGGCAGAATGTCGGATGACCCAAACGGTCCAAACCACAGAAAGTGGCGGACTGGTGGCGATTCCGAGCGTCGGCACCGGATCGCGATGTCGGACTTCAGCTCCCAAAATGTCGGACTATGCCGGAAGAAACGGACCCCACGATGCCACGGCCCGGTGCTCGCCCGGCCGCAATCCGCTCAGGCTCCGATATCGGAGTCCTACCGTTCACTCGGTCTGCAACGCCTCCATCGGGCTGACCCGCATCGCCCGCCAAGCCGGCACGAGGCACGCTGCGACGGCCGTCGTCACAAGAACCAGCGACACCACCACCAGCACCAGGGGGTCGTGGGGTGTGACCCCCTAAGAGCATAGAGGCGACCAACTTGCCCAGCGCTAATGTCGCAGCCACGCCTACGAACACTCCCCCGACGACTGCGCGGATGCCCTCGCCAACGACTAGCTGCATAACGGCACGGGGTTTGGCGCCGAGAGCCGCGCGCACACTCATCTCGTGAGTGCGCTCGCTCACCGCGTACGCCACGGAGCTATAGACACCTACCGCGGCCAGAACAAGCGCACAGAGTCCAGCGGCTGAAAAGAGCGCTGCCCCAAGACGCCAGGGCCGGATCTCCGGGGCCACCACCTCGGCCATCGTCTGTACCAGCCGGCTTCCATCGCCGCCGTACGTCTGAACAAAGAGTCTCCTCGCCTCCGCAGCTACCGCTCGAACGCGCCGTGGTACGGCACGAATAACCATCGCGGAACCCGGGAAGGTCATTTCCTGGCGCGAAGGGAGGTACAGTTCCATCGCCGGTTCCTCGATGATCCGCCGGACCCGCGCCTCGGCAACCACGCCGATCACCATGCGGCAAGGCGCGTCTTGCTGGGCCACGGTCACGCACTTGCCGATGGCGCTTTCTCCAAACCAAGCGGCCTTGGCGAGTCGCTCACTCATGATCGCCACAGGCGCGCTGGCCGGCGACTCAAGTCGTCCACTCAGCCGGGGTGCCGTACAGCACAATTCAGCCGTCCGTCCTCCCTATCACAGCCTGCACTCAGTGAATCACTCGCGTGATCCACGACAGATTGAAGGCCGCGAAATACATGATGTGTGTCGATCCACCCACACGACCTCCGACGCCGAACATGAACACATCCTTGTTCTTGGCTCCTAGCCCAATGGCAACGGTCGGTATGATGCCGATCTGCGAGCTCGAGAGCGATGCGAGGTCAACCTGATTCGGCGTGAGCGTGAGGCCGAATCCCAGGTAGTTCTGCAAGCCGTGCCTGTTGTTGACGTGCCAGATCCCGCTTAGGCCGACGCCCAACTGCGGGTCACCGCTGCCTATCTTGAAAACCATGAGTGGCGCGGAGATCTCCTTGGGCGCCGTGAGTCCGAGGTCCACCAGAACGAGTCGTATCGTCCGAGACGAGCGCGGGCCATTGGACTGCACCTCATCAAGCCGAATGAGGATCTCGTCATCCTCCTTGATCTCGACGCCCTGCTTCTTGAGTCTCTCTCGCGCGTTAAAGTCCAGCTCGATGCGATGGTGTTGCGGGTCCGTCTTTGTGACTGTGAGCTGGGGGCGCGCCGCACTAGTAGAATCGGTATTCGGGAACACATCTTCTGAGGACAGTACGCCTGGAGGCAATGATAGTTGTTCGCCGTCGCGGAACAGGTAGACTCCTGGCGCCACCGTTGCGCCTTGGGCCCACGACGCAGCGGTCCCATCGAAGGCGATCACGATCTTGCTGTTGATGTCGATGCGCGCGAACGACGTGTTCACGACCAGGCCCTGCCCCGACGTTGTTTGCTCCGTCACGGTTACGTAGGGCAGGTCGGCTCTCGGCGTGGTCTGGCCGCGCGCGAGTGCGGGGGAGGCGATGGTGGCAAGGGCACACATACTCGTGAAGGCGCGCCTCGGCGTCCACACGCCTTGACTATCGGGGAGACGGGTCATGGCACCACCAGGCTGAGTCGATCGATCAGTTCATCAGGTGTTGGCAGGCCGATATACTTGATCCCTGTGTGGCTACCGTCCGGGTACGTGAAAACGAACCCGGGGACATACAGGTCAGGATCGAACTCCTTCCACAGTGCCTTCATGTTGGCATCCTCAAGAAGCGCATATATCGGATAGCCAATCATCGTCTTCTTATCAGCTGCGGTCGCATCTGCATCAAACTTGTTCAGCATCAGCGTTACCGCCGGCCCTGACACCTTCTGGTACGTGTCGGTCACGAAGACCAACAGGCAAGCTTTCGCGCCAGCTTGATTGAAGACCTGTGCCTTCTTGGTCGGATCGTTCCCCACGCCTACGATAGGCATACCTCGTACCTCCGTTGCCGTCCGCTCCGGACAGCGCTTGGGCTGTGGCCTGCCGAGCTCTCACGTCGATTGCCGTGTCCACAAGTGCGGTCCCCGAAGACCGTCATGCCACCGCCCCATCAGTGGTCGGCTTGCGATTCTCCGCGCCACTAGACCTGACCTTCGCGATCAGACCTAGGAGTTCTTCAGTGCCATTTGTGCGCTCACCATCTGCTTCTGCTTGTTGACCTCGCGGACGATGTCGAGCGCGCTGTTCCACAAACCAGACCCGCCACTGGCCATGGCGCCATATACCACGAAGACCCACACACTCGAGTCTTGGCGCACAAGCGGAAGCGCATTGCCGAGCGTTCGCGCCAGGACCGTTCCAACAACGATTGCCAAGATATGAACGCACGCCTTTCTCAAGTTCTCCTGCCATGAGTCCAGCTCGCGCTCGACCGCGAGCAAGGAAGAGAGACCAGGGATGCCCTTAATGGCCTCCGTGATCCTCTCGGTCGCGACGCTCAGAGCCGCAAATGCCGTCAACAGGTTCGTCAGAGTGAGGTCCATGGCACCCATCCTGGCTTAGACGTGAATCCAGCGCGCACGCCGGCGCGGGAAATGACGGTAGAAGGTCGCCAGCCAGACTCGACGGCTCATTGACTTCGCGGGCGTGCACTCGGCGGCCAGCTCCGTTCCTATCGGCAGGTCACTTCCTCCCGCATCAACAACGGATCGCCGAGGTCTAGCGGAATAGCCGCCGACGGCTGCTGCATCGAAGGGCCGTCCTGACGCGATCCTCGTCCATCCACTCTGGATACGGTGCTCTCGCAGGCGGCGGCTCCGCCGGAATCAGTTCGCGCACGTGCCGCCGCAGCGCTGCGTCCACGAGCCAGTAGCCGTGGTTCTCCAACACTGCTGCCTCTGCTGCGGAGAACGCATCGAGATCGGTGCGGATTCTCGCGATGACCTCGGTGGCGAGCTCCTTGGAGTAACCCCCACGGGCATCGGGGTCATAACTCGTAGTTGCGCTCCTCAGACCCCAATAGGCGCCCTTGAACTGACCCGCCTCGAAGCTGGACATGAGCCAGCGCAGCCGGATGGCATGCGCCTGATTGCCCAGGATCGCGGAGTAGCGTTCTATCCGCCACAGCAAACCCTCATCCTCGCTCACGTCGAACGGCGCCCCGCCGTCGGAGACCAGCACGACGGCATGATCCTTCCATATCGGTTCTAGCCCAAGGTTGTCGTAGTCCCCGCCGTCGGTCAGCCGCATCGCCCCGAGAAGCGCGTCTCGCCGCACTCCCTTGGGATATGACCCCCCGGCAACCCCCTGCGGCTGGAGCTTGACTGGGAGAGGATTGAACACGGGCGGAAAACACGACGATGCCGCCACGGCTCGCGCGAGAGGCCAGTCGTTGGGGGGCGGCGACACGTATCCTGCCCGATAGTCCCCCATGCGGCTGCGCTCAAAGACCCAACTGACACCAAAGACCATGTCGGTCGCGCAGAGGACGAAGTTGGGCTGTGCTGGAAGCTCGACCAACTTCAGCGTCGTCAGGTGTCGGGCATACTCAATCGCAAGCGCCTCGACTCCGGTGCTGCTCCTGAACCAATTCCACGGAAGGAGCCGCTTAACGACTGCCCTCGTGCGGCGGTCGGCCGACGTGAACTCTAAGAGAGGTCGCGCGACGCGCTGGCTCCACTCCTCCAGACCATCAGTTCCAGCCTGGGCAATGACAGTCGCGAGATGGGCTGCGGCGATGCTCCCGCCGGAGACAGAGGACACGGTTCGGACGGTCGACAGGATCTTGAGTTCGTTCAGGCGGCGAAGAGCTCCAAGGTGGAACAAGGTTGCTCGGAACCCACCACCGGACAGACACAGACCGATTCCCTGGCGCCCCTCGCTGGATGCGGATGGCCCCACAGGATGTTCAGGCCCAGTGGCGGTCGGAGAACGGTTCAACGCTCGCCCATATGGATCACCTGTCGATCCGGAACCCACGGGTCGGCCCGGGTCAGTGGAAAGCAATGGCAAGAACCGGATGTAGTTCGATCGCGTTCGGCGCGACGCCAGTCTGGCCGTGCGCGAAGTCGAAGAAGCCCACCCCCGTAATCGTGATCGGCAACGCCTGGGGTAGGCGGACATAGCGACTCTTGGGTTGCCCGAGCTGTGCGATGAGTCTCTGCCGAAGCGATGCAAACAGTACGGCATTGCCCGTGCGACAGATTTCCGGACACGTAGGGCTCGGCACTTCAGCAATCATTGTCTGGGTGCGATTGGCCGGGCTGGCGATGACCAGGTGGAAGTCCTCGTCGCTCTCGAGCTTCCAGCCTAGGAGCAGCGCCTCGACCCGGTACGTCGTCAGTTCTACGGGCGCGATACGATCGGCCGCGGGTAGCTGCGGCTTGCCGCGGCGCCGCGGGATGCTGGCCGGGACGCGAAGGGCCCGCAGTTGCTTGACCGTAGCTGCTGTCGGCGTCGTGTCTACCTGGCTGGCGCCGGGATCCGACAGCGTCTTGATGGCCCATCGCTCAGTGCCACAGTGGAGATCGCACGTCGTCTGGGCGGCGAGAGGAGACGAGAAGGCGAGAAGCGTGGCGAGCGCAATGACGATGCGCATGTTGCACCTCCTTGGTGCTGACGGGTGGCCTTGGGACCGCGGCTGCGCTAGCCGAGCTTGATGCACTCAGTGCAGCGCGGTTTGCCCCCGGTGCCGCTCGAGCGATGTTGGGGCTTGATTCTCTTCCCGTCCGGGCAATCGTCGTGATCGTGGTACACGTTGCGATGTTGGGGCGGATACTCAGGAGAGTTCGTGTGGTACGGCGCGACCTTCACGGGGGCCTCCTCGCGGTGGTTGACGTGCAGAGCGAGAACATACCAGCCGCCACGAGCCCGAAAAGGCTGTGAGAACCTATAGTGCCCTAGGGGCGCCCTCTCTTTCCGGGACTCTGCTGATCCAGAGTCGGCCCAGGAAATCGCCGTTTCCCCGCAAGATGTTGTCAAACAGCGAGTTCGTGTCGTCCGCTGCCGGGGTTGGACTCCTCAATTAGCAGACTTTGACACCCGAAACGGGCTCAGCAGCTAACTCAACGGCGGGTCGCCACCACCGCGTCATCCGTGAGTCGAACACGGAAACCCACTCACAAGAGTCGGGGCTGAGCCGCACTCGTCGTAAGCGTGGTACGCAGCAGTACGCTGTGCCCGTTGGGGGCGCATGCGCCGCCCCCCCCGGGCCGCACTGGCGTCCTTTGCCATCTCCCCGACACGGGCTCTCATGGTCCGTACCTGGTGGAACCCCGGCGCCTCTTGACTCCGCCGTGGAGGCCAGGACTACTACTTCGTGCTCCGCGCAGATCGCATTCAAGGTCCACGCTCGTGCAGGAAACACCTCGCTCGCTCCGGCCGAGCGAAGACCACACTGATAGATCTAGAAAGCCCGCTCCCGGCGAATGCACAGAAGGATGGAAGGGGCCCGCGCGTCTTCCCGACAATCATCCATATCCATGGCGCGAGCCCGCTGTAGTACAGATCGAACTGGCTCGGCACGGGCGGGCCATGCGCGTGGGAATGCACGATCCCCAAGAACCTCAGGCCCGGCCGGTTGGGGAATCCGAGCAACAAGTCATCCAAGCGCACAGTGAACTGGTCCTGAGAGGCTGAAGCCGGTCGCGCATACCAGTTAGACACCACGACGAGCGCGCCTTCTACGGTGCCGTATAGGCCACCGCAGAATTCCTCAGTGTCCGTTTCGCACCGTTGGGCCAAATCTGCACCGACAGCCGAGCCTAGCAGAACGTGTGTGACCCTGCCGAGTTCCTCCGTATGCAAGCCAAATCGCCGAGGCATCGCGCGTCAGAAAGTGAAGCCGAGCGTGACACTCAGATACTTGCACTTGCTGAGAATGCTCGCCGGCAAGAGTTTGGTCGCGCACAGTACGACGAGAATCGTGATGATCACCGCGACGATGGCGACAATGACCCACGCACCGATTGAGAACCCGAAATACGCTAACACCTCAGAGGCAGTCACCGCCCACGCCGGGGGCCCACATTCTCCCTTTAGGTAGCTCAACCCGTGCGCCTGCGTGAACTGAAAGATCTTGTCCTGTGCTTCAGTACTCTGTTTCAAGACCCTTCGGAGCTCGCTGGGACGAGTAGTGCCCACGAGGCGCTTCGGATTGTAGTCTACCTGAGAAAGTGAGCGATCGAACTCCTCGAGCATTGAGGATGAGCAGCCGAGTCGGGTGAAGGCACTCTGTAGTACCGCCCGCAAAGGATGGTGCTGATCCTTGAGAAGTGCAGTAAATCCTCCCAGATGAGCGTCAAGGAGCTCGTCGAAGCCCGCCTGCTCGAGAGCGCCAAGGCAGTTGTCTATGCCCCCGAAGGCATCCGCATAGGCTTTGCGCCCCAGTGGAACCCGCTCACGTAGCCCCGTTTCAAGGCCCTCTGGCACCTTGCCTTTGCCCAGTTTCAAGGACCACAGCCGCCGTTCCATGCGATGGAAGTCATTGTAGACGGCAACACGATCACAGAAAGTGTTGAATCCGGTGCAGAAGCCGACGACGTCTAACTTCTTCCACGCGTCCTCGAACCGCTTATCGCTTGCGAAGGACCTGGCGGCGGTCGCGAAGGAACCATCCGCCATCAACACATCAGGCACCATGGCGCTGTCACTTGGCATTGTGTCTCCTCCCTCTGCAAAGGTGGAAACGCCCAAACCCCGCTTTCGCTATTCCTCGAAAGCAGCCAAGCCCGTGGTCACCTGCCGACAAGTCCGCTCCGTTGCTAGCTAGGTCCCGGGAGCCGCCGTACTACCGGCAGTGGTTCCGATCCGTCCCTACTCTGGGCCAGCGGTCCACGCACTCGTGGCTGGCCCCAGCAATCATGAGCGCGGGGTCCGCAACGGATAGTCTGTGAGATGTCTTAGTCGGTCAGCCGGGCCGCCAGAACGGCGAACTGCCCGGTTGGAATCGGTACCACCCGCCGTGCGACGTCGGTTGAAGTGCTCCGGAGCAGCGTCGCCCCACGAAGGGACCCTGCACGACCCTGAACAGGCCTCCGGAGGTCGTTGTGCTCGGATAGTGCAGTACTGTCAAGAGCGCCGTAAGCGGCTGCCGCCGTAGACCGGAGACGCGTGGGCCTGCCCCTGTTCAGCAGATAGCGGCCGCCCTGCCCCTCACTTCGATCTCCGGGTTACAAAGAACCCTCCGAGCACAATCCCGACAGCAGAGTACAGCGCGGCGATGAGCTTGCCCGAGCCCTTTAGTTCCTCGACTGGCGTGGGCGATTGCGCGTAGATGAGCAGAATCAGGATCACCAAGCCGAGGTAGAGAATTGAGATCCACACCGCCAGACGGTACGTGAAGGCGTCCACGCTGGCGCCGGGTTCGGGCGACCGAATGTCGGCGATGACGCTCCCGAGCATCAGCGAGAAGGTCGGGACGACTGTGGGCAGGAACCAGTCCAGCACCTCACCGGCATGCGTGGCGTAGACCCCGCCTGGCGCTATCTGCGCCAGGACTACCACAAGCGCGAGGCCACCGAGGACCGCCCAGAGAGCTAGGAGGCGACGTTGGCACGCGCTGATTGGGCGACGGCCGCTCATTGGTGCGCTCCCAGTTGAGCTTGAGTCCAAAGGCCTGCGAAGGCGAGGTGTTGTCGCGCGCTAACGAGCGGTGAGGCACGCAGGGCAACGGAGTCGGCCGCGCTAGGTCTCTCGAACTCGTACACCAAGGCCACGGTCTCGAGGTCGCGCACCGCACGGCGCCTGAGAGCTGCGGGGACAGTGGCCATCCCGCCGTGGATGAGCTGTGTCGCAGCATCCAGCAACAACGGCCGGCCGCTCGAGAGGACCGGCCGGCTGGTTACGACCACGGCGATGATACGGAAGAAGCCCGGCCGTGCCCGGAAGCGCGAGATGATCAGTGCGAGGAAGCCGTGGGTCCCCGTGGCGGTCGCGATGTCGTCGGGGAAGCGGTCCGGCGGGGGAAATGGCTCGCCGGTGGCGCGAATCCTCTCGGCACGGGTGACGTAGGCGAACCCGGAGTCACCGACGGCATAGACGGCCCACTCGATGTCGGCGCGACGGAGAGCCGACTCGATGCTGTCGGCGACGTACCCGAGGGTGTCGGGGGCGCTTGGCGCGCCCGAGCGGACGGGCCGGGTGACGAGGCCACGGGGGATCACTACGCGAGCGGTGGCCTGCGGCGGAGGCCAGGGAAACTGGGGCAGCGGCTCGGGGGGCCTCGCGGCCTGTGGGGCCGCAGGCCGGGAGAGCTCCGGGGGCCTCGCCGCCTGTGGGATCGGCTCGGGAGCCTCGATCAACCCCGGCGCGACGATGAGGTCGACCGTCATCGTCCGGCCGGCCAAGATGCGCACGTTCGGCATCTCCAAAGGCGCATATCCAATGTACCGGGCCCGCAGGGTCACACTACCAGCAGGAACGTTGTTCAAGAGGAAGTAGCCCCTCTCGTCGGTGACGGCCTGGAGCGCCGACCCCACGATGAGTACCTGCACCCCGGCCATTGGAGCGCCGGACTGGTTCTTCACCGTGCCTTCGACCTTGCCGGTCGCGCCCTGCGCGTGCAGGCCGCCAGCTCGGGGCAGCACCACAGCTGACCCGGCCACAACTGCCAGTGCACACACCTTCAGCATGGTCCGCATGGCCTCCTCCGAATGAAACGGCCTTAAGGGGTCAAAATCGAAAGCCGCAGGGACGCCAGACCTGTCCCAAGTCGCCAGCGAGCATCGGATCGCAACCACATAAGCCAGAGTGGCCCTCACGGTGGCGCACGCGGTCGCGGCACGAGGGTCAAAACAGCCAGTTGATCGCAACATGCAGGCTCCAGACCGATGGCGTACTGCAAGGAGACGAGCCGAGCGTACGGGGGTGTGGCACGGGCCGGGGCCGCGTGCTCGATTGGCACATCAACTTCCCGAAATTGAGGCAGTAGCCCCGTTACAGCTTCTCGAAGAGGAAAGCGTGATGGTGCGGTGCGCTCACCTTGCCTATCTCTCGGTACCTGCGGCTGTCGAAATGAGACCTTATCTCGGCTATTGAGAACTCCCTGTAGTACGTCTGAAACTCCTTCCCAAGATTGTAGAACCAACCGCCGTCCGACGACTGAAGCCGCCTGGTGACCCCCGGCTTGTAGTACGGCTCACCGTACTGCGACATCCAGAGAAGACGACCGCCCTTCCTCAAGCGTCGCGTGCATTCCGCCACGATTCTCTTTCTCTCGCTTTCATGCGGTACCACGTTGGCCACGTTCACGAGGAGTACAGCGTCCACCTCGAACCGTGAATGTAGGAACTCGTACGGCCACTTCTTGAGAAAGAACCCCTTGTGCCGCCTTGCCTCTGCGAGTCTGGCCTTGCCAACCTTGGTCTGGAAACAGTCCTCGAACTCGACAGCCCAGACCCGGAATCCTCTCCTCAGAGAAAGAAGGAAGAGCGTGTTTCGCAGCTTACCCGCTCCGAAGTCCAGGATCCGTCTCAGGCCTTCTTGCCGAAACGCGGCAGCCACATCGGGGACACCCGGCGTCGGAACGGCAAAGGTGGGACAGGACCAGGTAACGTTGACCACGATCTTCCTGCTGGGAAGCTCCACCGGGTAGAGCGGCGATCTCCAATCACCCGACATTCTCGACTCCCATCAGAGGGGAATCAACGCGCCTTCGAGCGGGTCGCGGTCCAGTAACGTTGATCCAAGCTCCTTCCGCCCTCTGTTGTCCTGCGTGGGGCGGCGTGACAAATCACGTCTCTTCCGATCCGGCCCTGCAGTAAGACATCGCCTACCTCAAGCGAGCTGGCGCTCGAGACTAAGCTCGAATCCAGGAACCCGAAGAGTCCTTCCGCGGCCTCAAGATCGCTGGCGTTGGTCATTCTCATGAGGAAGAGAGCATCGCACTCCGAGAGCACACTGGGATCGATCCGGCGTGGGCGCTGAGTGACCACGAGGAGGAAGAGACCGAACTTGCGCCCTTCGGCGGCGACGCGAACGATGTCCGCTGCCACGTGTTCGGCTGCAGGAGACTTGGGCTGGTGCGGAACGAGATTGTGTGCCTCATCAATCACAAGGATGGTCGGGACTCGCCGGTCGAGCTCGCCGACATCCCGCAGTGCCGCCGAGTAGGCCTCGCGAGCACTGCCCCACGCCGCAGCCAACACCCGCGCTACCAGAGCGAGCCGTTCGGCTTCTGTCTCCAGCGAGAGAAGGTCGATCACTACAGCCGACGAATCGCTTGAGCGGGCAATGACATCGGCAATGTCCCGTTCGCCGTCCCCCGCCCCACGCCAAATGTCGAAGTCACCCATTGCTCGAACGAGGGTGCGAAAACGCAGAGCGAGCTTCGGCCCTAGAACACGGAGGCTCCCTGCGATCGTGTGCTCGGAGATGTCGTCGGGGCCGTCCATGCCGAGGAGATAGTCACAGAGCTCGTCTGCAACACCGCGAAAGTGCTCGAAATCGAAGTCGGGCTCCTCACGATTGGCCCAGCGATCTCGGGCAATCTCGCCCGCGAGCACCAGTGCCCAGAAGAGCTCCGGCTGGTCGACCGGAGTAAAGCCCATGACGCTGGCTCTCTCGTGGTCAGTCAGGTTGCCCCAACTGATTCGCAAGGAATGCGCGCCCGGCAGGTTTCTACTCGATAGGAGGGTCAGTTTCGTGCGGGCCCACCTGGCCTTGAAACTCGACAGCGTGTCCCGCTTGGAGAGCCAAGGCTGAAGTGCCGGAGTTTTCCAGACCCGACTGTCAGTGTCAGAAAGACGCACGAAGTCGGAGTTGGAGTCGAAGACGATAAGACGCGCCCTAGTCTTGAGGAGAAGCTCCTCGATGAGACGGCCGACGAGGAAGGACTTCCCGGATCCGGACTGCGCCAGAACAGCAGTATGGCACCCGAGTGCGCCAGCATCGAGCGGCACGAGGGCTCTGGTTTCCTTTTCATGCACAAGCTCGATAGACATGAAGCCCCTTATCAACAATCCACGCCTCATCTGTGACGGAACGGCCCCACCGCACGGCACCCATCTATGACGCGCGGCAGGTACTGATCATGAGCACCGGCACTCAAGCGAGGACGCCTTCCGCGATGCTGTCACCTCGAGTGCCGGCCGCCCTGTGCACGAGCCGTCCGCAACGTAGGAGGGCGTTTGTGAGCCGGTGAAATGCCAGCGCCGAAACTAGCTCAGTGACAGACTCACCAATGGGACTCAGACTGCCCCGGCCACGGCCCGGCGGTCCCCGACCACGCGCCGGCCCAGACGCACACGCCTGTCGCTCCTGCGGCGTTCGTTACCGCTACGGCGGTCAACAGCGATCGAGCTGAACTGCGTGCGCCGTTCTCGTACGCGGCGATCGTTGGCGCCGCGGCGTCTGCTTACGCGACGGTCCCCGCCTCCCCTGCGCTCGTCCCGCCTTGGCCACTCGGAGTTCATTCGAGGCCCCGGCTATGTCTGTCCCCCCCCTTGGCCATGCTTCGCGCCCTTTCTCATATCGCGTCGAGGCCGCGCGGGTACTCACATTGCTATGCGAGGATACACCGGCTGCCACGAAGACTGAAAGGCTATGGGAACCTACAGCGTCGATTGGGCGCCCTCTCTTTGGTGTTTGGTCTTGGGTCGATCTCGATGTGGTCCTGAACAGCGCTCAGGGCGTTGCTCTTCTCGCCGAGTTGCGAATGGATAAGCTCACCTGCGCGGCCACTGTCGCAAGCGCTAGGGCTTCCCCCGCTTGCCCGTTGCGTCCTCGTCATCACCGCTCGTGGCGAGGTGCACCAGGATCGCGTGCCGGACCAGCTCCCACTCCGAGGTGAGCCCAAGAATCTTGCGGATGCGGTGCCGGTGAAAGGTGATCGTGCTCTCGCTCAAGCCGAGCATGTGTCCGATCTCGGCCGAGGTCTCGCCCTGCCCCAGTAGACGGAGGATCGTCTGCTGGCGCGGCGTGAGCCGCGTCAGGCTGGAGTGTATGGCGTCGAGCCCGACGCGATGACTGAACTTCGGGATCCGGGGCGATAGGTAGCGCCGACCCGCGAGGATCTCCCGCAGTGCCGTCTCCAGTTCGTCCATGCTGGAGTCCTTCGGCACGAACCCGGTCGCGCCAGCGGCGAGGGCTGCCTCCGCGAGAATGCGGTCCACGTGCATCGTGAGCACCAGGACGCGGAGCGTCGGCTGCACGGAGCGGATGTCGGGCAGCAGGTCGAGGCCGCTCCGACCCGGGAGCGAGAGGTCCAAGACCAGGCCGTCGGCGGGGGTACGCCGCAACAACTCCAGCAGCTCATCACCTGCGTAGGCGACGCCCACGATCTCGAAGTGCTGGCCGAGCATCTGCTGGAGCCCCTGCACCAGCAGCCGGTGATCGTCGGCGATCACCAGCCGGGGCCGGTGCTTCATCATGCCCGCGCTCCGGGGAAGTTCACGGTCACGACGGTGCCCCCTCCCGGCGCGGCTATGACTGCCAGTCTGCCTCCCAACGCCTCGGCACGCTGGCGCATCGCGATGAGGCCCAGGCCGTCTTCAGGCCCACTGCCGCCGGCATTGAACCCCTTCCCTGCGTCCGCGACCCGCAGCGTCAGCCCCACATCCCCCAGCTCGATCGCGAGTTCCGCCTGCGGAACGCCGGCGTGCCGCACTACGTTGCGCAGCGCCTCCTGCGCTATGCGGTAGACCGCGACGCCGATGCCCGGCGGCACGCTGACGTTCCCAGCGGGCAGCGTGACCCGGACGTCGAGGCCAGAAGTGCGCCCGAACTCTGCCGCCAGGTCAAGCAGGGCCGGCGCCAGCCCCGCCTTCTCGACCACGGAAGGGTGGAGCTGATGCGCGGCCGTCCGCAGCACCGTGCTCAGGTCCTCCAGTTCACCCGAAACGCCGCTTATGCGGTGCGCCGCCTCGGGATTGGCGAGCCGTGCGGCCTCGTCCATTTCGTGGCGGATGAGGGCGATACGCTGCAACGCGTCGTCGTGCAGCTCGCGGGCCACCCGCGAGCGCTCCTCCTCCTGGACAGCGAGGATGCGTTGTGCATGCGCGCGGTCGATCGCTATGCGCCGCCGCTGCGCGATCACGAGTGCAGCAAGGAACGCCGCGAGGAGAATTGCGACGCTCAGCGCGCCCGCCACGAAGAGCGAGAGCAGCGTCAGGCTGCGGCCGGACACACCATCCCGCCCGCGACGGCCAGGAACGCCGCGGCCTGGAGCACCGACTTCACCTCGTATGCCTGAAACATCAGGCCCGGGGCATCGCCGAGTAGCAGCGCGCTGAGCGGTCCGACGGTGCTCAACATCCCGAAGTACAGCGCCATCCCCGCGGTGACCCAAAACCAGTCGTGCCGCAGCAGCGAGCCGACCGCGTCGCGGCTCCGGGTCAGGAGCGTGAAGGTGGCGGCGCCCAGACACATCAGGCTCGCCATCGGTTCCGCGGCGCGGCTGAAGGCCGACGTGTCCTCGAACGCGACGGTCAGGACCGCCCAGGCCACGAGGAATGGCACGATGGCGAGCCGCAAGGTGAGGCGCGGCAGCTGCCCGGACTGCCAGAATGAGAGGGCCCAGAGAACGAGCGCGCCGCCAACTGGTGTCACAAGGTACGCAATCCAGAGGTTGTTGATCTTGTGCAGCGCCAGCCACAATTGCGCGCCGTCCGCGACAACTAGGAGGGTGCACCAGGTGAGCACCCAGGCGCGCGCGCCCCGCGCGGGCTGGCGCACGACCGCCGCCGCAACCAGCGGGGCGGCCTCAGAGGTCGCCCCGAGGTACAGCACAGCAGGGATCGCCATCGGCACGTCAGGTGTTGAGGGAGTTGCCGCCGCCGCAGAACGGCGGGCAGGGGAAGCTGATCTCGAGGATGACGCCGGCCGTGAGATCGTTGTCAGCCGAGTCAATCCCCGTCAATACGAGGTTCGGCGCCCCGGCCGGGTCGCGGCCGTAGTAGATCCGGAGGCCGACACATCCCGTCTGGCTCAACAAATCGAGTACCTGATCCTTGTGGAAGGCACCCGCCTTCACGTCTGACACCTTGGCATCACGATGGCGCTTCGTGTGCGCGGCGGCCTCGGCGAGGCTGATGCGGTGATTGCGGGGAGGCAGGGCCACGGGAATCTCCCGGATAAGAGGTACCCTAGTGTGAGTTAGAGGACCCCCCAATGATAGACTATAAGATCCTATAGTCCGCGTCGGCGGAAGGGCGTCGGGCTCTGTTCCGACGGACTGCGGCCTCGGGGAGCTTCGGGCGGCATCCGGCGAACGCTGTCCAGCCGCGCGAATTGGACGATCCAGGTGCCGGCCGCAATCCTGTAAGCCCTGATAAATCGGAACTATGACATGTCATAGTCTTTCCCCCGCCGCGTGCGGGACTGATACTTGGACGCACGCCCCCATCGGTGACCGTCGCGTCACTGACGCCGGCCGACTGCCGGTGTCCGCGAATAACTGCGTCGTGAGGTACACGGTCCGCCCCGGGCGGAGATGTTCCTCGGAAAGCCGAGCGGGGCGTGTCACGGCCTGAGGGAGTGCTCTTTCGTGCCAAGAAGGAAGTCGGGCACAGACATCACCGAGCGCATGCGCGAGCGGAGGCAAGCGCAGCAAGCGCTGAATGCTGCGGAGACCCGGTACCGCTCCCTGTTCGAGAACATGGTCGAGGGATTCGCCTATTGCAGAATGCTGTTCGAGAATGGCGAGCCACGAGACTTCGTATACCTCGCTGTCAACCGTGCATTCGACTCGTTGACGGGACTGAAGGATGTGGTGGGGAGGAAGGTAAGCGAGGTCATCCCCGGCATACGCGAGACCAACCCGGAGCTGCTCGACATTTACGGCCGGGTCGCTACAACGGGCAGGCCCGAGAGGTTCGAATCCTTCGTGAAGGCGTTGGGGATCTGGTTGTCCACCTCCGTCTACAGCGTCGAGCCGGGGCACTTCGTCACCGTCTTCGACAACATCACCGAGCGCAAACGCCTCGAAGCGCAGTTGCGCCAGGCCCAGAAGATGGAGAGCGTGGGCCGTCTGGCGGGCGGCGTGGCCCACGATTTCAACAACCTCCTCACCGTGATTCTGAGCGGCGCCGCCCTCGCCAAGGACGGCCTGCCGGAGCGCGACCCCGCCCGGTCTGAAATCCGCGAGATCGAGGAAGCGGCCAACCGTGCCGCCGTCCTCACGCGGCAGCTCCTGGCGTTCGCGCGCCGCCAGGCCGCCGAGCCCCGCGCGCTCGACCTCAACGCCGTCACCCTGGCGATGGACAAGATGCTGCGCCGGCTCATAGGCGAGGATGTCGAGCTCGTGACGCTCCTGGCGGAGAACCTGGGGGCGGTCTGGGCCGATCCTGGCCACATCGAGCAAGTGCTCGTCAACTTGACGGTCAACGCCCGCGACGCGATGCCGGGCGGCGGCAAGCTGACGATCGAGACGTCGAACGTGACGCTCGACGCCGAGTCCGCGGCTCGCCACATCGGCATGGCCCCGGGCGAGTACGTGATGCTGGCGGTGAGCGACTCAGGCTGCGGGATGGCGCCGGAGATCCTGGAACACATCTTCGAGCCGTTCTTCACCACCAAGGAGCTGGGCGGGGGGACAGGCCTGGGTCTCTCGACCTGTTATGGCATCGTCAAGCAGAGCGGCGGCTGGATCTGGGCCTACAGCGAGCCCGGCCGGGGCACGACCTTCAAGATCTACCTGCCCCGCATCCAGGCTGAGGCGGAGGCGTTCTCTCCGGCGAGCTCGGCGGCGCTGCGGGGTGGCACCGAGACCATCCTCCTTGTGGAAGACAACGCGCAGGTGCGCGACATCGCACTCCGATCGCTCCGTGAGCGCGGCTACCGCGTGCTCCAGGCGGCCAACGGCGGGGAGGCACTCCGTGCCGCCGAGAATCAGAGTGAGCCGATTGCCCTGCTGCTCACCGACGTCGTCATGCCGCAGATGGGCGGCAGCGAGCTGGCTGAACGCGTGCGAGCACTCCGACCGCAGATCAAGGTGCTGTATACGTCCGGCTACACCGAGCATGTGATCGTTCACCACGAGGGGCTGGGTCCGGGCACTGCGTTCCTACCGAAGCCGTTCGACCCGGCGGGACTCGCGCGGAAGGTGCGCGAGGTGCTCGATGCGCCGGACCGAGGATAGGTGCGCGTCGCTCAGATCCGGCGTGTGCTGCTTCTCGGGGCCGTAGTGTGACGAGGTACGACATGGCGAAGATCCTGGTGGTGGACGACGAAGCTCAGGTCCGTAGTGCAGTGAGCCACATGCTCACGAACCTCGGCCACGAAGCGTTTGATGCACCTGATGGCGCCGAGGCGCTCCGACTCCTCGACGCCATCCGCTTCGACCTCGTGATCGCGGACGTGTACATGCCCGCCGCGGATGGCATGGAGCTGCTCGTGCGGATCCACCAGCGGGATCCGAGACTCCCGGTCATCATGATCTCGGGCGGAGGCTTCATGTCGCGCGAGGAGGTGCTCGCCATGGCGGATTCGAGTGGCGCAACCGCGACGCTGGACAAGCCCTTCACGCCGGGTGAGTTGCGCGAGACGCTCGAGCCGCTGCTCAAGTCCCCGCCCGCCGCCTAGCTGGCACCAGCGTTGCCGGCTTCAGAACCTAGTGCGGAGCACGGACCGTACGTACCGTCAGCACAGCGGTGGCCTGGGGGACGCCGGGAGGGCGGCGCAGATGGTCCGCCGGACGCTGGCGGGTGGCTCACTGGTGAGCCGCAGATGGTCCCCGACCGCCGAACAGCACCTGCACAAGCTAGATGCCGAGGCTCCCTCCACCGTCAGTACGCCCGGCGGTCTCCGAGGATGCGCCGGCCCCTACCTATGCGCCTGTCGCGCGTGCGGCGGTCGTGACCGCTCCGGTAGTCGACGGCGACCGGGGTGAACTGCACGCGCCGCTGTTGTGCGCGGCGGTCGTTGCCGCTGCGGCGCCTGCCGACGCGACGGTCCCTGCCGGCCCGGCGCTCGCCCGACCCTGGCAGCACAGGGCTCACATAGGCCTCCTGCCGACGGACAATCTGCGAGTTCCGAATGATGGCGAATAGCTTACGGTCGATTCGGGGTTGCGACGGGACAGCCCGAGCAATCTCGAGGTGCGGCTGACCCCGGATCAGTAGATCCGATCCACAGCTGCTGACCCTGAATAAGTGGGCATGTGCCACGCAGATCTTCCGAGGCCAACGGGGCTCAAGGCGGGGGCAACGTCAGTCGGACTCCGATGCGGCCCTACACAGGAACCTGAACAGGACTCAGGGGGTCGGTCCCCCTCCCTTCTAGATCACGGCGGGGCGGGACGCGCAAGAGCATAAACGCCGTCTGACCGTCCGGCGCGTGATCTCCTTGCCACCCCGGCGGATACAGCATCGGAGGACCGCATGACCAAGTTGCAGGTGTGCCGGTGAATGCCGGCCAGAAGGGCAGCACGCCCAGGCTCGCCCCTGATGCGAGCGCCCGGCAGCTGCAAGCGCGGCTTAGGCAGCGCGCTGAGATAATCGGGTTGCGACCGCTGGTCGGCCGCACCCCCTCTGCTTCCGCCAACGAGGGTCGTCTTCGAAATCAGCACAACGCGCCTAGCGCCGCGGCACGTCCGGGCCTGAACAGGGCTCAGGGGGTCACGGATTGCGGCCTCCCCGGGGTGGGCATCGAACCAACGACCTGCGGATTAAAAGGTCGTTCCCACCTCGGTCACGCTCCGGTGTAGGATGCACTTCTCGGCACCGCTTGGCCACTCCTGCCCGTCGAGTGGTGCTGAGTAGAACGCACGTGAACGAGCGGTTTCGAGATATGGTCCCACGGTTGGTCACACTGTCTGTTCTTAGAGAGCCAGCAGAGCGAGGCCGGTTCATAAGAGCTCGCGCCTCGACCATCCAGCCCCCGTATTCGACTCTTTTGCTCGTTTATCCTCCGACACGGCGAGACGTGCAGAGAGAGCGCGCGCGCTGGCCGCCCCGGACGCCGGGCCATACGTTAGGGCATCCTCACGTCGGCGGTGAAGCGGTGGATGTCTCCGACACGCTTCGCCTGGCGCTCGCGGACCGCTACACGATCGAGCGCGAACTCGGGCAGGGCGGCATGGCCACCGTCTACCTCGCCGAGGACCTGCGCCACCACCGCCAGGTCGCGCTCAAGGTCCTCCGCCAGGAACTCACGGCCGCCCTGGGCGCTGAGCGGTTCCACCGCGAAATCCAGATCGCCGCGAAGCTCCAGCATCCTAACATCCTGCCGCTCTTGGACTCGGGCGAGGCCGGGGGCCTGCTCTACTATGCGATGCCGTATGTGGAAGGGCAGTCGCTGCGCGAGCGACTCGCCCGGGAAGGCGCGCTGCCGGTCCCGGACACGGTGCGCATCCTGCGCGACGTAGTGGATGCGCTGACCGAGGCCCACGCGCACGGGGTGGTGCACCGCGACATCAAGCCGGAGAACATCCTGCTCCGCGGCCGCCACGCCCTGGTGACCGACTTCGGTGTGGCCAAGGCGGTCTCCGAGGCCACGGGGCGGCAGACGCTGACGACCGCGGGCGTCGCCCTCGGGACGCCTGCCTACATGGCCCCGGAGCAGGCGTCCGCCGATCCGCACCTCGATCACCGCGTGGACATCTACGCGGTGGGGGCGGTGGCCTATGAGCTGCTGACGGGTCGGCCGGTGTTTATGGGGACGACGCCGCAGATGGTGCTCTCGGCCCACGTGACGGAAGCGCCGCAGGCGATCACGAAGTTCCGCGAGGCGGTGCCGCGGGCTCTGGACGCGCTGGTGATGCGGTGCCTGGCGAAGCAGCCGGCCGACCGCTGGCAGAGCGCGGAGGAGCTGTTGCCGCAGCTTGAGGCACTCGCCACACCGAGCGGGGGCATCACGCCGACTGACACGCGGCCAGTGAGCGCCGCGCTGCGCCGGTGGCGACGCCATGTCCCAGTCGTTGCGGGGATCGCCGTCGCTGTGGTTGCGCTCGGGTTCATAGGCGTGATCCTGCGGCACTCGCGAGGCAGCGCGGCTGGGGCTGCGGACCTGCGCGAACCCATCCTCGTGCTCCCATTCGATACCCACGTGACGTCGGCGAGCCTCAAGGACGTCGGCGAGCTGGCAGCGGACCGCATTGAGTCGGGGATCGAGGAGGCCGGACTGGGCGCCGTAAAGCCGCGGCGCGCCGTGCTGGGGACGTCGCAGTCCGGCCCCGCGACACCGGAGCTGCTGAGCCGGATCGCGAAATCGAGCGGCGCGGCGACCCTCGTGACGGGGGTGATCTATCAACGGGGCGACACGCTTGAAGTGCAGTCCCAGCTGCTCAGGGCTCGCGACCTGAAGACGATCTTCAGCCTTCCCGCCGAACGCGGTCCCGCGACGGACCCCGGCCGGGCGGTGGACGCGGCGAAGGAGCGGATCCTGGGAGCGGCAGCCTTCTATCTTTCGCCGGACTTCAGGAACATCAACGCGACGCTGTATAGACCACCCAGCAGTCTTGCACTGTTCCGGCTCTTCGCCCGGGCGTTCCAGCTGTTCTTCAAGTACAACTATGCGGATGCCATTCCCGTGTTTCAGGAAATCCTTCGGCGCGACTCCACACAGTTTGCCACTGCCGAGTTTCTGATGACCGCGAACTGGAACCTGGGGCGTCAGCGCCAGGTGGACTCCATCCTGCGAGTGATGGAAACCCGGCGTGCCCGCCTCACACCGGGCGAAGCGGTCCTTCTGGACGTCGCGCAGACATGGCGCCGCTCGCCCGAGGAGGAGTACAGCGCCACGATGGCGGCGTTCCGGGTTGATTCCCAGTTCTGGGCGTACAACGCTCTGCGGGCGGCGGTGGTGGCCAACCACATCTCCGAGGCTCCGAGGTTCTACCGTCTCCGCGACACGACAAGCGGGTTGGGACGCGTGTGGCAGGCGTGGTACGGCTACGAGGCCTTCGCGTTGCACGGGCTTGGCCGCTACGATGAGGAGCTGGCGCTGGCCCGCGATGCCAGGCGCCGTGATCCCGCCAGTCTTGCCCATGCCGAAGCCGAGGCCCGAGCGCTGGTTGCTCTCGGGAGGATGGCGGAGCTCAATCAGCTCCTGACGGCGAGCCGCGCGCTCCCCGACTACCGAGCGCCGGGGTATCTGATGCACCAGGTTGCCACCGAGCTCTTCGAGCACCGCACGAAGGACGAGTTCCTGCGCATGGAGGAGCAGGCGTTGGCCTGGCACCAGGCCCTGCCCGTCCAGCAGCGCAAGGACGTAGAGGTTCAGTCGCGCATGGCGGCTGAGAACTACTATCTGGGGCGCTACGCCGAGGCCGGCCGCCTGTACGCGGACCTGGCCCGGCAATTCCCGGACAACTCCTTCTACGTGAACGCCGGCGCGCGCATCGCGGCTGCTCAGGGAGATACCGCTGTTGCCCTGCGGCGCGTAGAGGCGCTACGAGCTGACACGGCCAGCAACAACGGCCTCGACATCGCGCGGATCCTCGCCCTCCTCGGCCGCAAGGAGGAGGCGGTCGCGGCCCTGCGCGACTACCTGAACCACGGCGGCCGCTACCAGCTCGGCTGGCACGCGACCGCCCTGGAGCTGGCTACGTTGCGGGACTACCCGCCGTTCAAGGCGCTTGTGGCGCTGAAGGAGTGAGCGACGTGGGAGACGCTTCCCTGGCGGATCCACTCGCGCGGCTGCGGACAGCGTTAGCCGACCGCTACACGATCGAGCGCGAACTCGGGCAGGGCGGCATGGCTACGGTGTACCTCGCCGAGGACCTGCGCCACCACCGCAAGGTCGCCCTCAAGGTCCTGAAGCCTGAGCTCGCTGCGACAGTCGGCGCCGAGCGGTTCCACCGCGAAATCCAGATTGCCGCCCAGCTCCAGCATCCCAACATCCTCGCCGTCTACGACTCAGGTGAGGCCGCGGGCTTCCTCTACTACGTCATGCCGTACATCGAGGGCCCCTCGCTGCGGGAGAGCCTGAGCCAGCACGGGGAACTGCCGGTGGCCGAAGCCGCGCGGATCCTGCGGGACGTGGCGGACGCGCTGGCCGCGGCGCACGCCAAGGGGGTGGTGCACCGGGACATCAAGCCCGAGAACATCATGCTCTCGGGGCGGCACGCGCTCGTGGCGGACTTCGGCGTGGCGAAGGCGGTGCACGAGGCCACGGGCCGGCAGACGCTCACGACCGCTGGAGCGGCGCTGGGCACGCCGACCTATATGGCGCCGGAGCAGGCGGCGGCCGATCCACACACGGACCACCGCGCAGACCTCTACGCCTTCGGGGTGATGGCGTATGAGATGCTGACGGGGCAGCCGCCGTTCGTGGGGGCGACGCCGCAGGCGGTGCTCTCGGCGCACGTGACGGAGCCGCCGGTGCCAGTGACGCAGCGGCGGGCGACGATCCCGCCGCCGCTGGCGCAGCTGATCATGCGGTGTCTGGCGAAGAAGCCGGCGGACCGCCCGCAGACGGCGGAGGAGCTGCTGCCGGTGCTGGAGGTACTCGCGACCCCCTCGGGTGGCATCACGCCGACGGACACGCAGCCGGTGCGGGGGCTGCTCCGAGGGCAGAGCCGGTGGCGGCGTATCGCGGTGTTCAGCTTTGGGGCGCTGGTCATCATCGGCGGAGTCGTTGCCGTGGGACGCTGGCTGCGACCGAGCCCGTCGGGGTCACGCCATCCCCGCACGGCGATCGCGGTGCTGCCGTTCGAGAACCTCAGCGGCGAGGGGCCGCACGGCTACTTCGCCGGCGGGCTCCACGACGAGTTGATCACTCAACTCGCCAAGGTCGCGGCGCTCTCGGTGCGGCCGCGCACGTCGGTGATGAGCTACGCCGGCACAGCCAGGCCAATGCGGGAGATCGCGGACGAGCTGGCTGTCGGCACGATCGTCGAGGGGAGCGTCCAGGTCGAAGGAAGCCGCCTGCGCGTGAACGCGCAGCTCATCGACCCCCTAACGGAGACGCATCTGTGGGCGGAGCACTACGACCGCACGCTCGACGACGCCTTCGCGGTCCAGAGTGAGATTGCGCAGCGGATCGTAGAGGCCGTGGGGGCCACGCTCACCCGGGCAGAGGCGGGCGCGATCGCGGCGACGCCCACGGCGAATGCGGAGGCGTACCGGCTCTACTTGCAGGGCCACGAGTGCTTCGTGCGGCCGGGCCAATTGCGCCAGAACTACGAGAGCGCGCAGCTGCTCTTCGAGCGGGCGCTCGCGCTCGATCCGGGCTTTGGGCTGGCGCATGCGGCGCTCTCGGAAGCCCATTGGCAATTGTACTGGCAGGGCTACGACCGTTCTCCTGCGCGGGCGGCGCGCCAGCGAGAGGAAGCGGAGGCGGCGCTGCGGCTCGCGCCCGCCCTGCCACAGGCGCATGCCGCCATGGGCCTGGTGCACTACGTTGGCGGGGACTTCCAGCGAGCGTTGGACGAGTTCGCAATCGCGCTCAAGGGACTGCCCAACGACGTGCAGCTCTGGGTGTACGTCGGGTACGCGCACCGCCGTTTGGGGGAGTGGGACGAGGTCGTTGCGGCGTTCAACAAGGGCACGCAGCTCGATCCGCGCGACGCAAACCTGGCCTGGGATATCGGTGGTCTGACCTACACTCACTTGCATCGCTACGCTGAGGCGGTGCGGTTGTACAACCGGGCCTTGAGCCTCGCGCCCGATCTTCACACTGCCGCCGTACTGAAGGGGTTCACCTACGTTCTCTGGCAGGGGCAGCTCGACACGCTCCGAACGGTGCTGAGTCGCCTGCCAGGGGACGCGGAACTTGTACCAACGTACGGGACCAGAGCCAGTCTAGAGCTTCAACTCTTTTTGCTGGAACGACAGCCCGATAGCATGCTGCAGGTGCTCAGGACGGCACGTACCCGGGTCTTCGCGGGGCCCTTTGCCCTCGGGTTCGGACCTGGCGCGCTGTTCTCTGCCTGGGCGCACCAACTCCGCGGCGACCGGCCCGCGGCGCGCGCGGCGTTCGATTCGGCGCGGGTGCTCCTAGACTCCGTGATGAGGGAGCGCCCGGACGACTTTTCCGCCCATGCGGCCCGCGGCCTGGCGCTGGCCGGACTGGGCCGTCGCGCCGAGGCGCTTCGCGAGGCCAGCTGGCTGCGCCAGTCGGCGGTGTACCGCGAGGATGCCATGAACGGCCCTAGCGTGGCGGTGACGCGTGCCCGGATCCTGGCACAGGCCGGCGACACCGACGCAGCCCTGGACGAGATCCAGCGGCTGCTGGCGGAACCCTCCATGTTCAGCGTCCACCTGCTCCGGCTCGATCCGCGGTGGGACCCGATCCGCAACCATCCGCGGTTCCAGGCGCTGCTCACCAAGTACGCCGGGCACTGAGCCCAACCGGCCCTGCGCCGGGGGCTACTGCCTGGCGCCGCCCAAAACGGACATGGAGTCCGTCGATCCACCCAGAAACTCGGCTCGCCGCTTGGACTCTTGGACAGGGGCCTTGAGCTGTGGGATTGAGCGTGGTGTAGGCGACGCCACGGCGGCCCGCACCTGAACAGGCCTCAGGGGGTCGGTCCCCCTCCCTTCTAGATCACGGCGGGGCGGGACGCGCAAGAGCATAGACGCCGTCTGTTCGCCCAGCGCATCATCTCTCTGCCACCGCGTCGGTTACAGCGTCCGAGGATTCCGTAGGGGGCTGGGTTCTTGGCAGGCTGGCGGCGCGAAGGTCCGTGGCCCCATATTTGCCAACGATGCTATAGGAGGGGAAGACGGCCCATGGAGGAGAGTCCGTTGAAGCGCGAATTTGAATACTACCTCGAGAACCAGGCGGAATTGGTCAAGAAGCACAACGGCAAGTTCATTGTCATCAAGAACCGCGCTGTGATCGGCGACTACGACGATCAGCTGACAGCGATCAGCGAGACGGCGAAGACGCACGAGCTGGGGACCTTCCTGGTCCAGAAGGTTGAACCGGGGACGGATGCCCACACACAGACATTCCACTCCCGCGTGGCCTTCGCGTAATAGATGCCGCAGTCGCACGCCCTAACCATTAGGGCAGCTGGGCCGTTAGCCGCTCTCATCACAGACTGCCAGGCATCCGCAGCGTTCGACGTACGAATCACACCGCAGGGCACGCCGCCGCCGTATCATCCGTTCAAGGCCATCTGGGACACCGGAGCTACCGCGTCCGCAATCACCCAGGCGGTGATTGACGCCTGTGGCTTGAAGCCGACAGGCATGGTACAGGTTTACGGTGTTCATGGCCCGGAGTTCGCCGAGACGTTCCTCGCGAACATCGCCCTTCCCAACGGCGTCGCTTTTCCCAACGTTCGCGTGACCCGGGCCAAGATCATCGGGGCGGACGTTCTCATCGGTATGGACATCATCACCACGGGGGATTTCGCCGTCACTAACTTCGGCAAGAAGACCGTCTTCTCGTTTAGGATTCCGCCTCAGCACACGATTGACTACGTGAAGGAAATCAACCAGCAGAAAGCAAAGGTCGCCCAGCCGTTCTACAAGGGGTTTCTCCGCAAGAAGCACAGGTAACGAACCAGCGGGGACCAATATCCTCCGACGCGCAGCTCCCTACCCGAGTCGCTCCAGGCGTTTGGGGAACGCGCGTCAAACGTGCGTTACCGGCCTCGCCCGAGCGCCTGCGGGACACTCCGGCTCACTGAGGTTGAGGCCGCCTGCCGGGATGATCCTCGCTTAGGTAGGTCTGTCCTGTGCGCGTCAGCTGGTCACCGGCGTACATCATGTCGACCAAGGAGACGACGCGTTCGACGTGCACGAGCGCCGTCCCCTCGGCGACAACTTCGGCGATGAGCGTCATACCCCCCTTCTGACGGAGATCGCCAATGGCGAACTCAATCGTGGCTACCTTGAACTCGTCTCGTGGGTAGATCACTCCGTCCGACAACCCCTGATATCGCAGGTGCCATCCATGAGGAGCGTTGGCCGTTTGGAACGGGCCTCCGACCTCGCCGGAGCCGGATACGCGGAAGAACGGCCACGACTTTGGCGGATGGCCAATGGTGAGGCATGGGAACCTGGCTATTCCGCGGCCCCGATTACTGACCATAAAGTGGACCAGGATGTGGGCCTCAGTGGCTCCGACGAAGTGCATCTCCCAGGGGATCTCAAGTCGCAGGTCGGGCTGCGGGCGGCGTCCGAACATGTCCGCGACCTCATGATGCTCCATGTGTTGAAACCGGTCCACGGTCCGCCGATAGTACCGATGCATCTCCGGGCCGGTGGCCATGTGAGGCGTCATGTCGCTCCGTGGAACGACGGTCACCACAATGCCCTCGTCCGCCTTCCCCGGCGCGAGTATCGGCAGGTGTTCCACGTCTGGCAGGGGACCAGATGCCATGTCGGGCGTAACCGTCTTCAACTCCGACGTGAACCGGGCGAGTTGCTCGATCGGCACGATGCCTTGAACGCGGTCAATGCCGTCCACCTTGTGTGCGTCAATGCCCCACACCAACAGACCGCCATCCGAGTTTGCGAAGCCGCTTAGCGCGGCGGACAGGTTCTCCCGATCCGGGCGGTCCATGCCCGGGTTCCGGGGGTTGCTCTTTCGCTTGAAGTCGAGGTGCAGCGTTTCCTCTCGGCGGGATGTCACAAGCGACTCCACGAATGGCCATCCGCCCTTGAACTGCTCGACCAGACCGTCCACGGCAGTTGTCATCCGAGTCCCCCAATGGTGGCGCGGGGGAAGGTAGCGTCCGTGGCTTTGCGCTGCGACCGCGCCCGCCCGGCTGATCCCTCGCGGGCAACTCGCGCGGCGTCGGAGGCCTCGGACGCCACGGCGGGAACTCCGGCCAGATCATCATGCCCATGTCCTAGAAGCAAACGCTCTGGCATCACCGGGGTGTCGTTTGCCTATCGGGGACCCATGGCCTAGCCTCGCCGCCTCGGCGTCCTCGGAGCAAGAACCGCCCTGAATGGCCCGACGACTTCCGCTGGGCTCACGACCAGCGCAGGAAGAATTGCAGAGAGCGTCTCGACGGTCACCCGGCTCTCTCCCCTCTTGAACCTCCCCAAGTGGCTGCCTCGCCATCCTGAGCGCAGTCGGAGTGAGCGGAAACTCCCATATCATGATTCCCATGGTCGGGAAGTAACACCCGCGCCGTCACCGGGTCGTCAACCGGCTGTCACCATCAGGCTATTCCCGCGCCTGCCGCCCCGGCGTCATCGGCTTCACGACCTCGTTGAATGGTCTGAAGAACTCCTGGGCTCACATCGACTGGCGCCACGAGGATCGCGCGCCGCCCACACGCCTTTGAGGCGCCCCATGACACCTCCTAACGCTCCCCGACTAACGTGTGCATTGTAGGGGTGCCACAGGTAGTACAGCTTGCAGACGCTCGCCGTCTGCTCTGAGCCTCATTGGCTCGGGCGCCTGTACTCAATTGACACAGGACAGACGATGGCCTACTACGTAGATGTCTATTCCCCCGAGACGTACGAGGCGTTCGGGAAGTCCGACCGCACCGTTTCCGGGTTTCGACCTCGACAGCACAACGCTGCACACCGCGTAGTAAAGGGCGACGCGCTGATTTGCTACATGATAGGTCTATCGCGGTGGATTGGCGTTCTAAGGGTGGAGGCCGGGCCCTACAGCGATCGCCGGCCCATCTTCCATCCTTCGGTCGACCCGTTCACACTCCGATTCAAGGTGCGAGCTGAGGTATGGCTCCCCCTCGACCAGACCATTCCTATCCATGAGATAGGGGTCTGGAAGAGCCTCAGCTTCACGCGCCACCTACCTCAGTCGTCGACCGCTTGGACGGGCAAGGTGCGCACCAGCCTGGTTCACCTGCCGGATGCGGATGGTCGATTCCTTGAGTCGTTGCTGCGTAAGCAGGCCTCCGCTGGCCGCTCTCACCCGGTGGATCTGGCCAGGTACAACAAGCTGCTCGCTGCCGAGGTTCTGCGCCGCTGAAGTGCGACCACAGAATTCATCAGGATGCAAGGTGCGCCGATGCCGACTCCACTCGAACTACCCTTTCCACCTCTGGTCGAGATCGTAACGGATGATCCGGTCTCGTGGGATCAACTGCTGCAGTATGTTGGAGAACGATTGGCCACTGGGGTAAGTATGGTCGTCGTGAGGAAGGATGGTGTAGCGAAGAGAGGAGGTTACTTCTTCCACATACGGAAGACTGGCAACAAGTACGTCTTCTCGACCTTTGACAGGTCGTCCGTCCTCGCCTATGAGTCAGGCTCGGAGTGTGCGCGGTTCATCAACCACGTTGCGGGGCTGGCGTACGATCCGCAGATGTGGGAAGTCGCTCAGAAGGTGAACCTGCGGTCAGACGAGGATACTGTCTAGGAGCGTTTGGCCCAGCCCTCGAACCACTCCATCGCGGCCCGAGGCTTGCTGCCGCGACCAAGCTCCCTGCCCGTCCGGTCACACACTTGCCATCTGAACTTCGCGTTCATCAGCAGGACCAGCTGGATATCATCCTTCACCGCGATGGGGACGACCTCCCTTGGCGATGGCATTTCAGCCGCAGCCGCGATCAAGACTCGTCCGGGCCGCCCTTCTGCAACCGCGAGCAACGGAAGGCCCTTGGATCGCGAGACAGATCGGGCGCCGAATGAAGCCATGATGCGGTCGGCGATGCGTTCAAGCCCCAGCCGATAGATCCGATCTCGGCACAGATAGTACTCCTTTAGGGTGGTTCCCGACCTGGCCTCCTCCGCGAGATACTGCTCGAAGTCTTCGTCGAAAATGCGCATCAGCTTCCCGTAGTTCCCCTCCTCGTGGTTGTACTTGCCTTTGCTGCAATTCACTCCAAAGCACAAGTCGAAGCCCTGCCGACCCGGCTCCACGTCGGTTGGCGGGCAGTTCAACCAATAGCAGTCTCTCATTTGAGCGAGCTGGTAGGCATCGAGCACAAAGACAGAATCAATTCTCGGATAGCTCAACGGCAATGAAGCGTGTCGCTCCCACTCCCAAAGGAGGACTACGACGAAGTCGGTGCCCTTACGGATGTCCTTGAAGAGCGTGTCGAAGTTGGCAGCCTTCTCCTCAGCCACCGCCTGAACCGCTTTGACTTCGAACCTGACGCCAGTCTCGCCAGCGCGTCCACGGAATGCGAGATCGGGGAACTTGTTCGCCAGCACAAAGGTCATCGACAGGCGTTCCAAAATGTCCTGCGGCAGCACGCGCTCAATGGCCTTCCCGAGTTGGTATTCAAGCAGTACGCCGACTCTGGTTCGGACGTCCGTGAGATTTCGCTGATTCGTCGGAAGTGCATCGCTTGAGAACAGCGAGCATTGGAGAGGTAGCCATTCGTCGTCTAGTAGCTTGACTGCAGCAGGAAAGAGGTCTCGACGGAGGTATCCTAGGACCACCTCAGCGTCCGCAACCTTCCCCCCTAGTAGGTCAGTAATCGAGTCCACGCTCACCTCACGCCGGTGCCTTTACTGCGTTCGGAGGATTCTTCTGGCCAGTTGCATCTCCGCTTCTGTCATCAGGCCCAGGGCTTGTTCACGGGCCCGTTCGCTCTGGCGTTGTAGCTCCTCCGCTTGGGTCTGAATACCCCTGTAGTAGTCCATCAACTGGAGTTGTACGGAACGCGGTGGCACAGGAAGTCTAATGTCGAGTGCCGCGGACTTGGTCAGCCTCGGCCGACCGATTCCTGTCACGAGATGAACAATCTGACCGTAAACAAGATCCGAACGGAGCAACAGCGCCAGTAGTTCGGGTACTATCAGTGCCTCGCCATCATCGCCTAGCTTCGGGGTGAGAACTACGCATTCGGCCGAAGCATAGCCTACCTCCATGTCGTCAGGGACGAGGCAGACCTTTCGCAGCTCAGGTCGCATCCTCGCCCATAGAATGTCTCCCGCCTCAAACCTCTTCACCGCGCTCTTCAGGGAAGACGCATTGATTACTGACGGCGTCACAATCCCCGTATGCGCCTCGATATTTGCCAGTCCGACCCACGTGATGTCCTCCTCTTGAAGCTCCTGCAGCGGCAGAATTAGCTCGTTTCGGTCGTCACAGAGCTCGCCTATGGTCATCAATGGAAACGGCGAACCCGTTAGTGCCGCCTCAGCTTCGTGCCGCGCGGGATGATGAAACGCGAGATCGAGTCGAACTCCATCCTTCTTAAAGGGCGCATCCGCCAGCGCCGGGAGTTCAGACCAGTAGCCGTGTGTGTCTGATGCGTCGTGACTCGACGAACCGCCCCTCCATAGTTCGATGATCCTCGGCAGATCTGAGTCAAGCTCCAGCTTCCTGGTCGCGCGATTCACGCGATACAGCGGATCTCCATTTGGCTTTCTGCCAACAACCTCTGCGTCACCGAAGAATGTGTCCCCCGACTCCGTGCGTTCGCCCCCGGTCCTCTTCTTCAGAAAGAGCACGGACGCTTTGACGGTCGCGTACGGCATGAACGTGGTGTCGGGCAAGCTCACAATTGCGATAGGATGCGAGCGTTGAAGAACAAGTTCCCGTGTATCGGTGTTGGACGGCCCGTTCAGTACGCCATCATCGATGATTATGCCAACCATTCCGCCCGCCTTCACGAGGTCCAGGCATCGCTCGATGAAGAGGACGCCACGTCTACGCGCCGTGCGGCCAGAGCCGAGTTGGAAGTCTCTAAGGGCTTCGGTAGAGGAGAAATCGCTACCAAACGGGGGGTTAGTGATTATGACATCAACTGTGCCGAACATGGGCCTGCTGTCTGAACCTAGACTGCCGGTGCCCGGAAGATGCTTGACCTCAAACCTGACCGCTCGGTGAAGGTCTAGGTTCATTCCGGTGACCCAGGCCAGCCTGTCGTCGACCTCCAGTCCGACAAGGAGCGGCGGCTCGGCGGTCGAGTGACGCTGACACCACCGATGAACACTCAACAGGAATCCACCTGTGCCGCACGCAGGGTCACAAACCATCGTGGCGTGCGACAGCGGCTCCCCAAGCATCTCCACCATGAACTCGACGACTGTTCGAGGAGTGAAGAACTGCTGATTATCGCCTTTCTCAAACGTGTTCCTGATCAGCTCCTCATACGCCAGTCCTTTGAGGTCCTCTGTCCCGCCCGAAAGTCTCGTTGGAGCGAGTGCTTCAACCAAGCGGGCCGAGGCATCATCCGAGAGCTTGATCTCAGAGAAGCGGTCAGGGAAGAGCTCAGGTCGACGGCGGACGAGTTGCGTGAAGAAAGCCCTCAGACGTCGCGCAACCTCCTGCTCTCCTTCGCCCTTCGCGACGGAGAAGACTGGCTGTGCGCCCTCTGCTTCGAGCAACTCGTCATGGATCTTGCAGTAGAGGAGTTTGGTCAGTTCGTCGAACCTCTCAATCAGACTGCTGCCACCCTCCGAATCTCGGAGAATCCGGTGCAGACTGCTCACCAAGCGCCGTAGGTCTGACGTCGACAACCGGCTCCCCTCACCCAAGCGCAGGCTCTCGACGCTCGGCAACATCTCGGGGAAGACGCCGATCTCGCCCCTAAGGGCAAGCACATCTTCCAACCGGTACATCCGGTACTTGTTGACCGGATGCCGGACCGCCTTGAGGCGACCCTTACGGTCCCAGTTCCGAAGCGTAGTAGTCGTTACGCCGACCAACGACGCTGCCTCTTTGAGCCCTATGTAGTTGTTGCTACGTGAGTTAGTCACTTATAAGCTTTGAACCTTATAAAAGTTGAGCGCCAAGATACTACGCTAGGCGAGCTTCGCAAGAGGGGCCGCGCGGGCTCAGAGCAGCGCGACGAGTGCACGGGTCGAGTGAGACCTCGATCGTGTAGGCATTGATTCTCGGCGTTGGGCGCGCACTTCAGCGCCCGATCTGACGACGAAGGAGCGTCTCGGCCCGTGCCGTCTGCTCCGCCTCCGTCAATGTCAGCCACTCCGCCACGCCCGCGTCCGTGAGCCGCTCCTTAGCCACGCGGATGCGGATGCCAGGTCCGAAGGCGAACAAGACGGCGCCGGGCCCGCCCCTTACCGGCCACAGCGAGTATGAAATGCCCTCGTCTTCCCAGCGGCAGAGGGGCTTCGAGGTCGAAGCAGAAGCGCTCGTGGCGCGTCGCTCACCTTCTGCGGGGCCGGGCCCTTGCTGGCACCCGCTCAACCAGATCGCCCGGCTCGCAGCCCAACTCTTCGCTGAGCCTGTCGAGCGTGGCTAGATCGACGCGCTGGGTGGCGTTCGTGGCCAGCCTGTTCACCGTAGCGAAAGCCACCCCTGTGCGCCGAGACAGCTCGCTTTGGCTGATCCGTGCCTTGTGGATGAGTTCGCGGAGACGGAATCGCGTTGCCAGAGTGATACCCTCCCGGATCTGTGAACCGGGGTTCCGGCGAAGGGCCGACCCCCGTTTCCGCCTAAGTTAAGCGCCCTGGCGCTGTGATGCAAGTGCTATAGCACATCTGACTTGCATCACTATCGCACATGTGTTATAATCCCTAAACGGATCTTCGGAGGTGGCACACGGCGCACATGGCTACTGGATCAATGGCGGACGTGCCCAAGCCTCGGGCCATTGGGTACGTGCGTGTCAGCACGCTTGAGCAGGCGCGCGAGGGCATCTCGCTCGGCGCTCAGGAGGCGAAGATCCGCGCCTATGCTCTCGCGAAGGACCTGGATCTCGCCGAGGTGATCCGCGACGAGGGACTGAGCGGGAAGGGCCTGGACCGCCCGGGCATGCAACGGCTGATCGCGGCATGCCAAGCGGGCGAAATTGGCGCGGTGGTCGCGGTGAAACTGGACCGGCTAAGCCGGCGAACCCGTGACCTGTTGTACCTCGTCGAGGACGTGTTTCAGGCGCACGACGTGGTGCTGCACAGCCTCCATGAGACAGTGGACACCTCGTGCGCCTCTGGCCGCTTCTTCCTCCGCATCATGGGGGCGCTGGCCGAGATGGAGCGTGAGCTGATCGGCGAGCGTACCGCCGCGGCGCTGGCCCACAAGCGGACGTTGGGCGAGCGGCTCGGGACCACGCCTCTGGGATACCGCACGCCCGGCCACCGGCTCGCGCTGGAGCCCGTGGCAGCGGAGCAGGTCATTGTCCAGCGCATCCTCGGCCTTCGTCGCCGGGGCCACACCTACCGCGCCATCGCTGCCAAGCTGACCGCTGAGGGGGTACAGACCAAACGTCGGCGGCGCTGGCATGCGTCCACGGTCGCGGGGGTGGTAGGGTACGCCGCGCGGCTCCATCGCGCGTTGTAGGGGCGCCTGGCGCGCCGGCATACATCAAACGGTCGTTTGTTGTACGGGACCCGCCGGACGGGGCCCGCCGGGAGCGGGGCTGACGCTGATCTAACGCCCGCGCGGTAGCGTGTGCATGGTATGTGGAAGCGCGGGCGGGTGGCCCGCCGCGGCGTCTACCGGCAGGAGACAGCGTGGATACCCCGAGCATCCTTCTTGGAGTGGCGGCTCTAGCGGTTTCGGGCTGGGCTGTGATCCAAGCCCGCGGCACCGCCGAGGCCCAGACGCGACTTCAAGGACGTTTGCTCGCGCTAGAGTCGGCGCGCGAGCGCGATCGGCTGCTTCACGCCAGGCGGGCGCGACTCGGAGCAGAGATCACCCATTCCGGCCACGACTACCGGCTTGTCATCCGGAATCACGGTGATGCGGAGGCGCGGGCGGTCCGAGTCATCGTGGATGACAAGTCTCTAGCAGAACACGACGTCATCTCTCTCTCCGAAGACGAGGAAGTGACGATGCTCGGCCCCGGCGTCGACGTCCGCTATATCATGGCAATCGTTATGGGTAGCCCCATGCGGTACGATGTGCGAATCGAATGGGAAGACGACTCAGGTGAACCTGGGCGCTGGCGGTCACAACTCAGGATCTGATTCTGTCGTCTCACCCGCGCCTGCAGCGGACGGGCGCGTGGGGCCTAACGCCTCCCTCACGCCTGGCATATAGGTTCGGCAGGTGTTGTGTGGCCGGGGGGGGTTGCCCGCCGCTGAGGTGCCGAGCGCAGACCAGAGCCGAGGAGTCGCGTTGGGTGTGGCTGTGAGGATTCTCGTCCTGCTGCTTTGCGTCGTGAACGTGGCCGCATGGCCCCAGCAGGCCAGGCTGCGGCCGGTGACGTGGTCGCTCGTCCTGTCGGGCGACCTGCGCGCTGGCGACTCGGGGGTCACGGGTGTCGCGGAGTTGCGAGCCCGGATCGACGCTGGGTGGCATCTGTATTCCCTGACGCAGCCTGCGGGCGGACCCCACGCGACGGTGATCCGGATTCTCAGCGATCCTCCCTTCCGACTGGCCGGAGCCATAGGCCGGCCAGCGCCTGACACGATCCCGGACCGGACTTCGACCGGGGTGAGTGAGCTGTACAGCGACTCGGTCACCTTCCGCCTGCCGATCGCTTCCCGTGCCCGTCTGTCGGAGGGGAGGCGCCCGCTCGTCATCGCTGTGACCTACCAGGTGTGCAGTGCCCGCCTATGCCTTGCGTCGCGCACCGACTCCATGAGTGTGAGCGCCAACGTCGTTCGCTGAGTGTCTTCGCACGAGCACGCGGAGGCGTGACATGAGCTCATCCCGATTCGTTCTCAGCCTGGCCGTTGCGATCCTGCTGGCTGTTCCGGTGCGGGCCGCCCGCGCGCAGAGCGCCGGGAGGACCCTGGCTGAGCGCCTGAGCTGGTTCAACTACGCCATGGATTACGCCGGCGGCGTGGCGGAAGCGCGCGCGCGTCCTCGGGAGCTACGGGATCCCCGAGCGGCGGCGTGGTACGTTCTGCTCCTGGCCAGGGATCAGGAGACGCCGGCGTCGCTGGCCCTGGCGGATTCGATGATGGCCGCCGACCCGGGCTCCGTCTGGGCCTGGTTCGCGCGGACGGCGGCCCTGGGCTACCACTCCTACGCCGATTCGTCGGCGGCCGCGCTCGCGGCGAGTGACTCCATGTGCGGCCGCGCCCCACGTGATCCCGATGTCGTGTGGCTCCGCGTCGCGACGCTGAGCAACGCCCGGGGGATGAAGGACGTCATTCCGATCGTGGACTCCGCCCTGGCGCGCGATCCGTCGGCCACCCGCTTGCTCGTGCTGCGCGCAAACGCGACTTGGTCCGCGGCGAGTCAGACGCATCCACCGAATGAGGCGATGCGGGACACGGCCGAATCGCTCTGGGCGAAGGCCCGGTCGATCGACTCGACCGATATCCGGGCCTGGGAGTTCGCCGGCTCCTATCTGCTCGACGTGGGCAGGCTCGAGGATGCGCAGGCGCTGCTGCGGCGCGCCTCCGAGCTGGCTCCGCTCTCGCTGGGCGTGAACCGCGACTACTGGCGCGCGCTGCGCAGCCTGCACATGCGCGATCGCGAGCAGGCCGCGTCCGCGGCGCTGCCGGGCATCGAGCGGGTGCGTGCCGCGCGGGGGAACGATCCGGCGGCGCTTCAGCTCCTCGCCAACGAGTATGAGGCGTTCGGGATGCCCGATTCGCAGCGGGTGACGGAGGACCGGATTCTCCGCGACCACCCGGCCTCGATCGCCGCCGAGTGGGTCCTCGTCAGCCGGTATCGGGCCGTCGGGACGAAGGTGGCGGACACAACGGTGCACGACTCGACGCTCAAGGGCACCTACCGCGGAATGCTCGCGGCGTTCATCGCGCGCCCGACGCATCTCAACGAGCGGCTCTTGGGGGACGCATACCGAGAGCTGTTCCACCAGGCCGATTCGACAACCCATCCCGATACGCTGCTGCAGATCATCCTCGGCATGGAGCGATACGAGGGTATCAATCCGCAGATCACCTTTGCGCAGGGAGCGATCGCGCTGGCGGACCGGGGCGTCCATCTAGACGAGGCGGAGCGTCTCGCACGCCAGGGGGTGATCGCCGGCCGCCAGCGAATCGAGCAGGAGCGCAGCTTCCTCGATCCGGACCAGTACACCCAGGCGCGCGATTGGATGGCCTCGACCATGGCGGACGCGCTGGGCTGGGTGTACATCCGCGCCGGGCGGCTGCAGGACGCGGAACAACAACTCCGCCAGGCCCTTGACCTCGCGCCGAAGAACCTCACAACGCTGAACCACCTCGGGCGGCTCCTCGAAGCGGCCGGTACGCTGGATTCGGCGGAGGCGTACTACATCCGGGGCGCGATGGTGCCCACCCCTGGCAAGAATCCGAATCGGGAGGCTCTCCAGAAGCTCTATGTGACCCGCCACGGCTCGGCCCAGGGATACGACGCGTACTATGCCACGATCCGGGACCGCGATCGCGCCCGGCGCCGCGCGGAGGTCACGGCAGAGCTCAAGACCGTGCGCGACACGCTGCCCGCCTTCACGCTGGTCTCGCTCGCCGGTGACACCGTGCGCTCGAGCGCGCTCGCGGGCCACGTGACCGTGATCAATTTCTGGGGCATGTGGTGCGGGCCGTGCGTGATGGAGATGCCGGAGGTGCAGCGGTACTGGCGGCAGGTCGCGCAGGACAGCACAGTCCGGCTGCTGACGATCAACAACGATCCGGACCTGACCGCATTGCGCGAGTGGATGCAGCGGCACCAGTACGACCTGCCGGTACTCGTGGACGCCGGGTACGCGGGCCGTGCCGGCGTGCAGGCGTATCCGACCACGTGGTTCGTGGACCGGGCCGGCCGGATCGCCTTCAGCAAGGCTGGCTGGAGCGAGGAACTGGCTGAGGAGTTCGGGTGGCGAGTGGAGATACTGAAGGCGGAGTTGCGGTGAGACTCACGTATCGGAGGTGTTGAGCAGCTGGCGGACCGTTGCCCGCCGCTGAGTGTTCGTTTTGCGAGGAGGATCGCATGTCGCTGATTCGCCGGTCTTCTTGGGCGCTCGTCGTGGTGTTTGCACTCGTCTCTGCGAGCTTCGGACGTGCGCAGGCCCCAGGGCAGGCAGACCTGCGAGCGTGGGCTGCCGCAGTGCGCTCCGATCTTCGGAACCTCATCATCGCGCAGGAGAGGTACTTCGCCGACCACGTGCGGTACGCGGTCAGCATTGACTCGCTGCAGTACAGGCCGAGCGCGGGCGTGGAGATCGAGCTCACCGCGGCCACGCCGACCGGGTGGAGCGCGAGCGCCAGACACACGGGCGCCGAGTTCACGTGTGTGATCTTTGTCGGGAACGTGCCGAGGCCCCGCCCCGACGCGGTCGAAGGCGCGCCGCTGTGCGAGGGCGTGCCAAGAGAGGCCATCGGCGCCGACTCGGTCCAGCGCATGATCGCGCAGATGGCCCCCGTGTACGGGAACTTGGTGTCGAACATGTACGAGGGCCTCGTCAACACCCTAGCTCGGCCTGACGTGGCGGAGCGACTAGCCACGTTCACGCGCAACTACTATGACGCCCTGGTGCGGCGTGGCTTCACGCAGAATCAGGCCCTGCGGATCGTCGCCGCTGTCGGCATTCCTGCTCTCCGATAACGGCCCGCCGAGGACCTGTGTCGGGACGCTGGTGCCGAAGCAGCGCCGGCGGCGGACGGCGGCTCGCCCGCCGCCGAGGCGCATTTCGTTAGGCGGCACGCTCGCCACGGGGGGGGCGTTGCACACTTCTCCAGTCAGTTGGCTGTCTGGTCTTGCGATGGTTGCAGCGCTTGGGGCATCGGGCTGCGCATCTCACGCAATCACCCTGCCACCACCGATCACGATCCGTGTGCCGGGTACGCCCTCTGCGACCATCCCGCCAACGCCTCCCCCGCCCCGAGGCCCCCGCGTCGCACTCCCTACCTCGGAACTGGCGTCTGTATATGCCGCCGCGCTCCTGGCTGCGGAGAGCCTAGCGCTCGGCCGAGAGCCGGTCGGCGCGCTCTTGCTGCAGGAGCTCGCACCCCGCGACACTGCACTTGAGCGCGCGCTGATTCGGCGACATGCCGTCGCGGGCATCTGTGAAGTGTTGAGACCGTTCACAGACGTGTGTACGAATGACGTGCGTGGCTTCACAGCGACTATCGTCGCGCTCTCCAGTCCGGCGGTCGGCGACAGTGTTTTCCTGGCGCTTCTGCAGGTACGGCCCATGCGCGGGGCTTTCGACCGCACTTGGCTGGTCGATCCGCTGTGGCTGCAATGGTTTATTACGCTCGTTAGGCGAGATTCCATCTGGGTGGCGGTCTCCGCGGAGCCCTAGCGTGCCGCCTAACCCGCGCCTGCAGCCGCCGGGCACGGCCGCCTCACGCACGGCTGACGCCTGCGCACCATCTTCGGTGCGGGATGACGGAGGCAGGCTGGATGGTCCTCTGGCTTCGGACACGCGTACGAGCGGCTGTCGCGTTGGCGGTGGCGGCAGTCGCTGCGGGAGCGTGCGCAGACCTCTTCGGGCCGAGTCGCTACGCCCGACCCGAGCTTGCCGGGTTCGATCTCAGCGCCGTCGCGGTCCTTCCGCGCGGGATCGTCCTGACGATCGTCAGCCACCCGGCGGACACCTCGTTCCGCCTGCAATACGGCCAGCGTGTGCACGTGGAGATTGCTGTGTCGAATGGAGACCGCGAGAGCTCAGACCTCTATCGCAGCTGGTGCCCGGTCAGGGAGCGCGGCGCGCACTTCCGCTGTTTCGACTTCACGGTATCGACGGGAGACAGCCTCAACGTGTGGAACCTCGCTCCTGGCCTCGCTAGCGTCGGCGCGCGGCTCCACGACCTCGGCGTGTGCTCTGCCAGCGGCTGCTGGTCCGATCCGCACCTTGGGAACGTTATTGTCTTCTCACCGGACGACCTGATCCCCGTCGCGAAGATCACCGGCGCAACGCCAGGCGTGCTCCTCGTGGAGCTGAATGGCCCGTACGCATGTGTCGACGTATGTCCCCCGTTGCCAGAGTGGGATCTGGAGCGGCCGGTGTTCGTCGATTCGGGCGCCGTGGTGCCCCACGACGGCACGGTCCAGATGCGATCCGGAGACACCGTTATGGTCTCCTACGCTCAGCCGAGCGGCGGCACGGTCACCGGGCGCTGGGTGGCTCCGTGAGCGTCAGCCGGCCGTGGGCCGCCCTGGCCGTCGCCAGCTCTGCGATCCTGCTGCCGCCCCGGACCCGGGCGCAGGTGTGTGACGGCTATGCTTCGTTGCGGGACCGGCACTTCCTGGTCGCGGCGAGTTTCGCGTCGTACAGCTACGCAAAGTCGCTCGAGGGCTCCTTCGCCGCGGGTGGGGTTCTCTACGCGAGCGCGGCCGCAGGATGGACGCACGACGCGGAGCTGGACGCGAGCACGGCCGACCTCCGGGCGGCAGTCGGAGCAGATCTGGCAGTTGGGCTAACACGGAGGGTCTTTCTCTGTCCCGCGGCCTCCGTATCCGTGTCACTCGGCCCGTACAACTTCCTGGCGGAACAGCAAGACTATCGGTACGTGGACCGTGCGATCAGGATGGGCCTGGCAGCCATCCCGATCAGGACCGGGCATCTGGCGCTTATCGCGTTCGGCGGGCTGAGCCTGTCGCGGCTCACCGTGATTTACTGGCCGACGGGCCTCAGCCGCGCGCTGGACGCCGAGGGAGGTGGAGGGACCGGTACCTACTGGCTGGCGAGCGGCGGCGTCGCGGTGCTGCTGGACGACGTGCTTGCCTTGCGGCCGACGATCACGGTGCCGTTCGGCCTCAGGCCCGCGGGACTGAACGATTTTGTCGTGCCGTTCGGCCGCGAGAACAACGAGGTCAGTCTCGGCATCAGCATTGGCGTTTCCTTCGGGCGACGGCGCTCGACCAGCCGCGCCGCTGACCCGCGGCGCTAGGGCGCACCATGGCACCTAACCCGCGCCTGCAGCGGCCGGGCGCGTGATGCCTAACGCTCGCCCGACGCCTCGCACTCATTACCGACCTCACTGCTCGTTGTTGCTCCGCTTGACTCTTGCTTGACGGCTCCCGCCTAGAGTCGTGCACAGTCGGAGGGCCAGATCTCGGCCCGCCGAATCCCGCCAGAGGGAGCGCACGATGACCAACATTCGCGTCGGCTTGATCGCTGCCGTTCTCGGCTCGGGTGTTCTCGCCGCCTTCCAACCGCTGTCTGCGCAGCAGCCACCGCCGCTCAAGCCGGGGCAGCGCGTGCGGGTGACTGCGCCGTCCGCTGGATTGGATCGCTCGGTGGGTACCATCCGGGTGGTGCGCGGGCGCGAGATCGTTCTTGAGCCGGATTCGCCTCCCCCGGCCTGGAGCCGCTCTGGGTATCAGGCGGACTCGCTCGATGTGGCCGTCTCGCTCGACTCGGTTCGCACTCTTGAGGTAAGTGTCAGCACGCACGGGCACGCCTCGGCTGGTGTGCTGATCGGCGCCGCGATCGTCGGCACGGGGTTTGGCTTCTGGGCCGGCAGTTGCCGGGGTTTCATGTGTATCTCCCCCGGTGCCGTGGCCGCCGCGGGCGCGTTGTTGGGTGGATTGGTCGGAGCGGTGGTCGGTTCCGGCATCGTCACGGATGACTGGGCGAGTGTGCCGGTGAGCAGCGCCCAGGTCAGTCTGATCGTGACACCGGGCGGCCGCCTGGGCCTCGGTGCATCGCTGACGTTCTGAGTTGTGAGGAGGGTGACCTTGTGAGAGCAACCCGTACTCTCAGTTGGCTGCTTTGCGCTGCCGTCGAGGCAGGGTGTTCCGTGGGCACCGCGCCGAAGCGAGCGACAAC
>JBEKVZ010000012.1:0-100709 GCA_049513575.1 Gemmatimonadales bacterium
CGCACGCCGTCCCACCCCCCGCCGCGGCCCCCGCCGCCAGGAGGCGGCGACGCCCTAGGCCCGTCCCCCGCGGCGGAGTGTGCACTTTTCGCCGCCGTTTCTGTGCACTTTCAAACCGCCGTTGACAAGCCTCAAACATAAGCACAAAACTAGCACAAAACGGGCAGAAAACCCTTGTCCTGCCTCAATTACCAGACGCTTTTGAGTCCCGCGTGTCTGCCAATGCACCCTAGACGCGTCGCCTGGGCGTTGGCGGACGCACAGGCCGGGCGAACTGGCGGAAGAACTCGCCCAGGCTCAGATCCATGGCCGCCAGTACGGCCGCCAATGTCTCGACCGTGACCCCGCTCTCGCCCCGCTCGAGCCTTCCGACGTAGGTCCGGTGCACCCCCGCCCTCTGGGCCAGCGCCTCCTGCGAGGTGATCCCTGCCGCGAGACGAAGTTCGCGGAGACGATCGCCTAATTCGCGTCGCAGCCCAGTCCGGGAAGCGGTACTCATCACGCGACTATGCTAGGCCAGCCGCATAGAGGTAGCGACAGCATAGAAGTAGCACTACATTGGAATCGGGTATGAGCGCCGAAGCACCCCTGCTCAACCACATTGCTGCCATGATCGCGCCTCTGCCGGCCGACGCGCCCGTGGTACTGCCGAAGGCCTGGGTGGAGCGCCTGCTCTCGGAGGGTCGGCGTACGGAGCAGGTCAAGATCGAGCGTCAGATCGACCAGCTGCTCAAGGTCAAGGAGGTCGCCTCCCGGCTACGCATGTCAGTTTCGTGGGTCTACAGGCACGCCCGCATACTGCCATTTGTCCGCTACGACTCGCTGCGTCCCCGCGCTCTCCGGTTCAGCGAGCGAGGGCTGCAGAAGTACATCGACGAACTCGAGCCGTAAGGTGAAACCGGAAGGAAGCTTGGAAACGCATCTGCTAACTGGAATGCTAACTGCGCGTATCAAATTGGTCCACATTGGTTCATTCAGCTACGAGAGACGGCGGGAGCGTGTGGGATGGCATCCCACCAGGGCCCGGCTGCTAGAGTGAGGCCCCCCAAATGCAGCGACTAGGATGGAGGCGAGGGTGATAACGGACAGCAATAGCTAACTGACAGCGCGCACCAAATTGGTCAACTCCCGCTACGAACAGGTGGCGGGAGCGTGTGGGTTGGTATCCCACACGCTCCATGCTGCTAACTTGTTGTGCTGCAACGAGTTGGCGGGAGCGTGTGGGAATCGAACCCACCAAGGCTTGCGTAGCAGGCCCCAGCTGGTTTTGAAGACCAGTCAGACCACCAGGCCCGATCCGCCCCCGCGTTGGGTTTCTTGGCCGCTGTCCGTCTCAACTGTCCACTGTCTGTCCATCAGCGTCAAGGTGCGTCTCACCGGGCCGCTGCGGCGTGGAGCGGGGCGAGCTTCGCGACGCGTGCCCGTGGTGTTGAGCTAGCCAAGTCGCCGCCGCCTACAGGCGCCCGCGTTGCAGCAAGGTCAGAAGTACAGCTGGCCCGTGAGGCGCACCGCCCCGAGCGTCACGCTGAACCCATCGCTCGACCCGCTGAAGAGGCCCGCGGTCCAGCTGGAGTGTTCGTAGCTCGCGCTGAGCCGCCAGGCGGCGCCCAGGGCGAGGTGCGGAGTGACCAGCCAGCCCGCGCCCAATTCGCCGAACAGGCCGCCGCCCCAGGTGTTCGTCGTGGTTCCGCTGCCGCCCCCGGCGAACGAGTGCGAGTAGGACCCTGCGATGCCGAAGGTGCGGTAGAAGTAGAGCTGCGACGCAAAGGCGTGGTATCGCCGCGCACCGAGACTGAGGTTGACCTGCGAGGTGTTGCCGCTGCCCGCTGTCGACACGCCGCCGCTGAGGGCCAGCACCGCCGCTTGAGTGGGGCTCCTGAAATGAATGAGCCCGGCGCCGACGAAGCCGCCGCTGATGTCGAAGTCCGCCCCCCATTGTCCGCGGTGGAAGACCGAGGAATCGGAGGACTGCCCCCAGAGAGGGACAGCCGGAATCGCGGCCATGACGGCCACCAGCACAATCGACGTGCGCACTGAACGCATGAGGTCCTCCTAGGTGCCGCTCCGGACGCTAGTCACGCCGCAGCGCCGGTTTCACGTATGGCCAGGTTGGGACAGGCCCGAACTGATAGCGGTGACCCGGCATCGTTACGGTGATCGTGGTGCCCGATAGCGATTCCGCGAGGGGGCCCGTGGGCTCCGCGGGTACGATCGTCAGCGTGTCCCATTTCCAACTGAACGTGCCCGACGACACGGTGTCGAAGGTCGTTCGGGAAGAGCCGTCCGCGAGCACGCGCCGCTCGGCCAGGATCACACTGTACGTCCCGCTCGAGCACCCTGGGAGCAGGTGGGTGCTTCCATCCGGCAGAGTCACGACTCCGTTGAGACCGACTCCCGATCCATTCGGCACTTCCAGCACGCAGGCGGCTGGAAGCAGCCACCCGGCGGGGACAAACACGCTGTCGACGTAGTTCGTTCCACGGTACAGGGTCAGTGCTCCCCCGACGACCATCACCCCCGTGCCAGATGAGTCCAAGACGCAGCACGGGACCGGACTGCCGTCCACCCTCAGCAGGGAATCGCGCACCAACACAGGCCCCACCGTCGCCGTCGGAGCAGTTGGCGCGCCCTCGCCACAGGCAGCCACGGCCAGGGCCGCTGCCCACGCAACGATCACCCGCCTCACCGGCAGTGGCTGCGCCTGGTTCGGGGCCATGGTCTCCTCCTGGCGCCTGGCTAGCGGGTCCGATCTCGGCGGCAGAGCACAGGGCGACTCCCATACTGGGCTGCCACGTGTGGAGCTGATGCGCGGCTCCCATCTGCACGCTCTACTCGCGCGCAATTATACCCCGGCAGCGTCAGGGAGGCGTGAGCTGGAGCGCCGGTGTCACCGGCGCGCTACCCGACATCTTCATTTCAGTTTTCGCGGTTGTGCTGCCGAGTCACGCGTCGGCATCAGAAGCTGACGCGCAGGCCAAGCCATGTGGGGCGAGCGCTCGAGCGCACCGCTCCCACACGTGCTGTCCGCCAATCCTCCGTGACGATTGCTCGCCCGATCGCCCAGCCCGCGGCCCCACCCAGGAAGCCGCCACCCACCAGGCCGCCGGCCACCGCCAGCGGGCACAAGTTCGGTACGAAGCCGCTGCTCGCAGTGCAGTTGGAACCGAGTACGCCGCCGACGCCCATGCCAATGAGGAAACCGAGGAAGAAGCCCGCACGACCGTCGTCGTGGTGCCCCACGACGACTTGCAGCTGCCGGCCGCCGCCCAGGCGCACCGTGTCCAGCGCTCCCGCGCGGGCTTGAGGAACACGCAAGACAAGCGTGTCGCCGGTGAGCTGCCGAAACGCCCCGACCATGGTCCACTGCGACACCGTATCGTTGGCGGGAATGATCACCCGGACACGCTGGTTGGGCTCGGGCAGGCGAGTGATGAAGGTATCCGCCGCGAGGGCCGCCGCAGGAGTCGCGGGCGCTGCGGCCCGGCCGGCGCCAGCAACCGTGGCGCAGGCGACGAGCGGCGAGAGGAAGAGAAGAGCGACGAGTGCGCGCATGGGGTGCCTCCTGCGTCCAGTATCCCGGACACCCGTCAAGCACCCGTCAAGCACGTCGGCCCTACGGTCTGCGGCTCTACACCTGCGCGATGAGATCGATCTCCACGAGCACGTTCCGCGGCAGCGTCTTCGCCGCCACCGTCGAGCGCGCGGGCCGATGCTCACCGAAGGCGCCCGCGTAGACCTCGTTCATTCCGGCGAAGTCGTCCATGCTGTGGAGGAAGACCGTCGTCTTCACGACGTGGCGGAAGCTCGTCCCCGCCGCCTCCAGGACCGCCGCCAGGTTCTGGAGCACCTGCTCGGTCTGCGCTTTGATGTCCCCCTCGACCACCTTGCCGGTCGCGGGATCGAGCGGGATCTGCCCCGACAGGAAGACGAACCCGCCCGCCACGACCGCCTGGCTGTATGGGCCGATGGCCTGCGGGGCGTGCTCGGTGCTGACGGCGTGAAGCTGACCCATGGGAGTCCTCGATCTCGAACGTCGGACGTGGACGGCCTCAGCGACCTTCAATACTAGCCAGACCGAACAGACGGCGCGCGTTGGCCGCGGTCAAGTCCGCCATCCGCTCGACCGGGATCCCGCGCAGCTCCGCCAGGCGCGCCGCCGTCAGCGCGACCAACGCCGGCTCGTTCCGCTTCCCGCGCTCGGGCACCGGCGCCAGGTACGGCGCGTCGGTCTCAACCAGGAGACTGGCGTCCGGCACCGCTTCGAGCGCGCGCGACTGTCCCCAGCTCCTGAAGGTGATCATCCCGCTCCACGAGACGGCGAGTCCCCGCGCCAGCGCGGCCTCCAGAACGGCGGGCCCGGCGCTGAAGCAGTGCAGCACCCCCACAAGACCGGATGGGGCAATTGCCAGAAGCCGCGCGGTGTCATCATCGGCGTCGCGGGAATGGACGATGACGGGCTTGCCGAGCCGCGCGGCTGCGGCAAGTTGCCAGGAAAACACCTCCCGCTGCTTGTCGCGGGGAGAGCGATCGTAGTGGTAGTCGAGCCCCGTCTCCCCCACCGCGACCACCCGCGGGTCGGCGAGGAGCGTCTCGAGCTCGTGCGCGGTCGCGTCGTCGAAGCTCGACGCGTTGTGCGGATGGATGCCGGCCGTCGGCGCCAGCTGCGGCGCGTCCTCCGTGGCCGCGCCGCGCCCCTCGCACAGCGCGAGGCACGCGCGGGCCGCGGCGATGCCGTCCGCCACGACGACGATCGCCTCGACGCCGGCGGCACGCGCCCTCGAAAGCACGGCGCCGCGGTCGGGGTCGAACGCGGCGTCGGCGAGATGACAGTGGGAGTCTATGAGATGCATGGACGCACGGGCGCACAGACGCACGGACGCACGGCCACGCCGGGGCTCACGCCGCCACGATGTGGGCGACCGCTACGGGCGCACCGGCGTTTGGGCCGGCGGTCGCGGCGCCGGAGCCGGCGTCGCGCCCGCGGCGCCTCCCGCCACGGCCGCCACCCGGGCGCGGACACCGCGCGCGTCCTTGCCGGGCCAGCGATGCTCGATGGCCAGCAGGACCGGCGAGGCGATGTAGATCGAAGAGAAGGTCCCGGTGAAGATACCGAACGTCATCACCCACGCGAACGGGCGGATCACCTCGCCCGCGAAGATCAGCATCGCGAGCGTCGTGGCCATCGTCGTGCCGTGGGTCAGCACGCTCCGCGGCAGGGTCTCGTTGATGCTCCGGTTCAGGATCCCCGCCAGGTCGTCCCGCTTGTACTTGTGCAGGTTCTCCCGCACGCGGTCGAAGATGATGATGGTGTCGTTCAGCGAATACCCCACCACGGTGAGGATCGCCGCCACCACCACCAGCGACACCTCGAGGTTCATGTACCTGATGAACGCGAGGGTCGTGAAGATGTCGTGCGCGGTGGCCAGCGTCGCGGCCACGCCGAACCGGAACTCGAACCGGAACGCCAGGTAGACCAGGGTGAGCAGGAACGAGAGCAGGATCGCGAGGAACGCCTTCTGCCGCAGCTCCCCTCCCACCTTCGGCCCCACCGCCTCGACGCGTTGGACCGTGAACGAGTTGGGTCCGAACGCGCGGGTGAGCGCCGTGTCCACCGTCGCCGACGTGCGCTCGGCCTCCTTCTGGCTCACCGCCTCGGTGGCCGAGAGCCGCGCCCGGATCGTGTACTCCGTGACCGAGCCGAATTGCTGGATCTCGGCGTTGTGCAAACCGCCCCGGTCGAGGGCCGAGCGGATGGCCCCGGCGCTCGTCGGCTGCGCCGTTCTGATCTGTACCAAGGTGCCGCCGGTGAACTCGATGCTGTAGTTCAGCCCGAACAGCAAGATCAGGATGAGCCCCGGGATGATGATCGCCGCGGTCAGGCCGTAGGCGTACTTCCGGAGCCCGATGAAGTCGTAGTTGGCGTGCGCGAAGAATCTGGTCATTTAGATGCTCAGCGTCTGGAGCCCGGGTCGGCGCTCCAAGTAGATCATGTAGAAGGTGCGGGTCACGTAGATCGCCGTGACCATCGAGGCGATGATGCCGAGGATCAGGGTGACCGCGAAGCCCTTGACGGGGCCCGTGCCGAACTGGAAGAGGCAGGCCGCCGTGAGGATCGTCGACACGTTGGAGTCCACGATGGCGTTCATGGCCATCTTGTACCCCGCGTCGATCGCCAGCCGGACCGACTTGCCGAGTGCCAGCTCCTCGCGGATCCGCTCGAAGATCAGCACGTTGGCGTCCACGGCGATGCCCACCGAGAGGACGAACCCGGCGACGCCCGGCAGCGTCAGCGTCGAGCCGAGGCCGGCGAGCCCCCCGAGGGTGAAGAGCACGTAGACCGAGAGGGCCCCGACCGCCAGCGCTCCCGCCAGCCGGTAGTACCCGACCATGATGAAGACGACGAGCCCCAAGCCCACGGCGGCCGCCACGCCGGCGTCGTTGATCGAGTCGCGGCCCAGCGTCGGGCCGACGGTGCGCTCCTCCACGATCTGCAGCGGCGCCGGGAGCGAGCCCGCCTTGAGGACCAGCGCCAGGTCCTGCGCGTTCTGGAGGCTGGCGCTCCCCAGCTCGATCTGCCCGCGCGTGGAGATCTGGCCCTTGATCACCGGCGGCTGGCTCTCGACCTGCCCGTCCAGCACGATCGCCATGTTGTCGCCGATGTGCTTCCCGGTCTCGCGCTCGAAGATGCTCCCGCCGCGCCGGGAGAGGGTGAAGTTGACGACCGCCTGGTTGGTGAGCGGGTCGAGCTGCGCCCGCGCGTCGGTGAGGTACTCGCCGGTGATGATCGGCTTCTCGACCAGCGCGTAGAGCGGCCGGTAGGCGACGGCGCCCCGCGACACCGGCTCCGCCCCCCACCGCATGACGACGCCGCGCGGCATCAGCCGCTGGACCTCGGGCCGCTTCAGCATCGAGTCGAGGACGACTTCCTTCTCTTCCGGAACCATGTACTCGCCCAGCATGCCGCCCTGGTACAGCAGCGGCGACAGCGGACCCTGTCCGAGCGTGCCGAGGGTGTCCGACGCCGTGTCGTTCTTCGGCGCCGCGGCGGCATGCCGCGCGGCCTTCCCCGTGTCGCGCTTCGCCGCCGTCGTGTCCTGCTTTGGCGTGCCGAGGATGTCCTCCACCGCCGAGACCGGCGCGGCGCCGGGCGCCGCGCCCGCGCGGCGCGACGTGTCCGCCAGGGCGAGGCCGATGCTCTGCTCCGTCACGCCGGCCGCCTTGAGTGCGCGGTCCATGGCCGGCAGCGCGCGGCGGAACAGCTGGTCCTTGTCGGTCATCTCGAACTGGAGGAACGCGGACCGCTGCACGATCGCCTTGGCGCGGTTCGGGTCCTTGAGGCCCGGCAGATCGACGATGATGCGGCTCGTGCCGAGCTTCTGGACCAGCGGCTCGGCCACGCCGAACTCGTCGATGCGGGTGCGGATGACCTTGAGCGCGCGGTCGATGGCGTCGGCCACGTCGGGGACCTGGCCCTTGCTCTGGTCGACCTCGAGGCCGAGGTGGATGCCGCCCTGGAGGTCGAGGCCTTGCTTGATCGGGACCCGCCGCTCCGTCGTGTCGCGCATCCGGCCGTCGGCGCCGCGCATGCGCACCGTGACGTCGCGCGGCCAGAGGCTGAGCACGGACAAGGCGATCAGGATGCCGATGACGATCAGACGTGCGCGTATGGAATCGAGCATTTCAGCCTTCGCAAAAAGTGGCAAACGTTACAGAGTAGCCGCCTCACCCAGCTCCGTCAACGCACGCAGGGCATCCGCGCGGTCCCTTGCCAGCTGGTCTTTCAGCTCGTCCGCCGAGCCGAACCGCACCGTGTCCCGCAGCCGCCGCAGGAACTCCACGGTCACCGTCCGGCCGATCAGGTCCCCGTCGAAATCGAGCAGGTGCGCCTCCAGCCTCCGGGTCCCGTCGCCGAAGGTCGGCTGCGTGCCCAGGTTCACCATCGCGCCCCGCCGCTCGCCCTCGACCGCGACCCGGGCCGCGTAGACCCCGTCCGGCGGCAGCAGCTTCTTGGGCGAGAGCGGCGCCAGGTTCGCCGTCGGCACGCCGATGCCGCGCCCCCGCCCCGCCCCGCGCACCACCGGCGCCGTCACCGAGTACCAGCGCCCCAGCCCGCGGCGCGCCGTCTCCAGGTCGCCGCCGGCCACGGCGCGCCGGATCAGGGTGCTCGAGACCGGCCGCCCGTCCACCATCACCGCCGGCACCACGTCCACCGCGAAGCCGTCCTCGCGCCCGATCTGCCGCAGCAGCTCCACGTCCCCCGAGCGCCCGCGCCCGAAGCCGTGGTCGTAGCCGATGACCAGCTCGCCGAGGCCGAAGCGCTTCTCCAGCACGTCGCGAACGAACTGCACCGGCGAGAGGAGCGACAGCGCGTGCGTGAACGGCAGGAACGCCACCTCGTCCACCGCCGACTGGGCCAGCACCGCGCGCTTCTCGTCGTCCAGCGTCAGGAGCCGCGGCGCGGCCTCCGGGTTGACGACCTCGAGCGGATGCGGCTCGAAGGTCACCAGCACGCTCCGCCCGCCCGAGGCCGCCGCGCGGCGCGCGATCTCCTCGAGCACCGCCCAGTGCCCGCGGTGCACGCCGTCGAAGGTCCCGACGGTCAGGACGTCGCGGCTCACGGCGTTAGCACCACCAGCGGGGCATAGCGCCCTTCGCGCCACTCGACCACGGCCAGCAGCTCCCCCGAGCCGTACACCGCCACCGGGCCTTCGAGCCGCGAGGGCTCCTCGATCTTCCGGCCGTGCGCCACCGCCGCGGCGGCCTCGGGCCCTACCTCGAGCGCCGGCAGGTGGGCGACCGCCTCCGCCATCGGCCGCACCGCGAGCGGAGAGCCAGGCCGGACAGCATCGAGCGGCTGCGCCTCCTCCACGCGCCACGGACCGATCGCGATCCGCCGCAGGCCGGCGAGGTGCGCACGGGTGCCGAGCGCGCGCCCGAGGTCGCGGGCGATCGCCCGCACGTACGTCCCGGCGCCGCACCGGACGTCGATCTGGAGCGCACCCGCCGCGGCGTCGTACGAGGTGGCGGCGAGAGCGTGGATCGCCACCGGCGCGGGAGCGAGGTCCGGCTCCTCGCCGCGGCGCGAGCGCCGGTACGCGCGAACGCCCCCCACCAGCTTCGCCGACACGCGGGGCGGCGTCTGTAGCGGCTCGGCCGCCAGGCGCCCCAGCGCCGCCGCGATCTCGGCGTCGGTGAGCGAGCGCCACGCCTCGTCGTGCTCGAGCGGCGCGCCGGCCGCGTCGTCGGTGGAGGTCTCCCAGCCGAAGCGCACCGTCCCCACGTAGTGCTTGGCGAGCAGCGCGATGAACCGCGCCAGGCGGGTCGCGCGGCCCGCGAGGACCACCAGCAGGCCCGTCGCCGCCGGGTCGAGGGTGCCCGCGTGCCCGACACGCCGCTCCCCCAGCGCGCGCCGCACGGCCGCGACGACGTCGTGCGAGGTGGGGCCGGCGGGCTTGTCGATCAACAGCAGGCCGTCGGTCAGGGGGCCGCTTCTCCCGGCGACCGGAGCTTCGCGAGCAACTGGTCGATGCGCGCCGCGCGCTCCATGGCCCGATCCAGCTCGAAGACCACTTCCGGCACTGTCTTCACGGTGAGGCGCGCCGCGATCGCACGCCGGACCGCCCCCTCCGCGTGTGCCAGGCCGTAAAGGCACTGCTTCTTCTCTTCCTCGTCGCCGTGCACCATCACGGCCACGACCGCGCGCTTGAGATCGGCCGTCACCTTGACCTGCGTCACGGTGACGAACCCGATGCGCGGATCGCGCGCCTCGGCGGTGAGGAACTCGGCGACCGCCTCGCGGATCGCCTCGGCCACGCGCTGGGGGCGTCGTCCCGGTGTCCGGTTCATCATGCGAAGGTGGTCTCGCTGGAGATGACGTAGGCGAGCGGCTCGCCGGCGATGAGACGGTCGCACGAGGCGAGGACCTCCTCGGCGTGGCGCCGCTCGGTGCTGACCACGCTGCACGCCAGCGCCGCCCGCTGCCAGCTGTCGAGGTGGTCCACCTCGGCCGCCGAGACGTTGAACCGGTTATGGAGCCGGTCCTTGAGGCTCTTCACGATCCGCCGCTTGTCCTTGAGCGACTGGCAGCCGGCGAGGGCGAGCTCCCACGACCTGACGCCGACGACCACGGCACTACCCGACCCGGGCCGGCCCCGCCGTCTCGAGACTGCGGGCCACGCTCTCGATGCGGAACGCCTCGATCACGTCAGCGACCTTGACGTCGTTGAAGTTCTCGATGCCGATGCCGCACTCCAGCCCGTCCTTGACCTCCTTCACGTCGTCCTTGAAGCGACGCAGTGAGGCGAAGGCGCCGGCGTAGACCACCGTGCCATCGCGGATCACGCGGGCCTTCGCGGTGCGCTGGATGAGGCCGCTCTTCACGTAGCAGCCCGCGACCGTGCCGACGCCGGAGATCTTGAAGAGCTGGCGCACCTCCGCCTCCCCCAGCACGACCTCCTTCTGCTCGGGCTTGAGCAGGCCCTCGAGCGCGGCCTTCACGTCCTCGACCGCCTCGTAGATGATCCGGTACGGGCGGATGTCCACGTGCTCGCGCTCCGCCGCCGCGCGGGCGTTGGAGTCGGGGCGGACGTGGAAGCCGATGATGATCGCCTGCGCCGCCTTGGCCAGCAACACGTCGGACTCGTTGATGGCCCCGACGCCACGGTGCACCACCTCGACCTTCACCTCGGCGGTGGAGAGCTGGGACAGCGCGTCGGCCAGCGCCTCGGCCGGGCCGCCCTGGTCCGCCTTGATGATGATCCGCAGCGCCGCGCCCGCGGCCTCGTCCTTCCTCTGGAAGAACTCCTCCAGGGTCACGCCCGCCCGGCTGCCGCGGCGCATCTGCGCCTCGCGGTCGAGCCGCTGGCGCTTCTGCGCCGTCTCGCGCGCCATGCTGCTGTCGGACACCACCGCGAACGAGTCGCCCGCCTCGGGGATGCCCTGGTAGCCCAGCACCTGCACCGGGGTCGCGGGGCCCACGTCCTTCACCGGGTTGCCGCGCTCGTCGAACATCGCGCGTACCACGCCGGAGTACATGCCGCTGATGAAGGCGTCGCCGGTCTTCAGCGTCCCGTTGGTGATCAGCACCGTCGCCATCGGCCCCTTGCCGGGGTCGAGCGAGGCCTCGAGCACCGTGCCGGCGGCCGGCCGGTCGGGATTGGCCTTGAGGTCCAGCAGCTCCGCCTGGAGCAGGATCTGCTCCATGAGCTTGTCCACGCCGGTCCCCTTCTTGGCCGAGATCGGGGTGGCGAGGGTCTGGCCGCCGAACTCCTCGAGCACGACGCCCTGCTGCAGCAGGTCGCGCTTGACCTTGTCCACGTTCGCGGTGGGCAGGTCGATCTTGTTGATGGCGATCACCATCGGCACGCCGGCGTTCTTGGCGTGGCTGATGGCCTCGATGGTCTGCGGCATCACCTGGTCGTCGGCGGCGATGACCAGCACCACCAGGTCCGTGACCTGGGCGCCGCGCGCCCGCATCGCCGTGAAGGCCTCGTGGCCCGGCGTGTCAAGGAAAGTCACGCGGCGGCCGTCGGCGAGCTGCACGTTGTAGGCGCCGATGTGCTGCGTGATGCCCCCCGCCTCGCCTGCGATGACGTTGGTCTTGCGGATGAAGTCGAGCAGCGAGGTCTTGCCGTGGTCCACGTGACCCATCACGGTCACGATCGGCGGCCGAGGATGGAGGTTCTCCTCCAACTCAATCGCCTCCGGCGCCGACTCCGCGGCTTCGTATTCGGTCTCCTTGACTGCCTGGAAGCCGTACTCAGAGCAGATCAGCTCGATCTGGTCGAAGTCGAGGCGCTGGTTGACGGTCACCATCATCCCGAGCTCCTTGAAGGCGAAGGCGACGACCTGCGACGCCGGCACCTTCACGATCTCGGCCAGCTCCGCGACCGAGATGAACTCGTTGACGTGGACCAGCGTCTTCTCCTTCTCCTTCTCCTCCGCTGCGCGCTGCGCCTCGAGCTCGCGGAACGACGGCTCGTCGTCGCGACGCCGCATGCCCCGCTTGGCGGGGCCGCGGATCGTGGCCAGAGTGCGGGCCACGTTCTCGGCCACCGCCTCCTGGTCCACCGTCCACTTCTTCCCCTTCTTCCGCTTCTTCTTGTCGCGGCGGCGGTCCTCGATGATGCCGCCGGGGGCGGCCGAGGCGACGGGCCGCGGCGGCGGCGCGCCGGCGCCGGGCACGGCCGATGCGACCGGCCTGGGCCGGGCCGGGATCGGGCGCTGGGCCGGGGTCGGGATGAAGGGCTGCGGGCGGCTCTGGGGCGACGCGGACGCCACCGGGACCGCGGTCATTGCGGGCGGCGGCGGCTCGGCCGGCGCCAGGAACGTCGGGGTCTCGGCGGCGGGAGCGGCTGTTCCCGCCGACTCCTCCTCGGGCGGGGCCAGCTCCGGCGGGAAGAGCTCGGTCACGTGCAGCGCCGGCTCCTCCGGCACTTCCTCGAACCGCAGCGGGGTGATCTCCGGCTCGCGCGCCGCGGCCTCCGCGGCGGCCACGGCCGCCGCTTCGGCTTCCTGGACGGCCACCTCGGCCGCGGTGCGGCGCCGGCGCTTGGGCCGCGCCTCAACCGGGGGAGGCGGCGCTTCCTCGACGGTCTTCGCCCTGGCCTTGGGCGCCGCGCGGCGCCGGCCCTTGGCGGCCGCGGGCGCCTTCTCCTTGCGCTTCTCCCGCTCCCACCGGGCGCGCACCCGCGAGACCTTGTCTTCCTCGAGGGCGCTCAGGTGGCTCCGGACGAAGATGTCCATCTCCCGGAGCAACTTCATCAACTCGTCGCTGGCGACGCCGAATTCGGCGGCCAGATCGTGCACCCGCATGCTCATCGCCCGGCCTTCTCCCCTGGGTTCACCACCACCGCCAGATACGCGCGGAGCCCGCGCGCCAGCTGCCTGTCCAGCACCGCCACCCCGTGGACCGGGGGACGGCCCAGCGCCTGCCCGAGCGCGTCGGCGTCCGGCCCGACCAGCACCGCGACGGCGCGGTGCCCCGCCAGCGCCGTCAGGCGCTCGCGCGCCCGCTCGCTCGCGTCACTCGGCAACACCAGCGCTTCGGCCTTGCCGCGCCGCAGCGCCTCGCGCGCCGCGTCCACGCCGATCGCCAGCCGCCGGGCGCGCGCGCCCAGCCCCAGCAGACCCAGCGCGGTCCGCGTGCGATCCGTCATCACGCCGCCGGCTCCTCGCCGGAGGCCGGCTTCGCCGCCGCGTCATCGGCTCCGGTTGCCTCCGGCGGCCCCGACGCCTGCGGCTCCGTTCCTGGTCGGCCTACTTCCGGCGCGGTGGCCGTTTCGGTTCCGGGTCGGCCCGCGTCCGGCGCGGTGGCACTCGTGCCGGGGCCCGATCGAGCGGGCGGCGCATCGGAGGTGTCGTTCCCGGATCGGTTGGCGTCCGGCGCGTCGGTGGTCGTCAGCTCGTCGATGAGCGACAGCAGACGGTCGGCCATCTCCGGCGCCATCCCGGGGATCGCCCGCACCTCGTCCGGCTCCAGGTCCAGGATGTCGGAGAAGGTCTTGTAGCCGGCGCCGTCGAGCACCGCCAGCAGGTCCTGCGAGATCCCGCCCAGCTCGGCCAGCGGCACCGCCGCCACGTCTTCGCCTTCCCGTTCCGCCTCTTCCGAGCCCGCGGGGGGCAGCGGCGCGAAGAGCGGCCGCTCGCCGCCGCGCTCCAGCCACTCGCGGCTGGAGTAGAGATCGATCTTCCACCCCGTCAGCTCCGAGGCGAGGCGCACGTTCTGCCCGTTGCGCCCGATGGCGAGGCTCAGCTGGTCCTCGTCCACGATCGCCTGGATCGTCTTGCTGTCCGGATCCGAGAACACGCGCGCCACGCGCGCCGGCGCCAGCGCCAGCCGCGCGAACCGCTCCGGGTCCGGGCTCCAGGGCACGATGTCGATTCGCTCGCCCCCCAGCTCGTTCACGACCGCCTGCACGCGGCTCCCCTTGAGGCCGACGCACGCGCCCACCGGGTCGATCCCGTCGTCGCGGCTGAAGACCGCGATCTTGGTGCGGCTCCCGACCTCGCGCGCCGTCGCGCGGATGTCCACGATCCCCTGCTGGATCTCCGGGACCTCGAGCTTGAAGAGCGCCTTCACGAACAGCGGGTCGCCGCGCGAGAGGATCAGCCGCGGGCCCTTGGGCGTCTCCTCGAGCCGCTTGAGGACCGCGCGGATCGTGTCGCCCTGGTGGAAGTGCTCGCGGTGGTTCTGCTCGCGGTAGGGGATGATCGCCTCCGCCTCGCGGAACTTGTTGAGCATCACCACGACCTTGCCGCGCTCGATCTGCTGAACCTCGCCCGAGAGCAGCTCCCCAACTCGGTCGGCGAACTCCTCGCGGATCCGGCTCCGCTCCCCCTCCCGCACCCGCTGGATGATGCGCTGCTTCGCCGCCTGCACGGCGTTGCGCCCGAACTCCGTGAAGTCCACGTCTTCCTCGAGCACGTCGCCCACCTGGAAGTTCTCGTCGTTCCAGCGGGCCTCCTCGAGGGAGACCTGGCGGCTCGGGTCCTCCACCGTCTCCACGACCTCGCGGAGGACGGTGATGCGGATCTGGCCGTTCATCTCGTCGATGCCGATGTCGGCCCGCACGTTGGGGCCGTACTTCTTGGTCAGCGCCGCGAGCACGCCGTCGCGAATGAGGTCGCGCAGCTCGGTGCGGTCGAGCTGTTTCAGCGCCGCCAGCTCCTTGAACGCCGACAGGACTTCAGTACTGCTCATGGTCTCGACTCCACGCGCGCCTACCACTCGAAGGCAAGGCGCGCTTCCTTGATCTCCGACAGCTTCAGCGTGCGACGCACGCCCTTGGGAAACTCCAGCTCCACGCTCGGCTCCGGGCCCTCGTCCAGCACCGCCACCGCCTTCACGCGGAACCGGCCGTTGAGGCTCGGGATGAGGACTTCCACCGGCTCACCGAGAAAGCGGCGCCACTCGGCGGCCCGGTGCAGCGGCCGCTCCAGCCCGGGCGAGGACACCTCCAGCATGTAGCGCCCTTCGCCCACGCCGAGGCCGTCGAGCCACGGCTCAAGCGCGCGGCTGACGGCGGCGCACTCGTCCACCGTGATCCCGCGGCCCGGACCGCTGTCCGGGCGGTCGATGCGGAGTGCGAGGCGCGGCCGCCGGCTGCTCCCGCCGACTTTCAGCTCGACAACCTCGTAACCCAGCGCGGCGACGCGCTCGGCCAGCTCGCGTGGGAGGTCGGGTGGCAGCGGCACGGGAACCCCGGATAAACAAAAATGTGGGGCAACAACCCCACATCGAGAAACGCGAGCCGAGCCCCCACGGCCCGCGACACCGCCGAGGAAGCTAGACCGCCAGGGAGGCCCCGTCAAGCGGGCGGCCCAGATACGCCACCATCCGCCCGTCGCGGCCCGACGAGCCGCGGTGTGTGAAGAAGACGTCGCGGTTGCACGAGGTGCAGTGGGGCGACCGGGTCACCTCGCCGAGCCCCAAGCGCGCCGCGCGCTCGGCCAGTACGTCCCGGAGGTCGAGCTGGGTCGGGCGGCGCACCCGGCGGCCCTCCAACGCCTTCACGACCTCGGGGCCGACCTCGTAGCAGTCGCCGCAGATCCCGACGCCGAGGTGCATGGCCATCCGGTCGGGCGGGACGCCGGAGCGCTCCGCCAGCAGCGTGACGCCGCGCTCCAGCACGCCCGCGGCGATCCCCCGCCAACCGGCGTGCAGCAGCGCGAACATCCGGGGGCCCGCGGCGAGGTAGACGGGGATGCAATCCGCGATCGTGACGGCGAGGAGGAGACCACGCTGCGCGGTCGCGTGTCCGTCGCAGGGCTCCGCGAGGTGCAAGCCCGGTCCCACCTGCTCGTGCCACGCGACCCGCGCCGAGTGGACCTGCTGGGCCGCCTGGACGGCCTGGAACGCCGGCTTCATCGCGTGGAGGAACGCCCGCCAGCGCCCCATCACCTGCCCAACCGGCTCCTCGGTGGCGAGGCCGAGCGAGAAGCCGCCGTTCCCGCCGCGCATCGTGAGGCCCGCCACCAGGGCGAACCGCTCGCGCCACTCCTCCAGCTCCGAGCGCGGGATGATGGGGTCGGCGACGCGCTGCTCGGGCGCAGCGCGCCACGGGAGCGCCGCGCGCTCCGGCGCGGTGGCACTCGTGCCAGGGCTGACTCGAGCGGACGGCGCAACGGAGGTGTCGTGCGCGGTGCGGCGCACGTCCGGCGCGCTCACCGCTCGTCCCGCCGGATCACCGCGCCGAGGGCGGCGAGGCGCCGGTGGATGTCCTCGTAGCCGCGCTCGATCTGCCCGACGTTGTGGATCGTGCTGGTGCCTTCGGCGGCGAGCGCCGCCAGGAGGATTGCCATCCCGGCCCGGATGTCGGGGCTCTCGACCACGCCGGCCCGGAGCGGCGAGGGGCCGGCCACGACGGCGCGGTGCGGGTCGCAGAGCACGATCCGCGCGCCCATCCCGATCAGCTTGTCCACGAAGAAGAGCCGCGATTCGAACATCTTCTCGAACATCAGGATGATGCCTTCGCACTGGGTCGCCGTGACCAGCGCGATGCTCATCAGGTCCGCCGGGAAGGCCGGCCACGGCCCGTCCTCGAGCTTCGGTACGTGACCGCCGAGGTCCTCGCGCACCCGCCGCGCCTGGCCCGCGTGCACTTCGAGGCGGTCGCCGTCCAGCTTGGGCTCGACGCCAAGACGCTCGAACCCCAGCAGGCTGGCGCGCAGGTCCTCGGCACGCACCCCCTCGATGGTGAGCGCGGAGTTGGTGACCGCCGCGAGGCCGACGAACGAGCCGATCTCGATGTGGTCGGGGCCGATGGCGAAGCGCGCGCCCTTGAGCGGCCGCCCGCCCTCGATCGTCAGCGTGTTGGTGCCGATTCCACGGATCTCGGCGCCCATCGCGACGAGGAACCGGGCGAGGTCCTGGACGTGGGGCTCGGACGCGGCGTTCCCGATGACGGTCCGCCCCTTCGCGCCGACCGCCGCCATCAGCGCGTTCTCCGTCCCGGTGACCGACGCCTCGTCGAGGAACACCTCGGCGCCGGTGAGCTGCTTCGCCTCGAAATCGTAGGTCGCGCCGACGCTGATGTCGGCGCCGAGCCGGGCCAGCGCGAGCAGGTGCGTGTCGATCCTTCGCCGGCCAATGACGTCGCCGCCGGGGGGCGGCAGCCGCACCCGCCCGAAGCGCGCGAGCATCGGGCCCGCCAGCAGCACCGACGCGCGGATCCTCGCGCACAGGGCCGGGTCGGGGTCGCCGGAGCGCGCCTCGCGCGCGTCGAGCTTCAGCATGTGCTCCCCTTCCCAGGCCGCCGTGACGCCCTGCGCCACGAGCAGCTCGAGCAGCGTCTCGACGTCGCGGATGCGCGGCACGTTGTCGAGGACGCAGGGGCCGTCGGCGAGAAGCGTGGCGGCGAGGATGGGGAGCGCGGCGTTCTTGTTGCCCGCGGGCCGGACGGTTCCGGAGAGCCGGTGCCCGCCCTCAACCACGAAGAAGGGAGTCATCGCACCCAAGAATGCAGGGCGCGCTCGCCGAGCGTCAAGCGGATTCCTTGACACCTATCGGCGGGGGGTCGATGTTGCACGGCGATGGAGTCCATTCCCGCCTGGGTCGCCCCGACCATCGCGATTTCCCTGGTGGTCATCGCGGCGAGCATGCTGACCGTCGGCGCCATCGCGGCGTTCATCGGCTTCGGGCTCCGCAAGCGCACGCGCGAGGTGTCGGCCCAGCTGAGCGCGCTCACCGCTGACGCGAAGACCGTCGCCGCGCGGTTCCGGCACGAGATCGACGGCTTCGCCGACATCTCCACCGAAGCGCGCGCCAAGCTCAAGCGCGGGATGAACGCGGTCGAGACGCGGCTGCAGGACCTCGACGCCCTCGCCGAAGTCGTCCAGGAGGAAGTGCAGGAGACCGCGCTCTCCGCCGCTTCCCTGCTCCGCACGGTGCGCCGCTCCGGCAAGGTGCTGGGCGCCGCGCGGCGCGCGATGCGCCGGCGTCCGCCGGCCGAGGGAGCAGGCTGACGCCTTGAAGCGAGTCGCCGTCGTCGCCCTGGCAGTGGTCCTGCTCCTGGCCCTGCTGCCGCACAACGCGTGGGCATGGTCGCCCGGCACGCACATCTTCGTCGGCCAGTCGGTGCTCGCGAACCTCCAGTTCGTCCCGGGCTACCTCGCGTCGCTCCTTGAGGCGCACCCGCTCGACTTCCTCTACGGTTCGATCGCCGCCGACACCTCGTTCGCCAAGAAGTACGCGCCGGTGGGGCGCCACAGCCACGCCTGGCACGTCGGGCAGGAGATCGTCGAGCTGGCGGGCGAGGGCCGCCTCCGCGCCTTCGGCTACGGCTACCTCGCGCATCTCGCCGCCGACGTCGTCGCGCACAATTTCTTCGTCCCGCGGCAGCTGGTGGTCACGTCCTCGACGCGCGCGCTGGGCCACTCCTACTGGGAGGGCCGGTTCGACATGCACATCGGCGAGGGCGCCGCGCGCACCGCGCGCGACGTCCTCGCGGGCGATCACGCCGCCGCCGACGAGCACCTCGACCGGATCCTCTCGCCCACGATCTTCAGCGTCAGCACCAGCCGCAGGCTGTTCCACGGGATGGTGCAGCTCACCGACTGGACCAACTGGCGCCGCGTCGTGCAGATGGCCGCCGACGCGAGCCGATGGGACCTGCCGGAGCGGGACGTGGAACGGCACGTCGCCGCGTCCTTCGATTACGCGATGGACATGTTCAACGCGGGCGAGGGCGCGCAGGCGCACCGCTTCGACCCCTCCGGCGCCCGGGCGCTGGCCGAGGCGAAGCGGATGCGGCGGCTCGCGATGTCGAACGGCGGGAAGAAGGACCCCGAGCGGGTGCTTGAGGTGGCCGAGGCGCACTTCGGGCTCAAGCCGTCGGCGCTGGGCTACTGGGATCGCTACGACGTCGTGCCGCCATGGAGGCGCGTCGGCGCGGCTTGAGGCGGCACCTCCGGACGATCACCTCGCAGCTGCAGCAACGACCATTTCGCTCTCGGGGGAAGCTCTCGTGACCTCTCGTGCGGTTGTTATCGTCGCGCTCGCGCTCTGCGCCGGCGCGTGCGCACCGCGGGCGCGTCCGGCCGCGGTCGCTCCGCTTCCGGCCGGCTACGACGTCGTCATCACGGGCGGGCGCCTCGTGGATGGAACCGGGAATCCCTGGTTCTACGGCGATGTCGGCGTCATCGGAAGCCGGATCGCGCGCGTCGCCCCCGCCGGGCTCCTGCGCGACGCTCCCGCTCAACGGCGCATTGACGCCAGCGGGCTCGTCGTGGCGCCTGGGGTCATAGACATCCAGGCGCAGTCGTACGACGAGCTGCTGTTCGGCGACAGCCGGGTCGTCAGCATGACCACGCAGGGCGTGACGACGATGATCCTGGGCGAGGGCGACACGCCGGCGCCGGTCAACGATGGCCTGATTGCCGACTTCAGTGCCACGACCACCGACACCGCGCTCGTCCGGCTGATGCGAGGCTTCACCGGTGAGCACGGCTTCGACAGCTGGCTGGCCGCCATGCAACGGCACGGCGGCGCCGTGAACGTCGGGTCGTTCCTTGGCGCAGGCACGGTGCGCGCGTACGCGAAGGGGATGGCGGAAGGCGCCGCTACCCCGGCCGAGCTGGACACGATGCGCGGCGTCGTGCGCAGGGCGATGCGGGACGGCGCGTTCGGCGTCGCCAGCGCGCTGGAGTACCCGCCGGGCGCCTACGCCTCCACGACCGAGCTCATCGAGGAAGCGAAGGCGATGGCACCCTTCGGCGGCGTCTACATCACCCACATGCGCTCCGAGGGCGACCGGCTCATCGAGAGCGTGAACGAGACGCTGCGCATCGGCCGCGAGGGCGGCGTTCCGATCGAGATCTACCATCTCAAGGCGGCGGGCAAGGCCAACTGGCCCAAGGCGCGGCAGGTGGTCGCGATGATCGACTCGGCGCGCGCCGCGGGGCAGGACGTCGCCGCCGACCAGTATCCCTACGGCGCCGGGCAGAACAACCTCTCCTCCTGCATCCCGCCATGGGCGCACGCCGACGGCCGGCTGCTCGAGCGGCTCCGCGACCCGGCGACCCGCACCCGCATCAAGACCGAGATGATCAACGAGCACCCGGACTACGACAACCCGTGCCAGGAGGCGACGCCCGCCGGCGTCGAGGTCCTCGGCTTCACGGTGGATTCACTGAAGAGATTCGAGGCCAAGCGCCTCGCCGACATCGCGGCGGCGTTGGGCAGGGACTGGTCGGACGCGCTGATGGACCTCACGCTCGCCGAGCGGAACGGCCTGGGGCAGGTGATCTTCATCGCCTCGGACTCCAACGTGGCGATGCAGGTGCGGCAGCCATGGATGAAGTTCGGCACGGACGCCGAGGCGTTCGATCCCGACAGCGCGAAGATCTCCACGCATCCCCGCGCCTACGGCACCTATCCGCGCATTCTGGGACGCTTCGTCCGCGAAGATCACATCCTGACGCTCGAGGACGCGGTGCGGAAGATGAGCGGTGCCGTAGCCGAGCGGCTCGGCATCCGCGACCGCGGTGAGCTGCGCGAAGGGACGTACGCGGACGTCATGATCTTCGATCCGAAAACCATCATTGATCGAGCGACGTACGAGCGGCCGCACCAGCTGTCGGTGGGCGTGCGCTACGTGCTGGTGAACGGGGTGCCGGTCGTGGACGACGGACGCATGACGGGCGCGAGGCCGGGGATGCTCGTGAGGGGCGCGGGGTACCAGGCGCCGTAACCTGCCGTTGACGGGTGGGGCCAGGGCCTCCATTTTGGAGGAAGAATGGAGGCCCCATGGCCATCTTAAACATCAAGAACCTTCCGGATGCCCTGCACCGCCGCCTGCGCGAGCGCGCCCGGCGGCAGCACCGCTCCGTGGCGCAAGAGGTCACGCACATCCTGAGCGAGGCGCTGGACGCCGGGGAGCAGTTGTCCATCCTCGAGCTTGAGGGCCTCGGGAAGGAGCGCTGGGCCGGAGTGGACGCCGCGAAGTATGTGGCCGAGGAGCGGCGGTCTTGGAACTGAGGGCGGCGGTCGGCAGCGGGCCGGTGGCCCTCGACACTGCCCCGTTCATCTACTTCATCGAGCAACACCCGCGATTCGGGCCCCTCGTCCGGCATCTCTTGGACGATGCGGATCGCGGAGTCCGCCTCGTCGTGACGTCCGCGGTGACGTTGCTTGAGGTCTTGGTCGTGCCCTACCGAGCAGGCGATGTCACTCTCGCGGAGCGGTACGAGGCCCTCCTGACGCGCAGCCGCGGGCTGCGGCTCGTGGGGCTGGACCGCGCGCAGCTCAAGACGGCTGCTCAGATTCGAGCAGCGTACCGCGCCCGCACTCCGGATGCTCTGCAGCTCGCAGCCGCCCTCACGCAGCGCTGCTCGGCGTTCGTCACCGACGATCGGGCGATGCCAGCGGTGCCTGGACTCAGGATTCTGCAGCTGTCCGAGTACGCGGGACAGTAGACGCCTGCCTGGCGACACTCGCGGTCGCTGATTCGGAGAGGCTGGTGGACGAAGAGACCTGCCTAGTGCGGCCCTAGGTCGAAGTCGTTCACCAGCACGCCAGATGCGACGAGCGAGTCCAGCAGGCGGCTGTCGTGGCTCAGCACGATGGCCACCTCTCCGCCCCGCCAGAGCTTCCGCGCCCACTCCAGTTGCGGCTCGAGCGCCGCGCGGTCCTCGGAGAGCGAGCGGCTCGTCGCCTCCGGCTTCTGCTGGTTCTCCGTCAGACCCTCGTGCTGCCACGCCAGGTCGCCCGCGATGAGGACTTCCTTGCCGCTCGCGAGCTGGACGTAGACGAACTGGGAGCCCGGGGTGTGGCCGGGCGCCTTGATGAGCACGACGCCGGGCGCGAGCAGATACAGGAGGCCGTAGCGGAGCACCGGGAACGCCGCGGCGGAGTCGCGCGTCAACCGGACTATGCCGCGCGCCTTCGGGTCGAGGAGGCTCTGGAGCTGCTCCTCGCTGAGCAGCGTCTTCGCCGCGATCGTGGCGAAGTACGGTCCGCGCTCCACGCCGACGGCGTGGTCGAAATGCTCGTGCGTGAGCACCACGTGCTCCGCACCGCGCAGCGCGGTCTCGAGGCGAAGGTAACGGTCGCGGTGGAAGCCGGCCTGGCCGCGCGCGCCGTAGCTCTCGGCGATCGCCTGGGAATCGACGGCCGCGTCCACCACGATCCACCGGTCGCGGTACCGGATCTGGAAGACGGGGAAGCAGGACGGCACGCGCGTGCTGTCGGCGCCGGCGACGTAGCTGCTGAGCGGGCCGGCGGACTCCACGATCTTCATCACGTGGACGGACTGGGGTCTTTCGCCGGCCGTCGTGGCGGCCAGCGCCCGGACTCGCCCCAAGAGCGAGTCGTTGAAGGAGGTTGTCTGGGCGGCGAGCGACGACGACGTCGCAAGCGCGCCGAGGCAGATCACAGCGGCCAGCGCCAGCCGGGCGGGCAGGATGCGAAACCGATCCATGGGGCTCCCAGGTCGTGCTGAAGACGCTTCAAGATGCATCGGCCCGCTGGGCTCGGCGAGGACGGCGACCGTTGCCCCTCGCCGTTCCGCGATGTATATACATCATATGCACCGCACCCAGTTGTACCTGGATCGGCACCTGCACGCCCGGCTCACGGCCCTGGCGCGCCGGCGTGGCCGGACGTTGTCGGAGCTGGTGCGCGAGGCCCTCGTCCTGGTGTACGGTCCCGCCCAGACCGAGGAGGAGATCACGACACTCCGGGGCATCGAGGGGCTATGGCGCAACCGCGACGATCTCGGAAGCACAGACGCGTACGTGAGACGCCTGCGCCGGGATACGCGGCGGGTGACGAGCTAAGCGGCGTCATCCTGGATTCGGACGTCATCATCGAATGCCTGCGCGGCCGCCGCCGGGTGGTCGAAGCGGCGGTTGCCCTGGGACGAGCGGGGGTCCGTACCTTCTGCACCGCCATATCGTGGGCCGAGGTGTACGCGGCGGTAAGATCCGGCGAGGAGGCGGCCACCCGGGCCTTCTTCGACGCCCGCGGCGAGGTCGTGCTCGACGCCAAGGTCGGCCGGCAGGCGGGGGAGTACCTCGCTCGCTACGCGAAGTCGCATGGCGTCGGGCTCGCCGATGCGCTGATCGCCGCCGCGGCCTCGGTAGCGGGTCTCAGGCTCTGGACCCTGAACCGCCGACACTACCCAATGGCGGACCTGCGCTTCTACGAGCCCGCCGCACCGAATACGTGAGCGGCTGACCTCCCCTTCACTCCCTCACCGAGTCGGTACCGGCGGCGTCGGCCGCGCGTTCGAGTTGGCCGCCGCCCTCCAGATCTTCAGCGACCCGTCGGGCTGTCGCCGGAAGATCATCAGGTACTTGTTGTCGATAGGCATCGGCTGGCCGCCCGCTTTGGGGGTCACGGTGCCGTGGACCTCGCCACGGTTGATCACCAGGTCGCCGATCGTCTGCGTTTCGATCGGCGCGTGGTGTCCATCGATCCTGAAACTGCCGTAGTAGCTCCCGTAGAACGCGCGAAGCGCCTGCTTCCCCACGATCGCGGGCATATCGGGGAAGAGCGCCACGGCGTCCTCAGCGACGTAGCCCATGAAGACGTCGAGGGCACCGGTGCGGGCGCAGCTGTCGAAGGTCGCCACCGTCCGCGCGACCGCCGCAACATCCGCGGCCGACGCCGGTGCGGGTGTGGGCGCACTCCGTCCGCACGCGGCGACCAGCACCGCTCCGCCGACCATGACCTGGCGTAGAGTCAACACGGTTCTCGTCCCCGCTTCGAAGCGAGTGGTTGTCATCGCGTGGCAAGGGCAGCCGGCGCGGCCACCATCAGTAGCGCAGCTGTCGGTCGAGGGCGGCGTACCGCGGGTCGGCGCGCAGTGACGCGAGCTCGTCGTCCACGCGCACGTACACCAGGAAGCTCGTCCGCTCGTCGAACGCGCGGCGCAGCCACTCGATGCCCTTGTCCACGTCGCCTAGCGCCGCATAGGCCTTGGCCAGGGCGACCGGGTTGTAGTAGCCCGGCGTGCGGAGGGCGAGCATCGAATCCACGGTGGCGCGGGCGGCCGCCGTGTCGCCGCGCGCCAGCAAAGCGCGCACGTACGTGCCCGCGGTCCAGCCCCCGTAGTACCGCCAGTTCAGAAAGTGCGCGGCGCCCCGGAGATCTCCGCGCGCGGCCAGGAGCGCGCCCTCGACCGCGTCGGCATCGGGGGACTGCAGGTTCGCGCGAAGCCTCGGCAGCAGCGCCGCCAGGCTGTCGAGCCGATGGCCTTGGAGCAGCAGTTGGGCGTAGCCGACTCCGTTGATTGCGTCCAGCGAGTCTGCCTGCCACGCGCGACGTGCCTCCTCGATGCCCTCGTCGATCCGGCCTTGAACGAACAGTGCCACGCTCAGCGCCAGGCGGGGCTGGTCGCCACGCGGATCCAGCGCAACGGCGCGGCGGCCCAGCCGCTCGGCCTCGTGGGCATCCAGGTCGAGCGCGAGGACTGACCATGAGAGCATCGCGTAGGCGAGCGCCTGGGAGGAGTCGAGCGCCAGGGCCCGGGCCGCGGCGGCCCGCGCCTGACCGTAGCCCTCCCGCGGAGTCAGGTATCCGTCGGCAAGGTCCTCCCACGCGGTCGCCTTGCCGGCGAATGCGGCCGCGAAGGAAGAATCCCGCGCGATGGCCCGGTCGAAGTGAGCAAGCGCGGAGCGAATCGCCGTCTCGTCGAACGAGCGGTTCACCTGCTCCAGGCCCCGCAGGTACTCCTCGTACGCAGTCGCATCGGTGGTCAGCGGCTGCGCCAGTCGCGCGCGCTCCTCGGGAACCAGCCGGCCCGTGATAGCCGTCGCGACCGCGAGCGCGATGTCCGACTCGACGGTCAGCAGGTCGCTGCTGGCGCGGTCAATGACGTCGCCCCCTACCCGGGCGCGCGTGGCCGCGCGAATCACCTCGTACCGCAGACGCACCCTGTTCCCGGCGCGTTGCACGCTCCCCGTCACCAGGTAGGCCGTACGCAAGGCTCTCCCGAGCACGGCCGGGTCCTGGGCCCCCTGGCCGCGGAACCGCTCCACCTCGTAACGCGACTTCACGTCGAGCCGCGGCACCTGACCGAGCCGGATGATGATCTCTTCGGTGAGGCCGTCGGCGAGGAACGCGTCTGCCGTGTCGCGAGAGAGGTTGGCGAGATAGAGCACAGCGACGCTGTTGGGCGCGGGGTGCGTCGCCGGGGCCGCTCCCGCGCACGGCGGCGGCGTGCCGTCAGGACACTGGGCGAATGACGGACGCACGGACGCACAGACGCAGCAGACGCACAGGAGGAGCGTGCGCACCTGAGCCATTACTGCTCCAGCCCCAGCCGGCGCCGGAGGGCCAAGTACGCGGGGTGCCGTCGGTAGGGGTCGAACGCCGGGTGCTGAATGGTCAGGCCGACGCCGTTTGGGAATGCACGGTCGAGGACGGCGAACGCGCTGTCCGGCTGGCTTCGCCACGCGAGGTAGATCGCTCGGTTTCCCGGCGAGATGGTCGAGAGGGCCAGTCGGCGGTCGATGATGGAATCGGCCTCGGCCGTCCGTCCCAGGCAGCGGAGGCTCTCAATGGTGAGGCGCACGTCTTGCGCGGACTGTCCATCGACCAGAGCGCCGGCACAGTCGCCGGTCTCCAGGCGGACCCACCGACGCACGCTCTGGAGCCTGAGGCTGTCTTGCGGGGACGGACGCAGCGCCAGCGCATGCTCCCACGCACGGGCAGCCTCCGCGAAGTGACGCGCGTTGACGAACCGGCCGGCCGCGAAGACCCAGACCACAGGGGAGAGCGAGTCGCGCCGGGCCGCCGCGCGGCTGACCGCGAGGGCCTCATCCACCTTGCCCACGTACATCAGGACCAACGCCAGGGCGATGCCGCTCGTCACTCCCTGCTCCAGCGCCGCCCCGCGGCGGGCGAGCGCCTCGGTGTGCGGGAACAGATCATTCCGTATCGCGCGGCCACTAGCGACGACCGACGTGACCGTGCCGTTGGAGGAATCGAGCGCGAAAGCCCGCTCGCCCGCCGCCACCGCTCGATCCCAATGAGCGGCACTGCTGTCCGGCTCGAAGTCCTCGAGCAGCCCATAGCCCACGGCGAGCTGCACCCACGCCTGCGCGGAGGAGGAGTCGATCGCAATCGCCTGGCGCGCCAGCACGAGCGCCTGGCGGACCGCTGCCGCCGTGTACTGCTGGTTCAGCGCGCGGGCGCTGAGCAGCAGTTCCGTCACCCGCGGGTCCACGCGCTGCACTGCGAACCGCGCCCGCTCGGCCGGCAGCAGCTGCCCGACCACGGCCGCAGCGATCTCCTGCGCCACGGCCACCTGGAGTCCCTCGATTTCCGCCCGGCGCCGCTCGATGCGGAGCGGCCGCACCACCCGCCCGGTGCTCGTGCGGGTCAGCGCCCCCCGCACCAGCACCCGCGCCGAGTCCAGCTCGAGCACGCCATCCACCAGGTAGTCCACGCCGAGGGCGCGGGCGCCGCGCATCGGATCGGCATCGGCCGCGATGCGCCGCGAGACCCAGCGGGAGCGCACGTCCAGCCGCGTCACGCCGCTCAGCGTGTTGATGATCTCGAGCGTGAGCCCCTCGGCCAGCAGCGAATCGGCGGCGTTACGGGAGCGGACTTCCATGAGCAGAATGGCCACGCTGGGCATGGACAGCGGCGCCCCCGCGCACGGCGGCGGCGTGCCGTCCGGGCACTGACCTTCGAGTTGGGCCGCTACGCAGACAGCAAAGAGGAAGGCCCCGGCAAATGCCCGGTTCCATACTGCGGCGTTGAGTTGCGCGATAGTGTCCGTGAACGCCCCCGCTGCGTCCCGGCGACGCCACCTACGATGCAGAGGATAGCGTGAGGACGTTAGGGAGGTGTGAGGTCGGGTCGGTTCTACAATTGCGACGCTACGAGTCGGGGATCGGCTGAGAAGTCGTCCGTCCCTGGCTAGCGGTGGGACACGGACAGCCGCATTGTAGCGCACCCCAGGAGGACACCATGATCAGACGCATCGCCGTCGTCACCCTGCTCGCGCTCGCCGCCTGCGCCCCCAAACCCGAGACAGCCGGACAAGCTGCCGCGCGGATGAAGGCCGAGGCGGACACCGCGCGCACCGCCATCGCCGCGGTGAATGCGCGCTTCTCGAAGTACATCGCGGCCAACCAGATGGACTCAGCCGCCATGCTGTACGCCGAGGACGCTGTCTTCTATCCGGCGAACATGCCCGCCGTGCGCGGGCGCGCGGCGATTCTCTCTCTGCTCAAGAGCTGGGGGGCGGCCGGCGCGTGGACCGTGATGGCCTCGACCTACTCGGTCGAGGCGAACGGGCCGCTCGCCATCGAGACGGGCCGCGGCCTCATGACCTACGCACCCGGACCCAACGCGCCCGCAGAGATGAAGGCGGCGTTCACCGATACGATCAAGTACGTGACCACGTGGCGGAAGGTCGGCGGGAAGTGGCTCATCTCGAACGACATCTCGACCACGGACCGGGCCGCGCAGCCGGCGCCGGCGAAGAAGCGGCGCTAGCCGCGCTGCACAGGACGGATACACGACGGGGCGCCGCGAGGCGCCCCGTTTGTTCGTCCGCGGCCCTGACGCGGCTACCTGGCCAGCGCCGCCGCGAGGGCCGCGCCCACCGCCTTGGGATCCGCCTTTCCCTGTGACCGCTTCATCGCCTGCCCCACCAGGAACCCCATCAGCTTCGACTCGCCGGCCTTGTAGCGCGCGACCTCGGCGGGATGCGCGGCGAGCGTCTCGCGCACCCAGCCCTCGATCGCGCCGGTGTCCGAGACCTGCAGGAGACCGAGCCGCTCGGCGACTGCGAGCGCCGCGTCCTTCGGTGCGCTCACCATCTCGCCGAGTATGCGCTTGGCAGTCTGGCGGCTGACCTTCCCGCCCGACACGAGGCCGATCACTTCGACCAGCCGCTCCGGCGCCGGCGCCAGCGTCTCGCCGTCGGGGCTCAGGGCCAGTAGATCGTTCATCACCCAATTGGCCGCGTCCTTCGGCGCCACACCGGCCTTCACCACGCGCTCGTAGTAGTCCGCGAGCCCCCGCGACGCCGAGAGCACGGCCGAGTCGGCCGGAGGCAGTGCGTACTGCTTCACGAGCCGCTCGCGCTTGGCGGCCGGCAGCTCGGGCAGCGCCGCGCGCTCCGCCGCGAGCCACTTCTCCGTCAGGACCAGCGGCGGGAGGTCGGGCTCCGGGAAGTAGCGGTAGTCTTGGGCTTCCTCCTTGGAGCGCATCGGGCGCACCTCGCCCGAGGCCGCGTCGAAGAGCATCGTGGTCTGCACCACCTCCTCTCCGCGCTCCGTCGCTGCGATCTGCCGCTCCCGCTCCGCCGTGAGCGCGCGCTCCACGCCGGAGAAGGAGTTCATGTTCTTCACTTCGGTGCGCGTGCGCAGCTCGCTCGACCCGACGGGCCGGATGGAGAGGTTCGCGTCCACCCGGAGGCTCCCTTCCTCCATGTTGCAGTCCGAAACCTCGACGTATTTCAGGATCTGCTTGAGCGTGGTGAGGTACGCCCGCGCCTCGGCGGGCGAGCGCAGGTCCGGCTCGCTCACGATCTCGATCAGCGGCACGCCGGAGCGGTTGAAGTCCACCGCCGTCATCCCCGGCACCCGGTCGTGGAACGACTTGCCCGCGTCCTCCTCCAGGTGCAGCCGCTTGATGCGCACGGTGACCGGCCCGCGCTCCGCCGAGACGAACTCCAGCGCGCCGCCCGTGGCCAGCGGCTCCTCGAACTGGCTGATCTGGTAGCCCTTCGGCAGGTCGGGATAGAAGTAGTTCTTGCGCGCGAAGATGCTCCGTGGATGCACCGTGCAGCCCAGAGCGAACGCCGCGCGCACCGCGAGCCGCACCGCCTGCTCGTTGGGCACCGGGAGCGCGCCGGGGAGCCCGAGGCAGACCGGACAGACGTTGGTGTTCGGCGGGTCGCCGAACTTCGACGAGCACGCGCAGAACATCTTGGTCGCCGTCAGCAGCTGGACGTGGACCTCGAGCCCGACGACGGTCTCCCAACTCATCGGACCTCCGCTGTCGCATTCACCGCGCGCTCGAGCGCCTGGGCGATGCGGATGATCGTCGCCTCGCCCTCCATCGCACCGATCAGCTGGCCGCCGATCGGGAGCCCCTGGTCGCGGCCGATCGGGAGCGACAGCGCCGGCACCCAGGCGAGGTTCGCGGTGCAGACGTAGACGTCCGAGAGGTACATGGCCAGCGGGTCGGCGGTGTTCTCGCCGAACTTGAAGGCCGGCGTCGGCGTGGTGGGCGTGAAGAGCGCGTGCACGCCCTGCGCAAAGACGCGCGCGAAGTCCGCCCGGATCGCCTCGCGCACCCGCTGCGCCTTCCGGTAGTACGCGTCGTAGTAGCCAGCGCTGAGCACGTAGGTGCCGAGGAGGATGCGGCGCCGCACCTCCGGCCCGAAGCCGTGCCCGCGCGTGGCGCGGTAGACCGCGCGCACGTCGGTCAGGCCACCGTCGGCCCTGGGCCCGTACCGGACCCCGTCGTAGCGCGCCAGGTTCGACGACGCCTCGGCGGGCGCGACGATGTAGTAGGTGGGCACCGCGTACTTCGTGTGCGGCAGCGAGACGTCGCGCACCTCCGCGCCGAGATCCCGGAGCCGGGCCAGCGCCCGATCGCTCGCCGCCTTGATCCCGGCGTGCAGGCCTTCGGGGAAGTACTCGCGCGGCACGCCGATCACGGTGCCCTTGAGGCTCGCGGGTGCTGGACCGGGCTCGCCCAAGGGAATGCGGTCGAGCGACGTGGCGTCGCGGTCGTCGCGCCCGCTGATCACGCCCAGGAGCCGTGCCGCGCTCACCACGTCCTTCCCGAACGTGCCGATCTGGTCGAGCGACGAGCCGAAGGCCACCAGCCCGTACCTGCTCACCCGCCCGTAGGTCGGCTTGATTCCCACGATGCCGCAGAAGGCCGCCGGCTGGCGCACCGAGCCGCCCGTCTCCGAGCCCAGCGCCATCGTGACCGCACCTGCCGCCACGGCGGCCGCCGAGCCGCCCGAGGAGCCGCCGGGCACACGCGTCGGGTCCACTGGATTTCGACTGGGCCCGTAGGCCGACCACTCCGTCGAGGAGCCCATCGCGAACTCGTCGCAGTTCGCCTTTCCGGCGACCATCGCTCCCGCTTCGCGAAGACGGCGCACGACGGTGGCCTCGAACGGCGAACGCCACCCCTCGAGGATCTTCGAGCCGCACGTGGTGGGAAACACAGACTCGGCGATGACGTCCTTCACCGCGACGGCCTCACCCGCGAGCGGCCCCGTCGCGTCGGCCTTCGCGAGCCGCTCCGCCTGCTCCACGAGCGCCGCCTCCGACCAGGCGAGGAAGGCGTGCGTGCCCTTCTCCTCGCACGCGGCGATCCGCTGCGCCGCCTCTCGCGCCGCCCGGACGAAATCGGTCACGGCGCGTCCTCTCCCCGGTCCAGCTCGCCGAGGCGCGGCACCGTGAAGAGGCCGTCCGTGAAGGCGGGGGCGATCTCCTTCGGCGTGCGCGAGAGCGAATCGGGATCCACGACGTCGCGCCGGAGGCGTGCCGCGCGCTCGTCCACGGCCGACGTGGCGTCGTCCGTCACCTCCGAGAGTTGGGCGACGTAATCGAGGATCCGCGTGAGCTGCTTCTCCAGCTCCGCCGCGCTGGCGTCGTCCACCCCCAGCTCGGCGAGGGCGGCGATCTTCTCGATGTCCCTGCGGCTCACGCTCATCGGCTAGGCGCCCTCGTCCTCCCGCTCCAGGCCGGCGTACGCGGCGAGGAGCTGCTTGGTCCCCACCTCGGTGTCGTCGAACTCCACCGCCACCTTCAACTCGCGGCCCCGCCCCTCGACCCGGCGGATCGTCCCGATCCCGAAGCGGCGGTGCCGCACGCGCTCGCCGGCGCGGAACAGGGGCGCCAGGTCGCTGACGTCGGCCGCATCCGTCCCCTCGTCTACCAGGACGAGCGACGCGCCGCCCGCCAACGGCATCGGCCGGCGGCGCGGCTCGCGCGCGAAGCTCCACGACGGCCGGGTCACCCGCTGCTCGACCAGCGCGGGCGGGACGTCGTCGAGGAAACGGGATGGGAACGCCGGCCGCAGGTCGCCACCGCGGCGCCGCGCGGACGCGTAAGAGAGAAAGACCTTGTCCTTGGCGCGGGTGATGCCGACGTAGCAGAGGCGGCGCTCCTCCTCCAGCGCCTCCGGCGTGTCGGCGCGCGAGAGGGGGAAGAGCCCTTCCTCGAGCCCCGCGATCGCCACCAGCGGGAACTCGAGCCCCTTGGCCGCGTGCAGGGTCATCAGCGTCACGCCGCTCTCTCCCTCCTGGACCTCGGCGCTGGTGGTGAGCGCGGCCTGGGTAAGGAAGCGGCCGATCGGCGTCGCCTCTTCCTCCTTGCCGTCTTCGCCGTCTGGCAACTGTGATGGGTCGTCCTCCACCACCGCCCCGAACTCCTCCGTCCAGGCCTGCGCGGCGTTGATCAGCTCGGACACGTTCTCCAGCCGCTCCGGCCCGGTCTCGTCGTCCTCGAGGAGGAACTGCTCCATTCCGGTGCGCGCGACGATGGCGCGCAAGGCCTCCGCGGGCTGGAGGTCCTTCAGCTCGGCGCGGGTCGCATCCAGCGCGGCGGCGAACTGCTCAAGCGCTTCGCGCGCCTTGGGCCGCAGCTCGGGGAGGCGGCCGGCCGCATGGCTTGTCTGGGACAGCGACCACCCCCACGTCGTCGCCCAGCGGGCGAGCACCTCGAGGCTCTGCTCGCCGATCCCGCGGCGCGGCACCGCGATCGCGCGGCGGAACGCCGCGTCGTCGTCGGGGTTCACCACCAGCCGCAGGTGCGCCAGCAGGTCCTTCACCTCGCGCCGCTCGTAGAAGCTCACCGCGCCGACCACGCGGTACGGGACGCCGCCGCGCCGCAGCTCCTCCTCGAAGGCCCGCGTCTGCGCGTTGGTGCGGACCAGCACGACCATCTCCTCGAAGCCGTGCTCGGCGCGCCGTGCGCGCGCGACGAACTCCCGCACCAGCCACTCCGCCTCGTCGCGCTCGTCGGCCGCGCGCACCACGGTGATCGGCTCGCCCCCCGCGCGGCGCGTGAAGAGCGTCTTTCCCAGGCGGCCGGTGTTCGGCGCGATCACGCTGTTCGCCGCGTCGAGAATGCCGGTGGTGGACCGGTAGTTCTCCTCGAGGCGCACCAGCTTCGCGCCGGGGAAGTCGCGCTGGAACTCCAGGATGTTCCGGAGGTCCGCGCCGCGCCACCCGTAGATGGACTGGTCGTCATCGCCAACGACGAACAAGTTCCCTTCCCCGCCGGCCAGCGCGTGCAGGAAGAGGTACTGTGCCCGGTTGGTGTCCTGGTACTCGTCCACCAGGAGGAACCGGAAGCGCTCGCGGTAGCGGGCCAGGACGGCGGGCTGCGCCTCGAACAGCGCCAGCGGGTGCAGCAGCAGGTCGTCGAAGTCCATCGCGTTGGCGCGCCGCAGCGCCGTGCCCAGCGCCTCGTAGACGCGCCCGACGTTCCGGTGGTACGGGTCGGCCGCCTGCGCGATGTACACGTCGGGCGGGATCATCGCGTTCTTGGCGCGGGAGATCTCGTGCCGCACGCCGCGGGCGCCGTACAGCTTCGCGGGGAGCCCGAGATCCTCGACGAGGCGGCGCACCAGCGCCTCGACGTCGTCCTCGTCGTAGATCGTGAAGGTGCGGGCGAAGCCGATGTGCGGCGCCTCGCGCCTCAAGAGCCGCGCGCACACCGCATGGAAGGTGCCGATCCACAGCCCGTCGGGCTCGCGCGAGAGCAACTGCGCGACGCGGGCCTTCATCTCGCCCGCCGCCTTGTTGGTGAAGGTGACGGCGAGGATGTGGCGCGGGTCGACGCCGTGCTCCTCGATCAGCCGTGCCAGGCGCACCGTGAGCACGCGCGTCTTGCCGGAGCCCGCGCCCGCCAGGACCAGCATCGGCCCGGCGACGTGGGAGACGGCCTCGCGCTGGGGATCGTTGAGGGGGACGGCGATCATGCGCCCGCGCGCTCGCGCGGCAGGCGCACGGCAAAACGGGCACCGACGCTCGCCGGCTCCAGCGTCAGCCGGCCGCCGTGCCCCTCCTCGACGACGCGGCGCGCCAGCGCCAGACCCAGCCCCCAGCCCCGCGCCTTGGTGGTGGCCCCCGCCTGGAAGAGCCGGTGCCGCACTTCGCGCGGCACGCCGGGGCCGTCGTCCGCGACCACCACCACCACGCTGTCCGGCTCGCCCGAGACCGCCAGCGTGATCGTCCCTTCCCGCCCCTTCAGCGCGTCGAGCGCGTTCCGCACGAGCGCCTCCAGCGCCCACTCGAGGAGCAGGGCGTCGCCGCGCACGACGGCGGCGGCGCCGTCGGACTCGAGCTTCAGCGTCACGCGGTTGCTCAGCGTCGGGAGGCGCGGCCGGAAGTAGGTGGCGACGGCATCGGCGACAGCGGCGACGTCCAGCTCCTCCGCGCGGGGCGGCTGCCCGATCCGCTCGAACCGGCGCGCCACGCGGTCGAGGCGCGCGTAGTCGTCCTCCAGGTGATCGGCGATCTCGGCCGCGCTTTCCCGTCCCTCGCGCAGCCGCTCGATCCACCCCGCCAGCGAGGTGAGCGGCGTGCCGAGCTGGTGCGCGGATTCGCGGGCCATCGCGACCCACACGCGGTCCCCGGCCGCGCGGAGCGACGCGCGATGGGCCAGCATCACGGTTCCCGCCAGCGCGAGCAGCGTCGCCACCTCCAGCGCGAAGACCAGGCGCAGCGGCGCGCGGAGCGGCGGCGCGCCCACGTGGATCGTCCCCACCGCACGTTCGACCAGCGGCGGCGTGTCGCGGTCGAGCCCGGCCACGAAGCGCTTGAGCTCTGGGGAATCCGAGGCCATCGGTCGCGGGAGATTCGCGGTGTCGGTCGCGACGCCGCGGGCGTCGGTGATGACCAGGGGAATGCCTTGGCGGCGGATCTCGGCGGCGAGCCCCAGCAGCGCTTCGGTCGTGCCGGACTCGCGCGGATCGGCGAGGCCGGCGAAGACGTGGGCGTACAGCGTCGAGGCGCGGCGCGCGTCGGCCGTCAGGTGATCCGCCACCACGTACGCCGCGCCGAGCGTCAGTGCGGCCGCGGCGGCCGCCAGGACCCACACCGAAGAAGGCCGCCGCACCCAGGCGCGGCCGCGCGCCTCAGCTTCCGCCGGCCTCAAGCCGCTCCGCCCCCAGATACGGCGCGAGCGCCTGCGGCACCCGCACCGAGCCGTCCGGCTGCTGGCCGGCCTCCAGCAGCGCGATCACCGTCCGCGGGAGGGCGAGCGCGGAGCCGTTGAGGGTGTGCACGAACTCCGGCTTCGCGCCGCGCGCCGCCCGGAAGCGCATGTCCATCCGCCGCGCCTGGAAGTCCTGGTAGGTGCTGCAGCTCGACACTTCGAGCCACTTCCGCGCGCCGGGGGCCCACACCTCAAGATCGTACTGGCGGTGGTTAGCGAATCCCATGTCGCCTGCCGCGATCAGCACCACCCGGTACGGCAATTCGAGCCGCTGCAGCACGATCTCCGCGTGCCGGGTCAGCTCCTCGTGCGCCGCGGCGCTCGCCTCCGGCCGCTCGATGCGCACCAGCTCCACCTTGTCGAACTGGTGCACCCGCGTCAGTCCCCGCGTGTCCGCGCCGTGCGCGCCCGCCTCGCGGCGGAAGCAGGGCGTGTACGAGACGTAGCGCTTGGGGAGCTCCTCCCCGAGCAGCACCTCGCCGCGGTGCAGGTTCGTGACCGGCACCTCCGCCGTCGGAATCAGGAACAGGTCGTCCGAAACGCGGTACAGGTCCTCCTCGAACTTCGGGAGCTGGCCCGTGCCGGTCATCGTCTCGCGGGTCACCAGGAAGGGCGGCGAGACCTCGGTGTACCCGTGCTCGCGCGTGTGCAGATCGAGCATGAAGCCGATCAGCGAGCGCTCCAGCTTCGCGCCCCGCCCCACGAACAGCGGGAAGCCGGACCCCGCCAGCCGCGCGCCGCGCTCGAGATCCAGCAGCCCGAGCGACTTGCCGAGATCCCAATGCGGCTGGTGCCAGGGCTGCGGCTCGGCGGGCGTCCCCCAGGACCGCACCACCACGTTGTGAGTCGCGTCTCCGGCCGGCACGTCGGCTGCCGGAACGTTCGGGACGTACCGCAGCGCGTCCTCGAACGCGGCGTCGGCCTCCGCCGCCGCGGCCCCGGCCGCCTCCGCGCGCGCCGAGATCGGCCCAAGCGTCGCGAGGAGGTCCGCCGCGTCCTCCCCGCGGCGCTTCTTCTCCCCGACCTCCCGGCTCTTCGCGTTCAGCGCCGCCTTGGCGGCGTCGGCCTCCCCGATCGCGGTGCGGCGGCGCTCCGCGAGCGCGCGCAGCCGCTCCAGCAACAGCTCGAGGTCCGGCCCCGCCCCACGCGCGGCCAGCCGCTGGCGCAGCGCCGCAAAGGCCTCCGCGTCCCGGAACAGCCGTGGATCCAGCATGTCAGTTGGTGGGTGGGACTGAGTCGGCCAGCAGGCTCCGGTAACCGCAGTTGTCGTCGAGCACCATGTGGAACGTCACGGAGCGGGCGCCCGTATCGATCGCCAGCACCTGCAGCTTCGCGTAGACCGGGTGCGCGATGTTGTAGTTGCAGGACTGGGTGCGCGACGACGCGAGCAGCACCGTCCCGAGCGCGAGCCTCTGTCCCACGGCCTGGTCGTAGCCGCCGTCCGGAGCGTAGTTGAGCGAATCGAAGGGCGTCTTCGAGATCTGCAGGCCGCCGTCGCGCGGCAGGCCGAGGGCACCCGGCGGCAGGAGCAGCGGGATCGTGTCCCCCAGCGAGTCGGGCATGTCGAGCACGAAGTCGAAATAGGTGGTGCGGTCGGTGCGCACAACCTGGCTGTCCACCATGTCGTACGCCGACGGCTCGAACACGGGCGTGCCCGTCATCGAAAACAGGGTGTAGGTCGTGTCCTTCGGAATGCTGATCGCGGGGGGGAGCGCGAAGGGGTTGTCGCACGCCGCGAAGGCGGCGCCGACGGCGAGCGCGCAGAGCGCCGCGAGGCCGGTGGCAGCGAGGGGTCTGGACATCACCTAACCAGCGAAGAATAGGCGAGTTGCACAGCCAGTGCAACGGGCGGAAAGTGCTTGACACCGCCCGGGGCGCGGCCTACGTTGCAGCCGCCACCACCCCCGGGAGAGCGATGCCGACCATCCACGACGTCGTCCAGGCCCTCGCGCGCCGCGAGGGGGTCGATGCGGTCGTCATCCTGGGCAGCGACGGCCTGCCGATCGACAGCCACACGGTGGACGGGGTGGATCCTGAGGTGGTCGCCGCGCACCTGCCGGCCGTGCTCCAGGCGTGCGAGGAGCTGGGCCAGCACGCCCGACGCGGCGCCGTCACCACCGGCGTGATCGAATACGCCGCCGGCTTCGCCATCGTCGCCAACCTCTCGCGTGACGCGAAGCTCCTCGTGCTGCTGCGCCCGCGCTCCGACCTCGGCCCGCTGCTGTACGATCTGAAGCGCCACCGCGCGGAGATCGCCGGGTTGCTGTAGCGTGGTCGCGAGACCGCACCACCTGCTGGTCATCGACGACGAACCCTTCATCGGCCGGATCGTCCGGCTCGAGTTCGAGCAGGGCCCCTACCGGGTCTCCGTCGCGTCCGACGGCAACGAGGGGCTGGCGTTCCTGCGCGCCAATCCGGACGTGGACCTCGTGCTGCTCGACGTGAACATGCCGGGCCGCTCGGGACTCGACGTGCTCGCGGAGGCGAAGGCCGACCCCGGGCTGGGCAAGGTGCCGTTCGTGGTCCTCACCGCCGCAGGCCAGCCCGCGTACGCCGAGCGAGCGAAGGCGCTCGGCGCGACGGCGTTCCTCACCAAGCCGTTCTCGCCCAAGAAGCTGGCCCGCCAGGTGGCGGCGATTCTGGGTGAGGGTCCCGCCGACCCCTCCGCGGAGGACGCCTGATGCGTTGGGCAGTGGTGCTGGCCGGGGGCGTGGGCTCGCGGTTCTGGCCCCTCTCGACCGCGGCGCGACCGAAGCAGCTCCTGCCGCTGTCCGGCGCGCGCCCGCTGGTGGTCGAGAGCGTCGCGCGGCTGCTCGGCGTCGTGCCCGCCGAGCGCGTGCTGCTGGTGACCTCGCGCGCGCTCCAGAGGACGCTCCAGGATGCGCTCCCCGACGTGCCGCGCGACAACGTGCTCGCCGAGCCGTTCGCGGCCTCGACGGCGCCGGCCCTCGCCTGGGCCACCGCACGAGCGCGCGCGTCCGACGCGTCGGCGACGGTGTTGAGCGTGCACGCGGACTGGACCGTCGGGGACCCGGCGGCGTTCCGCAGCGCGGCCGCCGCCGCGCTCGATCTCGCCGAGCGGGAGGGCGCCGTGGTCACGGTCGGTGCGCGCGCCACGCGCCCCGAGATCGGCTACGGGTACATCGTGCCCGGCGAGCCGATCGGCGGCGGGAGCGCACGGAAAATCCTCCGGTTCGTCGAGAAGCCGTCCGCCGAGGAGGCGAAGCGGCTCATCGCCTCCGGCGCCCTGTGGAATACCGGCATGTTCGCCTGGACGGCGGCACGGTTCCGCTCGGAGATCGAGCGCCACACGCCGGAGCTGGCCTCGGCCCTGCCGGCCCTTGACCGCGGCGACGTGGAGGCGTTCTACCGCGCCGCGAAGCCGGTCAGCGTGGACGTCGGGCTGTTCGAGCGCACGACATCCGGCGCCGTAGTGGCCGGCGATTTCGGGTGGGACGACGTCGGCTCGTGGGCCGCGCTGCCGCGCGTCCGGGCGGTGGACGGCGCCGGCAACGTCGCGGTGGGCGCCGTGCACGCCGTGGACGCGAACCGGTGCGTGATCTGGAGCGAGGACGGTCCGACGGTGCTGGACGGCGTCGCGGACCTCGTGGTGGTGCGCGCGCGCGGGATCGTGCTGGTGACGACGCGCGAGCGCGCGCCGCACCTCAAGGAGCTGCTGGCCCGCCTGCCGCCGGAGGTGGCGGGCGACGGCACCCCGGGAGCGGAGGGCCGATGACGAAGCTGTTCCTCTACGACGCCGCCGAGGACCTGGAGCGGTTCCTCCCCTTCTCCCTCTCGCGCCCGCTGGGGGAGCTGCGCTACGGCGCCTTCCTCCTGCGCGAGCGCTGGTCGGCGCTGCTCGACCTCCCCGTCGCCGGCTGCGTCAGCCCGCATGCGCACCTGGCGGATTTCACCGAGGCCGGCGCCCCGCCGGTCGTCGGAGGCCCCGGCGAGAAGGCCGAGGCGCGGCTCTACCTGCGCTCGATCTTCGCCCCGGCGCCCGGCGCGAAACTCCCCGCGGAGCCCCAGGACCCGGTTCGCTTCGTGGACGCTGCGGGCGCCACCGTGGGCTTCGCGATCCCCCGCCGCACGGACTGGAGCGCCTTCGGCGAAGCCGCGAAATGGCCGGCCGTGGCCCTCGAGGGCAAGTTGCTGGCCGGCGTGTGGAATCTGGTCGGCGACCTTGCTACGCTCCTCCCGGAGGACCTCGAGCGCATGCGGTCCGCCCAGGCGGGCGGCGCGGTGCCGCGCGGCACCACCGTGCTGGGCGACCCGACACTGGTGCTGGCCGCCGAGGCCACGGTCGAGCCCGGCGTCGTCTTCGACGTGCGCAAGGGCCCGATCTTCCTCTCGCCCGGCGTGGAGGTGCGCTCGACCGCCCGCCTCGCGGGGCCGCTCGCCGTGGCGCGCGAGGCGCGGGTGATCGGAGGGGAGATCTCCGGCAGCGCCATCGGGCCCAAGTGCGTCGTGCGCGGCGAGATCGCGGGCAGCGTCTTCCTCGGCTACGCGAACAAGTCGCACGACGGGTTCCTCGGCTCGTCGGTGGTCGGGCGCTGGGCGAACCTGGGCGCGGGCACCATCACCTCGAACCTCAAGAACACGTACGGTCCGGTGCGCCTGACCCTCGGCGGCACGCGCTACGAGACCGGGCTCACGTTCCTCGGCTCGCTGATCGGCGACCACGTGAAGACGGCGATCGGCACGATGCTGCCGACCGGGTGCGTGATCGGGGTCGGCGCCAACCTGTTCGGATCGCACCGCCCGCCGAGCGAGGTGCCCGCTTTCGCGTGGGGGCTCGACGAGCCGGGCGTGGTGCTGGAGTGCGGGCGCTTCGTGGAGATCGCCGAGCGGGTGCTGCCGCGCCGCGATGTCGCCGTGGACGACCGGACGCGCCGCTATCTCGCCGCGGTCTGGGGCGCAGCGACCCGCCGGACGCCGTGCGGCTGACGGTGCTCGGCTCGGGGAGCCGGGGCAACGCCCTGCTCCTCGAGTCGGGCGGCGACGCCCTGCTGATCGACGCCGGGTTCTCGACCCGCGACCTCGAGCGGCGGATGGAAGCCATCGGCGGCAGGCCGGCGGGCCTCGCGGGCATCGCCCTCACGCACGAGCACGGGGACCACGCGCGCGGCGCGCCGGGCGCCGCGGCGGCCTGGGGCGTCCCGATCCTGGCGAGCCGCGGCACGCTCGACGCGCTGGCCCTCCGCCTCAAGCCCGGCACCGAGAAGCGGACCCTCGCGGTGGGCGGGAGCACGCGCTGCGCGAGCTTCACGGTGCGCGCGTTCCCGACGGCTCACGACGCCGGGGAGCCGCTGATGCTGGTGGTGGAGGACGCCGAGGGCCGGCGCGTGGGCATCGCCTACGACGTCGGCTCGCCTACCGCCGCGCTGAAGCACGCCTGCCGCGACCTGGACGCCCTCGTCCTGGAGACCAACCACGACGAGGTGCTGCTCCGGTCCAGCCGCTATCCGGCGGCGGTGCGCGCGCGGATCGCCGGGCGCGGCGGCCACCTCAGCAACCGGGAAGCGGGGCTCCTCGCCGCCGAGGTGGCGCACGCGGGACTGGCGCTGCTGGTGCTGGCCCACCTCTCGGACCGGTGCAACACGCCCGAACTGGCGCTCGACGCGCTGGCTGGCGCCCTCGCGGGCACCGCGTTCCGAGGCCGGCTGGTGGTGGCGAAACAGGATGCGCCGCTCCCCCCGCTCGAAGTGGGAGCGGCGCTCGAGCAGCTGACCCTACCCCTGCGGAGCGGCGGCCGGACCTGAGGCCGCGGCGCTCGCGCTCTCCGCGATGGCATCCGTAGCGCCCGAAGCACCGTGCGGGCGGCGCGAGGAACGGAACGTCACTCGGCGAGATTGTCCGGCGCGACCACCACCGGCTGCTCCTCGAGCGCCGCCTCCTTCGGCTCCCACTCGCCCATCATCTTGACGAAGCGGCGCGCGACATCGGGCTCGAACTCGGTGCCGGCGCGCTCCTCCAGATACCCCAGCACCTTCGCCGTGGACCACGCGGCCCGATACGGGCGATTGGTCCTGAGCGCGTCATAGACGTCGCAGACGTGCACCAGCTTCGACGCCTGGTGGCACTCGCGCGGGTAGTCGAGGCGCGGGTAGCCGCCGCCGTTCTGCATGATGTGGTGCTCGTAGGCGACCACCGCCGCGAGGTCGAGGTTCTCCTCCGAGGTCAGGATGATCTTCGCCCCCTCCGCCGGATGGCGGTTCATGATGTCCCGCTCCTCCGGCGTGAGCCGGCCCGGCTTGTTCAGGACCTCGGTCGGGATCTTCACCTTGCCGATGTCGTGCAGGAGACCCGCGACGCCGAAGGCGCGGACGTCCCGGGCGCCGAGCCCGATCCACTCGGCGAGCCCCATCGCGAGCACGCAGACGTTGAGGGAGTGCGTGGTCGTGTACTCGTCGTAGCGGCGCATCTCGAGCAGGGGGAGGACGATCGCCTGATCCCCGTGCATCGCCGCGGCGAGCGAGCGCACCACCGCCTCCGCCTCGGCGAGCGGCAGGCCGTGGCCCCCCTGCGTCTCCTCGTGCATCCACTGCACCGTGTCGGCTTCCTCGCGCAGCGAGAGCGCGATCGTGGCGGTGGCGAGCTGCGGCGCCGATTCCATCTCGCGGAGGCCCACCTGGCCGAACTTGATCGGGCCGCCGCCGCGGTGGCCCTGCCCCGCCTGCGCCGCCGCATACAACGTCAGCTTGGCTAGCACCTCGGAGAGGAAACCGTCGAATTCCTCGCGCGTCACCTCCGTCTCGAACTCGATGCGCTGGATGCCCGCGCCGGCGAGCCGGTCGCTCCAGTCCCAGCCCCGGAGCGAGCGGATGGGCCGGTCGCCGAAGATGACATCGTCTCCGAGGAAAGAGAACGACACTCGCCGGTCCACCTTCTGGAGAGTCTGCAGGCGCCCGTAGGCGGTGTCCACGATCCCCTCCCGCGCCGGGTGTCCGTCGGGATACAGGGACATCGTGGAGAGCGCTTGGGCGAGGGTCGTCAGGAACACCGTTGCGTCGCTCATCGCACTCCCTTGAGGGCATCGCTCGCGACCTTCGCGGTCTCCGGATCCTTCGACGCGGCCGCCTGCTCGAGCTGCTCCCGCACGCGCCGGTCGCTGGCGAACCGGCCGAGTGCGGCCAGCGCGGCGAGGAACTCGGGCTCGCCGTGCACCCGCTTCACGTTGCCGAGGACGCTGCGCCGCATGCGCGTCAGCCGGAGCAGCGCGTCCAGGGAGAGCCGGCCACCCTCGGCCGCCAGCGTTCGGATGGCCATCACCCGGAGCTCCGATTCCTCGTCCCCGCTCGCCAGCGCCACGACCAGGGGCACGGCGGCTTCCGGACATCCGCCGTCCGCCGCCGCGGCGAGCGCCAGCCGTTTGACGCGAGGGTCCTCGTCACTGAGCGCGGTGCAGATCGCGCGCGTGCGCACCGCCGGGTCTTTGAACAATACACGGAGCGCCTCGCGCCGCACCCGCAGATCCTGGTGCTGGGTATACTGCGCCGCGTTGAGCCCCGCCGGCGCAGCAGGCAACTCGGCAGCCAGGTAGAGCAGGTTGCGTACCACGTACCAGCGCTCGTCACCGAGGCGCGGGATCAGGTGCGGCCCCAGCGGGGGGCCGAGCCGGATCAGCCGGTCGATGAGCGCGCGCCGCACCTGCCTGGACTCGGACACCGCCAGCGTGTCGAGCATGGGCTCCGCAGACGCGTCGCCGGTGTGGGCGAGCAGGCGGTCGAGCAGCGCGAAGTCCACCGGCTGGGTGGCCAGCAGCACTCGCACCGACTCCGGCGTCGCCGCGCGCGCCGCGATGGCCCCGCTGGCTTCGGACGGCCGGGGCGAGCGGTCCACGACCTCGAGCGCCTCGACGAGGCGCCCCTCCAGCACCAGCTGGTCCACCGCGCGCAGCACCGCGTCGCCGGTCGCGCCGGTCTCGCACGCCATCTCGAGCAGGCGCACCGGCTCCGGGACGTACTGCGCCTCCCCCGGCGCCATGAGGGCCGGCGAGGCCTGCGCCATCCGCTCCAGGGCCGTGGAGTAGCCGCCGGGGTTCGGGTCCGTCAGGGCCCATCCCTGCACCAGCTCGGCGATCTGGTCGCGCAGGTTGGTCTCCGCGATCTCACGGCTCGCGGCGCCGCCGCGCTCGGCGTGGTAGCCCAACTTGGTGAGCATCCGCAGCATGGACCGCGAGATCGGCGCCCCGGCACCCGACGCGGCCCGGACCAGGTCCACCACCGCGTCCACCGCCATCCCCTGGGACGCGTTCAGGATGAACTGGCGCCGTTGCGAGAGATCGCCGCCCATGTCCAGCAGACGGCTGAGTGTCTCCTGATCGAGCGCCGAGATCAGCTTGCTCATCCGCTTTCGCAGCGCCACGGCGCCGCTGCCGCCCGCCTCCTTCAGCTCCTCGGCGATCTGGAGCATGTAGCCGACGATCACCTGGTCGTACGCAGTGCCGCGCTGGTGCTCCTCGATCGCCTGCGCGACCTCCGCGGGCTCGGCCGCCTTCGCCTCGAGCGGCGCCGCCGCCTCGACGACGTCGAGCGCCGCGTCGATCTCCGCGTCGGACAGCGGAGCCGTCGGCTCCGGACTCGGCACGTACGGCTCCGCCGGCTTCTCGGGCTCCTTCGGCTCGGCGGGGACCGGCTTCTCGACTCCCTCCGAAGCGAGCGCCGCCTGCGCCAGCCCGACCCAGAGCTGCGCCGACTTCGCGGTCTGGGCCGGGGAGCGGTCCTCCGCCTGCTCTCCGCCTTCCGGGGCGTCCAGGAGCTGCAACCGGTCGAAGGTCAGCGGGTAGAGCCGGATGTGCGGCCAGGCCGCGATCTTCCCCAGGGGCCGGAGGCCGATCGGCTCCCCGCCCCGGGAGGAGTCCTCCGCCAGGAGCTTCAGCGACTCGTCGATCTCCTCGCCGCTCACCCCGCGCGCGAAGGCGAGGGCACCCAGGTGGTGCCGGTGCAGCCGCTCGGCGAGGTCCTTCAGCACCGGGTGCTTGGGATCGGTCGCGACGCCCTCGATGACCAGCTGCTCGCGCGCCACGCCGAGCGACAGCGTGCCCCGCTCGGCGAGGAGCGATTCGAGCCGCTGCGCGACGCCAATGGAGGCCGGCGCCAGGGTGGGGTGGCCACCGGGGTACATCGCGTGCTTGTGCAGGGCGATGGAGAACTCGATGAGGAAGTCCGACAGCTCGCGCGGCAGGGCCGCGCGCGCCGCCGCGGACTGGCGCGGCGGAGCGGGCTGGGGAGGAGCGCCCGGGTCGGTCATCAAGGAGAAGATATCGTCAGAGTTGCAGAGTTGCAGGGTGGCGTCGGCGAGCTGTGAGCGCCATCACACAGGAGGCCCCGGATCGCTCCGGGGCCCCCTGGCAACTTGCCGTCTGGCAACCGGCAACTGGTCTAGTACATCCCTCCCATCCCGCCCCCGCCACCCGGCATGGGCGGATGCTTCTCCTCTTCCTTCTTCTCCACGATGACCGCTTCGGTGGTGAGGAGCAGCCCCGCGATGGACGCCGCGTTCTGCAACGCCGTGCGGGTCACCTTGGTCGGGTCGATGACGCCGGCCACGACCAGGTCCTCGTACTCGTCCGTCAGCGCGTTATACCCGAAGTTCTTCTCCTTCGACTCCCGCACTTTCGCGACGACGATCGAGCCCTCGGCCCCGGCGTTCTGGGCGATCATCCGGATCGGCTCCTCGAGGGAGCGCCGCACGATCTCGGCGCCGATCTGCTCCTCCTCTTCCAGCTTCAGCTTCGCCACGGCCGGCTGGCAGCGCAGCAGCGCGACCCCACCGCCCGTCACGATGCCCTCTTCGACCGCCGCGCGCGTGGCGTGCAGCGCGTCCTCGACGCGGGCCTTCTTCTCCTTCATCTCCGTCTCGGTGGCCGCGCCGACATTGATGATCGCCACGCCGCCGGCCAGCTTGGCCAGACGCTCCTGGAGCTTCTCCTTGTCGTAGTCCGACGTGGACTTCTCGATCGCCGCACGAATCTGGCCGATCCGGCCGTCAATCTCGGCGTGCTTGCCGGCACCGTCCACGATGGTCGTGTCGTCCTTGTCGATCACGATCCGCTTGGCTTTGCCGAGGTCCGTGAGCACCGCGTTCTCGAGCTTGAAGCCTGCTTCCTCGCTGATCACCTTCCCGCCGGTCAGGACCGCGACGTCCTGCAGCATCTCCTTGCGGCGGTCGCCGAAGCCCGGCGCCTTCACGCCGCACACCTTCAGCGTGCCGCGCAGCTTGTTCACCACCAGCGTGGCCAGCGCCTCACCCTCGACGTCCTCGGCGATGATGAGGAGCGGCTTGCCCATCTGCGCCACCTTCTCGAGCACGGGCAGGAGGTCCTTCATCGAGGCGATCTTCTTGTCGTGGATCAGGATCAGCGCATCCTCCAGCACCGCCTCCATCTTCTCCGCGTCCGTGACGAAGTAGGGCGACAGGTAGCCGCGGTCGAACTGCATCCCGTCCACCGTCTCCAGCGTGGTCTCGAGGCCCTTCGCCTCCTCGACCGTGATCACGCCGTCCTTCCCGACCTTCTCCATCGCGTCGGCGATGATGTCGCCGACGTCGTGGTCGTTGTTGGCGGAGATGGCGCCGACCTGGGCGATCTCCTTCTTCCCCTTGGTCGGGACCGACACCTTCTTCAGCTCCTCCAGCACGACCTCGACCGCCTTGTCGATGCCGCGCTTGAGGGCCATCGGGTTCACGCCCGAGGTCACGTTCTTCAGCCCTTCGCGGAAGATCGCCTGGGCGAGCACCGTCGCCGTCGTCGTGCCGTCCCCCGCGATGTCCGACGTCTTGGTCGCGACTTCCTTCACCATCTGCGCGCCCATGTTCTCGACCGCGTCGGGCAGCTCGATCTCCTTCGCCACAGTGACCCCGTCCTTCGTCACCGTGGGGTTCCCGAACTTCTTGTCGAGGACGACGTTCCGCCCCTTCGGGCCGAGCGTCGCCTTCACCGCTTCGGCGAGCTGGTCCACGCCCCGCTTCAACTTCGCGCGCGCGTCCACGCCGAAAATGAGTTCCTTCGCTGGCATTGCTCTCTCTCCCTATGTGATGGACGCTCAGCCGAGCTTGGCGAGGACGTCCGACTCCTTGATGACCAGGAACGTTTCGTCCTCGATCGTGACCTCGGTGCCGCTGTACTTCCCGTACAGCACCTTGTCTCCCACCTTCAGCTCCATCGCGACCCGCTCGCCCTTCTCGTACCGGCCTGGGCCGACCGCGATGATCTCCCCCTGCACCGGTTTCTCCTTTGCGGTGTCCGGGATGTACAGCCCGCCCCGCATCTGCTCGGTCTCCTCGAGCGGACGGATCGCCACACGATCCGCCAGCGGGTGCACCTTCACCTTTGCCTTGGTTGCTGCGGCCATATGCTTCCGACCTCCTCCGTATGGAATCGTTGCCTGAGACCTGTTAGCAGTCAAACACGCTGAGTGCTAACCCGAGGCGAAGTGTAGACGCGCAGCGGCACTGTGTCAAGAGCCGAGAGGACAGCATATAAATTGTTGTGGTGAAATAATTTACGAGCCAATCCCTATCTGCTTGGTGGCCTTGGGCTTCGCGTCGGCGAAGCAGCCCTCAGCGTGTCGATCCACAGGCTGTCCGGCACGCCTGGAGGAGCCGCTCCCGCGGCGTGGCAGGCGTCGCACGGGAGGAAGGCGCGGAGCAGGTGCTCGGCGTGGGTGACGGGCCGCCCGCTGGCGCTGTCGCGCCCCGCCGGGGCCTCTTCGATCCCGTAGTGGCAGGAGATGCAGGCGCCCGGGCGCACCTGCGGCCCGAGTTCCGGCACGGGCGGCACTTCCCGACCGGCGATGCGGTAGGCGCCGGACGCCAGGTCGAGGGCGTATCGCATGACCCGATCCGACGCCGAGAGGTTGTGAACCACGCCGGCGCGCCGGAGGTAGTCCATCAGCCCCTTCGCTTCCGCCAGCCGCGCGAGCGCGGACGGCGGTGCGGCGCCCGGTCCGCTGAGCGACGTTTCGGCGGCCCGCAGATACTCGCCGATCCAGGCGTCGCGCCGCTGAAAGCCGCGCTTCCACCGACCCAGCACGCCGCTCCAGGCGCTCCCGTGGCATCCCACGCACGCGGCGCCCCCGGGCTTGAGAGACATCCCCGGCCGCGGGCCGGGCCCCTCCGGCGTCACGTGGCAGGAGCGGCAGGTGACCCCGCCCATGAACATCAGGCTCGGGGTGAGCGGTTCACCCGGCATCACACCGAGGATCAGCCGCTGCTGCTCGGCGTGCACGCCGGCGTGGCAGTCCGCGCACTTCGCCGTCCGGGAGGTGTCGGCGGCGATGGGCCGCCGGTGGCGGTGGTCGTGACAGTCCAGGCACTCCAGGGCGATCGAGCCGCTCATCGCCATCACGCGGTGCACGACGGCGCTGTGGCAGGAGCGGCAGGCCAGCTCGGAGTGCAGCGCGTGCGCGCTGTCGGCCGGCGGGAGCTTCGACGGCGGCTTGGCCTGGTGGCACGCGGCGCAGCGCGCCACGACCACGGTCGTGTCGCCCTCGACCAGGCGGAAGTGGCACCGGGCGCAGGGAACGTGCGCCTGGCTCAGGAGCGGATGCGACAGCGGCACGCCCTGGCTCGTCGTGGCGGTGTGCCGCGGGCTCGGATGGCACGTCGCGCAGCCCGCGTCGCGGAGGCCGGAGACGTCCGCGAAGTGACAGAGAGCGCAGGTGGTGCTGTCGGCGCGCAGCACCCGGCTCCCCTCCGCGTGCGTGTGGCAGGCGGCGCACGGCACCGCACGCTGCGAGCTCATCGGATGGCGGCTGTGACGGAAGGCCACCATCGCGATGTGCGCGGTGTCGGGCCCGCCGTTCGGGTGGCAGCCGCGGGACGAGCACGCCACGTCGGGCACGCCGCTCCGCCTCGAGGGAGTCGGGGCGCCGCGGTGACAGCCGACGCACGCCACGCGCGCGTGCGGGTCCGCGCCTCCGGCCGCGCCGTGCGCGCATCCCGCCAGGACAGCGACGCCCGCCGCGAGGAGCGCAGCCCGCGCGCCTAGCACAGGGAGCCCCAGAGGATCAGCCCGATCAGCACGAGGCCGATCCCCAGCAGGATCATCCCGCCCCAGGCGCCCACGACGTTCATCCAGCGCGGCGGCGGCGGGGCGGGCGCGTCCACGACCGCGCGGCGGCTCGGCTCCCCGGCCGCCACGTTCCGCCACAGCGTCTCCGCGATCCGCGGGTGCTCCTCCTCCATGTACGGGACCGTGGCGCGGCCCGTGAACATCACGGCGTCGAGCGGGAACTTGTCGGGGCGGAGGTGCACGTTGAAGAAGTGGATCGTGAAGATGAACGCCGTCGCGATCATCGCCTCGTACGAGTGGATGATGATCGCCACGTTGAACAGGATGCCGGGGAAAACCAAAGCGAAGAACTCCGGCTGCCAGAGCATCAGGCCCGTGAAGCCGATGGCGCCGACGCCCCACAGCTCGGCGAAGTAGTCGAACTTCTCCATGTAGCTGTAGCGGCCGAACCGGGGCTGCGGCCCGCGCCCGAAGAACCACTTCACCATCGCGAACGCGTCGCGCGCGTCCTGCGGCTGCAGGATGATCGAGTCGGGCCCGAACCAGCCGCGCACCGCCCGGGGATCGCGCCAGCCGCGCCAGGTGACGTAGGCCGCGTACATCGCGAAGTAGCCGAACACCATCAGGCCGGCGGCGCGGTGCAGGACCCCCGCCTGCGTCGCGCCCCCGAGGATCCGCATGAGCCCCGGCGCCCAGACCGTGCAGGAGAACCGCAGCGGCAGGCCGGTGACGACGAGGACGAAGAAGGTCGCGATGATCAGTGCGTGGATCACGCGGAAATACAGGTTGAAGCGCCAGACCACAGGGCCGCCGCCCCTGAGCGCGGCGTCCATCGGCGTCGGGCCGACGCCCGGCGAGCCATGCGCCTCCTCCCCCGCCCCGCCCGCGGCCACCGCCATCTCCGCTCCCGCCTGCGCCTCACGCCGCCGCCGGTCGATCGAGGTGCGCCGGTACCAGAGCAGGGTGTGCGCTCCCCACACGACCATCGTGCCGGTGAGGACGGCCGTCATGAACGCCCAGACGTAGAAGAGCACCGGGTTCTGGCGCGGGTTGCGCGGGTTCGCGTGCGGCTGGTAGCCGGCGAACTTGCCGCGCGCCTCGGAGTGGCACTGGCGGCAGGTCCGGATCTGGTGCGCCGGGGTCACGGAGGAGGCGGTGTCGGAGGCCGGCCGCACGTTGTGCGGTGTGTGGCAGTCGGCGCACTGGGCGGCCCGCGTGGAGCCGACGCGCGACGCCTGCCCGTGGTAGCTGTCGCGGTAGGTGCTGCCGTACTCGGCATGGCACCGCGTGCAGGCGTCGGCGACCGCGAAGCGCCAAGTCGGGTCGTTGGCCCGCCGGATCCCGTGCTCGCCGTGGCAGGAGATGCAGGTGGCGGCCGTATCGCCGGTGATCGGCAGGCGGCCCAGCGCCTGGCGCACCGCGGTGCGGCCGTGGACGTCGGCGAAGTAGCTCGCGCCTTCCTTCGTGTGACAGGCAGCGCACGCGCGGGCCAGCCGGACGTCGATCCGGCGGGTGGCGACGTCGGGCACCGGCCGCATGTCGTGCGAGCCGTGGCAGCGCGTGCAGGGGATGGTGTCCGCGTGGACGCCCTGCTCCGCGCTCGCGACCTGCACCGGATGGCAGCGCGCGCACGCCTGGCGCATGGCGAGCCGCCCCGCCGCGGTCGGCAGGAAGCCCGACCGCGCCACGGCGTGGCCGCCGTGGCAGTCGACGCACCCGGCGCCGGAGGGGACCGACGTCGAGACGTCGGCGTCCTTCGCGCCGCCCGCACTTCCGCCGCCCTGGCCAGGAACCACCGCGCGCGGCGCGCCGGCCTGCGGCCCGTGCACCCCCGCGCGCCAGAGCGAGTCCTGCGCCGCGTGGCAGCGCCCGCACACGACGCGGCGGGCCGCCTGCGGCTCGTGGGGGAAGAAGGTGACGCCGGTGTGACAGGCAACGCAGGCCACGTTCGCGTGCGGCCCGCCGGAGAGGGTGGACCGCGTCACCACCAGGTTCGCGCCCACGTTCCGGTCGGACGCCGCCTGCAGGAGGTACTCGCGGCTCGCGTGGCAGCGCTCGCAGCTCCCGCCGAGCTGCGCTGCGGCCTGCCCCACCAGGCCCAGGCCCAGCGCTGCCGCGAGCAGCGCGGGCCTCAGCACATCTGCACCCACATGATCATCCCGATCAGCACCAGGCCGACCGCCAGCGCGACCAGCCCCAGCGACGCGGCCGCCACCGTCATCCAGTGCGGCGGGGGCGGCGCCGGCAGGTCGGGAATGGCCTTCCGGCTCACCGGCTGCGACGCGAGGTCGCCCCACGCCTCCGCGGTCAGGGCGTGGTCCTCCTCCAGCACCTGCGCGGTCGCCCGGCCGGTGAACATCACGGCATCGAGCGGGAACTTCCCCGGCCTCAGGTGCACGTTGAAGAAGTGGATGATGAACATGAAGCCGGCGGCCAGCAGCGCTTCCTCCGAGTGGAAGATCGCCGCGACGTTGAACGCCCAGCCGGGCAGCACGTGCGTGAAGACGCCCGGCAACCAGCGCACCATCCCCGACCCGCCGAGCAGCACGATGCCCCAGAACGCGCCGAAGTAGTGGAACTTCTCGTTGTAGCCGTAGCGCCCGAACTTCGGGTACGGCGCGCGGCCGAAAAACCACCTGAACATCTGGAGGAAGTCCCGGAAGTCCTGCGGCTGCGGGATCATCGAGTCCGGGCCCCAGAGGAGCGCCTTGCGGTTCTTCGACCGGGCCACGAACACCGCGAGGTAGACGAGGTGCGCGGTGAAGTAGAGCACCGTGATCGCACCGGCGGTGCGGTGCACGATCCCGGCGGTCCGCGTCCCGCCCAGCAGCCGCATCATTTCCGTGGCCCATGCGGCGCAGCTGAAGCGGAGCGGCAGCCCCGTGATGATGAGCGCGAAGAAGCTCACCACCGAGATCCCGTGGATCCACCGGTGGAACAGCTTGAAGCGCCAGACGAACGGCCCCGCGCCGCGGGCCGCGCTGTCGATCGGCTTCTGCTCGCGCGGCTCGTCGTCCAGCCCCAGCTCGCGGGGCCGCTGCCGCTCGCGCCAGCGCAGCTCGAGCAGGCGGGCGAGCCACAGCACGGTGTGGAGGCCGAACACCGCGAACACCGAAAAGATCAGCACGTTCATCAGCACCCACGCGCCGAACACCACCGGATTGTCCTTGATGTCCGTCGGACGGACGTGCGCGCGGTAGGAGACGAAGCTCGGCCGGGCGGCGGACCCGTGGCACTTGGCGCAGGTCCCCACCAGCCGGCCGGGTGAGGTGGACGAGCGCGGGTCGCTCGAGGGGAAGATGCGGTGCGAGCCGTGGCAGTCGGTACAGCGGGCGGCGCGGTAGTCCCCGACGCGGGTCGCGCGGCCGTGGTACGTGTCGCCGTAGGTCTCGCCCTCCCGCTTGTGGCAGGTGGCGCACTTCTCGACCAGCGCGACCTCGCGGTCCAGCGCGTGGGCCGGCCGCATCCCGTGCCCGCCGTGACAGGAGATGCACGTCGCCGCCGTGTCGCCCGCAAGCGCCGTGTGGCTCGCCGCCTGCGCCCGCGCGGTGACGCCGTGGATGTCGCCGAACGCCTGCGTCGCCACGGAGTCGTGGCACGCGGCGCACCGCTGGGCGATCCCGATGGCGATGCCGTGCGTGGCGGGATTCCGGACCGGCTGGATCATGTGCGCGCCGTGGCAGACGGCGCAGCTCACCTTGTCCTTGTGCACGTCTCCGGGCTTGAACTCCCGGTCCTTGTGGCACGCCACGCACCGCCGCGACAGCGTGATGGCGCCCGCGCCCCGCTCGAGCTCCTTCGCCGGCCGCACGTCGTGCGTGCCGTGGCAGGTCTGGCACGGCGCCTCGGGGAGGCCCCGCCGCCCGCCGTGCGGCCCGGCGCGCCAGAGCGAGTCGGCCGCGGCGTGGCAGGTGCCGCACGGCACCGTGGTGCGCGCCTCCGCCGGGTGCGGCATCAGCCCCGGGATCGGATGGCACCGGAGGCACGGCACGTTCGCGTGCACCGAGCGCGAGAGCGCCGCCCGGTTCACGAACAGCGAGTCGGGGTTGTACGAGGGTGGGGCGAGCCGCGCCAACACCTCGCGATCGGCGTGGCACTGGCCGCAGCGCTCGCTGCCCTGCTGGGCCGCGGACGGCTGGGCGCGGGCGGAAGCTGCCGCCGCGACGAGGACGAGAAGGAGGCGGAGCGCGCGCCCTAGCACAGGGCGTCCCACAGCCCCAGCCCGACCAGCAGCAGCCCAAGGACAAGGAAGAGCAGGCCCAGCCCCGCGCTCACCACCCCCATCCACCGCGGCGTCGGCGGTGCGACCCGATCCACCACCGCCGTCGGGCTCGGCGCCTGAGCCGCCGGATCGCCGATCGCGGCGGCCACGAGCGGATGCTCCTCCTTCATGTAGCCGTAGGTCGCGCGGCCCGTGAACATCACCCCGTCCAGCGGGAACTTGCCGGGCCTGAGGTGCACGTCGAAGAAGTGGTACGCCACGATCAGGGCGGCCAGCAGCATCACGTTGTACGAGTGGATGATCGTCGCGAGGTTGAACGCGACTCCGGGGAGCCAGCGGCCGAAGAACTCCGGGAACCAGAGCAGCAGGCCGGTGATGGCCACGACGCCCAGGCCGAGGAAGACCATCAGGAGGTTGAACTTCTCGCGGTAGCTGTAGCGGCCGAACTGCGGCTTCGGTCCGCGCCCCAGCGACCACCGCAGCATCTGCCAGAACTCGCGGAAGTCCCGCCCCTGGAGCACGATGCCGTCCGGGCCCCACAGCAGCCGCCGCCGGTCGCGCGCGCGCGCCAGCGCCACCGCGCCCTGGACCAGGTACGCGGCGAACACGGCCAGCACCGCGCCGCCGGCCCAGCGATGGATCAGCCCCGCGCTCCGCGCCCCGCCCCACAGCCGCATCAGCTTCGGCGCCCACGCGATGCAGCTGAAACGGAGCGGCAAGCCGGTGAACGCCAGGACGAAGAACGCCACCACCAGGACACCGTGCAGCACGCGCTGCAGGACCGTGAAGCGCCAGACGTACGGTCCGCGGCCCCGATCGGCCGCGTCGAGCGCGACCCCGTTGAAGTAGACGTCCTTCCCCTTCACGGCTTGCTCCTCCGCTCGATGAGCGTGCGCCGGGACACCAGGACCGCATGCACGACGTACACGAGGGTGACCGCGCCGAGCAGCACCGTCATCGCCAGCCAGACGGCGAACAGCCCGGGCGAGCCGCTCCGCGGATCCGCGTGCGGCCGGTACTCGGCGAACAGCCCCGCGGCCTGGACGTGGCAGCGGCGGCAGGTCGCCAGCCGGTGCGCGGGCGCGACCGACGAGCGCGGGTCCGACGCCGGGTAGACGCTGTGCGCGGTGTGGCAGTCGGCGCACAGCGCCGCGCGCTCCGACCCCACCTGCGTGGCCTGGCCGTGGTAGTTCTCGCGGAAGGTGGCGCCGTAGGCCGGATGGCAGTGGGTGCAGGTCTCGGCGAAGGCGAAGTGCGCGGCGGTATCCGCCGGGTTGCGCACGGCGTGGCCGCGGTGGCAGTCCACGCATGTTGCGGCGGTGTCGCGGCCGAGCGCGGTCGCGCTGGCGGCGTCCCGCAGGGCGCGCGCGCCGTGGGCGTCGGCCCAGTAGGCGGCCGCCTCCTTCGCGTGGCAGGTCGCGCAGCGCCGCGCGGTGGCCACCGCCACGCCCCGGGTGAGCGGATCGCGCGCGGGGCGGATGGCGTGCGCGCCGTGGCAGTCCGTGCAGGTCGCGCGGGAGCCGTGGACGTCACGAGCATCGGGCAGCTGGGACGGGTGACAGCGCCCGCAGGAGCGCGCGGTCGCCGCGCGCCCCTCGAAGGATCGGAGCCACGCCACCGTCTTCACGTCGTGCGCGCCGTGGCAGTCGGTGCACCTCACCCGGACGCCGCCGGCGCCGTGGACGCCGGCGTACCGGGCGCTGTCCGCCGCGGGATGGCACCGGATGCAGGCGATCGGCGTCGCGGCCTCGCTGCCGTGCGGGAAGTGGGTCGCCCCGACGTGGCACGACACGCACGACAAGCTCGCGTGCGCCGCGCCCGGGGCGCTCTCGCCCCGCACCACCAGCGAGGGACGGAACGTTCCGGTCGGCGCCGCGCGCTCCAGGAACTCCCGGGAGCCGTGACACCGCAAGCACGCGAGCGAGCTGGCGGCGACGTGCGGCGCGCGCTGCGCCCGCGCCACCGGCGCGGCGGCGCCCAGTCCCGCCGCAAGCAGGAGCGCGACCAGCAGACCGTGCCGCTTCATCCGGGTCCGGACCTGGTGGCGGCTCAGCCCGAGCAGCTCCGCCGCCTGCGACTGGTTGCCGTGCACCCGCTCCAGCGCCTCGACCAGGAGTCGCCGCTCCATTTCATCGAGCTTCACCCCGCCGTCGGGGAGCGACGGCATCGCTGCCGCCGCCATCGGCGCCGTCACCTCCAGGGGCAGCTCGCGCGCGCCGATCACCTCGCCGTCCGTGAGGAGCACCGCCCGCTCGATCACGTTCCGGAGCTCGCGTACGTTGCCCGGCCACCGGTAGGCCATGAGCAGCGCCTCCGCCTCCGGAGCGATCTCCCGCACCTTCTTCCCGAACTCGCGGTTGAAGTGCGCCACGAAGTGCTTCACGAGCGGCAGGATGTCCTCACGCCGATCGCGCAGCGGCGGCAGCGTGATCGGGATGACCCGCAGCCGGTAGAACAGGTCCGCGCGGAACCGGCCGGCGGCCACTTCCGCCGCCAGGTCGCGGTTGGTCGCCGCCATGATGCGCACGTCCACCACCAGGTCGCGCGTGCCGCCCAGGCGCCGGAACGTCTTCTCCTCGATGAACCGCAGCAGCTTGGCCTGCACGCCGGGCGTCAGCTCGCCCACCTCGTCGAGGAACAGCGTGCCCCCGGCCGCCATCTCGACGAGGCCCCGCTTGGCCGCATGCGCGTCGGTGAAGGCCCCCTTCTCGTGCCCGAACAGCTCCGACTCCATCAGCGTCTCGGGCAGCGCCGAGCTCGTGACGTTGAGGAACGGCCCGGCGCTCCGCTTGCTCAGCCGGTGCAGCGCCTGCGCGATGGCCCCTTTCCCCGTCCCGCTCTCCCCCTCGATCAGGACCGTCGTCGCGTCCACGGCGGCCAGCCGCTCCACCAGCTCGAACACGCGCCGCATCGGCGCCGACTCGCCGATCACCGTCGTGCCGGCGTGCGAGCTCGAGCTCCGCAGCGCCGCCACCTCGCGCCGCAGCGCCGTCATTTCCAGCGCCTGCCGGATCGTGGCGACCGCGCGGTCCAGCGTGAACGGCTTCTCGAGGTAGTCCTTCGCGCCCAGCTTCAGCGCCTCGACCGCGGAGGAGACCGTGGCGTGCGCCGTCATCACCACCCACACCGCCTCGCTTTTCGGCGCCTGCTCCCGCAAGAGCGAGAGCCCCTCGCCGTCGGGCAGGCGGAGGTCCAGCAGCCCAACGTCGGGCTCCGCCGCGTCCAGCGCCTTCCGCGCCTCCGCGAGCGTCGCCGCCGCGGTCACCTCGAGTCCCTCGCGCCTCAGCCGCTCGGCCAGGACGCTCAGCAACAGCGGATCGTCCTCGACGATCAGGAGCCGTTCGCCGGCCATGCCTTGCCTCCCGTGCCTTCCGCCGGTGCCGCCGCCGAACCCGCGGCCGGCAGGTGGACGTGAAACGTCGTGCCGTGCGGCCCGCCGCCCGCCCCCGTCTCGCTCTCCACCCACAGCCGCCCGCCGTGCGCGGCGACGACGCGCGCCACCAGCGGCAGGCCGAGGCCGGTCCCGAACGACTTCGTCGAGAAGAAGGGCTTGAGGATCTTGTCGACGTTCTCCGGGGGGATCCCGACCCCGGTGTCGGCCACGTCGAGATCCACGGTTCCGTCCGTCACGCGGGTGGTGATCGTGAGCCGGCCGCCCTCGCTCATCGCCTCCACCGCGTTGACGCACAAGTTCAGCACCGCCTGCTCCAGCCGCGCGGCGTCCCCCGTCATGGCCGGGAGCTGCGGCGCGAAATCGCGCTGCACGCTCACCCGGTCCGCGCCAGGCAGCCCGGAGAGCCGCACCAGCGCCGCGTTGATGACCGCGTGAAGGTCGAGGGTTTGGGAGTTGAGGCCCACGGGCCGGGCCAGGCTGAGCAGATCGCGCAGCGTCTCGTCCACGTGCTGGAGCTCATCCTCGACGCGCGACAGCAGGTTTCGCTCCGCGTCGCTCATCGCGTACTCCTGCGTGATGAGCTCCATCGCGCTCTTGATCCCGGCGAGCGGCCGCTTGATCTCGTGCGCGACCTGCGCCGCCAGCGCCCCCACCTCCGCGAACCCCGCCTGCTCCGTCAGCGTGCGCTGCTGCGTCACCGCCAACCGTGCCTTCTCCTCGTCCCGCTCCAGCAGCGCGTCCACCGTGGCTCCGAGCCGCCCGAATTCATCCTTCCGCTCGAGCCCGATCCGCACGCCGTCTTCGCCGGCGCTCGCGCGCGCGAGACCGCGCCGCAGCTGCCGCATCGGACCCAGGACTTCACGCTCCATCATCGCCACCAGCGCCGCCGCGAATCCGATCACCAGCACCAGCGTGAGGATCAGGCCGTACGTCCGACCGCGGCGGATCGCCTCGTCGATCCCGCGCACCCCCAGCTCCAGCTCGAGCGTCGCCCGGGCCCCCGGACCCCCGACCCCCGACACAGGGATCACCGCGCTCAGCGTCGAATCGCCGCGCCCTCCGACGACCTGGCCCCCCGCCGGAATGTCCCACGGGCTCGGCAGGGCCGCCCCGGGACGCGGCTTCCCTTCCTCGCCCCGCAGGTTCGACAGCAGCACCAGCCCCTCGGCCGACACGATCCGGTAGCCCACCGCCGGCGCGTGGGTGATCATCCCATCCAGTTCGTCCCGGATGATCCCGACCTGGCCGTGCGCCAGCGCCGCCTCGACCGGCTCCTTGGCCGCCGCTACCGCCATCAGCGCGTGGTCGCTGGTGAGGGCGAACTGCTCCCCCTCCCAGTACCGGAGCGACGCGGTGGTGGCAACCCCCAGTACCACCAAGAGCGCCCCCAACACGGTCACCAGGACCTTGGCCTGAATCGACAGGTCGCGCAGCCTCATATCCGTGCGCAAAAAAGCGCAATCCGCGTGCCGTATTTCACGCGGACTGCGCAATCAGGGACAGCGAATGACCTTAGAGGGCCAGCAAACCCACCGCGACGCCAGCTACGGCGTGCGCCGCCACGGCCGTGCCGAGCCCGCGCCGCCAGTACAGATATCCGAACAGCACTGCCGGGATTGCCATCCGAGCCACCGCGTAGGCGAAGACCATCGGGAGACCCGGGAGCCCGAGCGCGCTGACCGACGGCCAGTGCAGCAGCAGGTCGGCGACGGTGGCGACGGCGACCGCGAGGCCCACCGCCCACGGCTTCTCGTTCGGCAAGTAACGGATCGCGATGACCAACGCAGCGGTGAGGACGAAGAGCCGGAGCAACAGCTCGTCGGTCACGGCGTCGGCGACGGCCTTCCCCATCGCGGCGACGAGGCCGAAGCGCTCCACGTCGGTCGGCAGGCCGAGCGCGCCCTTGTGGAACGGGAGCGCGAGCAGCGCGATGCCGACGCCGACCGCGAGCGCGATGCCCACCCGCACCAGCACTCCGCGCCAGGCGTGCACGCGCTGCAGCACCTGGTTCGCCGGGAAGAGCGGCAGCGCCCTGCGCAACAGCGAGAGGCTGACCGTGATGATCGGGCCGTAGAACCAGAAGGTCGCGGCGAAGGCGAGCAGCAGCGCGCCCGGCATCGTGAGGCGGACGTCGGTGAACCAGATCGTCGGAGGCTCGACTGCGAAGGCGACCACGAGCGCCGCGAGCGTCGCGCCGACCAGCACCGTCCCCGGCACTCGCTCCGGCCAGCGCCGATAGGCGAGGGAGAGCGCGTGCAGGCCGGTGCTCCCGGCGAAGTAGACCGTCAGAATCATCCCGATCCAGGCGAACGCGGAGATGACCGCAGCGACGACGTGGCCGCCGTTCAACGCGATCGGCATCGCCGCCACCCAGCCGGCGATCAGCCAGCCCAGCAGCAGCGCCGGCACCAGGTAGAGCAGCCCGTGGACCATCGCGCTCCAGGCCTGGCGCAGGGTGGTGGCCTCGGGCCGTCCGATGATGCCGAGGATCACGCCGTGCACCATCCCCAGCACCGCGCCGATCGCGAACAGCGTCGCGCTGGCCATGAGCAGCAGGTGGCCGCTCATCTGGTTGGTGAGGATCAGCGCCACGACGGCCGCGCCGCCAAGGAGCATTCCACCGGCCAGCGACCAGGAGATCGCGACCGCAGCGGGCAGATCCAGCCCGCGGCTCGGCACGGTGGCTGAGGGACCGTGGGCGATGGGCTCGTGAGTTTCGTTCGGATGCGTCATGGCTGCTCCTGCGTCAGGTTCTGCCTGTGCTTCACGTCTTCCGGCATTACTCTAGGGCAGGTCCGGGACCACGCTGGCCCGGAATCACCGGATCGCGCGTAAGACGTTACGGCGGTTGGGGATTGGGAATTGGGGATCGAAAGAGCAGGATATTCGGCGCGCAGGGCAGTTGCGCGAGTGGGCACACACAGCTGTTCCGATTGGAACAGCTCAGCGCATCAGGAACTGGAGCGATCCGCCCGGCGCGTATTCGGCCGGCTCCTTGCCGCTGACGAAGAGGCGGGCGGGTTTCTCGCCGAGGAGCGTGAGGTCGGAGCCCTCCACCCGGAGGATGCTCCCTTCCCTCAGACCCACGACCGGCACGCCGGGATTCAGGGCGACGAACTCGAGCAGCCGCTCGGCGCGCGTTTCCCCCGCGTGGTTGGGGATCACCTCGTCCGTGTAGTGCGGATTCAGCTGGAACGGGAGCAGCGCGAGCGCGTCCACGCGCGGCGGCAGCACGATCGGCATGTCGTTCGTGGTCTTGATCGTGAGCCCGGCGATGTTCGCCCCCGCACTCCAGCCGATGTACGGGGTGCCGGCGAGGGCGCGCTCGCGGATCGCCTCGAGCAGCTCCGTCCGGCACAGCGCGTCGAGCAGGTGCCAGGTGTTCCCACCTCCCACGACGATCGCCTCGGCGTGCATCACCTCCGACGCGGGGTCCGCGGCGGCGTGCACGGACTCCAGACCGTAGCCGAGTTCTCCGAAGCGTTTCCGCACCGTGGCCGCGAAATCGTCCCACGTCACACGCACCGCGGCGTAGGGCACGAAGAGGACCTTCCGGACGCCCCGTGCGAGGAAGTCCTGGATCGGCGCTTCGGCGTGCTCGAGATACTGACGGCCGACGTTCTTCGAGTTGCTGAGGAGAAGGAGCCTCACGGCCTCAGACCCGGAATTCCGGGCACCGCCAGGCTGCGCAGCCGCTGCTCGAGCTGCGCCTGCACCCCGTCGAGCTGGGAGCGATCGTCCGTCAGGGCCTTGAGGGGGCCCGCATCGAGGCCCGCGAGTCGGGCACGCGCGGCGCTGACCTGCGGGCCGACCAGGCTGTCGACCTTGGCCCGGACCATCGTCTCGGCGCGGCCCAATTCGGCGGCGACCGCCTGGCCCAGGGCACGAGACACCGCGCCGCCGATGTTGGACGAGACGTCGAAGCCGGGCGAGGCGAAGCGGCCATGGATCCGCGCCTCGATTTCCACGTCCTTGAGCGACGAGACGGCGCCCCAGACGAGTGCGTCCAGCCAGGCCCGGCTCCCGATGGGCGCCGACGCCGCGGGGGCCGCCGCGCTGTCGGCGTGCCGCGACCAGGTGACGCTGTCGGAGTGCACGAACCATCGGCCGGTGATGCTGTCGCCGACGCGCGAGAAGGAGATGTCCTGAACGCCGGTCCGGAGGTCCACCCGCGCACCGGCCGCCGCGATGTCCAGCGTTGGAAGGCCGACGCCCGTCAGATCCGCCACCACGGAGTCGCGCGGAACCTCCCCCGTCCGGTCAATCGTCCCCGCGATGTGGATGCGCTGCGGCCCCACGGCCACAGCGCCCGCCCGGTCGGCGAGGAAGGTCAGCGGCTTGCCGTAGACGGCCGGCTCCGTGGTGACGCCGGTCAGGCGCGCGATGTAATCGCCCGCCGCCGTGGTGCGCCCGGGGAGGGTGAACGTGCCTTCGGCGAACTCGAGCAGCAGCGCGGGATAGCGGTGCGCCTTGGGGAAGACGAAGGTCGTCCCCGCCATCCGGGCACGCTTGGGACCTGCCTGGCGCTGGGGCTTGATGCCCGGCGGGATCCGGTGGTCGAGGATGTGCAGGTAGGCGAGTTGGGGCACCATCCGCTGCAGCGCCGCGGGTCCCACGAGCGACGTCGCGAGGTCCTTGGGATCGAGCGACGGCACCTTGACGAGACGGCGCGCGTACCCGTAGTCGGCCGCCCGCGCCTGGTCGAGCGCCGCGGCGCGCGAGCGGAGCGAGGCTATCTGCCCGGTCACGTCGTTCTGCAGTGACGTGAGCCGATCGCGGGCGCCCTTGATCGCCGTCAGCTCTGAGCGGATGGATGCGGCCGCGTCGCGCGCTCCGGAGAGCCCCAGCCGCCGGATGTCCGTCCCCGAAAGCCGCTTCGCCAGCGCCTGCGCCGAATCGATCACCGGCCGCGGGTTCGCCGCGGCCAGCTTCCCGTCCCACGCGGTCTTGAGCGAGTCGCCGGACCCGACCAGGGCCCGCGCCTGCGCCAGCGACTGGAGGCTGTCGGGGCTGACGCCTTTGATGTCGAGTGCCTTGCCGAGGCTCCCCAGATCCAGCGAGGGGATCGGGAGCTTGTGCGCCCAGCCCTGCACCGTGTCTCGCGTCTGGGCGGCGGGGGCCGTCTTGGCGGCGCGCTTCGGCAGCGCCCCCGACGTCTTTCGGGCGCCGCCGAACGTCAGCCCCCGCACGGCCACGGTCTCCGCGTCGAACTTCTTCTCCAGCAGCGCACGGAGGCCGAGGTCCAGCTCGATCTCGTCCACGGCGAAGAGATTGCGCATCGGCTGGTCGGCGTCCGTCACCTGGAGGCCGCGCAACCGCAGGTCGCCCTGGAAGAGCCGGAGCCGCGCCGAGGCGAGCTCCACCCGCGCCCCGTTGACGGCCGTGCCACCGGCCTCGATGCCCAGCTTGATCAGCCGGTCAACGAACAGGACCCAGGCCAGCACGACGACGGCGAAGAACAGCGCCAGCGGGATCAGGGCCTTCCAGCGGAAGAGCTTCACGGGACGAACCGCGTGAACGAGCGGTACGTGGTGTACAGCTTCGACGCCGTTATCAGCTGGAAGAAGCGCATCTTCTTGAGCCGCTCGTACACTTTCTCCCGGTAGCGCATCACCGCCCACTTCCAGAGGAAGTAGAACGGCACGAGCGTCACCAGCCAGAAGACGAAGCTGCCGAGGACCACGGAGTTGTTGAAGTTGGTGAACGGCACGACCGGCATGTTGTAGAGGCTGGTCCAGAGCGGCCGGAGCACGTCTGCACCGAGCAGGGCCTTGCCGATGGCGTCGAACAGCGGATCGAGGGCGAAGCCGACGGGGACGAAGACCGCCCACCCCAGGAAGACGCCCGCCATCGAGAGGTTGAGGATCAGGGCGAGGCCGAACAGCACCAGGTTGTGCAGGTTCATCAGCGGCGTCAGGCCGAACACCGCCCCCAACGCGATCCCCGCAGCCACCTGGCGAGGGGTCCCGTCGGAGTTGAGCGTGCCGATCAGCTGCTGGATGAACTTGAGTAACAGCACACGGCGACGTTACGCCCCGAGCGCGGCCCTGTCAAACTAGCCGGGAACCCGCAGCCGCCCACGTCGTATTATTGTAGGAACTCGATCTCAAGCCCATCCTGTCGCCGGAGCTACTCGTGCTCATTCGCCGGGCACCCGACATCCGTTCGTCCGAGATCACGCCGGAGAAGCTCTACTTCGGCCGCCGGGAGTTCATCGCGGCCGCATCAGCCGCGGCGCTCGACTTGGCTGTGCCGGCCGCCGGCCGCGCCGCCCCGCTCGCCCGCCCCGCCGACGACAAGCCCAACTCGTACGAGGACATCACCCACTACAACAACTTCTACGAGTTCGGGACGGACAAGGAGGACCCGGCGAAGTACGCCGGGAGCCTCAAGACCCGCCCGTGGAAGGTCGAGGTCTCGGGCCTCGTGGCCAAGCCGGGGCACTACGACCTCGACGACCTGCTGCACCGCCAGACCATCGAGGAGCGCGTCTACCGCCACCGCTGCGTCGAGGGCTGGTCCATGGTCATCCCGTGGAACGGGTTCCCGCTCCGCAATCTGATCAGCCGGTTTCAGCCGACGTCACTGGCGAAGTTCGTCGAGTTCACCACCCTGCTCGACCCGCAGCAGATGCCCGGCCAGCGCAGCGGCGTCCTGCCGTGGCCATACGTCGAGGGGCTCCGGATGGACGAGGCGATGCACCCGCTCACGCTGGTCGTGACCGGCCTGTACGGCCGCGGCCTCCCCAACCAGAGCGGCGCGCCGCTGCGCATCCACGTGCCGTGGAAGTACGGCTTCAAGAGCGCCAAGTCGCTGGTCCGGATCCGGTTCGTGGAGGAGCAGCCCGCCAACACCTGGAACGTCGCGGCGCCGAACGAGTACGGGTTCTACGCCAACGTGAACCCCACGGTGGACCACCCGCGCTGGAGCCAGGCGCGGGAGCGGCGCATCGGGGAGTTCCTCCGCCGCCCGACGCTGATGTTCAACGGCTACGGCGACCAGGTCGCGTCGCTCTACGCCGGCATGGATCTCCGGCGCTACTTCTGACGCCGTGCCGAGCCCCAAGACCATGAGGAAGGCGGCGAAGGTCGCCGTATTCCTCGCCTGCCTGCTTCCCCTCGCCCTGCTCCTCGCGGACCTGTTCGGCGGCCATCTCGGCGCCGATCCGATCCGCGCCTCGGAGCTCCGCACCGGCCAGGCGGGCCTGATCCTGCTGGTCGTCACCCTTGCGGTCACGCCGCTGCGCCGCTTCACGGGCTGGAACTGGCTCGGCGGCTACCGGCGCATGCTCGGGCTCTTCGCCTTCGGCTACATCTGCCTGCACTTCCTCGTGTGGCTGGGGGTCGACCAGTTCTTCGCGCTCCGGTACATCTGGAAGGACATCGTGAAGCGGCCCTACATCACGGTGGGGTTCGCAAGCTTCCTGCTGATGATCCCGCTCGCCATTACCTCAAGCAGCCGGATGGTGCGGCGCCTCGGGAAGCGGTGGGCACAGCTCCATGCCCTCGTCTACGTCGCCGCGCTCGGCGGCATCATCCATTTCGTGTGGGGAGTGAAGGCCGACCTCGGCGAGCCGACCACCTACGGGCTGATCGTCGTCGCCCTGCTCATGCTCCGCTTCGTCCCCCGGGAGGCGTTCGGCTTCCTGCGCGGGTCCAGGCCCGCGCGCAGCTCGAGTCCTGCCGCATAGCCGGCGCCGGTCAGAACGAGATGGTCATCGTGGAGCCGCCGCTGCTCCCGAACCGCGGGTTGACGATGTTGTTGAAGATCGAGCCGAAGGTGTAGCTCAGCCCGACATAGGTCGAGTAGTAGTAGCTCGTCGGCAGTTGGACCTGGTGCGTCAAGATCTGGTACGGCGTGGCCTGCGCCGCCGGCAGGTACAGCTGGTCCTGAATGCGCTGGTAGCTCACGTACCCGCTGAAGGACAGCCCGCGCACCAGGTTCAGGTTGAACCCGCCGGACAGGCCATAGTCCCAGAGCCGGAGATCGCGCAGGTACTGGTTCCCGCTGAAGTCCAAGCTCAACGTCCCCCAGCGCTGAACGGACGTGAGCTGGACCTCCAGCGAGTGGCTCAGGAGCGTCTCCGCGGTCCGCTGGTACACCGTGAGCGTGTCGTACTTGTCGTGCTCGATGTTGAGTGAGTAGTTGATCCGCAACAACCGGCGCGTGGATTCGGAATACGGCCACACGTCGTATTCAATGGCCGGGCCACCGGAGACGTTCCAGTCTCGATTGTATGTGGTGGACGAGTTGGCGCCGGTCTTCAGCCCGGCCGACCAGTGAGTGCCCAGACTTCGGACAGCCAGGCCCGAGTAGTAGTAGCTGTGGGTCTTGTAGACGTACCACGAGGTGTCGGTGGTCTGGTTCTTCGTGGTGTTTTCGCTCTGGGTGCCGTTGAAGCTGAGCTTCCACCGATCCGTGATCCGATTCGCAGAGAGGGTGTAGTAGAGGTACGAGTACCTGTACGACGCCTCGCCGTACAGGTTCGCCGTGCCGCTAAGTCTGAACACCCAGTAGTTCCAGGGATCGTGCTGCCGTGCGCGCTGACCGGGAGGTCCGCCAGGCGCCGCCGGGCGACGCCGGACCTCCACTTCCTCTGCCAGGGGCGTCTGCGCCACGTAGCGGGCCAGGCCAAGCGCCATCATGTGGGCCAGGCCGCGGCGCACGGCGTCGTCCGGCTCAGCCGGCCGCGACACGTAGCGCAGCGTGTCGGCGCGCCCCTCGAACTGCTGCTGCCCGATGAGCGTGAGGGTGTACTCCGTCCCGCCCGCGCCCGTGCCCTGCGTGCTCACCAGTAGGTACACCTGCGCGTCGTGCCGGTCCCGCACCCAGTCCACGAACGTCATCTCCGTCCGCAGGAAGTCGAGGTCGCAGAGGCCGCAGTCGAGGTAGACGCGCAGCGCCCCCTGGGTTGTGTCCGGTGGGGGTGGCGCTGGTGGCTGTTGCGGCTCCTGAAAGACGAGCGCGGCGGCGAGCACGAGGTGTAGCACGGGGCCTCCCGGAGGGTCGGCCCCAATATGGAGACTGGCGTCAGTCAGCCGTTAGGGCGGGCGCTCCAACCCGGCCCCGGCTACCGGAATTGCCGGGACAGTTCGTCCAGGCGACGGACTTCAAGTTCTGTGAGCGTGAAGCCGAGGCAGCCGCCGTTCTCCTCGGCCTGGGCCGCCGACGTCGCGCCCGGGATCACCACCACGGTCTCGCCGTGCGCGTTCACCAGCCAGTTCAGCGCCACCTGCGACGGCGTGGCGCCGTGCGCAGACGCGACTTCCTCGAGCGCCGCGACCAGCGGGCGGCTCCGCTCCAGGCCGCGGCGCCGGAAGTTGCCCAGCCATCGCCGCGGTCCGGACCGCGTCCGGATCAGATCCGGGTCCCGATGGTACTTCCCCGACAGGATGCCCTGGGCAAGCGGCGAATAGGCGATGACGGTGATGCCCAGCTCGGCGGCGGCGGCGAGCACGCCGTTCGTCTCGATCCGGCGGTCGAGGAGGCTGTAGCGCACCTGGTTCGAGACCAGGGGGAGCCCTCGGGCCGCCAGCGCCGCGTGCGCCGCGCGCATCCGCCGGGCCGAGAAGTTGCTCACGCCGACCGTGCGGATGGCTCCGGCCGCCACGAGGTCGGCCATCGCGTCCATCTGCGCGGCCGTCGTGGCGAGGGCGATCGGCTGGTGAATCTGGTGCAGATCGATGTCGAACGGGGCGAGCCGGGCGTGCCGCTCGCCGATCGTCTTCGCGATGGATCTTGCCGTGCGCAGCAATGGCATCCACTTGGTCGCCACGATCACGTCGCCGTTCTTCCGGCCGGCGGCGACGAGCGCCCGCGACAGCGCCGCCTCCGAGCGCCCGGCGCCGTACATCTCCGCCGTGTCGAACCAGTTGATCCCGGCCGCGAGCGAGACGGCGACGATCCGGTTCTCCACCTCGACCGGCAGTGTCGGCCAATAGCTGCCGCCGAGGCCCCCTCCTTCGGAGAACTGCCAGCAGCCGAGACCCACGGGAGTGATGCGGACGGGCGAGCGACCGAGCGATCGGAGGAGCGGCATCATAGCGCGAACAGTAGCGGAGAGCGGCGTCGGGGCACAGGCGCGGTCCCGGTCAGGCGATGCTGACGACGAGACCCCCGCCGTCGGGCCGCAACGCGACGGACCGGAGGTCAGGAACGACCGCCACGGCCCCGCCCAGCCGTCCCGGCGCGTGCGTCGTCCATAGTGCGACGACCCGGCAGCCGGCGGCGCGGGCCGCGGCGATGCCCGGAGGCGCGTCCTCAAACACGAGGCACGCGGCCGGCGTCGCACCGCACCGGCGGGCAGCGAGCAGATAACCGTCCGGAGCCGGCTTGCCCCGCGCCACATCCTCGCTGGTGACGAGCAGCGGCGGCAGCGGGAGTCCGGCGCGCGAGAGCCGCCGCGCGGCCAGCTCCCGGCTGCAGGAGGTGACGACTGCCCACCGTTGGTCCCCCAGAGACTCAAGCAGCGCCACCGCCCCCGGCACCGCGACCACGCCCTCGAGGTCCTCCAGCTCGGTGGCGTCGAGCCACGCCACCTCCCGCGCCGGATCGAGGTGGGGCACGGCGGCCTTCAGTGTGTCGCTGATCCGTCGCCCGTGGGCGACGGCCAGCAGCGGTCCGGCATCGAGGCCGTGCCGGGCCGCCCAGCGCCGCCAGGTGCGCTCCACCACCGCGCGCGAGTCCACCAGGACTCCGTCGAGGTCGAACAGCAGTGCCACGGCCCGCAGCTCCATCCCGGAAGGTGAACACCCGGGCGCATCGCTGTCCACACCCCGACTGCATCGCTTCCGCTTGCGCGATAAAGCCGAATGCGCGCCGCCTTTTTCGGACCGCGTGGATGCAGAATATTGGGAGGATGAAACCGACTCCCGTTCTTTCGCTCCTTCTGTTCCTGCTGCCGCGGCCCGCGGCCGCCCAGGACGTACCAGTCCGCCGCGACACCGTGGTGCTGCCGGCGATCGTCGTCACCGCTCCCCGACTCACCATCCCGCTGACGGACGACCCCGCCGCCATCAAGGTCGTCGGGTCCGAGCAGCTCGACCTGCCCCGCGGCATCGCGGTGGACGAGGCGATGATGCTCGTGCCCGGCATTCGCGTCGAGAATCAGGCCGACGGCAAGCGCGTGCATCTCGAGAGCCGCGGCCAGGGCATCCTCGCCGAGACCGGGATCCGCGGCATCGGCATTCTCCTCGACGGGCTGCCGCTGAACGATCCCACCGGCTTCGCGCCCGATCTGTACGACATCGACTGGCCCACGGTGAGCCAGGTCGAGGTGCAGCGCGGGCCGGCCGGGTCGCTCTACGGCGGGGGCTCCGCCGCGGGGGTCATCAACATCACGACGGCCGACGGCGCGGCAGCCCCGGCGCACGGCGACCTGTCCAGCACCTACGGCTCCAACGGCTTCTGGCGCGGCTCCGCGGAGATGGGCGGGACGCTGGGCGACGTCAATTACCGGATGTCGTACACGCACAACACCGGCGACGGGTATCGCGTCCACACCGCCTTCCACGGCGACAACCTGTACTTCAAGGCCCATTGGAGCCCGTCGGCATCGCTGCACCTGACGCCGATCCTCGGCTACACGACCTACTTCAACCAGAACGCCGAAGGCCTGAACCTGACCTGGCTCGCGCAGGACCGCCGGCAGGCCAACCCCGATGCCCTGACCTACAACGAGTACCAGGACACCAAGCGCGTGGTCGGCGGTGTCGTGGGCACGTGGGATCTCGGCGGGGCGCAAAGCATCTCCGGCGACGTCTTCCTGCGTCACACGGCGTGGAGGGAATCGGTCCCCTCGTCGGTGGACCACCGCTCCATGGACTCGCCCGGCGCGACCCTGCAGTACACCATCGAGCGAGCGACCGGCGCCCTGCAGCATCACCTGAGCGTCGGCACCGATCTCCAGTGGCAGTCGATCGACGACTACACGCACGCCAACCTCGGTGGCGCGGTCGAGGGGCCGGACAAGCTCAGCGACCAGACGTTCGGCCAGTCGGGCGCCGGCGTGTTCGCGCTCGATCGGGTGGACCTGAGCCGGCAGTGGGGCGTGATGCTGAACGTCCGGTACGACTACGTGGGGAACAAGCTCACCGACCATCTCAAGTCGGGCGGCGTGGACCTCTCGGGCAACGCCAACTTCTGGGCCTGGACCGTGCGCGGCGGCCTCACGTGGAACCCGACACCGGCGCTGAGCTTCTACGGGAACGTGGGCCAGGGCTTCCTGCCCCCGGCCACCGAGGAGCTGTCCGCGAACCCGGACCGCATCGGAGGGTTCAACCAGAACCTGAAGGCGGCCACGTCCCTGGGCGCGGAAGTGGGGGCGCGCGGCGCGGTGGGCACCGTTGTCTTCGACGTCGGCGCCTTCCGTCTCAACACGGACAACGACTTCGACCGGTATCGCGTGGCGAGCCGCCCGCTGGAGACGTTCTACCGCAACGCGGGCTCGAGCCGGCGGTACGGCGTCGAGGCGTCCGTCGCCTGGGCGCCGGTCTCTCCGCTGCTGCTGCGGCTCGCGTACACCTGGTCGGACTTCAAGTACACGAACTCGGTGAGCGCATACGGCGACGTCAACGGGCACTGGCTGCCCAACTCGCCGGAGCACCGCCTCGTGGCCGACGGCGCCTACACCATCGGCCCCGCCACGGTCGGCCTGACCAGCGAAACGGTCAGCCGCTGGTACGTGGACCCCAGCAACGCGGCATCGGTGGAGGGTTACACCCTGCTCCACGCGCGGCTCGCCTGGCGGGTGAACGTGGGGCGGACGCGGGCGGCGATCACGGCTGAAGTACGGAACATCTTCGCCGTGCAGTACATGGGGTACACGGAGCCCGACCCCGACGGCAACTCGTACCAGCCAGCGGCGGAGCGCGAAGTGTTCGTGGGGTTCGTGCTGGGGAAGTAGCCGCTCAGCGCTTGCGACGGACCGCCATGGCGGCCGCAACCCACCGGGCCAATGGGGTGCTCGCGACCGCCTCGCCGATCGCGTCCAGCGCGAGGTCGTCCGCCATCTTGAAGTGGACGCACGACTTCCCCATGTCGAGCTTCTTGCCGGCGGCCTTGAAGCCCTCCTTGAGACGTCGGGCGACCCCGGGATCGCCGTAGGCATTCATCAGATAGAGCGAGAGGTAGTTCTTCTGCGCCGCGAGCGCGGCGTACCAGAGCGCGTGCCCGTTGTAGGTGTCCGGGTACCGGGCGAGCGGCACCTGCCAGACCACCATGCCCTTGACCACGGCCTCTTCGTACCCGGCGGGCAGGTTCTTGCGGACCACCGCCAGGACCGCCTGCAACTCCGTGCGGCGACTCGCCGGTTGGCCGGCGAGAAAGGCGGAGACCGTGGATGGGGGTTTGGCGGGCATTGGACTCCCCTGGCAGTGGACGGCGGATGCTGGACCGCGGCTCGGCTTCACGATAGGTTAGCCAGTATCGGCGTTTGCCGGGAGGCTCCACGATGAGCGCTCCGTTGCCGGTCGTCACCGTTTCGGCGTCCCACCCCGCAGAGAACGTGTACCTGGCGCTTGCCCGCTGGGCGAGCCGCGCCGACCGGCGGCTCCTCGCCGCCTGGGCGATCGTGGGATGGCTCGACGCCGCCGGCCTCGCCGTCTTCCTCCCCCGCCTGTGGCTGCTCGCGATGCCGTTCGTCAGCATCTCCGCGCTCGGCGTGTGGGGGCTGGCTACGCAGCGCCTGCGCGTGCTCGAGGCGACCGGATCCCTGACCGCCGGGCGGCAGCAGGCGCTCCTGGCCGTGCGCGCGGCGGCCGTCACGATCGGGACCGTCGCCGCGATCGCCGCGTTTTACGCCGCGCTGCTGCTCGGTATGGGCCGGCGCTGGGGCGTGCCGGGAGGCTGACCTGCTGAATCGGACGCCTAGGCCGTCCGGCCGGCCTCTGCGCGGCGCAGGAGATAGACCAGGAAGGCCACGACGGCCAGATTGATCAGCAGCGCTGAGGAGCGCGTCACCGTGACGCGGCGTGCGAGCTGGACGATCTCGATGGGCACGAAGAGGGTCGTCGCCACCACCGTCAGGTACTCCGCCCACCGCTTCTCCAACCAGAGCCCGACGCCCTCCGTGGCGAACAGCAGTGCCACGGCGAAAGAGCCGATCGCGAGCTCGTAGAGCCGGTGCGGACTCAAACCGCTTACCGTGCCGATGAGCAGGCCCAGCAGCCGGCGGTCGTGGCGGAGCGCGAGCGCGGCCGCCCACCGGTCGGCCCACGCCGCCACCTCGGGATTGAGGAGCCGCAGGGTGCCGAGCCCGAGCGCCACCATCAGCGCCGTCTTGCAGAACTTGTACACGGCGATGAAGCGCAGCGCCCGGTCCGTCGCAAGGGGCGGGGCGGCGCTCTCGCCCGGCGCGCCCGGCGGGGTCGGCTGGCTCACATTGCCGCCAGGCGGTTGATGTCCGCTGCCAGGACGATGCGGCTGCCGTAGCCCTCGCCCGCCAGGCGGATCAGCGCCCGTCCCACGTTCACCGTCGTCGTGATCTGGTCGGGCGCCAGCCGCCGCAGCACGGGGAGGAGGAATCCGAGCGCCGAGTAAAAGGCCTGGTAGAGCGTAGTCCGCGACCGCACGCCCCTGAGCGGCTGGATGAATCCGGGGCGCAGCATGTACGCGGCTTTGAAGGGCAACGCGAGCAGTGCGTTCTCCGTCTTTCCCTTGACCCGCGCCCACATCGAGCGCCCGTGCTCCGTGCTGTCGGTGCCCTGGCCGGACACGTAGCAGAGCGTCATGCGCGGGTTGGCCTCGACCAGCGCCCGGGCCGCGGCGAGGGTCAGATCGTAGGTCAGGCGATGGTACGCGGCTTCGTCCATCCCGGCCGACGACACGCCGAGGCAGAAGAAGCAGGCGTCGCACTCCGCGAAGCGCGCGCGCAGGCCGCCGTAGTCGAAGAAGTCGGAATGCACCGCCTCGGTGAGCCTCGCGTGCGTGAGGCCGGTGGGGCGGCGCACGACGGCGAGCACCGAATCCACCCGCGCGTCATCGAGGCACTCGAGCAGCGCGCCGGCCCCGACCATCCCGGTTGCACCGAAGATGACGACGCGCACGTCAGGGCCTCTCAGTAGTACCGGATCAGGTAGTAGATGACGTAGATCCAGCCCAGGATTCCGTGGACGATCACCCACAGGATCGACTTGTTCGAGGTCCACGAGATCGTGATCGCCAGCGCCGTGCCGAAGCCGACGCCGACCTTGGCCGCGCTCTTCGACCGGGACACCGCGTCCGCCATCAGATGCCTCCCGCGGCAGCTCCGCCGCGCGTCGGTTCGATCGTCAGGGCCGCTCTACCCGCGCTTGCGCTGCGACGGCGGCGGCCAGAACCCGAACTCCTTCTCGAAGCAGGTCCCTTCCAGATCCACCACCCGATCCCGGAAGTACCCCTGGGCATCGCCGATCGCCCGGTTGTACACGGACGGGCCGATCTCCTTCAGGAAATAGTCGAGGAGGAGGCCGGCTCTGAGGTCGCCGACGTCCTGGTCCCAGTCCTCGGCGAAGTAGCGGCGGATCGAGGCGACCGCCTGCTTGCGCTCGTCGGGCTCGAGGGTGATGGCCATGGGAGCGGTAAGATGGTGCCGCCCGCGCGCCGGCGGCAACCCGAGGCGCCTTCAGGGCGTCGCGCCGGAAGCGCCCCGGCGCGCGCGGGCCGCGTCCTCGCGCCACATCAGGATGGCCAGCGCCAGCACACCGACGGTCAGCGCGGAATCCGCGACGTTGAAGGTCCAGAACCGATAGCGTCCCAGGCCGACGTCGATGAAATCCACCACGCCCTGGCTCCAGCGCAAACGGTCCCAGAGATTGCCGGCCGCCCCCGCCACGAGGAGTCCGAGCGCCGCGGCCCGCAGGCGGTCGGCGGGGGCCGCGCGCCTGAGCAGCACGCCCAGCACGCCGAGCGCGGCCAGGGCCAGGGTCCCGAACACGACACGCGAAAGCGAGCCCAGCGTCAGTCCCATCGCTCCGTGGCGGTTGTACACCAAGGTCAGGCGGAACCAGTCGCTCAGCACCGGATGCGGCACGAACGGCCGGAGGGCCCGCATCGCCAGCTCCTTCGTCGCGACGTCCAGCGCCACCAGCGGCACGGCGGTGAGAAGGAAGACGCGCAACTTGGGCGTCACGGCACCGCTACCAGGTCACGCCTCCGGAAGGCGGCGGCCAGCATCCCAGCATCTGACGGAGCTGCGCCACCTGGCCCGCGTGATAGCTGTTGTGCGCCCCGATGGTGTGGAGCATCTCCAGCGGCGTCTTGCCACAGCCCTCGGCGGACCGGACGGCCCCGCGCACCCGCTTCGCCAGCTCGCGCTGTCCCTTCCCCAGCCGCGCGCGGGCCCGCGTCCACTCGCCCGCCGATGCCGGCGCGCGACCCCCGGGCCAGCTCCCGGCGGCGTGCCTCGGGATGGCCGGATCCTCGCCGTCGAGCCACTGGACCGCCCAATCCTGCCAGAAGCTGATGTGGTTCAGCGTCTCGAACACCGAGTGCGCGACGCCCGCCGGGCGCTCGCCGGCGCGCTTCCAGTCCAGCCCCTTGAAGACCTCGTTCACCTCGACGTGGGCGCCTTCGCCCGACAGCGCGTGCTGGACCGCCCGCTGCAACACCTCGTCCTTCATGCCGCCTCTCCCGCGCACCGTGTCGGCGCCGCTGAGCCGAATTGCGTGTGGAACTGCTGGGGGAACACCAGCCGCTCGATGACGAACACCCCGATGGCCGCTCCGGCGACGAACATCGCGACCGGGATCACGCACACGAGCGCGCTCTTGAGACGTCCGTAGCTGAGCGAGCGGACGATGAGCGTCCACGCGACCACGCAGGCAAGGGTGAACACCACGTACCAGAAGAACGGACTCGCGCCGATCAGGGCCGCCATCCTGCTCTCGTCCATGCCGGGCGAAACGCGATGCAGCACGAGGAGCTGGCGCCACTGCATCCCGTACAGGATGATCCGGTCGAGGCTCGCGATCACCGCGACGGCGTACGAGGCCGGCAGCCACTTCCTCCGATAGACGAGCGCGATGGCGCCGAAGCAGACCAGCGTCGTGAGGAGCGGCCCTCCCGCCACGCCCAGAAACCGCTCCGGCTCACCCGGAGGAACGATCTCACGCGCATACGACATCGTGGCCGCGACCCCCAGCAGCCGGTAGCCGATGACGTGCCCGAGCTCGTGGAGCGGGATCGCCAGAAACCCAACCAGCGCCGAGAACAGAACGTAGCGGACCCAGGCCGCGGGTCGCGTCAGCTCAGCTTCGGCAGCCACCGCCGCACTTCCCGGCAGTATGCGTCGTACTGCTCGCCGAACGTCCCGCGCAGCGTCGGCTCTTCGTATCCGATCACGAACAGGTGCGTCACGAGCAGGAAGCCAGCCGTGAAGGCCAGGAGCGCGAGCGACTGGTAGTAGAGCGCCGCCGCGCCCAGGGCCACGGCGGCCCCGATGTACATCGGGTTGCGCACCCGCCGATACGGCCCCCGCACGACGAGCCGGCGCGGCGGATCGAACGGCGCCGGCGTGCCTCGCCCCCCGACGGCGAACGCGAAGACGCACCAGAGCGCGATCGCCGCGCCGACGGCTCCTACGGCGAGGGCAACGCCCTGCGACACGCCGAAGGTCGCTGGCCGGCCGACCCCCGCCCACTGCAGCACGCGCGCGGGCAGGTACAGCAGGACGAACGCGATGAACAGCGCGGCGTATGTGATCGTGCGGGCCAGAACGAACATAGCGGCCTCCCTAACCGGCTCGGTGCACCGCGCTCACGGCGCCCACGAGTCAGTCAGGCCGGACGCGGCGACGAGATCCCGAACTTGTAGCCGTCAAGGTCGCGCAGCCGGAACATCCGCACGCCCCACGGCATGTCGGCGGGCTCGGAATCGAGGACGCCGCCGCGCTCCTTGATCCCCCTGGCGACGGTATCGATGTTCTGGCTCAGGGTGATGTTGAGCGAGAACCCCTCGCCCTTCACCCGGTCCCAACCCTTCGCCCCATCGTCCTGATTGATCGCGATCCGCGCCTCGCCGGCCTGCAGCGATACGCCGCGAAGCTTGCCGTCGCGCTCGATCCGCCGGACCTCCGAGAAGCCCAGCACGTCGCGGTACCAGACGAGACTCTTCTGCAGGTCCTTGACGGTCAGCGACACCGAGAGCGCGCTGGCGACGAGGGCATCCGGGGCTGGTGATTTGTCGCTCATCGAATCTCCCACGGCAGTGAAGGTGGACTCAATCGCCCTGCGCGCGCAGCTCCTGGAGAATCCTCTGCGCCTGACGCAGGTGCGATTCCTCATGTTCCGCCATGTGCTGCAGCGTCTCGTTGACCTCGGGATCCACGTTCTTCTCCTCGTGCGTCAGCAGGTGCGCCGCGAGGTCCGCCAGCGACCAGCCCGTCTGCGGGGAACGTCGGAACTCGTCCTCCGGCACCTGGTCGAGCTCCGCGAGCAGGGAGAACCTGGCCCGCTCCAGCCGGCACAGGCACGGCACGTCCTCCGGCGGCAGATGCTGCAGGAGCTTGGCGAGGTAATCCGCCCGAGCCGACGCCAATCGGTCGAGATACTCCCGCTTGGCGAGGCCCTCGTGCTCGGGCGCGATCCTGCCGGGTCCCCAGAGCCATTCCTTCTTCATCTCAGTCTCCCGGTGCGCGCCTAGTCGACCACGAAGAGCTTCGCGCCGGTGGGCGCGGCGCTGCGGTGCGGAGCGGCGCCATCGGCGACCTCGTAGCTCATGCCCGGACGCAGGACGACCACCCGGCCGTCCTTGAGCTCGGTGTGGAGCTCCCCCTCGAGGACCAGGAGCACGTGTCCCTTGCTGCACCAATGGTCCGCAACATAGCCGGGCGAGTAATCCACCATGCGCACCCGTAGATCGCCGTGCTGCTTGGTGCGCCACACCGCGACGCCCGGGGCTCCCGGGTGCGTCGTGGGAGGAACGCTCGTCCAGTCGGTCGCCTGAAACGGAATGTCGACGAGCCGCATACGCCTCCACCTCACTCCACGATGGCGAACGCGCGCACGGGGAAGCTCGCCACACCCGCCCAGGCGGGCGGCGCGGCCGAGAAGCGGAACCGCTTCCCCACCAGCTTCTCCAGATTGCAGAGGTGCTCGCAGATCGGGATCTTCGCGCCGAGCAGCAGGGTGTGCGCCGGGCGCTCTCCGTCTTCCGTGTCGTCGATGTTCATGCAGTCGATCCCGACCAGCGTGGGCTCCGCGTCCACGAGCGCCGCGCCGGCTTCCTTGCCGAGGAACGGGCCCGGCTCGGTGTAGCGCGGCGTGTTCCAGCGCGCCGCCCACCCGGTGAGGATCAGCACCGCTTTGCCCCGCAGCTCCTTCCGCGGGAAGAGCGCGACGGGGAGCTTGCGCCCCGGCCGGCGCCGCGCGTCCACGACGACGCCGGGCAGGTCCACCAGCCTCTCGAGCGGCACGCCCGTGAAGTCGGGGCCTTTCTCGTAGCGGTGCAGCGGGCTGTCGAGATAGGTCCCGATGTTCATCACGGCGTTCACCCGCGTCATCGCGAACGAGACGCCGGGCGCGTACGGCCGCCCCTTCTGGCTGTGCGACCGCCACTGGAAGACCTCGGGGGCCGGGAACCCCGGGTAGACGAAGCCGTCCCGGACGATCGGATGCGAGAGATCCACGATCATGTGTGTGGCACCGTGCAGAACGCGCTAGACGGCGAAGGCGAGCAGGACGGCCACGTCGGTGACCGCCCAGGCCGACAGCGCCGCATAGAACCCGCGCTGATGCTCGGCAAACGTCATGGCATCGCGCCGGCGATACCAGGGGACCAGGACGTACAGCCAGCCCGCCAGGGCGATGGCGATCCCGACCCACTGCCAGAGCGCAGCGTCGCGGTGGAGCGCAGCCGCCGCGAAACACGCGAACGAGATCAACGCCGCCACGATCGCCGCGATCAGGCTCGCCTTCATCCCCAGGATCAGGGCGAGCGTGCGGTCGCCGCGGCGGCGGTCCTCCTCGAACTGGTAAATCTGCGTCAGCGGATAGAGCGACGCGAACAGGGGACAGAAGCCCAGCAGGACCAGGCCGTGGGTCAGGTCCAGCGGCCGTCCCGTCGCGGCCCACCCGGCATACGGCGTGAACGCACCGAACCCCCACATGTTGATCACCCAGTCCACGCCGGCCACGGCCTTGAACCGCAGCGGCGGGACGGAGTAGGCCAGACTCATCACGAAGCACACGGCGTACACGGTCCGGTATCCGGCCGGCAGCGTGAATGCGAGGAGTTGGCCCAGCACCATGAGGCCCAGCGAGAACGCGAGCAGATGCCTGGGCGGCGCGGGCGGCGCGCGCAGGTAGCCGATATCTCCTTCGTCCTTGTCGAACACGCTGTTCAGCGCGAGCGTGCCGCCGTTCATCAGCACGACCCAGATCAGCAGCGCCCAGAGCCCCGTGCGCAGCTGCTCACCGTGGAGAATCGGCGCCAGGCCGACGGCGAGGATGAAGCCGAGCGCCGTGTGCGCGGCCATGATCGGCCACTCGGCGGGCCTGAGGTGCAGGATGTAGGAGAAGGAATCGCCCGGGAACAACCGGTACCCGGCCCGCCGCCAGAGGTTGACCGTGCGGGCGCCGGCGCTCATGCCGCCTTGCCGCCGCTGCCCAGCAGCTGATGCGAGATCTGCAGGCCCCGGAGCGTGAGGTCGGGATGCACTTCCTCGATCTCCGACGAGTACTTCGCCACCAGCGACGCGTAGCCCCCGGTCGCGATCACCTTCGGCACGGCGCGCGTGGGCCACTCGGCCTTGAGCCGGCGCACGAGCCCGTCCACCGCGTCGGCCGCGCCGTAGACCAGCCCCGCCTTGATGCAGTCGTCGGTGCGGCGCCCCATCGCCCTCGCGGGCGGCGCGAGCTCGGTGGGCTGCAGCTTCGCCGCGCGCCTCACCAGGTTCTCGCCGCTGGTTTTGAGCCCGGGCGCGATGATGCCGCCGAGGAAGACGCCGTCCTTCGTGATGCAGTCCAGCGTGGTGGCGGTGCCGAAGTCCACCACGATCGTGTCCACGCCGAAGAGCCGGCTGGCCGCCACCGTGTTCACGATGCGGTCGGCACCCACGCTCATCGGCTCCTCGACGTCGAGCTTGATGGGCAGCGGCGACTCGGGGCCGATCTCGACCGGCGTCGTCCCCGTGGCGATCAGGAGCGCGTCGGCGATCGCGTCGGTCGCACTCGGCACCACGGAGGCGAGGATCGTCCCGGTCACCCGCGTGATGTCGAGCCCCGCCTGGTCGAAGAGCGCGCGGATCACGGCCGCCCACTCGTCGGCCGTGCGCGGCGGATGGGTCGTCAACCGCCAGCTGCGCTCCAGCTCCGCGCCGGCGAAGAGACCGACCGTGATCTCGGTATTCCCGATGTCGAGGGCAAGCAGCATAGCAGCCATAGGCTAGGCCGGGACCACGCGACGGTCAAGCGAGCCGTCGGGCGCGGGGACCAGCAGGGCCCCCTCCTCGTCGACGCCGACCGCGCCGGCGTCCGCCGCTCCCACCCCGTCCTCGTGCCACCGCGCCCTCAGGAAGGCGTCGCGTTCCGCCTCATCGAGCAGGGCGGGCGCGGCGGCGGTCCAGAGCCGCGGCGCCAGCGCCTCGAGGAGGCGCACGCGCGTCACCGTCGCCTCGGCGGCCTTGAGCGCGATCGCGGTGTGGGCCAGGGCCGGCGCCACCGGCAAGCGCACGTTGACGCCGATCCCGACGGCGACCCACCCCAGCTTCCCGCCCTGCCACCGCGCCTCGCAGAGCACCCCGCCGGCCTTCCGGTGCCGCACGATCAGGTCGTTGGGCCACTTGAGGCGCGGCGCCGCGCGCGGCGCGACCTCCGCCACCGCGGCCACCAGCGCCAGCCCGACGCGGATCGCGAGCGCGCCCATCGAGGGCGCGGCCGCGGGCCGCAGGAGCGCGACGAGCCACACGCCCGCCCCGGCCGGAGAGTGCCAGCGGCGACCCTGGCGGCCCCGGCCCGCGGTCTGCTCGTCCGCCAGCACGAGCAGGCCCTCGGGCGCGCCGGCGGCCGCCAGCTCGTGCGCCACGTCGAGCGCCGAGCCGACCGAGTGCCGCACCTCGACGCGCACCGCGCCGGTGCGGCGCCGGATCTCCTCGGCGTCGAGACCGTCATACCGCGGCGCGGTCAGCGCGCGCCTCCGGTCATCCAGAGCAGCACCGCCGCACCCGCGCAGAGGCGCCAGACCGCGAACGGCACGAAGCCGCGGCGACGCACCCAGCTGATGAACCAGGCCACCACGCCGTACGCCACGACGAACGACACGACGAACCCGAGGACCAGGACGGCCCAGCCGTGCGCCGTCATCGCGGCGCCGCCGAGCGCCGAGGCCGTCCCTTCTCTCATCGTCTTGTAGAGGTCGTAGCCGGTCGCCGCGACCATCGTCGGCATCGAGAGAAAGAAGGAGAACTCCAGCGCGGCGGCGCGCGTCATCCCCGCCAGCTGTCCCCCGGCGATCGTCGCCATCGAGCGCGACGTGCCAGGGAACACGCCCGAGAAGATCTGGCAGAAGCCGATCCACACCGCCTGCCCCATCGTCATCTGCTCCATCTCCGGGGTATGCGTGCGGAGGCGCCCGCGGGCGAAGAGCCAGTCCACCACCCACATCACCACGCCGCCCACCACCAGCGACGTCCCCATCACCACCAGGCTCTCCAAGTGCTGCCCGATCACCTTCGTCAGCAGGAGCGAGGGCACGGCGGTGACGACGAAGGCTACGAGGGTCAGCGTGAAGGGGTGCACCGTGGCGCGGCCCTCCTCGCGCGCACGCGCGAAGCCGCGGAAGAAGTGGGCGATCCGCGCGCGGAAGTAGATCGGCAGCACGCAGATGGCGCCGAGCTGGATGACGATGGTGTACATCTTCCAGTAACCGTCGCCCAGGTTGACGCCAAGCAGCGCCTCGGAGATGCGGAGGTGCGCGGTCGAGCTCACGGGCAGGTACTCCGTCACGCCCTCGACGACGCCCAGGGCCAAGCTCAGCAGGTAGTCGTGCATCAGAGTCTGTCCCAGAGTAGGGCCGCGAGGCCGACGACCATCGCCACCTTGAGGGCCGCCCGGCCGCCGACCAGACGCCCGCGTGCCAGGCGCGCGCCCAAGACGACGAGCCCGACGTCGAGCAGCAACACCACGACCCCGTATCGCCACCCGTACCAGCCCGCGGCCCAGGGCAGCAGGGCCAGCGGCACGAAGACGGCCAGGATGCCCGACGCCGCCAGGAATCCCGCTTCGGTCCCCCAGACGATCGGCAGGGTGCGGCGGCCGAGCGCGAGATCCCCGGACACGTCCTCGATGTCCTTGACGATCTCGCGCGCCAGGTGGAGAAGCGCCGCCAGCACCGACGGGACGAGTCCCGCACGCGCGTCGCCCGCGGCCACCGCGCCGTAAACCAGCGGCAGGCTCGCGACCACGGCGACGGCGAGGTTGCCGCGGATGCCGCGCGACTTCAGCCACGGGGAGTAGGCGAGCATCACGACGAGGGCGAGGACCGCCAGCGCGAACAGCGCGCGGCTCACCCACCACGCGGCGAAGAGCCCGAACCCGCCGGCCACGCCCGCGATCGCGATTGCGGCTTCTCGCGACAGCTCCCCGGTCACCAGAGGCCGGAGCGGCCGATTGATCCGGTCGGCCTCGAGATCGAAGACGTCGTTCACGGCGTTCCCCGCCCCGCCGAGACCGAGGGCGCTGGCCATCGCCCAGAGGAGCGCCGCCGGGAAGGCGACGCGGCCGAGCGCGAGGAAGCCGCCGACCGCGACGCCCACCGCGGCGATCAGCAAGTTGCGGGGGCGGACCAGCGCGAGCGCGCTAGCCGCCCACGACCGCCGCATAGAACCGCTCGTACTGGGGAACCACGCGCTCTGTGGCGAACTCAGCCGCGCGCCGACGTGCCGCCGCGGCGGCGGCCTTCCACCGCGCACCGTTCTCGAGCAGCGAGATCGCGCCCGCGGCCAGGGTGTCCACGTCGCCCACGGGGCCGAGGAAGCCGGACACGCCGTGCTCGACGACCTCGGGGAGCCCCCCGGCATCGGTGCCGACCACCGGGACGCCGGTGGCGAGCGCCTCCAGCGCCGAGAGCCCGAACGACTCCACGTCGCTGGGCAGCAGGTACAGGTCGGCCCACCGCAGGGCCTGCGCCACGTCCTCGACCTTGCCGAGGAACCGCACCCGGGACGCGATGCCCAGCGCCTCCGCCTCGCGTTCGGCGAGCGGTCGGTCGGGGCCGTCCCCGACCAGCACCAGCCGCGACGGGATCGTCTCGCGCACTTTGGCGAAGATCCGGACCACGTCCTGAAGCCGCTTCACGGGCCGCATGTTCGAGATGTGCATCAACGTCTTCTCTTCGGCCGCGTCACCGCAGGTGCCGGGCTCGCGCGGACGGAATTCCGCGAGGTCCACGAAGTTCGGGATCACCTCGATCTCGCACGTGCTGCAGCCGAACGCGCGATACGTCTCGTCCCTCAGGTACGCCGAGACGGCGGTGACCGCGTCGGAGTGCTCGATCGAGTACTTGGTGATCGTGTGGTAGCTGGGGTCCTGGCCGACCAGGGTGATGTCAGTCCCGTGCAGCGTCGTCACGACCGCCACCGTCTGGTTGGGACCCATGAGCTGCCTGGCCTCGATCGCGCTGGTAGCGTGCGGGATGGCGTAGTGCGCATGGATGACGTCGAGGTGCTCCTTCACCGCCACCTGGTGGAGCATGACCGCGAGGGCGAGCGAATACGGCGGGTGCTCGAAGAGCGGGTACGCTCCGATCTTCACCTCGTGGAACGTGACGCGCTCCGAGAAGCCGCGGAGACGGAACGGCTGCGCGTACGAGACGAAGTGCACCTCGTGCCCGCGCTGGGCCAGGGCGAGGCCCAGCTCGGTGGCGACGGCGCCGGAGCCGCCGTAGGTCGGGTAGCAGACGATGCCGATGCGCATGGATCAGGACGCCGCCGCACGATAGCGGGCCAGCACCTCGCGCGCCAGCGCCTCGGGCGCTGCCGCCGCGTCGAGCCGCAAGACCGGGCCCCTCAGCTGGTGGCGGAACCAGGTCTCCTGTCGCTTGGCATACCGCCGCGTCGCGGCCGCGATCGCCTCTGGCAGCTCGGCCAAGGGCAGCGCACCCGAGAGGTGCGCGACCACCTCGCGGTATCCGACGCCGGTCAGCCCCGGCGCGTCGGGCGCCACGCCCGCGGCGAGGAGCCTGCGCACCTCCGCGACCAGCCCCGCCTCCAGCATCCGCCGCGTGCGCTCGGCGATCCGCGCGGCCAGGACCGATCGGGGCAGCGCCAGCACCGCGTACCACGCGACCAGGCCGGGGGCACGGGCCGGCGCCGCCTGCAGCCTGGAGAGCGGCCGGCCGGACAGGAGCGCCACTTCCACGGCGCGCGCGGCACGCTGCCGCCCGCCTCCACGAAAGGCGGCGTCGAGCCGCCGTGCCCAGCGGGTCAGCACGTCGCCCGGGAGCGATCCGAGGACGCCGCGCAGCCGCCGGCGCCGCTCCGGCTCCAGCGGCGGCTCCTCGAAGAGGCCTTCGAACAGCGCGCGCAAGTAGAAGCCGGTGCCGCCGACGACCACCGGCAGCCGGCGGCGCGCTTCGATCGCGGCGATCCACTGGCCGGCGTCCGCGGCGAAAGCACCCGCGGAGTAGCGCTCGACGGGCGCGACGAGGTCGAGCCCGTGATACGGCGCGGCCGCGCGCTCGGCCGCCGACGGCTTGGCCGTCCCGATGTCGAGCCCCCGGTAGGTCTGGCGCGAATCGGCGGAAACGACCTCGATGTCGGCGAGCGCGGCGAGCGCGGTGGCCACGCGCGTCTTCCCGACGCCTGTGGCTCCGGTGAGGACGAGGACGGCAGGCAACTAGCGGCGCCCGAAGCGGCGCTCGAGCTCGGCCCTGGGCAGCTGCACGATGGTCGGGCGACCGTGCACGTCGTGCGCGGGCAGCTCGGTGGCGAAGAGGCGATCCACCAGCTCGCGCATCTCCTGCTCGGTCAGCGGCTGGCCCGCCTTGATCGCCGCGCGGCAGGCGAAGGTGGAGGCGAAGCGCTCGAGGGGATTGGCGAGGCCGCCGAACCGGCCGCCGGCCAGGTCGGCCACCACGTCGCGCAGGCAGCGCTCGGCGTCGAAGCGCGCGTGCGGGGCGGGCACGGCGTGCACGATCAGACTCGCGCCGCCGAAGCCCTCGATCTCGTAGCCGAGCCGCGCCAGCAGGTCGGCGTGGACCTCCACGGCGTCCAGTTCGGCCGGCGTGAACCGGAGCGTGAGCGGGAAGAGCAGCTTTTGCGCGCCGTCGGCCTGCTCGGAGAGCACGCGCATCGTGCGCTCGTAGAGGATCCGCTCGTGGGCCGAGTGCTGGTCCACGATCAGCAGCCCGTCCGGCGCCTCGACCAGGATGTAGGAGGCGTGCACCTGCCCCAGGATCCGGGACTGCGCGAGCGCACCTTCGGCCTGCGGCCGGGCCTCGCCCTCTTCTGCCGGCGGCTCGCCTTCCTCCTCGCCCTCGCCCTCCTCGCCGAGGCCCGGCAGGGCCGGCGCCGAGCCAGCGCGCGGCCCCGACGCCGACACCGCCTGGTGCTCCCACGGCATCGGGCCGCTGCCCGCGCCGCCCAGGGGCGCCGCGCTCACCAGGTCGCCCAAAGCGCGATGCACCGCGTCCTCGACGGCTGCCTCGAGCGCGTAGCGGTCGCGAAAACGCACCTCGAGCTTGGCGGGATGCACGTTCACGTCCACGTCGGCCGCCGGCACTTCGAGCACCAGGATGACCGAGGGCCGGCTCCCGGCGGGCACCGTCGCGCGGTACCCGCGCTCGGCCGAGCGCACCAGGAACGGGTCGCGGAACGGGCGCCCGTTCACGAAGAGATAGGCGGCGCGCCCGGTGGGCGTCGCCTCCGCAGGCCGCTGGACGAGCCCGGTGATCCGGACGCCGCCCGCCTCGTGCGCCACGGGGAGCAACGTCGCCGCGAAACGACGGCCGAGCAGCTGCGCCACCCGCTCGGCCAGCGACGGCGCAGGCAATGCTTCGATCACCTGCTTCCCGTCGGCGAGCATCGAAACGCCGAGCTGCGGGAGCGCCAGCGCCAGCGCGGTCACCGCCTCGGCGGCGGCGCGCGCCTCGCTGCGGGCCGAGCGGAGGAATTTCCTGCGCGCCGGGGTGTTGAAGAAGAGGGAGCGGACCACGACCGTGGTGCCGGGTTGCCGGACCGCGTCCTCGATGGTCGAGACGAGCCCGCCCGTCGCGACGAGGCGCGTCCCGACGGCGCCCGAGGCGTCCGCGGTCTCCAGCTCGAAGCGGCTCACCGCCGCGATGCTCGGCAGCGCCTCGCCGCGGAACCCGAAGGTGGCAATCCCGACCAGGTCGTCTGCCGAGCGGATCTTGCTGGTGGCGTGGCGGTCCAGGGCGAGCAGCGCGTCCTCCCGCCCCATTCCTTCCCCGTCGTCGGCGACGCGCACCAGCGTCTTGCCGCCCGATTCGATCGCGACGGCCACGGCGTGCGCGCCGGCGTCCAGCGCGTTCTCCAGGAGTTCCTTGACGACGGAAGCCGGGCGCTCGACCACCTCGCCAGCCGCGATGCGATTGGCGACGACGTCGGAGAGCAGGGCTATGCGGCGCGCCATCAGCGGACCGCGGTCACTGGGGGGAGCTCGACGCCGCGTTCTTCAGGTCGGGGTTCCGGTCGGTCTTGAACGGCTCGACCGCGGCCAGGGCCTCGGGGGTGCCCATCGCCGCGAGCGCGCGAACGGCGGCGACGCGCACGGCGACCGGGAAGCGGCGGAAGACGCCGCTCACGCCCTTCGCCAACTCCATCAACTGGGGCACCGCGCGTGCCTCCTTGAACTGGCCGAGCGTGTCCACGAGGGCGACGACGACGCCGTCGTCCGGTTCGGCGTCGAGCCGAGCCAGCACGATGGGGCCGAAGGCGCGGTCGCCGAGCCACGCCACGCCGGAGGCCGCCTCGAGGCGGACGCCGGCGTCGGCGTCCTTCAGCGCGGCGAGGACGGTGCGCGAGGCCTCGGCGCCGCCCAGCCGCGCGAGCGCGCCAATCGCCGCGCTCCGCAGGCCTGCGTCGGGATGGCGCGCCAGCGGCGCCACGGCGTTCACCGCCTCCGCGTCGCCCCGCGCGCCGAGCAGCGTCGCGGCCGCCCGCACGGCGTCGGCACGATCCGAAGCGAGCCGCGAGACCAGGTAGTCCCGCGCCGATGCACCGGTCACGAGGGCGCGCGCGTACGCCTCGCGCACCGCGTCGTCCGCAGCGCCGAGATACGCCTCGAAGAGCGCCGGCGTCGCCCGAGCGCCCAGGGTCCCGAGCGCCTCCACCGCCACGCGCCGCCGCTCCTCCGCCAGACGCGCATCGGAGACCAGACCGACCATCCCGGCCAGTGTCGCGTCGGTCCCCCCCACGACGAGCACGCGCCGCGCCGCCTCCGCAGCCGCCGCGTCCTCGGAGCCCTGCCACTGCCCGGCCGCCCTCACGGCCACCGCCAGCGTCCCGAAGTCCCTCTGATCCGCGAGCTGCGCCGCCACCTCGGCCAGCCGTGTCAGCGGCCCACGCGCCCCCTCCGGCGTCGCGAACTCGAGCAGCGACGTCAGCCGGCTCACCTCGATCTCCGCCGGCAGCGCGTTTGGCCGGAAGACGCCGGTCCCGCGCGACGACAACGAAGGCCCGTCATCCATGGCGTGCATCGCCGGCGCCGAGCTCCGCGCCGGCCGCGCCGCCGCAGCCTTCCGGCTCGCCGCCTTCTCGAGCTGAATGTGGGGAAGCTGCGGCTTCTGCTGCGCGACCCCGAGCGCGGAGCCGCTTCTGGCCGCCGCACCCGCGGTGGCGCGCACCAGCGTAGCGAACTCCTCCGCCGTCGCGCCGGGACTGAGGAGGATCGCGCGATATCCCTGCGCGTAGAGCAGGCCCGCGAATTCCTGCATCTGCGGGTTCTTCCCCGTCACCGTCGCCGTGTCGAGGGTCATCCCGCTCGCTCCGATCCGCAGCTCGACCTCGCCCATCGCCGCGAGCGCAGGGAGCGCCGCCGAGAGATCGGCCAGCGCCTGCTGCACGGTGGGATGCGCGGCGGGATAGAAGCGGCAGAGGCGGAAGACCTTGCCGACGTCGGCGAGGATCGCTTCGATCTGCTTGGCGTCCATCCTCAGCGCTTGATGCGCTCTCCCTTGTCCTCGTGGCGGAAGATCCAGGTCGCCATCCGCCAGGGGGCGATCGGCTCCGACGGCTCCACCGCCCACCAGTCCTCGTCGCTGCCGGACCCCGACCCCCGGCTCAGGCGCTCTGCCGCCTGCGCGACGATCCGGCGCGCGCGCTCGATCCACAGGGCGCAGTTGGAGGTCCGGAGATCCACCCACCCGCGCGGCGCGGCGGCCATCGCATCCCCGCCCACGGGCGGCACCACCACGGAGGCGCCCCGGTACACCGTCGCGCCGTCCTGGCAGAAGATCGGGATCCCCACCGACACGATCTCCGCGCGGAGCTGCGCGTCCCGCTCGATCAGCTCCTGCGCGTCGCGCCCCAGCTTGGCCGGGTCGGCCGACGCGAGCTGCGCGACGCTGGAGTGCAGCCGCGACCAGAGATGCGCCTCGAACAGCAGCTTGCTGAGGCGCGGCGGCCCCAGCATCTCGAACGCCACCGACGGATGGCCGCGCTGCGCCGTCAGGTCGGCCAGGCGCCGCATCGCGGCCTCGCGCAGGATCCCCGCCCGGTAGGTCGGCCCCGCCGTCGAGGCATCCATCGCCGCAATCACGTCGTGGCCGGTCGGCCGGCCCTCGAGCTCCATCACCACCTGGTCCGCGATCTCTTCCGGCGTGATGAACTCCATCTGCCCCATCGCCGTGATCGTCGCGAACTCCTCGCGACTGAACCAGCCATTCTCCCCGACGTCGATGTACACCGATTCCAGGGGACGGCCCAGCGACACCCATCCCTCTCCGCCCGCGGCGAACGCCTTCGTCAGGGGGAGCGGCTTCGGGCAGTCGTACAGCGGGATCGGCTTGCCGCCCCGCCGCACCGGCCCGCAGCCGATCTCGCGCCACGCGATCGCCGCGGTCGGCTTGAACTCCACCGTCGCCGGCGCGTCGGGCGTCCGGCCAAGGAGGAAGAGCAGCAGCGTGTGCGCCCCAGCGACCGCCGATTTCGTCATGAGGGTGCGCGACGGCCGCTCCTCGGAGTGCGTGTAGGGGATGTTGAACCCCATCCCGCCGGTACCCGACGTCCCGATCTTGACGTAGGCCCGCGTGCCCGCGCGCCGCATCCCCTCCACCAGGATCTGGATGTGCCGCGTGAGTTGGGGGATCGGCTCGGTCAGGAGGTGCTTCTCGACGGCGGCGAGGTCCACGCCGCCCCGCACCGCCGTCGCGTGGAGGTCGCGCGCCGAGCGGTACACGTCCTGGTAGGCGAACGCCGTCGCGGTGTTGATGCAGTCCACGACCGCGTCGGGCTTGTAGCGCTCCAGCAGCTGGACGAGGAAGGACCGGGCGATCACTTCGTCGGAGAGATCGCCGTACACGTCCTCGATGAGGAGACGCCGGTTGGCGGCGTCGTCCGTGAGCGTCGCGCGATCGGCCCGCGCGAGCGACGCGGGCAGGTACACGTTGCCGTGCTCGGTCGCGATCGCGGTGCCGCCCGCCACCGGGCGCAGCACCGCGGAGGCCTCGTCGGTCTCACGCTGCGTGAGGGCGACGACCACGATGGACTTGGGGTGACGGTCCAGCAGCCGGCGCGCCACCGCGTGGCCCACCAACCCGCTGCCGCCGAGGATCATGACTGTCGCGCCTGAGAGTTCCATAAAAGGGCGATCGCCTATCGCAATAAGGTAAGGGACTGGGGGAGGCCGATCGCCTCGTAGAGGTCGGCCAGCTCCCGGTCGCTGAGCGTACGGGATTCGCCGGACCCGAGCGACCCGAGCCGGACCGGGCCGTACGCCGTGCGCACCAGCCGCCGGACGCCGAGCCCGAGGGCCGCGGCGAGGCGCCGGACGACGCGCGTGCGCCCCTCGCATAGCACCAGCTCCAGCTCGCCACCCCGGCGGTCCGGCCGGAACTGCCACGAGCTCGGCCGCACCGCACCATCCTCGAGCGGCACACCCCGTGCCAGCGCGGCCTGCTCGGCCTTCCCGAAACTGCCCGTCACCAGGACACCGTAGGTGCGCGGGACCTGCCAGCGCGGGTGCATCAGCCGATTCGCTGCCTCCCCGTCGGTCGTGAAGAGCAGCACGCCTTCGGAATAGACGTCCAGGCGCCCGACCGCGACCAGCGCGGGCGGCGCCGCGTCGAGCAGCGCAAATATGCTCGGGGATCTGGGGGTTCCGCACCTGGAGGTCACGTACCCGGGCGGCTTGTTCAGGACGATCCAGACGGTGGGGGAGATCGTGAGCGGGCGGCCGTCCAGCGTCACCTCGTCCCGGCCCGGCTCGATCGGGTCACCGGGCCCCAGCGGCGGCGCGCCGTTGACGCGCACCCGCCCCGCCGCGACCAGCTCCGCCGCGCCGCGGCGCGACGCGACCCCCGCCCGCGCCAGGAAGCGCGCGAGCCGGATCGCGCTCACGGCTCGGTCTGCGGCGGCCTCAGCGCCACGGCCAGCTCCTCGGTGCGCGGCAGGTCGGAGAGATCGGCCAGCCCCATCAGCTCGAGGAACTGCGGCGTAGTGGCATAGAGGATCGGGCGACCGAGTCCCTCGCTCCGGCCAGCCACCTCGAGGAGGCCGCGCTCCTGGAGCATGCGCAGCACGCCGCCGCACGAGACACCGCGAATCTCCTCGATCTCCGCGCGCCCCACCGGCTGGCGATAGGCGACGAGCGCGAGGACCTCGAGCGCCGCGGCCGAGAGCTTGGCGGGACGCGCCGCGAACGCTGCGCGCTCGATCGCCTCGGCGAACAGCGGGAGGGTGAGGATCTGCCAGCCGTGCGCCAGCTCGACCAGCTCCACGCCGTGGCCGCCGGTCTCGTAGTGCTCCTTCAGCTCCGCCAGCGCCTTCTTCCAGTCATCCTCGGTCGCCTCGGCGTCGAGGATGCCCAGCTCGTCGAGCGCGAGCGGGCGCGGCGCGGCGTACAGCGCCGCCTCAAGCAGCCTGGTACGCTGGTCCACGGCCGATCTCGAAGGGGGTGAAGGCCCTGGGCTGCACGATCGTCAGCTGGCCGCGGCGGGCCAGCTCGAGCAGGGACACCAGGGCCGACAGCACGTCGGCGATGCTCGCTCGCTCGCCCAGCAGCTCGCGCCAACCGAACGTGGCGTGCTCGGCCAGGAGCGAGAGGATCCTGCGGTTCGCGCCCTCCAGGTCGAGCGGGCGCGGCATCACCCGGAAGATCACCGGATCCGGCATCATGGCCAGCACGCGCTCGACCGCTTCCATCAGCTCGCGCAGGTCCAGCTCCAGGGGCGGCGGCGGCTGGTCGGGGAGCTGGGGCAGATAGCCGCGGGAGTAGCGGTCGGCCCGCCGGCGTGCGGCCGCGGTGAGCCAGTCCACCACCTCGCGGATCTGCTGGTACTCGAGCAGCCGCCGCACCAGCTCGTGCCGCGGGTCCTCCCACGGCTCCTCGTCGCCGCGCCGCGGCAGCAGCATCTGCGCCTTGATCCGGAGGAGCCGCGCCGCCATCTCGAGGTACTCCGCGGCCTCGTCGAGCCCGAGCGCGTGGATCGCCAGGAGGAACTGGTCGGCGATGCGCGCGATCGGGATGTCCCAGATGTCGATCTCCTCCTGGCGGATGAGCGAGAGGAGGAGGTCCAGCGGGCCGGTGTAGCGCTCCAGCGAGACGACGAAGCCGCCGTTCGCCGCGGCGTTGAGCGCGCCGGCGGGCGTCGTCACGGCGTCAGCCCCGGGAGCGCGAAGCCGCCGACGAGCCCGAATGTCACTCGGCTGGCCGTGACGGCCGGCCAGAGCAGCACGTTCCCGACGCTCGGGATCATGAAGACGGCCACGATCAGGACGAAGCCGAACCGGCCGAGCTGCCGGTAGCGCGCGCCCTGCCCAGGCGGGAGGAGATGATAGAAGATGTGCGACCCATCCAGCGGCGGCACCGGGATCAGGTTGAAGAAGGCCAGAATGTAGTTCAGGAACACCCCGTAGAACACCATCTGCTGCAGGATGCTCAGGACGCCGCCGATCTCGGGAACCGCACGGCCGGCCATCCCCAGGACGACGAAGACCAGGGCGCAGCCCACGGCGAGGAGCAGATTCGTGACGATCCCCGCCGAGGAGACGATCAGGTCGCCGCGCCGGTAGTTGCGGAAGTTGCGCGGGTTGATCGGGACCGGCTTCGCCGCGCCGAAGGTGAAGGCACCGTGGCTCAGCAGCCAGAGGCCGACCGGCACGAGCACGCTCATCATCGGATCGATGTGCGGCACCGGGTTCAGGGTGAGCCGCCCCAGCATGTACGCCGTCGGGTCGCCCTCGCGGTACGCCGTCCAGGCGTGGGCGTACTCGTGGGCAACGACGGAGAAGAGCAGGATAGGCACGAAGACGAGGAACGAGATCACCGGCTCTCGGGGGCTCGCGGGTGGCGGGAGCGGGCAACGTAACGAGGCCGGAAACCCTTGTCAAAATAGGCACTTCGCTTGACTGGCCGCAGGGGCGCCGCTACTCTTCGCCGTCGTCAAACACCAGTTCGACATCGGGAGTGGACGCGTGCCTCGGATCAAGTCGGCGAAGAAGAAGATGCGGCAGGCCATCGCGCATTTGGAGCACAACCGCGCGCAGCGCTCGGCCATCAAGACGGCAGTGAAGAAGGCCCGGGCGCTGACCACGGCCGAAACGGTGCGCGCCGCGATGCGCGCGCTGGACCGTGGGGCGAGCAAGGGCCAGGTCCACCGCAACACCGCGGCCCGGAAGAAGGCGCGCCTGGCGCGCCTGCTCGCCAAACAGAAGCCCTAGAAGGTCGAAAGCTCGGCGCCGCACTTCTCGCAGTACCACTCCGTCGGCGCATTCAGCGTTCCGCACTCCGCGCACTTCAGCGTCTTGGCATTCTCCGCCTCTCGGCCAGTCTCCGAGGGGCGGCGTTCTTTCGCCTTCGGGGCCGGGGGGGGCGGCGGCGGCGGCGGGGCCGGCTTCGGCACCGGCGGAGGCTCGGCGGCCTTGGGAGGAGGCTCCGGGGCCCTGGGCGGCGCGGGGGGCGCGGGCGGCGCGGGCGGCGCAGCGTCCGGCGCCTTGGCGGGCGCGGGCGGCGACGCGGCCGCGGCAGGGATCGACGACGCCACGACCGAGGGCCGCGCCGCGGCCGGCGCCCTCGGCGCGTCGACCACGGAGTGGAGGAACTCCAACTCGTCGAGGTCCATCTGGGCCCCCTGGGCCGGCTTCGCGCCGGGGGTGGGGGCAGGAGGCTGCAGGGGCGCGGCCGCGGGCGGCTCGACCTTCAGCGGCTGAGGCGCGGGCGGCCCCGGCGGCGCGGCGGCGCGCGGCGGCTCCTCGAGCGGCGTGCCCTGGATCAGGGCCAGCACTTCCTCGAGCCGCTCGATGTCCCGCTCGTTCGTCGCGATCTCTTTGGTCAGGTCGGCCAGCGCGTTCTTGCAGCGCTCCTGGACCTCCTCGAACCGGTCCTCGCTGAACTCGCCCACCTGGTGGCGCAGCCGCGCCTCCGCCAGCTCGTCGGTCCGCGCCTGGCGCTCCTGCACCAGCTCCTCGACTTGCGCGGCGGTCTCCATCAGCGCCTGCCGGATGCCGTCCTCGTGCTGACTCAACTCCTGCATGACCGACTCGAGGCGCGCGGCGTAGTCCTCCCGCACGCGGTCTGCCACATGCGACGGCGCCGCCGTGGCGGCCTCGGCGTCGAGCTTCGCCAGCCAATCCTTGTACTGGCGGCGCTGCTCGATCAGCCGCTCCACCGCCGAGTGCGACTTGCTGGCCTTCCGGGTCATGCGTTCCTCCACAGCGCGCGAATCCTCTCTACCTCGGCCGCAGGCAACGGCCGCGCCCCTCCCAGGAGCCGCGCCGCGAGCAGGATCCGCGCTCCCTGCTCGAGGCTCTCCATTCGCTCTTCGGCCTGAGCGACGCCGGTCCCAAAGGTCACGGCGCCGTGGTTGGCCAGGAGCAGCGCGTCGTGCCCGGAAACGAACGGGCGCGCCGACTCGCCCAGCTCCGGCGAGCCCGGCATTCCGTACGGCACCAGCGGCACCCTGCCGAACTGCGCCAGCAGCTCCGGCAGCACGTCGTCGTCCAGGGCGAGCCCTGCCGCGGCGAATCCCGTCGCCGCGGGCGGATGGGCGTGCACCACCGCTGCAACATCGGGCCTCGCGCCCAGAACGACCAGATGCAGCCCTAATTCCGAGGACGGGACGCCGGGACCGTGTGCCCTGCCTGCGAGGTCCACCTCGACCAGATCGCCCGGCCCGAGGTCGCCCTTGGCGCGGCCTGCCGGGGTCACCAGCACCCGCTCGCCGACGCGGGCGGAGATGTTGCCCTCAGTGCCCGCGATCAGCCCCCGCTCCGCGAGCCGCCGCCCCGCCTCACAGATGGCGCGCGCGACGCTCCACCGGCTCACCGCGCGGCCGGCCGCTCGTCCGCGCGGTGCGCGACGGCCCCGCCCACGATCGTCCACCGTACCAGCCCGCGGAGCATCCGGCCGGCAAACGGCGTGTTCCGGCTCTTCGAGAAGAAGCGCGCCGGGTCCACCGTCCACTTCGCCGTCGGGTCGAAGACAACGACATCGGCCGGAGCCCCCGGCGCGAGCGTGCCCGCCGGGAGGTGCGCGACCTCGGCCGGGCGCGTCGAGAGGCAGCGCACCAGCGCGGCGAGCGAAAGCACGCCGCCGTCCACCAGCTCGGTGATCGCCACGCCGAGGGCGGTCTCCAGTCCGACCACGCCGAACGGGGCGTTGTCGAACTCCTGCTCCTTCGCGTCGTAGTGGTGCGGCGCGTGATCGGTCGCGATGCAGTCGATCGTGCCGTCGGCCAGAGCGGCGCACAGGGCGGCCACATCGGCCGGCTCCCGGAGCGGCGGGTTCATCTTCGCGTTGGTCTCGTATCCCTCGCACGCGGCGTCGGTCAGGGTCAGGTGATGCGGCGTGACCTCGGCGGTCACGCGGACGCCGCGCGCCTTGGCCACCCGGATCATCGCCACCGCGCCCGCCGTGGAGACGTGCGCGCAGTGCAGATGCCCGCCCGTCAGCTCGGCGAGCTGGAGGTCCCGCGCCACGATCACGTCCTCCGCGGCGCGCGGGATCCCCTTGAGGCCGAGCCGGGTGGAGACCAGCCCCTCGTGCATCGAGCCGCCGCCCGAGAGCGAGACGTCCTCGCAGTGGTCGATCACCGGGATCCCGAAGCTCAGCGCGTACTCGAGCGCCGTGCGCATGAGGTGCGCGGTCGCAACCGGCCGGCCGTCGTCGGAGACGCCGACGGCGCCGGCCGCGACCAGCTCGCCGAACTCTGCGAGCTGCTCCCCCTTCTGCCCCACCGACACGGCCCCGATCGGATACACGCGCGCCGTGCCCGCGCGCCGGGCCTGGCTCACGATGAAGCCGACCGCCGCCTGGTTGTCGGTCACGGGATCGGTGTTCGGCATTGCGCAGACCGAAGTGAAGCCACCGGCCACCGCGGCCCGCGCCCCGGTCGCGATCGTCTCGACATCCTCGCGCCCCGGCTCCCGGAGGTGCACGTGCAGATCCACGAAACCGGGCGCGACCACGCACCCGGCGGCGTCGAGGACCTCGGCGTCGTCGCGCGCCGCGAGCGCCGGCGAGACCGCGTTGACCTTGCCGTCCACCAGAAGGACGTCCGCCGCGGCGTCCGTCCCGCTGGACGGGTCGATCACGCGGCCGCCGCGGATCAGGATCGGCCTCACCTTTCCGGCGCTCCCTTCGCGCTCTCGGCCAGCTCCGGCCGCCCGCCGGCCAGGAGGTAGAGCACGGCCATCCGCACCGCCACGCCGTTGGTCACCTGGTCGAGGATCACCGAGTGCGGCCCGTCGGCCACCCGCGAGTCGATTTCCACGCCGCGGTTCATCGGTCCGGGGTGCAGGATCAGCAGCTCGCGCGGCGCGCGCTCCAGCCGCTCCAACGTCACGCCGAAGACACGGTAGTACTCGCGCAGCGACGGGACGTAGCCCCCCTGCATCCGCTCGAGCTGGAGCCGCAGCACGTTGAGCACGGCGGCCCACTCGATCGCCTCCTCGACCCGGCGGAAGACCCGCACCCCCAGTTGCTCGATCCCCATCGGCAGCAGTGTCTGCGGGCCGCACACCGCCACCTCGGCGCCGAGCTTGAGAAGGCCCCAGATGTTGGACCGTGCGACCCGCGAGTGGAGGACATCGCCGACGATGCAGACGCGCGCGCCCTCGATGGGCCGGTGGTCCCGGATGGTGAGAAGATCCAACAGCCCCTGGGTCGGATGCTCGTGCTTGCCGTCGCCGGCGTTGATGACATTCGATTCGATGCGGTCGGCGAGGAATTTCGCAGCCCCCGAGGAGCCGTGGCGTATCACCACCATGTCGATGCGCATCGCCTCGAGGTTGCGGGCCGTGTCCACCAGCGTCTCGCCCTTGGAGACCGACGAGCCCGCCGCCGCCACGTTCACCGTGTCCGCCGAGAGCCGCTTCTCCGCGAACTCGAACGAAATGCGCGTGCGCGTCGAGGGCTCGAAGAAGAGGTTCACGATCGTCTTGCCCCGGAGCACCGGGACCTTCTTGATCGCCCGCTCCGAGATCTCCTTGAACGGCTCCGCGGTGTCGAGGATGAGACGGATGTCGTCGGCGGACAGGTGCTCGAGCCCGAGCAGGTCCTTGCCCAGCCGGCCCTTGGTCACGCGCGCGCCCCCCGACCGGAGGCCCGCACGATCTCGACCGCATCGCGCCCGTCCAACTCCTTCACGAAGACATCCACCCGGTCCTCCGGTCCCGTCGCCACCTTCTCACCCACCACGTCGGCCTGGATCGGCAGCTCCCTGCCCCCGCGGTCGACGAGCACCGCCAGGCCGATCCGCGCGGGCCGCCCAAAATCGGCCAGCTGGTCGAGGGCCGCGCGCACAGTGCGCCCGCTGAAGAGCACGTCGTCCACGATCCAGGCGTGCCGCCCGTCCAGGGCGACCGGCAGCTCGGTCGGCCCGACCAGCGGTCGCGGACCCACGACCTCGAGGTCGTCCCGGTAGAGCGTGATGTCCATCTTGCCGCGCGGCACGTCCACGTGGGCGTCGGTGGCGACGATCGCAGCCAGCCGCGCGGCGATCTCGACGCCGCGGCGCTGCACGCCGATCAGAACCAGGAGACGTGGATCCGGGGCCTGCCGCACGATATCCTGGGCCATCCGGTGGAGCGTGCGCGCGATCGCGCTGGCGTCCAGGAGGAGCTGGCGCTCTTCAGGCGGCATATTGAGCCCGAAACGTAAGGCGGCGGCGCGGGTTAATCAACGCGCCGCCGCCGACGGATGGGGTGGGATTCGAACCCACGAGACCCTTTTGGAGCCCACACGCTCTCCAGACGTTCAAGACGTTCCCCGAATGACGGCAGGATGCCGGAAAACCTAGGCGGCGTGCGGAAGTTGCCCGGCACGCTTCTCGAACATACCGCAAGAAACCGTCCTCAACGGACACAGGAACGGACACACATAGCGCGCGCCTCATCCTCGAAGGGCGCGGTCACTAGGGAGTCTCCAACCTCCCCACAGCCGGGGCGAGCCCGCCCCGTCGCGAGCCCTTGCCGATGGCGGCGGGTGCGAATCCCCGCTACTGGGGCTGCCTAAACAGGCCTCCCCCACCGCGCAAACGCTGTGAATAACGCTCTCCTAACGCCAGCCTCTTAGACTGCGAGCCTCAGTCTTCACGTGTCGAGGGACTCATCCCATTCCGCTCCCGTAACCCATGCCAGTGCCGACATCCTACCACTCAGCAAGCCCCACTCGAAGTCATCCCATCCGAGATTCCTCCTGCCGTATTTCTTCTCGATTCGCTTAGCCGCCTGCTGCGCCTTCTTGAGGAGCGGCTTCTGGCCCTCCGTAAGGCGTTCCGCCCCACTTCTGATTCTCACTAGCCAGTTCTGGTGCCTGTTCCACCAGACCTTGTCCCAAAATTCGTTGTAGGCCGCAAGGATAGACTTGTCGTTGCGTCGCAACAGAAGCGGCCATTCCTTCCCGGGACGCTCATCGTCGGGAACCCATTCCACCTTGTCTCCGCTCTTCGTGTATCCAATCCGATGGCCGTTCGGCCCCGTCTCACCATGCATCACGGGATCGGTGGTCTCAGCTGGCGTGCGCCGTCGCCTCACCCCCGAAGCGTGCTGTCGCTCGAAGTCCCTGTTCAACTCCTCAATCTGGGTCATCAGATCGGAATCGAACCGAGCGATCTCGATTCCAGCAGCGCGAAGCCTCCGCTCCCCACGGCCGCAGATCCGATAATTGGGATCAAGTACGCCGATCACCACGCGTTTGATCCGCCGCTCGACGATCCGGTCAGCACAGGGAATCTTCGGATGATTCCGCGACGTGCATGGTTCCAGAGTGGTGAAGAGTGTCGCGCCTGCCAGAGTGCGGTTCGCTAGTTTGCCTTCCAGCAATGTGAACTCTGCGTGCTCCCCGGGCGCCCGCTGTCCGCGAAAAGCCTCTCCAATCACCTTGCCATCACGAGCAACGATGGCCCCGACCTTTGGTGAGATCTTGCCCGGCTCGCTCCTGCACTTTCTCGCGAGATCGATCGCCCTCAACATGAGCTGCCTGTCGCTGGCCTTCACTGCCGGTGCATTCGGTGGAACGACCCTTGCCATGGGATGTCCCTTTCGAAAGCCATGGACGCGAGGAGTCCAGAGTGCCAAGAAGGGTCAACCCTAGACTGCTTCGACTTCGAAGACCTTGATTGGCTTCTCTTTGCCCCTTATCTGGACCTCGCCGCGATCCCGCGTCCGAATAGGAGTTGTCAGCTGTTTCCTAGTCGAATCGGAGATCAAGATGTGGCTCCCGAAGTCCTTGTTCAGTCCCTCGATGCGGGAAGCGGCGTTTACTGCATCGCCAACCAGCGTGTAATCAAATCGCTTTGACGAGCCAATATTCCCCACTGTGACAATCCCCAGGTCGATCCCAATCCCAACGTCGAGGAAGGGGAGCCCTTCCGCGCTCCAGTGCTCGCGCAGACCCTTCAAACGTGCAATCATGTCTATCGCCGTCTGCACCGCCCTGTCGGCTTGATTCGGTTGCTCTATCGGGGCGCCCCAGAAGGCCATGATTCCGTCCCCCATGTACTTGTCCACGACGCCATCTGTCGCAGTTACCGCATCAGTCATGGCTGTGAAGTACTCTTGCAGAAGCTGCGTAAGGCGCTGAGGCGGAATTGTCTCGCTCAAAGACGTGAACGAGCGAATATCAGCGAACATTATCGTGACCTCACGGCGCTGGCCTCCAAGCTCAAGCAGCGCTGGCTCACGGAGTATCGTCTCTAGAATCTGCGGGGAGAAATAGTGCTGGAACGCCTCCTTGATCTTCCTTCGCTCCTCTTCGTGTCTTGATGAGTAGAAAGCGGAGAAGACTAGGAACAGCAAGAACGAGGTCCCGCCAACCGCTGCGTTGAAGAAGACCTGACTTCGCAGCACACCCTTTTCGATCGTTATGTCCTGGGGGACTACAATGGTTCCGACAGACTTGTTATTGGAATGATCGCGTAAGGGCGCGTACAGCACCCGATACGTTCTTCCGTCGATCTTCTTCTCATAGTAACCAGGGGCGCCGATCCTCCCCAGAGCCATTGGGTCCGTTTGCAGAGGGATTCGACCATAACCACCAACAAGTTGATGGTTGTTCTTGATAACTGCCCAAGCGCTAATATCGGTGTCCACCTTCCTCGTATTGACGTGTTGAGCGCTATCGACAGTAGTTCCGAAGACCGTAATGCTCTCCTCTAGCTTCCGCGCCGGGGATGCCACCTGGTCCAGTTCCGAGACTCCCAACACGACAGAGCCGCTGTCGAGTTGCTTTGCATATATCCACCATCGTTCCGAGGTTCCCTCGTAGATCCTGTAAGTCGTAACGACCGGTCGAAGGTAAGCAGCCGCCGAGAGGAGCGGGCACGTAACCTCTGGGATGAGGCCAGAAACCAAGCCTCTAGGCCCGGAACTCACTTCCAGTACGGCGCCGTCGCTCAGGATCGTGAAGTACTCCGGAACACTGATAACAACCCGGTTGAGCGCCTTGAGATCAACGCCATTGCTATCATCCACCGCCGAATCCAATTCCAGTGCCGAGTTTTCAAGTTGCTTCCGGACTGTGGCCTTCATCTGGTGCTGGACGAACAGGTATTGGCCGACTGACGTAAAGACGAAGAACGCGGCAAGAAAGGAGGCAAGCCTCTTTACTTCGCGGATGGTTGGCTTGGTCATGTCAACTCACTCGCTGAATACGTGACGCACCACATTCTCGGCCATCTCATGAGAGCTGTAGATCTCGTCGCTGTGTGACAGGTTAATGACCAGCAGTCCATCGTCGTCGTCATCTGGCACAGCGTTGGGATCATGTCGCCACACCCATTCATCGGAGTCCGATAGATGCGGCACATAGCCGACGGCATAGTCCCAGAGCGAGCCCGCCGCGCTCTGACCGCGGCCCGGTACTCGGATTCGGGACTTCCAGTAGTTCACTCGCAGGTGAGCACCACGCAGGCTGTTGGCGCTTGGCTGCTGCCATGCCAGCGACACCGACCGATCGGGTCGCGCAATACCGCACTCGGATGACGACTTACCGTAATCAACGTCAATCGTGGAATCGCTCGCCCTAATCTCATCCAGCGTCCTAGCGATATCCGCAAAGAGGCGCTCTACCTCAGCACGGACCTCCTGGATCGCTGCGGAGGACTGGAAACGATCGTCCCGGCGACGGGCGGCATCCTGAGCTCTCTTTTGGCGGAGCGCGAATTCAGCGGCGCTGTCCTTTCTTGAGACGGCGCCCTGCTCTCGTGCTCGGGCGCGAATAATGGCGGCAATTTCATCTCTCGACTCGGTCTCGATACTGGCGTACAGGTGAGAGGCCGGAACCCAGGCGGGGTGTGGCGCGCTGTCGAGAGCAACGAGCATGAAAGATGTCATGCGGTTGAGAAGAGCTCTGCTCTTGATGTGTGTCTCTTCAAAGGCCGTCCAGGGCGTGTGGCCCCATCCCTCCCTGAAGAGGATCACTGAAAGCCGCGCTTCCTGCGCGAAGACCACGGAGAAGCGCTCCATCCCGTCGCTACCGAGCAGATCCTCCTTGTGCCGGTCGTAGACAAACACCGACAGACCGGGCTCCAGCCTCGAAGCGAGGTTCTTTGCCAGGTCGAGGTCCTTTGACAGGAACGACAACGCCACGTCGTAACGAAAGTCATTCGTCATGTCGTTACCGAGTATCACTTGGCTGCTTAGTCCGGAAAACGGGGCCTGACGCTCCGCGCCCCTGAGCCCCAGTTAGGGGCTACCTGTCAGATGTGCCGCGCAATGAAGTCGCGCAGCGCCCTGGCCCTCATAGAGGCTGGGCGTCGCAGCAGCCGGAACACCTCTACCTTTGTGGTTTGCTCCTTCAGCAGGGCGATCTCGTCGCGGGACACGGTGTCCGTACAGTACCAGTCGTGCTCCAACACCCACGAAAAGACCATGAACTTCCGTTGGAGAATCTTAAGCAGCCTGGGGCTCCCGCGCTCAGGACAGTACGCCAAAACAACGTAGGCCTTGGGGCTAGTATCCAAGGCATTTAGAAACTTCTCAAATCCAGCGGGCTGATCGTCGTTCGACATCCGTCGGACGAAGAAGGCGCGACCGCAAAGCAGTACCCGCCCCCACTTAGGGGTAAGCGCACGCAACGTCCACGACTTGCCCCAGTCAGCGCGTCCGACGACTAAGAACGCGCGCGGCCTTGGCATAGAAGAAAGCCCTCCAGCGCTTGAGTGCAGCGACCTAGCGAAACTCGCGCGTCAGCAGCGGGGTCACCGCCAGCCACATTGCGCCACGCCCCCCATACCTGAATCTCACCAGCCGATCACGCCTCAAGGTCGTTTTCCTGGCGGTTGCTGGCGCGCACCTATACACACTAGAGAAGCGGCGCGTTGACAAGGAAGGGCGCGCCCTCTGCGTGTACGGCCACTTCTGGAGGCGCCTCGCCGACATAGATGCCGTATTCGACTGCAGATGGCACATGTCGAGCTACGGCCCAAAAGCCGGTGCCTGTGGCTCCGAGGATGGTCACGTCGTTGTCGCGTGAGGGGCTATACTGCAGGTCAGCAAGATTTGTGGTGTACCTCACGTTGTCTGCGAAGTACGACACTTCTGCGGAAATCAGGTTGCGGAGATCGGCTTTCAACGATGCTGCAACGGCGCGCATCGGGAGAGACAACATCTGCGCTTGACTTGCATGTAGCAAGGCGTGATTCAATCGCGTCAGAAGCTCGCCCATTTGCCGATCCCTAGCCACGTCACTGGTTCGAAGGGCGTCGAGCTGGACTGCCACAGAAATCGGGTTGTCAGCGCTTGCGGGATCAGCCAAGACACTCTTCACTTGCGCCTCAAGTGCTTGCGAGCAGCGCTTCAAGTCACCCCAGTCGGAGAGATTGAACGTGATTACTCGCTGCGCCGCAGTGTCGAAGGGCAGACTCTGGCCTTGTTGGATGAGATGAACGACGGGCTTGCGGGTCGCATGACGTATGGCGAGTTCGTAAAAGACATTCGGATTATGGTCGGTGAGATCGGCAACGACGAGCGCGTCTTGCACTAGATGCGTAATAATCTGTGTCGTGATGAGCCCTGCACTGTCTATGTGGTCAGCCCTCAGAACCGGCGTGCACCCACAACGCTCAACTACCGGCCTGATTAGGTGTTCGAAGATAGTGTCGGAGCGCTCACGAGCGGCTGATCCTTCAGCGCCGATTGGGGCGATTACGAAGCAAGCCACTGCGCCCTCCCATCCTCTGGATCATCGCATGCCTAACGCATAGCACTTAAGCTGTGGGCCGCGCGCGCGGTACGCCGCAGCCGGGTGAATTCCAGCATGATGCGTGTCGAGCGGTAGCTTGAAGCCCTTACTAGACAGCACGCGGTCATTCATCTGGATAATCCGCTGAAGACTCAAACCTGTCCCGAGCCATTCTGAGCTGCTCGTAAAGCACCAGCTGCGCGATTCGGTAGCAGACATCGGCAAAAACACTCAGCGCCCGCGAAACATAGAAGGCGTGATGGCGCTGAACAGACGCAAGGTATGGGGCTTCTCGCGAGCCTTCAAGCGTCCAGGCTCTGTTGTCGGGGTGGTACAGCTCCATGCTGTGCGGATACGCACCGTGAACGTAGCCGTCCCATCCCGAATCGATCGCCAGCGCCATACGGCGAACGTGGTCTGGGTTGCCAGGCTCAAGATAGCGTCCCTGCGCTGCACGAACGTGCTTGCGCTTTGCGCGATCAGGGCCTCTCTGATCCTTGAGCATCTCCTCAGACGCTTGCACGGTCTCTGCGAAGAAGTTGGCCATGAAATCGCGCTGCGCCGTGGTTGGCGATCCCGACTGATGAGCTTCCAGCAGAAACGTAATCTCATCGAGGAAGTCATCGACTGTGCGTAGAAGCACTGCGGTCTCGACGAAATGGCCAGCATGGATTAGATGAATACAGGCGTTGAGGCCGCTCACTACTCTCGCAGTCTTCACGGCGATGACCTGAAGAGGAGCTTCTTCGGGGTAGCGCCACCACTGGCGTTCCGGAGGACCATATAACTGCGGTTCTCCGGCCGCCTTGCCGATGACTTGAGCAGCATCGGCGAGACGCGTGAGCGCCCTGTGGGTGTCGGTTAGCAATGGTGTCGGCATATGGCGTGGCGTTAGGTGGCATGTTTCGGCAGTAAACCGTGGCCGGCGAGCTGCGCTAGGAAGTAGACTAGCACCATCACACCGTCAAGGTCTGCCGCGCCGCGAGGCGATAGCAGAAGGCGAGTGGCGGGAGGGGTAGCGGCTGTACGATTCTGTAGCCATTCAGGGTCGGGGGACCCTTCGAATAGCGGCACGGGGTGCGAAACGACAACGCCTAGGATGTTCTTCTGGTAGCGATCAGGGAGCCGCCTTCGTCGCGCGTCGAGCTGCTTCAGCAAAGTGCCTAGTTGTCTGCCGGTGCGCTTGACTTCGATGATCGCTCGGGCCGCGTGAAAGGGTACTAAGGCGAATTCACCGTGCTCGCCAACCCCCGGCAACTCGGATGGATCCCAGATGATGATGTCGCACTGAGGAATCTTGCTGAGGTCTCTTCGCTGGTCCCCTGCTGAGATGATAGCACCAGTTGAAACGCGGAACTGAGCGAGCATGGTCCGCGCCAACGCGCGCACCGAGGCTTCTGCAAACGCTCCGGTTACAGCCGAGTTGCCAATAAGCGTCGAGACTTGGCTGTTCGCCTTGAGGGGAGTAACGAACGCCTCGGCGACCGCTGTCCAGTAAGCCAAGAGCTCGCGGGATGGTACCAGACTGTCAGCGGCCTCGATCTCAGTGGTTGCGCGAAGCTCCTTAGGATGCATCCGAACCACCTTTGCAGTTGCTGTCTGACGTGATGGCATTGCGCGTCGCGGAATTCACGCACGTAAGGCGGCTAGAAACTGCCTCCCGCCAGGATAGACGAGAACCACGGTGTCCAGATCAACATGCGCCAGCACCTTGCTGCATGGCGCAGAACGTAGGAACAAAGTGACCCCGGCGTGGAAGCGCCGGGGCCATTGAAAACACGGGAGCGGGATTCGAACCCGCGAGGCGGTTACCCGCCTACCGGATTATCAGTCCGGCGCCTTAGACCGCTCGGCCACCCCCCCGCGTTGACGGGCTTGGGTCGATGGATGGAAAACTAGGCTCAAGAGATGCGCAGAGCAACGTGCCCCTTTGACAACTACTTGCGCGAGTTACACGGCAGAAAGGGCGCAGCAAGCAGCAGCATGACCCGTTGTCGGGGCTCACCCGGCGGGCTTCAACCCTGAACTGTCAACGGCGGTTTGAAAGTGCACAGAAACGGCGGCGAAAAGTGCACACTCCGCCGCGGGGGACGGGCCTAGGGCGTCGCCGCCTCCTGGCGGCGGGGGCCGCGGCGGGGGGTGGGACGGCGTGCG
>JBEKVZ010000013.1:0-87615 GCA_049513575.1 Gemmatimonadales bacterium
GGAAGCCGCGAATCTGCAGACGGGCCGCGGGGCTGCTACCGGGTGAGGATCTCAGCCCCCGGCGGGATCGGGACCGAGTGTGCACTTTTGGCCGCCGATTTCGTGCAATCTGGGGCCGCCGCTAACAAGGCTACTCTTTCGCTGGAAAGCCTCTGGCGAAGTGATTGGTATAGAATGACTTAGGGATTAGATGCACGGGATTCCAAGTCCTGTAAGTCTGAACAGACACGCGGCTGGCGGCACCGGTGCCGCCGTCTGGGACTTACAATGAGCCGGCCCAATTGATCTCGGCTGGCCCCCCCTTGCATGAACTCTCCACGCGAGCCATGGTATATAGACCATAAGCCGGTTTGGCGGCCAGTACTGCGAGAGTGGAGGCGCCGAGCCTTGAAAGACCACGAGTGGCGAATTCGACCTCAGGCTGGGAGTGCTGCTTCTACGAGGACACCCGCGGCCGGAAACCCGTCAAGGAGTTCCTCCAGGACTTGGAGGCGCGGGATCCGGAACAGGCGGGCGCGGTGTACGCGAAGTTCGATCTGTTCACAATGCGAGGATGGGGGGAATCACTCCGGTCTGGCCTTCTCTGCCCGGTGGCGGGCAAGGTCTTCGAACTCAAGCTGAAGCAGAGGCAGGTTCGAGTCTTGGGTTTCGCCTGGAGGAATCGGGCTACGGGTCGCAGGTACTTCGTCGCGGCGGCTGCGGAGATCAAGAAGGAAGATCAACTGGAAGAGACTACCAAGCGGCAGGCGGAAGAACGCCGCCAAGATTGGTTCACGAGAAAGCGATAGAGTTAACGATGATTGAGACCATCCGTGGTGTCCCCGGGCAACGCAAGCTGACAAAGCCCCGTCAGGTTCAATGGGCGGGTGAGGATGCACTTGTTCGACTTGCCCACCGTGTGAACCTCCTTCGGCGCGCCAAGCATCTCAGCCAGCGCGAGCTCGGCGAACGCTCTGGCATTGACCAAGCCAACATTTCGGACATTGAGAACGCGGACGCCAATCCGACCGTTCGGACCGTTGGCCGCCTTGCAGCCGCTCTTGGAGTCGATGTTTCCGAACTCCTGACCCAAGAGCATGTCCTTGAGAAGGAGATGGAGCGGTCCGGCGTTGCCGGCTTCATCGACGGGGACACGGTCGCGGCCCGTTACTCTGCGCCGCAACTTCGCTCGGCACGAGAGGCGGCGCACCTGCACGACGACTGGTATCGACAGGCGCCAACAGCCCGCCACTTGTTGCGGGTGAAGACCCGACACGCTGAGTTGGCGGGCGACACCGATGAGGCGCTGGGATGAAGCCAACGAGCAGACCGCCCAAGTCGGGGTTCAGGTTGGACGCGGTCCATTTCTACAAGCAGTCGCAATCTCCTCCGCCACGAGGCAAGGTCACCGCGCGGAAGCGCCCCATTAGGGTTTCGTGGGACTGGCGCAGAGTCGCCAAGAGTCAGGTGCAGGTGAAACTCAGCGTGGAGATCGGTCCCTCCCTCGCCGCGCCAGAGACTCTTGCCGTTAGTCTCTTCGGCGACTTCTCGTATCGAGGCAAGACGGCACTGCCCGTGGAGCGATTCGTCGGTGTCAACGCCGTAAGCATCCTCGTGCCATATGCACGTGAGGCGCTCAGCAATCTGTCGAGCAGGGGGCTTCACGGTACCTACTACCTGCCATCCATCAACGTCGTTGAGTTGATGAAGGTGTTCAATTTCAGCAGGACCACGGGTGCTCGCCAAGCGCTCGGCGCCACCAAGGGTGGGGGCTGACCCGAGACTGATCCTGCCCCAGCACAAGGGGTGCTACCTCCGGAAGTTTGGCGGATTCAATGCGCTACACCGACGACGACCTGCGATGGATCTACGATCGGACTTCCGGCAAGTGCCACCTTTGCCACAAGATGCTTGCGTACACCAACTATGGGAGGTTTGGTGCTCGCGGCGCCTGGGAGGTCGAGCACTCAAACGCCAGAGCGCGTGGTGGGACAGATAGCCTTGTGAACCTGTATGCGGCTCACATCTCCTGCAACAGATCAAAGGGCACCGCCACGACACGCGCGGCGCGAGGCTGGCACGGAAGATCGAAGGCACCGTTGTCGCGGGAACGGCGACGTCAGGTCAGAACGTCGAACACCGTGGGCGCTGCAGCGGTCGGCGTAGTAACTGGGGCCGCCGTCGCTGGCGCACCCGGGGCGGTGATCGGTGGGCTGGCGGGACTCGTGTTCGGCAGCGAGATCGACCCGGATTCCTAAGACGCGCCAGCCAGCTCGGTATCACCTGGTGCTAAAGTGCAGTCGCGTCGCAGCGGCGTCTTCGCGTAGTAGGAGGAGTAAGACTACAAATGGTGCCCACAGCAAATGGCTACTCGGTACGAGCCCCGTGTCCGGACTGCGGTGGCGCGCTCTCCAACTGGGACTACAGCGACGCTCGCGGTGAATTCGGTTTTGTTTTGGTCCAAGCCCCTCACACGTTCGCGAATTCACCTTACGCGCGCGTGCATTACAGAATGCTGCGGTGCGCCGGATGCGGCAGAGCCGGCCTGGCGAAGTTCCACGACAACGGGGGCTTGCCGGCCAGCCTTGAGTGGTTCTTCCCTCGGTCACTCCAGACTGCGGCTCTGCCGACTGGAGTGCCGGAGTCGATAGTCCGAGAGTACCGCGAGGCCGAGCTCTGCGCGTCGGCGGACGCCTGGCGCGGTGCGAGCGCCTTGCTGCGCTCCGTTCTCGAAAAGACGCTCAAAGCGAACGGGTATGTGGCCGGATCACTGGAGAACAAGATCGACGAGGCAGCTGCCGACGGCGTGATCACGAAGGCAAGATCACAGAAGGCTCACGAGGACATTCGCGTTCTTGGCAATGAGGTCGTACACGACGAGTGGCGCCTTGTCGAGCAGGGTGAGGTAGTGTCGGCCCTCCACTATGCCCAACGCGTCCTGGAGGATCTGTACGACGATCGGTCAACCGTGGAGGGTATGCTTCGCGGGAAAGGGCGCATCAAGTAGCGACAGGCGCGCTGAGCCACCAACCCCTCGCTATGTAGCAGGGTTGATTCCGCGACATGCCTCAACCACCAGCTGGCTGAAGGGCTGCGTGCGTATGTTGTCGCGATGGAGGTTGCCAGCAGCCGCCCCCTCAATCACCTGAACCGCTCGGTGAAGTAGCTCCTCGGCCCTCACCGGATCCCAGAAGAGCGCGCTCAGGTCATCCGCCCAGCGGGCGGCATCACGGGAATTGGGCCGTGGAGGTCGTTGGCCTGACGCGAGCAGACGGGCGGCCAAGAGTATGTGATACCGGGCTGGTTTGAACTTTGCATCGATCGAGCCGTTCCGGAACAGATACTCCAGTCGGTACAAGGCGGAAGCGGCCAGGTAGTATGGTTCCAGGCGATGCTCGGCGTGGAAGATCTCGGCACCGACCTTTTCTCTTAGAGCACGGAAGTTACGCGTCGTGCGATGCGGCTCTTCAAGCACAACCGATGCGTATGCGCGAATGAGGTTGGTGAGGGTGATAATGCGCGTCTTCTCGACCCCCGCCACTGTGTCATACTGCCGCGACCTGCGCTCATAGTACAGTCGACGAGCTGGGTCGAAGGTGGCGAAGAACGCCTCGAGCTTCTTCTGGAAATCGTTGAGGGCTAGGAGTTGTTCCTCCTTCACCTGGGTCTGTCTGTTAGTAGCCTTGACGATCGCAGCGATGACGTCCTCATCTTGAGTGGCGATAAGGCGCAGTGGGACCATAACCGACCCGTCGATCACACTTCGCTGGTCAAAGAGAACATGACTGGTCTGGCAGCCGTTCACGATCTGATAGTCCTCGATGTGAAACCTGTTTCCTGTCGCGCGAAGCGTCTTTGCTATGACAGTGACTCCATTGTTCATCAGCGCGAACCTCGCGCGCAGATCCGGCGCTTCGAGTGTGCGCCTGATCTCCGTATTGACGGTGTTGTAGTCCTGCCAGTCGCGGACGTTGTCGTCGAAGATCGTCTTAATGAGGTTGCCGCTGTCGTCCTGCAGCAGGGCCAGGAACGCGGGCGCCGGCAGAAGTCCGATGTAAGCCTCCGAAACATTCGGCATGTCCGGTAGGACCGTTTTGTCCGCGAACGTGAAGTCCCTCGCGATAGCGTTCTTCGACTGATTGTAGAGCTTCTGTACCTCGTCGGCACCGAGGCAGGCAAACGTGACTTCCCGAAAGAGGCGTGTGGCAGACAGATCGTCGACAACGGCCCTTCGTCTTGCCACGAGGTTCGCATCTTCAAGCCACTTCCCGGTCGTCACATAGCATAGCCGGCATATCGGGTTGCCACGGACGAACCGAGGACTCAGCGCATATATCGCGTTCATGGTCGCCGCAGCTTCTTGCACTGCCGCATTTCGTGGCAGGGTCGGCGGCTCCCTGAAGAAGTCTGTTACGCCAAAACCGAAAGTCCCAATCTTGGCAGCCTCAAAAGCGGCGGATCGCTCGGCCTGCACAAAGACGAAGACCACGTCGAGATAGCCGTTCGCTTCGACGAGCTCTGGCACAAACTCAGCGTCCGTGACCAGCGAGCCATTGACGATGATCGCGATGGCGTCAATTCCTGTATCGCCACCGGCTCCAGTGGCCAAGTCGCCGGTGTCCGGCGTGTCGAGGAGGTGGGGGGCTACCGCCAGGTACGCGGCGAAACGCTCGAAGCGATGCTCCTCCTCGAGAGCCTCAATGCCATTGTCATGTGAAAACTCTGCGAGAAGTGCTGTCGTGATGCGATCCATCCTGCGCCCTCCAATGAAGTCGGCAGGGTCACTTCCGGTTTGCCGTCCTCTCCCAAGCCTCAACCGCCTTCAACACCCCCCGCCGCGCCCATGTCGATTGGTCAAGATGATCTGCCTCTCAGCTAGGCGCCTTCGCAGGTCACCCACTTGGCCTAAACGGCACTCTCGATCATCTGCACGTCCGTCTTGTCGAGGCCGTACATCTCGTTGGCCAACGCGTCCACGCCAGCTTCGACGGCCTCAATCTGCCGGACAAATGCGGTCTTCTCATGCTCAAGCCTAGTGCGGCTCAGCTGCTCATTCAGCTCCAACAGGCGGTTCACCAACTCGCGAACTTCCCGCACCCGAAGGTCTTTCGAGCTCAATGCGGGGACCGGCAACGAGGCCAGCTTGGAAGCCTTGACCTGAGGGATTACGCGCGACTCGCCCTCGTTGGCAGCACGATAGAGGAACAGAAACGCCTTTGACTGCATCACCGCCATCAGCACAAGAGGATCGACGCCAGATCTTGGCCTGAAGACATACATCGCGTCAGTGACGTACAGATCTCCATCGTGGTCGTACACAAGCTCGATGGTCTTTGTAGTCGTAAGCCCGATGATCTTCGGGGACTTGAAGATCGAGGGGTTTCGAGGCCGATGCAGCATCCACCATGGATGGCGACGTTCACGAACCTCGGGACAAGTGTTCTCTACGCGATACTTCGCGAGGTGTTTCTCAGCCTTTGGGAACTTCCTAATGTCGATGTCCCTGCTGGTATACAAGACGAACTGATCGCTCCCGCAGGTACTGTAGCGCCGAATCTTCGAGCCACTGATTCCCGGTTTCAGCAGGGCTCTTTCGATGCCAGAGCGCTTGGCCTCTGAGCGTGTCAGCACGTGGGCGGCAACCACATCCGGTGTCACACCCCGCTGAATCTCGCCGTCAATGAGTTCCTCCAAGGCGGGAAACGAAGACTGGAGTCTCTGCAGAAGAGCGGACGCCGCGCGAGAGCCGGTGAAGAACGTGCGATGTGTGTCAGCCTCGACCGTTGACCGCCAGCTGACCCACTCCGTCGGCTCCAGCTGCGACATTGCGGGCGGTCGCTCGCTCGGATGCAGGGCCGATACGTCTCCCAGAAGCAACTGACGGCGAGCGCCGGTACCATCGGTGACAAATACTGTCGAGGTATTGAGGACCTTGGGTCCGAAAACCCCACGGCCAACATTGACTAGGACTGAGAGCCCGCGCTCAAGTAACCTCTCCCGCACCGGGCGCGCATCGACCTGGTTTAGAAGTGTGCTCGGAACAACAAATCCGACCCGGCCCCTGGGTTTGGTGAGCTGCAGGGATCGTTCGATGAAGTAGAGATACGAATCTGTCATCCTGGCTACCGCGCGCGGGTACTTCCTTCGCAGGTAGTCGCGCTCTGCGTCATCAAACGACGCGCCCCAAGGAGGATTCCCGATAATCACGTCGAACCCACCTTCGGCCATGATGGAGGCGAAACCCTTCGTCCAATCAAAGGCGTTCTCCTCTAGCGTCCTCTTCTCGGAGAGAAACTCAAGCTGGGTCGATTCGGGGAAGTCGGGCTCCACCAACGAGTTTCCACAGAGCACGTTGCTCTCCAGGTCGGGGAGCGCCCGCTCGTGCAGGAGCCGCAACTGCGAGTCAATGGTGTCCTGGCTCTCACCCTCGAGCACCTTCAGAAGAAGCGACAGCTTTGTCACCTCCACCGCCTGCTGATCGATGTCAACGCCAAACACGTTGTTTAGTAGAATCCGTCGCTTCTCGGCTGTTGTTAGCCGCCAGGCTCCACCCGGACCTTGGTACAGAACGCGCCGGTGCTTGGCGGGGCCGTCGTCAACATACCAGTCGCGATGCCAGTCAAGCAGGCGTTGGTAAGCGACTATTAGAAACGAGCCAGATCCGCATGCAGGGTCCACGATCCGCAATCGTCCGAGGTGCCGAGGAGACTTGCCTGCCAAGATCTTCGCAAGGGTGTGATCGACGATGAAGTCAACAACGTAAGTAGGCGTGTAGTAGACGCCGCCTGCCTTCTTCACTTCTGGTTTGTCTTCGACAACTGCTCTGTGACCCGGCGTGAGCCTTATGACTCTGCCCAGGAATTGCTCATAGACCTGCCCTAGGATGTCGGCGGGAAGAACTGAGAATTCGTACGGGCTGTCTGGATAATAGAGGCTCGCGATTATCTCCTTCAACGGCTTGTCCTCAAGAACGAGGCGCAAGGACAGATCGTCGGGAGGTTGGTTGCGGCCCCTCTCCGTGCGGAAATGGAATAGGCCGGAGTTGTACCTGTCGTCAGCCTGCTGGAACAGTTCGCAAAGACGCCTGTAGACACGTTCTGCGTTGAGCAACGCCTGGAGCCGCCCGTAGGGTTCCACGCCGCGGTCCTCGCAGATCCGTAGGAAGATGATGCGATCTATGGTTTGTTGGACTGCGAAGTTGAGTTCGTTGGCCGTCAGATCGAAGTTCCTCAGCGCAAGGTGCTTGGCAAGCATGTCCCGCCAGGCCTCGATGTCCGCCAAGAAGGCGGCATCTACTTCAGCGGTGCCCCGCTTCGCACCCTTGGACTCGACGAACCTATCGAAGCCACCTTTGAGGATTGCGTCGCGCCCGAAGATGCCAAGGAGATCTGCCCATTGCTTCTCGTAGTCCTCGTATGTGAGGTAGAGAACTCGGGCGACTGGGGCCCGGTCCGTCGGCGACGGCCTCAGTCGGCAATCGTACACCGCCAGCTCCTCGAAGTCCGTTAGAACAGACAGCGGTAGTTTTGCAGACCACGCGTAGCGGCGAAGCTGAAAGGCAGGATGTGGATCACCCTTGATGTCGATGGAGGGCTTCTTGGCTTCCACGAAAAACTTCCGCACCCCTCCTATGCGGAAGCAATAGTCGGGAGCTTTCGTGAGACCGCCAACCTTGATGGCGTCCTCGTGGATCACGTCCTTGTACGCTTCCGCGTAGCCCTGCTCGTTGTCAACGTCCCAGCCCAGAGCCTTGAAGAGCGGGTCAACGAACTCGCGCCGCAGTTGCGTCTCATTGTACCGTGCCGACCTGTAAGAATCGCCTTGCTCTCGAAACCGCTGTATGAGCGCTGAGACTTCCTTTGGAGCAGTCATCGCAGCGTCACCACCTGGCCGAGGAGCTTGCAGAACTCGCGTGGATCCCGGAGCGGACGGCGAAAGTGCCGATGAGGCTGCTGGCGGTTGCGAGTTCGGATACCCCGCGCGGTTCTGTCGTAGATCACTCTGCGAATGGTCATAGCCTCATGAGTCGAATGCCAGGTTTCGACGCCGGCGCCTCCTGAGTGACTGGCGACCGGGATTGGCGAGCGCGGGATCACGGAAGATCGAACTGAGAAGACTATGTAGTTGTCCATCGGCGGGTACGTGAGCGGATGCCCGGCAACATGAGATAGACTGGCTTGTACCACCGGCTCTTTGCGCCGGCCGGTGTTGTCAGCGATGCGCCATAGCCAATCCTTGTGCCAGTAGCGCACTGCAAGCGCTGGTTCGAAGTGCTCCCATCCCCGGCCGTGGGGACGGATGAGCAGATTGAGGTAGTCACGGAATGGCTGGGGGTCCTTCCAGAGGCTGACATGGGAGATCTTCCGGTCTACACATAGCGCCCCAACAAACAGGTATGTGGTCTGCTGGTTGTCCCGATCTGCAGCGAAGAAGGCTGCGTAGTCTCCCGGGCGAATCTTGGCCCGGACGTCGGGTCTGCAGATGCCCCACGTGATGGGGCTGCGGAGATAACGGGCGGCAAAGAACGCCGGATCATCCCCGATGTCGAAGGGGAATTGACTTTCGGCACAGGCTGCACGGAATGCTCTGACTACTGGCTGCGACCCCTCGACGGGCGGCCGTTTGCGCGGGGCGAGATACGCGGCGGCGAACAGCGTGCACACTAGATCGGATCCTTCAAGGCCGCACACAAGAAGTTAGTGGCGAGAACGCCGGTAGCGATCAACAGCGTCACTTACGGTTCACCTTCCTCTCCCACTCCTCAACCGCCTTCAACACCACCCGTCGCGCCCAGGTCGATTGGTCAAGATGATCTTCCTCGGCAGCCCGCTTGATCCGCTTCTTGTCCTCGGGGGAGACCCGGATCTGTAGAAACTCGGTCTTGGCCATCGGCAGTCCCAGCGCGAGCGGTTCGTGGCACGACGTGACACGACGAACATACGGCCCGACGAGCTTGCCGTCCGTCGCACAATGTGTTACGATGCCCTCGGCGGGAGGTCGCGGGAAGGCAGCACAATGAGACGCCACAAGTGCGGCGTGGGGTCGTGGAGTAGGGTGGTCGGAGCCGAAGAGGAGCGAGCTGGAGGCGGCTGAGAACTTGGCTTGAGGGGCCGCAGGCGCAGTTAGCGTTTCAGTTAGCGATTGCCTGTCTACGTGTGCCTAAACACGCCCATGCCAGCCCCAGTTTCGTAGTCAAAACGGCCGCATTGTACCTATTAGGCGAAGCCCGCTACTCTGTCGGCGAGCATTCGATTCCCACACGCTCCCGCCACGCCAGTCCTTCCCGGCGGCGCGGTGCACAAGGAAGCCCATGAAGGCGATTGTCTACCGTAGCTACGGTTCGCCCGACGTCCTGAGGTATGAGGAGGTCGAGAAACCAACGCCCGCGGACGACGAAGTCCTGATCCGCATTCGCGCCGCCGCCGCCAATCCGATGGACTATCACCTCATGGGCGGGGCGTACCTCATGCGTCTGATGACCGGCCTGCTCAAGCCCAAGCCGACCTGTCCGGGAGCTGATCTGGCCGGTGAGGTCGAGGCGGTTGGCAGGAACGTCACGCGCTTTCGGCCGGGCGATCCGGTGTTCGGCGGAGCCCGGCGCGCCTTCGCCGAGTACGCCTGCGCCGCCGAGAACCGATTGGCCGCCAAACCGGCCAACCTCTCCTTCGAGCAGGCGGCGGCCATACCGGTGGCGGGGCTGACGGCCCTGCAGGGCCTTCGCGACAAGGGCCGCCTTCAGCCGGGGCAGAGGGTCCTGGTCAACGGCGCGGCGGGTGGCGTGGGGACGTTCGCGGTGCAAATCGCCAAGGCGTTCGGCGCCGTGGTGACCGGTGTGTGCAGCGCGAAGAGCGCGGACCTCGTGAGATCGATCGGCGCGGACGGTATCATCGACTATGCCCGGGACGATTTCACCCGGGGCGCGCAGCGATACGACCTGCTGTTCGATGGCGTGGGGAATCGTCCGTTGTCGGCTTGCCGGCGCGTCATGACCCCGAAGGGGACGTTCGTCGCGGTCGGAGTGAGACCTGGCGGTCGCTGGGTGGGCCCGCTGCCTCACTTGCTCTGGCTATTCGTATCCTCCTGGTTCGCGAGCCAGCACGTGGCCTTCTTCGTCGCGTCGGTCAGGAGCGACGACCTGACCGCGCTCAAGGACCTGATCGAGGCGAAGAAGGTGACACCGGTCATCGACCGGACCTACGCCCTGAGCGAGGCCCCCGCGGCCATCCGATATCTCAGGGAAGGACATGCGCGGGGGAAGGTCGTCATCAAGATCTGAGCCCGCGACCTTGCCGTTCACGTACCATGCCCGGAGCCGCTATGCGCCATTTCGCTCGAGTCCTCTGCGCCGCCACGATCGCGCTCGCCGGCGGCGCCGCCGCCGCCACGGCCCAGCTGGTGCCGCCCACCCCTGTCCAGGTGACCCCCGATCACCTCGTGTGGACGCCGTATCCAGCCGGGGGTGTCCAGGCGTTCCTGCTCGGCGACCCGTCGCAGCCGGGCACGTACGTCGTGCGGATCCGCCTCCCTGCCGGCCTCAAGCTCGCGCCCCACGCGCATCCCGACGGGAGGATCGTCACGGTGCTGTCCGGCACCATGTATTTCGCCTTCGGGGCGAGCGGCGACTCGACGCGTCTCAAGGCCTTCCCGCCGGGCAGCATGTGGACCGAGCCGCCGGGGGCGCCGCACTACGCGTGGGCGCGCGACTCCGAGGTCGTGCTCCAGATCGTGGGAACGGGCCCGTCGGGATCCCGGCCTGTCTCGCCGGGACAGCAGTAGCCGGGTGAACATTCTGGGGCCGCGGGGTATCTAATAGCAGGTCTTGGAGGCAACGATGATTCTGCCACTTACGCTCCTGCTGCTCGCCGCACCGCCGAACACGGTGCGGGCGCCGGCGCAGGGCGACCCCGCGGTGAAGGTCTGGCTCAACAGCGATCGCATCGAGCCCGGCAGCTGGGCGCGCGTGCAGGCGCGCCTGGCCGACGACGGCTACCTCCTCGTCCTCGCGGCCGATCCCGCGGGCAACGTGCGGGTGCTCTTCCCGCTGGATCCGGGCGCGGACGCGTTCGTGCGGGCCGGGCGCACGGTGGACGTGCGGGGCCGCGGAAACCGCGGCTCGTTCCTGGTGGGAGAGGCCGGCGGCGCCGGGGTGGTGCTGGCGGCGCGCACCGCCGAGCCGCTCCGGCTCGCGGGCTTCGTGCGCGGCGACCACTGGGACTACGCGGCGCTCGACTCGGCGGCCCACGGTCCGACGGCGGGGCAAAGCGCGAACCCGGACGAGCTGCTCCTGGGCCTGGCACAGCAGTTGGCCGGCGGGAACCAGTTGGACTACGATGCCGCGACCTACACGGTGGACGGCGGCGTCGCCGCCGCCGACCGGGCGTACACGCAGCCGGCGTACATCGACGACGGCTGGGGCTACGGGTACGGCTACCCTTACGGGTATGGCTGCTACGACCCCTGGTCTTGCGGCTCGTTCTTCTTCGCCGGCTTCGGCTTCGGCCTGTTCTACAGCCCGTTCGTGTACCGCCCGTTCTACTATCCCTTCATTGGGCGCCCGGTGATCGTGCGTCCGGGATACGCGGGCGTCACCGGCTACAGGAACCGCGCCTACATCGGCAGCAGGTACATCTCGACCGCGCGGGCCGCGCAGTACCGGACCCGCGGCGCCGCTGGAGGCGCCAGGCCGTACGCGGCAACGCGTTCGGGCCCCCGCTCCGCACCGCGCTTCTCCGGGCCGCGCATGGCCGCACCGTCCTTCCGGGGCGGCAGGGGCGGCAGGGGCGGAGGCGGGGGCGGCCGCAGGGGGCGCTAGCCGCCAAGGCCGGACACAATGCCTTCGTGACGCTCGACCCCTGGACTGGGAAGTCCGGGGGCCGTCCACTCCTGCTCCTCACGCTCCTGCTCCTCACATCCCGTCTCGTCATCGCCGCTGCTTCGCGCGGCGCGCTTCGCACGTAACGGCATCGGCAGCTGTGCCGCGCCGGGCGCGTCGTCTTGCAGGATGCCGCGGCGACCACGACCTTAGTGCGGCGTCGGGATGTCGAGTCCCGACCGACACCTCCGGTGAGCCATTGGAGGGAACCTGCCGGAGCGGGAACGATCCACCTCGAATGTTGGTGCACCGACCGACGGCCTGATCCGCGCCCAGCGGATGGACGCCGCGGCCCGCACGGCGCGTGCGCTCGCCCACGAGCTGGCGAACTACCTCGGGGCGATGCGGAGCACGCTGTACCTGCTGGCGGACGACGCGCCCGACGACCCCGAGGTCAGGCAGGACCTGGACACCCTCGCGCGGGCCTTCAAGGAGGCCGCGGAGCTGCTCGAGGAGCTGCGCCGGTTCGCGAAGGCCCAGCCGATCGGCACGGGGTCCGTGGACCTCAACGAAGTACTCCGGGAGGCGGAGCCCGAGCTGCACGCCGCGATGCGGGCCGGCACGAAGCTCCGCGTGCGTCTCGGCAGCGAGCCCCTGGTGGTGCGCGGGGACCAGGCGCGCCTGCGGCTGCTCATCCTGGATCTCGTCACGACCATGGGCCACTCGCTCGCTGAAGGCGGTCGCGTCGAGATCGTGGCTACGCCGGCGCCGGACCACGCTCTGGAGAACGCGTCCGCGCTCCTGCTGGCCAGCGGCGACGGGCCGGGTCTCGAGCCCGAGCGCGCCGCGCGGATCTTCGAGCCGTTCGTGTTCGACAAGTCGGGCAACGCCGGCCTCAAGCTGGCCACGGTGTACACCACTGTGGTCGAGAGCGGCGGCACCATCGCCGCGGAGTCCGCCCCGGGAGAGGGAACCACGATCCGGCTGACGCTGCCGCTCGCCACCGCGGCGGCCGCTGGGGAGAATCCGGCCCGATGACGCGCGTCCTCATCGCCGACGACCACCCCGTGGTGCGCGAAGGCGTTAACCGGATCCTGCAGCGCGCCCCGGAGATGGAGGTGGTGGGCGAGGTCGGGCGGATGGACGAAGTGCTCGAGGCGGCGCAGCGGCTGAAGGCGGACGTGGTGGTGCTCGACATCGGCATGCCCGGGCCGAGCTATCTCGAGGTGCTGGCCGCGCTCCCGAAGGAGAGTCCCGGTACGCGCGCGCTGATGCTGAGCGCCCAGCCGGAGGAAGAGTACGCGGTCCGCTCTCTGCGCGCCGGTGCCCTGGGCTACCTCACCAAGGACTACGCGCCACCCGAGCTGATCGAAGCCGTGCGGCGCGTGGCGCAGGGCCGGCGCTACTTCAGCGCCGCGCTCGCCGAGCGGCTCGCGCTGGACGCCGTAGGCGAGGGGAAGATGCTGCCGCACGAGCACCTCTCCAACCGCGAGTTCGAGGTGCTGCGCCTGTTGGCCGGCGGGCTGAGTCTCAAGGAGATCGCGGCCCGGCTCGGCGTGAATCCCAAGACCGTGAGCACCTTCCGCGCCCGCCTGCTGGAGAAGCTGGGGGTCAAGACCAACGCCGACGTGATCCGCTACGCGCTCGAGCACCACCTGATCTGAGAGCGCAGCGCGTTTCCCGCTCTCGTTCCTCGGCATATTGCGCCGGCGCAACAGTGGTGGCGTCCGCTCACCGGGTGCGGCCTCGTGCAGGCATCACGCAATGCGTCAACAGCCGTAGTGACAATGACTTGGCAACTGGAGCGCCACCCTTGAGGTTGGCGTACGACTTGCAGGCTTTCAAGTGTTCGAGATGCCCCCCCATCAGGAGGAGTTGATGTCGCGTGTGAGAAGTGTAACCGCCGCAGCCCTCGTCGGGCTGCTCGCCGTAGCCGGCATGACCGGGCGCGCAGCGGCCCAGGCCACGGCGTCCATCACGGCCACGGCCGCCGTAACCGGATACGCGCCCCTGACGGCTGCGGGCGTGAACAACCTGGACTTCGGTGCGGTCACGGCCGGGACGCCCAAGGCACCGACGAGTCTCTCGGCGAACGCCGGCCGGTTCAACCTCTCCGGCCAGGTCAGCACGCCGGTGACCGTCACGTTCACGCTGCCGACGGTGCTCAGCAACGGCGGCAACACAATCCCGGTCACGTTCGCGACCACGGATGGGCTGCTCTGGACCACCTATCCAACGACGCACACGACCTTCAACCCCAACGCGCCGTTCTTCACCACGACGGACGGCTCTGGGAACCTGGTGATCGGCATCTCGGGGACGGTGTCACCGCCCCTCGCGACGACCACCGGGACGTACACGGGGACGGTAACGCTGACGGTGTCCTACTAGGGCACACTCGCAGCAAGGAGGGCCCGGTGACGACCGTGCCGGTCTGGCGGCAACCAACGTGCAGTGGTCGGTAAGAGTTGGTGCCCGGGCCGGCACGGTCGGTCGTTTGTGCATTGGTGGCATTCTGGCCAGCGGCGCCCTCGCCGCGTCGGCGGCGGTGCCGCTTCCCGCCGCGCTGCTGCGCGCCCAGACGGGCCCGAAGCGCGTCGTGGTGGTCCCGCCGCTGGTCGCGCTCGCCGTCCGTGATCTGGCCTTCGGCACGGTCCTCCCGGGGATTCCTTCGTCTGTATCGGTCAATGATCCGCTCCACACGGGCGGGTTCGAGATCACCGGCCCGGCCGCGGCGAGCATCCGAGTGGAGTTCGTACTGCCGCTGGCGCTGGTCGCGGGCGGTGCTGCGCCCTTGCCGATCAGCTTCGGGTCGGGGGACGCCTTCGCCGCCTTCAGCCCGCACGGCACCGTCTTCGACCCGCACGCGCCCTTGCTCGGCGCGCTCGGGCCCGCCGGACAGCTGTTCATCCGGCTGGGCGGCACGGTGCTCCCCGGCCACAGTCAAGCCGGCGGCGCCTACGCCGCGACGATCACGATGACCGTCTTCAATCTGGGAAGCTGACCATGCGCCGCCATCTCCCGCCGGCGGCGCGAACGGCCGTCCTCACGGCCGTCGCAGTCGTACTCCTTCCGGCCATCATCGAAGCGATCTACGTGTCTCCGACCGCAGTCTTCATGGACGAGCGGTCCGGCTCGGCCCAGGTCGCGATCGGCAACAGCGGTGACAGCCCCGAGGAAGCGACGGTGGAGCTGCGGTTCGGCTTCCCCGACGCCGACTCGGCGGGCACGCCGTACATCCGGTTCATCGATGATCCGGGCTCCGAGTTCCCGTCCGCGGCCGACTGGATCCACGCGTTCCCCCAGAGGGTTCGCCTCGAGCCACGGTCCCAACAGGTCGTGCGTCTGCTGGCGCGGCCGCCCGAGAATCTGCCCGACGGCGAGTACTGGACGCGGATGATCATCACGGGCCGCGGCGCGACGCTGCGCCCGACGGGCGCCGACAGTGGCGTGCATGCCGGTGTGGACCTGGTCATCCGGCTCGTCACTTCGGTGACGTATCGCAAGGGCAAGGTGTCCACCGGGATCCTGGTGCGGGACGTCACCGCGGACGTGGAGGGCGATTCCCTGACGGTGTGGGCGCACCTCGACCGCACGGGGAACGCCGCCTACCTGGGCACGGCGGACGTCGAGCTCGCGAACGCGCGCGGCGCCACGGTGCGCCACTGGTCCTCGGCATTGTCGGTGTACACCCCGATGCGACGCCGCTTTTCCTTCAAGGTCGACTCGCTCGAAGCTGGCGACTACAAGGTCCGCCTGCGCATCCGCGCCGAGCGTCCGGACCTGCCGGCGGATCGGGTCTTGCCCGCCCCGACCGTGACCGACTCGGTGGCGGTTCGCGTTGGCTGAGGCTGGCCCTGAGCGCGCCGCCCCCCGGGCTTCCGGCCCCGCGCCGTTTCTGTCGGATCCCGCGCGCCCCGGCGCTCGTGGTGGCCGGCCTGCTCCTGATGGCACCGGCCGCTCGGGCGCAGTTCGCGTTCCGAAGCTCCGGAGGCGGACCGCAGGCTAGCACCGACCGGGACACCGCGTACACGGACGCGGTCATCCGCATCGACATCGAGAACGGCCCGTCGACGGTCATGCCGGCGCTGGCCTACAACGAGACGCTGCTCCTGCCGCTCCGCCAGTTCTTCGCGATGGCCGAGATCCGCGTCCAGGCGTTCGCGCTTAAGGACTCGGCGGTGGCGGTCCTCGAGCCGGGTCACGTTTCCCTCCGGTTCAATCCGGGCGCCCACCTGCTGATGCGGGGAGATGCGAGCGTCCCGTACGACACGATGGACGTGGTGTGGTGGGACGGGGACCTGTTCGTGGCCACGGGCGTGCTGGATCGACTGCTGGCGGTGAGTACGGTCGTGGAATGGGCGGATCTCTCGGCGACGGTGGGGCGATCGGCGAGCCTGCCCGTCGTCCAGCGCGAACGTCGCGAGCGCCGCCGCCAGATGCTCTACCGCGCGCAGCCGACGCCGGGCGCACTGGAGATCCCGTTGCGGCCTCGGGCGGTGGACGGCGCGGTTTTCTCCTGGTCGCTGACGGACGCCAGCGGCGGGCAGACTGATCAGAAGGCGCTCGACCTCGGCCTCGGCGCGGAGCTGCTGGGGGGAAGCGTCGAGCTGCGCCCGCAGTTCTGGAGCGACTTCGGCGAGTCCGGCTCGCAGCTCCGCGGTTCGTGGACGCGCGTGTGGACTGGAGACGAGTGGGTCCAGCAGGCGCGCGTGGGCGACGTCCAGTCGAACGGCCTGCGCTCGCGTCTGCTCGAGGGCGCGGTGATCACGAACGCGCCGTTTATCCGCTCGTCCGAGTTCGACGTCGAGCCGATCTTCGGCACGGTGCCGCAAGGGTGGGAAGTGGAGCTGTACGACGCGGGGCGGTTGATGGCCTACGCCGACGCCAACACCCTCGGGGCCTTCCGCGTTCCGCTCCAGCTCCGCTACGGCCAGAACCCGTTCGACCTGGTGCTGTACGGCCCCGGGGGCGAGACGGTGCATCAGACGCGCACGATCCGCGTGCCCGACAGCCGGCTGCCCGACGGACATCTGGAATACGCCTTCGCGGCCGGGCGTTGCGAGTACGATCCGTGCGATGGGCTCATGAGCGCCGACGTCCGGTACGGGCTCTCCAACCACGTCACGGTGCAGGGTGGGTCCGACGTGTTCTTCCGGGGGGCCCAGGGCGCCCTGTGGCAGCCGTACGCCGTGGTGTCCGCCGCTCCGCTTCCGGCCGTCGCGCTCACGGGCGAGGCGGTGGTGAACGGGCACCTGCGCGCGGCGGCGGACTACGAGCCGTCTCCGGACTTGCGGATCAGCGTGGGGCACACGCGCTTTACGCCGTCGGGTGCAGCCTTCAGCGCGTCGCCCGGCGAGACCGCGGGGTCGGACGCGTCGCTGTACTGGCGGCCCGGGTGGATGCACGGCGCGCTCTTTTTCGAGGGGAGCGGCGCCCAGACCAGCGGCGCGGGGTTGCGCCAGACCGTCGAGCGTCTCTCCGCCACGGCGCAGGTCGGCCTCATCCGGTATTCGCTCGGTGTGCTGAACAGCGTGCTGGCGACCGGGAGCCGCGATACGACGCAGTTCGCGATCGATGCCGGCGCCGACGCGACGCTGCTCGGCCCGTCGCCGTGGCTGCGTGGATCCACCGTGTCGGGCCAGATCGCGGTCGAGCCGGCGCGCGGGCTCTCGGCCCTGCGGGTGGCCGTGGGCCGGCGCGTCACCGAGCTGTTCCGCCTGGATGCCGCGATCGGATGGTTCCGCGGCACGGGCTACAGCATCGAGCTGGGCCTGACGACGGCGGCACGAGGTCCGCGAGTGGGCACGCGGAGCCGGCTCGCCTCCCAGACGGGCTTGAGCCAGCTGACGTTCGCGAATGGCTCGGTCACCGTGGATTCGCGCTCCGGGTCGGTCAAGCTGGGTGACGTGGCGGATCTGGGGCGCGGAGGGATCTCCGGCGTCCTGTTCCGGGATGACAACAACAACGGCGTGCGTGATCCCGGCGAGCCCGGGATCCCCGGAATCCCGGTGAGCGTCGGCGGCTGGCCCGCCACGACCGACGCGGATGGCCGGTTCGCCGCCTGGGGGCTCGTTGCATCGGAGCCGGTGCGGGTCGACATCGACACGCTGTCGTTCGGCGATCCGCGGCTCGTGCTGCCCGCTCCGGTCATCCGGGTTCGGCCGTCGCCGAACGCGTTCGGCGTCATCGAGATTCCGGTGGTCGTCGGCGCGGAGGTGGGCGGGTTCGTGGTGCTCGGGGATGACGCGGTCGCGGACGTGCCCGTGGTGCTGCGGGAGCTGAATACCGGCGCCGAGATCAGGATCGTCACGTTCGCCGACGGGGGGTTCTACAAGAGCGGTGTGCCGCCGGGCGAGTACGAGGTTACGCTGCCGGACGACGTGGCTGAGCGCCTCAACGTCTTCGTGCCGCCGCTCTCGATCTTCGTGCCGCCGGGCTCCGAGGAGAAGCGGTATACCGACTTGCAGCTGAAACTGGAGCTCCGCCAGTGAGTGATCCGTGCTGCCGCCAGGGGCTGTCGCGCGGCCCACGGAAGCGCGATACTCCAGCGGAGTGCCCGCTGCGCGAGCACCGCGGGGGCGACGGGAGTCCATCGGGGACCGAGGGCCGTTCGTAGTGCCGATCCAGGGAAGCATCGCCGAGGCGGGCCTGCCCGACGTGCTCCAGCTGCTGGCGCTGGGGCGCAAGACCGGGTGTCTCTCCATGGCGGACGGGGAGACGCACGGCGAGATCTACCTCGACGCCGGCCGCGTCAGCTACGCCACCGTCGCCAACCGCCTCGATCGCCTCGGAGAGGCGCTGGTCAAGAGCGGCCGGATCACCCGGGAACAGCTCGCGGAGGCCACCCAACAGCAGGCGCGCGGCAGCAAGCAGCAGCTGGGCAAGATCTTGGTGGACTCCGGCCACATCGAGCGCCAGGAGCTCGAGCGGTGGGTCTCGCTTCAGGTGGAGGAGTCCGTCTACTTCCTGTTCACCTGGAAGCAGGGGACGTTCACCTTCACGTCGGACCGGCGGCCACCGCACGAACCGCTGCCCGTCCCGCTCGAGGCCGAAGGACTGCTCCTCGAGGGTGCCCGCCGCGTGGACGAATGGAGCCTGATCGAGAAGAAGGTCCCCTCGTTCGACCTGATCTACCGGCGCAGCAAGGTCAAGCTGGGCACCAACGCGGCGGGCGAGCTGACGTATCCCCAACAGCGCATCCTCCCCCTGCTCGACGGCACGCGCGACGTGAGTGCCCTGGTGGACGTGACGGGGCTGACCGAGTTCGACGTCGGCAAGGCGTTGTACGGGCTGGTGACGGCGGGCCTCGCGCAGCTCGTAGAGCGGCGCACACACGTGCGCCACCTGGAGTACCGCGAGCTGCTGGCGTACGTGGTGCGCGAGGCGGAGTTCGCCGATCCGCAGCGGCGGAAGGACGCGGGGCGGCACATCGCGGACTGCTCGACCTGCGCCGACCGGCTGCGCACGATCCAGGTGCGGCGCACGGAAGGGTCGGGCACGTTCGCTCCTGCCGTCCTGGAGCCGGAGTTGTCGGTGGTGTCTGCGGCTGTGAGGCCTCAGCCGCGCCCCGCCGCGACCCCTGCGCCGCCGACCGGCGCGGAGGCGCCACGGCTCGCGGAGGCGCCACGGCTCGCGGAGGCGCCGCGGCTCGCCGATCGCCGCGGTGGAGATCGGCGCTCCGGCCGCGACCGTCGCCAGCTCGAGCGCCGAGCCGGCCTCGACCGCCGTCGCACGGTCAGCGCGTCGTGGGTGCAGGAGCACGAGGAGCGGCGCATGGGGCCGCGCCGTGCGGACGATTGGGTGGGGCGGCGGCGCGACCGCAGGATCGGGGACGTCCAGCGGCGCGGTGTCGCCACGGCCTCGCCTGGCCGTCCGGCCGGTCCGGGGCAGCGGATGACCGAGCCGCGCCAGCTCCGCCCGTTCGCGTTACGCGGCGGCGGCCATCCCTATCCCGTGGCCGCAGCGCTCGACGACCAGAGTGACCTCGAGATCCCGCAGGCTGCCGCCGAGGCGGACGACGATTCGGCACCCGCGGCCCAGACGGGCTCCTCAGCCCCGGCCCGGGGCGGTGCTGCGGCCGGCGCGACGCCGCCGGCGCGGCCGATGCCGGTGCAGGGGTCGGCGCGAGGCTCCAACAGCGATCTCGAATGGCTCATCAGCCCGGAGGAGTCTGTCGAGATGATCCGGGCATCGAGGTCCATGGCCGCCCCGCGGCCAGCTGCCGCACGAGCGTCGACGGCCGCGACAGCGTCGGCGCCTCCGGCGGAGTCGGTGCGGGCGCCCGCAGCGGCGGGGTGGGGCTCGACCGCAGCGCCGAACGGCGCCGCGGCACGGCCGGCGGCGGGAGCGGTGGCACCCCAGCCTCTCCGTGCCGGACTCGATGACTTGTGGCGTGGCACCGACCAGATCCGTCGGCTCGCTGTGGGCGCCGGTATCGCCGGCGTGGTCCTTGTCGCGTACCTGGCAGGCCAGCTGGGAGGGCGCGGTCGCGCCAGCCCGACGGTTCAGCCGACGTCCGCGAGTGCTCCCGCACCGAGCACGGAGGCCCCAGTGCAGCCGCCGAGTCGCGACCGCGCGGCCGAGCGGCCCGTGCCGAGCCAGACCAAACCCGTGCAGACCGCGGCCCGAATCACGACGCCGCCCAGCCGGGGCGCCGTGGCTCCGGCGCCGGCCGTTCCCGCACCGCGGCCCGCGCAGCCTGCGGCGCAGCCCGTGCAACCCGCAGCGCAGGGCGCCGCCCCTGGCCCGGTTGTCTCCGCCCAGCCGCCCGCGCAGGTCGCTCCCCCGTCAGCCCAACCGGCGCCGGCCGAACCGCCGCCGCCGGCGGCGCCGCGCGCGGCTGACGTCACTTCCCCCCGGGCGGTTACCGCCACCGAACCGGACCGCGATCTGGCCGCGGGCGGGTGGGCGCCGGTGGACCGCGCCGCCGCCATCCAGGCGCTGGGCGGCACGTTCGGCGCCATCGAAGGTCTCTACATCGAGAGCATCACCCAGTCCACGGCGGGGGCCCGCGCGCGCGTGCGGGTGGCGCAACTGACGTCGTCGGGCGAACGCATCGTGCTGACCGAGACCCGGGCGGGCGCGGCCGTGCGCGGGGCGGGCCCCGCCGTCGTGACGGCGCTCCGCGTCATGCCCGCGTCGGAGGCCTATCCGTTCTCCACCGGAACGGTGAGCCTCGGCAACATCCTCATCACGGTCAAGTCCACGATTCAGGCCGACACCCTGCGGTCGCTGCTCGCGAAGTTGGGAGATGTGACGCCGGGGCATTAGTTTCTCCCGCGGCAGCGAACGGTGAGGGGACCCGTGGGCGAGCGGTTCGAAACGATCATCCTCATCGGCCGCCCGGCGGCCGGCAAGAGCGAGACGATCGATTTCCTCAAGAAGACGGATGAGGGGACCCGGGCCATGCGCTTCCACATCGGCCCGTTCGAGGAGATCGACGACTTCCCCTTCGTCTGGGAGACCTTCGAGATCGACGACCTGCTCGAGCGCCTCGGCCAGCCGCGCCTCTTCACCACGAAGAACTACTACTTCAAGGGCGACCACCTCTGGAACCTGTTTATCGGCCGGATCAACCTCGAGTTCCGGAAACGGCTCGCGCGCGATCCTGACTTCACGAAGCGCCAGACGGTGCTGGTCGAGTTCTCGCGCGGCGGCGAGAACGGTTTCGCCGAGGCGTTCGGGCACCTCGCCGACGAGATCCTGAGCCGCGCGGGGATCGTCTACATCAACGTCTCCTACGAGGAGTCGGCCCGGAAGAACCGCCGGCGGTTCGACGCCACCCAGGCGGATTCCATCCTCTTCCACTCGCTCCCCGACGAGAAGATGGAGTTCTACTACAAGACGAACGACTGGGAGCGGCTCTCCGGCGGGACGAAGACGGGGCGGATCCGCGTCCGTGACTTCGACGTGCCCTTCGCCGTGTTCGACAACGAGCCCGAGAAGACCGACGACCCGAAGAAGCTCGGGCCCGCGCTCGAGGAGGTTTTCGGCCGGCTCTGGGACCTGATGCACTCCTCACAGGCCAGGTAGGGAGCCGACCGATGCCGAACCCGCTGGGGCACAGCCGCGCCTACCGCACGCGCCGGTTCCTGAACTGGTTCCCGCTCGGGTTGACGTACGCGACCTTCTACATGGGTCGCTACAACCTGAACGTCTCCTCGTCGACGATCATGGACCACTTCCATCTCGACAAGGCGCAGTTCGGCACGATCGCGACGGCCGGGTTCTGGACGTACGCGCTGTCCGTAATCGTGAACGGCCCGCTGTCCGACCGGATCGGGGGGAAGAAGGCGATCCTCATCGGCGCGGTGGGCACCGCCGCCCTGAACCTGGTGATCGGCCTCCTGTTCCTGGGCGGGTGGCAGACCAAGATCGTGGTCGGGATGTCGCTGCTCTTCGCCGTGAGCCAGTACTTCCAGTCGTACGGGGCGATGTCCATCGTGAAGGCGAACGCGCCGTGGTTCCACGTGCGGGAGCGAGGCGTGTTCGGCGGGATCTTCGGCGTGATGATCTCGAGCGGCTACCTCCTCGCGCTCGGCGTGGGCGGGTGGATCCTCGCCCATTTCGCCTGGTACTGGGTTTTCCTGATCCCGTCTGCCGCCATCGGCTTCATGGCCGTGGTAGACGCGGTCCTGGTAAGGAACACGCCGGCGGAGGCCGGTTTCCCGAACATCGACACCGAGGACGCGACGGCGCACGATGCGGACCGCGACAAGCCCGTTGATTGGCACCATCTCGTGACGCGCATCTTCACCAACCCCATCATCATCACGCTGGCGGTGGCGGAGTTCTGCACGGGGTTTGTCCGTCAGGGGCTGATGCTGTGGTTCGTGCCGTTCCTCAAGGAAGTGCACCACATCACCCCGGGGACCGGTCTGTTCGCCGTCGCGTCGTTCGGCATCACGGTCGGCGGGATCGTGGGCGCCCTCCTGGCCGGCTACATGTCGGACCGCCTGTTCCAGTCGCGGCGGCCGCCGGTCGCGCTGGTCTTCTACCTCGCCCAGATCGTGTGCCTCTTGATCCTCGGGCAGGCGGCGCCGGTTCTGGCCGCCTACATGATCGGCATCACCTGCATCTGGATCTTCGGCGTGCACGGGATGCTGACCGGCACGGCCTCGATGGACTTCGGCGGCTCGAAGGGGGCGGCAACGGTCGCGGGGATGCTGGACGGCGTGCAGTACCTCGCCTCGGGCCTCACGGGCTTCCTGCTGGGGCACTTCCTCGACAAGTGGGGCTGGGGCGTGTGGACCTGGATGCTCATGCCGTTCTCGCTCGTCGGCGCGATCCTGATGGTCCGGCTCTGGAACGAGACGCCGTTGCGGGGCAGGGCGCCGCAGGCGGCCGCGGCGACGAGCTAGAGCGGCTCCTCGAGGAACCGCACGGCCAGCTGGGCCAGGCGGTCGTTCTGCTCCGCGCGCGCCTCGCGCAGGATGCGCTCGACGTGGGGCCTGAGCTTCGGCTCGCCCCACCGGTAACCGGTGGCCCGCTCCGCGCCGTAGGAATCCCCGACGTCCGCCCCCTCCAGCAGCGCCGACGCGGCGGCCGCGTCGTAGCCCGGGTCGTCGCGCCGGGGCAGCACGTAGCGGCGCTCGGGACCGCCGTCGTCTTCCTTGACGAATGCGCGGGACACGGCCTAGCCGAGGTTGAGCTGGGTGAGGAGCGCGCGGAAGCGCGGGTGGCCGCGCACCGTGTCGTAGATCGGGTGGATCTTGAGCCAGACGAGGTCAGCCGCCCGGAGCGCGGCGGCTTCCTCGAGCCGCTCCAGTGCCGCTTCGGGGTTGCCCAGCCCGATGTGGATCTGCGCGAGGAGCGCCGGCGAGACGTAGCCCCCGCGCGAACGCCGCTCCAGCTCGCCGAGGAGCCGCTCGGCCTCGTCGCGGTGGTAGGCGAGCGCGTGCGCCGTCGCCAGGGCCGCCTCGGTCTCCGCGCTGCCGCCCTGGAGCGTCACCGCGCGCTCCAGCGAGCCGATCGCCTCGTCGTAACGACCCATCGCGATGTGGACGTGGCCGAGGAAGTAGTGCGCGGTCCCGAAGTCGCCGTTCAGCTCGAGCGTTTCCCGCAGCGCCCCGGCCGCGGACGCCAGCTCCCGTTCGTAGAAGTGGCACAGCCCCACACTCATGTGCACGGCGAGCGACAGCGGGTCCAGCGCGAGCGCTCGCTCCAGCTCGGAGCGCGCCGAGACGAACTTGGCTTGCGGCACCAGGCAGTTCATCGCGTACCACTGGTGCGCCGTCGCGTACTGCGGGTTGTGGGCGATCGCGCGCCGGAAGCCGGCGTCCGCCGCCGCCCAATCCCATTCGTACAGCGCGCGGACGCAGGCCAGCGACGTGTGCGCTTCGGCCAGCGACGCGTCGACCGCCAGCGCCTGCTCGGCGGCGGCCTTCGCCTTGGGCATCACCTCGCCCGGCGGCCGGTGGCTGTACACGCCGAGGATGACGTAGGAGTCGGCGATCCCGGCGTACGACTGCGCGTGCCTGGAATCGATGCCCAGCGCCCTGGAGAACTCCTCGACGCTGGCCTCGAGCGCTGCGGGGGTGCGCTGGTTCCACTGGTGGCGGCCCCGCAGGTAGTGCTGATACGCCTTGGGATCGCCGGTGGGGGTCGGCTCGGTCGCGTACGCCTTCGGCGCGCCGAGTAGCTTGGCTTCGAGCACGTCGGCGATGGCGCTGGAGATCTCATCCTGGATGGCGAAGATGTCGTCCACCTGCCGGTCGTAGCGCTCCGACCAGAGGCGGTAGCCGTCCGGGACGTTCACCAGTTCGGCGGTGAGGCGGACGCGGTTGCCCGAGCGCCGCACGCTCCCTTCCAGGACCGTCCCCACGCCCAGCCTCCGGCCGATCTCGCGCACGTCCTCCTGCTTCCCCTTGAAGGCGAAGGCCGAAGCGCGCGCCACGACCCGGAGGCCGTCGAGCTTCGAGAGCGCGTTGGTCAGCTCCTCGGCGATCCCGTCGCTGAACACCTCGCTGTCGGGGTCGCCGCCCGCGTTGGTGAACGGGAGCACCGCGATCGAGGGCCCCCGGTCCCTTTCGCCGACCCCGGCGCGCCGCGCCCCGCCGCCCTCGCCGGGCGGCGCCAGCTCCAGCGCGGCCGCGAACTCCGCCGCGGTCGAATAGCGGTCTTCCGCTTTGGCGGCCAGCGCGCGCTCCAGGACCGCGTCCAGTTCCGGCGGCGTGTCATCGCGGCGGGCCCGGAGCGGCGGCACCGCATCCACGAGTTTCTGGGCCGTGATGGCCATCGGGGAGTCGCCGGTGAAGGGCGGGGCGCCGGCGAGCATCTCGTAGAGCACGCACGCCGCCGAGTAGAGGTCGCTGCGCACGTCCACGGGGTCGCCCATCGCCTGCTCAGGGCTCATGTACACCGGAGTCCCTATGACGAGGCCGGTCTCCTCCGGAGTCCCGGCGTGTCCCGAATGCAGTGCCAGGGCGATGCCAAAGTCGGTCACCAGCGCCGCGTCCTCGTACAGCATGATGTTCTCGGGCTTGATGTCCCGGTGGACCAGCCCGCGGCGGTGCGCGTAGTCGAGCGCCCCCACGACCTCCCGCGCGATCTTCAGCGCTTCGGCCACGGGGAGGTGCCGCTCGCCGAGCAGCCGCTCGCGCAAGGTCGGACCCTCGACGTACGGCATCACGTAGTAGACGATCCCGTCGGCCTCGCCCGAGTCGTACAGCGGCAGGATGTGGGGGTGGGTCAGCGCCGCAGCGATCTCGATCTCGACCAGGAAGCGCTGCGCCTCCATCGAGGCGGCCAGCTCGGGGCGGAGGGTCTTGAGCGCGATGTGGCGGTGATGCCGGCGGTCTTCGGCGAGATAGACGGTGGCCATCCCGCCGGCCCCGAGCTCACGCTCGATGGCGTACCGGTCGGCCACCGCGAGGCGCAGTCGCTCCAAGGCGTCGGTCATGATCGGGCGGCAACGTAGCCCCGGCCCACGGCCGCGTCCAGCGGCGGGCATGGCGGCCCGGCCGCTTTCCGCCGGCCCGGGCGGGTGCTAGGTTCGCTGCCACCGATGCCGCACCGACCCGGGCCCTCCGCCCCGCCCACCCTCCTGATCCTCAACCCCGCCAGCGGGCGGGGGAGGGGCCGCAAGCTGCGCACGCGCATCGAGCGCGCGATGCACGCGGCCGGCGTCAAGTTCGAGCTGGTGGAGACCACGGGCCCCGGCCACGCGCTGGGGATCGCCCGCGACGCCGCCCACGCGCACGTCGAGCGGATCATCTGCGCCGGAGGCGACGGGACGCTGCACGAGGCGGCGAACGGCCTCCTCCAGGGGCCGCGCGCCGAGGACGGCGCGACCCGCACCGCGCTCGGCACCATCCCGATCGGCACCGGCAACGACTTCGCCAAGCTGCTCGGCGTGTTCAAGCTCCCGCCCGAGACGGCCGCCGTGCGCATGGCGCACGCGGAGCCCCGCCGCTTCGACGTCGGCCGCGTCATCGGCGAGTACTACATCAACTCGCTGGGAATCGGCTTCGACGCGGAGGCAGTGCGGCAATCCAACAAGATCACTCGGCTCAGCGGAATAGCCGTCTACCTGGTCGCGGTGTACAAGACGTTCGTCCTGTTCCGCGCACCGGTGCTGGAGGTGACCTCGGAGGCGCACAACGAGACCGGCCCGATGATGATGCTCGAGTGCTCCATCGGCGTGAGCGCGGGCGGCGGCTTCTACCTGACGCCGCAGGCCGATCCGTCCGACGGGCTGCTCGACGTCTGCCTCATCCGGAAGGTGGGTCTGCTCAAGTTCCTGCGGTACGTGCCGCGGGTGCTCAACGGCACGCACGTGACCCTCGACGAGGTGGCGATGTTCCGCACGGCGTCGGTCCGGATCCGGTCGACGGAGGAGCCGCTCCTGCTGCACCTCGACGGCGAGCTGCGCCAGCCGGAGTCGCCCGAGATCGAGGTGACGCTCGAGCCCAGGCGCCTGCGCGTGCTGGTGGGGCGATGACGCGCTGGCTGGTCGTCCTCGCTTTCGCGGCCGTGCCGCTCGCCGCGCAGAACCCGCCCTCGCCCTCGGCGCGCGCCCCGCAGCCGGCGGCGGCGGACACCGCGCAGCGCGACACCGCTGCGCCGCGGCCGACCAGGGGCGACTCCGTGCGTCCGGTGCCGCCGGTCACGCCCGGCGGCGCATTCCTGCGCTCGCTCATCATCCCGGGGTGGGGGCAGGCGCGGCTGGGGCGGAACGTGACCGGCGGGATCTTCCTGCTGTGGGAGGGCGTCTGCGCCACGATGGTCTGGAAGACGGTGTGGCAGCTCAACTACGCGCAGGAGCGTGGGAAGTTCATTGCCTCGCACACCCAGGAGCGCGAGGACTGGATCGTGCTGCTCGTCTTCAACCATCTGCTCGCGGGCGCCGAGGCGTACGTCTCGGCGAACCTCTACGACTTCCCGGCGGCCCTCAAGATCCAGACCCTGCCCGGGGGGCGCACGGGGGTCGGCGTGAGTGTGCCGCTCAAGTGAACCGCCGGCCCATCGGCGTCTTCGACTCGGGCATCGGCGGGCTCACGGTCGTCCGGGAGCTGATGCACCAGCTCCCCCACGAGTCGCTCATCTACTTCGGCGACACGGCCCGCGTGCCGTATGGCAACAAGTCTCCGGCGACCGTGCGACGGTTCAGCCGCGAGATCCTGGATTTCCTCCTCGAGCGCGAGGTGAAGCTGGTGGTGGTGGCGTGCAACACCGCCAGCGCGCACGCGCTCGAGGAGTTGCAGCGCGTGGCCGCCGTGACGGTCGAAGGGGTGATCGAGCCCGGGGCGCGGGCCGGCGTGGCGGCGAGCCGGAGCGGCCGGATCGGCGTGATCGGCACCGCCGGCACCATCGCCAGTGGCGCCTACGAGCGCGCGATCCGCGCCGTGGGCGGGAAGGTGGAGATCACGGCGCGCGCCTGCCCGCTCTTCGTGCCGCTGGTCGAGGAAGGGTGGCTCGACCATCCCGCGTCCCGGCTGATCGCCGAGGAGTACCTCGCCCCGCTCCAGCGGCACCGCATCGACACGCTGGTGCTGGGCTGCACGCACTACCCGCTCCTGAAGCCGCTCATCGCCGACGTGCTCGGCCCCTCCATCACGCTGATCGACAGCGCCGAGCAGACGGCGGCCGCGGTTGCCCGCGAGCTGGCGGCGTCCACCCTCCACGCGCCGACCACGCAGACGGGGCACGTCCACTTCGTCGTGTCCGACGCGCCGCAGCAGTTCGTGAAAGTGGGGAAGCGGTTTCTGGGGGAGCGGGTCAAGGACGTCGAAGTCAGAGTGATGGGTGAGGGGTGAGGCGTGAGAAGGCGAAGTGAGACGTGAGAGGTCGAGAGGCGTGAGAGGTGAGAAGGCGCCTCTCACCTCTCACTGAACCTCTCACGTTTCACTTGTCGCCGTCTCACGCGTCCCGCCTCACCTCTCACCGATCCCACCGCACGAGCTTGATCTCCCTGTCGTCCACCAAGGCATACTGCCGGTCCACCATCCATTGCCCGGCGTTGAGATAGAACCGCCCGGGCCGATGCTCGACGAGAGCCTGGCGATGCGTATGCGCCATGATCACCAGGCCCAACTCCGGCCGCCGGTCCAGCAGGGCGCGCGCGTACGCCTCCTGCGCCGCCGCCGCGCGAGCGATGGCCTCCTCAGACCGGTTCGCCTCCGCCAGCCCGCCTGAGAGCCGGTCCGCCAGCCAGAAGCCGAGATTGGGCGGCAGCAGCCGGAACGTGCCCACCGTCACCGGGTGCCGCGTGATCCGGTGGATCAGCCGCCCGCCCAGCTTGGTCTCGGTGAGGCCGTCGCCGTGCACCACCCAGGACCGGCGGCCCGCCAGCTCCAGCTCCGCCCCCTCCGAGTGGAAGGGGATGCCGAGATCCGTGTCCCAGAAGGATCCACCCCACCGGTCGTGATTGCCTCCGAAGAAGTGCACCTCGACCCCGGCCTCGACCAGCGCGGCGAGGCTGGCGAGGGTCCGGAACGGGCGCCGCGGAATCACCGCCCGATACTCGAACCAGAAGTCGAACAGATCGCCCATGATGATGAGCCGACGGGCGAGGGAAGGGACGGTGGCGAGGAAGGCGTGGAACGCCCGCTCGTCCGCGCTGGCGGCAGATCCGAGGTGCGCATCCCCGACGACGACGACAGGTCCGGCGCTCACGGGGCACCAAGATGAAGGTGCCGCGGAAGGGGCGCAAGCGTTTGCTACGATTGACTTTTCGCGCGGGAGCACCTATCGTAGCACGGCATCTTTCAAAACCGTGCCACCTGGGGGAGAAGCCATGCCACTTGAAGCGCTTGGGCTCATTGAGACCAAGGGCCTCGTCGGCTCGATCGAGGCGGCGGACGCCATGGTCAAGGCCGCCAACGTCAAGCTGATCGGCAAGGAGAAGGTGGGCGGCGGGTACGTGACCGTGTTCGTGCGCGGCGACGTGGGGGCGGTGAAGGCCGCCACCGACGCCGGCGCGGCGGCCGCCGAGCGCGTCGGCGAGCTGGTTTCGGTGCACGTGATCCCGCGCCCGCACGCGGAACTGGAGCTGATCCTCCCGCAGTCCAGCTCGGAGTAGCACCGTGTCCTGGACCGAGCAGGCCCTCGGCCTGATCGAGACCAGGGGGTTGGTCGGCGCGATCGAAGCGGCCGATGCCGGCATCAAGGCCGCGCCGGTCACGCTCCTCGGCTCCGAGCGGGTGGATGCCGCGCTGGTCACCGTGCTCTTCGCGGGGGACACGGCGTCGGTCAAGGCCGCGGTGGACGCGGGCTCGGCCGCCGCGTCGCGCGTGGGGGAGCTGGTCTCGGCGCACGTGATCCCGCGCCCCGATCCGCAGCTGGACGTCCTCGAGCACGACGCGGAGGACGGTGGTCCCGCCCGGCGCTCGGTCCCGCTCTCCGAGATGAAGGTCGTCGAGCTCCGCCACCGCGCCCGCCAGATGAAGGACTTCCCGCTCAAGGGGCGCGAGCTCTCGAGCGCGAACCGCGAAGAGTTGCTGGCGCTGTTCCGCCGGCTGGGGCACAGCACATAGGCGCGGCTGAAGGGCGCTGATGGACCGCGATCTCGCGTCCGTCCAGGAGGCCCGCGACCTCGTCCGCCGTGCGGATGAGGCTCAGCGGGCCTTCGCGCGCGTGACCCAGGCCGAGACCGATCGGGTGGTGGAGGCGATGGGGCGCGCGGCTTCGGCCGAGGCGGAGCGGCTGGCGCGGCTCGCGGTGGACGAGACGGGCATCGGCCGGTACGAGGACAAGATCCTCAAGAACCGCTTCGCCGCCGACGACGTGCTCCGCTACATCCTCCCCCTCAAGACCGTCGGCATCATCCGGGACCTCCCCGAGATCAAGGTGAAGGAGCTGGCGGTCCCGATGGGCGTGGTCGCCGCTTTGATCCCGGTGACCAATCCGACGTCCACGGCGATCTACAAGGCGCTGATCAGCGTGAAGGGGCGGAACGCGATCGTGATGAGCCCGCACCCGCGCGCGGTGAAGTGCGTCAACGAGGCGGTGCGGATCCTGGCCGACGCGGCCGAGCGCGCGGGGGCGCCGCGGGATCTCGTGCTGGCGATGTCGGCGCCGACGCTCGAGGGGACGCAGGAGCTGATGCGCCACCGGAAGACGGCGGTGATCCTCGCCACCGGCGGCTCGGACATGGTCCGGGCGGCCTACAGCTCGGGGAAGCCGGCCTTCGGCGTGGGCCCCGGCAACGTCCCGGCGATCATCGAGCGCACGGCCGACGTGGCGAAGGCGGCGTCCGACATCGTGGCGGGGAAGAGCTTCGACAACGGGGTCCTCTGCTCGGCGGAGAACTCGGTCATCTGCGACGCGCCGGTGGACGCGGAGGCGCGCCGGGAGCTGAAGCGTCAGGGGGCGGTCTTCGTGGCGGGCGACGCGCGCGACGCGCTGCAGCAGGTGATGCAGGACTCGCGCACGGGCGGCATCTCCCACGCAATCGTGGGCCTGCCGGCGGCGGAGATCGCGGCGCGGGCGGGGCTCGACGTCCCGGCGGACACCCGGGCGCTGGTGGTGGAATGCCAGGCGGTGGGCACGGACGAGTTCTTCTCACGCGAGAAGCTCTCGCCCGTGCTGGCATACTACGTCGAGGACGGGTGGGAGAAGTGCTGCGAGCGCAGCATCGAGCTGCTGCAGTACGGCGGGGTCGGCCACTCGCTGGTGATCCACTCGCGCGACGAGCACGTGATCATGCGGTTCTTCGAGGAGAAGCCCGCGTTCCGCATCCTGGTCAACACGATGGCGGCGATGGGGGCCACGGGGTACACCACGGGGCTCGCCCCCGCGCTGACGCTGGGGCCGGGGACGCTCGGCGGCAGCAGCACGAGCGACAACATCAGCGCGCTCCATCTGATCAATGTGAAGAGACTGGCGTACGAGATACGGCCGTACCGGTCTGGACGCACGGACGCACAGACGCACGGAGGCACGGAGGCACGGACGCACGGAGGCACGGATACTGCCACGAAGGAACAGGCCGCGCCCGCCGCGCCGCTCTCCGCCGAAGACGTGCGCGCGATCGTGGAGGGATTCCTCGGCGCGCGCCAACTCACCCGTCGAGGCACCTGATGGACAAGGACGACGTGCAGCGTCTCTCCGAGAAGATCGCGGTGGCACTCGAGTCCGAGCTGAATCGAGCGAGCGGCGCGACGGCCGCGGCGAAGACCGGTCGGCGTGCGTCCGGCGCCGCGGGGGGCCGCCCGTGGCTGCCCACGCCGGTCCGGCCCGAGCCGCGGGTGCCGACGCCCGGCGCGCTCCCGGCCTTCGCGGCCTCGTCGCAGCTGCTCCCCGACGTCGCGCCGGTCCGCCGGCCGTCGGGCACGCCGCACCACCGCGCCGACTACCCGGCGATGGTGGTGGCGGAGCGTCAGGCCGCCGCGGCGCGCGGTCCCTCACCGCTCCCGGCTGGTTCCCGTGCCGGTGCGGACCGCGCGGCGACGACGCGCACCACCCGGGAAGTGACGATTGGCGTCTCGAACCGCCACCTGCACGTATCGGAGCGGGACTTCGCGACGCTGTTCGGCGCCGGGAAGGGACTGACGCCCCAGCGCCAGATCTCGCAGCCGGGTCAGTACGCGGCGAGCGAGACCGTGGGCGTCGTCGGGAAGAGCGGGCGCATCGCGGACGTGCGGATCGTCGGCCCCGCGCGCGGGCGCACCCAGCTCGAGCTGTCACCCGCCGACTGCCGCGCGCTCGGAATCACCGCGCCCGTCGCACTCTCGGGGAAGCTCGAGGGTTCCTCGGGCGGCGTGACGCTCGAGGGCCCGGCGGGCAAGGTGACCCTGGAGAGCGGTGTGATCGTGGCGCAGCGCCACCTGCACGTGGCCCCGGCGGACGCGCGCCGGCTGGGCGTGGCCGACGGGGACCGGGTCGCAGTGGAGTGCGGGCCCGCGGGCCGGCGGGCCACGCTGCACGACGTGCTCGTGCGGCTGGGACCGACCCACGCCACCGAGCTGCATCTCGACACCGACGAGGCCAACGCGGCGCAGGTGAAGACGGGCGACCGGGGGCTCGTCGTCGCCGCCTCGCGCGCCGTCCGGCCGTCGGGACGGCGGCCGCTCCTCACGGAGCGCGACGTCGCCGAGCTCGCCGCCCGCGGCGAGAAGGTGATGGCCGGCGGCCCCTATCTGCTCACGCCCGCCGCGCGCGATCGGGCCAAGGCGCTCGGCATCTGGCGAGAGGAGACGTGACCGACCGGCTCGAATCGTCGGTCGAGTTCCGCGTCCGCTACAGCGAAACGGATCAGATGGGGTTCGCCCACCACGGCCACTACCTGGCGTGGTGCGAGATGGCGCGCACGGAACACATGCGCCGCCTCGGGGTCACGTACCGGGATCTGGAGGAGCGTGGGGTCCGGCTCGCCGTGTCCGGGGCGCAATTGCGTTACGCGAAGCCGGCGCGGTACGACGACCCGCTCGAGGTGACCGCGTGGTTGGCGGAGGCGGGCTCCCGCCGCCTGACCTTCGGCTACAGGATCGAGCGGATGGATGACGGGGCGATGCTGGCAACGGCCGAGACCTCGCTGGTGTCCATCGACGCCGCGGGCCGCCCGGCGCGGCTGCCCCAGGACGTGATCGCCCGCCTCGCGGAGCTGCTCGGTGCCTAGCGCCGCGCGCGTCGGCGCCCTGCTCCTCGGCGCGGCGGCGTGGGCCGCGCCGGGCGCACGCCGACTGGACACCGCCGCTTCCGTTGCGCCGCCCGCTCGATCCGGCTCCAACGCGAGTGCGGCCGCGCCGCTCGCCGCGCAGGGCGAGTCGCGGGTCGCCGACCTCGCGCAGCTGCTCGCCCTGGAGGACCGGCGGGAGTTCGACGGTGCGGCGCTGCGCCGTGCCGCCCGCCACCCCGACGCGCTGATCCGCGCCGAGGCGGCCGTCGCCATCGGGAGGATCGGCGACCCGGCCGGCGCCCCCATGGTGGTCGCCCTGCTCTCCGATCCCGACACGGCGGTGCGCGCCGAAGCGGCGTTCGCCATCGGGCTTCTGCATGACACGCTGGCGGTCGAAGAGCTGGCGCGGCGCCTCGACGCCTTCCCCCGGGTCGCGGCCGATCCGGACCAGCTCGAGATGGTAACGGCCCTTGCAAGGATCGGGGGAGAGCGGGCCGCGTCCGCGCTCGAGGCGCTCCTCCAGCGCCACCCGCCGGGCGGCCGCTCCGACGACCCGGCGACGTCGCGGGCGCTCCTCGAATCGTGGCGGCTGCGGCAGCGCGCCCCCGCCGCGCGCCTGGTCGAGTACGTGCGCGCCGGCTCCGGCGAGTGGCGCCGCAACGCCACCTACACGACGGCGCGGCTCGCCGCGCTCGGTGCGCTGCCGGAAGCGGGCGCCGCAGCGTCCGCTCTGCTGGAGGCGGCGGCGGATTCCGATCCGCTCACGCGTTCCTATGCGGCGCGCGGCCTGACCGCAGCCGTGGCGGACTCCGCGCGCCTCGCTCGCGAGACCTTCGTCGGCTGCCTGCGCGTGCTGCTGAGCGACGGCGACGCGCAGGTGAGAATCACCGCGCTCCGCTCGCTCGCGACCTACCGCGACTCCGCGTTCGCCGGCTACGCGCTGCCGCGGCTGGTGGACCCGGATCCCAACGCCGTCGTGCAGGCGGTGCAGACGCTCGGCGTGCTCGGGGGGTCGCGTGCGATCGCGGCGCTGGAGGAGCGGTTCAGCCAGGGAACGAGCTTCGCCGTCCAGCGCGCGGCTCTTGGCGCGCTGGGGCAGGTGGCGCCCGAGCGCGTGTTGGAAATCGCCCAGACCTGGCGGGTCGCCGCCGACTGGCGGCTGCGCGCGGCCTTCGCCGAGGCGCTCGGGAGCGTGCAGACCGCCGCTTCGCGGGCGGCGCTGCAGGAGCTGGCGGGGGAGAGCGATCCGCGGGTGGTGGAATCGGCCCTCGCCTCGCTCGAGACGATCGTGCCGCGCGGAGACACGGCGCTGCGCGCCCTGGCGCGCTCGCGCCTGGCGAGCCCGGACGTGATGGTGCGCGCGGCCGCGATCGACGTGCTCGATCGCGAGCGGGACCCGGCGCTCGTGCCGGACCTCGTAGCTGCGTACCGGCGTGCCGGTGGCGACGATGCGAGCGACGCCCGGCTCGCCGTCGTGACGGCCCTGGGCCACCTCGTCCGCGCGGACGCGTCGCGGCAGGAGCTGGTCGAGCGGGAGTTCCTCGGCGCGGTGCCGAGGAGCAGCGACTACCTCGTGCGGCGCGCCGCTGCGGAGCAGCTCGGCGCGGACGTCGAGCGGCGGTACTGGGGCAGCGTGTATCCCGTCCAAACCGGCCGCTCGGCCGAGGACTACCGCACCCTGGTCCGCACCCTCCAGCTCCCGGCGCTCGAGGGCGGGGCGCTGCCGCAGGTGACGATCGAGACCGACCACGGCAACCTCGTTCTCCAGCTGTACGCGGGGGACGCGCCGCTCACCGTGCAGAATCTTCTCCGGCTGGTGGACCGGCGGTTCTTCGACGGCAGCCGCTGGCATCGCGTCGTCCCGAACTTCGTCATCCAGGACGGGGACCCCCGCGGCGACGGGAACGGCGGCCCGGGCTGGGTGATCCGCGACGAGATCAACCGCCGCCGTTACGATCGCGGCGCCGTGGGCATGGCGCTCTCGGGACCGGACACCGGCGGCTCGCAGTTCTTCGTCACGCATTCGCCGCAGCCGCACCTCGACGGCGGCTACACCGTCTTCGGCCACCTCGTGCAGGGGACGGACGTGCTCGACGCGATCGTGCTGGGGGACCGCATCCGCAGGATCACGCGGTAGCGTGCGCCGCCGAGTGGTGGTCCGTCTGTCGCAGGCGCTCGTCGGTGCACCATCGGGCGGGGAGACTGCCGGACATTTCCTTGCCGCCTTCCTGCGGCGTTTCTATCTTGCGGTGTCGCTGGCGATCATGGCCGAGGCGTGTGCCCGGCCTCCGGCGCCGCTCGCGCCGACCGGCCCGTACGTGCCGATGAGTGCCGAGGCGTTCGCCGCGGTGGCGGCGCGCACGGTGCCCTCGGCGGCCCAGCTGATCCGGGTCCGCTGGCGCTACGACGACGGCGACCGGGAGGCGAGCGGGCGGGGCGCGGTGCGGCTGGCGCCTCCGGATTCGCTGCGGCTCGACGTCGCGGTGCCGGTTCTGGGGCGCGCGACGCTGGTGCTCGCGGGCGATTCCTCGTGGGCGCAGCCCGACCGGTTGGCGGACGAGGTGCCGCAGTCCCGCGCGCTCCTGTGGGCGCTCTTCGGCATCATCCGGCCCCCGGACGCCGGCACCCGCGTCGAGGCGGGCGACGCGCCCGAGCGCCGGCTGTTCCGGCTGACCGCGCCGGGCGGCCTGGTCACGCTCCTGGAATGCCGGGGCGACACGCTGCTCGTGGCCACGGAGCTCAGGGGCGAGCGCATCGTGGGCCGGTTGGCGCTCAGGCGGGACGCGGCGGGAGCCGTGGTCAAGGCGGACGCGTCGGACTTCGAACACCGCGCGAGATTCGTGGTGGAGGTGGAGCATCGGGAGACCAGTGAGCCGTTCCCCGCTGAGATCTGGCGCCGTCCGTAGCGCGGGCGCGCTCGCGCTCCTGCTTGCCGCGGGGTGCCTGTACCACTTCAGCGGCGGCGGCCTGCCCAGCGACGTCAAGACCGTCGCCATCCTCCCGTTCGACAACAAGACGGGCGAGCCCGCGCTCACCCAGGAGGCCAATGCCGCCCTCCGGGACGCGGTGGAGAGCCGGCTGGGGCTGCGGGAGGCGTCGGAGGCCAACGCCGACGCGGTCGTGCGCGGGGAGATCGTGCGCTACGATCCGGACATCCCGCTTTCCTACCAGGCCGGTCAGGGAACTGTCGAAGTGACGCGGCGGCGGGTGCAGATCGTGCTGAACGTGGAGCTCTACGACCAGAAGCACGGCAAGTCGCTGTGGAAGCAGTCGAGCCTGACCGTGGACGGCGAGTATCAACCGCCCGCCGAACTCAGCGGGCGCACATTGGCGTGGGCCAAACTGGTCACGCAGGTGGTGGAGGGAGCGCAGTCCCAGTGGTGACACCGAGGCGTGACGAGAGCGGGAAGGGGAAGCTCGGCTGCCTCTTCGTCGTAGCGGTCGTGGCGCTTGGCATCTACATCGGCAAGAACTTCGGCGCGGTTTACTTCCGGTATTACCAGCTGAACGACGAAGTGAAGAGCCAGGCGTCGTTCGCGCCCGGGCTGACGGACCAGGCGATCCGCGACCGCCTCGTCTTGAAGGCCGATTCGCTCGGCATCCCGCTCGGGCCCAAGGAGTGGCAGATCGAGCGCACGCGCTCGCCGAGCGAGATCTCGATCAGCGCGACCTACACCGACAGCGTCGTCGTGAACCTCCCCGGCTTCCGCCGGGTCTACTACTTCCACCTGAACCCCGGCGCGCGGGCGCCGCTGTAGTGGCCGCCCACGGGCCCGCCGACCCGTCGGAGAAGCTGCTGAGCCGCCAGGCCGCGGTGGCCTGGCGGCGGGGCGGGCGCGGGAAGGTCGTGTTCACCAACGGCATTTTCGACGTCCTGCATCGGGGCCACGTCGCGCTGCTCTGCGCGGCGCGCGCCGAGGGCGACCGCCTGGTCGTCGGGCTCAACACCGACGCGTCGGCGCGCCGCCTGAAGGGCCCGGAGCGGCCGATCAACCGCGGGGAGGACCGGGCGTTCGTCCTGGGGGGCCTCGCGTGCGTGGACGCGGTGGTCCTGTTCGACGAGGACACGCCGGCAGAGCTGATCGCCGCGCTCCAGCCCGACGTGCTGGTCAAGGGCGCCGGTTACGGGCCGGGGCAGATCGTCGGCGCGGACGTCGTGGAGGCGCGCGGTGGCCGGGTGGTGCGCGTGCCCCTCGAGCCCGGCTACTCCACCACGGGGCTCATCGCCAAGGTGCGCGGTGGCGCGGCCTGACGGGCGCGGCGCGGCGGACCTCCGTCCGCTGGTGCTGGAGCGGGGGACCAACCCGTACGCCGAGGGCTCCTGCCTGGTGCGCATGGGCGCGACGCTCGTGCTGTGCACGGCGTCGGTGGAGGCGGGCGTGCCGGGCTGGCGGAAGGGGACAGGCCTCGGCTGGGTGACGGCGGAGTACGCGATGCTGCCGCGCGCGACGACCGAGCGCACGCCGCGCGAGCGGCAGGGGGCGGGCGGGCGCACGCAGGAGATCCAGCGGCTGATCGGCCGGAGCGCGCGGGCGGCGCTCACCGGCTTCGACTTCGGCGAGTACACGATCCGGCTCGACTGCGACGTGCTCCAGGCGGACGGCGGCACGCGGACCGCGGCGGTCACGGGGGCCGCGGTCGCGCTGGCCGACGCCTGCGGCCATCTCGCCGCGGCGGCGCAGGTGAAGAACCCGTTCGGCCGTCTCGTCGCCGCGGTGAGCGTCGGGATGATGGACGGCGAGGCGCGGCTGGACCTGGCCTACGCGGAGGACCGCACGGCCGACGTGGACGCGAACGTGGTGCTGGCCGAGCCGGACGCGCTGGTGGAGGTGCAGGGCACGGGCGAGCACGGCACCTTCTCGCGGGCCGATCTCGATGCAATGCTCGATCTGGCGCTCGCCGGCACCGCCCGCATCTTCGCCGCGCAGCGCGCCGCTCTGGATCGGTGAGCCGCCTCCTCGTGGCCACTAGGAGCGCGGACAAGGTGCGCGAGATCCGCCGCATCCTGGCCGCTGCGGGGCTTCCTTTGGAGATCGAGTCGCTCGACGAGGCCCATGTGCACTGGAGCAGCGAGGAGGAGCGGATCGAGCAGTTCGATTCCTTCCTCGCCAACGCCCGAGCCAAGGCGGAGTACTTCGCCAAGCTCACCGGCCGGCCGACCGTGGCCGACGATTCGGGGATCGAGGTGATTTCCCTCGGCGGCGCGCCCGGCGTGCGGTCGAAGCGCTTCGCGGCGGAAGGCAGCCGACTGAGCGGCAAGGAGCTGGACGCGGCGAACAACGCCGAGCTGCTCCGCCGGCTCCAGGGCGCGGACGCGGCGCGACGCCGGGCCTGCTACGTCTGCGTGGCCGTCCTGGTCCGGAAGGTCTCGGCGGCGCCCGAATCGTTCACCGGGCGGAGCTGGGGCCGGATCCTCGAGGAGCCCCACGGCACCGGCGGCTTCGGCTACGACCCGCTGTTCCTGCACGAGGGGCTCGGCAAGAGCTTCGGCGAGGCCGCCCCGGAGGAGAAGGACGCCGTGAGCCATCGCGGCGAGGCGTTCCGGCAGTTGGCCGCCGCGCTGGCCAGCCGACCGCTCTAGCCCCTCGATCCCCCGGTGCCCGACGGCTTAACGACGGAACACGCGTCGCGTCTACCGGTACCAGACAACGTGAACACGCCCGCGGAATCCTCGACCCCTGCGCCGGCGCGCCGTTCGGGCGCCGCGCGACTTTCTGTCCGCAGTGCGACCCGGGGGCTCGGCGCGGCCGTGCTCGTCGCGGTCGCGGCGACCGCGTGCTACAAGCTCGAGAGCACGGCGCCGGGCGCGACCTTGAACTTCAAGAGCAATCCGTGCACGCCCGCAGACACCGTGCGGCTGGCGGTGGCGCAGACGGTGCGCGTCGACTGCAGCAACGGCGGGACGACGGTGACTTTCGGGGGCGCGGGGGCGAGCTACCTCATCGTTCCGGAGTTTGCGACGGACCAGGCGGTGTTCCAGTTCGTCGACTACGCCGTGGACAGCGGTCTTGCGCTGGCCGTCTCGGCCAGCGGGGTGAAGGCATCGGCCCGCGTGCGCGGCGGCGCGGGGCTGGCGGCGGCGCTGGCGCCGACGCGACCCACCGCCGCGCAGCGGGTCGCCGATGGGCGGCTGCGCGCACGCGGCAGGCAGCTGGCGATGTCGGGCGCCTTCAGGGCCTCGGGGGTCGCCGGCTTGCGAGCCGTGCAGGGCCCCGCCAGAGTGACCGTGCCCGCGCAGGGCAGCGTCCGGAGCTTCCAGGTCCTGTCGAACCTGTTCGGCACCAGCAATACGTGGGCGACGGTGGCTGCGCAGCTGGCGTATGTCGGCAGCAACATCCTGCTGTACGTGGACACGCTGGCCCCGGCGGGCGGCTTCACGCCGACGCAGCTGCAGAGCTACGGCCAGTACTTTGACCAGACCCTGTTCCCCATCGACACGACCGCGTTCGGCGCGCCGACCGACATAGACGGGAACGGCCACGTCATCGTCCTGATGTCCAACGTCGTGAACGCGGACACGCCCGCCTCCGTGTGCACGACCCAGGGGTACGTCGCGGGGTTCTTCAACGAGGAGGATTTCACCCCTGCGTCGGTCGACCCGAACTCGAACCAGGGGGAGATCTTCTACACGATTCTGCCCGATCCCGCCGGCCAGCTCAGCTGCGCGCATAGCTTGGCGGACCTGGAGAGCAGCGTGCCCCCGACGTTCCTGCACGAGCTGCAGCATCTGATCAACTTCGCGCAGCACGTCGTGGTGAACGGCGGCCAGCCGCTGAGCAGCTGGCTGGACGAAGGCATGAGCATCGCGGCAGAGGAGTTGGGCTCCATCCACTACGAGCAGCAGTGCCCGGGGACGGCGTGCCGGACCAATCCGACGCAGCTGTTCCCCGATTCGTCCCAGCCGTTTGTCCAGGATTTCCTGTACGACTCGTATCAGTACGCGCTGCTGCCGGACACGGCGAGCATTCTGCTGGAGAACGACGCCGATCAGGGCTTCTCGTGGCGTGGGGGCGCGTGGCTCCTGGTGCGCTGGCTGGCCGACCAGAAGGGGAGCGGGGTCCTCCGGCAGCTCGAGCAGGGGCCGGACGACGGCGTGGCGGCCCTCGCGCAGGCGATGGGTGAGCCCTTCCCGCAGCTGTTCGCGGACTTTGGGCTGGCGCTGTACACCGACAGCCTGCCCGGGCTCGCGCGGACGACCGCCCCTGTGGCAAACCGGTTTGTCACTCGCAATCTCCGCCAGATGTGGGCGCGGCTCTACGCGACGTCGGGGGGGACGACTGACATCCCGCTGGCGATGCCGTTGCAGATCTTCTCGATTACGTCCGATACCACGAGCTACGTCATCTATCCCGGCACAGTGACTTACCTCCGGCTCGACACGCCGACGAACGCCGCCGCGGTATCCGTCCAGTTCGCCGGGCCAGGCGGCGTCGCTTTCCCGGGCGGCCTGCAGCCGCAGCTGGCGGTCTTCCGCCTCCCGCCGGGGCAGTGAGGGCGCGGTGAACCTCTCGGGCGCCGCCGACTCAGCGGCGCCCTTCTCTTTGTTTCCGGCTTCTCCTTCCTGTTGTATACTGGTAACCACTCGGAACTTGGCGTCTCGCAACCCGCAACTCTGATCGGAGTGTGGCGCAGCCCGGTAGCGCGCCTGGTTTGGGATTCCGGCGAAACGAAGAGGCGTTTGGCAGAAGCGCAGAAGGATTGGGCAGTTAGGCAGACAGGGTGCGACGGTCGAATCAGGCTTTCGCACCCTGTCTACGTCCATACTCGCACAGATTGTTGCACACCCCCGGCCAGAGGCCCACCTGACACAGCTCCCCTCCAGGGTCCCATACCTAGTCGGCCCTGCAGGCTCGCCGCCGTTTTCGTGCACTTCCGGCCCGCCGTTGACATGCGGAGTCGCGGGGAAGCCGCACCCTGTGTCGGCCGCGCAACGGAAACCGTCATTACCGAGCATGTCCATCACAATTCCGGCAGGGCGTATCAACAGGCGCGGCGGCCGCTTGCGGAACCTGATGCCTGCTCAACGGCTCAGCGTGTTTGGGGAACAGAGTCTGCGACGATCCTTCCGCAATTGGGCGAGACCAACCCAAGCGGAAGGCGTCCGATGCCTGAGTGGTGGGGGCTGCACGTAGAGGGGGAGTTAGTTCAGGTCATTCGTTGGTGCGAGGCGTCTCGTCCGGCGCTGAGTGACTTTGGCGTCACTATCCAAAGCGCGGTCGAGTACGAGATCGCGCCCGTGCACGCGCCTGCGGTTCATTGACCGCCCGCAAGTGGCGGAGAGCATCACACCCCCGTCTTTCGGAGCGAGCGGCGATCTCGTAAGCTTCTGTCGCACCACTTCATCGGGGTGTGGCGCAGCCCGGTAGCGCGCCTGGTTTGGGACCAGGAGGTCGCGGGTTCGAATCCCGCCGCCCCGACTGAACAAGCGAAAGCCCCACCGTAACTTAGCTCGGTGGGGCTTTCTTCGGTTTCGGCCGACTGCATGAACACCGTGTGAACATTTCGGCTTGCCGGGCGTCAAAGCCTCGGATTGGCCAGCGCGTCGCCCGCTGCGTCCCGGCAGCGGTCCGGCGAGGCCTGGCCGCGTTGTGAGGAGCGGCGGACCGTGCAGAACGCGAGACTTCGGCTTGGTCTGGCGTGTCGCTCAGAGCGACCGGAGTAACTCTATCTTCCGTCGCCACAAGTAGTTGTGGCCTTCTGCAAGCGCTTGGTATAGCGGATGCTCCTGTAGGGTTCAGGGTTCTCGGCTGCTGACACACCAATATGGAGGTAGAATCCGTGCGCAACGCCAAGGGCTTCACGCTGATCGAGCTTCTGATCGTGGTGGTCATCATCGGCATTCTGGCCGCCATCGCGATTCCGAAGTTCGCGAACACGAAGGAGAAGGCGTACATCGCGTCGATGAAGTCGGATCTGCGCAACCTGATCACCGCGCAGGAAGCCTACTTCGCCGACAACGTGACCTACGCGAGCACGACGACGAACCTGAACTACGGCATTTCGGCCGGGAACACCGTCACGATCGGGACGGCGTCCGGGACGGGCTGGAACGCGACGTCCACGAACAACGCGACCCTGAAGACCTGCGGGATATACGTGGGCGCGGTGACGCCGCCGGTGACGGGCGAGGCGGAAGGCGCGCCGACCTGCCAATAGGCAGCTGCTGATTGGCTCTTCGGGGGCGGCGAGGCTGGCTGCCCCTGGGGAGCGCTGCGAACCGAGCGTCCACCCCCGTCGCCCGGAGGCGAGTCGAGTGCGAGACCCCAGGGGCTTCACGCTCGTCGAGCTACTCCTCGTCGTGGTGATCATCGGCATCCTCGCGACGATCGCCATCCCGAAGTTCGGGAACACGAAGGAGAAGGCGCTGGTGGCCGGGATGCAGGTGGACCTGAAGAACCTCGTGACCGCCGAGGAGGCCTACTTCGCGGATTACGTGACGTATACCGGCACGCTCGGCAACCTCGCCTACAACGTGTCCACCGGCAACACCCTCAACCTCATTTCGGTGACAGCTAGCGGAACCGGCTGGAGCGCCACGGCGATGAACACCGGTACCGCTCACACCTGCGGGATCTTCGTCGGCAACGCGACGGCGCCGATGCCGGGCCAGGCCGAGGGCCAGCCGGTGTGCAAATAGCGAAAGGGGCCGCAGTCGCCGGCTCCCGACGTGTGCAACGTGCTAGGAAGCGCCGCGCTTTGGGACCAGCAGGTCGCGGGTTCGAATCCCGCCGCCCCGGCTCGTACGTGGAAACCCCGGCGTCGGTAACGGCGCCGGGGTCTCCTTGTCGGCGCGGAGCCGCGCTCAGCGGCAGGTGATCTCGACGTCCGCCTGGTTCGATTCGATGCGGGTGTTGCCCGAAGCGACGCGCAGCTTCATCCATAGCTGCAGGTGCTGGCCCGCCGCGCCGACCCGCCAATCCTCGCCCACGCCGATGACGTGGGCGTTGGGGTTCGTGACGTGGATCATCTTGAGCTCGCTCTTGGCCCCGTCGCTGCGCTCGAACACATAGTTGAACACCATCGGATGCGCCGTGACGCCGACCTTGCCGGCAAAGTGGATCCGCACCGGGCACGTCCCCTCGTACTTCGAGGGCGTGGCGGTGAGGGTGACCTCGCCGAACGGGGACTGCGGCGCCGGAGCGGGAATGGCAGCCAGGGCGGGCAGTACGAGCAGGGCGAGTCCGAGGGCACGAGTGACCATCATCTCTCCTCCGTGTGTGCATGCGTGCGAAAGACGACCCCTGCGCCCGTCGCCGGAGCGACGCCGGGCGCTCCATCACCGTATGGTCTGCGACCGCCGATCGCAAATGTCCGGAGGCCCGCAGCGCCGAGCGATGTTGTCCCTCTTCAAACTCACTGTCATTCTCACGCCCGGCCGCCGGCACCCCTACATTGGTGATACCCTACCGGACTGGAGGCCGACCGTGAACCGCTTCAAGCTGATGCCCGCCGCTGCCGCGCTGTGTGCTGCTCTTGCCGTTCCTCGCGCGCACGCCCAGGAGATCACGCTCCGTTTCGCGCCGCCGGTCGGGCAGGTGGTCCACTATCGCACCATCACGCAGAGCTGGCTGGCCGGGATGGGGGGGCCGGACACCACCGTCCCCGCGACGCAAACGGCGATGTACATGACGCGTACCGTGACCGGGATGGACGGAGACGCACGCGTCGTCGCGACGGTCGTCGATTCGTCGTTGACCGAAATGCCGGGGATGCCGGGCATGGCGGCGATGATCGCGAGGGTGGCGCGCGACGCAATGCGCGGGATGACGATCACCCAGAAGATCGATGCGCGCGGCCGCGTCCTGTCGTCGGATGTGAAGCTGCCGCAGGGCGCTCCGGCGCAATCCGGCCAGGGAACGACGCGCACTCCCGGTCGGATCGGGCCCGTCTTCCCCGAGGGACCGGTGCACCCGGGCGATACCTGGACGGATTCGATGATTACGTCCACGTCGGCGGGGCGGGGCCAACAGGTGGAGTCCACGGTGCGTCTGACGCTCAAGCTGGAGCGGGTGGAGCAGCAGGGGGGAAGCCGCGTCGCCATCGTTTCGGTGAACGGAACGGTGCAGGCGGACAGCGTCGGCGGCGCGGCGCGCCAGGGATTGACGGCCGGGACGATGACGGGTGAGATGGCCATCGAGGTGGAGACGGGCCGCGTGACGCGCTCCACGTCGGATCTCCAGGCCACGATGCAGACACAGCGCGGCCCGATGCCGACGCGCAGCAAGACCACCATGGAAGCGCTGCCGTAGGCGGCACGGGCGTCGCACCGCGATGTACGAGTCTCGTCACCATCCTCCCATCAGTCGCCGGCGCTTCGCCCGCCGGATGGCCACGCACGCGGCGATCTTCGTCGGCTTCCTGCTCGTCTCGCTCTTCCTCGGGATGGCGGGGTACGCGTACTTCGAGCACCTGGGATGGCGTGATGCGTTCCTGAACGCCGCCATGCTGATGGGCGGCATGGGGCCGGTCGAGACCGTGCAGACCCCCGGCGGCAAGGTGTTCGCCGGCCTGTATGCGCTCTACTGCGGGCTCGGCGTCCTCGTCGCGGCGGCGATCCTGATCGCGCCAGTGTTCCATCGGTTCCTCCACAAGTTCCACTGGAGCGCGGACCACCCGGACCAGTAGAGCCGGGTGTCCCGACCTGCGGGCGCGCCGCCGTGGCGCGCCCGCGCCGCCGCCTCGTAGATTCCGCTCCGGCATCCGGCCACGCGCCAGTAGCTCAGCTGGATAGAGCGGCAGCCTTCTAAGCTGCGGGCCGCAGGTTCGAGTCCTGCCTGGCGCACTTGCTTCCCGACATCGGTTCGCAGTCCGACGCGGCCGCCCTCCGGCGCCGGGGCTCGGCGGCGGAACTCCGCAAGCGCCGCGGCGTATGAGGCGGTTCATGCCCGGGTCCCGCGTCGCCCCCTTCGTCGGTCTGTTCCTTGTCTGGGCCGCACCTGCAGTCGCACAGAATCCGGCCCCGGACACCACGACCGCGCCGGTGGCCGCGGCGGCCGATCCCGACAGCATCGTCGCCCGCGCCATCGCGCGCCGCCGCGACGTCCTCACCACGATCGGCAACGTTTGCTACGACGCGTACGTGAAAGTGGCGGCGCGTACCCTCAGGGCGAACCATGACACCGCGCGGTCGGTCCTCTTCCTCTCCGAAACGCACAGCTCCGCCTACTGGGAGCCGCACCGCCACTACCAGGAGACCATCGAGGCGCGCCGCCAGTCTCGCGGGTTCGGCGCCCCGCGCGCCCTCGTGGCTGTGGACGAGATCGTGGACGTGGGCCGGGAGAGCATCGTGCTCGACGGCTACGCGGGTGCGGGGCGCGGCGAAGGCGCGAACCGTCGGGCCTTCGGGCAGGGCGGCACGGCGCACCGCTACGTGGTGCCGCTGCCGGTCGGCCGCGACGCCTTCGACCGCTACGCCTTCCGCCTGCTCGACACTCTCACCGTGGACGGCCGCCGCGCCTATCGCCTCGCCGTCATCCCGCGCTCTGCTTCGACGCCGCTCTTCGTCGGGACGATGGATGTCGCCGACTCGACGTACGACCTCCTGGCGCTGGACCTCGGGCTCAACGACGCGGTGCGGTTCGGCGCGGTCCGCGGTCTGCGCTACCGGGAGCGGTTCGCCGATGCCGGGGACGGCCGGTGGCTCCCCGCGGAGATCCGGCTCACGGGGGAAATTCGGCCCCGGATCACGGCCGATGGGCTGCCGCGTGAGGTGGCTGGGGTCCCCGTTCCGGGCCTCCCCGAAGCACTGGCCTTCGAGCAGGTCGCCGCGTTGAGTGCCTTCCGCTTCGACGTGGGGGACCGGCCGGACGGCCTCGGCGAGTATCGCGTCGTGGTGCGGGAGGGGGCCGACCATCCGGACAGCGTTGCGTGGGATGCGCCGGGGGCCCCGCCGCTGACCGCGGCCGAGCGTCAAGCCTGGGCCCGATCCGACTCGGCCGAGCGCCACCCGCCGACGCTGATGCGGATCGGGCAGGGGATCGGGGCCGTGGGCGAGGTGATGGCGAATCCCGGCTACTTCCACTTCAACCGCGTCGACGGCTACTACCTCGGACTCGCGCCGACCTGGCGGCTCTCCCCGGACGTCATCCTCGACACGAAGGCGGGCTACGCCCTGGGCAGCGAGACGTGGCAGTATGGCTTCGGCGGGCGGGTGCGGCTGTCGGAGGGGCGGCGGATGTGGGTCGGCGCGTCCTACGGTGACGAGACGGTGAGCCGCCCAACGCTCATCTCGAGCCAGTACAACCCGACGTTCCGGGCGCTGTTCGCGCGGGTGGATCCCCTGGACTACTACCGGGAGAAGGGTCTCCACGTCTCGTTCGGGACCAAGCTGCTGAACCTGACCCAGCTCGAGCTCGGTTACGAGGACGCGCGCCAGTCGAGCCTCGACACGCTGCCGGGCTACTCCTTCCACTCGACGCGCTTCCCGGCTCGCGGCAACCCGCCTATCGCGCCGGGGCATCTGCGGGCGCTGTCCGCGACGCTGACTTGGGACTCGCGTGAAATGGTGCGGAGCAGGGCGGGGGACTACCGGCTGAGCCCGATGAGCTGGACCCGGATCTCGGGCGGCGTCGAGGCCGCGGCGCCCTCCGTCATCGCGAACGACTTCTCGTACCGCCGCTTCACGCTCGAGATCCAGCACGCGCAGCCGCTGTTAGGGTGGGGGACGACGACCGTCTCGGCGGTGGGCGGCATCGCCACGGGCCTGGTGCCGCCGCAGCGCTACTTCACGGTGGACTTCGGAATGGACGTGCTGGCCGTCGAGGGGAACGCTTTCAGCACGCTGGCGCGGACCAACTACTACGGGAACGAAGCCGCGGTCATCACCGTGCGGCACGATTTCGACCGGCTCCTTTTCACCCGCAGCGGCCTGCCGCTGATCCGCAGCCTGCCGTTCACACTGAGCGTGCAGGCGGGACTGTTCTGGACGGACTTCGTGAACCACGTGCCGTACGCCGGCGACTCGATGCTGGCGACGGCGCCGACCCCGTATTCCGAGGTCGGCTTCTCGCTGGGCAACCTGACCCCGTTCCTCTCGCCCTTCAACTTCTCCGCCACTTTCGCCTGGCAACTCTCGTCGTACGCGACGCGCCGGTTCCGCTTCGGGATAGGGCTGAGTGGGCCGTAGCGCGAGGTGAGAGGTGAGGCGGACAAGCCACGGCGTGAGAGGGCGGGAAGCGTGAGAAGTGAGGAGGAAAGAACGTGAGAGGTGAGAAGCTGACCCGCGGCTCCTCACCTCTCACGCCTTTCGACCTCCCACACCTCACCCCGCCTTCTCACCTGTTCCTCTCACTTCTCACGCCGCCTAGAACAAGCCCACCACCTTCCCCGTCTTCATGTCCAGGTCCACATCGTAGTAGACCGGCCGGGTGGGTAGCCCCGGCATCGTCTGCATCGTGCCGCACAGGGGATACAGGAAGCCCGCGCCGACCGACGCGCGGATGTCGCGGATCGGCAGGCGCCAGCCGGTGGGCCGCCCCTTCAGGGCCGGGTCGTGCGACAGACTGAGCTGCGTCTTCGCCATGCAGATCGGCAGCTTGTCGAAGCCGAGCCGGGTGTAGAGCTCGACCTTGGCCTCCGCCTCCGGGAGGTAGTCCACGCCGTCCGCGCCGTAGAGCCGCGTCGCGATCGCCTGGATCTTCTTCTTGATCGGCCAGTCGAGCGGATAGAGGAACTCGAACCGGCCCGGTCGGTTCGCCGCGCCGACCACCGCCTCAGCCAGCTCGACCGCGCCCTTGCCGCCGCGCATCCAGTGGGTGCACTTGAACGCCCCCTCGGCGCCGGCCTCCCGCGCGATCTTCTGCACCAGCGCGACCTCCGCCGGCGTGTCGTACCTGAACGAGTTCACCGCGACGCACACCGGAATGCCGAACAGCTTGGCGTTCTCGATGTGCTTGACGAGGTTGACGGCGCCCTTCTCCAGCAGTGCCAGGTTCTCCTCCGTATAGGCGGTGTCCAGCGGGCGCCCGGCCACGACCTTGGGCCCGCCGCCGTGCATCTTGAGCGCGCGCACGGTCGCCACGATGACGATGACGTTCGGCACGAGGCCGGAGTAGCGGCACTTGATGTCGAGGAACTTCTCCATCCCGATGTCGGCGCCGAAGCCCGACTCGGTGACGACGTAGTCGGCGAGCTTGAGGGCGATCTGGTCCGCCACGATGGAGGAGTTGCCGTGCGCGATGTTCGCGAACGGACCGGCGTGGACGAAGGCCGGAGTGCCCTCGAGCGTCTGCATCAGGTTGGGCATCACGGCGTCCTTCATGAGGACCGCCATCGCGCCGGCCACGCCGAGGTCCTCGGCGGTCACCGGCTCGCCGGCCGTACTCGTGCCGATGACCATCCGGCCGAGCCGCTCGCGCATGTCCTCGAGCCCGGTCGTGAGTGCGAGGATCGCCATCGTCTCGCTCGCGGCCGACATGTCGAAGCCGGCGATGCGCTCGTTGCCCTTCTCGGCGTCGCCGAGCCCGATCTGGACGCGGCGCAGCATCCGGTCGTTGACGTCGAGCACGCGCTGCCAGGTGATGCTGGCGGGGTTGATGTCCATGCGAAACAGGCGGCGCATCTCCTCCGGCGTCAGGTCCTCGACGCGCCTGGCCTTGATGCCGAGCCGCTTCGCGCGGAGCGCGATCCCCTTGGCGAAGGACCCGTCGGGGCAGAGGGCCCGGCCGAGCTTGGCGTCGTCGCTCGTCGCCCGCTCGTGGAGGATCCGCGTGTCGATCGCGGCCGCGAGCAGGTTGTTGGCGGCGGTGACGGCGTGGATGTCGCCCGTCAGGTGGAGGTTGAAATCCTCCATCGGCACGATCTGCGAGTACCCGCCGCCCGCGGCGCCGCCCTTGATGCCGAAGGTCGGGCCCTGCGACGGCTGGCGGATGCAGGCGAACACGCTCTTTCCGAGGTGCGCGCCGATCGCCTGGGAGAGCCCCACCGACGTCGTGGTCTTCCCCTCGCCGAGCGGCGTCGGGGTGATGGCCGTGACGTCGATGTACTTGCCCTGCTTCCGCTTCATGAGGCGGTCCCGCACCTCGAGGTGGACCTTGGCCTTGTAGCGGCCGAACAGCTCCAGCTCGCTCGCCCTCAGGCCGGCCTCCTCGGCGATCTCCAGGATGGGCCGCAGCTTCGCCGATTGGGCGATCTCGATGTCGCTGGGGACGCGCTTCTTGATCGTGACGCTCATTGGTGACGGGCCTCGCTGCGCGGAGCGCTCTCGGGTCGAACGACCGGCCGGAAAAGGCCCTCCAATCTATGCAAGTCGGCCATCATCTGGGAGTTGACTTGCCCCCATGGCGCGTCTATCTTTTGAGTCTCGCCACGAAGTTTTTGTCCGTGGCCGCTCTTTGAAAATCGAAGTCGGAGAGTGCGGAACTCTGGTGGCCCCGTTCACCGGTGCGTTCTCAGATACGTGCCGGGAGGGGACCACATTCTGAGTTTTTGTGATTCGGACGACCAAGTCGTTCGGTCAATGAGCTATTCAAACTTTGGAGAGTTTGATCCTGGCTCAGGACGAACGCTGGCGGCGTGCCTAACACATGCAAGTCGAACGGGCCTGGGGGCAACTCCAGGTCAGTGGCGGACGGGTGCGTAACACGTGAGCAACATGTCCGACGGTGGGGGATAGCCGGCCCAACGGCCGGGTAATACCGCATGCGGTCATCGGGGGCATCCCTGGTGACGAAAGTGGGGGCAACCTCACGCCGACGGAGTGGCTCGCGGCCTATCAGCTAGTTGGTGGGGTCACGGCTCACCAAGGCGACGACGGGTAGCTGGTCTGAGAGGATGACCAGCCACATTGGGACTGAGACACGGCCCAGACTCCTACGGGAGGCAGCAGTGGGGAATATTGCGCAATGGGCGAATGCCTGACGCAGCGACGCCGCGTGTGGGATGACGGCCTTCGGGTTGTAAACCACTGTCGGAGGGGACGAAGGCCCGGCGGCGAATAGTCGACCGGGATTGACGGTACCCTCAAAGGAAGCACCGGCTAACTCCGTGCCAGCAGCCGCGGTAATACGGAGGGTGCGAGCGTTGTCCGGAATCACTGGGCGTAAAGGGTGCGTAGGCGGCTGGGTAAGTCGCGTGTGAAAGCCCGGGGCTCAACCCCGGAGCTGCATGCGAGACTGCCTGGCTCGAGCACGGTAGAGGCGGGCGGAATTCCTGGTGTAGCGGTGGAATGCGTAGAGATCAGGAAGAACACCGGTGGCGAAGGCGGCTCGCTGGGCCGTTGCTGACGCTGAGGCACGAAAGCGTGGGGAGCAAACAGGATTAGATACCCTGGTAGTCCACGCCCTAAACGATGGACACTAGGCGTCGGGGGGAGCGACCCTCCCGGTGCCGTCGCTAACGCAATAAGTGTCCCGCCTGGGGAGTACGGCCGCAAGGCTGAAACTCAAAGGAATTGACGGGGGCCCGCACAAGCGGTGGAGCATGTGGTTTAATTCGATGCAACGCGAAGAACCTTACCTGGGCTTGACATGCACGTGAAAGCCGGTGGAAACACCGGCCCTCCTTCGGGACGCGTGCACAGGTGCTGCATGGCTGTCGTCAGCTCGTGTCGTGAGATGTTGGGTTAAGTCCCGCAACGAGCGCAACCCTCGCTCCCAGTTGCCAGCGGGTTATGCCGGGGACTCTGGGGGGACTGCCGGTGCCAAACCGGAGGAAGGTGGGGACGACGTCAAGTCATCATGGCCCTTACGTCCAGGGCGACACACGTGCTACAATGGCCGGTACAGCGCGTCGCAAACCCGCGAGGGGGAGCCAATCGCTAAAAGCCGGTCTAAGTGCGGATCGGAGTCTGCAACTCGACTCCGTGAAGTCGGAATCGCTAGTAATCGTGGATCAGCCACGCCACGGTGAATACGTTCCCGGGCCTTGTACACACCGCCCGTCACGCCATGGAAGCTGGAGGGACCCGAAGCCGGTGGGCGAACCGCAAGGACGCAGCCGCCTAAGGTCAATTCAGTGACTGGGGCGAAGTCGTAACAAGGTAGCCGTAGGGGAACCTGCGGCTGGATCACCTCCTTTCTGGAGCGCCGAGTAGACCGCCGGCAGCATGGGCGGCCGAAAGGCCTCTGAAGTCGCCCACCCGAGTTTCGCACTTCTCCGATTTCGTTTCCTAGATCCGCCCGGGCCCGCAGTGCGGGCCCGGGGCCGCTCTTTGACAATCGAAGCCAGGTGACGTGGTGTTATAGGAATCCAGCCGATGTAAACTCGAGTAATGAGATCAAGCGCGAAAAGGCGCACGGTGGATGCCTTGGCACGAGGAGGCGACGAAGGACGTGGTAAGCTGCGATAAGCCCGGGGGAGCCGCACACAGGCCGTGATCCCGGGATGTCCGAATGGGGCAACCCTCCGTGGCGTGAGCCACGGAATCCGCGCAAGCGGAGGCCAACCCGGGGAACTGAAACATCTCAGTACCCGGAGGAAGAGAAAGCAACCGCGATTCCCCTAGTAGCGGTGAGCGAACGGGGACCAGCCCAAACCGATCCGGCTTGCCGGGTCGGGGTTGTGGGACCGCGATATGGGAGTCCGAGGATCGAGCTGAAGCGGCCTGGAACGGCCCGCCAGAGACGGTGACAGCCCGGTACGCGAAGATCCGAGGCCCCTAGCGGTATCCCGAGTACCGCGGGACACGTGGAATCCTGCGGGAAGCTGGGGGGACCACCCTCCAAGGCTAAATACTCCCTCGTGACCGATAGTGCACCAGTACCGTGAGGGAAAGGTGAAAAGTACGCCAGGTGGCGAGTGAAACAGACCCTGAAACCGTGTGCCGACAAGCGGTGGGAGGACGTTCGGCGGCTTCGGCCGCCGCGTGTCTGACCGCGTGCCTTTTGCATTATGATCCGGCGAGTCAGTCCTCAGATGCATGGTTAAGGTCCTCAGGACCGGAGCCACAGCGAAAGCGAGTCTGAAACGGGCGTTGGTATCTGGGGCTGGACCCGAAGCCGAGGCGATCTACCTATGGCCAGGTTGAAGCGTGCGTAACAGCGCGTGGAGGACCGAACCGTTGTGGGTTGAAAACCGCTCGGATGAGCTGTGGGTAGGGGTGAAAGGCCAATCAAGCTCGGAGATAGCTGGTTCTCCCCGAAATCTATTTTGGTAGGGCCTCTGGAAATGAGCGCACGGGAGGTAGAGCACTGGATGGGTCCGGGAACCGACGAGGTTTACCACCCCCAACCAAACTCCGAATGCCTGTGCGTGCTGCCAGGGAGGCAGTCGTAGGGCGATAATGTCCTATGGCGAGAGGGAAAGAACCCAGACCCTCTGCTAAGGCCCCAGAGTGACGGCTAAGTGTAGCGAAGGATGTGGTCATGCTTAGACAGCTGGGAGGTTGGCTTAGAAGCAGCCATTCCTTTAAAGAGTGCGTAACAGCTCACCAGTCAAGCGTGGCCGCGCCGAGAATGGTCGGGACTATGAAGCCGTCCGCCGAAGCAAGGGCTTGGACCGCGGTTCGCCGCGGTCCAGGGGTAGGGGAGCGTTCCCGGAGCTGCGAAGCGCGGGCGGAAGCTTACGCGTGGAGCGACGGGAAGTGAGGATGCCGGAACGAGTACGCGCGAAGCCGGGCGAGAACCCCGGCCATCGAAAACCTAAGGGTTCCTGAGCCATGGCGATCAGCTCAGGGTTAGTCGGTCCCTAAGACGAGGCCGAGAGGCGTAGTCGATGGGAAACGGGTCAATATTCCCGTACCACGTTGTGGCCGTTCGATCCCAAGGGGGGACGCAGGAGCAGGCTTGCCGTCGGAGGGTGGTTGTGCCGATGTAAGGTGGTAGGCGATCCCGGACAGGGAAATCCATCCGGGCAGCCGAGCGCCGATGCCGAAGGGTCCTTCGGGACCCGCCAAGGGCAGGTGACGCACACTGCCGAGAAAAGCCCCGTGGGTAGGACACAGCGTGACCGTACCGTAATCCGACACAGGTAGGTGAGGCGAGAAGCCTAAGATGCTCGAGTGATTTACGGTCAAGGAACTCGGCAAAATTACCCCGTAACTTCGGGAGAAGGGGTGGCGGTAGTAGGTGAAGGCGATGCAGCCCGAGCCCAATCCGCTCGCAGAGAATCGCGTCAAGCGACTGTTTAGCAAAAACACAGGTGCCTGCCAACGCGTGATCCAAGCAGACGTATAGGCACTGACGCCTGCCCGGTGCCGGAAGGTTAAGGTGAGCGGTCAGCCGCAAGGCGAAGCTGCGAGCCGAAGCCCCGGTAAACGGCGGCCGTAACTATAACGGTCCTAAGGTAGCGAAATTCCTTGTCGGGTAAGTTCCGACCTGCACGAATGGCGTAACGACTTGACGGCTGTCTCGACCGTAAGCTCGGCGAAACTGCAGTATCGGTGAGGATTCCGATTACCCGCGACAGGACAAAAAGACCCCGTGCACCTTTACTATATCCTGTCATTGGATGTCGGCATGATCTGCGTAGCATAGGTGGGAGGCGCTGAACCAGGGGCTTCGGCTCTTGGGGAGCCAACAGTGAAATACCACCCTTATTATGGTGACATTCTCACTCCGTTCGCGTGACGCGGACGAGGACCGTGGCAGGTGGGTAGTTTGTCTGGGGCGGACGCCTCCGAAAGCGTAACGGAGGCGCGCGAAGGTGCTCTCAGTGCGGTCGGTAATCGCACGGCGAGTGCATAGGCAAAAGAGCGCCTGACGGCGAGATCGACGGATCGAGCCGGGACGAAAGTCGGCCTAAGTGATCCGGTGGTACCGTGTGGACGGGCCATCGCTCAACGGATAAAAGGTACGCTGGGGATAACAGGCTTATCGCGCCCGAGAGTTCACATCGACGGCGCGGTTTGGCACCTCGATGTCGGCTTATCACATCCTGGGGCTGGAGAAGGTCCCAAGGGTCCGGCTGTTCGCCGGTTAAAGTGGTACATGAGCTGGGTTCAGAACGTCGTGAGACAGTTCGGTCTGTATCCGTCGTGGGCGCTGGAGCATTGAGGGGTGCCGACCTTAGTACGAGAGGACCGGGTCGGACCGACCGCTCGTGTCCCGGCTGTCCCGCCAGGGGCAACGCCGGTTAGCGATGTCGGGCGGGGATAACCGCTGAACGCATCTAAGTGGGAAGCCCTCCCCAAGATGAATGCTCCCGGAGCGCAAGCTCCCTCAAGGGCCCTGGGAGACTACCAGGTCGATAGGCGGCAGGTGTACAGGCGCGCAAGCGTGTCAGCCGAGCCGTACTAATCGCCCGTGAGGCTTGATCTCTTCCCTTTGTTCGTTGGCTGGATTCCAGCCACGTCACTCGGTTTCGACGGTTGCGGTCTGGATCTCGGTTCGGGCGAGGCTGTTGCATGCAACTCCCGACTGCCAACCGGCCTAGTATTGGCTGGCGACTAGCGCGCCGGGGCCACACCCGTTCCCATCCCGAACACGGCAGTTAAGCCCGGCAGCGTCGATGGTACTTCCGACGGACGTCGGTGGGAGAGTAGACCGCCGCCAGCCATTCCCTGTAGCGAAAGCCCGCGCGCCTCAAGGCGTGCGGGCTTTCGCGTTCCCAGACGGCAAAGGCGGCAAGGAGGCAGTGGTTACCAGTTGCCCGCCGCAAGAGGCCAGCCCAGCCGCAAGTACTGGCAGCTTGTCTGGCCCCTGTCGGCTAGAAGTCTGGTAACCGCTACCTCCTTGCCGTCTGGCGACTATCCTGGAAACCTCGCATCTCGTAACTATTCTCCATGACCAGATGTGGTATCGTGGCTTTCGCCGGCCCCCCCAATGCGGGGAAGTCCACCCTCCTCAACGCGCTGGTCGGCGAGGCGCTGGCCGCCGTCTCCGCCAAGCCGCAGACCACGCGCGTGCCCGTGCGCGGGCTCGTCACCGACGCGACCACGCAGATCGTGCTGGTGGATCCCGCCGGCCTGATGGACCCGTCGTATCCGCTGCAGCACGCGATGCGGCTGAGCGCGGTGGCGGAGATCCGGGGCGCCGACCTCGTCGTCCAGGTGCACCCCCTGCCGGAGGCCCCGGCGCCGGACCTCCGCGCGCTCCTCCCCGACGCCGGGCCGATCCCTGCGAGCCTCCTGGTGTATAGCAAGTCGGATCTCGCTAGCGGCCGGCGGCCGCCGGGGGACGCCCTCGCCGTGTCGGCGCAAACGGGCGAGGGCCTCGACGCCCTGCTCGCGGCCATCCGCGCGCGGCTGCCCGAGGGAGCGTTCCTCTACGATCCGTCCGACGTCGGCACGCAGCCGCTGCGGTTCTTCGCCGCCGAGTACGTGCGGGAGGCCGCGTTCGCCCTGCTCGAGCAGGAACTGCCCTACTGCGTCGCGGTGGAGCTCGATGCATTCCGGGAGGCGGAAGAGCCGGTGTATATTCGGGCCACCATCGCCGTCGAGCGCCAGAGTCAGAAGCCGATCGTGCTCGGCAGGGGCGGGCGCACCATCAAAGCCATCGGCATCGCGGCGCGGGAGCGGATCGAGGCGCTGCTCGGCCGGAGGGTGCGCCTGGAGCTGTGGGTCACCGTGTGGCCCAAGTGGCGCCGCGACACCGCCCGTCTCGCGCAACTCGGCCTGAGCGTCCCTCACCAGGAGCCGCGATGACCTTGCCCAAAGATCTGCTCGAGATCCTCGTGTGCCCCAAGTGCAAGGGCGAACTCGAGTACCGCACCTCGCCCATCGAAGAGCTCGTCTGCCACGGCTGCCGGCTTCGCTACGCCGTCGACGACGGCATCCCGATCATGCTCATCGATGAGGCGAAGCCGCTGTAACCTCCGGCTCGGCCCCGCCGCCCTGGCCGCGGGCCTGATCGCCGCGGGAGGGTGGAGCGCCGTGCCCGCCGCAGCTCAGAACGTCTCCGCCGGCGTCGAGGGCGGGGCGTTCCTGCTGCTCCCGGTCGGCGCGAGGGCCACCGCGCTGGGCCAGGCCGCCAGCGCCGACGGCGGCACGTCGGAGGCGGTCTTCTGGAATCCCGCCGGGCTCGCAACGCTCGCCCGGGGCGAGTTCGCCCTCCACCACTATGACGCGTTCTTCGGGAGCGGCGACGCCGTCGTGATCGCGGTGCCCTCGGCCCGCCTCGGTTCCTTCGCTTTGACCGCGTACCTGGTCAACTACGGCGACCTCGCCGTGACGCGCGCCGACCTCGGCCCGGAGCCGGTCGGGCAGATCAGCCCGCGCAACCTGGCCCTGATGGCGAGCTACGCTACCGACGTGGCGGGCGGCGTCGCGATCGGCGTCACGTACAAGCTCGTGCAGTTCCGGGTGGACTGCACGGGCGATTGCAGCCAGGTGCCGACGGCCACCGGGACGACCAACGCAGTGGACGTGGGCTTGCGCTACGACGCCTCCAGTTGGCTGCCCGTGGTCTTCGGCTTGACGCTCCGGAACCTCGGGTTCCCGCTCCAGGTGAACAACCGCTCGCAGGAGGATCCGCTCCCGACGCGCGTAGTGGTGGGCGTGAGCGTGGCCGTGCTGCGGCCCCGCGCCGGGACGCCGGGGATCGACGCGCGGGTTCTCGTCGACGTGCAGGGCACGGTGAACGAAGGCGCGCTCGAGCCGGTGACGCTCCTCGGCGTCGAGTCGGGCGTGGGGGAGCTGGTGCGGCTCAGGGCCGGGTACGCGTTCCTGAACTCGAACGCTCGAGGACCGAGTCTCGGGTTCGGCGTGCGGTTCGGCAACATCGCCTTCGACCTCGCGAGCGTGTTCTCCTCGGCCGAGGCGGTGGGCGACAAGCAGCCGGTGCACATCTCCTTCCGGGTGATCTTCTGAGGTGAGAGCGCCCCTCCCCCTGTGCGTGCTGCTGCTCGCGGCGCTCCCGGCGAGAGCCAGCGCGCAGCAAACGGACTCCGCGCCCTCGGTGATCCCGGCGTCGCTCAAGGTCCCGGTGTGGCGCCGCCCGTGGGTGCGGCCGCTGGCCTCGCTGGTCGTACCGGGCTCGGGCCAGTTGCTCGGCGGACGGGACCGCGGGATGGTGTACCTGGCGGCGGAGATCTGGTTCGTCGCGCGTGCCCTGGCACTCTCGGCGCAGGGGCGCCGCGAGCGGGATCAGTTCATCACCCTCGGGTACGAGGTGGCACGCCAGCCGTTCACCCCGTACCGGCTCGATGCCCCGTGGGAGTACTACGAGGCCATGAGCCACTGGGTCGAGAGCGGGCACTACAGCCTGACCACCGCCGCGGGCCCCATCCAGCCCGAGACGGACACCCTGACGTACAACGGGGCGATGTGGCTGCTGGCGCGGCGCAACTTTCTGACGAACCCCGATTCGATCCCGCCGCCGACCGACCCCGCCTACCAGGCAGCGCTCGCCTTCTACCGGCAGCGCGCGTTCGGCGAAGAGTTCCGCTGGAGCTGGAAGGATGCGCGGCTCGAGATGGACGCCTACGCACAGAAGATCCGGAGCAGCGACAACGATTTCCGGTTCGCGACCACCTACCTCGGCGCGCTCGTGCTGAACCACCTGGCGAGCGCCGTGGACGCGTTCATCACGCTGCGCGTGGCGGGCGGCTCCATCCTGCCGCGCACGGGCGTTTCCGGATCCCCGCCGACCTACTATCTGATCTGGACACGGTCCTTCTGAGGGCGTCAGCCGTGGGCGGTAAGGGGTGAGAGGACGTTCTGGCTTCTCACGGGCCGTCAAAATTGACACCCCCCCCGCAGGGGCCTATTTTGTTGTCTCCTCGCACGTTGCGAGCTGATACCGGTGCGGACGCGGCCCACGATCATCTTCTATTCGCCCGCGGCCCGACCGATGCCGAAGCTGGTGTCGGCATGGATCGCCGGGAAGGGATTCCCGTTGATCGCGGTCGATGACGCCGCGCAAATCGAGCAGATGACGCTGCGAGCCCTCCCCGCGATGGTGCTGGTGGACGGCGACGGCTCACCGGCGCAGGGGCGCGCGTTGTGCCAGCGTCTGAAGGCGGATCCGTACACCGCGATCGTCCCGGTGGCGTTCCTGGTGGACGATCACGAGGACGCGAACGTGCACGAGGCCTTCCGGGCCGGCGCGGACGAGGTTCTGTCGCCGATCTTCGACCCGGAGGAGCAGCGCTCGCGCCTCGACGTCCTGCTGCTCCGGACCGAGCGGAACGTCAGCGTCCATCCGTCCACACGGCTGCCGGGCACCAATGAGATCGAGCGCGAGATCAAGGTCTTCATGGACGCGGGCGGCCTGTTCGCCGTCTGCTACGCGGACCTCGATCACTTCAAGGAGTTCAACGACCGCTATTCGTACTACGACGGCGACCGGGTCATCCTGCTCCTGTCCCGGATCCTCCACGACGTGGTCAAGGGCCTCTGCGGTCTCAAGGGCTTCGTGGGGCACATCGGCGGCGACGACTTCATCCTGGTGCTGCCGCTCGACTACGCCGCGCCGTGCAGCAGCGAGATCCTGACGGTGTTCGACACGCTGATCCCGTTCCAGTACTCGGAGCAGGACCAGCGGGCGGGATATTTCTTCGGCAAGGACCGGCGCGGGCAGCTGCACAAGGTGCCGTTCATGACGCTGTCCATCGGCATCGTGACCAACGAGCGCAGGCGCTTCACCCACCCCGCGCAGGTGAGCGCGCTTGCGACCGAGATGAAGAGCTACGCCAAGACGCTTCCGGGGTCGGTGTTCGTCTTCGACCGGCGCTCCGACCCGGAGAAGGAAGAGGAATCCGGTAGATGAACGCGACCTGTCCGAGCTGTCAGACGGTCTTCCGCGTGGATCCGGCGAAGGTGCCGGCGGGCGGCGTTCGTGCCCGGTGCTCGGTGTGCCGCACGGTGTTCTCCGTCGGTGTCGTGGCGGCGGGCGCGAGCGCGGCGGCTGCGCCAGAGCGGATGCCGGAGGCAACGCCGGCGGCTCTGCCGAGCCCCCCGCCCGCGCCGCGCGTCGCGGCGCGGGCACCCACGGCCACGATGCCGTTCGCGGCCCCCCCGCCGCGGTTCTCGGTCCCGGCCGTGCCGCCGATGACCGCGCCTCCGCCGCGGCCGGCTGCGCCGATTGCCACGGCTCCGGCCGCACCGTTCGCGCCTCCGCCGCGGCCGGCTGCACCTCCGCCCGCGCCGCCCGTGATGCCTCCGCCGGCCGCGCTCGCGCCGATGCCATCGCCGCCCCCGGCGCCGCCCGTTGCGGCGATGCCCGCGCCCCCTCCACCGCCTCCGCCTGTGGTCGAGGCCCCTCCGCCTGTGGTCGAGCCGCCTCCACCTGTGATCGAGGTGCCTCCGCCTGTGGTCGAGGCGCCTCCGCCTGTGGTCGAGGCGCCGGCGCCCATGCCGACGATGGCCGCGGCCGCGCCGGCCCCCCCCGCCACGCCGGTCGCGCCGCCACCCAAGCTCGAGCCGCCGACGCTCGTCACGCCGGCCATCCCGGTGGGAGAGCCCAAGCGCGGGACCATCCCCGGCACGCCCGGCCGGATCATCAACCCGTTCCTGGTGCAGGACCCGTCGGTGAAGGCGCGCCGCCTCGCGCGGGCGCTCATCTCGGACATGATCTCCTACCACCCCGCCAAGCGCGCCCAGGGGCTGAAGGACGGCACGCTCAAGGACATTTTCCGCGAAGAGATCAAGAAGAGCTACGAGGAGTACGTGCTCCAGGTCGGCGAGGGGACGGCCAAGAACACGACGCACTTCAACGACGCCCTGAACGAGATCCTCGCCGGGGGGCAGAAGCTCTTTTGATGCGCATCCTGGCGCTCGCGATCGCGGCCTATCTCATCGGGTCGCTGCCGAGCGCGTTCGTCGTGGTCCGGCTCTCCCGGGGCACGGACCTCAGGGCCGTCGACAGCGGCAGCGTCGGTGCGTTGAACGCCTTCCGCGCCACCGGCGCCGGCTGGGTCGGTGTGGTGGTGCTCATCCTCGACGTCGGCAAGGGGATGCTCGCCGTGATACTGGCGGGCGACGGCGCCGGGCTCCCGACGCTCGCCATGGTCACGGCCCTCGCGGTCGCCGGCCACAACTGGCCGATCTGGCTGGGCGGCAAGGGAGGCAAGGGGCTCGCCACCGCCGCGGGAGCGCTCACGCTGGTCACTCCGCTCAGCGTGCCGCTGTGGGGCGTGATCTGGGCCCTGGGGTACGTCGCCTCCGGCTACATCGCCTTCGGGACGATCGTGGCGACCGCGCTCCTCCCCGTGGCGCTCGGCATCATCGCCGGGTGGGCCTACGGCCTCGCGGCCCTGCCGACGGCGGTCCTCGTCCTGGCCCGCCACCGCGAGAAGATGCGGCGCCTCCTGCTCGGCGCCGAGCCCAAACACTACTGGCGTGGCGGGGTGTAACCTCTTACCTTTCCTTGCGTTACTTAACTCCGAGTGGACTTGGGATGATCGCCACCGCAGTCCGTGATACGCTCCGCGACCTGGACAGCCGCCTCACCGAACTCAGGGGCTATCTTTGACGTCGAATCCAAGGTAGCCCGGCAGGCCGTCCTCGAAGCCGCGATGGCCAAGCCCGGCTTCTGGGACAACGCCGATTCCGCCCGCAGGACCGTCGAGGAAGTCAAAGCACTGAACCGGTGGACCCAGCCGTACCAGGACGTGCGGCGGCGGGTCGATCACGCGCGCGAGCTGGCCGACCTGCTGGAGCACGAGTCGGACGCGGAGATCGAGCGGGAGCTGGAGACCGAGGCGGCGGAGCTCACGCGTGAGGTCGAGCAGCTGGTGCTGCAGGCGATGCTGCAGGGGCCCGAGGACCAGCTCGACGCGCTGCTGACGATCCACCCGGGCGCGGGTGGGACGGAATCGCAGGACTGGGCCGAGATGCTGATGCGGATGTACCGGCGGTGGGCGGAGCGGAAGGGCTACGCGGTGGGCGTGCTCGACCTGCTGGCGGGCGAGGAGGCGGGGATCAAGTCCGTCTCGTTGGAGGTGAAGGGGCAGTACGCGTTCGGCTTCCTGAAGGCGGAGAAGGGCGTGCACCGGCTGGTGCGCATCTCGCCGTTCGACGCGCAGGCGCGGCGCCATACCTCATTCGCCTCGGTCTTCGTCTACCCGCTGGTGGACGACACGATCGAGATCGACCTGCGGGACGAGGACATCAAGATGGACGTGTTCCGCGCGTCGGGCGCCGGCGGGCAGCACGTGAACAAGACCTCGTCCGCGGTGCGGCTCACGCACCTGCCGACGGGGATCGTCGTCTCGTGCCAGCAGGAGCGCAGCCAGCACAAGAACAAGGCGACGGCGATGAAGATGCTGAAGGCGGCGCTCTACCAGCGCGCCCTCGACGAGCAGGAGAAGAAGCGGCAGGTGATCGAGGCGACGAAGACGGACAATTCGTGGGGGAACCAGATCCGGTCGTACGTGTTCCAGCCCTATACGATGGTCAACGACCACCGGACGGAGCTCAAGGTGGGCGACGTGCAGCGGGTGATGGACGGGGACATCGATCCGTTCATCGAGGCGTACCTCAAGCGGTTCGGGCGGACGGCCAGATGAGCGAGAAGACGGCGGAGCGCACCTTCGTGGAGCTGGCGCGGCGCGACAAATTGGCCGAGCTCAGGACCCGCGGCGTGGAGCCGTTCGCCTACCGGTTCGCGCGCACGCACACGGCGGCCGAGGCGCTGGCCGCGCTGCCGGCCTCGGGCGAGGGGCCGACGGTGTCCGTCGCCGGCCGCCTCGTGGCGCTCCGGGCGCACGGCAAGACGACGTTCGCGCACCTGGCCGACGCGACCGGGCGCGTGCAGCTCTACTTCCGGCAGGACGAGCTGGGCGCGGAGACGTACGAGCTGCTGGAGCTCTTGGACCTCGGCGACCATCTCGGCGTCGAGGGCCCGCTGTTCCGCACGCGCACGGGGGAGACGACGGTGCGCGCGGCGCGCTTCACCCTGCTGGCCAAGGCGCTGCGACCGCTGCCGCTGGGCAAGAGCGTGACGCGGGCGGACGGCACGGTGGAGCAGCACTCGGAGCTGTCGGACCCGGAGCAGCGCTACCGCCAGCGTTACGCCGATCTGGCGGTGCACGCCGAGCGGCGCGTCGTCTTCGAGAAGCGCTCGGCCATCGTCCGCGCCATCCGCCGGTTCCTCGACGCGCACGGCTTCCTCGAGGTGGAGACGCCGATCCTGCAGCCGCTGTACGGCGGGGCGTCGGCGCGGCCCTTCGTGACGCGCTACAAGGCCCTCGACGCGGACTTCTATCTCCGCATCGCCGACGAGCTGTACCTGAAGCGGCTGATCGTGGGCGGGTGCGAGCGGGTCTACGAGATCGGCAAGGACTTCCGCAACGAGGGGATGGACCGGCTGCACAACCCCGAGTTCACGATGCTCGAGGCATACCAGGCGTACGCCGACTATCTGGACGTGCTGGAGTGGACGCAGCAGCTGATCGTCGACGTCGTGCGGGAGGTGACCGGCGGCCTGGTGGTCGAGGCGAAGGGGCGCCCGATCGATCTCGCGCCGCCGTGGCGCCGGGTGCCGTTCGTGGAGCTGTTCCGCGAGCACGCCGGCGTCGACCTCCGGGCGGCCGACGCGACGGCGCTGGAGCGGGAAGTGCGGAGGTGCGGGCTCGAGCCCGAGACGGCGGCCGGCCGCGGGCGACTGATCAACCAGCTCTTCGGCGCGGCGGTGGAGCCCAAGCTGGAGGCGCCGGTCTTCATCCTGGACTTCCCGATCGAGATGTCGCCGCTCGCCAAGCCGAAGCGGGGCGACCCGCTCTTCGCCGAGCGCTTCGAGCTGTTCATCGGCGGTTACGAGATGGCCAACGCCTTCTCCGAGCTGAACGACCCGGACGACCAGCGCCGCCGCTTCGAGGCGCAGGCCGCGCTCCGGGCGGCGGGGGACGAGGAGGCGCAGGTCCTGGACGAGGACTATCTGCGCGCCCTCGAGTACGGGATGCCCCCGACCGGCGGGATGGGGCTGGGGATCGACCGTCTGACGATGCTGGTGACCGGCGTCCGCTCGATTCGCGACGCGATCCTCTTTCCGGCGCTGAGACCCGAGTGAGCGGCGTCGAGTGGTGGATCGCGGGGCGCTATCTGCGGAGCCGGCGTGCGTCCCGGTTCGTCTCGCTGATCACGCTCATCGCGGTGTCGGGGGTGGCGCTCGGGGTGATGGCGCTGATCGTCGTCATCGGCGTGATGAGCGGCCTGCAGCGCGACCTGCGGGAGAAGATCCTGGTCGCCAACCCGCACCTCCGCGTGCTCACCTACGGGGAGGGGCTGCGGATCGACAGCTGGGCCAAGGTGCTCGCGACGGTGCAGCGCGACCCGCACGTGGTGGCGGCCGCGCCGTTCGTCCTGTCGCAGGGGCTCCTGTCGGCCGGCCACGACTACGCCGAAGGGGTCGCGGTGATCGGGATGGAGCGGGACACGGGCCGCGCCGCCGTCACCGGGCTGGCGAAGAGCTTCGTGAGCGGCGACCTCCGGTTCGCGACGCGCGCGAGCGACGTGGACGGCGGGGTGGTGGTCGGCCGGCGTCTCGCCCAGCGGTTCAGCGTGTATGCCGGCAGCGTGGTGACGCTGATCTCGCCGGCGGGCTCGAAGTTCAATCCGGCGATCGGCGCGCTCGTGCCGCGCTACTGGCGCTTCGAAGTCACCGGCCTGTTCGACACCGGGATGTACGAGTACGACAACTCGTACGTCGTGATGCCGCGGGAGGTCGCCCAGCGCTTCGCCGCGCTCGGCAGCGCCGTGACCGGCATCGAGGTCCGGGTGCAGGACCCGTGGAAGGCCGGGGAGGTGGCGCGCGAGCTGGAGACGCGCCTCGGCTACCCGTATCGCGCGCTCGACTGGTCGGCGCAGAACTCGCAGCTCTTCTCCGCGCTGAAGCTGGAGAAGCTGGCGATGGCGGTGATCCTCCTCCTGATCGTGCTGGTGGCCGCGTTCAACATCGTCTCCACCCTCACGATGACGGTGGGCGACCGCACCAAGGAGATCGGCATCCTGCGCGCGATGGGGATGACGGCGGGCCAGATCCGCCGGATCTTCGTGACGCAGGGGGTCGTGGTCGGGGTGGTGGGGACGGCCGTGGGCGCGGTCGGCGGCGTGCTCCTCGCGGCCGCGGTGGGCACGTACCACCTCGTCTCGCTCGACCCCACGGTCTACTTCATCGATCACCTGCCCGTGGACCTGGCGCCGGCGGACGTGCTGACCGTGATCGTCGCGAGCCTGGCGATCGCGGCGCTCGCCACCGTCTATCCCTCGAGCCAGGCGGCCAAGCTCGAGCCGGTCGAGGCGATCCGGCACGAATGAAGGCGCTCCTGGAGGTCCGCGGGCTCCGGAAGCGGTATCCGTCGGGGGACGCCGGCTTCCTCGACGTGCTGCTCGGCGTGGACCTCACGCTGGCGCGGGGGGAGGTGGTCGCGGTCGTGGGGGCCAGCGGCTCGGGGAAGAGCACGCTGCTCCACCTGCTGGGGGCGCTCGACGCGCCGACCGACGGCGAGATCCTGCTCGACGGGACGGCATACGGGTCGCTGTCGGACGGGGCGCTGGCCGATCTCAGGAACCGGCGGCTGGGGTTCGTCTTCCAGTTCCACCACCTGCTGCGGGAGTTCAGCGCGCTGGAGAACGTGATGATGCCGCTCCGGATCTCCGGATGGAGCGCAGCCCGCGCGCGCTCGCGCGCCGAGGAGCTGCTGGCGGCGGTGGGGCTCGCGGGGCGGATGACCCATCGCCCGGCGGCGCTGTCGGGCGGGGAGCAGCAGCGCTGCGCGGTGGCGCGGGCGCTGGTGCACGATCCCGCGATGGTGCTGGCCGACGAGCCCACGGGGAACCTCGACCACGCCAACGGCGTCATGCTCGCCGACCTGTTCTTCCGCCTGGCGAGGGAGCTGGAGACGGCGGTGATGATCGTGACTCACAACCGCCAGCTGGCGCAGCGCGCCGACCGGGTGCTGCTGCTGGACGAGGGGCGCGTGGCGCTGGTGAAGGAAGTGGAGGCGTTGCCCTGATGCTGTGCGACAACTGCAGCGAGCGCGAGGCCCAGATCCACCTCACGCAGATCGTCAACAACAGCGTGACGACGCTGCACCTGTGCGAGCAGTGCGCGGCGGAGAAAGGCGTGGAGACCGGCGCGAGCGTCGCGAAGTTCCCGCTCGGCGACTTCCTCGCGTCGCTGGGGAAGACCGGGGGCGGGGAGCAGGCCGAGGTCGCGCCCGGCGTGGCCTGTCCCTTCTGCGGCGGCACGCTGAAGGACTTCCGGGAAACGGGGCGGCTGGGGTGCGCGATGTGCTACACGACGTTCGAGCCCCACCTGCGCGACCTGCTGCGGCGCCTTCACGGCAGCTCGCGGCACGCCGGCGAGCAGTACGCCGCCACGCCGGGCGCGCCCGTTCCGGAGTCGCCCGCGGAGACCGGGTCGCGCGAGGTGGGCGACCTGCGCGAGAAGCTGCGGCGCGCCGTCGAAGCCGAGAATTTCGAGCTGGCCGCCGAGCTCAGGGACAGGCTCAAGGTGCTCGAATGATCGACCTCGCGCTGATCCCGGACGGCGGGCTGAGCTGGCTCGACGCCAGCGGGCCGGTGTCGAACATCGTCCTCTCGACGCGGGTGCGGTTGGCGCGCAACCTCACGACCTTCCCCTTCGCGGTGCGCGGCCGCGAGGAGGACCGCCGCCGCGTGCTCGAGCAGGTGGACCGGGTCTGGCAGCGCTCGCCGCTCTCGAAGGGCGGGATGCGGTTCCTCGTGGACGACCTGGAGCCGGCCGACCGCCTGCTCCTGCACGAGCGCCACCTCATCAGCAAGGAGCTGGCCTCGGCGACGGGCCACGGCGGGGGCCGGAGCCACGCCGCGGTCTACCTGGCGGGCCCGCTCGGCCTGATGGTGAACGAGGAGGACCACCTGCGGCTGCAGGTGTTCCATTCGGGATTCGCCCTGGGCACCGCGTATGCCGATTTGGAGCGCCTGGATCGCGAGCTCGGGGCCGCACTTCCCGTCGCCTTCCACCAGGAGTTTGGCTATCTTACGGCCTGTCCGACCAACGCGGGCACGGGGCTTCGGGCATCCGTCCTGATCCACCTGCCCGGGCTGGTCCTGACCAAGGAGATCGCGAAGGTCCTGCAGGGGCTGTCGCAGGTCGGCCTCACCTTCCGCGGGCTCTACGGCGAGGGCAGCGAGGTGGTCGGCAACTTCTTCCAGCTGTCGAACCAGACGACGCTGGGCAAGTCGGAGGAGGAGTTGCTGGACCACCTGGGCAAGATCGTCCGCCAGGTGGTGACGTACGAGGAGCAGGCGCGGCAGGTCCTGCTCCGGGACGCGCCGACGATCATCGAGGACAAGGTGTGGCGGGCGTACGCGCTGCTCCGGTACGCGCGCAGCCTCTCGTTCGAAGAGGCGATGAATCTGCTCTCGGGGGTGCGGCTGGGTGTCGGGCTGAACCTGATCCCGCGGCTGAGTGTATACACGCTGAACAAGCTGTTGATCTACACGCAGCCCGCCCATCTCGCTGCTCTCGACGTGCGTGCGCCCAAGGACCAGGAGCAGCGTGCCGCGCGAGCGGCGTATGTGCGTCAGGTCCTCGAGGACGAGGCCGCGCGGGCGGGATGACCGGCAGGCATTTGGGAGGAGACGAGGCTCCAGGATGAACGGCTACAATTTCACCGATCGCGTTCGGAAGGTGCTGCAGATGGCCCGCGAGGAAGCGGCGCGGCTGCACCACGAGTACGTCGGGACGGAGCACATCCTGCTCGGTCTGATCCGCGAGGGGGAGGGGGTCGCCGCGGCGGTGCTGGCGAACCTCCAGGTGGACCTGGAGGAGATCCAGCAGAAGATCGAGGACACGGTGAAGAAGGGGAAGGCGGCGGCGGCGGCCGGCCCCGACCTGCCCTACACGTCGCGCGCCAAGAAGGTGCTGGAGCTGGCGATGTCGGAGGCGCGGGAGCTGAACCACTCCTACGTGGGCACCGAGCACCTGCTGCTGGGGCTGCTGCGCGAGGAGAAGGGGATCGCCGCGCAGGTCCTGACGGACGCGGGCGTGAACCTGGAGCAGGCGCGCGCCGAGGTGCTGCGGCTGCTGGGGAGCGAGATGCCGCCGCAGCCCGCGGGCGGGCCGGCCGCCGCGCCGGCGCCGCAGAAGTCCGAGAAGAAATCGAAGACGCCTGCGCTGGACCACTTCTGCCGGGACCTCACCCAGCTGGCCGCCGAGAACCAGCTCGACCCGACCATCGGCCGCCAGAAGGAGATCGAGCGGGTGATGGAGGTCCTGTCGCGGCGCAAGAAGAACAACCCGGTGCTGATCGGTGAGCCGGGCGTGGGGAAGACGGCCATCGTCGAGGGGCTCGCCCAGCTGATCGCGTCGGGGACCTGCCCGGAGGCCCTGAAGGACCACCGGGTGCTGGCGCTCGACATGGCGGCGGTGATCGCGGGAACCAAGTACCGCGGGCAGTTCGAGGAGCGGCTCAAGGCGGTGATGAACGAGATCGCCCAGAACCGCCACATCGTGCTGTTCATCGACGAGCTGCACACGCTGGTCGGCGCGGGCGCGGCCGAGGGGGCGATCGACGCCTCCAACATGCTGAAGCCGGCGCTGGCGCGGGGCGAGCTGCAATGCGTGGGCGCCTCGACGCTGAACGAGTACCGGAAGTACATCGAGAAGGACGGGGCGCTCGAGCGGCGCTTCCAGACGGTGATCGTGGAGCCGCCGACGCTCGAGGAGACGATTGCGATCCTCAAGGGGCTGCGCAAACGCTACGAGGACCACCACCGCATCCAGATTCCGGACGAGTCGCTCGACGCCGCGGCGCGGCTGTCGGAGCGCTACATCACCGACCGCTTCCTGCCGGACAAGGCGATCGACGTGATCGACGAGGCGGGGGCGCGGGCGCGGATCGGCGCCCAGGTGCCGCCGCCGGAGGTGGCGGAGCTGAAGGGCAAGCTCGAGGGGATCAACCGCGAGAAGGAGGCGGCGGTGCGGGACCAGAACTTCGAGCGGGCCGCGGCGCTGCGCGACCAGGAGCGCGAGCTGCAGGGCGAGATCCTCGCCCGGCAGGAGGCGTGGGAGCGCGAGCGGCAGACGCGCCGGCCGGTGGTGGGGGAGGAGGAGATCGCCTTCATCGTCTCCCGCTGGACGGGGATCCCGGTCACGCGCCTCCAGGAGGCGGAGACGTCGCGCCTGGTGCGGATGGAGGACGAGCTCCACAAGGCGGTGGTCGGCCAGGACGAAGCGATCCAGGCGATCTCGCGCGCGATCCGTCGCTCGCGGGCCGGCCTCAAGGACCCCCGCCGGCCGATCGGGTCGTTCATCTTCTCGGGCCCGACCGGCGTCGGGAAGACGGAGCTGGCGCGCGCGCTGGCGTGGTTCCTGTTCGCGGACGCCCAGGCGCTGATCCGCGTGGACATGTCGGAGTACATGGAGAAGTTCAGCGTCTCGCGCCTCATCGGCGCACCTCCGGGCTACGTCGGCTACGAGGACTCCGGCACGCTCACCAAGGCCGTGCGGCGCAAGCCGTACGCGGTGGTCCTGCTCGATGAGATCGAGAAGGCGCACCCGGACGTCTTCAACATCCTGCTGCAGGTCCTCGACGAGGGCCGGCTGACCGACAACTATGGCCGCGTCATCGACTTCAAGAACACCGTGGTGATCATGACGTCCAACGTCGGCGCGCGGGACATCACGAAGAGCGGAACGCTGGGCTTCGTGTCGTCGGGGCCGGAGGGGACCTTCGCCAAGATGGCCGAGAAGGTGAAGGAGGAGATCAACCGGACGTTCAACCCCGAGTTCCTGAACCGCCTGGACGACGTCATCGTCTTCCACCCGCTGAGCCGCGACCACATCACGCAGATCGTGGGCATCGTGCTCAAGGAGCTGATGGTGCGGCTCGCCGACGAGGAGCTGACGATCCGGCTGACCGAGCCGGCCACGGATTTCCTCGTCAGACACGGCTACGACGAGCACTTCGGTGCCCGCCCCCTGAAGCGCGCCATCCAGCGGTACATCGAGGACCCGCTGTCCGAGAAGATCCTGCTCGGCGAGTTCTCGCGCGGCGACGAGATCGAGGTGGACACCGCGCCGGATGGCGATCGGCTCCAGTTCCGGGCGCTGTCGGGCTCGAAGGCGTAGCGCTCCGCCCTTGATACGCGGAGCGATCGTCGCGGCCGTCCTGGCGGTCGGCGTCGGCCTCGCGGCACGGCCGGCGCGTGTCCGGGCCCAGCAGCCGGAGGCCGTCGGCCCCAAGGTGGACTCGGTGGCGGTCGAGGGCAACCACCGCATCGCGCGCCAGAGCATCGTCAACACCGCCGCGATCCCGCTCCACACCGCCATCGGGTTCCGCGACCTGCAGCGCGCCATCAAGGCGCTGTACGGCACGTCGCAGTTCGCCGACGTCCAGATTCTCCGCGAGGTCGGACCCGACAGCGCCGAGATCCTCGTCATCACGGTGAAGGAGCGCCCGCTCCTGGTGCGGGCCACCGTGCGCGGCGTGGACAAGCTCTCGGAGGGTTCGGTGCGCGACCGCATCGAGCTGCCGATCGGCCGGCCGCTCGACTACGGGATGGTGGTGCGGGCCGTGCAACGGATCGACTCCCTCTACCAGTCCGAGGGCTACTACCTTGCCCAGGTGAAGCCGGAGATCATCCCCCAGGACAGCGAGCACGTCCGGGTGGATTTCACCGTCACCGAAGGCCGCCGCATCGCGATCTCGGCGGTGCGCGTCGAGGGCACCCACGGCCTCAGCGCCCGCCAGGTCGTGTCCGCGATGAAGACCAGGCCCGAGGGCTTCTGGTGGTTCCAGGGCGGCGAGTACGACCAGGACGAGCTGCGGAAGGACCTCGAGGAGCGGATCCCCGCCGCGTACGGCGCCCACGGCTACGTGGACTTCCGCGTGGTGCACGACACGCTCCTGGTGGACCGGGAGAACGGCAAGGCCGTGCTGGACATCAGCGTCGAGGAGGGAAGGCCGTACGAGATCGGGACCGTGACGGTGGAGGGCAACCACGCCTTCTCCACCGAGCAGATCCTCGCGCTCAATCCCTTCGCCGGCAGCCAGTCGGGGCTCCGCTGCCTCCTCCACAACTGCAGCGGGCCGGCCTGGTTCGACCAGACGAAGTGGGACGCCGCGACCGAGAAGCTCCGGACGCAGTACAGCAACACCGGCTACATCTACGCCGCGGTGGACCCCAGGGTGGAGCGGGTGGTCTCGCCGGACTCGAACGTGGCACCCGTGGTCAACCTGAAGTGGCTAGTGGACGAGGGGCGGCCCGCGATCATCAACAAGATCGAGTTCTCCGGCAACGACGTGACGTACGACCGGGTGATCCGCGACGCGCTCTTCGTCATTCCCGGGGACGTGTTCGCGCAGAACCGGATCATCCAGTCCTACCAGGCCATCTCCAACCTCGGCTACTTCGAGCAGCCGCTGCCGTTCCCCGACACGCGCAAGGTCAACCCCGAGGACCCCTATAGCGACATCGACCTGATCTTCAAGGTGAAGGAGAAGCACACCGGGAGCATCAACTTCGGGGCGTCGGTGGGGCAGGGCACCGGCATCGGCGGCTTCCTCGGGCTGGACGAGCCGAACCTGTTCGGACAGGGGAAGAAGGGCCACCTGCAGTGGCAGTTCGGCGGCAACCTGAACGACTTCGAGCTGAGCTACACGGACCCGATGCTGTGGGAGAGCCGCGTCTCCGGGACGGTGAGCGTGCACGACACCCGGACGACGTACACGATCGCCAATCTCGGCACCATCGCCACGCGCGGCGGCACGATCCAGTTCGGCTTCCCGCTCCCCAACAACCGGTACGCGCGGCTCTTCCCGTCGTACACGATCGAGTGGGAGCGCTACTCGGGCCAGGCCCAGCAGCTGGGCGGGCTCACGCGCTGCTCGGAGTGCATGCGTTCCACGCTCAGCCTGGCGTTCATGTACGACACGCGCGTGGACCTGCCGTTCCCGACGGCGGGCTCGATGCACTCGGTGACGCTCTCCACGACGGGCGGTCTCCTCGGCGGCTCGGCGAAGTTCCAGCGGCTCGACCTGGAGGGGCACTGGTACGCGCCGGTGGCGCAGCTGGGGGGCCCGGGACTCACCGCCGGGGGCGTGCGCTTGGTGCTGGGGCTCACCGCCAAGTCGGGGTTCGTCTTCGGCAACTCGGCCCCGTTCTTCCAGCAGCTGTACTCGATGGGCGGGACGCAGTACGGGATCCCGCTGCGCGGCTACGACGAGTTCTCGATCACGCCGCAGGGCTTCAACCCGCTGGCGACGTCGGGGGCGGCGGTCTCCCAGGCCGCGTTCGGGAAGTCGTTCTTCGCGGCGACCGCGGAGTTTGGCGCGCGCTTCAGCCAGTCGGTGTACGCGGACCTGTTCTACGACGTCGGCAACGTCTATGCGACCGCGGGCGCGTTCAATCCTACGCGGTTGTTCCGCGGGGCGGGGATCGGGATCGCGTTGGTGACGCCGCTGGGGCCGATCGGGCTCGACCTCGGGTACGGCTTCGACAAGGTAGATACCTCGGGCCAGCCGGCCCCGGGCTGGAAGCTCCACTTCAAGATGGGCAACGTATTCCAGTGATCCACCCTTGGACGCAGCGAGGAGATTGACATGGACCGGTTGACCGGGGCAGCGCTGGCTGTGCTGCTCGCAGGAGTGGCTGCTGTACCGGCCGCGCGGGCGCAGGTGCCAGGAGCGCCTGCCCAGCCCGTGAAGCTCGCCTTCATCAATTCCCAGCTCATCCTGGTGAACACGCCGGGGCGGGCCGAGGCGGAGTCCACCTTCAGCAGGGAGCTGGTGGGCTACCAGACGCAGGTGCAGGCGCTGCAGGCCGGGCTCGACTCGGCTGTGGCGGACTACAACCGGGCGTCCTTGGTGCTGAGCCCCACGGCCAAGCAGCAGCGGGAGGCGCAGATCCGCGATCTGGAAACGCGCACGCGGACCCAGATCAACGACCTGCAGCAGCGGGCGAACGCGCGGGAGCAGCAGCTGACGGCGCCGATCATGGCGCGGGTGAATGCGGTGATCGAGGGGATCCGCGCCGAGTTCAACTACTCGATGATCTTCGACGCATCGGCCCAGAACGGCGGGCTGGTCACGGCCGACCGGTCGCTGGACATCTCGCAGCTGGTGATCCAGCGGCTGCAGGCGGGAGGGGCGCCGCCGCCGATGGCCCCGGACTCCACCGCCCGCGCGGCCGGCGACTCGACGGGCGCGGTCAAGCCGGACTCGACGCGTCGCGCGCGTCCGCGTCCGCGGCCGCAGCAGCCCTAGGCCGGCGGTCGGCGGCGCGCGGGCGGTGACGTGAACGGCTCTCTGACGGCCGCGGACGTCGCCGCGCTGGTGGGCGGCGCGCTGGTCGGGGACGGTACGGTCCGGGTGCGGGCGGTGGCCCCCCTGGACCGGGCCGGCCCCGGCGATCTCACATTTCTTGCTGCGAGCCGGTACCTCCCCTACTTTCACGCCTCGCGAGCGGCCGCCGTGCTGGTGACGGAGGCCAACCGTGCGACGGAGCCGGGCCCCGCCACGCGGATCGTGGTGGACGACCCCCACCGGGCGATGCTGGTTGTGGTGAAGGCGCTGTATCCGGCGCCGCGCCGCGAGCCGTCGGTGCACCCCACGGCCGTGATCGGCGCGGGGGCCGAGCTGGGGCAGGACCTCGCCGCGGGGCCGCACGTGGTGGTCGGCGCCGGGGCGCGGCTCGGAGACCGGGTCACGCTGATGGCGGGCGCCGTGGTCGGCGAGGGCGTGGTGATCGGGGACGACGTCACGCTCTGGCCCAACGTCGTCTGCTATCCCGGCACGATCGTCGGGTCGCGCGTCATCCTGCACGCGGGCGTGGTGCTGGGATCGGACGGGTTCGGCTACGTGCCCGGCAAGACCGGCCACGAGAAGATCCCGCACGTCGGGCGGTGCGTCATCGGCGACGACGTCGAGATCGGCGCAAACTCGACGATCGACCGAGGCAGCGTGGACGACACGGTCGTCGGGCCGGGAACGAAGATCGACAACCTGGTGCAGGTCGGGCACAACTGCCGCATCGGCGCGCGGTGCCTGCTGATGGCGCAGGTGGGGCTGGCAGGCTCGACCCACGTGGAGGACGACGTGATCCTGGCGGGGCAGGTGGGTCTCGCCGGCCACCTGACCGTCGGGCGCGGCGCCCGCGTCGGCGCACAGAGCGGCGTGATGAACGACATCCCGGCCGGGACGACCTGGTTCGGGTACCCGGCGCGCCCGCACCGCGAGATGATGCGGACGATCGCGGCGTCGCGCCGGCTGACGAAGATCCTGGGGGCCCTGGAGGATCTGGTGGGTCGTGGGAAGCAGCCCAAAGAGTAGTTCGGCGCGCCGCACGCTGGCGCGTTCCGCCGCGCGCGAGGGCATCGGGATCCACACCGGCGCCACGACGCGCGTGACCTTCCGTCCGGCCGAGAGCGGCGCGGGGATCGTCTTCCGGCGCACGGACCTCGACGGCTCGCCGTGCATCCCGGCGCGTCTGTCCAGCGTGAGCGGGGTCGAGCGCCGTACGACGCTGGCGCGCGACGGCGCCGAGATCCACACGGTCGAGCACGTCCTGGCGGCCATCGCGGGCCTGGCCGTGGACGATGTCCTGATCGACCTCACGGGGCCCGAGCCGCCGGTCCTGGACGGCTCCTTCCAGCCGTTCGTGGAGGCGCTGCGGGAGGCCGAACTGGTGGAGGTGGGCGGCGAGCCGGTCCAGCTCACCGTGACCGAGCCGTTCACCGTGACCGAGGGGGAGGCGCGCTACCTCGTCGGCCCGGCGTCGCAGCTCAGGCTCTCCGTGATGATCGACTTTCCCCATCCCCTCATTGGGCGCCAGACGGGCACCTACGACGTCACGCCGGAGGGCTTCACGGCGGAGCTGGCGCCGGCGCGCACCTTCGGATTCATGCACGAGGTGGAGGCGCTGCGGAAGAAAGGTCTGATCGTCGGCGCGTCGGTGGAGAACGCCGTCGTGCTCGACGAGCGGGGGCTCGTCAGCTCAGCGCTGCGGTGGCCCGACGAGTTCGTGCGGCACAAGGCGGCCGATCTGGTCGGCGATCTGGCACTGCTCGGCGGCCGGCTCAAGGCGCACATCGTGGCGGAGCGGCCCAGCCACCGCGGCAACGTGGCCCTCGGGAATGCCATCAGTCGCCGCGCCGCGCTGTCGGGGCGCCCGCCGCTCGACATCCGGCACGTGCTCGACGTCCTGCCGCACCGCTACCCGATGCTGCTGGTGGACCGCATCATCGAGATCGAGGACGGGCGGCGGATCGTCGGGATCAAGAACGTGACGATCAACGAGCCCTTCTTCCAGGGCCACTTCCCGGGACATCCGGTGATGCCGGGGGTGCTCATCATCGAGGCGATGGCCCAGGTCGGCGGCGTGCTGTTGATGGGGCACCTCCAGGCGTCGGGCAACGCCGCCGAGAAGGTCGTCTACTTCATGTCGCTCGACAACATCAAGTTCCGGCGCCCCGTCATCCCGGGGGACCAGATCCGTTTCGAGCTCGAGCTGATCCAGCACAAGGAGCGCGCGAGCCGGATGCGCGGCGTGGGGTACGTGGACGGGCACGTGGTGGTCGAAGCGGAGATGATGGCCCGCGTCGTGGACAAGTGAGGCGTCCGTGAGCGCAGCTGTGATTCACCCGACCGCGATCGTCTCGCCCGAGGCCGAGCTCGGTGCGGACGTCGAGGTGGGGCCGTTCGTGATCATCGGCCCCGCCGTGACCGTGGGCCCGCGCAGCAAGATCGCGGCGCGGGCGATCCTCGAGCAGAACGTCCGGCTCGGCGCCGACTGCCGCGTCGGCACCGGCAGCGTCCTCGGCGGTCCGCCGCAGGACCTCAAGTACGCCGGCGAGGAGACCTGGGTCGAGGTCGGCGATGGCACCGTGGTGCGCGAGTACTGCACCATCAACCGCGGCACGACCCAGTCCCGGCGCACCAGCCTGGGCCAGGAGTGCCTGGTGATGACCTACGTGCACATCGCGCACGACTGCCACATCGGCGAGCGGGTCATCCTGGCCAACAGCGTGCAGCTGGCGGGGCACGTGACGATCGACAAGTGCGCGACGATCAGCGGGCTCACGGCCATTCACCAGTTCGTGAAGATCGGGGCCTACGCGTTCGTGGGTGGGATGTCGCGCGTGACCAAGGACGTGCCGCCGTACACCAAGGCGGTCGGCAGCCCGATGAAGCTGTATGGCCTGAACGCGGTGGGGCTGCAGCGCCACGGGTTCAGCGCCGAGGCGGTGGCCGAGCTGAAGAAGGCGTACCGCCTCTTCTTCCGCTCGGGCCTCAACATCAGCCAGGCGCTCGACCGGGCGAAGACGGAGCTGACCCAGCTGCCGGAGGTGGCCAACTTCCTCCAGTTCATCGAGGAGAGCGGGCGAGGAGTGCCGGTGTGACCGCCGCCCCGCTCCCCGTCGGCGTAGTGGGGGTGGGGAGCCTCGGACAGCATCACGCGCGGCTGTACGCCTCCCTTCCGGAGGCGCGGCTGGTCGGCGTCTTCGACACGCGTGCCGAGCGCGCCGCCGAGATCGCGAAGCAGTTCCGCACCGCCGCCTATCCCTCGCTCGATGCGCTCCTGGCCGACGTGGAGGCCGTGTCCGTCGTTGTGCCGACATCGGCGCATCACGAGGTCGGCCTCGCGGCGCTTTCGCGCGGCCGGCACGTGCTGATGGAGAAGCCGATCGCGGCGCGGATCGGCCAGGCGGAGGAGCTGGTGGCGGCGGCGGACAAGGCCGGCGTGATCCTCCAGACCGGCCACGTGGAGCGCTTCAACCGGGCGCTGCGGGCCGCCGCTCCCTACCTCGCCTCGCCCAGGTTCATCGAGTCGGACCGGGTCGCGCCCTTCGCCCCGCGCGGCTCCGACGTCGCCGTGATCCTCGACCTCATGATCCACGATCTGGACCTCGTGCTCGCCCTGGTCGGGGAGCCCGTGGTGGACGTGCGCGCCTCGGGGATCGGGGTCGTCACGCCGAGCGTGGACATCGCCACGGCGCGGATCGAGTTCGCGTCTGGCGCGGTGGCGAACCTGACGGCGAGCCGGCTGGCGCGCGAGCGGGTCCGCAAGCTCCGGATCTTCCAGCCCTCGGGCTACTTCTCGCTGGACCTTGCGGCGGGGAAGGGCGAGTTCCTGCGCCTCAAGCCCGACGCCGCGCAGCGGATCGCCGGGGGTGAGACCGATCTGGCGAGGCTGGTGGAGCGGATCAAGCTGGACGCTCCCGAGGCGGAGCCGCTCGGCCTCGAGCTGGCCAATTTCGTGCGCGCCGCGCGCGGGAGCGAGAAGCCTGCGGTGACGGGCGCCGACGGGCTCTCCGCCCTGGCGCTCGCGTTCCGCGTGCTGGAGGCCGTCGGGGCGCCCGCGACGCTGCAGAGCGCGTGAGCCGCACCGTGTTCGTGTCGGCGGGCGAGCCGTCGGGCGACGCGCACGCCGGTGCGCTGGTGGCGGCGTTGCGCCACCTGGTGCCGGACGTCGCGGTGGAGGGCGTCGGGGGAGAGCACCTCGAGGCCGCCGGAGCCCGGCTGATCGCCCGCATCGAGGACCTCACCGTCATCGGCTTCGTCGAGGTGGTGCGCAAGATCCCGGCGCACTGGCGGCTGCTGCGCCGGATCGAGGAGCGGCTCGCCCGCGGTGACGTCGGCCTCGTGGTGCTGGTGGACTACCCGGGCTTCCACCTGCGGGTCGCCGCGGCGGCGGCCCGCGCGAATGTCCCGGTGCTCTACTACGTGGCGCCGCAGCTCTGGGCCTGGGGCGAGGGGCGCGTGCGCCGGATGGCCCGCACCGTCTCGCGCCTGGCCGTCATCCTTCCGTTCGAGGAGGAGTTCTTCTCCGCGCGCGGCGTGCGGACCACCTTCGTCGGGCATCCGCTGCTCGACCGCCCGCCGCTCGCCCAGGAGGGGGCCGCGCTCAAGCGCTCCCTCGGTCTCGCCCCCGATCGACCGGTCCTCGGGCTCTTCCCCGGGAGCCGCCCACAGGAGGTCCGGCGTCTCTGGCCCGTGTTCCGGGCCGCGGCGGAGCGGATCCGCCGGGACTCGCCGGCCGTGCAGGCTCTGGTGGCGGCAATCCCGGGCGCCTCGTACCCCGACGCCGGCGAGATCCGGGTCGTGCCGGGTCGCCCGCGCGAGTGCTTCGCCGCCGCGGACGCCGCGCTGTGCAAGTCCGGCACTTCGACGCTGGAGGCGGCGATGGCGCTCACGCCGCTGGTGATCGCGTACCGGATGCACCCACTCTCGTACCTGCTGGCGCGGCGGCTGGTGCGGGTGGACCGGATCGGGATGGTGAACCTCGTGGCCGGCCGTCGGGTCGCGCCCGAGCTGATCCAGGGCGCGGTGACGCCCGAGGCGCTCGAACGCGCCGTGCGCCCCCTCCTCGACCCGGACAGCCCCGAGCGCCGCGCCCAGCTCGAGGGCCTGGCCGAGGTGCGCCGCCGCCTCGGGGAGAGCGGGGCGGCGAGGCGGGCCGCGGAGATCGCGCGCTCGCTCCTGGCGGCGTGAGCGGCGCCCGAGGGGGGGGGTCTCTGGCGCGGCGCGTGTGGCGCGGCGAGTCGGGCGGCGCCCGCTTCCTGCGCGTCGCACTCCTGATCCCGGCGGCGCTCTACCGGGCGGGGGTGGGCCTGCGCAACGCGGCCTTCGACACCGGACTGCTCCGGTCGCGTGCCCTGCCCGCGCCGTCAGTGGGCGTCGGGAACATCGCCGTCGGCGGAACGGGGAAGACGCCGATGGCTGCGTACATCGCCGCCGAGCTGGTGCGGCGCGGCCGGCGGCCCGGCATCCTGCTCCGCGGCTACCGCGGCGGGGATGAGGCCTCGGAGCACGCCGAGCGAGTGCCAGGCGCGGTGGTCGTGGCGGAAGCAGACCGGCGCCGTGGGGCGCTCCGCGCCATCCGGGAGGGTGCCGATGCGCTGGTGCTGGACGACTGCCTCCAGCGGCGGGACGTCCGGACCGACTTGCTTCTGGCCGTGCTCGCCGCCGAGTCGGCGGGGGAGCGGATGTGGCCGCTGCCCGCCGGACCGTGGCGGGAAGGGCTGGGCGCCCTCCGGCGCTGCGATGCCGTCGTGGTTACCTATAAGGTGGCCCCCTCCGAAGTTGCGGCCGCCGAAGCCCGGCGACTGGCAGGCCGTACCCGTCTCGGGGTGGGGGTCGCCGCAGGGCTCAAGTTGGCACGTTTCCTGCCACTTACGGGCGGTGCGCCGCTGCCGGCGGAGGTGCTCGCGGGCCGGGATGTCGTGGCGGTGTGCGGGATCGGCGCTCCGGAGCGGTTCGTGGAGCAGCTCGAGGCGCTGGGCGCCCGCGTGCGGCTCGTCGACTACGGCGATCACCACGCGTACGCGGCGTCCGATGCGGCCGCGGCGGTCGAGGCGGCGGGCCCCGACGGCCTGATCGTCACGACGGCGAAGGACGCGGTGAAGCTCCGCAGGCTGTACCGGGCCCAGGCTCCGATGTGCCTGGTCGCCGAGCTCGAGGTCCGAGTGACGTATGGTGAAGCAGATCTGGCGCGCCTGCTCGACCGGGCAGTGCGAAGGCAAACCAACCCTGTGACGGCGGCGGATCCGCCGTCGGCGAGATGAAGGATCCCATGAGCGACACGAAACCGGTGACCGAGGTCAAGGCGCGCAGGACGGGGGAGTTCATCCATCCCGACAAGGACCACTTCCTCAGCGAGGAGAACCCGTTCGAGGCGATGATGTCGCGCTTCGACATCGCTGCGAAGCTGCTGAGCCTGGACGCGGGGCTGTACAAGGTCCTCCGGCACCCCGAGAAGCAGATCATCGTCTCGCTCCCGATCGCGATGGACTCCGGCGACGTGGAGGTGTTCACCGGCTACCGCGTGCTGTACAGCACGGTTCGCGGGCCGGGAAAGGGCGGGATCCGGTTCGACCTCGGTGTAACGCTCGACGAGGTCCGGGCGCTGGCCGCGTGGATGACCTGGAAGTGCGCGGTCGTGAACATCCCGTTCGGCGGAGCGAAAGGGGGCGTGATCTGCGACCCGCTCACGATGTCCATGGGCGAGCTGGAGCGCCTGACGCGCCGCTACACGTCCAGCATCATTGAGATCCTGGGCCCTGACTCCGACGTCCCGGCGCCCGACGTGAACACGAACGAGCGGGTGATGGCGTGGATCATGGACACCTACTCCATGCACAAGCGCCACACGGTGACGGCGGTGGTCACCGGCAAGCCGATCGAGATGGGCGGCTCGGCGGGACGGCGCGAGGCGACGGGGCGGGGCTGCATGATCGTCACGCGCGAGGCGCTGAAGCAGATGGGCCTGCAGCTGCGGGGCGCCAAGGTGGTCGTGCAGGGCTTCGGCAACGTGGGCTCCATCGCCGCGGAGCTGCTCCAGGCGCAGGGCGCCAACGTCGTGGCGGTGAGCGACGTCTCGGGCGGCGTCTACAACGAGAAGGGGCTCGACGTCACGGACGTGATCCAGTGGCGCGAGGCGCACCGCTACGTGTCGGGCTACCCGAAGGGGCAGGCGGTGACCAACGAGGAGCTGCTGCTGCTCCCCACGGACGTGTTGCTCCCGGCGGCGCTCGAGAACGTGATCACGGCGCGCAACGCGAAACAGATCCAGGCGAAGGTGATCATCGAGGGCGCGAACGGCCCGACGGCCGCCGGCGCGGACGAGATCCTGGACAAGAAGGGGATCGTCGTCGTCCCTGACATCCTGGCGAACGCGGGCGGCGTCACGGTCAGCTATTTCGAGTGGGTGCAGGACCGCGACGGCTATTTCTGGACCGAGGAGCTGGTCAACAGCCGGCTCGAGGAGATCATGGTGAAGAGCTTCGACAACGTGCTCGCCGTGTCGAAGCGCTACAAGGTCGACATGCGCATCGCGGCGTACACGCTCGCGATCGAGCGGGTCGCGGCCGTGCATCGCCTCCGCGGGATATACGCGTAGCGCAGTTGCGAGTTGCGAGACGCCGAGTTGCGAGAGGAGGCGCTCATGAGCAACCAGGCGACGGCCGAAACCGCGCTGCTGTCGAGCGCGGCCCTCTCCGCGCTGCTGGAGTTGGCCCGCCAGACGGTGGTGGCGTCGGTGGAGGGCAGGGCGCTACCGAGGGTCCCCGACCTGCTCGAGCTGACCTGGCCGCGCGGCGTGTTCGTATCGCTCCACCGGCAGGGCGAGCTGCGCGGCTGCCTCGGGCATCTCGAGGCGGACATCCCGATCGGAGAGGCGACGCGGCGGATGGCGGTTGCTACCTCGCGCGACGATCCCCGGTTCCTGCCGGTGACGCCCGACGAGCTGGGGGATCTCGAGGTCGAGGTCTCGGTGCTCTCGCCCTTCGAGCGGATCCGGCCGGAGGACGTGGTCCCGGGCCGCGACGGGCTCCTCATCCGGCGGGGGCCGCGCTCCGGCGTCCTGCTGCCGCAGGTGGCAACGGAGCACCGGTGGGACCGAGTGACCTTCCTGCGCGCCGTCTGCCAGAAGGCTGCCCTGCCGTCCGAGGCGTGGCAGGACGCGGCGACGGAGCTGTGGGCGTTCCGCGCCCAGGTCGTGCCCCCGGGGGCGAGACCCTGAACGGAGAAACCGCCAACCGATGACGCTGCGATTCGACGCCGCGGCCCCGGACGGGCTGGACGCCGGGGCTCTGGACGCCGCGCGCGCGGCGCAGGAACGCCGCCGGTTCCCCGCCGCCGCGGCCGGGGCCCTCGTTGCGGCCGGGCGTGCTTCCGAGGCCAATCGCGACGCTCTCCTGGCGGGCCAGGCGCTCGCCGTCACCACCGGACAGCAGCCCGGGCTCTTCACCGGCCCGCTCTACACCGTCTACAAGGCTCTGACCGCGGCGGCGCTGGCCGAGCAGCTCGGCAGCCGCTGGGCACGGCCGGTCGTCCCCGTCTTCTGGGTGGCGGGCGACGACCACGACTTCGCCGAGGTGAACCACTGCGCGGTGCTGGCGGTGGACGGATCGGTCCGCACCGTGACGCTCCGCGAGCGTCCGGCCGACGCCGCGATGCTTCCGGCCTTCCGGGAGATCGTCGGCGCGGACGGAGCCGCCGCCCTGGCCGCGCTCGAAGCGGCGCTCCCACCGAGCGAGTTCCGGTCGGAGACCGTCGCCTGGCTCGGCGCGGCGTATACGGCGGAGCGCTCGATGGCCGAGGCAGCCGCGGTCGCGCTGGCGTCCCTGCTCGAGCCGTTCGGCGTCGTCGTATGCAGGGGATGGGACGGCGCGCTCAAGCGGGCCGCATCCGACGTCTTTCTCGAGGCACTCGGCTCGGCGCGCACTCTCGATGAGGCGCTCGGGCGCGAGGCGGCGCGGTTGAAGGCGTCCGGGGCCGCGGTCCCCGTAGCGGTCGGGGAGGGGATGACCCTGGCGATGCTCGAGGGGAAGATGGGCCGCGACCGGCTGCGAATGGCCGACGGCGCCTTCGTCACGCGCCGCTCGGGCGAAAGCCTCACGCTGAACGACATCGAGTCGGTTCTGCGATCCACGCCGGAGCGGCTGTCGGCCAACGTGCTCCTGCGGCCGGCGGTGGAGGCGCACGTCTTCCCGACGGTCGCCTACGTCGGGGGCCCCGCCGAGCTCGCGTATCTCAGGCAGGTCGGGCCCGTCTTCACGCACCTCGCCGTGCCGCGGCCCGTGCCGGTGTTGCGCCTCTCCGGTTTCCTCGTGGACGCCAAGACGGACAAGACGCTCGAGCGGCTCGGCCTCAAGCCGGCGGACCTGGCCCGGGACGAGAGCACGCTGGCCACGGCGCTGGCGAAGGACGCGCTCCCCGCGGATGCCGCGGGCGCCCTGGCGGCGCTGCGCGCTGCGATCGGAGAGCGCTACGTCGCCGTGCTGGAGGCGGCCCGACGCCTGGAGAGCACGCTCGAGCGGCCGATCGAAACCGTGAGGAACCAGGCGTTGCACGCGGTGGACGAGGTCGAGAAACGGCTCGTCGCGGCGCTGAAGCGGCGGAACGAGACGGCGCTGCAGCAGCTGGCACGCACGCGCGCGAGCCTCTTTCCCGGCGGCGAGCCGCAGGAGCGGGTCTTTACGACGGCGAGCTACCTCGCGCGCTACGGCCGCGAGTTGCTGCCGGTGCTGGCGGCCGCGGCTCGCGAGCACGCGGGGCGGCTACTTGATGCTCCTCCGGCGGGCACCTAGGTTACCGGGATGGGCGCCGCCGTCATCATCCTCATCGCGTTCGCGTTGATGATCCCGCTGACCGCGATCGTGCTGGATTCCCCGGTCGTGCGGGCCTGGGTCGAGCGAATGCACGGGGCACCGCTGGAGGGCGGGGCCGACCTTAGGGAGTTGACCAAGAAGGTCGGGATCCTCGAAGCGGATCTGGAGACCGTGACGCGCCAGCTGGCCCAGCTCCAGGAAGAGCATCAGTTCATGCAGCGGCTGCTCGAGGATCCCGCACAGCGGGCGGCCGCGCAGAAGTCCCTTCCCAAGTCCGGCTCCTAGCCGTGCCGCGGTCCGGTGGAGGGCGCTCGGCGGCGCTCGTGGCCGCCGGGATCTTCCTCAGCCGCATCGCCGGCTTCATCCGTCAGTGGGTCATCAATCGGTACCTCGGGCTCGGCCCGGTGGCCGACGCGCTGGGTGTCTCGTTCCGCATCCCCAACCTGATGCAGAACCTGTTCGGCGAGGGCGTGCTCTCGGCGTCGTTCATCCCGGTGTACGCGCGGCTGCTGAGCCAGGGGCGCGAGCGGGAAGCGGCGCGCGTCGCGGAGGCCGTCGCGTCACTGCTCACGCTGGTCGTGGCCGTCATCGTGGCGGTGGGCGTCGGCGCGACGCCGCTGGTCGTGGACGTGCTGGCGCCGGGCTACACTGGCGACAAGCGGATGCTCGTCATCGTCCTGGTCCGGATCCTCTTTCCGGCAACCGGGGTCCTGGTCTTCTCCGCGTGGTGCCTCGGCATCCTCAACAGCCACCGGAAGTTCTTCCTCTCGTACACGGCGCCGGTGGTGTGGAACGCGGCGATCATCGTCGCGGCGATCCTCGGCCGGCACGAAGCGCAACTCCGCTTCGCGGTCTTCGTCGCGTGGGGCGCCGCGGCCGGCAGCGTGCTGCAGGTGCTGGTCCAGCTGCCCACCGTGCTGGCGCTGGCCCAAGGCCTGCAGTTCCGGACCAACCTCGACGACCCTGAGGTGCGCACCGTCGTCCGCAACTTCTGGCCTGCGCTCCTCGGTCGCGGCGTCAACCAGGTCAGCGCCTTCGTGGACACCGTGATCTCGACGCTGCTGGGCAACAGCCCGGCCGCGGGGCTGGTCAACGCGCAGCTGCTCTACACCCTGCCGGTGAGCCTCTTCGGAATGTCGGTCGCGGCCGCGGAGCTGCCGGAGATGTCGGCGGTGCAGGGCTCGTTGGAGCAGCGCCACGCAGCCCTGCGGACGCGCCTGGTGGACGGCTCCCACCGGATCGCCTACTTCATCGTGCCCACGGCCGTGGGGTTCCTCGCCCTCGGCCAGGTGCTCGTGGCCCTGCTGTTCCAGACCGGGCGGTTCAGCGCGGCGAACAGCCGCTACGTGTGGGCGATCCTGGCGGGGTCGGCCGTGGGGCTCCTCGCCTCGACGCTGAGCCGGCTCTCGTCGTCGGCGTTCTACGCGCTGGGCGACACGCGCACGCCGCTCAAGTTCGCCGCCGTCCGGGTCGGGCTCACCACCGTGCTCGGCTTCCTCTGCGCCGTGCCCCTGCCGGCCCTGCTCGGCCTGGAGCTCCGGTGGGGCGCCGTCGGGCTCACGGCGAGCGCGGGCTTTTCGGCATGGGTGGAGTTCGCGCTGCTCCGGCGCAGCCTCGCCGGCCGCATCGGCGCGACGCCCTTCGAGACAGGCTACCTCCCGAAGCTTTGGACCTCGGCGCTGGTGGCCGGTGCCGCCGGCTGGGGGCTCTGGCTCGCGACGGGCCGGCTGGGTCCGATCACCTCCGGCGTCGCGGTCCTCGTGCCCTACGCGCTCGTCTACGGCGCGCTGACGCTGCTCTTCAAGATTCCCACCGCGCAGGCCATCCTCGCCCAGGCGCTCCGCCGTGCCTGACGAAGCCCTTCAGCGCAAGCTGGAGAGCCTGCCCGACGCGCCCGGTGTCTACCTCTGGAAGAACGCCGCAGGCGAAGTCCTGTACGTCGGGAAGGCGAACAGCCTGCGGAGCCGGGTCCGGTACTACTTCGGCGACGAGGCCGCGGCCGACCCGCGCCTCCGGCTGATGGTGGAACGGATCACGGATCTCGAGACCATCGTCGTGCAGAGCCCCTCCCAGGCGCTGCTCCTCGAGAACAACCTCATCAAGGAGTACCACCCGCGGTTCAACGTGAACCTGCGGGACGACAAGCGGTATCCGTGGCTGGCGGTGACGATGCAGGAGCCGTTCCCGCGCGTCCTCGTGACGCGGAAGGCCGCCGACGACGGTGCGCGCTACTTCGGCCCCTACACGGACGTCGGTGCCCTGCGCCAGACGCTCCGGATCATCCGCCGCATCTTCACGGTGCGCTCGTGCCACTACGACCTGCCGGACGACGCGCCCGACCGGCCGTGCCTCGACTATCACATCCGGAAGTGCAAGGCGCCGTGCGTGGAGTGGGAAACCAGGGAGGAGTATCGCCGGATGATCGGCGACGTGCTCCTCTTCCTCGAGGGGAAGACGCTCGAGGTGCGCCAGCACCTGCGGGAGCGGATGCAGGCCGCGGCGGCCGCGACCGACTTCGAGCTGGCCGCTGAGCTCCGGGACGCGCTGAAGCGGCTCGACCAGATCGAGGAGCCCGCGACGGTCGAGCGGGTGGGCGGCGGCAACTGCGACGCGATCGGTCTGGCCCGCGACGAGGACGACGCGTGCGCGGTGGTGCTGCGGATCCGGGACGGGAAGGTGATCGGGAGCGAGCACACCTTCCTCGAGGGCGTGGAGGGCGTGAGCGAGAGCGAGGTCCTCACCGCGTTCGTGGTGCGCTATTACCTGCCGCGAGAGCGGCGTGCCCCCGTCGCGTACCTGCCTTCGATGCCGGCCGACGAGGCTGAGCTGGCCGAGGCGTTCGGCGAGGCCCACTACGCGGTGCCGAGCCGGGGGTTGGGCCGGCGACTCGCGGACCTGGCGGACCAGAACGCGCGCCATCTGCTCGAGACGCTGCGGCTGGAGACGTTCGAGGGAGCGGAGCGTGCCGAGGACCCCGTGTATTCCCTCGGCCGCGATCTGGGGCTCGCCGCGGTGCCGCGGCGGATGGCGTGCATCGACATCAGCACGGCGCAGGGCAGGGACACGGTGGGCGCGATCGTCTGGTTCGAGAACGGGCGACCCAAGCGGAGCGAGTACCGCACCTTCAAGCTCAAGACCGTCGAGGGGCAGGACGACTTCGCCTCGGTACACGAGGTGCTGACCCGCTGGTTCAGGCGCCGCCTCGACGAGAAGAAGGTGCTGCCGGATCTCCTGGTGGTGGACGGAGGGCGCGGGCAGCTCAACGCCGCGCTGGCGGCCGCGCAGGAGACGGCGGTGCCCGCTCTCACGATGGCGTCGCTGGCCAAGCGCGAAGAGGAGATCTACCTGCCGGAGCAGTCCGAGCCGCTGCGGCTGCCCCGGCGCAGCCCGGCGTTGAAGTTGTTGCAGCGCATCCGCGACGAGACGCATCGCGTGGCCGTGACGTTCAACCGGAAGCGGCGCGCCAAGCGCACGTTGACGTCGGAGCTGCTGGCGATCCCGGGCGTCGGCCCCTCGCGCCGGCGTGCGCTGCTGGAACGTTTCGGGTCCCTCGCGGGTGTCACGTCCGCCAGCTTCGAGGAATTGACGGCGGTGCAGGGGATTTCACGCGGCATCGCGGAGCGGATCTGGGCCCACCTTCACACCAAGGCCTAGTTCGATGGACTGGACGCTGGAGTGCTCGGGCTGCCCGAGACGCCAGGACGCGAATGGTCTGCCGACGGTCTGCCCCGACTGCGGGTCGCCGTGGCTCGTGCGGTACGCCAGGCAGGTCGGCGCCGGCGCGCGCGCCATGCTGGAGAAGCGCGGCGGCGGGATGTGGCGCTACCGCGAGTTCCTGCCGCTCGTGGGCGATGAGGAGCCGATCACGCTGGGAGAAGGGACGACGCCGCTGCTCCCGGCGCGGCGGCTGGGCGAGGCACTCGGCCTCCCGGACCTCTGGGTCAAGGACGAGGCGGCCAATCCCACTGGCTCATTCAAGGCGCGCGGCCTGGCCGCCGCGGTGACGCGGGCGGTGCGGGCGGGCGCGACGCGGTTCGTTCTCCCGACGGCGGGGAACGCCGGCGTCGCGGCGGCGGCGTACGGGGCGAAGGCCGGCGCGACGGTGCGGGTCTACGCGCCGAAGACGACGCCGCGCCCGCTCCTGGGGCAGATCGCCGCCTACGGGGCGCAGCTGGAGCTGGTGGACGGACACATCGGCGACTGCGGCAAGCTCGCGAAGGCGTATGCGGCCGAGACGCTCGCGATGGATCTCTCCACCCTGCGGGAGCCGTACCGGATCGAGGGGAAGAAGACCCTCGGCCTGGAGATCGCGGAGCAGCTCGGCTGGCGGCTGCCGGGAGCGATCATCTATCCGACGGGCGGGGGGACGGGGCTGATCGGGATGTGGAAGGCTTTTCTGGAGCTGATCGCTGCCGGCTGGGTGAAGGGGCCGATGCCGCGCCTCTTCACCGTGCAATCGTCGGGGTGCGCGCCCGTCGTCAGGGCATTCGAGGCTGGGGCCGACAAGTGCGAGGCGTGGAAGGACCCGATGACGGTGGCGGCGGGGCTGCGGGTCCCCAGCCCCTTGGGTGGCGCGCTGATGCTCAAGGCGCTCAAGGAGAGCAGGGGCGGCGCGGTGGCGGTATCCGACCAGGCCCTGACGGAGGGCCAGCGCCAGCTGTCCACGCTCGAGGGGGTGGACGCCTGTCCGGAGGGCGGGGCAGCGGTGGCGGCCGTGATGGTGCTGGTCGAGCGCGGCCGCATCCTGCGGGACGAGCGGGTGGTGGTGTTCAACACCGGTGCGGGGGTTCTGTACGGACGGGGGTGACCCAGCCTAATACATATTTAGGCCGCAGAAGGGACATTCCTCTCACCACCACTGCGCGTCGGAGGTCACGTGAAACGAGTCACTGGCATCGGCGGCATCTTCTTCAAGGCCAAAGACGCCCCGTCACTGCAGGCTTGGTACAAGCGGCACTTGGGAATCGATGTCCAAGTCTGGGGCGGAGCTGCCTTCGATTGGACCGACGCCGAGGGCAAGCCGGTTGCAGGCACGACTGCCTGGTGCATCGATCCGCAAGAAAGTGATCACTTTGCTCCGAGCTCTGCTCCCTTCATGGTCAACTACCGAGTGGAAGACCTCCACGCTTTGGTCAAGGCCTTGAAGGAAGAAGGCTGCAATGTGCTCGAGAAGATTGACGAGTCCGAGTATGGGAAGTTTGCCTGGGTCATTGATCCAGAGGGAAACAAGGTCGAGCTATGGCAGCCGCCTCACGGCCAATGAGCAGGTTCGTTACTCACGGCCGCGAGCGGGACAACGACTTCCCAGATGATTCGGTGATGCATATCTTGGTAGGTACTTTGGCGGGTACACGAAATCAGTGGATTCATAACCGCTTGTCACAAAAGCAGATAGACGTGCGGGCGTAATTCAGGGGTAGAATGCCAGCTTCCCAAGCTGGACGTCGCCGGTTCGAATCCGGTCGCCCGCTCCTGGAAGCGCAAGGGACTCAGCTGTTTGGGCGATCCGGGCCGGGGGATGACCTCCCGGCCCGGAGTGCTTTTCCGGGTGCTCCGTTCCGGATTGCCGGCAGTCTATTGCGCTCTCCTGCTGCCCCGGATAACGCCCCGCTGACGCCGGCGCGATAGACTGCAAGCAGTGCAGCGGCTGTCCGCACCGGGGACCGCCATCGTCGGAACAACAGGAGGTGGCAACACGTCTTGCGGCGCCGCGCCAGCCGCGCACTTTGATGCTATGCTGCAGCGCTGCGCAGCACATTGATCCTTGTGCAGTCCAATTGTAGTTAGGCGGCGCTCATTGCACGGAGGTCCATCGTGCGCGTGCTCCGAAGTTGGTGGTTCCCGCTTGTGCTCCTTTCAGCCGGGGCGGGGCCTAGGTTTGCGTGGGGACAGGCCCGCGTGGAGTTCGG
>JBEKVZ010000014.1:0-47181 GCA_049513575.1 Gemmatimonadales bacterium
TGGTACAACCCGCACCGCCGGCACTCCGCGCTCGGCCAGCGGTCGCCGATCCAGTACGAGTGCGACACCTCAACTGCGGCTTGAAACCCAAGCCGTCAACTGTCCACCAAAGCGGGGCAACTCCAGAATCTCGACTTGGCCGGCAGCCGTGTGATGGAGCAAGAGCGCGTAGACTCCCCAATCGCTCTCGGGCGTTCCTGGTGGCCGGTACAGCTTCTGAAATGCGCGCACAACGTGGTCGTTCGTGATGACCAGACCATCCTCACGTGCTATGAAGCCAGTTCCGACAATGGGGGGGAATAGCGGAGGACCCGACTCTGCGTCGAGAGGTAGGTACTTGGGGCAGAAGGCCACTATGGCCTTCTTGATAGCTTTGTAAGACTCCATCAAGGTCATAGCTGTTCTTCCATACGGGATGGCGAATCGGGTGTGGTGCAGGCTGGGGTGAGGGCGGCCTCGCCGGTGACTGCGACAACTCTGAGTCTCTACCTTAAGCTGGCGACTCTGGTTGCTACCAGCTAGGCCGGATGTGTCGTTATCAGGTGTCTCACGCCGTCGTGCATCATCCTCACTTGCTGCTCGTCGTAGGCCGTGTAGCTGCCATGTGCAGCGTCGTTGCGCAATCCGAGCCACGCGGTAATCGACTTCTGTTGGAGTTTAGCGTTTGAATAAGCCCCGGCTGCCGCCAGTTCGGCATTGAGCTTGTCGGCCTTCTTCGGAACGCCGTCTAGGTCGGTTGGAATTGCGTGCCGTGCACAGAGCGCCCGGAGATGCGCTTCCAATGCGCTGCCAGCGATGACGGCAGCCGCGTCCTTGTAGTGAGTGTTGAGCAGGTGTTCGGCCATTTCGAGGAAGTCGCTAAAGAGGTCGCCCCGGACGAGTTCCTCCAATGTCCTTGTGTAGCCCTTCTGCATGTCATGCAGCAAGGCGCGCACCACGCCTACCTGTCCCGCCAACTCGTCCCAATCGTTCATGCCGGTTCTTGGTTCACGAACCTGAGCTTGTCGCGCGTACTGTGAGTTGCGGCCAGACGCGCGTTCGACCGCTGCCACGCACCGCGTCCGAAAAGTCATCAAGCTCTGTCTGTCAATGAGATCCGAGCCGTCCGGATATTTCGAACTCTTACGCACGGCATCGTAGTCATCCACGATGCTTTGTAGCTCTGTTTCGAAAGGGCTCGCCGGCATGCTCAGCTCACCGCGTTAAGAGTCATTACTCCACCAACGCAGTCACGCGTTAGCCACGTACCACCTCGAACGAAGAAGGTGGGGGGTCGAACCGGATAACGGCGATGATGGCTCCAGCGGCGAAGTAGGCATCAGGGACCCTGCCGCTTTCGAGCGCCGATACGACCTCCTTGGCCGTCTTGAATTCGTCTGGTACCTCTACGACGGTTGAGTCCTTATCGCCCCTCGGCGACTTGTACTCGACGCTCCAACGTGCCATATGGTCTCCGTATCCGCCGCTCCGGCGGCTAGCAAGACGCCTGAGCGGCGGGCGACCCGCTTGCCAGGCGCACAACAGTTGCCGAATCTAGCCCCCTGCCGCGACGGAAGCGTCAGTCCACACGCGCCCGCCGGCTGCTGGTGCGGTCTAAGTAGTACCGGGCCTTGGGCGTCCAAGCATCTCATAGAACCCCGGGAGCGTCTGCTCTGGGTCATGCCAGCCATCTATCCAATCGTAGATCTCGCCCATGTGCCTGTAGGCCGTTGGGAACTGGCGAATGCTAGACGCTTCAAGTTGATGGCCGTGGAAGACTGGGTTCCGCACAGTCTCGTAGAATAGCTTCGTGGTCGCCCAAAGTCCGCGGTCGCTGCGCCTCATCGCCAGCGAAGAATCAACGAGAGCGGGAGCTGCATTGAAGAGGCCTTCGGCGGCGCCGCCTCGGGTGCCGGTTACTGAGAGCTCGATCTCGTCGCTAGTCGAACGAGTTATGCGGCCTCGCTTCGCTATCTCGACCCTGACGGCGTAGGAGAGGTACGCCTCAAGCCCTGACAGCGTACGCTGCAGGACCACGGTCAGGAACATCTCTGGGAAGGAGAGCCAGATCATGTAGGGGGTGTGCAGATAGCCCGGCTCGCGGCTCAGATCTGCGAGCAGGCCACCGGACTCGAGGTACCTCCCATAGCGTTCGTATTCCAGCCGGATGTTTATGACTGGGATGTTGCTGAAGGTGAGTCCGAACTTCCTTGCGACCTTCGCCATGAGAGCACTCTCGGGGACGCCTAACGAAGTTCGCCTCAGCGGCGGGCCTCACGCCCGCCAGCCACACAACACCTGCCCAACCTATATACCAGGCGTGAGGGACGCGTTAGCTGGCCGTGCCGGCGGCCGCAAGAGTGGGTTAGGGCTCATGCAGACTGAATTGGCTTAGCGAGACCGACGCGCAGACGGATTGGCATTGCCGGATCTCTCTCTTCCTCCGGGACCTCGTAGATGACGAAGGGCCCAGTCGGTTGCAGCCTTAGCAGGCCGTCAGCGAGAATGTCTTCGAAGAGTGTGAGGAGGTTGTCGACGAGGACTGGCATATCGTTAGCGATCACCGTCCTGCTACCCTCATCGAGGCGCCACGTCGGTGGCGCAACCTCCGGAGGGCTGATGGAGACGAGCTTGAAGTTGTCGACGTTGACGACGCTGGGAGTTCCAGGGTGATCGACGGCATTCCTCATGTTCAGGACCTGCTCAATCCAGGATGCGTCGGCCTTGAGGGCGACGAGAAGCTGGTCATCCGGTCCATAGGTAGCCTCCAGCCACTCCCGCGCCTTATCGAACCTGTGCTCAAAGCGCTTGTCGTAGAAGACCTCGAAGAGTGCGCCAATATCGCGGAGGGCGCCCTTGGCCGCATACAGGAACAACTCAACGTGCTGCCTCAAATCCACAACCGCCGGCAACTGCGTAGCCGTGTGGCCTTCATTGAAGACGACCCCCTTCTCCAGCAGCTCCTTCCTTCCCGCTTCCACCTGGGCCACGACGTAGTCGGCTTGATCCAAGCATGCGATCAATCGCAGCATCACTTCGTGGCTGATCTCAATGATGGCCTTCCGCTTCTCTTCAGAGAGTAGGAAGGCCTGAACCAAGTCCCTCGTTTGAGGGATGGTACGGGCGACGCACGGCGTGGCGCTGCCGCGCGACAGATAGGGCTGGAAGACAAAGGGCGTTCCCATCTTGGTCGACATACCGCCTAACGCATCGCGCCTTCGCGGCCGGCGCCAGCCCGCGCGCTCTCACATACCATGCACACGCTAACCTGCAGGCGTTAGGTCAGCGTCATTCGCCCCTCGCACCCGGGAAAACGGAACAGCAAAAGCCAAAGCAAAAGCGCGGCGCCATACCTCAAGAAATGGCTGAAGTACGCCATTGTTGTGGCCTTTGGCGGCACGAATGGCGCCACTGTTCGTGTTTCAAGAGGGGGGAGAACTGATTGTCACCCTTCTCTTATAACCCGCCAGCAAGTTGCCGCGCCTCGGCGCGGGGTGATACGTTCTCCGGCCCGAGGGGGAAGGACCATGAGCAGAGTGGCCGGTGATGCCAGGGAGGACAGGGAGGATCGGATGGACAGAGAAGGCGGGAACAGCGGTGTCCGCACGTTCGCCGCGGGGCTGCTGATCGGCGCGCTCGTCGGGGCGGGGATCGCCCTGCTCATTGCGCCGTCGAGCGGCGAGGAGACGCGGCGGATGATCGCCCGGCGCGCGCGGCGGCTGGCCGCGGATGCGCGGGAGCGCTACGACGAGGCACGGCACGAGCTGCGCCAGGCGCGCGAGCACCGGCGCCGGGGGCACGACGACACTAGTGCTGGCTGATCTTCTCCAGCAGTGCCGCCGCCTGCTGCTTGTACGTCGGATCGCCGGCGTCGCAGCCCAGCGGCAGCTGCGCCACCTGCTCCAGCTCCGAGCGCGCCGCCGCCGTGCTGTCCTGGTCCACCAGCGCCTCGGCGAAGTCCAGGTGGTGATAGATGTTCCGCGGATTGACCCGGATCGCGTCGCGGAAGTAGCGGTTGGCGTTGCGCCAGCTCGCTTCCTTGAAGACTCCTCCTCCGAGGAAGGTCCGCGCCCAGAACTTCTGGAAGCCCGACAGCCGCTGGATCTCCGCGTTCCAGCGCCCCATCACGTGCATCGCGCCGTCGTGCAGCGAGTCGAGGCCGATGGCCTGGAGCGCCGCGTCGCGGACCACGCCTGCCGACAGGACCCGCTCGTGCTGGCCCTTGGTCAGCGCCACCCGTCCCGCCGCGACGGCGACCATGTAATGCCCGTCCGCGCCGTTGGAGTCCACTCGCACCGCGCGCCTGGCCAGCGCCAGCGCCTCCGCATACACGGATTGACGCGCCGCCTTGACGCTGTCCGGCATCAGCTTCCCGCTGTCCGCCAGCTCGCGGGACGCCTTCCAGTTGGCCTCGTAGTTGACGGAGTCGAGCGCGAGTGCCTCGCGGAAGTGCCCCAGCGCGCCCGCAATGCTGCGCTCGCAGCGCGCGGCGTCGCCGGCGGCGATGTGAGTCTTGACGTCCTGCGCGGCCGCGGGCGCGGCGGCGAGGACGAAGAGCGCGGGAAGGGCTGCGATCGTCAGAGCGCGCATCGGTGGGACTCCGCCGGAGTGAAGGTCGCGTAATGTTCGTCCCCGGCCTGATCGAGCGCAAGCGCGACGGCGGGGCGCTCAACCCGGACGAGTTCCGGGAACTCATGGGCGCCTACGCCGCCGGCCAGGTGCCCGATTACCAGATGTCGGCGCTGCTGATGGCGATCTTCCTCAAGGGCCTGACGCGCGAGGAGACCGCCGCGCTCCTGGACGGGATGATGGCGTCGGGCAGCCGCCTCGACTTCTCCTCCCTTGGCAGGCCGGTGATCGACAAGCACTCCACGGGCGGCGTCGGCGACAAGGTCTCCCTCATCCTCGCGCCGCTGGTCGCCGCGTGCGGCGTCGCCGTTCCGATGATGAGCGGGCGCGGCCTCGGCCACACCGGCGGCACCCTCGACAAGCTCGAGAGCATCCCCGGCTTCCGCACCAACCTCTCGCTCCAGGAAACGCAGGCGCAGATCGAGCGCATCGGCTGTGCAATGATCGGTCAGACGCCCGAGATCGCGCCGGTGGACAAGAAGATCTACGCCCTGCGCGACGTCACGGCGACGGTGGAATGCGTCCCGCTGATCGCCGCCAGCATCATGTCGAAGAAGTTAGCCGAGGGACTTACCGGCCTCGTGCTCGACGTGAAGCAGGGGAGCGGCGCGTTCATCACGGACGCCGACCGCTCGCTGCTGCTGGCCAAGACGATGATCGAGTTGGGAACCGACCGCGGCTGTCCGACCGTGGCGCTCCTGACCGCGATGGACCGGCCGCTGGGCCGCGCCTGCGGCAATGCGCTCGAAGCGGAGGAGGCGATCATGGGCCTGAGGGGCGAGGGCCCCGAGGACCTGCACGACGTCACCATCGCGCTCGGCGTCGAGATGCTCGTACTGGCGGGCGAGAAGGACCGGGCGAAGGCGAAGCAGCGCCTCGAGGGCGCGCTCAAGAGCGGCAAGGCGGCCGAGGCGTTCCAGAAGATCATCGAGGCGCAGGGCGGCAATCCGGCATGCGTGGACGACCCGGCCCTGCTGCCGCAGGCGCAGGAAGTCGAGGTCCACTACGCCCGCAAGGCCGGCACCGTGCTCAAGGTGGAGCCGCGGACGATCGGGCGCGCGGTGGTGGAGATGGGCGGCGGGCGCCGCCAGGTGGAGGATGCGGTGGACCCGACCGTGGGCTTCGTCATCACCGCGCGGCCGGGGCAGAAAGTGCACACCTCGGAGCCGCTGGCCTCGATCTTCGCGAAGGACCCGGCCGGCATCGAGCTGGGCCGCCGCGCCCTCGACGCGGCCATCGAGATCGGCGACGGCAAGGCGGCGCCGCTGCCCTTGATCGCGTCGCGCGTCACGGCGAGGGGCGTCGAAAAGCTGGCCTGACCCATTGACACCTCCGGCCGCTCGCCATTGGGACCAACGCAACGGCTTGGCGGCCCTCGTTCCGGGCGTCGCCAACATCTTGAAGCCTGCCGCCTCCCGCGCTGGCCTGATGGCTGCAGAGGGCAGCGTTTGGCAATACGGTCGCCGACAATTGTCAATAACTGAATGCAAACCGATCTCGCGCATCAACACGTTGATCACAAACAGATTACCCGATTCGCACGCGCAGCCGGGCGCATCCGCCCGATCAGGCTGGTGGCTCCCTCACGGCCACCGCCACGACAGGAACCGCCCGAACAGGCCGGTGCGGCGGAAGCGCTCACTGTCCAGCGACCAGGCGTCGAGGTCGGTCTCGAGCAGCCCGTAGTCGCACAGCGTGTGGAAGATCCGGCCCGCCATGATCGCGCCCAGAGCCACCGGCACTTCCGTCCCGTAGCGTCTGCCCACGTCCGGCGGCGTCACGGCGAGGGCCAGGTCTTCGGACGAGCGCCACTCGGTGTCGAGACGTGAGAGGCGCCACAGCGTGAGCGGCAGCAGGGCCTGGAACTCCTCGCCGCCGAACCCGCGAGTACCATAGCGCAGGTCGAATACGTGGAAGTGGGTTCGGAACATCCGGGCCGCCAGCTCGCCGGTGCGGGCGGGGTCGCCCAGCTCCCGGCCGGAGCGTGTGACACCCAGGCGCCCCTTGCGGCGCTGCAGCAGCCTCGCGAGCCCGAGCACCACGCGGTTGACGTGCAGGGGGTGGACGTCCAGCTCGTTGATCACGCGGCAATACTCGCGCACGCCGGCAATGAAGCCTGGCGCCCACTCGAGTCGCTCGATCAGCTCGGCGACGACGCGTCGCGGGAGATAGCCGGCGGGCGTCAGCGCGATGGGGCCGTGCTCCGCGAGCCAGGCGAGCACCCGCTGACCGTTGACGACTGCCAGCGCCTTCGCCTGGGCGAAGTCGGAGAGCGCGAGGTCTTCCGCGATGCGCAGGGGGCCCGTGCCGTCCCAGCGATCGGACAACAGCAGGTGCGCCTGGTTGGGCGAGAGCCCGCCCAGGTCGGGTTGGGGCGTGGCGTTGTATTGGGCGATTCGGCGGTCCACGAAACGCTGTGCCTGCCCCAGGCTCATCCAGTCGCGGCGGTTGAGCTCTCGAAAAAGGCCCTCGAGTTCGGGCGGCGGCCGGAAAGCCTTCGCGAACTCGTCGGCTTCATGTCGCATGCGGGAAAGATACGGGCCGGCGTCTGCGAAGATGAGGTATGGCCAATGGCACGTGCGGCGAGCGTCAGCCGTGCGCGGGATGCGGGGCAGTGCGCCGCGCAATTTGTTCGCTGCCGAATGAATTGCCCGGGCCGGGGGCGGGGAGATGGCCACGGGGGCCACGGGAGGGTCGCCCCATGCGTCGGCGCCCAGCCACGAGCCAACTCGGGGGCGCGCGCGGGTGATCGGCCCTCATAACGCCTCTGGGGCGGCGGCGCGCGGCGACCGCCGAAGGTCGGTCTCTTGGCCATGGGCACAGGTGCCGCCCGGTCGGCGTCTAAGGCAAAGGCGTCAGTACGCCGTGCTGGTGAACCCGCTGGTGTACGTGTCGGAGGGGATGCGCGGCGCGCGATGAGCTGACGGCGCCGGCGCGCCCCGAGCCGAAGTCGAGTTGCCAGGCCGACTCGCGGCGCTGCGCGAAGCGGCGGTCCACACGCGCCACGCATTCCCTGCGACGCCATTCCCCTTTCTGCTTCGTGTTGCTTTTCCGGGGAATGGCTGCATAGTGGACGCGCACCGGGTTCCCTCCGCCCGGCCAGCGGTCAAGGGAGGCGACGATGAAGACGCGAAGCAGTGGATCGAGTCGTGCGACTCCGCGGGCGCGGCCGCGGATCGTGAGCAGCGAGCTGGTTCGCAGTCGGTCGGACGAGATCACCGACGCGGTGGCGCGGCGGGCGTACGAGATCTTCGAGCGGCGGGGCAGGGCAGACGGGCATCACGAGGAGGACTGGCGCCAGGCGGAATCGGAGCTGGTCTTCCCGCTGACGGTGACGGTGTCGGATGCAGGGCCGTGCCTCACGGTCGAGGCGGCAGTGCCGGGCTTCGACGCCTGCGACGTCGAGGTGTGCGTCGAGCCGCGGCGGGTGACGATCGCGGGCCAGCGCCGGAGCGGCGAAGCGGTCGGCGCGGCGTGCGGCGTGCGGATGTACCGCACGGTGGAGCTGCCCGAGGACGTGGACGTGTGCGACGTGATCGCCGCCGTCGAGGAAGGCGTCGTCGCGGTGACGCTGCGGAAGGTCAGCGCGTCCGAGGCAGAGCCGGCCGACTAGGCCGTACGTCGTGACGCCGGGGCGCTACTAGGCGACCGGGGGCTTCGGCGCGGCGCCGGGCCCCCAGTCGTCGCCCTCGAAGCCGTCCTCCGGCTTCGCTAGGGGATCGATGCCTTTCACTTCGTCCTCGGCCTTCTCCAGCTCGTCCCAGTCTATGGAGTCCTTCAGACTCTCGTTCTGGTAACCACTGTCCAACTTGCCGTCTCGCAACTGTTCTGATTGCTCCTCTTCCGAAATCCGCCGCACTATGGTGATGAATCCCCACGCGCAGAGTACAGCGAGCACGGCCCAGAGCGTCCTGGTCACAGCAGCTTCGCGATGAGGTTGCCGACCAGGTAGCCGACGCCGGCCACACCCAGGCCGACGACGAACATGTCCAGCCCGCTGCGGATGATGCCGCGCCCGGTGAAGACGCTGCGCGCCGCCCCGACGCCGAAGTGCGAGACCATCGCGAGGGCGAACGCCGTCGAGATCGCCCACAGGCCGTGGAGCACGAGGAAGGGCGCGACCGGGATGAAGGCGCCGACGGCCGTAGCCGTGCCGGTGATCCACCCCTCGCGGAGCGGCGTGGAGTGCTGCGCGCCGATCTTCAGCTCCTCGCGCACCTTCTCTTCGAGCGCGCGCTCCGGGTCCTTCATCACGTCGGCGGCCATCCGCCGCGCTTCCTCGCGCGCGATCCCCTTCGCCTCGTAGACGAGCGCCAGCTCCTCGGTTTCGACTTCCGGCATCAGCCGGATCTCCTCCGCCTCCATCGCGATCTCGTGCGCGTACACCTCCAGCTCGCTCTTCGCCGCCAGGTAGCCGGAGGAGCCCATGGAGAGCGCGTCGGCCACCATCCCGGCCACGCCCGACAGGAGCACGACGTGCGGCGCGACGCTCGCGCCGATGACGCCCGCGACCAATCCGAAGTTGGCGGTGAGCCCGTCGTTGAAGCCGTAGACGACATTGCGGAGGAACCCGCCCGACTCCATCTGGTGCCACGGCTCGCCGCTCTTGCCGGCCAGGCCGCCCAGCGTCTCCGCGTGCTCGGCCGACTCCTTCGCCAGCGTGAGCGAGATGTCCTTCGCCGCGCCCGGCGAGGTGGTGCGATAGAGGTCCATGTAGCCCTTGACCTCGCGCCCCTCCTCGCGGAGCAGCAGCCTGGTGAGGATGCCGGGGCCGAAGCGGCGCGCGGTCCAGGCGAGGAAGCGCGCGCGGCGGGACGGCTGCGCCGTTCCGCACTCGACGCCCGCGTCCGCGAGCAGCTTCTTCCACAGCGTGGCGTGCCGGTCCTCGACGGCGGCGAGCCGGCGGTACACGTCCTGCCGCTCGGCGACCGGCTCGGCCTCGGCGAGGAGGCGGTAGAGGAACGCCGCGTCCGCCTCGTCCTGCCAGTGTTCGAGGTAGGTGTCGATCGTGCCGCTATGTTCGGGCATGGATGTACCATAGTAGAAGACGGGAGTGAGAGGCCAGGGGACCGGTCAGTTGCCAGACGGCAAGGGGGAAGTGGTTACCAGATGTGAGCGGCAAGAAGCCAGACAAGTGGCCAGTACTGACAACTAGTCTGCCTTCCGCGGACTGGCAACTGATAACCACTTCAGTACTCGCCGTCTGGCAACTACACTGGGTCCGTACACTGCCGTCTGATAGCTCCGGGGAGGCCGTCGGATGGGTTCAACAGCGTCACCGAGGATCAAGATCTGTTGCATGCAATCGGCCGCGGAGATCGCGCTGGCCGTGCGCTACGGCGCCGATGCCGTGGGCTTCGTGTCGGCCATGCCGAGCGGGGTCGGACCCATCAGCGAGGAGCTGATCGCGGAGCTGATCCCCACGGTGCCGGTGGGGGTCGCCAGCTTTCTCCTCACGTCGAGCCGGAGCGCCGAGGCGATCGCGGATCAGGTCCGACGGCTCGCGCCCACGACCGTGCAGATCGTCGATCGGCCGGAGGCGGGGTGCCGCGCCGCGCTGCGCAGGCTCCTTCCGGCCACGCGGATCGTGCAGGTGGTGCACGTGACGGGACCGGAGGCGGTGGCCGTGGCGGTCGCCGCGGCGCCGGAGGCAGACGCGATCCTGCTCGACTCGGGGAACCCCGCGCTCAGGGTCAAGGAGCTGGGCGGGACGGGCCGCACGCACGATTGGACGACGAGCCGGAGGATCCGGGGCGCGGTGGGCGTGCCGGTCTGGCTGGCGGGCGGCCTGACGCCCGATAACGTCGCGAGCGCGATCCAGGCGGTGCGGCCGTACGGCGTGGACGTGTGTAGTGGCGTTCGAACGGCTGGGAAGCTGGACGAAGCGAAAGTGGCGCGATTCGTCGAGGCTGTGAGAGAGGTCAGTCTCTAGAAGTCGGAACAGTTGACAGACGGCGAAGTACTGAAGTGGTTACCAGTTGCGCAGCGCTCGGGGGCCAGACCGGTTGCCAGTACTTGCGACCTGTCTGGCTTCTTGCCGCTCTCAACTGGTAACCACTTCCTCCTTGCCGTCTGGCAACTTCACTAAGCGCGTGGAACTTCCTTCCGCTCACTTACAGAGTTTGTGAGCACATCCTGATTCTCCAGAGCAATCCCCACGGCCCCCGCTCCACGACCTCGCGGCGGAGCCCGGTCAGTCCGAGCCCCGCGCCCAGCTCCCACTGCAGGCCGTCGAGGGTCGCCAGCTCCCGGGCGCGCGGCACGTCCGTCATCACGTCCGCGGCGGCGAGCATCGCCTGATTCCGCAGCGCGCTCGGGCCCGTGAGCAGCTCCCACGGGTTGGCGCACAGCCCCGCCCATCCGTCGTACAGCCAGACTACGCGGTAGCCGGGCGGGATATGAGAGTTCTGCATCGCCGCGGTGAACTGGATGATGTCGCGTGGATCGACCGCGAGCCCCGCGGCGCCCGAGAGGTCCGGCACCGCCTGGTCGATGTGCTGCGCCGCGTCGCGCACCACTTCGGCGTCGAGGCCGCGCGCGCCCAGCCGCGCCAGCACCGACAGCGGCTCGACCACCAGGTTCGACAGGACACGGAAGGCGAGCGCATTCGTCTTGACGTCGGGGGCCCGCAGCATCTGCTCGGCGAAGGCCGCGGTCTCGCCGATGCGCGCCGTCGCCGTGCGGAAGTCGCGGCGGCTCACCGCGACGATCGCGCCGGCGGTGTTGGCCAGCGCGGCCTCGTGTAGCGCCGTGGTCGGCGCCGAGGCGGCCGCCAGGCCGGCCATCAGCGTGGGGGTCGGCGTCGCGCGGGCGATGCGGCGGAACAACTCCGTGCGCGGGTGGGCGGCGAGCTTCGCGAGCGTGTCCAGCAGGCCGCGGCTCAGCGCGCCCGCGGCGGCGTCGTTGAACAGATCGGTGACGGACTTCCCGTGGCCGGTCGCGTCCGACGGCTTCGGCGCGTACGCGGGCGGATCGGACGGCGCGCCAGCGGTGCCCGCGAGCGCGGCGACCCAGCTGCGCGCGGTGCTGTCGCTGGCGGTGTCGGTCGCGGGGAGGAGGGCGACCCACGCCACCCGCGCGGCGCGCAGCGGATCGGAGGTCTCGAACCGTTCCTGGTCGGCCACCAGCTGCGCGGTCTTGGGCCCGAGGCGCTGCATCGAGATCACGGCCGTGACGCTGGCCGCCACGGCTTCGGCGATGGTCACGATCAGCACCAGGGCGAGGCCGGCGCCGACGATCTGGCCCGCCAGCGCCCAGCGCCTGAGCGAACGGCGGGCGGGCGGCGCCACGCGGCCGCCCCCGGGAACCGTCTCGTACCACGCGGTGGCGTCGGTGTCGGCCAGGCGAATCCGGCGCGAGCGGCCGAGCGGGCCGGTGAGGCGGCGCTCGGCTATGCGCGCGATGGCGACGGCCAGGACGCCGAGGACCGGCGGGCCCAGCGCCGCGAGCCAGACCCGTGGCGTCACGATCTGCGCGATCCCCACGGCGGTCAGGAAGCCGGCCAGCAGCATCGCTCCCCAGACGCCCAGGGCCAGGAGGATCCAGATCACCGCGCCCAACAGCGCGCCCGCGCGCCACCGCCGCGCCGCCAGGATCGCCTCCCGGCGCGACCTCTCGAGCGATGCGAACTCCCGCGCCCCGCTCAGGATGAGCCCGCTCCGCTGATCGTGGTCCGCGGCGATGTCGAGCAGCGTGCCCCAGTGCCACCCGGCGCTGCGCAGCCGGACCAGGCGGCGCAGCACGCCGACGCCGAGCCCGAGGAACGCGAACAGGCTCAGCGCGAGCACGCCCACCCCCAGAATCAGCTCGGTCTGCCAGAGGAACAGCGTCACCGATACGGGGTCGCGGCTCGACGGGGTCTGGAACTGGAACAGCCAGTTCGAATGGGGCCGCAGGATCTGGGGGGTGAAAGCCAGCGCCGTCAGCGTCAGGATGGCGCCGGCGAACGTCGCCAGCGCCAGCCGGCTCAGGACCCGCGATCGCCCGTGCAGCCAATGCATTCCCGGCGGAGGCCACTCGACCTCGGAGGCGAGCGTCGGCAGCATCCCGCGCGAGACTTCCTCGGCGAGCGGGCGGTCGGCCGGGTCCTTCGCAACGCACCGGTCCACCAGGTGCGCGACCTCGGGCGAGAGATCGGCGCGGCGGTTGTGCACCGGCGTCGGCGTGTCCCGGAGATGCGCCGCCGCCCAGCCCATCGCGGTGGACGCCTTGAACGGCAGCTCGCCGACCAGCAGCTCGTAGGCCATCACGCCGAGGCTGTACACGTCGCTCCGCGGGCTCAGCGGCTCGCCCGCCGCCTGCTCGGGGCTCATGTAGATCGGCGTCCCGACCACGTGGCCCGTGGCTGTCAGGCTCCCGCTGGCGTCCGCCGTGCCAGCGCCCAGCGCGGCGCTCACGCCGAAGTCCGCCACGTAGGCGCGGCCCGATTCCGCCTCCAGCAGCACGTTCCCCGGCTTCACGTCGCGGTGCAGGAGGTTGCGGGTGTGGGCCGCGGCGAGTCCCGCGGCGACCTCGCCGATCACCCGCCGCGCGTCGCGCTCGCTCGCCCGCGGGTGCCCCTCCATCCACTCGGCGAGCGAGGGGCCTTCGACGTACTGCATCACGATGTACGGGAGCTTCAGCCCCGCCGTCTCGCCCACCGCGTAGACCCGGACCACGTTGGGATGGGAGAGCGCGGCAGCCGCGCGCGCCTCGCGGGTGAACCGCGCCCGCGCCGAGGCGTCCGCGGCCAGGCTCGGGGCCAGCACCTTCACCGCCACCAGGCGCTTCAGCGCGATCTCGCGCAGCAGGAAGACCGCCCCCATCCCGCCCACGCCGATCAGCCGCAGGAACTGGTACTCGACTTCGAGCGATTTCCTGAGATCGGCGGCGACCTGGTCGGTGTCAATCGCCACCGGCGCCCGCGGCTCCGAGCCCTGCGTCGGCGTCGGCACCAGCGACGCGCCGCAGGTCGGGCACACCTCGACCTTGTCGGGGACGTAGGCGGAGCATTCGGGGCAGTAGGGCACGGTTTCGAATCTATCCGTTGCCCGGGACTACCGCGCTAGCCATCTTACCATTCCGATGCGACTTCTCCCGTTGGTTCTGCTCATGGTCTGCGCCAGTGCGGCCATGGCCCAGGCGCCCGTCATCACTCCCGCCGGCGACCCGTCCGTCCGGAGCGACACCATCTACCGTCTCGCCGTGAATCCGGCGGACTACCCGGACGAGCCCAACGTCTTCCTGCTCGACGACGGCGTCGTCCGGCTCGAGGCGGATGGCCGCGGCACCCGCACCTTCCGGCAGGTGGTGCAGATCCTGACGCAGCAGGCGGCGGAGCGGTTCGGGGAGCAGGTCTTCTCCTATTCCAGTTCCCGCGAGAAGCTCACGATCAACTGGCTCCGTGTGGTGCGCCCCGACGGCTCCGTCGTGAGCGCGCAGGCGACGCACGAGCAGGAGAGCGACGCGCCCACCGCGCTCGAGTCGCCGGTCTATTCCGATGCCCGGCTGCATCGCGCCACCCTGGGCGGCGTCGCGCCCGGCACGCTCGTGGACTGGAGCTACACGGTCGAGACGCTCAAGCCCGTGATGCCGGGGGACTACTTCTCCGGCTGGACCGTCACCAACAATCGGCTGACCCGGCGCTCGCGGTTCATCCTCGAGGTGCCCGCCTCCGTTACGCCGCGCATCAAGGAGCGCAACCTGCCGTTCGCGCGGCGGGTCACCGAGGCGCACGGCAGGAAGGTGTACACCTGGGCGACGCAGGAGGTGCCCAAGGCGCCGGACGCGGAGCCGTTCGCCGCCGACTCCAACGACGTGATCGCCGGCATCGAGGTCGGGCTCCCGATCGCGTGGGGCGACGTGGCGCGCTGGTACGCCGGACTCTCGCGCGACCGCTACGACGTGACGCCCGAGCTGGAGACCCGCCTCTCCGAAGTCGTCGGCGCCCAGAAGACGGGTGCCGATTCGCTGGGTGCGCTGTACCGCTGGGTGGCGCAGGACTTCCGCTACGTGTCCGTGTCGCTCGGCATGGCCGGCTACCAGCCGCGCCCGCCCGCGGCGACCTTCGAGACCAAGTACGGCGACTGCAAGGACAAGGCGACGCTGTTCGTCGCGCTGGCGCGGCGGATGGGGTTCCACGCGTACCCCGTCCTCCTCAACAGTGGGGGCCACGTGGACACGTCGCTCCCCACGACCGGGCAGTTCGACCACATGATCGCGGCGGTGGCACTCGACTCCGGGCGAGTTCGTGCGGGCGGCGCGATAGACGACTCGGTCAACGGTCGGGCCTCGTCCGGCGCGGTCGAGCGCCCCGGCGGCTACCTCTACCTCGATCTCACGGCGGACATCGTTCCCGTCGGTCTGCTCCCGCCCAGCGAGTACGGGGAGTTCGCGCTGATCGTGCACCCCGACGGCCGCGGCGAAGAGGTGAGGCTCCCCGAGGATTCCGTCACCACCAACCGTGGCCTGGACCTGCTCGAGGGTGAGCTGGCGTCGGACGGCACGTTCCACGGGCGCCTCACGCGCACCCGGGAGGGCATCTCCCAGTTCGAGCTGCGCGAGGCGCTGAGCCGCAATCTCACCGCCGAGCAGCGTTCGCAGATTGCCCGCAACCTCGCCGACGGCGAGTTCGACGGCGCGACCGGCGACAGCCTTGAGCTGTTCGACGGCCGCGACCTGAGCGCGCCGGCCCGCATCTCGGTCGTGATCCGGAACGCGAAGGCCACCACCAGCGCGGGGGGCACCGACATCCTGACGCTGCCGCTCGTGCAGGTCATCTCCCCGCGCCTGGTCGCCGAGGTGGAGGCGCACGTGCCGCGGCAGTACCTGATCGACGCGCGGCAGATATTCGGTCCCGAGGAGAGCGTCCAGGAATTCCGCGTCACGCTCCCGGATGGGTGGCGCGCGCGCCTTCCCGCGGATGTCGCGGTCTCCGGCCCCTTCGGCACCTACAACTCGACCTATGAGCAGAACGGGCGCGAGCTGCACATCGTGCGCCGCATGGTCGGCGAGCGGGGCATTCTCCCGCCCAACGCCGTCCTCGACCTGCTCCAGTTCCTGCACACCGTCTCGCGGGACGACGCCCGCCTCATCATCCTCGAGCATTCCTGAGTTTCGTTCGGGTCTTTCAAGACTGGATGCACGGCGGGACGAATGGGTTGGCAGCCCCCTCGACCGGGGGGCGCCGGCCCGTCGGGGCGGCCGCATGGCACATAGCGTGCGGTGGAGTCGGGAGCGAAAGGAGTGCCCATGAAAGACGCGAGCACCCTCGAATCCAGCGCGGTCCTCCAGGTTGCGAGCCAGATGGCCGCGGCGGCGCGGACGGCGCCCAAGACCCGCGGCAGGGACAACATCCGGGTCTTCGCGGTGGACGACCCCGAGACGCAGGATGCGATCACCAAGAAGATGGTGCAGGTCGGCAAGCGCGATAACCGGCCCAGCATGGTCCGGGACGCGAAGACGATCGCCGCGGCGCCGGTCTGGCTGGTGATCGGCGTGGCGTCCAACCCGGCGGAGCTCGAAGGTTGTGGCTTCTGCGGCAAGGAGACGTGCGACGATCTGGTGAAGGCGGGCGGCGTCTGCGCGTTCAATTCGATCGATCTCGGCATCGCGGCCTGCTCGGCCGCGTCCATCGCCAGTCAGAACCGGGTGGACAGCCGGATCATGTTCTCGCTCGGGAAGGCGTGCCTCGAGCTGAAGCTTTTCTCGGCCGACGTGAAGCAGGCCGTCGGCATCCCGCTCAGCGTCACGGGGAAGAGCCCCTTCTTCGACCGCGCGAGCTAGCCGGCCGGACTGCGGATCTCAGTCGGAGGGGGCCAGACGGAAGCCGAGCCCCAAGCCGATCCGTCCGGTGCGTTCCCAGGTGGGCGGCGAGCGACCCAGCTCGCCGCTCGCCGTGACGAAGAAAGCGCCGACGAGCTGCACCGAGACATCGCCCTTCACGAAGCTCCGGCCGCTGCCGGAGACCAGCCACGCGGTTTCCTCGACGCCGGCCTCGAGACGTCCCTGCACCCAGTCCGCCGAGAGCCGCGCGTACGGCCTCACGCCGCTGCCCACCGCCGCGCCGATCCAGGGCCGCCATCTGAAGTGCACCGCCGGACTCACCCAGGTGCCGAGGCCCGGCAGCCCGCCCAGCGGCGTCAGCTCCGCCGTGGCGTCGAGCGAATGGACGGCGAAGCCTCCATCGGCCTGGTACTCGCCCCCGACCGCGACCAGCACCGGATCCAGCTCGCGGTAGACGCGCGCCATCGCTCCGTAGACCTGCTGGCTCTCGGGGCGCGCCGAGCCGGCGCGCGCGCGGAGGCCGGCCTCGATCCAGCTCCGCGCGGCAATGGAGTTGCGGAGCAGCGCGCCCGCATCGAGGACGCTGTAGAGCGGCGAGCCCTGCACCTTCTCGAGTGTCAGCGTCGCGGGCTGCATCAGCGCCCGCGCCGAGGAGTACGAGTGGCCGACGAGCAGCTCCCAGCCGCGCAATGAATCGGGCTGCTGCGCGGCCGCCCGTCCGGCGGCGAGCGCGGCCAGGACACAGGCGCCCCAGGCGGCCCTCACGCCGGGACCTCCATGGCGTTCCAGACGCAGGCGACCAGGTCGCCCACCGTCTTGAGTTGGAGCACGGCGCGGTCCTCCAGCTGCTCGTGCAGGGTCGTGCGGATCGGCTTCACCACGCGCAGCACGTACCACTCGTCCCAGCCGAGGTCCTGGTGGAGGCGCGTCTTCTTCGTGATCCGCTTCCGCGCGAAGCCGGGGGAGAGGTGTCGCACGATCCTGATCACCGCGCGCTCCACGCCGCCGACGGTCCAGGAGTGGCCGAGATCGTCCCGGCGCCTCGTCGCCGTGCTCCGTCGCCGGGTCACGGGCTCTGCATCGGCAGCGCGCGCACGAACAAGAAGCTCACCATCCGCTGCTCCTCCGAGCTAACGACGACCGTCGAACTGACGTATGTGCCCTGCACGCTCGAGATGCGATCGGGGAGCACCAGGAACGGCATGACCTCGCGGAACGCCACGGTGGCTTCCAGGCTCTCGAGGCCGGCCTGCGCCTCGTCGGGGCGGGTGAGCTGCACCCGCACGAAGCGGATCAGGTAGGACTCCGGATCGAGCAGCGCCGAGCCATTGGCGTCCGGGTCCGTGATCGCGTCGGCCACGCGAAAATCCAGGCGCGCGTACCGCCGGCCCTCCATCTTCTCGAGGCCCGCGAAGCGGAAGCAGTGGTTGGCGAGGAACGCCGAGTCGGCGAAATCCGGAAGGCCGGGGAGGTTGACCCGAAGCTCGACATCATACCGGCCGAGGACGTCCGTCACGACGCGCCCGGGCGCATAGTGCCACCTGGCATCCGTCCGGAGATCCAACGTGTCGGTCCGCCGGACCTCGAGACCGCGGTTGTAGTAATTGGGGCTCCCGAACCGCCGTTCCATCCGGTAGATGGCGGGATAGGAATCCGCGAGCAGCCAGTACCGCTCCGCGTTCTGGCGCAGCTGCTCGAAGATCGCCGCCGCGTCCGGCGCGCTGGCTGGGTCCGGCGGTCCCGGGGCGGTGCACGTCCCCCACCTGCTCGCGCGGGCGACCACGCGGATCTCTTCCAGCTCCACCACCAGGTGCTCGAGGGAGGCCACCACCACGACGGCGCTCCCCGGCGCGACCACCACCGTGGTGTCGAACGGTTTGTATCCCACCTGCCGGGCCCGCAGGTGGTAGGTGCCGGGGGCGAGTCCAGGGAAGCTGAACGCCCCGCTGTCGTCGGTGAAGCGCCGCGGGGAACCGGGCTCCAGGGCTACGACGGCGTAGGGGATCGCTTCGCCGAGCGTCGAGCGCACGACGCCGCGCAGCGCGCCGCTCGGGGGCTGCTGGCCTCGCGCGTCCGCCGGCCACCAGGCGGCTGCCAGCAGCCCCGCGCAGATCGCGATCGCGGGTCGAAACGAGGCGCGCGGCGTGCGCATCACCGGCCACTCATTGGGGTGTTGGCGTCACATCAACTTCGAGTGTCGAGGCGCTGATCGCCCTCGCGTCTCCACAGGCCGGCGGGCTCCCCGCGACGAGCTGGCCGATCAGGAACGCCCACCGTCCCGACGACGGTGCCCCCAATGGCGGCGCTTGGGCGAAGGCTAGCCGCGGCGCTGGCGACGCGGACCAGGGCTGCGCTCGCCAGCAGCCCAGAGCGTCCAGATTCAGAGTCACGATGCCTGCGAAGTGTGTGGTCGTGTCTGGTGGGCCTCCCACGTCGAAGTACCCCACAAACCGCTCGGTCGGGCTCAAGGAAATGACATCGGCCATGGGCGCGAAGAGCGAGTAGCTCTGGCTCTGGAGTCGCGGCAACACAAGCACTGTGTCAAAACCGGCGCCCGTGCCGCTATTGAGACAGGGGACATTCAGGTTGTGGACCTGGGCGGTCACCTCAACTTGCGTGCCGCTGACCGTCGCGTCCCACACTACGGAGGCACACGATACGCCGCCGCCCGATACTCGGAGGCTCTCCGCTTGGCTCGGCGTCACAGTGGCAGTCCACTCGATCCAGTAGACGGCCGCCTGCGGAGCATAAGTGCTAGGAGCCGTGCTTTCCTTGCACGCCGCAGCGACAACGAGACTCATGAGCGCGATCTGATGCGGACGAGGAAGGTGCATTCTCACCTCCTGGCTGGTGTCTCACCGCCCGCATGGACGATAGTGTGCCGGCGTCATGCGGGCGTGAATCCGCGGGCCCAGCGTATGACGCGACCCCGCTGGATGCAAACGCGGCGCGCGGAGCGCCGACCAAAGCTGTCCGGTTTCTGGCCCGTGACGTGCGCCACCGCGCCGATGTGGCGGGCCGCACTAGCTTGAGCGCCTCGGGACAGGTCATGCGGCCGTCCACCTCACTCGCAGCGTTCCTTCTCGCACTCGTTGTGGCCGGGTGCGCCGAGCGCGCGTTCGGACCCGGCGAGGTCAGCGGGGCCTACGGCCTCCTCCGCTACGACAACGACTCGCTGCCGCGCACGTACACCACGGGCACCGGCTGTTGGGCGGCCGTGGTATATGGCTCGCTCGTGCTTTCAACCGATGGCACGTTCGATCTGCAGATCGTGCGCGACCAGGCGTGCCCGAACTCGCCTCTCGTCTGGGACAACATCGATGCGAGCGGCACGTACGGGCAGGCCACCGGACCCTGGCTGGCGCTCCAGGACCGGAATGCGGGCACCTCGTATCTCGCCTGGCTCAAGGGCACGCACGTCGTGGTACTGGTTCCGCAGATAGCTCTGATCGGCGGTGGTGCGGTGGAGGTCGAGTTCGCGGCGGGTGCCGGGAATCAGAGCAATGGCACGACGGTGATCGACGGCAACGGGCCCTGCTGCGTTACTCCACCACCGCCGCCCGACACGAGCGCAGTCGTAATCATCGTCAAGCGCCCCTAGGACCTTGCGGGTCGGCGGGTCGTTCGTTTAGCTCACCGACGGTGCAATCCGACAGTGAGTCGTGGGCGGAACGGGCGGCGCGGCGCGTCGAGGCGCGCGTGGGCGGGCGGCAGCCGTGGTGGGCGCCGCACCGGCGCGGCCTCTTCCTAACCGCGCGCACCGACTATGCCGAGCGAGCGCTCTCCACAGCCTTCCGCATCGAGGTGATGCACGCCCTCGGCACGCCGCGCCGCGTCGCGGTGGCCCGGGGGCGCGGCCGCCCGCTGATGATCCTCCCCGGGCTGTACGCCTCCCTCAACGAAGGACTGTTTGCGGACATCGCCGAGCTGGCGGCGCGGCGCGGCCGCACGGTGGCGTTGGTCGAGGACCGCCTCGCCGCGGGAACGCTCAGGCTGACCGGGGGCGAGATCCCTTCGTTCTCCCGCATCGGCGCGGAGGCTGCCGCCCTCGCGAAGCAGCTGGGCGCGCAGCCCGACGCCCTCGCGCTCTCCGCGGGTGCGGGCGCCGCGCTCGCCGCGCCCCCGGGCACCTTCGCCCACATCGCGACCTGGTCGGGCGCCGTGGACATCTGGGCGGCCGCGGAGATCTTGGCCCGGCACCCGCTGCCGGGCTGGTACTTCAGGCGCCTGCACCGGCGCGCGTTCTCGGGCGCGGGCCTCTCCGTGCCCCCGATCGCGACCGTGCCCGCGCGGCTGGCCGCCGGCGCACCGTGCGGCGTGCCGTCCGGCCCGCTGGTCCTGATCCACGCCGAGGACGATCCCGTCGTCCCGGCCGCGTCGGTGCGCGCCTTCCCCGTGCAGGACGAGCAGTGCGTCACGATCCTCCCGGCCGGCGCGCATCTCGGCTTCGGCACGCTGGCCGGACTCGATGTCTACCTCGAACCGTTCGAGCAGGAGAGCTGATGGCAGGCAAGCGCCTCGACATCGTGCACCCCAAGGTGGCGCGCTACCTCGAATCGCTCCTCCCGCCCCGCGACCGCGTGCTGGCCGAGATGGAGGCGCGCGCCGAACGCGAGGACATCCCGATCGTCGGTCCCCTGGTAGGGCGGCTCTTCTTTCAGCTCGCGCTGATGACCGGGGCGAAGCGCGTGATGGAACTCGGCTCGGCGATCGGCTACTCGACGATGTGGTGGGCCAGGGGCGTCGGGCCCGACGGGGAGGTGTGGTATACGGACGCCAGCGAGGAGAGGGCGCACGACGCGATCGGGTACCTCGAGCGTGGCGGCGTCGCCGAGCGCGTGCACTTCATGGTGGGCGACGCGGTGAAGTGCATGGCGGCGGTGAAGGGGAAGTTCGACATCGTCTTCTGCGACATCGACAAGCCGGGATACCCCGCGGCGCTCCGGGCCGCGATGCCGCGCCTCCGTCGCGGCGGCCTGCTGGTGGTGGACAACACCCTCTGGAAGGGATGGGTGGCGTCGCGGTGGGGCGGGGCACCGTCCACCAAGGCCGTGAAGCGGTTCAACGAGCTGACCTACGCCTCCGACGACTGGGCGTTCACGGTCGTCCTTCCGCTCCGTGACGGCGTCTCGGTGGTGGTGAAGCGGTGATGTGGCGGGCCGCGGGGCTGCTGCTGTGCGCCTGTGGGGGTGCGCCGCGCACGGTGCAGATCTCCCCGCAGCAGCCGGAGCCGCGGCCCGGCTACCGCCTGGTCTGGCACGACGAGTTCGACGGCACGGCGCTCGACACGGCGCGGTGGACCGCGTACGCCGGTCCGCGCCGCGACGCCCAGAACACACCGGACGCGGTGTCGGTCGCGGATGGCCTGCTCACCATCACGACGTACACCCAAGGCGGCGTCCACTTCACCGGCTTCATCGACACCGCGAGGCGCTTCCTCACCACCTACGGGTGGTTCGAGGCGCGGATCCGCTTCGAGTCGTCGCCGGGAGAGTGGGGCGCCTTCTGGCTGCAATCGCCGACGATGGGCGACCCCGTCGGCGACGTCGGTGCGGCGGGCGCGGAGATCGACGTGGTCGAGCACCGGGCCACGGACAGCGCGGGCTCGGACATCTCCAACAGCTACGGGATCAACCTGCACTGGGACGGCTACGGCGCGGCGCACAAGCACGCGGGCGGCACCGGCGCCCCGCCCGCCGGCGCACCGCCGCTGCAGGAAGGCTGGCACACCTACGCCGTCCTGTGGACACCGGAGCGCTACACCTTCTATCTGGATGGCGTGGAGCAGTGGGCGACAGGCGTGGCCGTCTCGCGCCGCCCCGAGTTCGTCAAGCTGACGTGCGAAGTGCAGGACGCGTCGTGGGCGGGGCACGTCCCGGCCGGCGGCTACGGTCCGCGCGGCCGGAGCACGACCCGGATGCAGGTGGACTGGGTGCGGGTCTGGCGGCCGGGGGCCTAGCGCCCCTCAGTCGTGTGCGCGGCACGCCGCGCGCACCGCGTTGGCACCGTCCCTGACCGCCGAGGACTCGACCAGCGGCCGCAGCCGATCTCGCGTGAGCTGCAGATCGCCGCGCGGATCCCCGAGATGGTCGAGCACCCGAAGAGCCTGCGCGCACTGGCCGTGCGTGGCCAGCGAGCGGGCGCGCGTGGTCCTCAGCTCGAGATAGACCTGCCCGTAGTCCTCGCCGCCCTCCTCGCGCGAGAAGTACCGCCCGGCCAGCTGCTTCTCGGCGTCGTCGAACCGCCCCGCCTCCGCGAGCGTGCGCGCCGTCGTGAACGCGAGGACGGGCGGGATCGTCCGGCCGCCCGGATAGGCCAGCAGCGCGCGGGCCCGCTCCTCAGCGGGCCGCCCCGCCTGCCGCATCGCCGCCTCGAGATCCAGATACGGCTCGTCGTTCAGCGGATCAACCCTGGTCCCCGCGAGGAACAGCGCGATCGCGCTGTCCACCGAGCCTCCGGTCTTGAGCACGGTCATGGCCAGGTTCCGGTGCAGCGTCGGGATGCGCGGGTCGAGCCGCGCCGCCGCGTTCCACTCGGCCATCGCCGAATCCGGGAGCCCGGCGGACATGAGGAGCGAGCCCAGGAGGAAATGCGCGGTCGCGTCGCCCGGCAGGGCGGCGAGCGCGCGACGCAGGACGTCGAACGTCTCGGGCCGGCTCGGGAAGACGTAGGTCGTGGGCATCCGCGACGCCGCGGCGAAGTCGGCACGGCCGTCCTGCCCCAGTGCGAAGCGGACCCAGCCCCTGTAGTAGGCGATGAGCGGGTACGCCTCCGGCCTCGGCATGCCCGGCTCCGTCACCACGTCGCCGCCGTTCGGCCATGTGCGCGAGAGGATCTCGAGCGCGTCGGCGTAGAGGCCGAACCGGATGTACTCGGTCGCGACGTCGAGGATGCGCTCCGGATCGGCGGCCAGGTGCGTCCAGAGCGCGGCGTCGTCGCTGCCCAGGCGCGCGCCCTCGTAGCGGAGGAAGGAGTTGTCGGGGTCCTCCGCGAGCCAGCCGGCAAGGCGAGTGCGCGCCTCGTCGTTTCGGCCGAGCGAGCGGAGGAGCATGACCTGGAGTGCGCCGGCGCGCACCGGACGCCGCGGCTCACGGGCGACCCGCTCCAGCAAGGCGAGCGCCTCGGCGCGGCGACCGGCGCGGGCGGCGATGGCCGCCAGCTCGATCGTCGCCGGTACGCGGAAGGTGCCGTAGGACTGCGCCTGCTCCAGGTCGCGTCGGGCCGCCGCATCCAGGCCGCGCGCCAGCGCCGCGAGCCCGGCGTAGTACCACGCCTCACGGTCCGTTGAGACCCGCGCCAGCGCGTACGCGAGGTGATCGCTCGCGGAGGCCGGCTGCTTCATCCCGACCTCGAGCCGCCCCGCGTCCCGGTTCAGCGCGAGGCTCTGCGGGAAGCGGCGCAGCCCCTCGCGGTACGTCGCGAGCGCGTCGAGCATCTGGCCTTGCGACTCCTGCTCCTCGCCCACTGCGGCTGCCTCGCCGTCGCTCCGCGCTGCCGGCGGCGGGACCTCGTACGGCGCGATGCGCCCGGTCTTGATCTCGCTGTCGGGCACGAAGTCGTAACGGCCTTCGGCGTGCTGGAGCACGACGGCGCCGGCGGCGTCGCGCAGCGTGAATACGGCCGTGTCGCCCGGCGCGAGGCCGGCGAGGTGCCGCGTGAAGGTCTCGGCGGGCGTGAGCGACACGCGCTCGGTGGCGATGTCGCGGGCGCCCTGCGTCACCGTGATGGACGCGCCCGGCAGCGCGCGCGTCACGTTGAGCGCGATGTCCAGCGCCGTGCCGTCGGCCGTGCGCGAGAGGCTGAGCGCCGCGTCGGTATTGGCGCGCACGAGAGCGCCGAGGTCGCGGATCGGGAGCCAGTACTCCCTGAAGGTCACCGCCTCCTCGGGATCGAGGAAGCCGTACGTCTCCTGGTCGCGGAACAGCCCGGCCTGGATCTCGACGTAGGCGCTGCTGTCGTCGGAGAGCACGTAGCGCCACCCGATGCCGTCGGGCGTCACGCCCCACGACCAGATCTTCTTTCCCGGCAGGTCGGTCGGCGACGAATAGTGCACCACGCCGGCGTGCGTGCGCGGGTGGTAGACCGCCATGAACGGCTCGCGGCTGCCGTAGGCGAACCGCGACACGGCGCCGGCGGTGTGGTTCCGGAGGACGCTCAGGTCCAGCCCGGCGCCGTTCACCGGCCAGGTATCGATATCGGCGAACCCATGCCCAGCCGTGTACTTCATCGGGTAGAGGATGCGGCTGTCGTCCCAGACCTGAACGCCCGCGTTCGTCCACCAATAGAAGCGGTGCCGGACGTCGCTGGCGTTCGACAGGGTCGTCCGCTGCTCGAGCACGGCCCGGCCCGGCTGGAGCGTCAGCGTCACCTGCCACCGCATCCCCGTCACGCGGTCGGTGTTGGCCACCTGCACCCACGCGCTCCCGTCCTCGTTCGTTCCCGTGGCGTAGTCCACCGGCGACGTGGTCATCCAGTTGTGTGAGACGGGGAAGTTGAACTCGATGCCGAGCGCGACCCACGCACCACGGTACGCGATGCGGGCGTACTTGATCGAGGGGTTGGCGTAGAACATCTCCCGGCCGTTGACCTTGTCGGTGCACCGGTAGAGGTGCCCGCCCAGGTCCGGCAGGACGATGCAGCGGAGGTATTCGTTCTCGAGATTCAGCGTCCGCCAGACGTGCGGGACGCGGCGATCCGTGAGGTTGGTGAGTAGCGTGTACGGGTAGTTGATCCTTCCGCCGGCGAAGAGGTCGAACGGCGGGTTGGGATCCGGCGGCGCCTCCTCGTAGGTAAGGATCGTCATCGTGTCCTGCCAGACGCGCACCGGCGTCGGCTGCGGAAGCGCAGCCTGCGCGAGGGCGATCCCCGGCGCGACGGCCAGCGCAACGGCCACGGCGAGCGCGGACAGGTCCGCGATGACGACCGCGGCGGCGACGGCATTGCGGTGGTGTGAGGTCACGCGGCTAAGCTACGTTCTGCCGGGCGCTTGCGCGACCAAGCTGCGCCATCCGCCGAGGCCTGCCAGCCGCTCCGCGGCGTCTGCACAATTCCGACTGGTTCGATCTCCTTACGCACGTATAACGCCCCTCACTATAGTATGGTCGCAGTCCAACCGGCCGCTGCCCGGAGTCGCGTGCGGCGGCTGGAAGGACTTCCCCCCTCAACCTGCGAGGTTTCCATGCTGTGGAAGACGAGGGCATTTCTGGGGCCGCCCATCGCGGTGGCACTGGTCCTGACCGCGTGCGGGCCCAAGCCATCCGGCGAGAAGGCGGCTGCGCCGGCGGTCACCGCTCCCTCCGCGGCGGATCGCGCGGCGGTCGCGCAAGCGATGGCGAAGGCGGCGATGATCAAGCCCGGGGACCGCGTGTTCATCGCCGGCAGCGTGCGCGACAACGATCTGCTGGAAGATCTCGCCGTGGAAGCGATGAAGCTCGGTGGCCAGCCCCTGATCGCGATCGGCAGTGATCGGCTGACCCGGCGCTCCTACGACGAAGTGCCGGCGTCGTTCGACAACGCCGCTCCGACACTCGGGCTGGCGCTTGCGAACGCGTTCGACGTGCAGCTGAGCGTGGACGTGGGAGAGTCGGACAGCGTGCTGACGGGAGTCCCGGCCGCGAGAATCGCCGCCCGGTCCAAGGCCGGGGATCCGGCCAACAAGGCGTGGTACCGGCGCAACATTCGCCAGGTGAATCTCGGCAACGGCCTGTATCCCACCGCGACGCTCGCCGCGCGGTTGGGCATGGCGCAAGCCGATCTGGCCAGCGCCTTCTGGCATGCGGCAGCCATGCCGGCGGAGAGCATCCGCGCGCGCGGCGCGGCCGCCTATGCGGCGCTCAAGGGTGGGCGGCAGGTGACGATCACCGCGCCCAACGGGACGAATCTCACGTTCACAGTGATCGGCACTAAGGCGGCGCTGTCGGACGGAGCGCTCACGCCCGAGAAGGTCAGGCAGGGAGGTTTCGCGGTGTACACGTTCCTGCCAGCCGGGGAGCTGAACGTGCCGGCTGTGGCCGGCTCGGCCGATGGGAAGTTGGTCATTGATAAAGTGACGGTCCTGGGAACGGACGTTGTCGGCCTGACGCTCGTGTTCAGCCATGGCAAGATGACGTCCATGACGGCGCAGTCCGGCCTCGATCCGCTCAAAGCGGCCTACGATGCGGCGGGCGGTGCGAAGGACCAGCTTTCAGGGATTGACCTTGGTCTCAATCCCGAGATCAAGCTGCCGCTGACTACCGGGCGGATCGTGTGGATGGCGGCCGGAGCACTCACGGTCGGCGTTGGAGACAATCAGGCGCTCGGCGGCACGAACGTGAGCGACTTCGGGTTCAACGGTGCGATCTCCGGGGCAACGCTGACGGTGGATGGGAAGACCGTCATCGACCACGGCGTGCTGAAGTAGCTCTCCAAGGCGCTCCTGCCGGTGCCTGGCGTCAACTCTGGCCGGGCACCGTCAGGCTGCTCAGTCGAATCTCTGCTCAGCTCGCCGCTTCAAGCACCACCTTCCCCAGGTTCTTCCGTGCGTGGAGGTAGTGGTGTGCCTCCACCGCGCCGTCACGTGTGAGCGGGAAGGAGCGGTCGATCACCGGCTTCAGCTCGCCCGCCGCGACCAGCCGGTAGATCTCCTCCAGGGCCGAGCGCAGGATCGCCTCGCGACTCAGCAGATGGAGCAGATGGATGCCGAAGATCCCCGTGTTCCGCTCGATCAGCGAGAGCGGCCGCACGCTCGGCGTCCGGAGCCAGGCCAGGCCCGCCCGAAGCCAGTTCCGCCCGGTGCCCGGCATCGCGTCGCTCAGGCCGTAGAACACGTGGCGGCCGAGGGGGGCGAGCAGACGCTGGCACGCGGCGCTCGCGCGGCCTCCCACCGCGTCGAGCGCCACGTCGATGCTGCGCGGCCCCGCGAAGCGCCCGACCTCCGGCTCCCAGTCGCCGCGCGAGTCGTAGCAGGCCGCGGCGCCCAGCTCCTTCACAACGAACTCCCGCTTGCGAGGATTCCCCGCCGTCCCGATCACGCGGAGCCCGTGGCGCACCGCGAGCTGGGTCGCCGCCGTGCCGACGCCGCCGGCCGCGCCCAGAATCAGCGCGGTCTCGCCGGCGCGCGCACGTGCCGCCTCGAACAGCGCGACCCAGGCGGTGAGGTAGACGACCGGGATGGCGGCGGCCTGCACGGGCGTGAGCGCGCCCGGATATCGGAAGAGTTGGGTAGCGGGGACGATCACGTCGCGCGCCTGGCCCCCGTAGCGGAGCAGAGCCGCCGCGCGGTCGCCCGCACGCCAGCTCGTGACGTTCGCGCCGACGCGCACGACATCTCCCGCGACCTCGAATCCGGCGCTGTAGGGGCGCGGCGGCACGGTGCCGTAGAGCCCGGCGCGCATCAGGAGATCCGCGAAGTTCACCCCGGCGGCGCGGACCCGGAGGTGCACCTCCTCCGGCCCGGGATCGGCGAGCGGGACCTCCCGCTCGACCAGCGCCTCGGGCGGTCCATGCCGTGTGATCAGGATGGCTCGGGTGGTGGCAGACGGCATCGGGCTCCTCACGGCCGGGGACTGGATTCTCGGTGGGCGTCATGGGTAAGATGTCCGCTTCACATCACAACCGGAAACTCTCCATTCTTATATGGAAAGGGAGCGCTTGCGCATGCTGCGTCGCTTGATCCGTGTCGCGCCGGTCCTGGGGCTGACCTTGCTGGCATCCGCCGTCGCGTCGACTCCGTCCACCGCCCAGGGCGCCGCGCGGCAACGCCGTACGGCGGGTCCCGCCGGCAAGATCACCGTCACCTGGCTCGGCCACGCCTCGTTCCTGGTCACGTCGCCTGGCGGGACCCAAATCATGATCGACCCGTTCCTCCGGCAGAACCCGTCCACGCCGGACTCGCTCAAGGACACGAGCCGCTACCACCCGGCGGCGATCCTCGTGACGCACTCGCACTTCGACCACGCCGCCGACGCCAAGGCCATCGCGCTGGCGAGCGGCGCGCCGATCGTTGCGTCGTTCGACTGGGCGCAGACACTCGGTCTTCCGGCGGCCCAGGTGAAGGGGGTCAACGTCGGCGGCACGGTCAAGATCGGCGATGTCGTGATCCACGCGGTGCCGGCGGTGCACGGGAGCGTGCCCGACGGACGGCCGCTCGGCTTCGTGCTGGAGTTCGCCGACGGCCGGCGGCTCTACCACACCGGCGACACCTGGATCTTCGGCGACATGTCGCTGATCCAGGAGCTGTACCATCCGAACATCATCCTGCTGTGCGTGGGCGGCGGGCCGTACACGGAGGGCCCGAAGGAAGCCGCGCTGGCGGTGCGGAAGTACTTCCGGCCGAGCGTGATCATCCCGATGCACTACGGGACGTTCCCGGCCCTGGCGACCGCGGCGGACGTGCGCGCCGCGTTCCGGGGCGACCGGCGGCTCAAGGTCATGACGCCCGGTGAGACGTTGCAGTTCTGAACTCGCTGTAGCTCACTCGGGTTTCCCGGTAGCGGGGAGCGGAGCGGTGGCGCAGATTGTGCGCCGCCGCTCTTCGTCTTTCTACCACAAGGACGCCACATGCACCGGAAAATCCTGTATGCCGCCGCTGCTCTGGTCCTCATCGGGGCCGCGGCCTGCAGTCGCGGGGGCGACAAGTTCCCCGCGCTCGCCAACGACTTCGTCTTCACCACCCTGAGCTTCTCGCCCTCCGGCGCGACGCAGGTTGGGCTCCACGTCTTCGTGAATCCGAAGACCGGGGACACCCTGCGGCTCGACGGGATGCTGGACGACTATTCGCCGGCGTCCATCGCGGGCCAGCGCGCATACTACCGCGGCGTTGACTCGCAGCTCACGTCCATCGGCCGCGACCGGCTCGACCCGCAGACGCAGGCGGACTACGACCTGCTCTACAACGGGATGAAGTTCGCGGCCTTCAGCCTCGACAGCGAGCGGTTCTACCAGCGGAAGCCGCAGCTCTACGCCGAGGTGCTGGGAAGCGCTCTGTTCGCCAACATCAGTCTCGAGTACGCGGACACCGCGACCCGTTCGCGCGACCTCACCGCCCGGCTGGAGAAGGTGCCGGCGTTCGTGGGCGTGGCGGTGCAGAACCTCAACGCCTCGAATGACGTCTACCGCAAGGTGGCGCTGGAGGAGATGAGCGGCGTGGCGGACCTGATCAAGGGCCCGGGCGCCGCGTTCGTGAAGGGCACGCCCTCCGAGGCGCGCTACAAGGCAGCGCAGGGCCCGGCGCTCGCCGCCCTGGCGCACTACACAGCGTTCGTCCGCGACACACTCCCCAAGAAGGGGACGTTCGACTGGCGGATGGGTCGCGCGATGTTCGACGAGAAGTGGAAGTACTACCTCCAGGCTTCGGTCACGCCCGAGGAGATGCTGAAGTCCGCCGAGGACAGCATGCGGACGATCCGGCACGAGATGCTCCTGCTGGCGCTTCCGCTGCACTCGGCGTGGTTCCCGGGCCACAAGCACACCGGGGACAGCGCCGCGGTCCTCAACGCGGTCGTGGGCGAGGTGCTGGCGCGGATCGGCCAGGACCACACCAACCGCGACTCGATGGTCGAGGCGGGCCAGCGCACCGTCGCCGACCTCGAGAAGTCCGTGGTGGACCACCGCGTGGTTTCGCAGACCGACTTCTCGAACCTGAAGGTGATCCCGACGCCGGAGTTCGAGCGCGGGATCTACGGCGTGGGCGGAGCGAACTTCGCGCCGGCGCTGCAGCCCAAGCTCAGCTCCTTCTACTGGGTGACGCCGATCCCGAAGGAGTGGCCGGCGGCGCAGGCCGAGGCGAAGCTGCGGGAGTACAACCGCTACAAGATGCTCTCGCTCACGATCCACGAGGCGATGCCGGGCCACCTCGTGCAGGGGGACTACGCCAACCGCGTGACGCCGGAATGGCGGCGGCTGCTCAGGGTCGTGTTCGGGCCCAACAGCTACATCGAGGGGTGGGCGGTCTACGCGGAGCAGATGATGGAGGCGCTGGGGGAGAACGGCGGCGACGCGGTGAAGGCGCACCTCGTGGCGCTCAAGGCCGATCTCCGCATGTACTCCAACGTCATCATTGACGTGCGGCTCCAGACCATGCGGATGGACGGCGACAGCGCGGTGGCGCTGATGGTGCGCGACGCCTTCCAGGAACGCCCGGAGGCGGTGGCGAAGCTGCAGCGCGCGCAGCTCGACTACGTGCAGCTCAACACCTATCCCGTCGGCCTCAGGGAGTGGTGGGACTTCCGGCATGCGGTCGAGGCGCAGGAGGGCAGCGCGTTCAACCTCTGCCGCTTCCACGATCAGGTGCTTTCCTACGGCCCGATTCCGGTGCCGGCGGTGCGGCGGCTCTACTTCGCGAGGGTCGCGCCGACGGCGACGATGCCGCCATCGCGCTGCGAGGTGGCCGGCAAGTAGTCCTGAGCCTTCCCCGAGATGCCAACGGCCGCCCGACCCGGGCGGCCGTTGCGCTTTGGGCGCGCTGCGCCGCTCCGAGCCTTTCCCTCGCGACAGCCGTGCACTAAGCTAGGACTGTGGCGACGATCGCGGAGGTCATTGTGGCGCTCATCCTGATGAGCGGGGCGTTCACGGCGGGCGGCGTCATTCCCGCCAAGCACAGTTGTGACGGCGTGGACGTCTCGCCGTCGCTGGCGTGGAACGGGGCGCCGCCGGGCACCGTGGCGTTCGCGCTGATCGCGGACGACCCCGACGCGCCGGCCGGCACTTGGGTGCACTGGGTGCTGTTCAATCTCCCCGGCGGCATCACGGCGCTGCCGGAGGGCGTGCCGAAGACGGACCAGCTCGCGGGCTTGGGCGGCGCGCTCCAGGGCCGGAACGATTTCAAGCGCATCGGCTACGGCGGCCCGTGCCCGCCGCCCGGCAAGCCGCACCGCTACTTCTTCAAGTTGTACGCGCTCGGCGCGGCGCTGCCGCTCAAGGCCGGCGCCACGAAGCAGGAGGTGGAGCGCGCGATGCGCGGCCACGTGCTGGCCGAGACATCGCTTATGGGCACTTACGCGCGTCACGGGCGCTAGCCGAGTCGCTGCAGGCCGATAGCGCGCGCCGCACGAGTGCTCTACCGCTGGCTTGCCGACTTCGTTCTGCTCTTCCATCTCGCCTTCGTGTTGTTCGTCGTCCTGGGCGGGCTGCTGGTGCTGCGCCGGCCGAAGCTCGCGTGGCTCCATCTTCCCTGTGTGGCGTGGGGCGTCCTGATCGAGTTCGCGGGATGGATCTGCCCGCTGACGCCCTGGGAGGTGTCGCTGCGCGTCCGCGGCGGGGAAGCGGGCTACGCGGGCGGTTTCATCGCGCACTACGTCACGGCGGTGCTCTATCCCGCCGGACTGACGCGCGGCGTGCAGGTCGTCCTCGGCGCATTCGCGCTGCTGCTCAACGCGGCGATCTACTCGTACATCCTGGCGCGCCGTCGGCACTCGGCGCGCTGACAATTCCGACGCGTGTGCTCGGTATGGCGCTTATGTGCGATTGCGCGCGGCGTTCGCCGGCCGTACGGTGGGGATGCGGGTCGGTCCATCGGCGGAGGTGACCCATGCCCCTCGAACGGCTCATGCAGTTCCTCGACACGAACGCAGTGAAGTACGTGACGGTGAGGCACTCCCCGGCGTACACCGCGCAGGAGGTCGCCGCGCTCGCTCACGTGCCCGGGCGGGAGTGGGCGAAGACGGTGATGGTGAAGCTGGACGGGAAGATGGCGATGGCCGTCGTGCCAGGCTCTTGCAGGGTCATCTTCGACCTGTTGAGGGAAGCGGCGGGCGCGCGCGCCGCGGAGCTGGCCACGGAGCAGGAGTTCCAGGACCTGTGCCCCGGCTGCGAGGTCGGCGCGATGCCGCCCTTCGGCAACCTCTTCGGCATGGACGTCTACGTGGACGAGAGTCTCGCCGCGGACCCCGACATCGCGTTCAACGCGGGCACCCACACCGAGATGGTCCGGCTCCCGTTCGCGGACTTCGAGCGGCTGGTGCATCCCAAGGTCGTGAGGCTGGCCCGCTAGGGCGGCGATGAGCCGGCCCCACTGCGACGCCACGGGCTTCGGCTGGATCGAGATCGACGGCGAGCGCTACGAGCACGACGTGCTCATCCGCCTGGGCGGGAAGATCAAGCGGCGGAAGAAGAAGCTGTCGAAGCAGGTCTACGGCACGTCGCACACGATCTCGCGCGAGGAAGCCGAGCACGTCTTGGAGGATGGTGCGCGCGTCCTGATCCTCGGCACGGGACAGGACGGCTGCGTGCACCTCTCGCCCGAGGCCGCGGCGTACCTGGAGAAGCACAAGGTCGAGGTGCGTCTGCATCCGACGCCCGAGGCGCTCGAGACCTGGAACGGCGCGGGGAACAACGCCGTCGGCCTCTTCCACGTGACCTGCTAGTCGGAACGCCTCGGGTCCGCTAAGGTCGCCCTCGGCTCTGCCCCAGCGCGATCCCGCCCGCGATGAGGTGCGCGGTCCGCAGCGGCTCGGGGATGTGGCTGTGGACGGCCAGGCGCCTGATCACATCCGCCGCCTCCTCGAGCGTCATTCCGACTCGCTGCACGAACAACCCGGCCACCCATTCGACCGGGCCAAGGCGCTCGATGAGGTGCCACTTCCGCTCTCCGCCCGGCACGCGCGCCAGCAGGGCGCGCCGGACTCTCTCGAGGCGCGGCCGTCGGCGGACCACGACCAGCACCGGCAGCCCCAGCACCCGGTGCAGCGCCTCCACGTCCACCACGTTGAAACCGGCCAGCGCTATCCCCTGGAGCATCACCAGCTGGAGCTGCTTTTCGAATTTCGACCCGGCGATCAGCTGCGCGAGGCGCTGCGTGGCATTCGAGCCGTCCCGCCGGACGCGACCTGCGAGGATGCCCTCCAGTCGCAGCCCCGCGTAGACCGCGCCGATCACGGGCACGTCGCCGTGGTGATAGCGGAGAAAGGGGGCGTCGTCGAAGCCCACGACGTGGGAAAACGACTGGCGGCGCATGCTAGACCTCGACCCGGCGCTCAGGGGAGCGTCCGTCGAGGCGCCGGAGCCCGACGCGCCGCGCGATCTCGAGCGCCTCGCGGTACTCGGCCGAGGTGAGCCGGCGGTTGATCTCGGGGAATCGATCCCTGCTGACTTTCCCGGCCGGCCGGTACTGGTCCATGAGGTTCACGTACGTGTCGCGGCCCAGATCCGAAGCGATCCACTCCAGGATGGCTCTGGTCTCATCGAGACAGCCGGGCATCACCAGGTGCCGGAGGAGCACGCCGCGCACCGCGACGCCGTTCTCGCCGATCACCAACGGGCCCACCTGCCGGTGCATCTCCGCGATCGCAGCGCGCGCGGCCTCCGGGTAGTCCACGGCCATCAGATACCGCCGGCTCTTCCCGCGGCTCCAGAGCTTGAAGTCCGGCATGTAGATGTCCATGACGCCGTCGAGCAGCGCGAGGCTCTCGAGCGCATCGTAGCCGCCGGTGTTGTAGACGATGGGGAGGCGGAGCCCGCCCGCGACGGCCACCGCGAGGCCCTCGAGCACCTGGGGCACGACGTGCTCGGGCGTGACGAAGTTGATGTTGTGGCAGCCCGCCTCCTGGAGCTCGAGCATCATCAGGGCGAGTGCTTCGGGCGGCGCCGAGCGCGCGGCGGGGCCGGGCCTGAGTCCCTGGCTGATGTCGAAGTTCTGGCAGAAGACGCAGCGCAGGTTGCAGTGGCCGAAGAAGATCGTGCCCGAGCCGCGCGACCCGCGGAGGCAGTCCTCCTCGCCGTGGTGCGGGAAGCAGCTCGTCACCACGACGTGGCGTCCGGTCTTGCAGGCCGACCACTTGTCGGCGAGGCGGTTGACGCCGCAGTCCCGCGGGCAGGCGCGGCAGGCCGCGAGGCCCGCGAGCGCCCGTCGCGCCCGTTCGTGCAGCTCGCCGCGCGGGAGCTTCAGGTACGCGGGCGTCACGCCCGTGGGCTGACCTCGCTGCCCCCTGCCGCAGGAGCCCTCAGCCCCTGCGACTCCGATGTCCCCGACCGGTACCCCCTAGAACACCACGTTCGGCAGGTTCCGCGCGCGCAGGAGCCCCCGGAATTCCGCCACCGGGCCGGTCATCACGCTGTCAAACCGGGCGCGCGCGTCGCGCACTTGCCCGGCCAACAACTGCGCCACCTCGCGCTGCGAAGCCGTGGGTCCGAAATCCGATCCCGTCGCCGAGCGCAGCAGGTACAGCAATCGCTCGGCCAGGCGCATCGGCCAGCGCAGGCCGTCCTGCCCGCGCCCGGTGATCTTCATCTGGAACAGCGGGTCCTCGACGGCGAGGAGCGTGCGGTCGAGCGAGTCGGCTGCGACCCGCACGTCGGCGGCGCTGGAGTCCCCGGTCAGCGTGGCCCGGAGCGCGGACAGCTGACCGCGCAGGATCTCGAGACGGTTGATCATCGCGACGGTGCTGTCGAGGTCCGCGACGAGATCGACGATGAACGCGGTTTGCGCCTTGAGGTCCTCGGCGCTCGCCCCGGTGTTCGGGTCCTGCAACACCTCCAGCCCTTGCTCCAGCGTCTGTCCGCCGACGGTGAGCCGCACCGTGTAGCGGCCCGGCGGCGCCAGCGGCGAGAAACGGCCGACCCCCGGCGCCGGCGTCCCCTCGGGCTTCACCGCGAGCCACGCCGCGAACGGCGGGCTGGTGCGGAGCTTCGCCTCAGTGGTGAGCTCGGTCCGCAGGTCCCACCAGATGCGGTTCATGCCGGCCTTCGGCACCTGCTTCAGCGTCCGCACGAGCCGCCCGTTTGCGTCGAGGATCTGGATGGCCTGCGAGTCGGGATGCGTGCTGTCGGATGCCGTGCGCCGCCACCACGTGAGCGAAGCACCGTCGGGCGGGTTCGTGCCCACGACCGGATCGTCCATCGGCGCGAACGGCCCGGCGACGGCCCGCAGCCGATAGGCAGTGCGCGGGGCGTAGAGCCACGCGTCCCGGGCCGCGACCTCCGGCGTGAGGGTTCGGAGCGGCGTCACGTCGTCCAGGATCCAGAAGCCGCGCCCGTACGTGGCGATAACCAGGTCGTTGAACCGCTCCTGCACCACGATCCCGTACACCGGGGCGTGCGGCAGGTTGTTCTGCAGCGTCTGCCAGTGTGCGCCGTCATCGAGCGAGACATACATGCCGTTCTCGGTGCCGGCGTAGAGCAGGCCGCGGCGCGCCGGATCTTCCTTCACCGCGTGTACGTAGGAGAGCGGCGTGTGCGGGATGCCGGTCGTGATGAGCGTCCACGTCGCTCCGTAATCGGTGGTCTTGTAGATCCATGGATCGAAGTTGCCCACCTGGTGGCCGTCCACCGAGACGTACGCGGTCCCGGTGTCGAACCGTGACGGCTCGACGCTGGAGATCGTCCCCCAGTCGAGGAGCCCGCGGATGTTGCGCGTCACGTCGGTCCAGGTCGCGCCGCCGTCGCGCGTCACCTGCACCAGGCCGTCGTTCGTGCCCGCCCAGATGAGGCCGCGCTTGAGCCGCGATTCCGCGATGGAGAAGACGACCCCCGCGTACTCGACGCCGATGTTGTCCGGCGTGAGCCCGCCCGAGGGCCGCTCCCGCGTGGTGTCGTTGCGCGTGAGGTCGGGGCTGATCGTCCGCCACGTGACGCCGCCGTCGCCGGTGGCGTGCACAAACTGGCTGCCCACGTAGAGCGTGTTGTGGTCGAAGGGCGAGAAGGTGAGCGGGAAGTTCCACACGAACCGGTACCGCACGGCGCTCGCCGGCGACCCGACCGTGGCCAGTGGCCAGACCTCGACGTTGCGCTCCACCCCGGAGCGCAGGTCCAGGCGGGTGACGATGCCGCCACCGGCGCCGTACCCGGAGGCAGAGGACCACACGACGTTGGAATCCCCGGGATCGGGCGTGGCGAAGCCGCTCTCGCCGCCGCCGACCGTGACCCACTGGCCGCGGGCGATGTCGCCGGTGCGGCTGTTGCTCGGCCCGCGCGCCGAGGGACCGTCTTGGCGGTTGCCGTAGACGTAGTAGGGAATGCGGTCGTCCACCGTCACGTGGTACATCTGCGCGATCGGGAGCTGCACCCGCAGCCAGGTGCGGCCGCGGTTCTGGGTGATCGAGATGCCGATGTCGTGGCCCACGGCCATCCGATTGCCGTTGGTGGGGTCTATCCAGATGTCGTGGTGGTCCCCGCCGGGCACCATGGAATCGGGCGGGTCGATGATGGTGCGCCCGCCGTCCAGCGTCTTCGACCACGACGCCGCCAGGAAGTACGCCTCGTCAGCGTTGTCCGGCATGACCCCCATGCGGCTGTAGTAGTGCGTGCGGCCGGCGACCTGCCGGTCGAAGCTCACCAGCTGCCAGCTCGACCCGCCGTCGTCGGAGCAGAACAGGCGCCCGCTGTCGGGCTGCGCGATGTTCACCGCAGGGACGCCGTCGCCGGTCTCGATCAGCGCATAGATGCGGTTCGAGTTCGCGCGCGACATCGCGAGGCCGACCTTGCCGACCGGCCGCGTCGGCAGGCCGTTGCCCTTGAGGCGCGTCCAGGTGGTCCCGCCGTCCGCGGACTTCCAGATGCCGCTGCCGGCGCCGCCGCTGGTGCGGCCCCAGGTGCGGACCTGCACCTGCCAGAACCCGGCGAAGAGGATGCGCGGGTTGTTCGGATCCATCACCAGGTCCGAGGCACCGGTGCTGTCGTTGACGAATAGCACCCGCTCCCAGGTCGCGCCGCCGTCGGTCGTACGGTAAATGCCGATCTGCTGCTGCGGGGCGTAGAGGTGCCCCTCCGCCGCGACGTAGACGGTCTTGGGGTCGGTTGGGTGCACCACGATGCGTGCGATGCGCCCGGTGCTGTCGAGCCCCATACGCTTCCAGCTCTTGCCCGCGTCGGTGGAGCGGTAGACGCCCCAGCCGATGGAAATGTGCGAGCGGACCCAGGGCTCGCCGGTCCCCGCCCACACCACGTTCGGGTCCGACGGTGCGACGGCCAGGGCGCCGATGGACGAGACGGGCTGATCGTCGAAGATCGGGGCCCAGTGAATGCCGCCGTCCACGGTCTTCCAGAGTCCCCCGGACGCCGCGCCGGCGTAGTAGGTCATGGGGTCACCGGCGACGCCGGCCACGGCGGAGACGCGATTGCCTTCGGGGCCGATATGGCGCCAGCGCAGCGCGGTCCACGCCGTGGAATCGATAGCCGGTGCGGCGGCCGTGGCTGGCGTCGCGGCAGGGGCGCTGCGGCGCTGGGCCTCGATGGGCCGGGCCGCGGCGAGAGCCACGAACAGCACCACGAGCGATGAGACGGTGCGGCAGACGGGGCGAATCACGGATGGGCTCCTGGCAAGGTATGACGAACGGCCAACAATGCTTGCTTCCGCGCAGACCCGCTAGAGCCGTGTCCCGGCCATCGGTGTCGTGTCGGCGTGCGCGCGGACGAGAGTCCGCGACAATGGCAACCCCCAGGCTATCGGGTTCGGGTCGCGCGCCGTAGGCTAGGGGCAGACTCTCGGCTCCCGGAGGGGCGAATGAAGCAGGTCAATCATACGGCCATGAAGCTCGGCAAGCAGCCGGCCCGCTACGATCCCCGGACGCTGCAGTTCGCGAAGTACCTGATTGAGGAAGCGCTCCCGCCCCCGCCCGCGTCCGAAGACTGGGCGAAGAAAGTGCAGAAGTGGCCGATGATGGCAAACGACCGGATCGGCGACTGCACCTGCGCGGCGGCCGGGCACATGATCGAGCAGTGGACGACTTACTCCGGTGCGCCGGTCGTCCTGAGCAACAGGCAGATCGTCGCCGCGTATTCCGCCATCACCGGGTACGATCCCCAAGACCCCGCCAGCGACCGGGGAGCGGTGGAGATTGACGTGCTGAATCACTGGCGGAAGACCGGCTTCAGCGGGCACGAGATCGAGGGCTACGTCGCGCTCGAGCCGGGGAACCACGTCCACATCGAAGACTCGGTGATGATCTTCGGCAACTGCTACATCGGGGTCGCGCTGCCCGTCAGCGCGCAGACCCAGAAGGTGTGGGCGGTGCCGCCGGGCGGGCCGGTCGGCCCCGGCGCGCCGGGCTCCTGGGGCGGCCACGCCGTGCCGGTGGTCGCGTACGACCAGCGGGGCCTCACGGTCGTCACGTGGGGGATGGTCAAGCGGATGACCTGGGGCTTCTGGGATGCCTACTGCGACGAGGCCTACGCGGTCCTCTCGGGCGACTGGATCAGCAGGGTCAACAAGAAGGCGCCAAACCAGTTCGACCTGAAAACGCTGCGGGCGGACCTCGCGGCGCTGAAGAAGTAAGGACAGGAGCGATCATATGCCGATCTTCTTCAGAGTGACGCCGGCCGGCGCAGGCAACCAAGTGACGGTGAGCGCGCCCAAGCAGGCGCAGCTGGCTTGGGGCAGGGTGATCGCGGCCGGGGTTCTCCTCGTCGTCATCCTCGGCGCCGGGCTGTATGCGGGCACCGTTCCCACTCTGGACGCGTGGAACAAGGCGCTGCTTCACGCCTTCGAGGTGCTCCTCGGCCTGTTCGTGGGCGTCGTCGGCGGCGAGGCGGGATCCAGAGCCTGAAATAGCGAGCGTTTCAGTCGCGAATCCCGCCGCGGCTCCGCCGTGCGCGAGCGCCGAGACGGTATCTGGCGCTTGCGCCGTCGGCGCGGCATCTTGGCGCCTGCAATCGCATAGGTGGACCGTCGAGCGGCGACCAATAAGCTGATTGGCCGCGCGTTCCGACGTGGCCGCCGGGCTCGGATCTGCCGCATCGCGCGCGGGAGCGCAGTGGCCGGTCGGTCGAAGCCCGCTCCGACGGAAGGGGCGTGTCTGTGGGCGTCCAGCTCGAGGATCTTCGAGCCGCGCTCGCGGGTCGCTACACGATCGAGCGTGAGCTCGGGACTGGCGGCATGGGGACCGTCTATCAGGTCCGCGACGCCGGCCGACGGGAGACGCTCGCCCTCAAGACGCTGCGCTGGACCGATCCCGCCGCCATCTACCGCTTCAAGAAGGAATTCCGCGCCCTGGCCGACGTGGCGCACGGCAATCTCGTGCAGCTCCACGAGCTCGTCGCCCAGGGCGACGTCTGGTTCTTCACGATGGAGCTGGTGGCGGGAGAGGACTTCGTCCAGCACGTCCGCCCGGGCTACGTGCGCGGCGCTCCCTCCAGCGTCAGCGCCAATGTGGGGGCATCGGGGAACGCGCCCGCGGTGAGCGGCGAGTTCGCCGCGCCTGTTCAGGGATCGCTCGGCGTCCTCGACGTCCCCCGCCTGCGGTCCGCGCTGCGGCAGCTGATCCAGGGCGTGGCCGCGCTGCACGCGGCCCACATCGTTCACCGCGATCTCAAGCCGTCCAACGTGCTGGTGACCCCCGACGGTCGGGTCGTGATCCTCGACTTCGGGCTGGCCGCGGAGGCCGTGCCGTCGGCGGCGCTGAAAACGGTCGAGGACGGGATCTGGGGCACTGTCGAATACATGGCGCCGGAGCAGTGCCGAGGGGAGCGTGCCGGGCCGGCCAGCGACTGGTATTCGGTAGGCGCGCTGCTCTACGAAGCGCTCACCGGCCGGCTGCCGTTCTCGGGGAGCGGCGTCAGGCTGCTGTTCGACAAGGTCGAGCGGGAACCGCCGTCTCCCGATACGCTCGTGCCCGGCCTTCCGGAGGATCTGGTCCGGCTGTGTGGTGCGCTCATGGCGCGCAAGAGCAGCACCCGTCCCACAGACGAGGATCTGGAGGCGCTGTTCGGGCCGTCGGGCGGCGGCGCCGTCGTCGACCAGCACGGACAGCACGTCGAGGGCGCGCCGCTGGTCGGGCGAAGCCGGGATCTGGCATGTCTCCACGAAGCCTTCGCGATGGCGGAGCGGGGCCAGCCGGTCTCGGTGTGCGTGTGCGGCCCCTCGGGCATCGGCAAGACGATGCTGGTACGCCATTTCACGGACGAACTGGCGGCGAAGCGGCGCGCGGTCGTGCTCGACGGGCGCTGCTTCGTCAGCGAGACGGTGCCCTACAAGGCGCTCGACGGCGTCATCGACATGCTCAGCCGGCTGCTCAGGACGCTGCCCCCCGACGTCGTCGAGGCGCAGCTGCCGCCCGACACGGCCGCGCTGTCCCGGGTCTTCCCCGTCCTGAGGCGGGTGGAGCCGATCGAGCGGCGCGCCATGGTGGGCCTCGAGCTGTCGGACCAGCGTGAGCTCCGGCGCCGGGCGTTCGCGGCGCTGGGCGGGCTGCTGTCAGCCCTCGGGCAGCGGACCCCGCTCGTGGTGCTCATCGACGATCTGCAGTGGGCCGACCGCGACAGCGCGGACGTCCTGAACGACCTGCTGCAGGCGGTGACGACGGGCCGCGTGCTCTTCCTCCTGTGCTTCCGTTCCGAGGATGTCGCGGACACGCCGTTCCTGGCCGAGCTGCTCGCCGGCGCGACCACCGGGGAGCGGCGCATGCTCGAGATCGGGCCGCTCGCGAAAGAGGACGCGGTCGAGTACGCGCTGCGGATGCTTGGGGCGCGGCGGCCCGAGGCGCACGCGCGGGCGATGTCGTTCGCGCAGGAGTCCGATGGCAACCCCTTCCTGCTCGACCAGATGGTGCGGGCCTCGATGGCGGTCGAGGGAGCGGGCGCCGGGCAGCCGCTCAGTCTCGCAGAGATGCTGGGAGCGCGGCTGAGGCAGATGCCGCGCGGCGCGCCGGAGCTGGTGGGCGTGCTCGCGGTCGCGGGCCAGCCGCTGGACGCGCGGCTCGCGTACCGCGCCGCCGGCCTCGAGGGGGACGAGCGCCCGCTGGTGACCCGCCTTCGCCTCGCGCACTTCCTCCGGGCCAGCGCCACCACCGACCAGGTGGACCTCTACCACGACCGGATTCGCGAGACCTTCGTCCGCGAGTTGGACGATGCGAGGATCCAGGCCATCCACCGCCGGCTGGTCGAGGAGTTGGAGCAGGGGGTTGCCGGCCCGGAGCTGCTGTACGAGCACTGCCTCGGTGCCGGCGACCATGGCCGTGCCGCGACGTTCGCGGCGAAAGCGGCTGCGGAGGCCCAGGCGACGCTGGCCTTCGAGCGCTCCGCCCTCTTCTACCGGCGGGCCCTGGAGCTGTGCAGCGACCAGGGTCCGCAGACGGCGGCGTGGCTCGTGGGCCTCGGGGACGCGCTGGCGAGCGCGGGGCGGGGCGCCGAGGCGGCCCGTGCGTACCTCGACGCGGCGCCGATGCTCGATGCCCGGGCGGCGCTGGAGATGTCTCGGCGCGCCGGGCAGCAGTACCTGGTGAGCGGGGACGTGGAGGCTGGCCTCAGGCTCATAGCGGAGGTGCTTCGCAAGTCAGGGCTGCCGCAGCTGCCTGCCACGCCCCGCCTGGCCCTGCTCGAGCTGGCGCTGAGGCGCGCGCGCATCGCGCTCCGGGGCCTGGGCTACCGGGAGAGGGACGAGAGCGCGATCCCTGCCGACGCGCTCATGCGGATCGACACCTGCTACACCATCGCCGAGGGGATGGCGCTGGTGAACAACATCCAGGCCTCCGCCTTCCAGGCCCTGCACCTCCTCCTGGCACTTCGGGCGGGGGAGCCTTCCCGCCTTGCGCGGGCGCTGGCGTGGGAGGCCGCCTTCGCTGCGAGCACGGGGGCGGCCGCGCGAGCGGCCCGGCTGCTCCGCCAGGCGGAGCGGCTCGCGGACCGCCCCGGACCGCGAACGACCTTGGGGCTGTGCCGCGCGATCGCAGCGGTCGCGGCCCTGCATCGAGGAGATTTCGTGCACGCCGAGCCGCTCGCGATCGAGGCCGAAACCATCCTCACCGAGCAACCCGGCCTGTCGGCGTGGGCGCTCATCATCGCCAGGATGTACCACGTCGGCGGGCTCGTGGACGAGGGGAAGATCCGCGAGCTGTGCCGCGTGACGCGCCTGTTCCTCGACGATGCGCTGGCGCGCGGCAATCGCTTTGCCGCCGCGATGTTCCGCTCGAGCTGGTCGATGCTGCGCTGGCTCAGCGTCGACGATCTGGCCGGGGCGCGCGCCGCCTTGGCGGAGGCGCGCGTGCAGTGCCCGGAGGGCGTCTTCTACGTGTCGCACCTCTACTGCCTCGGCGCGCAGGCCCTGGTGGATCTCTACACCGGCGAGGCCGAAGCAGGGTACCGCCGTATCGCCCGCGACTGGCCCGCCCTCGAGCGGTCGCAGATCATGCGCGTCCACGCGCTGGCGGTCATCTGTCACCGGGCGCGCGCGGCGTGCGCGATCGCCGCGGCGCGCTTCGCGGACGATTCGGCGCCGCTCCTGGCGGTCGCCCGTCGCTCCGCGGCTCGGCTGAGACGCATGAACTACTCGCCGATCTCGACGAACGCGTGGCCGGAGATGATCGATGCCGCGGTGGCGCTGGCGCGCGGCGACCGTGCGGTCGCGCTCGAGCGCATCGGCCGGGCGGTGGACCGCTTCGCGGAGTACGGGTCGGCCTTCTATCTCGCGATCGCGCGGCGGAAGAAGGGCGAGCTGCTCGGCGGCGACGAAGGCCGCGCGCTGATCGCGCAGGCGGACGAGTGGATGGCGGGCGAGGGAATCGTCAATCCGGCGCGCCTCGCCTCCGCGTTTGTCCCGTGGCAGGTGCCCGGGGGGGGCGGCGTGAACGGCGGGCGGGCTGCTTTGTTCCCGGATCGGGGCCCGTGACGCACCGGCTCGACGTCGGCGTTCTCGACGTCGTGTCCACACCGGTCAGGACGCTGTGGTCGCGCCTGATGAACGCGAACTTCGCGAGCATCATGCCGCAGGCGGTCGGGGCGTGGTGCGAGCGGGCCGGGCACCGCGTGCACTACTCCTGCTACACGGGCATCGGCGATCCGCTGGCCGAGCTGCCCGACCGGCTCGATCTCCTCTTCATCGGCGCCTTCACGCACGCGGCGCACTTCGCCTATGCGCTGAGCAACCTGTACAGGGTGCGCGGCACCGTGACGGTCCTGGGCGGGCCTCACGCCCGCTGCTATCCGGAGGACGCGGCCCGCTTCTTTGATTACGTCCTCGGCTTCACGGATCGCGCTGTGATCGAGGAGGTTCTGCGCGAGTGCGCGCCGCACCGGCCGTTGGGGCGTCGCCTTTCCGCGGCCTCCCAGCCGGCCGAGCTGCCGCCGCTGGCTGAGCGGTGGAAGTTCGTCGAGGCCGCCCTGAGCAAGGCGCCGGCGTTCAAGCTCGTGCCGATGATCGCGAGCCTCGGGTGCCCGTACGACTGTTGCTTCTGCATCGATTCGACGGTCGAGTATCGGTCGCTGGGCCTCGACCAGCTCCGCGAGGACCTCCGTTTCGTGCTCACGCGGACGCCGAAGCCGGTCGTCGGGTGGCACGATCCCATCTTCGGCGTCCGGTTCGACGCAACCATGGATGCGATCGAGGACGCGGTGCCGCCCGGCCGCATCCGGCATGGGGCCGAGAGCAGCCTGTCGCTGCTCACGGAGGCGCATCTGGTGCGCCTCAGGCGCAACGGCTTCCAGGCGCTCCTGCCCGGAGTGGAGTCCTGGTACGAAATGGGCGACAAGTCCAGGACGCGGCTCACCGGTCTGGAGAAGGTCCGGCACGTCTCGGAACAGCTGAATCTGATCCTGCGGTACGTGCCCTACGTCCGCACCGGCTTCGTCCTGGGTCTGGATTCGGACCACGGGGCGGAGCCCTTCGAGCTCACGAAGCGGTTCGAGGAGCTCTCGCCGGGGGTGTTCCCGGGCTTCGCGCTGCTGACCGCGTTCGGGCGTGCTGCGCCGCTCAACCTCGAGTACCAGCGCGCGGGGCGGGTGCTCCCGTTCCCGTTCCACTTCCTCGACAACCACTCCGCGATGAACGTCCGACCGAAGCACTACGCGTGGCCAGCGTTCTTGGACCATGTCCTGGACCTGCTCCGGTACTCGCATAGCGGGCCGCAGGTCGCGCGCCGGTTCGCGGCGACGCGTGGCATTCCGCGCTGGATCCACCTGCTCTCGTCCGTGTCATCGGAGGGCAGGGGCCGCATCCGGTACCTGACCACCGTGCGGCGGCTCCTCGATGAGGACTCCGCGATGCTGCGGTTCATGAACGCGGAGACCGACGTCCTGCCGGCGTTCTACCGCGGTCTGGCGCGCCGGGAGCTCGGCCCCCTGTACGACCTTCTGCCCGAGGGGGCGATGGAGCACGACCATCTGGCGTACCTCGCGTCCACGGACTCTCCGTCGGCGGCGCGGGGCGGAAGGGGGGACGAATGTCGGCCAGTGTCCGTCATGTAGGCGCGTCGGTTCTGGAGGAGCTGCCCGGCGACTTGCCCCGCACGGTGCTGGCCGTCAGCGATCTCCATCTCGGGGAGGGACTGGATCGGGAAACGCGGCGCCACTGTCGGCGCGAGAACTTCTTCGGCGACGCCGTCTTCAAAGCGCTTCTCGCCAAGAACGATCCAGAAGCAACCTGGCTCGTGCTCAATGGCGACACTTTCGACTTCGTCCGCATCACAGCGAAGCCGGGCAGCGAGCGGGACTGGAAGCTGTGGGCTCAGATGTTGAAGGATATCGGCGCGCCACGATCCGTTGACGAGTTGCGCGGAATGTGCAGGGGCGAGCATCCATACGGTCTCGGCACCCAAGACTACGAAAGCGTGTGGAAGCTGCTCGCGGTTCGGCGCGGCCATCCGGTCTTCTTCCGGGCACTTCAGCAGTGGGTCCTTCGTGGCGGGACCATTCTCTTCCTCAAGGGGAATCATGACCTTGAGCTGTTCTGGCCAGCGGTTCGGCTAGCGATCCGCGTGCTGATCCGCGCGCATGCGGCGCCGGCGGCCAGACGCGTGCACTTCCGGCAGAGGGGCTTCCATCTCAGGAACCTGTACTTCGAGCACGGCCACCGGTTCGAGCGCACCACCGCGGTGCATGGTGAAGCGCGCCTCGGCGACCGACGTCGACTGCGCCTGCCCTTCGGTTCCCTCGTCAACCGTTATGTGATCAACAAGCTGGAGGGGATCGAACTGTTCTTCGCGAATATCAAGCCGCTGAAACGGTTGCTCAAGAGTCTCCTGCGACGCCACCCGCTCAAGTCCCTCCGCATTGGCCTGCCCGCACTCCGATTTCTGCCTCGAGCCGTTCGTGCATACGGCACAAGAGTCTGGGAGGCGGCGGTATGTGTGGGGTTTCCGGTCGTCTGGCTCGCCGCCTTGGCTGCAGTCGTGGTCAAGGTGTGTCGCGAGGCGAGCATCTACGGATACGTAAGCCGTGGCGGAGTTGCGCTGATCGCGCTCATCCTCTTGATCCCGGTGCTCGTTCCGGTCGTGTGGATGACGCTGCGAAAGCGCAGGTACCCCGCGGGAGAGGACGAGTCTGCGGCGGGAGTGTGGAAGACGCTGACCAACAAGCACGAACAACGGGAGTTCGAGAGGCAGTACGGCGTTGTCGGACACACACACGTGGCGGACGTCCAGGTGTTGCGGCCGCTCGACGGCCAGCCACCGCCCCCCGGCGCTGAGATCTGGTACGTGAACACGGGCACTTGGGCTCCTCGCTTCGAAGAGAAGCGGCCAGACTTGATGGGCAGAGTCGTTCACTCCGTCGTCCGATTTCAGCTCGTCGGCAAGGAATACAGGCACGAGTGCTTCGAGTGGACGCCGCCGGGTGCCGTGTACACGCCCGCCGTCCTCTTTGAGCCGACCTGCGGTACCTGAGGGAGGCCGCCATGAATGACCCCAAGGAGGAAGTCATCGACATGCACGTCCACGTCGGCCTGCGGGGCGACAAGTGGCCCTACCTGGGCAAGTTCTCTGGCCACTTCATGCGTTCTCCAACTCTCGCGGGCCTGCTCCTGTATGGAGGGATGACCTACGAGGACCTCACAGACGAGAGGATGAAGCAGGCAACGCTGCGGGCCATCCGGGGCACGAAAGAGGTGAACAAGGTCGTATGCCTCGCCATGGATCCGGCGTTCGACAAGGGCGGCCATAGTCTCGTGTGCAAGGCGCACATGTGGGTGGCCAACGAATACGTCCTGGAGCTGCGGGCTGAGCTGCCAGACAAGATCCTCTTCGGCGCGTCCGTGCACCCCTACGACAAGAAGTTTGAGGATAGGGTTCGCGAATACGTCAAAGAGGGAGCGGTGCTGGTGAAGTGGTTGCCGTCAGCGCAGGCCATCGACTTGGCCCACGATATCATCGTGGATCGATTGAAGTTCCTGGCGACGGCGAAGCACGGAAAGCCGCTGCCGCTGTTGTTGCACGTGGGCTCGGAGTACTCGATACCCCCGATCGATTCTCGCACGAAGTCAATGGATTTCATCTCGTGGTCCAAGTACGACCGGTTCCGGAACACCCTGCGATTGTGGCGTCGCTGGCATCGACCCGACGTCAGGCGCATTCACGCGAACCTGCAAGCCGGCCTGGACGCAGGCGCGATCATCATCTTCGCCCACTGCGGGCTGCCCTACTTCGCGTGGAGCCGGATCGGGAAGCGGCTCGAGCACTCCGATCTCGACGCGGTGAGCCGTTATCTCAGAGCGCCTGCCAACCGCGGGAGGGCGTTCGCGGACGTGTCGGCCATCGTGACGCCCATGCGCCACACGTACTTCCACAGACTACGCGAGCTGCCCGAAGACACGCTGGTGTTCGGGAGTGACTTTCCGGTGCCCATTTTTGAGTTGTCTGGGGACTTGAGGCAAAAGCACAGGGATCATCGAGCGGTAATGAGGGGGCACATTCGCAACATCCTGGTCCCCAGCGGCAACCTGATGGACCTGAACCACCGCGAACTCCAGACAGTGTTTGGCGCGAACCATCCTCTGTTTACGAACTTCGCGTCGCTGGCGTCAACTACTGCTGGCGCAAGACGGGATCCAACGGTCAACGAATTGCCAGGTACCTAGTGTAGTGTCGCCAAAGTCGCTTGGGCTTTGCGGACCTTGGCGAGAATGTGGGTGACGCGGGCCGTCCAGACGAACGGGGTCGGGGCGACGTTGCGGCGGTCGATATAGGCGAGGATCGCCGC
>JBEKVZ010000015.1:0-35405 GCA_049513575.1 Gemmatimonadales bacterium
AGTATGGCCAGGTAGGCGCGAGCTCCATCGACACCCAGTATTGTGTGTTTGGCGCCTATTGTAGCACGCCGCTGGCCGTAGCAGGTGGGCTCGCGTTTGCGAGCCTGACGGCGGGCGGGAATCACAGCTGCGCCCTGACGAGCGGCGGGGCTGCGTACTGCTGGGGCCAAAACCAGTATGGCCAACTGGGTGACGGCTCGACCAGCCATCGCTCCACGCCGGTGGCCGTGGCGAACCCGTAGGTAGAGTGGGGGCGCCAGGGGGCCTGCCGTGGAAATGGTGACCGTGAACGGCTCCGCGGGCCGCCCGGTTTGCCGCCGTTTGGCATCCGTTCGCGCGCGGTATGGTAGAGAACTGGCAGGTTCTAGGCAACAGCAGCTCTCGACGGGCCAGACACGTCGCCACAGTCATGCGGGGTGAGATCGCGGGCGCGGGCATACTTACTACGATTTGGTAGGTTGACGGCCGCCTACGCACCGGGCCAATGCTGAACGGACCGGTGACCACAGCCGTCGCACGTCACCTCGAAACGCGAGCCCACGGTCTAGCTCCGCGCCGCTCAGGCCGCTGACTTGTCAGTAGAAACACACGCAGGCTCCTGCACGCGCTCATCGGCCGCGCGAGCCCTCAGATGCAGCGCTCGCGAACCATCGCGCGCAGCGTGTCAGCGAAGCTCCCGGGGAGCGGAGTACCTTGCCCCTGGGCCATCCGCTCGATCACGGTGATCAGCTCCATCTTCGTTCGCGTTGGCAGGCGAGGATCCCCTCCCCACAAGGCCTGAAGGTAACGAACGAGCCCTGGTCGATCGTGCAGCGCCAGCGCTAGGACCTCGTCCGTGGGCAGCGGTCCCAAACTCGACAGCCCAGCCTCGCTCGCCGGTAGTGGCGCTGCGTCCGCTCTCCTTAACGCTGATAGCCACTGCGCGTCTGGCGACGGCCCGCCATCCGCAAAGATCTCGATGGGCCAGACCTGCTGCCGGGCTAGCCGTTCCAGCCGCCCCCTCGGAGGGCACGCCCGGCCCTTCTCCCACGCCAGTACCTGGTCGTACCGCACGCCCGCCGCGTTGCCAAACTGGGTCTGCGACCACCCCAGCGCCAAGCGCAGCGCCCGGATGCGTTTGCCGATATCCCCTGCTACCACCCACTGGTTCCCGCCTGCCACGACGCCTTGACCTCCGCTGAGACCGTGTGTAACTTAACCATTATGGGCACGATGATCAATATGGGATTATCCCTCATTTCACTCGTGTTTTCGCGTGGCACGGACGCCGATCATCAGATCGAGCTAAGCAGTTGTCAGACGGCATGTTACGCCATACCTGGACCCGGCGAAGTGGCTTCGCAGACCATTACGTCCACCTGTGGTGCAGGCACGATTCTCGGTACCTGCTCAATAGCGGTTCGCCATCTGTTTGCTAGCAGTATGCCAGCTGTACGTCCTTTTTCAAGGGGTTGATCACATGAACTCGATGTCCGCAGGAAACCAGGGGCCTCTGGCCACGATGGAGAGCGCACAGGGCGCAAGGCTCAGACGACCAACGAGATGCCGCGGGAGGCCACAGCGGCGGGCTACCCAGGGCGATGCGCCACTCAATCCGCCTCGTCCCAACTTCGCGGGCAAACACCCAAGACGTCACAAGGTCGCAGCCGGATTCACCGATCTGCCGCATGGCCCAGCATCACTTTCTTCGGGCGCTTCCCATGGGAACGCCTCCGCACAGCGTTGAGTCGGCGCCGCTCTCCGTACCGCAAGCAGGCACTGGCAGTACGACGGCGCCGGAATGGCCGGGCATCGTCATCCACTCGTTGGCCGATCTGCTCGCCAACGCATCTATCCTACAGCCGCCCAAGATCGTCGTCCCGGGCCTCGCCTGGGCGGGCCGCGTCACATTGCTGGCCGCCAGGGAGAAGTCCGGCAAGTCCACGCTCGTCAGCGCGGCGGCCTCCACGGTCAGCCGGGGTGGCTACTTCCTCGACGAGTTCACGGACTGCGGCAAGGTCCTCTGGCTCTCGGCCGACAACGAATCCCAGTTCGACCTGGTGGCGCGATTCCAGCGTTTCCGTGCCGAACCGCAGAACCTCGACATCGTAGGGGAGTGGGACTTCGCGCCGGCAAGCTTCCTTCGCGCCGTGCGCGACCGTCGTCCGAGGCTCGCGGTCGTGGACACGCTCGCTGCGTTCGCGGCCTTCAACATCACGGACGCCCATAACTCGGCTGCATGGACGCCGCTGATGTTGGAGATCAAGAAGGCCGCGAATGACAGCGGCTCCGCCATCATCCTCGGCGCCCACGCGAACAAGAGCGACGGGCACTATCGGGACTCAAGCGCGATCGGCGCGACCGTGGACTGCATTCTGGAAATGGAGGCTGACGATCGCGATTCGAATCTGCGGCGCATCCGGGCTCGCGCGCGCTGGCAGGTGGACGGGTATTCCCTCCGCCTCGTTGGTGACACCTACGAGCTTGCCAACGCGGCGCCTCTGACCTTGGAAGCGCGCATCCTTCTCTACTTGGAGCGCCACCCGGACTGCTCCCGAACAGCCATCCGCAATGCCATTGGCGTTCGCCACTGCGAGGTGGACAACTGCCTTGAAGTCCTCGAACGGAAAGGGGCCATCGAGGACCGCGGCGCCGGCAACCACTACATGTACCACCGTTCCAATCCATCCGTCCCGGTAGGCGGTTTGAGCAGCGTCGGGGCGGATGGCGGGCCGGATGGCCCGCCGCTCCAAAGGGATGGCCGTAAGCCGTTGCGGGACTTGGCGGGGCGAGTTGGGGCAGACGGTGGGGCGGTAGATGGGGAACGCCGTCCGCCCCGCGAGGGGGGGTCTATGGGACCCCCCGCGGGGCAGGATTCCTGGGCTGCCGAATCGGAGGAGGCCGCGTGAAAGCCGCGATAGCCCTTCCGTCCGAGTTCTTCGCCGCGCTTGCCGCCCGTTGGCACGCTGAGGCGGAGGTCTTGCGCCGGCGCGGGTGCCTCGAGGCCGCGGCGCTGCTCGACGGGAGTGCTGGCGAGCTGGAGGATGCGGACGCCACGGTGCAGGAGGACGACTAGTGCCACCTCACGCCACCGCGCCCGAACACCCGCGAGCCCTCAAGTGCCGGACGCCGTGGACCCTAGATGTCCGGACTGGCGACCCCTTGCCTGATCTACAAGATTGGCTCGCCTGCTACGTCGCGCTGGTGCTCGAGCTGGAGGGCGTCGCCACGCGCGGCGCCCCGTCCCCTGCCCCTCCAGAGGCTATCGCCGCGTGACCACTCCCCTAACGGCCAGCGCCGTGCCGCCTGCGGCTGACTGCGTTGGCTACGTCCGCGTCTCGAAAGAGGACCAAGCCGCCGAGCGCAAGACTTCGCTGGCCGACCAGCGCGCGGAGATCAGCGCGCTTGCAGCCCGGTTGCGACGGCAACTCCCCGAGCAACTGATCTTCGCGGACCCCGGTGTCTCCGGCGCCACTGCCGAGGGCCGGCCCGGTTTCATGGCGCTGATTCGGTACTGCGAGGCCCACCCGCGCCCGCGCAAGGCGCCCGGCTGCGCCCTGGTCCTCAACGACTCGCGCTGGGGCCGGTTCCCCAACGCCGAGGAGGCCACGTATTGGCGCGTGCATCTGGAGCGCCAAGGATGGCGCGTCCGGTTTGCGGAGGGAGATGAGACCGAGGATCCGATCGGGCGCAGCGTGATGCGCGCCATCCACTCCTCGCAGGCCACCGCTTACCGCGAGGCGATCCGGGCCAACGCCAAGCGCGGCGCCGAGGGTGCGGCACGGCGCGGGTTGTGGCAGAACGAGGCCCCGCTGGGCTACCGGCGCCGGGCGCGAGACACCGCCGCGGGCCAGGAACGCACGCTCGAGCCAGGACAACGGAAGGGCGACACGGAAGAGGTACGTCTGACGCCTGGGCCGCGGCGCGAGCAAGAGGTCGTGCGGACGATGTTCGCGCGCTATGCCGGCGGCGAGGTCTCGTTGGGCACGTTGGCGCGTGAACTCGATGCACGCTTCCCCGGGAGAGCGTGGTCGCGCCAGACCGTGCGCGCCGTGCTTCGCAACCCCGCCTATTGCGGTGACGTGGTGTGGTGCCGGCGCCCGCACGACGGCGAGGAGCGGCGCGAGCAGTGGGTGCGGCCCCCTGCCGAGTGGATTGTCACGCGCGATGCCCATCCTCCGCTCATCAGCCGCGAACTATACGACGAGGTGCAGCGGCGGCTCGCTGCCAACCGGAAGCAGACGCGCGCTACGGTTGGTGGCTACCCACTCTCAGGGCTCCTCCACTGTGCGCACTGCGGCTCCGCATACACGGGAGGCGGAGGCCCGCGAGGCCCTGAAGGCGATCCAGACCGCTACCGCTTCTATCGCGACTCCGGCGGGGTGGGCCGGGCTGCACATTGCCCCGGTGCGTTGGGCACGCTCCAGAGGCGCTGGATCGAGCCGCGCCTTGTTGAGGCTGTGGCCCGCGTCGTGTCGCACCCCAGCGTCCGTCGCCTGATCGCATCGGAGTGCGAGCGGCAACTCGGAGAGCTTGGCGGCGAGCAGATGGAGCGACGCGATGCGCTGGAGCGTGAGCGGGCGCAGTTAGCCAGCGAGCGCGACAGGCTGGTTGCCGCCATCGCCCGCGGCCTGCTAACCGATGCCGAGGCTGCGCCCCAGCTCGCGACGCTCCGCGCTGGCCTCGAGCACGTGACGGCAGATCTCGAACGGCTGCGGTTCGAAGGGCGGCGCGCCGGGCGCTTCGACAGCGAGAAGCAGCGGCTCGTCACGCTGGCGACCGACTTCGCGGCCTTGGCCAGGCGTGCCAGCGGCGCACGACTCCGCGAGTTGCTGCGGCCGTGGATCGCCGGCGCCCTCGTGGACAAGGCCAACCGCAAGCTGATCCTGACGATACGCCGCGTGCCGATAGAGGGGCCGCTTGTACATTTGCGCGCCGCGCCGGGGCGAGGTTCACCGTGATGCGCTTGAGCGGAAACTCGAAACCGGCGTTGTGGATGGCCGCGTTCACGCGCTCGCGGCCCTCCTTCACCGCCCCCTGCGGCAGTCCCACGGTCACGAACGACGGCAGACCGCCGGCGATATCGGTCTCGACGTCCACGAGATAGGCGTCGATGCCGAGCACGGCCGCCGACGTGATGCACGCGAGCACGCCCGATGGTAGGGCCGCCAGCCGGAGCGGGCGGGCACGATCCGTTGCAGAAAGGAGCCTACCATTGCCGGAGATTCAGAATGCAGCAATAGGGGTCCGAACAGTTCCCAGACGGCAAGGAGGAAGTGGTTACCAGTTGCCAGACGGAAGAAGCCAGCCAGTTGTCAGTACTGGCAACTGGGCTGGCCTCTCATGACTTGCGGGTTGTAACCACTGCTCCCTTGCCGTCTGGCAGCTGTTCCGAACTCTGCCTTCTCCTACCTGCGTTCTCTGCGGCGGATGAGCCACCACACCCCCAGCAGGTCCACGATCCCGACCCAGAGCCGGTTCCACATCCCATAGTGGGAGGCGCCCCGCTGGCGCGCCCGGTGCCCCACCTCGACCGACACCACGCGGCCGCCGGCGCGGAGAAACAGCGCCGGCAGGAACCGGTGCATGTGATCGAAGTGCGGCAGCGCCACGAAGGCCTCGCGTCTGAATACCTTGAGTCCGCACCCCGTGTCGGGCGTGCGGTCGCCGAGAAGGCGCCCGCGCACCGCGTTCGCCACGCGCGACGAGGCGCGCTTGAGCCAGGTGTCCCGCCGCTTCTTCCGGTAGCCTGCGACCAGCAGCGGCCCGGCCGCGAGCGCTCCGTCGGCGGCGCGCAGCGCCAGCAGCTTCGGGATGTCCGCCGGATCGTTCTGGCCGTCGCCGTCCAGCGTGGCGATCCACTCGCCGCGCGCGGCCCGCACGCCGGTCGCGATCGCGAAGCTCTGCCCTCGGCTGGCCGGATGGCGCACCGCCCTGAGGCACGGGTTCGCGCGCCCCAGCTCCGCGAGCCGCTCGGAAGTTGCGTCCGTGCTCCCGTCGTCCACGACCACGATCTCGTAGTCCGTGCGGCTCCCCAACGCCGCGACGATCTCGCGGACCAGGGGCCCGACGTTCTCCGCCTCGTTGTGCGCAGGAATGACGACCGAGAGGTCCACGCCCGGATTCTACTCTTTCCGCTCCGTCCGCGCCTTCCAGTAGAGGTATACGGGGATCCCCAGCAGCAGGAGGAACGCTCCGATCGCCGCATTGCGCGGGTTCGACGCCACCGAGCTTGCCACCACGTACACCGCGGCCAGCACAAACAGCGCCGGCGTGACCGGGTAGCCCCAGGCGCGATAGCCCGCGGCCCCCCGGGCCCCGGAAAGCGGCCCCCGGAAGCCGAGCCTGTCCCGCCGCCGGTAGACGAACAGCGTGCTCACCACCAGGCCGAAGAAGATCCAGTCCCCGAAGACCACGTAGTCCAGGAGCTGCCCGTACGAGCCCGTCAGCGTCAGCAGGATCGCCCACGCCCCCTGGAAGACGATGGCCGCCCCTGGCGTCCGGTACCGCGGGTGCAGCCGCGCCAGCGCCGGGAAGAACGCGCCGTCGGCCGACATCGTCCGGTAGACCCGGGGCGACACGAGGATCACCAGGTTGAGAAACCCGAACGAAGACACGGCGATTCCCGCGGCGATCACTGTCGCGCCACCTGCGCCGAGGACGTTCCGCATCGCGTCGGCGGCGGGGGCGTTACTGTTGGCCAGGCCCATGGGTCCCAGAGTACGGAGATAGGTGATGTTGGCGAACAGGTAGACCGCAACCACGACCGTGACGCCGATTATCAAGGCGCGGGGGAGGTTCCGTTCGGCGTCGATCATCTCCTCGGCGATGAAATTCGACTGCTGCCAACCGCCGTAGGCGAACAGGACCGGCACCAGGGCCGTTCCCACCGCCAGGACGGCGTGCGGGGGCGATGCCGGCGCCGCCGACGACGAAACGACCACCTCCGGCATCCTGAGGAAGAGGCCCGCCCCGATCAGCCCCACCAACGCGACGAGCTTGAGGAGGGTGAAGACGTTCTGCGTGACGGCGCCGGGCTTAACGCCCACGTAGTTGACCGTCGAAAGGAGTAGGATGGCGGCGACGGCGATGGGCTGGGTCGCGGCCTGCGGCAGGGCGAGCAGCGATCCGAGATACTGGGCGAAGGTGACGGCGACGGCGGCGATCGCGCCCGTCCCGATGACCAGGAGAATCATCCAGCCGTACAGGAAGGCGGGGAGCCCGCCGTAGGCATCCCGCAGGTAGACGTAGCCGCCGCCGGCCCGGGGCGAGCGGTTGCCCAGCTCGCCGAAGCAGAATGCGCCCGCCAGGGCGATGGCCCCGCCCAGGACCCAAACGCCCAGCGTGAGAAACGGCGTTCTCACGCGCTGGGCGACGTACGCGGGGTTCAGGAAGATGCCGGACCCAATGATCCCGCCGATGACCGCCATCGTCCCGGAGAACAACCCGAGCCGGCGGGCGTAGGTTGGGTACTTGTCTAGGGCTTCGGGGTAATCCATCATGCACCGGTATCAGGGGAGCCTATGCCGCCACGGCTACAGTGCGTCAAGTCGATCGTCCTGCTCGGCCTCTGCATCGCCGCCCTCGGGCCCGGCGCCCGGACGGCGGAGGCGCAATACTTCGGGCGCAACAAAGTGCAGTACGAGTCGTTCAAGTTCCAGGTCCTGCACACGGACCACTTCGACCTCTACTTCTATCCTGAAGAGGAACAGGCCGCGGAACAGGCGGCGCGCATAGCCGAGCGGTGGTACGCGCGGTACGCACGGTTCTTCGGCCATGAGCTGAGCAACCGCCAGCCGCTGCTCCTGTACGCCAGCTCGGCCGCGTTCCAGCAGACGAATGCCATCTCCGGGGAACTCGGCGAGGGCACCGGCGGCGTGACGGAGGCGATCAAGCGCCGGATCGTCCTGCCGCTGGGCAGCTCCCTGGCCGAGTCGGACCACGTGATCGGCCACGAGCTGGTGCACGCGTTCCAGTACGACATCACGGGCGGCAACGGCCGCGGCCCCGGCGGCATGCCGGCCGCGACGCAGATGCCGCTCTGGTTCATCGAGGGCATGGCTGAATACCTCTCGCTAGGCCCGGAGGACCCGAATACCGCGATGTGGATGCGCGACGCGGCGCTGCGGAACAAGCTGCCTTCGTACCGGCAGCTGGACGACGCGAACTACTTCCCCTACCGCTACGGCCAGGCACTGTTGGCGTACATCTCCGGGCGGTGGGGCGACCAGACGATCGTGCGGCTGCTCCGGGGCGCGGGGCGCAACGGGGACGTGTCCATCGCCATCCAGCGGGACCTCGGGATCTCCGGGGACTCGCTGGTCAAGGCGTGGCACGCGGACCTCGCGGCGGCGTACGAGCCGCTCAAGGCGAAGGCCGTGACGCCGGACCAGTATGGCCGGAAGCTGATCGCGGGGAAGTCCCAGGCGACGGGCCTCAACGTGGGCCCGGTCGTGAGCCCCGACGGCTCGCGGATCGTCTTCTACTCGGCGCGCGACCTCTTCTCGATCGAGATGTACCTGTTCGACGCGAACACGGGCCAGCTGGTGCGGCGCGTGACGAAGACGGCGGCGGACCCGCACTTCCAGAGCCTCGAGTTCATCAACTCGGCCGGGTCGTTCGACAACACCGGCCAGAACTTCGTCTTCTCCTCGCTGGTCGACGGCCGGCCGGCGCTGGACCTGATCGACGTCGAGAATGGCGCGCTCAAGCGGGAGATCCACTTCCCCGAGCTGGGCGAGATCCTGCACCCCGCCTGGTCGCCGGACGGCCGCTACGTGGCGTTCGCGGCGCAGTCGGGTGGGCTCACCGACCTCTACCTCTACGATCTCCAGACCGACAGCCTGCGCCGCCTGACCAAGGATGCGTACGCCGACCTGGAGCCGGCGTGGTCGCCCGACGGCACGAAGCTCGCGTTCGTGACCGACCGCTTCTCCACCGACACGACCAACCTGCGGCCCGGCAACTACCGGCTCGCGCTCATGGACGTGGCGTCTGGGCGGATCACGCCGCTGCCGAGCTTCGACGGGGCGAAGAACATCAACCCGGTCTGGTCGCCCGACGGCGCGAGCATCTACTTCCTGGCCGACCGCGGCGGGATCACCAACATCTACCGCCTGAACGTCGCCAGCGGCGCGCAGACGCAGGTGACGAACCTGGTGACCGGCGTCAGCGGGATCACCTCGCTGTCGCCCGCGCTCTCGATCGCGCGGCAGACGGGACGTCTGGTCTACAGCATCTACCAGGAGGGCAACTACGCGGTCTACGACGCCGACTCGGCGCAGGTGCTCGCCGGCACGCCGCTGATATCGCCGGTGACGCCCGACCCGGCGCTGCTGCCGCCGCAGAACCGACAGCTCGGGGAGCTGGAGCGGCTCCGGGCGGACGCTACGATCGGCGAGGACGCCGCCGCCACGCAGACGGTCTCGACCTACCATCCGCGCCTCGCGCTCGACTACGTGGCGCAGCCGTACCTCGCGGTCGGCGCCAGCAGCTACGGGACGTTCATCGGCGGCGGCGTGACGCTGTACTGGAGCGACATGCTCGGCGACCAGAACCTGGCGACGATGCTCCAGGTCTCGGGCAGCCTCTCGAACCTCGCGGCCCTGGTCGCCTACCAGAACACGAAGAGCCGCCTCAACTGGGGCGTGGCGGTGGAGCAGATTCCGTACATCACCGGCGGGTACCTGCCGACATCGTCCAGCGCCGACGGCGACACGCTGTACCAGCAGATCGAGATCGTCCGCCAGACCAACCGGGAGGCCGACGCCTTCTTCTCGTATCCGTTCAGCCCGGTGGCGCGGGTCGAGTGGTCCGCCGGCATCCGCAACATCAGCTACGCCATCCAGGTGGAATCGCTGGTGGTCGTCAACCCCGGCTACCTCCTCAGCGACAACCTCGCCAACGTTCCGGCGCCGCCCTCGCTGACGATGGGGACCGCGTCCGCGGCGCTGGTCTACGACAACTCGTTCTACGGGGCTGCGAGCCCCGTCCTGGGCGAACGCTGGCGCCTCGAAGTCGATCCCGTCGTCGGCGACCTGCAGTTCGTCAACGTGCTCGCGGACTACCGGCGCTACTTCATGCCGGTCCGCCCGTTCACGCTCGCCGTGCGCCTCCTGCACTACGGACGCTACGGGCCCAGCGCCGATGACCAGCGCATCTACCCCAACTTCCTCGGCTACCAGAGCATGGTGCGCGGGTACGATTACAACTCTGTCCTGACCGACTGCCAGAACGCGGGGGGGGCCGGCCCCGCCTGCGACGTGTACACGGCGCTGTTCGGTTCGCGGATCGCCGTGGGCAACATCGAGCTGCGCTTCCCGCTGCTCGGCGTGCTCGGGCTCGGGCACGGGTACTACGGCGCCTTCCCGATCGAGACTGCGTTCTTCGCGGACGGCGGCGTGGCGTGGAGCAGCGGCCAGAAGCCGTCGTTCCTTGGCGGCAACATGCGTCCGCTCACCAGCGTCGGCATCGCGAACCGGCTGAATCTGTTCGGCTACGTGGTGATCGAGGTGGACTACGTCCGCCCGTTCCAGCGCCAGGGCGTAGGCTGGACCTGGCAGTTCGGCTTCACCGAAGGGTTCTGAGAAGCAGGGGTTAGGGGTTGGGGGTTGGGGGTTAGGGGTTAGGGGTTAGGGGTTGGGGGTTGGGGTCGGGGGTGGCCGCCGGATGCGGAGGCCACCCCCGATTTGCGCTCATGCGGGTGTGCGCGGTTCCGGGCCAGCCAGCCGCAGGGTGACGGTCGTGCCGGCGCCGGGCGTGCTGGCGATCGCGATCGTCCCGCCCCATCCCTCCACCAGCCGCCTGGCGATCGCCAGGCCGAGGCCGCTGCCACTCGTGGTCGTGCTGAAGCGCGGCTCGAAGACCCGCGGCACCAGCTCGGCCGGGATGCCGCGGCCGTCGTCGCGCACCTCGATGCGCGCGGCCAGATCGGCCGGACCGCCCGGCTCGGGCCCGCAGCGCGCCGCGTGCACCTCGACCCGCGTGGCACCGGCGTCCCGGGCATTCTCGAACAGGTTGACCAGCACCTCCGACAGCTCGTCGCGCCGCGCCCGCACCGCGATGCCCGGCTCCGCGGTGACCTCCCAGCGGACCGGCGTCTCGCCGAGCTGGTAGAGCCCGACGACCTCCCGTACGACCGCCGAGGCGTCCACCGCCTCGAGCGGCGGCCGCTCGGCCGTCGGCAACGCGAAACGGCTGAACGCCCGCGCGATCGCGTCCAGGCGGTCGATCTCCGCCAGGATGCGCCGCCCCGTGCTGTCCAGCACGCCGCCGAGCTCGGCCGGCCGCTCGCGATGCAGGCGCATCAGATGCTGGATGCCGAGCCGGATCGGCGTGAGCGGGTTCTTGATCTCGTGCGCCACCTGGCGCGCCATCTCGCCCCACGCCAGCACGCGCTGTGCTTCCTGCCCGCGCTCGACATCGGCGGCGGCCTGCTCGATCGAGCGGTACACCGGCTCCAGCTCGCTCGGCATCGGGCGGCCTTCGGGGGCCGGCCGCGCGCCCGTGCCAGCTGCGAGGGCCGCCTGCGCGAGGTGCGCCAGCGGGCGCGCGAGGGCGCGCGCCGCCAGCCCCGAGAGGACGATGGCAGCCACGATCCCGATGACGGCCGCCACCATCACGGCCACGCCCAGGTCCTCTTCGCGCGCCCCCAGGGTCTCGTCGGTCAGCAGCTGTGGCGATACGAGGATGTCGGACGTGCCACCGAGCACCGTGTACCCGACCAGCACCGGTTGCGGCGTCGTTTCCTGTCGGAGCGTCAGCTCGAGGTAGTCGCCGTAGACCAGCCGCGTGAACGCCGCCGGCGGCACGAGCCAGTCCACCAGACCGAGGTCGCTCAGGACCGGCGCCGACGACGAGCGCTGCACGCCAACCGTGGTCAGCACCAGCTCGGCGTCCACGTTCTCCGCCACCTGGCGGAGCGCGACCGCGCGGTCCAGCGACAGGTCTTCGAGCGCCGAGGACGCGTCGCGCAGGGTGCGTGTGATCAGCAACTCGCGCGAGCGGAGGAACTCGTCGCCCTGCCGCGCGTAGCTCCACAGCGCCATCGCCACCGTCGGCACCACGAAGAACGCCGCCAGGCTCACCGTGAGCCGCGCGCGCAGCGAACGCAGGCCTCGCGGGTATGCGGCGCGGAGCGTCGGCACCAGCCGTCCACCCACCAGGTCCAGCACCAGCCAGAGCACCGCCAGGACGCCGAAGTCCAGCACGAGCACCAGCAGGCCCCGCTGGAGCAGCGGCGACAGGCCGCCCAGGTCCACCTGTGCGTGCACGTGCCGCCGACCGCCGGGCATGTTCACGATCCGCTCGCCCCGGATCGTCCACCCATCGCGCTGCCACGTTGCGCGCTCCGACGGCGGCGCGCCTCCCGCCTCCACCGGCGAAACGGAGAGCCGGTAGGGAGGCTCGGCCTCTCCGCCCGCCCCCGCCAGGAAGCGCGCCACGCGGCTCGGCGCCACCAACCGCGACTGCGGGCCCACCCCCACCGTCACCACGCGGCCGTCGGTCAGGGGGATCGTCGCCAGTCCGTAAACGCCCGGGCGCCTCAGGTACGAGCGGACCTGCGGCAGCCGCTCGTCCATCGTCTCCCGCACCTGCGCCCGCACGATGCTGTCCGGGAGGTCGAGCGAGGCCAGGTCGAGCTGCAGGAGATGCTCGCCCTGGGCGGTCCAGAGCCCGAGCGCCGCGGGGTAGTCGTGGGCGGAGAAGTCGCTGCGCCGCCACAGCAGGTAGAGATCCCCCGCGGTCAGCGGCGCGGTGTTCGGCGGGATCGAGCGCATCAGCCGGTCGAACAGGGCGACCTTGAGCGGATCGGGCGCGTTCCCCAGCGCCTCGAGGTCCCGGTTGGCGAGCGCGATCCTGCCCTCCGTCGTCGCGCCCCACTCGAGCAGCGCGGCCGCCGATCCTGCGACCACCGCCACCGTGGCAATCGCGCTCCGGAACGTCATGGGCCGGATGGCGACCAGCAGCGCCGGCAGCCAGAGGTACGGATACCATTCCGGCCAGGCGCCGGTCGGCCTCCAGAGGAAGAGCCCCGCCACCGCCAGCGCGACGGCCAGCGCGGACGCGAGGAAGGGCCACGGCCCCGCGTGGGCCGGCGCCGCACGCCCGCGCACCAGGGCCGCCGCGAAGAGCACCAGCGCCGAGGCCGCCAGCACCAGCGTCACCTGCCACGTCAGCCAGAGGACCAGCGAGACCCCGTCGGCCGGCGGCGTGATTCCCCGCGCCAGGTCCTGGAGGAGGTACGGCGCGAGGACCGTCACGCCGAGCGCGGCGAGCCGGCTGATCCACGTCGGCTTGAGCCCGAGCCTCCAGAGCGCCGCGGCGCCCAGCGCGACCACCAGGCTCGTGAGGATGACCTTGCCGGCGGACGCGGAGTACGGCCCCAGCACATCCTGGTAGTAGGTCGCCGCGCCAAACAGGGTGCCCGGACCGAACGCCGCTTCCAAGGGCGCGCGGGCGAGGAAGAGGGCGGCGGCCGCTGCGCCGGCCGCCGCGCCCGCGACCGGCACCCCGCTGCGCACGGCTCCGGCCGCGCCGACGAAGAGCAACGCCAGCGCGAGCCAGAACAACACACGGCGCGACAGCGCCACCTGGTCGGTGATCGCAGCGTCCTGCTCCGGCGGCACCGGCTGGACCGCGAAGAGCGTGTCGCCGCCGCGGAGCCCGCGGGGGAGCACGTAGTCGAAGACGTCGGAATCGACGGGAGCGCCGCCCGGCTGGTAGAAGCGCAGGCCCACGCCTGCCCGCTCGGCGAACCGGTCCGTCAGCGCGACGCCGGCGCTCGGCGCGTACGACGCGCGCGCCAGCATCACGGCGGCCACTGCGGTGCCGCTGTCCGCCTGGCGGCGTGCCACGAGCCACAGGTAGAATGGTGTGGTGACCGTCGACAGCTCGGGACCGGTGGCGGCGAGCGGCACGCGCAGCGTGCCGGCCCACGCGGTGGCGCGGCCGAGCGCGTCGAACAGCACCACGCCCCGCGCCGGCGACTGGTTGCGGACCAGCGGCTCGAGCTGCCGGAACCGCTCGGGACCCTCCGCCGCGTGCAATTCCGCCGCGCGGTCCGCCAGGCTCCGCACCACGTCGAAGCTCGCGCCGAGATCGCGGTTCAGCTCCCGGGACGCGCGCATCACGACCTGCTCGCGCACGAGCGGCCAGGCCGCGTGCAGCCGCCCGAGCCGCCACGTGGAGGCGACGGCCGCCGCCGCCGCAGCCGCCAGCACCGCCGCGCCCGCCACCCGCATCCAGCGGCCCGGCGTCTCGCGTCCCCCGCGCCAGACGGCCGCCAGCGCCACGAAGGCCAGCAGGACGAGTCCCGCCGCGAGAATCCAGCCGGGCTCGCGCATCCACTCGGCGCTCAGCGCACCCGCCGCAGCGAGCGCGCCCACCCAGGCCAGGCTCCAGCGCCTCACGCAGCGTTCCCCTGACCGCTCGACGCGACCGTGAGCGGGCCGCTGCGCCTCAAGGAGATGGTGCCCGACGACGTGACACTGGCGATCGCCGTGAACCCCCGGCTCATCGTGCCCGCAGCCACCTGCGAGCCCCACGGCCGGCATCTCCCGTTGGGGTGCGACGCCTTCATCGTGGAGCGCCTCGCGGACGATCTCTCGGCGGAGTTCAGGATCGTGACGGCCCCCACCATCGAGTACGGCGTCAACGCCGATGCGGCGCAACTCCTGCCCGGCAGCGCGTCGGTGCGCCGCAAGACGCTGCGCCGCCTGCTCAACGACCTGCTCCTCGACTGGGAGAAGGCCGGCGTCGAGGAGTTTCTCGTCCTGACGGCCCACGGCCACGCCCCGCACCAGGAGGCGCTGACCACCGTCGTGACCGACGGCGCACGCGTGCGCGTCATCGACATCTTCAGCATGGACCTCGGCGACGTGCTCGAATCGCCGGCCGGGCCGATCCACGGCGGCGAAGTGGACACGTCCCTGATGCTCTACATCGCCCCGCACCTCGTGCGGATGGACCTCGCCCGCGACTGTATCTTGCCGGACCGCGAGCGCCGGCGCTACCGGCGCGGCACCCGGATGATCCTGCCCGGCGCCTCCGACGGCTCGGTCGGAGAGCCGACCCGCGCGTCCGCGGAGAAGGGCAAGCGCATCTACGAGTTCATCCGCGGGCGCATCAGCGAGCGCGTCCTGGCCGCGGGCGCCAAGGCGGCCACCGCGTGAGACGGCTCGCCGGCGCAGCCCTGCTCTCCGCCGCTCTCCTCGGTGCGGGCCTCGCGGCCCGTCCCCGCCCCTCCCAGGGCTTCCTCGACCAGGGCACCTTCGTCATCGCCCGCGGCGGGGACGAGATCGGACGCGAGGAGTTCGCCATCCGCCCCGTGGCGGGGAGCGGCGGCAGGGGCGGCGTGCTCGCCGTGGCCACCGTCCGCTACCGCGACCGGGAACTCAGGGCCGCGCTCGAGCTGACCCGGGAGCACGTCCCGGTGTCGTACCAGCTCGACGTCACAGTGACCGGCCGCGTCGAACAGCGCCTCACCGGGCAGTTCGGCCGCGGCCGCTTCTCCGTGCGCATCGTCACGCCGGCGCGCGAGGTCGCCCGCGAGTTCCCTGTGCCGCCCTCCGCGGTCGTGCTCGACGACGACATCTTCGACCAATACTACTTCCTCCCGCGGGCGAACGGCGCGCCGGAGCAGGTCTCGGTCGTGCGGCCCCGCCAGAGCGCCCTGGTGGCGGGCGAAGTGCGCAACCTCGGGCAGGACACGGTGCTCGTGGGCGGGCGGAGCGTCGCCGCCGAGCACTACGCCCTCGCCCTCCCCAGAGGGGACCGCCGCGAGTTCTGGTTCTCAGCTTCCGGCGACCTCCTCAAGGTCGCCCTGCCCGCCGGCCCCATCACCGCCACGCGCCTGAGCCTCCCCAGTCGCTGAAGAGCGCGCGGTGCGGCCCGATGCCGAGGCCGCGAAAAACGCGCTAATCCCGCACCGGATTGATACTTGACCGCGGTCAACAATGGTCTACTTTGCCACGTATGGGGATGGGAAGAGAAACGCTGAAACTCACGGTGCCACAGTGACGTACGGCACTCCGACGAATCGAATTCAGGGGTCTCCATGCGTGTACGTCTGATCGTTGGCTGGTTGGTGGTGCTGTCCGTCGTTGCGGCAATCGGCTACGCCCAGCAGCCGCCGGCTGCGCGGCCCGACACGGTTCGGTTGTCGCTCGCGGAGGCGCTGGAAACCGCCATTCGCAATAATCCGACCTATCTGACCACCCTGCGCGCGCGGTCGCCGGCCGCCTGGGCGCGCAACAGCGCGGAGCTGAGCCTCTTCACGCCCACCTTCGGCCTGGGCGGGAGCTACTACCACCAGGCCGCGGCGACCGGACAGGTCTTCCAGGGGTTTCAGATCCCGGCGACACCGAGCTACAAGCAGTTGAGCGGGTCGCTGCGCTTCGGCTATCAGCTGTCGGGGGCGTCGATCGCGAACGTCGGATCGGCGGGGGCGAGTCTGCAGGCCGCCGACCAGGACGTCAGCAGTGCGCTCACGGCGCTCGAAGTGCAGGTGCGGACCGAGTACCTGAACCTGCTCGAAGCCCGGGCGCAGGCCGACCTCGCGCAGCACGTGGTGCAGCGGGCGCAGGAGCTGCTGAACCTTGCCGAGGCCCGTTACAGCGTCGGCCAGAACACGATGATCGACGTGCGCCAGGCGCAGGTGGCGAAAGGCAACGCGGACGTGTCGCTGCTGCAGGCGCAGCAGAACGTGCAGATCGAGGCGCTCAAGGTCTACCAGCTGATGGGCGTCCCCGCACCCGAGCCGCCGGACGTGGTGCCGACCGACACGTTCCCGGTGGTGGCGCCGGCCTGGAACCCCGATTCCCTGATCGCGCTGGGGCTGGCGCAGAATCCGGCCCTGCTGGCGATGCGCTCGCGCGAGGTCGCGGCCCGGTGGGGGGCGCGGTCCGCCTACTCGGCGTATCTGCCGAGCCTGTCGGCGTCGGCGAGCACGGGCAGGTCGCAGATCACCCAGGGCTCCGCGCCCAGCTACTATCAGACCAGCCCGTGGACGCTGAGCTTGAGCGTCTCGCTGCCGATCTATGACGCGGCGCAGCGGAACGCGCAGGTCTCCCAAGCGAATTACCAGGACGAGAGCCTGCGGCAGTCCATCCGCGCGCGCGAGGTGCAGGTCCGGACGGACGTCAGCTCGGCCTACGTGGCGCTGGACGCCGCCTACCGCACGATCGCGGTGCAGCACACGAACGTTGCGGCCGCGAACGAAGCGTTCTCGCTCGCCACGGAGCGCTACCGGGTGGGCTCGGGCTCGATCATCGAGCTGCTCAGCGCCCGGGTGGACGCCGAGACGGCGGCCACGAACTACATCACCGCCGTCTACAACTATCACAAGGCCATCGCCGCGCTCGAGCAGGCCGTCGGGCGGACACTCAGGTAGAGGATCGGACAAGGATCATGAGCACTCGCGGGAAGGTCATTCTCGTCATCGCCGGCGTGATCGTCATGGCCGGCTTCGTCCGCCTCAGCGTCTCGAAGCGCGGCGGGGCCGCCGTGGACGTGCGGATGGACAAGGTGCGGCGGCGGGACCTCGTCTCGATCGTCACGGCCAGCGGCAAGATCGAGCCCAAGAAGTCGGTGGACATCCTCTCCGACATCATGGGCCGGATCGTGAACCTGCCGGTGAAGGAGGGCGACATGGTCACCCAGCGCCAGCTCCTGGTCGCGATCGACCCGACCTCCTACCAGGCCGGCGTCGAGCGGGCCCAGGCGGGCGTGGCCTCGGCCCAGGCGAACGTCGCGCAGGCCAAGGCGAACCAGGACCAGGCGACCCGCGCCTACAACCGCGCCCGGGACGTGCGGGCGCAGAACGCGCAGCTCATCTCCGCGGAGAACCTCGAGCAGCTCGAGACCCAGAAGGAGGTGGCGGACGCCAACGTGGACGCCGCCCAGCGCCAGGTGGACCAGGCGCAGGCCAACCTGCGGGACGCGAACGACCAGCTCAGCAAGACCACGATCGTCGCCCCGATCTCCGGCCAGGTGACGCGGCTGTCGGTCGAGCAGGGCGAGGTGGCGGTGCCCGGCACCTTCTCGCGGGCCACCGGACTGCTGATGACCGTCTCCGACATGTCCATCATCGAGGCGTGGGTGGACGTGGACGAGACCGACGTGGTCCGGGTCCACCTCGGCGACTCGGTGGACGTCACGATCGACGCGCTGCCCGACACGTCGTTCGCCGGGCGCGTGACCAAGATCGGCAACTCGTCGGAGAACGCCGCGAGCGCCTCGACGTCGGGGCTGACGACCTCGACGCAGGCGGTGGACTTCGAGGTGCGCGTGCAGCTCGACCACCCGCCGCGGAACCTGCGGCCCGACCTGTCGGCCACCGCGCACATCATCACGGACACGCGGCACCAGGTGCTGGCGGTGCCGATCATCGCGCTCACGGTGCGGGAGCCCGACACGGCGGCCGCGGCCAAGACCGGTCCGCGCTTCGAGGTCGCCAAGGACACCTCCCAGGCGCACCGGGCCAAGGAGATCGAGGGCGTGTTCACGGTGGACACGACCACCAACGTCGCGCACTTCACCCCGATCAAGGTCGGTGTCGCCGGGGAGGAGTACTTCGAGGTGCTGAACGGGCTCAAGGGGGGCGAGGTGATCGTCTCCGGCACTTACCAGGCGATCAAGGACCTGAAGGACGGCGCCAAGGTGAAGGGGCAGCGGCCCCGCGGCGAAGCGACGCCGGCGCAGGCGGCGACGAAGAGCGCGTCCCGGTGAGCGACGCGGTCATCCGGACCGTCGGCCTGACGCGCGACTACCCGATGGGCGGCGAGGTCGTGCGCGCCCTGCGCGGTGTGGACCTCGAGATCCGGCGCAACGAGTTCGTGGCCGTCATGGGGCCGTCGGGCTCCGGCAAGTCCACGCTGATGAACCTCATCGGCTGCCTCGATACCCCTAGTGCGGGTCAGTACTGGCTCGCCGGCCTCGAGGTGTCACGGATGAGCGACGACGAGCTGGCCCGCGTGCGCAACCAGCAGATCGGCTTCGTCTTCCAGACGTTCAACCTGCTGCCGCGCGCCTCCTCGCTGCACAATGTCGAGCTGCCGCTGATCTACGCGGGGCTCAAGGCCAAGGAGCGGCGCGAACGGGCGGAGCGCTCGCTCGCCGCCGTCGGCCTGGCGGACCGGATGGGGCACAAGCCGGCCGAGCTGTCGGGCGGCCAGCGCCAGCGGGTCGCCATCGCCCGCGCGCTGGTCACGGAGCCGAGCATCATCCTGGCGGACGAGCCGACGGGGAACCTCGACTCGACGACCAGCGAAGAGATCATGAAGGTCCTCGAGGAGCTGCACCGCACCCGCGGCCAGACCATCGTGATGGTCACGCACGAGGCCGACATCGCGAAGCACGCCGAACGGGTGGTCACCCTGCACGACGGCCTGATCTCCTCCGACCAGCTCAAGGCCGCCTAGCCGAGCCGCCATGCCGATCTTCGAAGCCATCCTCCTCGCGCTCGGCACGATCCGCGCGCAGAAGCTCAAGAGCTTCTTCTCAGTGATCGGCGCCTTCATCGGCGTGATGTTCCTGATCGCGGTCGTCTCGATCGTGAAGGGGATGGACAAGTACGTCCAGGAGGACTTCGCCGCCAAGATCTTCGGCATCAACACCTTCACGGTGTCGCGGCGGCCGGGCGTGCAGTTCGGAAACGTGTCGGACGCGATGCGTCGGGCGTGGCGTCGCCGGCCCCGGCTGTACGAGGACGACTTCCAGGCCATCCGCGCCGCGCTGCCCTCCGACTACCTCGTCGCGATCGAGAGCGAGAACCAGGTCGAGGGCGTCGCGGGCACGAAGAGCTCGCAGTACATCCAGGTCTCGGGCGTTTCCGAGGACCTGTTCCGGATCCGCGACTACAAGGTGGCGGAGGGCCGCCTGTTCTCGCCGGAGGAGGTCACGCACGGCCAGCCGGTAGTCGTGATCGGCAAGGACGTGGCCGATTCCTTCTTCACCGGCGTGGACCCGCTTGGCAAGACGTTCCGGCTCGCAGGATTCCCGTTCACCGTCGTGGGCGTGATCGAGAAGCAGGGCACGGTCTTCGGCATCTCGCTCGACCGCTTCGCCATCGCGCCGTACACGTCGGAGATCAAGAAGGTCGTCAACCCGCACAAGGTGGTGGGCGGGATCATCGTGAAGGCCCCAAGCGCCGCGCTGATGCAGGACGCCATGGACCGGGTCGAGGGGATCATGCGCAGCCGGCACCACCTGCGGCCGGAGCAGGAGGATGACTTCCACCTCGACACCGAGGAGGACGTGCTGAGCTTTTGGGCGAAGATCTCGAGCGTCCTCTACACCGCCCTGCCGCTGCTGGTCGGCGTGTCGCTGGTCGTCGGCGGCATCGTCATCATGAACATCATGCTGATGGCGGTGGCGGAGCGGACGCGTGAGATCGGGATCCGGAAGTCGCTGGGCGCGCGACGGCGTGACATCCTGGCCCAGTTCCTGGTCGAGGCCGCGACGCTCTCGACGACGGGCGCGGTGGCGGGGATCGTGGCGGGGCTGCTGCTGGCGCGGCTCGTCAAGGCGGTGTCGCCGCTGCCGATGGGGATCTCGCCGATGTCCATCGTCATCGGCATCGTGCTCGGCGTGGGGGTCGGCGTGATCGCCGGCGTCTATCCGGCGAGCCGCGCCGCGCGGCTCGATCCCGTCGCGGCCCTGAGGTACGAATGACGGCCTCGCGCAGCACCTCCATCCTCACCACCCTCGCCGAAGGGATCGGGATCGCGCTCGACTCGCTCCGGACGAGCAAGACGCGCGCGGGGCTAACGATCCTCGGCATCGCCATCGGCGTGATGGTCGTGATGGGAATGTCCGCCGCGGTCAAGGGGATCAACTCGAGCTTCGAGGATGCGATCGCCTCGATCGGGCCCAAGACCTTCTTCGTCTTCCGGTACTTCCAGGGCGGGATCCAGGTGGGCGGCGGCGGGCGCAACGCGCCGTGGCGTCACAACCCGCCGATCACCCAGGACGAGGCCAAGCTGATCGCCCGGCTCCCCGACGTCCGGGACGTGATCATGACGGAGAACCGGAACGCGACGGTGCAGGTGGGCGACCAGAGCGAGGACAACGTCGTCATCGCGGGCCGCGGCGCCGCCTGGCCGCAGGTCGCCGGCGGCGACGTGACCGCCGGGCGCTCGTACACGAACATCGAGGACGCCGCCAGCGAGCGGGTCGTGGTCCTGAACACGAAGCTGGCCGTCCGGCTCTACGGCCAGCTCGATCCGATCGACAGGACCATGAAGATCCTCGGCCAGCAGTACCGCGTGATCGGCGTGTACGAGCCGCCGCCGAACCTGTTCGGCGGTGGGAACGACTACATCGTCATCATGCCCTGGGTCACCTTCCACCACAACATGAACGTGCCGTGGGGGTGGGCGAACCTCGCCGTGCTGCCGACCGACCAGGCGACGATCGAGGACGCGATGGACCAGGTGATGAGCGCCCTGCGGCGCTCGCGGGGCCTCCGGCCGGACCAGGACAACACCTTCGCCCTCGTCACCCAGGACAAGATCCTGGAAATCTGGGGCCAGCTCACCGGCGTCTTCTTCGTGGTGATGATCGCGCTGTCGGGGGTGGGGCTGATGGTGGGCGGCGTGGGCGTGGTGGCGGTGATGATGATTTCGGTCACGGAGCGCACGCGCGAGATCGGCGTGCGCAAGGCGCTCGGTGCGACGCAGGGCGAGATCTTGTGGCAGTTCCTGGTCGAGGCGGCAACGCTGACGCTGATCGGGGGCGCCGTCGGCATGATTCTGGGCGGCGGACTGGCGTACGCCGTCGCGCACCTCACGCCGGTGCCGGCGAAGGTCCCGCCGCTGGCGATCGTGGCCGCGCTCGGCGCATCGGTGCTGACCGGCATCGTGTTCGGCATCGTGCCGGCCCAGCGGGCGGCTCGCATGGATCCCGTGGAGGCACTCCGGTACGAGTAAGGCGTGAGAGGTGAGGGGAACTGGTGAGACGGCCAGGTGAGACGTGAGAGGACCAGGTGAGGGGTGAGAGGATGCGTCTCACCCCTCACGCCTTTCCACCACTCACCTCTCACGTTAACGTCTCACGTCGCGCCCTTCTCACTTCTCACGTGGACGACCGTATGCCCGTCGATCTCCTCGCGATTGCAGCACACCCCGATGACGTGGAACTCGCCTGTGGGGGCACGTTGGCAAAGGCGGTCCTCCAGGGCTACCGCGTCGGCATCCTGGACCTCGCCGCCGGCGAGGCCGGCACGCGCGGGTCCGCCGCGCTGCGCGCGCGGGAGGCCGCGGCCGGCGCCAAGGCGCTGGGCGTGCACCAGCGCGTGAATGCGGGGCTCCGGGACGCACACCTCCACAACACCGACGAGACGCGCCGGGTCGTGATCGAGTGGATCCGGCGCTTCCGCCCGCGCACCGTGATCCTCCCCTTCCCCGTCGGCCGGCACCCCGATCACCGCATCGCCTCCGAGCTGGGCCGCGACGCCTGCTATCTGGCCGGCCTCGAGCGCTACGACGCGGCGGGCAAGGCACACCGCCCGCACAAGATCCTGTACGCCCTCGCGTACCGCGAAGACCCGGTCAAGCCGAGCTTCGTGGTGGACATCTCCGATACCTTCGCGGCCAAGATGAAGGCGCTCCACTGCTACAAGTCGCAGTTCGACGGAGCGAAGCGCGCCGGCGAGATCCACCCGACAGGCCAGCCGCTGTACGAACTGGTGGAGACGAAGGCGGGGCACTACGGGTCGCTGATCCGGGTGCGCTATGGCGAGCCGTTCTTCACGCACGAGACCATCGGTGTCGATGACGTGGTGGAGATGACGGTGCAGTCTATGTGAGAGGTGAGAGGGCAACGACGTGAGAGGGCCAGGTGAGACGTGAGAGGGGGAAAGGCGTGAGAGGTGAGAGGATCAGTCCCGCGTACGCCGCGCGGAACTGGAGAGCAGCAGGCCCCGGATGAGGGCGCGGACGCGGCGAGCCTGATCCATCAGATTCACGGCCAGGGGTTGAGGCAGCCGCCCCGTGCGCTCGGCCACCCAGAGATGGCTCTCGAGCTCCGTCGCGGAGCCACGCGCAACCCGAAGGAACCGGGCTCCGTCCTTGCCCAAACCTCTGCCGTACGCCTCGGCCACATTCGCAGGAATCGACTCGCCAGCTCGGGCAATCTGGTCGGCCGCAGCGCTGGCTCCTACGCCGTGTAGTCGTTTCGCCGCCAGCAGCACCTGTCGTGCGAGCTCGGCGGACTCGCGCCAAGCCACTAGATCCTGCAGGTCCCCGGCCACGCGCCGAATTTGCGTGCCCCAGCCGGCCGCGACGGACCGTTTGTATGCCGCAGTGACCCGTCCTACGCCTCTCACCTCTCACGCCTTTCCCCCTCTCACGTCTCACCCATTCCTCTCACGCTTTCCCCGTCTCACTTCTCACCTTAGCTTTTGAGACATGGCTTCTCGTATTTACCTCGATCACGCCGCCACCACCCCCGTGCGCGCGGAGGTGCGGGAGGCCATGCTGCCGTTCCTGGGCGACGACGCTTTTGGCAACCCGTCCTCGTCGCACAATTTCGGCCGCGCGGCGCGCGCCGCCGTCGAGCACGCCCGCGCTCAGGTCGCCCGGGCGCTGGGCGCTGAGCCAAGCCAGGTCTGCTTCACCTCAGGCGGCACGGAGGCCGACAATCTGGCCGTGCTCGGCGCGGCCCTCGCGCGCCGCAACGACCGCCACAGCCTGGCCGCGGCCCACATCGTCTCCTCGCCCACGGAGCACAAGGCCGTGCTGGCCGCACTGCACGAGGCCGAGGCACAGGGGGCGCGCGCGACCCTGCTCCCGGTGGACAGGGACGGCGTCGTGGACCTCGCCGCGCTGGACGACGCGCTCGAGGAGCACCACAGGCCCACGCTGGTTTCCGTCATGTGGGTGAACAACGAGGTGGGCACGGTCCAGCCGGTCGCGGAGATCGCGCGGCGCTGCGCGGCCTCGGGCGTCCCCTTCCACACCGACGCGGTGCAGGCGTTCGGCAAGGTCGCCATGGACCTCAAGGCGTTTCCCTGGGCCGCCGTGACGGTCTCCGCCCACAAGATCGGCGGCCCCAAGGGCGTCGGGGCGCTGGTGGTGAGCGACCCGCAGCTCCTCCACGGCCTCATCCACGGTGGGACGCAGCAGTCGGGGTTGAGGCCAGGTACCGAGAACGTGCCGGGGATCATCGGATTCGGCGAGGCCGCCGAGCTGGCCGCACAGGAGCGGGCCGCGAAGGCCGCCGCGTGGGGCGCGATGCGGGATGCGCTCCAACAGGCGATCGTGGAGCGCGTAAGCGACGCCGTGGTACACGGAACCGGCGCGGCGCGCTCGCCCAACATCCTGAGCGTGAGCGCGCCGGGCACCGACTCCGAGTCGCTGCTGATGCACCTCGATCTGACGGGCGTCGCGGCATCCTCCGGCTCCGCCTGCCTCACAGGCGCCGTGGAGCCGTCACACGTGCTGAGTGCAATGGGCGTCCGCCCCGAGCTGGCGGCCGCCGCGGTGCGCTTTTCCTTCGGCAGTCTCTCTGCGCCCGAGCAAGTGCCCCAGGTGGTGGACGCCTACGCCCGGGTCGTCGCCAAGGTCCGCCAGCTCCGCCAGGCGCTCGCCCGCTCGTGAGCCGCGTGCTGGCGGCCATGTCGGGAGGCGTGGACTCGTCCGTCGCCGCGGCGCTCCTGGTCGAGCAGGGCCACGACGTCATCGGCGCCACAATGAAGCTCTTCTGCTACGGCGAGGAGGGCGTCGCCGACCGGCCCTGCTGCTCGCTCGACTCGATCCAGGACGCGCGGGCCGTCGCGGACCGGTTGGGCATTCCCCACTACGTCCTGAACCTCGAGGACCGGTTCGGCCGCGACGTGATCCAGAACTTCGTGGACGAGTACGCGCGCGGCCGCACGCCGATCCCGTGCGTGCGCTGCAACTCGTTCACCAAGTTCTCGGATCTCCTCGCGCACGCCGACGCCCTGGGCTGCGACGCGATCGCCACCGGCCACTACGCGCGCGCGGAGGGCGGCGCGCTCTACCGCGGCACCGACCGCAGCAAGGACCAGTCCTACTTTCTCTGGGGGATCCGCAAGGACGTCGTCCCGCGGATGCTGACGCCGGTGGGGCATCTCGCCAAGCGCGAGACGCGCGACGTGGCGCGGCGCCTCGGCCTGGCGACCGCCGAGAAGGTCGAGAGCCAGGAGATCTGCTTCGTCCCCGGCGACTACGTGGACGTGCTCGAGCGGCGTCTGCCGCCAGGGGCGCCCGCGCTCCAGAGCGGCCCGATCGTGACGACTTCGGGCGAGCGGCTCGGCGAGCACGCGGGGTTCGCCCGCTACACCGTCGGCCAGCGGCGCGGCCTCCCCGCCCGCCCCGGCCGGGCGCTGTTCGTCCTCCAGATCCGACCCGAGTCGCGCGAGGTGGTCGTCGGCCCCGCCGAGGAGCTGGAGGCCCGGGCCGTCTCGCTCGAGGACGTGAACTGGCTGGCCGATCCGCTGGGTCCCGGGGACCGCTGCGAGGTGCAGATCCGCTACCGGGCCCGCCCGGCGGCCGCGGAAGTGCGCGCGGCCGGGCCGGATACCCTCGAGCTGGCACTCCTCGAGCCCGTCCGCGCCGTCTCGCCGGGCCAGAGCGGGGTCCTGTACCGCGGCGACCGGGTGCTGGGGGGCGGGATCATCGCCTGAAAGCCGCCATCTCGACACGGCGCCCGTTGTGCTGCAACATATTGGCCATATGGAAGTCATCCTCATCCGCCATGCCAAGGCCGAGACCCGCGACCCCAACACCTGGCCGGACGACGACCAGCGACCGCTCACGGCCGAAGGGCGCGCCGAGCAGCGTGCCGCGGCGCGAGCGATGAAGAAGATGGGGATCAAGTTCGATTTCCTCGTCACGAGCCCGTTGCTCCGGGCCCGCGAGACCGCAGACATCATGGCCAAGGGCTATCGCTGGACCGAGGCGCCGCAGGTCGCCGAAGAGCTGGGCCACGAGTACTCGGTCGGCGCAGTCGTGAAGTTCCTGGCCAAGTTCCCGCCCAGCTCCACCGTGGCGCTGGTCGGCCACGAGCCGGACCTCTCGGACCTCACGGGCGCGCTGATCTCGAAGGACCGCGACGTCAGCATCGCGTTCAAGAAGAGCGGCGTGGTGGGGATCGAATTCGACGGCCCGGCGGAAGCCGGGAAGGGGACGCTGCTATACCATCTCAAGCCGAGCCATTTGCGGAAGCTGGCGGGAGAGTGAGAAACGGTTGTGGGTGGTAGGTTGTAGGTTGCGGAATAGCAAAGGCGCCCCGATGTCCGAGGCGCCTCGTCTGTCTACAACCTACAACCGCCTTTGTCACTCGCGCTTCGTGACCACCACCATCCCTGACATCGTCCCGTGCTGCGGGCCGCAGTCGAAAGTGCAGAACCACTCCTTGCCGCCCACCCAGTCCGCCACGAACGTCACTTCGGCCGGCAGACCCGGATAGGCCGTGATGTCGAAGTCCTTCCCCTCGACCTTGAAGCCATGCGCGCTGTCCATCGCCTTCAGCGTGACGTGGATCGTATCGCCGTAGTTGGCCTGGATCTCGGTCGGCGTGAAGTGCCCGAAGTGGCCCTCGATGACGACGTCGATCCGCTGCGGCGCGGGGTTTGCAGCCCGTGACGTGGTCGAGACGCCGGCGATGGCGGCGGCGCCGGCGGCGAGCAGAAGGCGTGCAACGAACATCGGCAACTCGTATCTGGAGTGATTTGTTCGTATTATAGGCAATCGCGCGCCGCAAGGGTAGTTAGGGGCCGGGGCCCGCAGCGGCGGGGGGCCGCCGGGACCCCCTGAGCACCGGCGGCGCCGTCGCTACACAACCGGGCCGCGGCGGCTATATTCCGCGACGAGTTCGACGTCGAACCCTCAACCTGGAGAGCACGCCAATGCCGAAGAAGGCCGCCAAGCCCGCGAAGAAGGCCGCCAAGCCCGCGAAGAAGGCCGCGAAGAAGAGCCCGATGGCCGAGGGCGAGGGCTACTGCGTGAAGTGCAAGGCGAAGCGCATGATGGCGAACGTGAAGAAAGTGAAGATGGCCAACGGCCGGCCCGCGCTGAAGGGCACCTGCCCTGTCTGCGGCACCGGCATGTTCAAGATCCTTCCGCCGTCCTGAGGTCAGAGCGAGATGAGCCGGTCAGAGCAATTCCTCAAGGAAGTCGTCACGTACAGCGCGAATAACTACAAGCCGCTGGACGTGGTGCTGGAGCGCGGGCAGGGCCCGTGGGTGTGGGACGTGGACGGGAAGAAGTACCTCGACTGTCTCAGCGCCTACTCGGCCGTCAACCAGGGCCACTGCCATCCGCGGATCGTGAAGGCCGCGCAGGAGCAGGCCGCGCGCCTGACGCTCACGTCGCGTGCCTTCCACAACGATCAGATGGGGCCGTTCCTCCATCAGCTGTGCGAGCTGGCCGGCTTCGCGAAGGCGCTGCCGATGAACTCCGGGGCCGAGGCCGTCGAGACGGCGATCAAGGCGATCCGGAAGTGGGGCTACAAGGTCAAGAAGATCCCCGAGGGCAAGGCGGAGATCATCGTCTCGGCCGGGAACTTCCACGGCCGCACCACGACGATCATCAGCTTCTCCACCGAGGCGCAGTACAAGGACGGCTTCGGGCCGTTCACGCCGGGCTTCAAGATCATCCCGTTCGGCGACGCCGCGGCGCTGGAGAAGGCGATCACGCCGAACACCTGCGCCTTCCTGACCGAGCCGCTGCAGGGCGAGGCCGGGGTCATCGTGGCGAAAGACGGGTGGCTGAAGCAGATCCGCGAGATCACCAAGAGGCACAACGTCCTCTGGGTGGACGACGAGATCCAGACCGGCCTCGGCCGGACCGGGAAGATGTTCGCCTGGCAGTGGGAGAACGCCCGGCCCGACGCGCTGATCGTCGGGAAGGCCGTGGCGGGCGGGATGTATCCGGTCTCGGCATTCCTGGCGGACGAGAACGTGATGGGCGTCTTCCACCCGGGCGATCACGGCTCGACCTTCGGGGGCAACCCCTTCGGGGCCGCGATCGGCCGCGCCGCCTTGAGCGTGCTGGTCGAGGAGAAGCTGGCCGACCGCGCGCACGATCTGGGCACGTGGTTCATGGGTGAGCTGCGGAAGATGAACTCGCCGCAGGTCGTCGAGGTGCGCGGCAAGGGGCTGCTGATCGGCGTGGAGATCAAGGTCGAGGCCGGCACGGCTCGGCCGTACTGCGAGGCGCTGGCCGAGCGGGGCATCCTCTGCAAGGAAACGCACGACCAGGTCGTGCGCTTCGCTCCCGCGCTGACGGTGTCCAAGGCCGACCTGGAGTGGGCGCTGCCGAAGATCGAGGAAGTGCTGGCGATGAGCTTCGCGCCGGCGATGGCCGCGGCGCACTAGAAGGCCCGCATTCCGCTGTCAGGCTCGTCGCGGGGCGCCGGCAACGGCGCCCCGCGCCTCATATCCGGGAGGAGTGAACGTGCGCAACTTGCTGGTCTTCAACTCGACGTCGCTGGACGGCTACTTCACGGATGCCAACGGCGAGATGCGCTTCGCGTACAACAACCAGCAGGACGAGGAGTTCAACGCGTTCAGCTCGAGCAACGCAAGCGGCGACGGTGCGCTCCTGTTCGGCCGCAAGACCTACGAGCTGATGGCGGGCTGGTGGCCCACGCCCGCCGCGGCGCAGGCCATGCCCGCCGTGGCCGCGGGGATGAACCGCCTGCAGAAGTACGTCGTCTCCAGGACGTTGAAGTCGGTGACGTGGCAGAACACAACGCTCCTCACCGGCGACCTGATCTCCGAGGTGCGGCGTCTGAAGAGCGGGCCGGGACCGGGCATCGTGATCCTTGGCAGCGGCAGCATCGTGGCGCAGCTGGCGCCGGCGGGGCTGATCGACGAGTACCAGGTGGTGGTGATTCCGGCGGTGCTCGGCAAGGGCCGGACGATGTTCGAGGGGATCGCGCAGCAGCTCCCGCTGCGGCTCAAGAGCACCCGGGCCTTCAAGAACGGGAACGTCGTGCTCAGCTATGAGCCGGTGCGCTGAGCGGCGACCTCAGGCAGACCATCTGACGAGGACCTATGCCAACGAGACTGCGGGACCGTGTCGCGCTCATCACCGGGGCCAGCTCCGGGATCGGCCGGGCCAGCGCTCGGGCCCTGGCCGGCGAGGGTGCCTGCGTGGTGCTGACCGCGCGGCGGCGGGAACGCCTGGACGCGCTGCGCCGCGAGTTGGAGGCAGCCGGCGCGCAGGCAGTCACCTTCGCGGGTGACGCGCGCGAAGAGAGCACGGCGGTCGGTGCGATTCAGGCCGCCACAGACGCGTTCGGCAGACTCGACATCCTGATCAACGCCGCCGGGTCGGGCAGTTACAGGAACCTGGTCGACACCAGCGCCAGTGAGTACGACGAGCTGATGGATACCAACGTGCGCTCGACCTTCCTGTTCACGCGGCACGCGGTGCCGGTGATGCTGCGCCAGAAGGCGGGCACGATCCTGATGATCTCCTCCATGGCGGGCGTGTACGGATTCGGCGACGAGGCGGTGTACTGCATGACGAAGTTCGCGCAGGTCGGCTTCGCGCAGGCGCTCGATCGCGAGCTGCGGGCCAGCGGCATCAAGGTCGGGGCGATCTGCCCCGGCGGGGTGAAGACGGAATTCGCGCTCGGCAAGGGCCGCACGGAAGCGGCAGTGGCAGCGTCCGGCATGCTCGAGCCGGAGGACGTGGCGGCGGTGGTGCTCCTGGCCTGCACGCAGCCGGCCGGGTCACGCATCATCGAAGTGCAGATGCGGACGATGGAGGAGCCGCTCGCGTGAGCGGCGCCCTCCCCCTACCTCGTCAGAGCCGGCGCAGGACGAAGTAGGGCTGGTTCAGGAGGTCGGGCGCGAAGCCGGGATGGAGCCAGGCCTGAACGCCGATCGTCACCTCGAAGTAGTACTGCAGCGGATAGGCCGGGTCGGCGTACGCGCCCGGGATGCTCGCGCCCCACACGTCGCCCTGCACCGCCATCTCCACGGACTCCCAGGGCTCGGCCTGATCGACCCGGCGGTAGCGCAGGCGCACCGACGTGGGCTGCCGCCCGCCGGAGATCGCGAGCGTGAGCGGGACCGCAGCGCCGGGCCGGAAAGAAGCGGGCGGCGAGTGCGTGCAGGGCGCGGGGCCCCTCCGCGGATCGCGCAGCGCCTGATCCACGGCGGCCGCAGTACTTCGGTCCGGGGTGGCGGTCGCGGCCCCCATGTGCAGCACCATGTCGCGGATGTCGTCCTCGATCCCGGGCAACCGGTCGGCCCACTGGCCGCGCTCCGAGAACCGGTCGCTGGCCGAGAGGTCGGCCTGGTAGACGCCCCGCGCGCGCTCGGCCAGCTCGGCCCACGCGGCCCGGGCGCCGCGACACGCGTTCAGCGCCTCGCTCAGCGCCCGCCGATCGCCGGTGCGCTGGTGGATCGCGTACAGCACGCCGCTCTTCAGCTTCGCGGCGAAGAACCGGCCGAGGCCGCCGAGGATCCCGACGTCGGTCGCGAGGCGGAGCCGGTCCGGCGCCACCTGCGCACCCGCGCGCGCGAGGTCACCTGCCGCGTCATCCGCGAGATCGCCAAGCCACCAGGCCACCTCCAGCGGTGAGTACTTCCCGCCGCGTTCGCCTCGAAGCAATTCATCCGCGCACTCGCTCGCCAAGGAGAAGAGCTGCGGGTCCAGCGGGCTGGCATGCTGGAAGGTCCGAGGCGCCGGCGTGTCGTAATACGGGTTCGGCGAGGGCTCGGCCACGATCGGCTGGTTCCAGTAGATCTCCGGCCAGTAAGCGTCGCATGCCGCCGACGGGAGGTAAGCGGTTGTCACGATCGGCAGGATGCGGCTGGCGCGGGCCAAGGCCGATTCCAGGGCCAGCGCGCGCTCGTCCCCGCCCAGCGAGCGGTGGAAGACTTCCGCGCCCGTCGCGGGGTCGTACGTCATCCGGCCCCACGAGCGGTACCACGAGTCGTACTTCTCCCAGTCCAGGCGCGGAGCGAGCGCCAAGTCCGCGTAGCCGACGCGCCGCCCTGTGCCGGTGCCGCGCCGGCCCCGGCAGGTGAGCGGTTCCATCAGGTCGACGCCGGTCATCCCGCAGAACTGGAACGCGCGCGCGCCCGCTGCGGCGAACGCGGGGTCGCCCCAGGCCAGCAGGCGCTGGGTGCCCGAGAAGACGCGCGGCCGCACGGTGTAGCGCCGGTCCTCCCGGAGGAAGTCGGCGTACCCGTAGCGCGTGAAGACGCGCGCGCCCTCGCTCAGCGTCATCAGGCCGGCGCCGCTCTTCCCCGGAACGGGCATCTCCAGCTCGCGGATCGCCGCCTGGTGGTACGGCAGGCCGAGGTGCTCCGCCGCGAACTTGGGCGACACGTTGACCGGAAGAGCGGTGGCGAGCGCGCGCTCGATCATCGTCTCGTCGAGGCCCTTGGCGTGCAGATCCAGCCCGACCGCGCGGCCGGCGCGCGCGGCGCCTTCGAACACCGTGCTCCAGAAGTCGTAGCTGCCCTCCGCGATGCCGCTCTCACCGTGGATGCGCAGGCCGACGGCGGAGATCGCCGGGCACGCCTTCAGGACCTGGGTGAGCGCGTCGCGGCAGTAGGCGGCGTGCGTCTCCGCCGTGAGCCCCTCGACGACGTACCGCGCACTCGGGCTGTCGGACAGCTGATAGCCGTGCATCCAGATGCCCAGCTCGAAGTCGAGGCCGCGCGCGGCGGCCTCGTCGCTTATGAATCGGAGCGTCTCGACATTCCGGTCCCGCTCCGCGTCGGGGAGGTTCGTCACGCGCACGTCGTACCCGGGGACGCCGACGAGGAACGGGTAGGCGAAGAGCAAGTACGAGTCAGCCACATGTTGCAGGCTGTCGTAGCCGAAGCCGAAGGCCAGGTGGAGCCGGTTGAAGCGGTGGGTGGCGAGCATCGTCAGGTAGCGCATCCACCCGTCGCGGTCGTAGAACCACGGCTTGTCGAGCGTCTCGCTGGTGAACTGGCGCATCACGCTGCGCACGCGATTGCCGGGCGTCTCAGCGATCGGGGCCGGAATGGCGAGCGCCTGTGCCGGAGGCGTACCGGAGCGCACGCGGTCGGCCAGTTCCAGGAGCGCGTAGGCCAGCCCTCGCGCATCAGCGCCGCAGGCGAGCACAGCCCGGCGCCCCGAGACGCGACCCTCGAGGAGCGCCAGGCCTTCCGGTGCGTCCGGCGCGCGGAGCCTCAAGTCCGACAGCGCCGCCGCCGCGGACGGCGCGGCGGGGCCGGCGGCGACGACGCACAGCTCGTCCGGGCTCGCCGCCTCGACGCTCTCCAGCGTGCGCACGCCGACGCCCGCGTCGGCGAGGCTGCGGCGCAGCTCCTCCAGCGCCCAGCGCGCTGGAGCGGCCGCGGCGACTTGGTCGGCGGGGTCGCCGACCAGCGCGACGGCCGGCTCGCCGCGGCGCGGCGTGCCGTGCCGCGCGCGCGCCAGCGCTGCGCCGACCAGGCCGGCCTTGAGGAAGTCTCGTCGCTTCACGCTCGAACCAATGCGGCGCCCGCGTCCCGCCCGTCAATGCCCGCGCGGCGGACTACGGCGCCCGGCGTATCAAGACGTCAGTGAAGCAGCGCGAGCATCGCGCGCATGATCGGCGCGAGCGCGTTCTTCGCGCCTGGAACCTCGGTGTTCGTGTTCAGAGCCGCGATCGCGGCCGTGCCGGTCGCCGGGTTGATCCACAGGAAGGCGAGGAAGCCCGCCTGGCTACCGGTGTGGCCGATCAGCCTGTAGCCGCCGCGATCCACCACGAAGAAGCCCAGCCCCATGGACTCCGGCCCGCCGTCGGGCGCCGCCGAGTCGCCGACGGCCAGCACGGGCCGCCACATCTCCTCGAGCGAGGCGCGGCCCAGCACCACGTCGTAGCGGCGGGCCAGCGCCGTGTCGGGATGGGTCGAGCCGGTGAGAAAGGCGGCGTACGCCGCGAGGTCCGCCAGCGGCGCGTTCCAGCCGCCATTCGGGATCGTGATCCCGGGGTCGAACTCGCGTCCGTAGTCGTAGAGCACGTCGTGCCCGGAGGAGTCGCGCCGGAAGGCGTAGCTGTCGGCCCGGTTCGCGGCAAGGTAGTACGGCGTGGCGCCGAAGTAGCTGCGGGTCAGCTCCAGCGGCGAGAGGATGTTCTTCTGAACGTAGGTCTCCCACGGGTCGCCGGTGAGCTGCTCGATGATGCGGGCGAGGTAGATGTAGGCCGGGTTCGAGTAGCTCCACCGCGTTCCCGGGCGGAACAGCAGCTCCTGGTACGGCATCATCGCCACGAGCTGCTCCCAGGAGGTGGGCTCGAACGGCTCCCAATCTTTTCCCTGCTTGTACGGCCAGGTCGGGTTCTGGAAGCCCGCGGAGTGGGAGAGCAGCATCCGAATCGTGATGCTGTCCATGGCGCCGTACGGGTCGTGCACTCGGCGCAGCTCCGGGATGTAGCTGGTGACGCGGTCGTCGAGGGTCAGCCGCCCGCGGTCCCTGAGCTGCAGGATCGCGATCGCGGTGAGCGTCTTGGTGATGGAGCCGTAGTGGAAGATCGTCCGGTCGTTCACCGGCTGTGCGCGCGAGCGGTCGGCCAGGCCGTAGTCGTGGCGGGCGACGATCCGCCCGTCCCGCACCAGCACGGCGCTCCCGCCCACGACCTTCCCCGAGTCGGCGTACGCGTCGAAGGCGCGGGTGAACTCGGCCCACCCGGGAACGGCGCCCGCCCTGCCCTGCTGGGCCTGCAGCGCCGCCGGCCGCGCGATTTCCGGCGCGCTCACGATCAAGGCCGCCGCGACGCGGAGCATCGAGATCTTCATCGCACCTCCCACCCAAGGTATGGGGCGCCGTCTCCGCGGGCGTCAAGTGAAATGCCCGGTGCGGCGCGGGGCTCTTCGCCGCAACGATTCGGTGACGCTTCTCCGCGGGTCGGGTGCAGAGTCAACGCGTGGCCGATCCTGCCTCGACTGCGGCCGGCGCGGCGGCTCTGTTGTCGGAGCGCGTCCTGAAGCACCTGGGTCGCACGCTCCCGCCGGAGGATGCCGCGCCCGCGACCGCAGGAGCGGGGCCTCACGCGGGGGCCGCGGCACCGGCCAGTTGGCGGGCGGCGGGCGCGTCCCCATCCTCGCGGGGCGGCCCGTCGGCTCGCGCTCCCAAGCTGCTGCTGCAGCTGCGCCAGGCGTTGCGGCTGCGCCACTACAGTCGCCGGACCGAGCAGGCGTACGTCCACTGGGTCCGCCGCTTCGTCGTCTTCCATCGGATGCGCCATCCGGCCGAGCTCGGTGACGGCGAGATCTCGGCGTTCCTGACCGATCTGGCGGTGCGCAGGCGGGTGAGCGCTTCCACGCAGAACCAGGCGCTCGGCGCCCTGCTCTTCCTCTACCGCGAGGTGTTTGGGCGGCAGGTGGCGTGGCTCGACGGGATGGTGCACGCCAAGCGAGGCGGTCGCCTGCCGGTCGTGCTGACGCAGAGCGAGGTCCGGGCGATCCTCGCCCATCTCGAGGGAGACTGTTGGCTCGTGGCAGTGCTCCTGTACGGCGCGGGGCTGCGCCTGCTCGAGGCGTTGCAGCTCCGAGTGAAGGATGTGGACTTCGAGCGGCGCGAGATCCGTCTGCGGGGTGGCAAGGGGGACAAGGACCGGGTGACGGTTCTGCCGGCGGTCGTCTGCTCGGCGCTCGAAGCGCATCTCGAGGCCGTGCGGCGCCAGCACGGGCGGGACCTGGCGTCGGGGGGCGGGAGCGTCGTGCTCCCCGGGGCGCTCGACCGGAAGCTGCCGGGAGCGGCGAAGGAGTGGGCGTGGCAGTGGGTGTTTCCGGCGACGCGGCGGTACGTGGATCCGGTGACGCAGGCGGTGCGCCGTCATCATCTGCACGAGACCGTCGTGCAGCGGGCGTTTCACGCGGCGCTCAAGGCCAGCGGCGTGCCCAAGCCGGCGACCTGCCACTCATTGCGGCATTCCTTCGCGACGCAGCTCCTCGAGAGCGGTGCGGATATCCGGACCGTCCAGGAGCTGCTGGGGCACAAGGACGTGCGGACGACGATGATCTACACCCACGTGTTGAACCGTGGCGGCCTGGGCGTGCGCAGCCCAGCGGACCTGCTGGGAGCGTAGGGCGAGCAGCTGACTTCGTTGCGCCGTAGCCCCAACTGAGGACAACCAAGGCGCGGAAACACTGCAGACGGACTCCCCTAACGGGGGCCTGACGCGGGCGCACTACACTGCAGGCCTTGCAGTGTTTCTGCGGATCGTTCTATTGCGTACCTTGGGAAACAGGCGCGGCTTGGGGTCGAGGCGGGACATCATTCGAACGCGCCGGGACCGAACACGGACCGGCCTTTTCCCGCCCTCCCCTTCCCGCCAGTCCAGTCTATTCGTTGTTAGGCAGGAATGCGCGGTGCCCGCGAAAAGCAGGGTTGGGTGTACGGTCGGGGCCGCGCGGCGCACCCGGTGCTCGTGAGGGAGTTGGTACCGCGCCGCAGGCGCCGACGCGGGGGCTGTTGAAA
>JBEKVZ010000016.1:0-31938 GCA_049513575.1 Gemmatimonadales bacterium
TGGTACAACCCGCACCGCCGGCACTCCGCGCTCGGCCAGCGGTCGCCGATCCAGTACGAGTGCGACACCTCAACTGCGGCTTGAAACCCAAGCCGTCAACTGTCCACCAAAGCGGGGCAACTCCAGACACCTTGACGTGGATCACCAGCCGCTGCCCGTGCTTGGTGATCTCGTAGCCCTCGGTCAGCGTCCCCCCGCTCGGCAACTGGCGGCTCACCTCGAACCGGTTCTTGTTCCAGCGCCCCCTCATGGTCATCTGCGAGCCGCCCAGCGCGGGCGCAGCGACATCACGGCCGTCGAAATAGAGGGTGTACGTCACGCTGTCGCGGGGCGTGCGGGGACCGATCGTCATCGTGCTGTCGGTCTGCGTGATCACCAACCGCTCCGGCGGAGTGCGCAGGGTGCTGTCGCCTTGCTCGCTCCCGGGCCCTCCTTCAGGGCCGCGGCCGCCACGCCCGCCCCTCCCACCCATCCCGCCGCCGAACCCTCCCCGCCCACCGAACCCGCCGCCGGGCGGGGGGCCGCCGCGACCGCCGCCGAAGCCGCCACCTTGGGGGCTCATCTGGCCCGGCTGGTCGCTGGCGTCGGGGTTGTAGGTCCAGGTGCCGGCCAGGCTCACGCCCTGCGGCGCGGGCTGGGGGGCCTGCGGCGTGGCGTCGAACTCCTGCGGCCGGTGGGCACAGGCGGCGAGAACGAACGGCAGAACCAGGCTTGTGGCTGTGAGCCTTCTCATATGAAGGGCGGCTCCCGAGTCAGGGGTGGACTCTGGGTCTGGATCGAGTCCGGGCCGTTGGACACTCCCTTGTTTCAGATGCCCCGGCCCGGCGTTTCGTCGCGGGGCTTGATCGCCGACGGCCGCACCTTGGGCCGCCGCACCAGCGGCGCCATCCGCAATGACCTGATCGCCTTCAAGACCGAAGACGCGACAGTCTGCCAGATCCCACTCGAAAACGATGCCGCCCCAGCTCCGGCTCTTGATCAGTAGGTTCCAAGGTCGTTTCCGAGGGCCCAACTCGATGTGAAAACAACGACCCCCTGTGGTACGGATCAGGGGGTCGCTGGTGTGTGTTTCGTTGTGAGTTTCAGTACTACATCGGCCTCAGAGATCGCGTTGCTGATACGACACCGATGCCCGGAACTCCGCGTGAATGCTGCACTTTGTCGTATCCGGCGAAATCTCATGGGGTTCAGGGGGTCGCGGGTTCAAATCCCGCCGTCCCGACTTCTCAAGCCTCGATCTGGCAGCAGCTTGCTGGATCGGGGCTTTCCGCTGCTCACCGGATCGTTGCCGTAGTGTTGCCGTTTCTCGCGCTTCCCACCCCGTGTTCGTGCCCTTCACGTGCATTGCCCGTCACTGCAGGATGTCGTGCTGACCCCCTGAGCCCTGTTCAGGGGGTCGCTTGAACAACTGGCCCGCTGCGGCCGGCTACTCGGGTCGGAACAGGGTGTAGAGGACGGGCGCGAGGCAGCCCGCGATGCGGTGATTGCGCAGCAGCGTGCCGCTGAATCGCGCCGCATCGAACAGGACGGTAGCGATTCCCGGCGGAAGGTCGCGGCGCTGGAAACGCTCGGCTGTCGCCTCGACCAGCGTGAACATCGCGGAATCGCTCGGATAGCGAACTAGCGCCTGCTTCGCGACGGCGGCGGCGGCGCGCAGGTCGGCGTCCGGGCCGACCATCACCTCGCGAGCGTTGCTGCACTGGACGTACATCAGATTGTGCAGCATCGACCAGCGAAGCGCGCGAGTCAGGGACGAATCCTGCACTTCACCGATCAGGAGCCGGCGCAGGGCGGGCACGTCCAGCACGTACGGGTTCGCCTGCTCCTGGCCCGAGCCCTGCGCAGCCAAGTAGCGGCTCACCGCGGTGTCCCTAGCGGCACGTAGGGCGTGCGCTTCCTGCGTGCGTCCGGTTACCTCGTAGAAGGCGAGCAGCGCGTTGCGACCCGTCCCCGCGACTACGTTGCCGACGACCAGGTCGAACGGAGTCATGGCCTCGTCCATCAGGAGCAGACCGAACGAAATCGTTTCGCGGATCGCGGTCTCGGCCTCCTCTCGCCTTCCCTGCGAGAGCAGGAGTGCGGCTCGCGCCACACTGGCGCGTCCCGCGTCCCTTGTGGACACAAATGGGACCCAGCGCAGATCCGACCAGGTGGCAGAGTCGGGAAACGGCAGCGCGTACGTCGCACCGAGCCCATCGAGGCCCGGGGCGTGGGCGAGGATTCGGAGCGCGTCGAAGCCCGGGTTCGCCGCCACTCGCATCAGGTATGCGCTCTGAGCGGGCGTGAAGCCGTGGACTGCGCGCGCGATGAGCGTGTCGGTTTGATAGAGGAGGCTGGCACCGATCCCTACGCCCCGCCCAAAGTCGAAGAGGTGCATGCCTTCGCCCGGAAACCAGTCGGGCCCGCCGGATGGGAGCCCGAGAAGCGGGCGGAGGCCGGTGCGCGGCGGGGCCCCGGTCACAGAGACCATCGCGCGGCCTGCAGCGAGCGGAGTGATCGCCGGATCCGTGGGGAGACGGTAGCGTCGCGCAGCGGCGGTCAACTCTACCCTCCGCTGCCAAGGGCTCACGGGGACGTCGGTCAGGATGTAGCGCCGGAAGTAGTCGTCCCGCCAGAAGACAGGGCCCACAGCGCTGACGACGAGGACTGGAATCACGAGCACGGCAGCGCCCACGATGCCGACCGCCAACGCGACGGTCGCAAGGCGGCCGAGTGCCGGCCTCGTGCGGGGACCGGGGCCGTGCCGCTGTTCGTGCCGCGCCGCCTCGAAGCTCTCGTACCAGGCACGCACGAATTGTCCGCTTGTGCCGGCGGTAGGTCTCCGACGCAGCCCGGACCGGGCTGCGCGCAGCGAGCGTGACTCCTGTGCTCCAAGCCAGGCGCCCAGGACCATGAGCACCAGGACAGGCAGGAGCACGACTGCCGGGATCAGGGTTGTACCCGCGGCGCCTCGCGGCCCGACTACAAACGCGAGCACAAGGGCGGGGCCGGCGACGGCGGACGCGAGGACACGGGCAAGCGCCGCACTCACCCGCGCCGACCGAAACCGGTCACGCGCATCGGGCGATAGCGCCGCGTACTCCCGCGTGCCGGCGATCAGCGCGCCGGTGTCGCCGCGGTGATCGGCCAGCACTTCAGCCACGGTGAGCCACCCGTAGCCTGTGCGCACCGCGCGCGACATCTCGCCGCCAAGCCGCAGTGCCTGCCGTACCGCGAGGACCAGCAGAATCGCCCCGCCCAGGGATGCGAGCACCAGGATGAGGAGGAGTATCCCGGCTGCTGTCGCTGCAAGCCAAGGTCCGAATCCGACCATGAGGAGCAGCGGCAAGGTGAACATCGTGCTGGCAAGCCCAAAGTCGCGCGTGAGCTTACCGCTGCGACCGAGCAGTGCGTCGAGGCCCGGCGGTGGCCATTCAAGCACGGTGTCCGCGGCCCCCAGCCGCTGCGTCAAGTCCGCCGCCGTGGGCCGCTCCTGTGCGTTCTTGCGCAGGCAGGCCGCGACGAGGCTCTCAAGCTCGTGGTCCACGTCGGGCTTCAGCTCTGACAACCGTCGGGGGGTGTCACGAAGGTGCGCTGCCGCGATTTCGACGGGTGAGCTGACCGCGAAGGGGCCCGCGCCGGTCAGGAGATCGTAGGCCAACAGGCCCAGGCTATAGATGTCAGTCCGGTCGGTCACCTTCTCCGCGAGCAGCTGCTCGGGGCTCATGTACTGGGGCGTGCCGATCGCCATCCCGGTACCGGTGAGGTGGCTTGGCGCCTCGGCCTCCGAGGCCGGCAGCACCGCCGCGATCCCAAAGTCGGTGACGAGTACGCGTCCTGACTCCTCGTCGTACAGGACGTTGGCCGGCTTGATATCGCGGTGGATGATGCCCTTCGCGTGGGCCGCGGCGAGTGCGGAAGCGGTCTGGCCGAGCATGCGCCGGGCTTCTGCGGGGGCCACGGGTCCCTCGCGCTCGATCCGTGAGGCGAGGCTTTCGCCGCTGACGTGCTGCATGACGAAGTACGGCGTGCCGTCGGCCAGCTCCCCCACAGCATAAACGGATACGACGTTGGGATGCGAGATCCCCGCCACCGCCTGGGCCTCGCGCTGGAATCTGGCTCGCGCGGTCGGATTCGCTGCAAGCGCCGGGGATAGCACCTTCACGGCGACGAGCCGCTTGAGGGCCGGTTCGCGCGCGAGGAAGACGCTGCCCATGCCGCCGGTGCCGAGCCTTCGCACCAGCTGATATCTCGGGGCGATGGCTTCCTTCAGTGCGGCTTCAAGTTGCTCGTCTTGGGCCGCGTCGGTTGCGGGAGTATCAGCCGACGCCGCGACCTGCTCCGTCGGCGTGGTCGGCGTGGGCGGCAATGTCGCGCCGCATTTGCCGCAGAACCGATCGTTCGGTTCGAGGTCGGCATTGCACGCCGGGCACCGCAGGGTGGTAGCCATGGTAGGTAGGCGCTGCCGGGCTCAAACGTACCGCGGGATCTGGCTGACCAACAGAGTACGACCCCGCCGAACGTTCTTGACGCCACGGCCTACGGCTGCAACGTCAAGCGAGCGGGGGACACGGGCGATAGGGCCGACCCCCTGAAGCCTGTTCAGGTGCTTGCTTGACGCCACGGCCGTGGGCACGCCTGAAGCACGCGAGACTGCACCAGGCTTTGATTTCGCGTCGCCCTAACGCTTCGGGGTCACGGTGTGCATCGTAGGGATGGCTGGCAGGGGCATCGCCCACCGATAAGGCGCGATGCGTTAGACGGTTGGTTCCCCCAGAGGAGTCCGTCCTTCACAGGAGTCTCTCAGTGAAAATGACCAAGGACTGGGGCATGCTGTTGTTGGGCATTTGGCTCATCCTCAGCGGCGTGATCCCGTTGCTCCGCCTGAGCTTTTCAGGCTTGGGCACGCTCATGGCTCTCCTTGCCATCGTAGCCGGTGCCTTGATCCTCTGGCCGGTTGGCAAAGCGGCAGCCGCCTAGCAAGCGCATGAAGCCGCCAGCCCGCGGCGCCGCGGTCTGGCGGGGCCGGCAACGGGCGAGCGCGCGGGACTCGTGGAGTTGCCTGGCTGGTGAGTTGACCTGGGGTAATGCCGGTGTTGTGTGGCTGCCTGGCGGGTGGCCCGCAGCGGCGCTGCCGGTCTTATCTCATTGCCGCCAACTCGTGCGGTGCAGGTACTTCGTCGGCATCCGCCAATCTCGCCGCTGCGTGACGTGACCCTGCGGGTTGAGGAACCGGGTGTTGCGGCAGATTGCCCTTGATCGTCTTGTAGCGGAAGTACCACGGGGAGCTGCGCTTCCAGAATTGGAAGGCGTCCGTCCACGGCAGAATGTGGACACGGCGGATCTCGAGCAGGTCCTCGTCGAAGCGGATGGGACCGGAGTTCGTGGCGACGCCGAACTCGTAGCCTGCCTGCCGTGCGGCGCGCTTCACTCGCTCATCCACCGCCCCATACGGGTACGCCAGCGACGAGACCGGGCGCCGTAGCCACGACTCGAGGATGCCCTTCGATTCGCACAGCTCGGCTCGCAGCTCCTCACCCGGCAAGTCGGGGAGCCGGGGATGCGTCAGCGAGTGCGACCCGAACTCGATCCCGTACTCCGCCATCTCCAAAACCTGGTCACGAGTCATCAGTGGAGCCCACGGCTCTCCTGTAGGGGCATCCCAGGCGTTGGAGGCGAGCGCGGGATCCGCCACCAGGAAGATCACACCCGTCATCCCGAGCTTCTTGAGGAGCGGGAAAGCATTGGTGTAGTTGTCCAGGTAGCCGTCGTCGAAGGTCAGGATGACGGGCCGCGGCGGCAGCCCCTTCTCGCCCCGCGCCGCGGCCGCACAGTCGCGCAGCGTGATGGTCGTCATCCCGCGGCGCTTCAGGGACCGGAGATGACCTGCAAACCGCTCGACCGTCACCCAGGTGCCGTGTCGGCCCCCGCACACCGGTTCGCTTACGACCCTGTGGTACATCAGGACCGGGATCCTGCCGCCGCTCAGCCGCCGTAGCCGCGCCTGCCGGTACACGTCGTCGAACCGCTGCTGGACCCGCGCGGGGCTATACGCCTGTTCGACGAACGACCGGCCCCACTCACCGAGCTTCCGCCTGCGCTCCCGGTCGCGCAGCAGCGCGACGACGTCCTTGGCCACCTGCTCGGCGTCGCGCGGCTGGGTCTCTGTGTGGTCGCCAAACAAGCAGGTGCGTGCTTCCGCCACGCTGCACTCCGACACGACGCCGAGGTACGATCCTTGGCCGAGCGCCACCACCGGGCGCCTCATCGCGAGCGCTTCCACGGCCACCGACCCGGACCCGACCACAACGTCGGCCGCCTGCAAATAGCCTCTGACGTCGGGCTGGTGACCGACGAGGCGGATGGACCCGACGCCCAGCCGCGTCTCCGTGGCCGAGACGAATTTGGAGAGGCCGTCCGGCATCCTCTGGCCGCCGACGACGATCAGCGTCGCGCGAGGTTCGACGGCGCGAACGCGAGGTAAGACCTGCCCGACAAAGAACCTTGCCACTTCCGCCTTGCCGTGGGACAGGCGGCTGATGAGCGCTATGACAGGCTCACCGTTGAGCCCGAGTTGCGACCTGATGTCCGCGTGCTCGAGCCCGAGCCGGTAACGATCGAGGTCTACCGCGTTGCGGATCAGCCGCAGGCGCGAGGCTGGGATTCCCAGATCGTCCCGCATGTGCTCGAGCAGACACTCCGTGACTGCAACGACCCGTTCTCCATAGACGCTGTACCACCGGCTCTGCAGCGGCGCCCACTGGCGGCTGTGGATGGTCGAGACGAGCGGTACTTTGGTGCCCCGCGTAGCGAAGAAGGCGACCCAGCTGGCCGCGCGGGAATGGGCGTTCACAACGTCGATCCGGTCCCTCCGGATCAACCGTCTGAGCCCGATCACGTTCCGGATACGATGCGGGTAATCCCGGCGGGCGATGGGCATCGGCACATACGCCGCGGCCACCGGCGTGGCGAGCGTGTCGGAGACCACGAGCACTTCATGGCCTTGCAGCGCCTGCTGCGCGATGAGCGTGGCGGCATATGTCTCCGCCCCCGTCACCTCCACCTGCGACAGGACATGCAAGATCCGCACTGCGGCCCCCGCGGAGCAGACAACCCAACTCCGCCGACATCGCAGACGGGGTTGGGGCGATTGCGCGAGCAATTGTTCTGTGTCCCGGCCCACCGTCGGTGGGGGGTCGTACCAAGCAAGAGCGCCGCGGACGAAGCTAGTCCGGCTGCAGGTTCGAGGGAAGAGGCGTCGGTCCCGTTCCGCGGTTGGCGCGGGTGCCGACAGTCCAGCCGACCTTCGGCCTGAGACAGAGCGCCCGGTGAATTCGCCGCCTAACCCGCGCCTGCAGCGGGCGGGCGCGAGGGCCGCGAGGTTTGAGCTGCTGGCGGTATAATTGGACTGGTGCAGGTGTTGTGCCGCCGGCAGGCGCGTCGCCCGCCGCTGAGGCGCATGTCGTCAGGCGGCGCGAACAAGCTCTGAGGAAAGGCGCACGCCATGAAGTCCCTTGCTGACTTCGTCAAGGAGTGTAGCCAGTGGAGTGACGAGTTCTTGCTCCAGCAGTTCGCCCTTGGCCCCACAGTCTATGTAGCTCCTGAGTACTTCGAGGCGATTCGCGCCGAGCGGTCTCGGCGTGGCCTCTCTGCGGCGCACAGTTCTCTTCCTTCTCCTTTGCCCGCCGGTGCGCACCTCTGGCGTGTGACTGCGGACAACGCCGCGGCCTCCTCCGTAGGCGTAAAGATCATCTTCTACCTTGTGGGCTTGGCGATCCTGTGGCTCGTCTGGCGGCCACTCGGCGCAGTCTTCCTCGTCTTTGCGCTACGGAACGTCAAGCTGCTTGCGGCGCGCAACGCTCTGCTCTGGCGACCGAAGGACGCGGTGGCCTTCGGCTGGATTGTCGGCCCCGTGGTTGCGCTCCTGACGCAACTGGCGACTCGGTTCGCGTTCTCGTCGCCGTATGCGGCGGTCGCGATGGTCGTCTTTGGGTTCTATCCCGTTGTCTATATCGGCCACGGCGTGCCGCGCGGCCGGCTGTTTCGTTCCGGCTTGGACAACCTTCGAATCGCGGCGTGCCGGGCTGCCGTCGTCACGTACGCTCTAGCGACCGCGCTGGCTCTCGCGTGGGCTTTCACCCACGGCTGGTACTCGGCATGAGTAGTGCCGAAGGCAACGGGCTCTCATGACAAACGTGCGGCCCAGCCCGCGCCTGAGTGGTTGGGCGCATGAGGCTCGTGGAGTTGTGTGGCTGGACAGTGGACCTGAGGTGATGCAGGTGTAGTGTGGCTGGCGGGCGCCCGCCACTGAGGCGCTCATCAGTGAAGCGCGGCAGTGAGCAGTGGGTTCGCGAGGCCGTCGTGGCTCAGTTCCACAGATCGCCGCTCAGCACCCGGATCTTTCAAGGCATCGCCGTAGCGCTCTGGTTCACGCTGTTCTGGTACGTGGTGCGGGGCGGGCTCGCGAGGCATTTGTCGATGCGCGCCGGGGCGCTGCTCATTCTCACGGTAGGCGTCGCGGGTGGCGTGGGCGGAGGCACCTACTATGCGACCGATCGGCTACGGGCCAGCGGTGGCGGGGGCGAGACGATCGCCAACCTGATCACCGTGGGAGCCTTCTTCGTTCTCGCCTTCGCTATGCTCGCGCTGGTCGCGCGCTGGCTCTGACACGGCGTCCCGTCGAGCGCTGCCGAGCGCGGTCTTCGCGGCAGGAACGTTGTGAGCCCTGACCCCCTGAGGCCTGTTCAGGGCCTCGCGTGTGCCTTGCGCCGGCCGCGACATCAACCTTGACCCCCGGCTTCCATACCCGCCATGGTTGACCGAGCTATACGGATGAACAACCGGGAATCACGGAGCGGAGACAGTTCTCGTCACCGTCCACGACACGAGGAGGTTCTGTTGCGCATCGGGATCATTGGGGCGGGGATGATCGGGTCGACGTTGGCGAAGCTGTGGGTCGACGCCGGGCACGAGGTGCGCATGGCGTCACGTCATCCCGACACCCTCAAAGCTCTCGTGGAGCCGCTCGGACAGGGTGCGTCGTCCGGAACGCCGAAGCAGGCGGCGGAATTTGGTGATGTGGTCATGCTGACCGTTCCGCTCAAGGCCGTTCCCGACCTCGCGCGGGATCTTGTGCTGTCACTCACGGGCAAGATCGTGCTGGATACCGGGAATGCCTACGAACGGCGTGATGGGGATGCGGCGCGCCACGCCTCACAGCACCCGCAGGGTTCGGCTGGCTGGGCGGCCGCGATGTTTCCCGGCAGCCGTTGGGTCAAGGCGTTCAACACGGTGTACTTCAAGACGCTCGAGAAGGAAGCACATCGGGACGGAGATCGGGTTGGCATTCCGCTGGCTGGCGATGATCCGAAGGCTCTCGAGACTGCGGCTGGCTTGGTGCGGGATGCCGGCTTTGATCCCGTGATCGTCGGTTCGCTCGCGCGTGGCAGAGAGTTCGAGCCGGACTCTCGTCCTTACAACACCGGCATGAGCGGATCCGAGCTCCGGACGTTGTTCGGTCAACCCCGTTGAGAGACGGCCTTGCCGCGGCCGTCGTGGCCAACGGCGGCAGCTCTCGCGACAGCCGCCCCGAACGAGCTTCGCTTAGCCCTGAGAATCGCCAACCACGTCTATAGCCAGGCGCGATATGGGGCTATGAGCCCGAATTCGGGCATCGCACCTGACACCTCGTCAGAAGGACTCCTCGCCCCGCCCCGGAACCAACTTGGTGGTGACAATGACCCCCTGAGTCCTGTTCAGGTTGTCATGAGGTCAGTCTGGGTGCGCGATCACCGCGGTGCCCTCGGCGGCGCGTTCTTCACGTAGCGGTCGAACCACGTCACCATCTCATACAGAGTCTGTTCGACGGACTCGCGCGCCGCGTAACCGTGAGACTCGAGCGGCAACACGACATAGCGTGCAGTCCCGCCGACTCCGCGGATGGCCTCGAACAGTTTTTCCGATTGCAGCGGCACTGTCCCGGGATTCGCATCGCGTTCACCGTGGATGATGAGCAGCGGCTCGTGGATCCGATCGGCGTGCAGCAGCGGCGAGAGTTTCAGATACGTATCCGTCGCTTGGTACAGAGTCCTCCGCTCGTTTTGGAAGCCAAACGGCCGCAGCGTGTGGTTGTACGCGCCGCTGCGAGCGACGCCGGCGCGGAACAAGTCCGACCACGCCAGCAGATTGGCCGTCATCAGCGCGCCGTGACTATGTCCCATCACGCCGACGCGGTCCCGATCGGTAACGCCTAGCTCGACAGCTTTATCAATGGCCGCCCTCGCATTGGCGACAATCTGATCGATGAATGTGTCATACGCGGTCTCTGTCGGACCGACGACCGGCATGGCCGTGTTGTCGAGCACCGCGTAGCCTTCGAGCGCGAGAAAGATCGGAGAGGCTCCGATGATCGACGTGAACTCTTGCGGCGATGCGGTGACCTGACCGGCGGCACTCGGATCGGTATAGTCGAGCGGGTACGCCCAGACGACGGTCGGCAATCGGGTCCCTTCCTTGTATCCGGGCGGTAGGTACAGCGTGAATGAGAGCTTCACACTATCGGGGCGCTGATAGGTCACCAGTCGCTTCGAGATCTGCCGGAGTTGTGGGGTTGGATCGGGAAAACGGGTGAGCTGCTGCGCCGTCGGCTCACCGACCGTGCGCAGGTAGACGTTCGGCGGGTCCGTTGGCGATTCGCGACTCGTTAGGAAGGTCCCGCCCGCAGGATTGACCCAGGCGAGGAACGACTCGAGACTCTCGCCACTGGAACGGAACAACCGCTCGGTTTTCAGACCGGAGAGGTCAATGCGATCAAGGAACGGCCTGTTGCCTTCCGGCGAGGCGCCCTCGCCTGACGTGAAAAACGCACCGCGATATTCGCGGACTGCAAGGGCTCCGCTGGGGAGCATGCGATAGACAGGGTTTCCGGGATCGTTGTACCTATCGTCGGAGTTCAGGCTCCAAACCAATCGGGGTGCTGCTGATCGATTGTCGGCGTCGAGCAGGAAGACTCGTACCCAGTGCCTGTCATCGTCGTAGTCGGTGAGTAATGCCAGGCCGCCGCGCTCAACCCAATCGAGTCCGGAGAAGCGCTGTTCGGTCTGGAACAGTTCCACAGCGGCGCCACCGACCGGCTTGAGCATGATGCGGTCGTGGTGCGGGACCTTCTTGTAGGTGTCACCTTCATCGAGGGCTTCCGCCCAAACAATCGTCGCCGGTGCGGTTGGACGCCACGAATGCTCCCGTGGTCCCGTTTGAACTCCGTGGATCGGGACCTGCTCGGCAAGCGGCAAGCTGGCGAGCGTTTCGATCTTCCTTCCCGACGTATCCCAGACCTCGACCTCGGTCGGGAATCGGTTGTAGGGCCGGATGAACGAATACGGGCGGCGCACACGCTCGACGAGGACGTACTGCCCGCCGGGTGCTGCCTGCACCTTCGCCAAGACGTCGGGACTGCCGACGATTGTCGCCGCACCGCTGGTCACGTCAACGATGGCGAGTTGCGCCGTCGCGTAATACTCGAAGAGGTCCGCATCATACGGCGTCCTCAGGAGATCGCGCGCTTCGTACGTGCTGCTCGCCGCGGCCACACCGCCGCTCTCCTCAACGCGCGGGCCGATCGGCGCGCGCGGCTCAGTCGGCGGCATGCCGCGCCCTGCCGGCACCGTCTTGACCAGGAGCGTCTTCTGGTCCGGCATCCACGCTATGGCATAGCCGAGGACGGGATTCAGTCTGATGCCATCAATGAGGTGCACCTTCGCCGTCGCCACATCGCCGACCCACAATTCGACGGTGGTATCCGTCATGTTGGTAAAGGCAAAGCTCGAGCCGTCGGCATTCCAGCGTGGGTATCCGACGCGAGCACCGGCTGGGAGCGTGACTGGGATCTCCGGACCGTCGGGAACCTTCTTAAGCGAAAAGCCGACGTAATAGTAGGATCCATGCGCTGCGTTGTTGCGCGGATTGATGCGCACCCCGGCGAGGCGGAGCAACGGCTCCGCGAGATCGGAGATGGGCGGGTACCACAGGGGCCTTGCAAGAATCAGCGCGTCGCCGGTCCAGCTGACAATCGGGACCGGGACGGCAGGTGCATCGAGAACATCAAGGATCTCTTTCGGTGGGCGCTGGTATTGTTGCTGCGCCTCAACCGGCAGCGCGGCGACGGCAATCAAGAGTAGGAATAGGGCGACTCTCGATTTCGGTCTCACGGATCACCTCCGGCATCGTGTACGAGACCAATATATCGGTGGCTCGGGAGTTGATGGGTATCTACGCCCGAGTGGTGCTGGAGAACAGGGTTCCCGTAGAGAGCGCCGACGCGTTTCATAGGCTGGCTGTCAAGTGGCGCGCGTAGGTCCGACCCGTGGCTGGGCGAGAAGAGCAACCCCCCGAGGCCTGTTCAGGGCCTGAGGTCGGTCCGTTTCCGTGTCTGGTTCTTCGCTCTAGCCGACGACGACGTCGTCCCATCCCAGGACATGGTTCGCGGACCGCTCACGCGCCCGGCGCCCACCGCGTCGATGGAGACAGCGTTGGGCTGCAGTCGTGACTGCCATGAGCGGATCGCAGCCGCTCGAAGCCTAGCGCAGGAACTCTCGCAACAGCGAGTCACGCTGCAGCCAGGCAAGTAGTACGCGGTGCTGCCCGACGGGGTCGGTATCCATCGTCCAGAACGCCGCCGGCATCGGCGTCGTGATGGTCGCGACGCCCGACACCGCGGGCTCGCCGCCGACGTGGTCGGCATGGTCCACCATCACGACGAGCGCCGTGTCGCCGCCGGGGCGGTGCAGCGCGCGACCCAGCACCCACAGGGAGTCGTTGGTGTACGCGGCCGCGTACCAATGCCCGCCGAAGGGAATGGCCTCCGAGTTGTGACCCGTGCGGCGGCCGGCCTCCTCGGCGGCACGCTCTTCCCGCGCCGTGGTGGCGGAGTCCACGGGCGGCTGCAGCGTGTCCACCTGGCCGCGCGTGAGCAGGAGGAGCAGGTGCGAGTGCTGCACGCTGTTGCCCGAGCCCGTCGAGAGGTAATCCAGGTCATACCGTATGCGCCGCGACAGGTCGCCGGAGTTGGACCCCTCGCTCTGTGCCAGGCCTCTCGTGACGCCCAGGAGCAGGACCGGCAGTAGGACGGCAAGAAGGCGGGCGGAAGAAGCCCAGGCCGGGGTGATCGCGCGCATGACGTCCTTGCAGCTCATGAACATCTCCGGTTCCTAGGTCGGTAGCTGCCGCGTGCTCTGCTCGCCGCGGTTCATGACACCATGCATCGACTGTTAAAGTCCCCGGCCATGACGACCAGCACAAGTGCGCAATCGGCGACCGCCGCGGTATCCCCGGCCGCCCGGCGGTACGATCAGACCACAGCGACCGCCGCTCAGCCCTTCGCCAGCACCTGGCGCGCCAGGTCCAACAGTTGCGCCTTGGTGAAGTACGGCTTCGTTGCCCACGTGTTCAGATCCACCTTGGTGAACGAACTCAGGACCACCAGCAGCCTGCCCTTGCGGGCCGTGACGATGGTCGCGGAGGCGACGGCCTCGTCACCGAGCCCGGCGATCGGCTGCTGGCTGCCCTGCGCCGCGGCTACGGCGAAGTCCGCATGTCCGGCGTTCTCGTTGAGGTTGGCCAAGAGGATGACCGCCTTCTTCGGCGCGCTTGGATCCGCCGCGTAGTTGCAGTTCCCGCCCGCGCCGACGCTCGGGTCCGGGGGAATCAGGGCCGCCTTCGGCTCACCCGCGACCCGTCCCACAACCGCCGCGGGCAGCAGCCGCTCGCACACAGGGTTCACCTTTGGCGTCTGCGCTCGCGCCGCCGTCCCAATGACCAGAGCAAGCGTCACCGCCAGCACATCGAGGCTACGATTCATCGCGCTACCCCCTCTCCGTTCGCCTCTGCGCCGAACTGGTTGATGTGCCGATTCGGGTGCGGAGCCGCCCAAGTTCACGAAGTCGGAACCCGTCGGCGGCGACCTACTCCTGACCAGCCGCAAGCACGTTGCTCACCCTGACTCCGCGGTGTGAGGTGAGCATCAGGCTCCCGGCAATTGCAGGTCCGCATAGTTCTTGTCCCAGACCGCCTGCTGCGCCGGCGTGAGCACGGCGCGCATGTCGGCGTCCATCCGGCGCCCGAGTTCACGCCGCTGTGCGCGGGTGGCCGAGTCCGGCGTCACGCCGGGTGTCCTGGCCGGCATCCTGGCGCGGTACGCGGCCTGGATGGAATCCATCCGGGCCTGCTGGACGGGCGTCAGCGTGATCCCGTTCAGGAGCATCTGCATCCGGTGCTGGGCGTAGCCGCCATCGGCAGGCGGCCCCTGGGGGTTCTGGGCGATGGCCGGGGCCGCGGCGAGCGCCAGCAAGATGGCGAGCATCAAGGTGTGTCGTGACTTCATGAGTCCCTCCAGGTACCAGTGCGGGGCGCCTGCGCCGTCTCCTTCCCCTCAGGCTGCGGACGTACGCTGGCGATCCGCCTGCCAGGCACACTTACGATGCACGCCGAGACCCGAACGCGTCAGGGCGCATCGGACTGCGCCACGACGAATCGGCGGACCCGTAGCCGACTCTCTCGCTCGTCTATCCTGCGACCCGAGTAGTCAGCTGCGGCGGCCGCTCTGCTGGCTGGCCGGCAGGCTGTGCGCTACGTTAGCGCGTCCTCACGTAGGCGGTGAAGCGGTGGACGTTTCCGACACGCTTCGCCTGGCGCTCGCGGACCGCTATACGATCGAGCGCGAACTCGGGCAGGGCGGGATGGCCACCGTCTACCTTGCCGAGGACCTGAAGCACCACCGCCCCGTCGCCCTCAAAGTCCTCAAGCCCGAACTCTCGGCCGTGCTGGGCCCGGAGCGGTTCCTGCGCGAGATCGAACTCAGCGCGCGGCTCACCCACCCCCACATCCTGCCGCTGCACGATTCCGGCGATGCCGGCGGATTCCTGTTCTACGTGATGCCCTACGTGGAGGGCGAGTCCCTCCGCGACCGGCTCACGCGCGAGAAGCAGCTCCCGCTGGACGATGCGCTCCGGATCGCCCGCGAGGTGGCGGACGGGCTCTCGTACGCCCACGCCCACGGAGTGATCCACCGCGACATCAAGCCGGAGAACATCCTGCTGGAGTCCGGGCACGCGGTAGTGGCCGACTTCGGCATCGCGCGGGCGATCAATGTGGCGGGCGGGGAGCGGCTGACGGAGACGGGGATCGCGCTGGGGACCCCGGCCTATATGAGCCCGGAGCAGGCGGCAGGAAGCAAGGACCTCGACGGGCGGAGCGACCTCTATAGCCTCGGCTGCGTGCTGTACGAGATGCTGGCGGGCCAGCCGCCCTTCACGGGGGCGACGGCGGAGAGCGTGGTACGGCAGCATCTGGCGGCGGAGCCGCCGAACGTCACGGGTGTTCGGCCGGCGGTGCCAGGGTGGGTGGCGGCGGCCCTCAGTCGGGCGCTCGCCAAGACACCGGCCGATCGGTTCAACCCGGTGGCGCAGTTCGCGGAGGCGCTGGGGCCGCGGCTGTCGCCAGCTCAGGTGCTGGAGCTGGCAACGCCCCTCGCGCCGCGAGCGGGGCGACGCCGCTGGCCCTGGGTGGTGGGGGGAGCGGTCGCCGTAGGAGCGGTGCTCACGGGACTCGCCCTGTCGGGGCGGCTGAATCTCGGGCGGAGTGGTGGTGAGGCTGGCCGTCTTCCAGCGCCACGCCCGTGGGTGATCGTGGCGGAGTTCGACGGGACGGCCGATGCCTCCTACCGCCGCACCGCGCGCGACCTGGTGGCTGCGGTCCTGGATCAGTCCACCGTCGCGGCCACGCTGCCCACGGAGCAGATCCGGCGAGGGTTCCAGCTCGCGGGGAAGCCCGAGACGACGACCGTCACTGAGGCCGCCGCGCGGGAGCTGGCGGTGCGGGCGAGTATCGGGTCGGTCGTGACCGGCCACGTGGATCGTGTAGGGACATCGTACTCGGTGCTGCTGCGGCTGGTGCGGGCGGAGAATGGCGAGGTGCTGACGGCGGAGCAGCGGGTGGCGAGCGGGGACGATGCGCTGATCCCCGCGCTCCAGGCCGCTGCACAGGCGCTTCGAGCGCGGCTGGGCGAGCAACGGAGGGCGCTCGAAGCGGAACGACCGATGCCGGAGGTGATGACGCCGTCGTTCGCGGCGTATCTCAAGTACGCTGAGGCGCGTCGGCTATCGTTCGAGGTGGGAAGGGATTCCGAGGCGTTAGGACGACTGCGGGAGGCCCTGGTGCTCGATCCCCGCTTCGCGTCCGCGTGGATGGAGCTCGGCAGGATCTGGTACCGTTCCTTCTACCAGTTGGATTCGGCCAGAGCAGCGTTCGCTCAGGCGGCGCGGTGGCCGGATCGGATGACCAGCGCGGCGCAGTACGAACGGTCGTGCCTGGTCGAGCAGCTGCGATGGCATCTGCAGACTGCGCGGCAGGCGTGCGATCAGTGGGTGCGCGAGCGGCCGAACGAGCCACGGGCGTGGAACTACCGGGGCATGGTAGATGGGTTGCTGGTCGGGCCTCAAGCCTCACTCGAAGCGGTGGACCACGCCCTCGCGCTTGAGCCCTTCGAGGCAGCGGCACTCCCTTACAACCACATGGTAATCTTGCTAGAACTCGGCCGGACGGACGAGGCGCGGAAGATCGCGCCCAGGGTGCCCGAGGCCAGGCGGTTCGACCTGCTGATCTACGCCGCCCTGTACGACGGGCGGTGGAGCGAGGCAGAAAGCCTGACCACGGAGCTCGGGCGCTTCGCTCAGCGGGGCACGGAATCCCCGTTTATGCCTGCGATGTTCCGTGGAGTTCTGCACTACGTCCGCGGCGAGGTCCGCGCGGGCGATAGCCTGCTGTCGACGTGGTCTCCGCTCGCCATGTTTGTGTCGCTCGCTACAGGGCGGCCGGTCCAGCTCCCGGCCCGGCTCGACACGACCTGGGAGGGAGCCGTCCAAGCCGCCTTGGCGGGGGACACGGCAGCGGCGCGCGCCGCGCTGCCGCGGCTGACGGCCGACACGCTCGACTATCGGGTCCAGTCAGGATACTGGCGGGCGACGGTCGAGGCGGCCATCGCCTGGCGGGCCGGAGACTGGGCCGCCGTGGTGCGCCGCACGGGAGCCATCCTCCGGGAGTCAGTTATTCCGATTCGCGAAGAGCTCGGGACGTCCGTGTTCTGGCTCGCGGCCGATGCCTACGAGCGGCTGGGGCGGACGGACTCGGCGGCAACGCTGTTGGGAGAGCTGGTGGAGCATCGGCGCACGTTTGCGTCGGGGGCTGTTGATATCGAGGTCTACGTGGCCGCGGAGTCGTACCTGCGCCAACACCTTATCGTTCTGCTGGCCCGGCAGGGGAAGGTGAAGGAGGCACGGCGGCAGTGGGACCTGTTCCGGGCGGCGTTCACCCATCCGGACCCCGAGTACGCGCACCTCATCACGGACGCGCAGGCGGCGCTCGACTCGGCGGAGCGACAACACAGGTAGATGGCGTTGTGGGGTCTGTTTGCGGGTCCGTTTCTTCCGGCATCTTCCGACATTTCATCCGACATCTTCCGACATCGCGATCCGGTGCCGACGCTCGGAATCGCCGCCAATCCGCCACTTTCTAGGGTTTGGACCGTTTGGGCCATCCGGCATTTTGCCGGAACTTGGGCCCTGCACGATACGAATGGGGTTCAGGGGGTCGCGGGTTGAGCTGCGACCGCTGCGCGGCCTCGCTCCGCTCGCCGGGCTGCGCCCGGCGCCGGCCACACGCGGCGGGACGCGTCAAATCCCGCCGTCCCGACTTCGGAAGCCCTGATCACGCATCAGATCCTATTGCTGACCCCCTGAGCCCGTTCAGGTTCCTGCGGCCGGCCCCTTCGGATGCACACGGCTCTAGACCGCGCCTGGAGCCTAACGGTCGTATGGCGGCTGAGGTTAGGTTCGGCAGGTGTTGTGTGGCTGGCGGGCAGGTCGCTCGCCGCCGAGGCGCGATTCGGTAGACGGATTCGCCAAGGATGGTGACTGAAATGACTGGCACAGACGACAGACAACACCGCTCGATCCTGCAGGGCATTGCCCATCGGGCGATGCTCGAACGAGGACTGGTTCCGGACTTTCCACCCCGGGCGCTCGCCGAGCTGGACGGTATCCACGGCCCGGCGACGCGAACCGAGGCGGCGACGCGTGATCTCCGAAACCTGCTCTGGTGCTCCATCGACAACGATGATTCGCGTGATCTGGATCAGCTCACGGTCGCCGAAGCGATGCCCGACGGGGCCACAAAGGTCCTGGTCGCCATCGCCGACGTGGACGCCCTCGTCAAGCAGCGATCGGCACTGGACGATCATGCGCGGGACAACACCACCTCGGTCTACACGGTTGCCGAGACGTTTCCGATGCTGCCCGAGAGACTCTCCACGGATCTGACCTCCCTCAACCATGAATCAGACCGCCTGGCCATCGTCATTGAAATGGTTCTCGCCAGGGATGGGTCGCTTCAGAGTTCGGACCTTTATGGAGCGACGGTGCGTAACCGTGCAAGACTTGCTTACAACAGCGTCGCCAGCTGGCTGGAGGGCCACGGGCCGATGCCACAAGCGATCGGCACGGTCAGCGGTCTGGACGAGAACCTCCGACTCCAGGACCGCGTGGCCCAGCAACTGAAAGCGCTTCGGCACCAGCACGGGGCGCTCGACCTCGAGACAATCGAAGCACGTCCGGTTTTTGATGGAGATGAGCTGAAGGACTTGGAAGCCGACACGAAGAACAGGGCCAAGGACATCATTGAAGACTTCATGATCGCCGCTAACGGCGTGAGCGCGCGATACCTCGCGTCCAAGAAGTTGCCGTCGCTGCGACGCGTCGTCCGCGTACCCAAGCGCTGGGATCGGATCGTCGAGCTTGCCGCGGAGCGGGGTGCGACGTTGCCGAAGGACCCCGACGCACGGGCCCTGGATCAGTTTCTGGTGGCGGCCAAGGCCGCCGATCCTCTGCGCTTTCCGGATCTCTCCCTCAGCGTCATCAAGCTCCTGGGTGCGGGTGAATACGTCGTCGAACTTCCGGGAGGCAGTGCCGCCGGACACTTCGGTCTTGCGGTCAAGGACTACGCTCACTCCACCGCCCCGAACCGCCGTTTTCCCGATCTGATTACCCAACGGTTGCTGAAGGCCGCATTGGCGGGACGATCCCTGCCGTACGCGAACGACGAATTGGCGGCGCTCGCCGGGCACTGCACCGAAGCGGAAGACGCGGCAAAGAAGGTCGAACGACAAGTCACAAAATCCGCCGCGGCCATTCTGCTGGAGACGAGGATCGGCGAGCGATTCGATGCCGTCGTCACCGGCGCGGCTGACAAAGGCACGTGGGTCCGTCTGCTGCAGCCGCCCGTGGAAGGAAGACTGGAAAGCGGGGTTGAAGGCTTGGACGTAGGTCACCGGCTCCGCGTGCAACTGGTCCGCACGGATGTCGAGCGCGGATATATCGACTTCAAGAGAGTGGCGTAGCGAGAAGCGGAGTGTGGGAGCGCCGACGAGCCCCGACCCCCGAGGCCTGTTCAGGGCCTCGCGCCGATGGGCCAGCCAAGACGCACGAGGTTGCGTCAGGCCGTGCCCCAACGCTGCGGGGTTACGGTGTGCGTCGTAGGGATGGCTGGGCGGGACATCGTCCACCGCCGAGGCGCGACGCACTAGCCGGTTGATCGCTTCAGAGGAGTCCGTCCTTCACAGGACGCCATCGCCGCCGTGCTGGGGGCGATCCTCAGGCTCCCGTCGCTCAAGCAGGCCCTAGCAAACCAGCAGCTGCGGCCCCGGTACCTCGAGGTACTGCTCGAGCACGCGCCGCACTGACGGCGCCTCGCGGCGGGTCCGGGCACCGCGCCCCTACGCAGGCTGTCGACGCAGCGGCGCCCGCCCTCACCAACAGGAATGGTCCGGATTCCGGTTTGCGTTTCGGCCGCCCGGCGTCACACTATCGCGCTACTTGAGCCGATCTGAGGAGGTGTGCCATGAGGCAGCCGATCGCAACGATCCTGGCAGGGGCCGCGATTGCCACGGCCCTCATCGCGTCACCCTGTTGCGTCGTCCGGGCGCAAGAGAAACCACCCACCAGCATCAAGCTCCCGGAGGTGCGCCACCAAGGGGTGATGTCCCTGGAAGCGGCGCTCTGGGCGCGCCACTCGACGCGCTCACTCGTCCGCGACTCCATCGCGCTCGCTGATCTCGGGCAGTTGCTGTGGGCGGCGCAAGGTGTAAACCGGCCCGACGGCCACCGCACCGCGCCGTCCGCCATGGCCGCATACCCGCTGGAGCTGTACGTGCTGGTCTCGCGGGTCCGCGACCTTCCCGCGGGGGTCTACCACTACAAGCCCGCAGGCCATGAGATCGAAACCGTCGCCGCGGGGGACAAGCTGCCGGAGTTCGTCACCACCGCCGCCCACGCGCCGTGGATCGCGGATGCTGCGGCCGTCGTGGTCTTCGCGGGCGCCTTCGATCGCGCAGCCGGCCGATTCCGCGATCGGGCCGAGCGCTTCATCGCGATCGAGGTTGGGGCCGCGGCGCAGAACATGTACCTGCAGGCCGCCGCGCTCGGCCTCGGCACCACGTACGCGGCCTCGGCCCAGGACAGCGCCGTGACGCAGATCGTGGGACTCCCGTCGGGCCAGCGCCCGATGGGGATCATGCCCGTCGGGCGGCCGCGCTAGGAATCGGCGACGGGCGGCCGCGTAGCAGTGCGGGCGGTCGCAAGAAATGGCGGTGTCATGCCCTCTGGGGAGGCGGTTCAATGGACTCCATTGCTCTGACGGTCAACGGGAGACGTGTCGCCCTCGCCGTGGCGCCGGACACCCCGCTGCTCTGGGTGCTCCGCGACGTGCTCGGCCTCACGGGGACCAAGTTCGGGTGCGGAATCGGGCAGTGTGGCGCGTGCACTGTTCTGATCGGCAAGGAGGCCGTGCGCACCTGCGTCCTCCCCGTGTCGGCCGCCGCCGGGCGGCACGTGACGACCATCGAGGGACTCTCCCGAGAACGAAGTCACCCCGTCCAGCGCGCTTGGATCGAGGAGGACGTTCCGCAGTGTGGCTACTGCCAGTCGGGACAGATCCTGGCTGCCGTGGCGCTGCTGGCCGAGCATCCGCACCCGACGGACGCTCAGATCGATGCCGGGCTGACCAACCTGTGCACGTGCGGCACTTATCAGCGTATCCGGGCCGCCATTCATCGCGCGGCCAAGGGAGGTGTGCGATGAGCGACCGCACTGGCGTGACACGGCGGGAGTTCCTCCGCAGCGCCGGGCAAGTCGGCGGCGCGCTCGTGATCGCCTTCTACCTTCCCCCGCGCGAAACCGCAGTGGCCGCACAGGCCGAGGCGGGGTTTGCCCCCAACGCCTGGCTGCGCATCGCGTCTAAAGGGACTGTCACCGTCACGCTCGACAAGTCGGAGCTGGGTCAGGGCACGCACACCGCGCTCGCCATGATCGTCGCCGATGAATTGGATGCGGATTGGTCCAAGGTGAGCGTTGGTCCTATGCCGGAGAACCCGTCCGCCTGGTCGAGATCTATGAGCACGGGCGGCAGCACGGGGGTCTACACTTCGTTCGACATCCTGCGGAGAGCCGCAGCGTCGGCGCGGGCGATGCTGACGGCCGCTGCCGCCGCGGAGTGGAGCGTGGACCCCGCGACGTGCCGGACGGAAAGGGGCGCCGTGATTCACACGCCGAGCCGGCGCCGACGCACATACGGCGCACTGGTCGGACGGGCAGCTACCCTGCCGGTGCCTCCGAATCCGCCGCTCAAGGATCCGAAGGACTTCAAGCTCATCGGGACAAGGGTGAGGAGGCTCGAGGCGCCAGCCAAGGTGGACGGGAGTGCGGTCTTCGGCCTGGATGTGAAGCTGCCGGGCATGCTCGTCGCGTCGGTCGAGCGATGCCCGGTCTTCGGGGGGAGCCTCGTGCGGTTCAACGCCGACCGGGCTCGGGCGCTGCCCGGCGTGCGCCACGTCGTTTCACTGGACGGCATCTCCTGGAAGGGCGATGGCGCTTGGGGAGTGGGACGCTCGCCCGGAGTTGCAGTCCTCGCCGACACCTACTGGCAGGCCGCGCAGGGGCGAGCAGCGCTCGATGTCGAATGGAACCCGGGTGTGGCTGCGTCGCTCGACTCCGACGGCATCCGCGCCGAGCTCGTTCGGCGGAGTACGGGACCGGCCGTGGTCGCTCAATCGGCAGGCGACGTGGGCGCTGCGCTCGCGTCGGCCGCACGGCGCGTCGATGCCGAGTACGAGACCCCGTTTCTCGCTCACATCCCGATGGAGCCGATGAACTGCACGGCCGATGTGCGGCAAGACCAGGTCGAGGCGTGGGTCCCGACTCAGAACCAGACGCGCGCCCAGCAGGTCGCGGCCGAGACTTCCGGGCTGCCGGTGGGCAAGGTCCGGGTCCACACCACGTACTCTGGGGGTGCCTTCGGACGTCGCCTGGAGTCTGATTTCGTCGCCGAAGCGGTGCAGCTGTCCAAGGCGGTCGGGGCGCCGGTCAAGGTCGTCTGGTCGCGCGAGGACGACATCCAGCACGATTTCTATCGGCCGGCCACCTACAACCGGCTGTCGGCCGCGCTCGACGCGAGCGGCCGGCCTGTGGCCTGGTCGCACCGGATCGTGGCGCCGCCGATCGGCGTCAAGTTCGCGGCGCTACAAAACGGGATGGACGACTCCCTCCTCACCGGCGCGCAGCACCTGCCGTACGCGATCCCCAACCTGCTCGTGGATCTCGTCACCGTGGAGCTGCCCGTCCCGCTCGGCTACTTGCGGTCGGTGGGGCTCACGCACAACACGTACGTCGTGGAATCCTTCCTCGACGAAGTGGCCGCGGCCGCGGGAAAGGACCCGCTGGAGCTGCGGCGCTCGCTGCTCGTGGACAAGCCGCGGCACCTGCGGACGCTGGAGCTGGCGGCGGCACGTGCAGGCTGGGGCTCGCGTCTGCCAGCGGGACACGGGCGTGGCGTGGCGCTCTGCCAGTGGGGCGTCACGACGTGCGCGGAGGTGGCGGAGGTCTCGGTCGCAAGCAACGGAGCCGTCACGGTACACCGGGTGGTCTGTGCGGTTGACTGCGGGCAGGTGGTGAACGTCGCGGGCCTCGAAGCGCAGATGCAGGGCGGCGTGCTCTTCGGGCTGCAGGCCGCGCTCTACGGCGAGATCACGCTGCGCGGCGGCCGCGTGGCGCAGAGCAATTTCCACGACTACCGAGCGCTGCAGCTCGCGGAAGCGCCGGTAGTGGAGGTCTATCCGGTTCCGAGCAGCGACCAGCAGGGTGGCATCGGAGAGCCACCCGTGGGCCCGATCGCTCCGGCCGTGTGCAACGCGATCTTCGCAGCGACGGGGCGGCGCGTCAGGAGACTGCCGATCGGTTCGGCGACGCGATAGCAGTACCCGGCTGCGTTCGGACGTGAAACGAGGCCCGCCCTGAAGTCGGGCACCACCGCCTTGTCGCGGCCGCGACGGCCCCGGAACATCGGGAGAACGATTCCCTACGGCGTCGCCGTCCGTGACCCCCTGCGGCCTGTTCGGGTTCCGGCGTAGGCCGCGCAGGGACCGCGCCCCAAGGGAACCAGCGGAAAGCCGACCGGATCGGTCGGCCTGACTGTAAGGCCGGGCTGACGCCCACCTCACGCCCGGCCGTAGAATAGTGCCGCTGGCTCGGAAGCATTCCGCAGCGGCGTCACCTGCTTGCCATCTGGCCCCGGAGGTCATCGTGCGCGCACTCTGGACGTTGCTCCTCGCCTTCGCCATGCCGCTCGCGGCACAGCAGCCCCGCGCTCCGGCGCGTCGGCCTGCTCGCGCGACCCAAGCGGCTCCCGCGGCCGCCGTGCGTGGGCCCACCGTAGAAGGGATTACCGAGTACGACCTGTCGAACGGGCTGAGGGTGCTCCTCGTCCCCGACTCGTCCAAGCCGACGATCACCGTGAACATCACCTACCTGGTGGGGTCGCGGAGGGAGGGGTACGGCGAGACGGGGATGGCCCATCTCCTCGAGCACATGATGTTCAAGGGCTCGCCGGGGCACCGGAACATCCCGCAGGAGCTGACCGAGCACGGGGCGCAGCCCAACGGCACCACGTGGTTCGACCGCACGAACTACTTCGAGACGTTTTCCGCGACGGACACGAACCTGGTGTGGGCGCTGGATCTCGAAGCGGACAGGATGGTCAACAGCTTCATCGCCAAGAACGACCTCGCCTCCGAGTTCACGGTGGTCCGGAACGAGTTCGAGATGGGGGAGAACGATCCGTTCAACATCCTGGAGGAGCGGGTCCTCTCGACGGCGTTCCTGTGGCACAACTACGGCCACTCCACGATCGGGGCGCGGAGCGACATCGAGCAGGTGCCGATCGAGCGGCTGCAGCTGTTCTACCATCGGTACTACCGGCCCGACAACGCGGTGCTGGTGGTGGCCGGGAAGTTCGATCCGCGGCGGACGCTGCAACTCATCGAGCAGAAGTTCGGCCGGATCCCGCGTCCCGACAGGACCGGCGTGATGCAGATCTGGCCGACCTACACCGTGGAGCCGACGCAGGATGGGGAGCGGAGCGTGACGCTGCGGCGGGTCGGCGACGTGCAGGTCGTGATGGCGGCGTACCACGTTCCGGCGGGACCGGACTCGAGCTTCCCAGCCGTGGCGGTGCTGGCGCAGGTCCTGGGCAGTGCGCCGTCGGGCCGACTCTACAAGGCGCTGGTGGACACGAAGAAGGCCGCGATGGTCGGCGCCTCCACGTATCAGCTCAAGGAGCCGGGGGTGCTGTTCGCGTACGCGGAGGTGCGGCAGGACGACCCCTTGGACAGCGCGCGCGTCGCGCTGGAGCGGACGATTGACTCCGCGGTGACCGTGGTGCCTGCTGCCGAGGAAGTCGAGCGCGGCAAGACGGCCTTGCTCCGGAACATCGAGCTCAACCTCAATAACTCCTCGACCGTCGGCCTCTGGCTGTCGGAGTGGGCGGCGATGGGGGACTGGCGGTTGCTCTTCCTGTACCGGGATCGGCTCAAGGCGGTGACACCCGCGGCGGTGCAGGAGGTCGCGACACGCTATCTGCTCCCGTCGAACCGCACAGTCGGCATGTTCATTCCCACGCCGGCGCCGGTGCGGGCCGAGGTACCGCCGGCGCCCGACGTCGCCGCGCTCGTACAGAGCTACCATGGCGACACAGCGCGGGTGGCGGGCGAGGCGTTCGACCCGTCGCCGGAGAACATCGAGCAGCGCGTGGTGCGGAGTGCGTTGCCGAACGGGCTCAAGCTCGCGCTGCTCTCCAAGCGCACGCGCGGCCAGTCGGTGAACGCCTACCTCAGGCTGCGGTTCGGCACTCTTCCGGCCGTGACGGGGAAGGCGGTGATCGCCGACCTCGCGACCGACATGCTGCTGCGCGGTTCGATGCACCATACACGCCAGCAGATCAAGGATTCGCTCGATAAGCTCCAGGCGCGCGTCAACGTGTTCGGGAGCGCCACGCAGGCGATGGCGATGGTCGAGACGACGCGGCCGAACCTCCCTGCGGTTCTGGGCCTGTTGAGCGAGGTGCTGCGTGAGCCGGCCTTCGACACAACCGAGTTCCGCACCCTTCGCCAGGAGAACCTCGCCCAGATCGAGGAAAACAAGAGCGAGCCCATGACGCGGGCGCAGCAGGCGCTGAGCCGGTACCTGAACCCCTTCCCCAAGGGCGACCCGCGCTACACGGCGACGCTGGAGGAGCAGGCGGTGGACTACGCGGCGGCGACCGTGGAGGACGCGCGCCGCTTCTACGACGACTTCTTCGGCGCGTCGAACGCCGAGCTGTCGGTCGTGGGTGATTTCGACCAGGCCCAGATCACGCGGCTCGTGACGGAGCGCTTCGGCGACTGGAGAAGCCGGCAGCCCTACCAGCGGGTGCCGCAGGTCTATCAGGACCGCCCCGACACGACGATCGTGATCCAGATCCCGGACAAGCCCAACGCGGCATTCTTCGTCGGCTTGAACCTCCGGCTCCGCGACGACGATCCCGACTATCCGGCGCTGGTGCTCGGCAACTACATGCTGGGGGGCGGGTTCCTGAATTCGCGGCTGGCGGTGCGCATTCGTCAGAAGGAAGGGCTGAGCTACGGCGTCGGCTCCGGGCTCGGCGCGGGCGCGCTGGACTCGGTTGGGACGTTCATGACGTACGCCATCTATGCCCCGCAGAACGTGCGGCGGCTGGAGACGGCGTTCCACGAGGAAATTGACCGCATGCTCCGCGACGGCTTTACGGCGACCGAGGTCGAGCAGGCGAAGGCGGGATGGCGCCAGAACCGGCAGGTCAACCGGTCGCAGGACATGATGCTCGTCAATACGCTGGGGAGCTACCTGTTCCTGAACCGCACCCTCGCGTTCGACGCCGAACTCGAGCGGCGCGTGTCGGCCTTGACTGTAGACCAGATCAACGCGGCGATGCGGAAGTACGTGAATCCCGCCAAGTTCACGATCGTGGAGGCAGGGGACTTCACGAAGGCGCCGCCACAGTAGGGCGGACCGCACCATCTCTCCAGGGGGGCCACACCACGCCCCCTGGAGCGAGCGGGCGAGGACTGCCCCGCTGCGGCCTGTTCAGGTAACCCAGCTGTGGGTCTTCGCCTGGAAAGGCCGTTCCCGGTCGGCCCGGTTGGCACGGTGCGGCTGGACGGCAATCCCGACTCCACTCGGGCTCTATTCGAACCTGCCTGCTCGCCGCAAAATGACGCTCGTCCAAGGAACCCGCGACCTTCCCTCCGCCGAAGGACGAGCCCCATGCGCTATCGTGCTGCACTGCTCGCGTGCGTGCTTGCGATCGCCTGTGCCAAGAAGGAAGCACCGCCGCCAGCCCAGTCGCCCGTCGGCCCCGCGCCCGGCACGCCGGAGTGGAAGATCGAGAACGCCCGGAGTGCGGCGCCGCTCGAGATCGGCAAGGGCGCAACGGTGCTCGACTGGCCCACCAGCGAAACCGCCTCGCCCGCACAGCTTGCCGCCGGGACGAACGGGTGGACCTGCTTCCCCGACGACCCCAGCACGCCGGCCAATGACCCGGCCTGCCTCGACAAGGAGGCGATGAAGTTCTTCGACGCCATTCTGAAGCATCGGCCGCCGCAGCTGTCGGCGACCGGGGTCATCTATGCGCTCAGAGGCGGCATGGCGGCGAGCAACACCGATCCGTTCAAGGCGGCCCCGGACTCCGGGCAGCAGTGGATGGTCACCCCACCGTTTGTGGTGATCATTGCGCCGAACGCACGCGCGGCATTCGCGGGCTGGCCGACGACGCCTTCAGGCGGCGGGCCTTGGGTGATGTATGCGGGAACGCCGTATGCGCATCTCATGGTGCCGGTCTCGAGGTCGGGAACCCCGTAGGCGATTCCGACGACGGTTCCCGGTTTGGGTGAGCCCGTACGGCCGGGTATCGGCCCCGACCGCCTCTGGTTCGCCGTGTCGCAGTACGAGAGCGACATCTGGGTGGCGAACCTGCACTGGTGAGAGGGACTATCTGCCACGGAGCTTGGGCAACTCCGCCGCCTGCTGCGCCAGTCAACGGGTTGCCGGCTGCGTCATCGCGCTCGAGAAGAGCGTCCACGGCTGCGTCTTCATGTCGCGCAGCAGCCCTCGCATCCACCCGTACTCCGGATGCGCGGCGAGGAACGGCTCCGCCTGGAAGTCGGGCGCGCACGGATGTCCCATCGCGGCAAACAGCTCCATCCGCGATGCCATCTGAGCGTCGGTGACCTTCGCCTGCACGGTGCCGCCCGGAAAGAACTTGCCCCAGTCGGGGGGCCAACCGCGCGGCGAGTTGTCGACCACCCCGCAGAGCGTGCGCTCGTTTGGGCCCTGCCGTCTCTCGAACGCATCGTGGGCATCCGATTCCATCCGCTTGCCGATCTCGGCGTCGATCTTGCCCTTGTTCTCCGCGATGAGCTGTTCCCAGCGCGTGCGGCGTGCGTTCGGTGAGCTCCCGCGGTCCTTCACGTCGAAGTTGGTCTCGGCCGCAGTCAGCTTCGGATCGACCGGGAAGTTGGAGCCGACGAAATAGCCGTCGGCCGTGCGGCGCAGGCTCCACTCCTTCAGGCCCAGCTCGAACAGCGCGATCTCGCCGGTCTTGTTGTCGCCGATGAGCCAGTCGTTGGCGTAACCACCGTTGTTTCGCTCGCGCATGATGCGCACGTAGTCGTCGATGCTGCTGCTGTACTGCAATGCCTTGCGCGCCCGGAAGAACTCCGGCGTGCCGGCCGTGTCGAAACCCTGGAACCCGGTGATCGTCGTCTCGGTCACCATCACGCCGTTCGAGTTGATGCCGAAATCGTCGTCGCTCACGATGACGCCAGGCAGTCCGTCCATGATGATGCGGAAGCCGCGCTGGGGCGTGAGGTCGAAGATGATGTTCCACCGCTCGCCGGTGACGTAGTTGGTCCAGTTGTTGTGGCCCATCACGATCCGCCGATCGGCCGTGTAGCTGCCCGTCGCGACGAACGCGCTGCAATTGCCTGGAGCGCTGGTGGACGGCGCCTTGCCCTGCTGCTTCTCGAGCCATGACGTGTAGTAGTAAGGCAACTCTTCGAGCGCGTTGAGAGCGACGATGTCCCACCGATCCAGCGTCACCCCCTTCGACCGCGCTCCGGCGACGATGCCGTCCAGCTCCGCCTGGTACTCGGCGTCGATCTTGGGCCACAGGATCCGCTCCGCCGCGTCCCGGTAGAACGCCCAATCGCGCTTGGTGGTCTCCTGCAAATACGGCTTCAGCACGCGTAGCAGGTCGGTGATCTCCGGCGCCAGCAGGGCTCCGTGCTGAAAGCCCAGGCGGTCCGGCGCGCCTTCGAGATGCACGTAGATCCAGCCGTTCTGCTCGAAACGATACGCTCCGTCCAGGGGGTTGCCCTGCGACGAATGGCGGCAGGCGGCGACGGTCAGAAGGACACCCAAGGCGACGAGCGCGGCAACGGTGCGTTTCATATGGGCGCCTCCAGGGGGACGACCTTCGATCATAGCGCCCGGGCGCAAGAATGGTGAGACGGCAGGGTCCGCAGCCAACCGACGGAGCTGCGGGAATCAGGAGTCAGAGGTGCCGATAACCTCTCGCATTCTCTCCTGAATCTGAAATCCTGGCCCTTGGCTCTTCGCCACCGTCTGGGCACCGTGCCGCCGGTGACGCGCACGGCCGGCAACGTCTGCTGATCCGGCTGACGCCCTTTGCCGACTCCTTGACTCCCGATTGGCGATGTGGTACTATCACGCGTTCGATAGTGACGAACCCGGCCAACGCCGGGGGCGCAAAGCCACGGGTCCTCGCTCTCCTTAGCAGCGCCAGCCTCCGACGCCGCGACGGACGTTCCAGACCGCCGAGCTGCCGAATGGGTTGCTCGGCGATCGTTTTCTTCCCCTACCGCACCGCAGACTCCGGCGCGAGTTGACTGACGAGATGTGAATCCGTGAGCGCTCAGGCAGTGCGGTCGTGCGCGGCCGCCGCTCCGACGTTCTCGGGCAACGGTCGCGTACGCTTACCTAAGGAGAAGAGATGTCCCAGGTCCTGGTTCCAGTCACCGACATCGCGGCACGTGGGTATGCGCACCCCGAGGTGCTCGTTTCCACGCAGTGGGTGGCCGACCACCTCGAGGACCCGGCTGTTCGTATCCTCGAGTCAGACGAGGACACCCTCCTGTACGAAACCGGGCACATCCCGGGAGCCGTGAAGATCGATTGGGTCGCGGACCTGAACGAGCCGCTCATCCGCGACTACATCGACCGCGCGGGCTTCGAGCAGCTCCTCTGCGCCAAGGGGATCGGCCGCGACACGACAGTCGTGCTTTACGGCGACCAGGACAACTGGTGGGCAACGTACGCCTTCTGGGTGTTCCGCCTCTTCGGCTGGGAGCGCCTGCGTGTGATGGACGGCGGGCGGCTCCGGTGGGCCGAGGAAGGGCGTCCGCTCGAGACGGCGGCCGTGATGGAGGGCGGGCAGTTGCGCTGGGTCCCCAAGGCCCGGATCGAATCCGAAGTGACGCTCAAGGTGCGGGGCCGGGACGACACGCGCATCCGGGCGCTCCGCGATCAGGTCCTGCAGCACGCGCAGGCGGGCCGTCCGCTGGTGGACGTGCGCAGCCCGGAGGAGTTCCGCGGCGAGCGGCTCCACATGATGGCATACCGCAACGAGGGCGCGGTCCGGGGCGGCCACATTCCCGGCGCCCGCAACATCCCCTGGGGACGGACTATAGACCAGGACACCCACACGTTCCGTCCTGCGAGTGAACTGCGGACGATCTATGAGGGTGAGCACGGACTGCGGCGCGACGAAGACCTCGTGGTCTATTGCCGCATCGGGGAGCGATCCTCCCACACCTGGTTTGCGCTGACGTACCTGCTGGGCTTCTCGACGGTGCGGAACTACGATGGCTCGTGGACCGAGTGGGGCAACCAGGTGGGCGCGCCGATCCAGCGGCCATGACGCACCTGCGGCGAGAGATCGGCCCGTAGGTGCGCCTCTGGTATAGACTTACCGGGTCGGAGCTGCTCGTTGCCCAGGGAGCCATCGCCGTAATCGTCGCCGCTTCTCCCCGCTCCAGCCCCGGTTCATGCAGCTCGCGGGCCCCTTGAGTCCTGTTTCAGGGCGTCCTGAAGCAAGACTCGGGGGCACCCCCGAATCCCTAGGCGCGCCACGGCCCTCCGCCGGTGCCGACGGGGCCATGAAGCGATTCTGTCAGGTATCCCGCGCGCCAGTAGCCATGGTGCCGGCTAAGTAGAAGTCAGACAACGAGTTCCACAGGCACTAAAGAGCCACTGGCGCCCGCCCATCGCTGTATCGATCTTTCATCCGTTCCCCGCCACATGCAGCCCACGGTTCGTGAGCGTCCCGGTTCGGGATAGCGGCTGCCTGTGTGCTCGGACCGTCGGGTGGACCGCTCCCGGCACGATGTCCGGACGGCACCCCCAGCCGAGCGGAAGCAGTTCCCGGTTGACTGTGAGGCGCAGCATGAAGCGGGTTGCAGTCGCCGTATCCGTGAAAGGAGCTTCTACCAGTTGCGAAGCATCATCCTGGCGTTCGCCCTTACGGGCGCTTCGGCTGCACAGCTGTACGCACCACCGGTTCCGCTCAGTCAATTGCGCGTGGCCAACCACGTCGCGATTGCGTGGGCGCACCGGTACCACACTGACCTCGCACTCGCCTGGAAGATCATCCGTGCCGCGTCTCGGCATGGGCTCGGCGGTGATGTCGCGTTTCGCCTGGTCAAGCGCGAGTCGGGTTTCCGGCTGAATATGATTGGGGAGGCGGGGGAGATCGGGCTCACCCAGATCAAGCCGAGCACGGCGCGGGATCTGCGGCCTGGCATCACGATCGGCCGGCTCTTTGAGCCTGACGTCAACCTGGACCTGGGGTTCGCGTACCTGGCGCAACTCCGGGCCCGCTACCACGGCGATCTGTGGCGGGCTGCCACGGCCTACAACGAGGGCATGGCGGTGGCGGACACTCTCCCGGGCAGCACGGCGTATGCGATCGAATTGCTGGGGGTGTCCCCTCGCGCGGGAGCCACCCGTCCCAGATTGGGGGCTGCGCCGCTACTGCCGCCACGCGCCTCGATCCCTCGCTCGAGCCAACTCACGGCCGCCGTCCCGTCCCCGACGGAGCTGCGGTACTGAGCTGCTCGCCCGCCGCTTTGCCGTTGCTTTGCCGGTCGGTGCCTGCCAATGGGGTCAAATGGGGTCACCAGAAGCCAGTGCGGGAGCACGAAACCGCGCTCCCGCACGAAGTGGTTTGACTTAGCGGGGGCGAACTTGGTACTTGGCTGTAGCGGCGCGTGGCTGGGGCGCAACGGCAGTGGCTAGGGCAAGGTAAACCGCAACCTAGGAGGGAAGCACGATTGGCCGTGCCGCCGCGGTCACCTGAGCATATTTTGGAGTTGCCCCGCTTTGGTGGACAGTTGACGGCTTGGGTTTCAAGCCGCAGTTGAGGTGTCGCACTCGTACTGGATCGGCGACCGCTGGCCGAGCGCGGAGTGCCGGCGGTGCGGGTTGTACCAGC
>JBEKVZ010000017.1:0-31716 GCA_049513575.1 Gemmatimonadales bacterium
TGTCCCACCTGCGAGATGACGACGAATCCCTCTCGTGTCACCGGGAGCTGGTACGCCAATTCCACATCCCCCGTCAGGATGAGGACCAACTGGTCACCGGGGCCGAGGCGGTAGTCCGGGTCCACCGGGCCCGACGCGAGAGGATTGAACTGCGTCGTCGTGCGCCGGAAGACGTCGAGGCCGAACACCCGCGGGCGATGGACCCGCTCCGCCAACCGGAACGTGGCCAGCGAGTCCATGCGCAGGAACCCGAGCGTATCCCGCTTGGTCGGGATCGAATCCACGCCGATTGAGAAACCGAGGGAGTCGAGAAGCAGGGAATCGTCGCGCGTGAGGAAGATCGAGTCGCGGCGCGCGCCCAGCGTGTCCGTGACGGCCCCGAACGTGCCGATGCCCAGGACGGAGACCGCGCGGAGCATCTCCTGCGTCGGGTTGGGGGCCGCCTGGCCCGCTGGAGCCGCCCCCAAGTACTGGTCAATCAGATTCTCCGGGTAGCCGGCTGCGCGCAGCCGCGCCCGAATCTGGTCCGGCGTCAAGCCGCTGCTCTGGATCGCCTGGCGGATCTGGTCGCCCATGCCGGGCTGTTGGGTGTACTGCTGGAGCTGCTGGTCGGAGACGTTGGCGGGTCTTGTAGGTACCTGCTGCGCGGCGACGCTGGGTGTCAGGGGCCAGGTGTCGGGTGTCAGGGACCCGCCCGCCGCCCCAAGGCCCAGCGAGCCCAACTCGATGGCCACGAGGGTCAGGAAGGACCGCCTGAGAACCTTCCAGGCGCCCTGGTGAGCCGGGCTCGACCCGTTACGCCGACGCGTCACGCTCCACGTCCGGTTCATCGCGGTACGTTCGCCCTTCTCGATGTCCTGCCCCGGATGCTGCAAAGTACTCTGCACGGCAAAGCAAACATGGGGCTGCCCGACGGTTCAGTCAAGAGACAGCGGCCAAGTATCGAAGGGGCAGGAGGTTTGCGCAACAGCCGTCACCGGCAGGCGCGTGAATTCGCGCCACGCCGGCATGTTAGGACGACGCCGGCGAGGAGGTCTCGTTGAGCTTCCCCTCGCGGCGCGCCTTGATGGGGTCGCCTTTCCACCAAGCCGAGGTTCAGCGTGCCGGGGTGGTGGAACTGGTAGACACAGCTCCCTCTCAAGGTGCTGGGCGAAAGCCCGTGCGAGTTCAAGTCTCGTCCCCGGCACGATCCCGGCACGGAATCAGGTGGAACGCATTGCGTTCGCCCGGGTGAACGCTTACACTAACTCGCACCTTGAGAGGGAGCTGAGTCGGTTTCAGCCGCCCTGGGGCCGCCGAGAGACTGGCGGCCCCGACTTTTCGAGAGTTGAGTGCTCGCGGGCCGTGAGGACGGAAAGGTCGCCGTCGCCACCCGCCCAGCGGCGGGTTCAGGAGATCCAGAAGTCATCGCCTGGCGCGGTTCGCGAGCGGCGGGGGGATCCGAAAGGGTCCCCCGCTTTGCATTGGTTTCACGTGATCTGGCCCCCGGCGGCAGCGCGAGGCTCCTGAAGACTCGCGCCAGACCGGCACACCGGGTTACCATATTCGCCCCATGCCCAAGCCACCCGAGTTCGCTCGCACCCGGAGTCCGCTGCCGAAGGACCGCCGCATCAAAGTCGCCCTCGTGGGCTGCGGCCGGATATCGAAGAGCCACCTCGACGCACTCGAAGCGCACACGACCGACCTCGAGCTGGTGGCTGTTTGCGACACCGACCCCAAGGCTCTGGCCGCTGCACAGGAGAAGACCGGCGCCGTGGGGTTTCCTTCCCTCGATGCCCTCCTCGCCGAGTCGGACGCGGAGCTGATCGTCCTCGCCACGCCGAGCGGCCTGCATTCCGCCCAGGCCATCCAGGCGGCGCAAGCGGGCCGGCACGTGATGAGCGAGAAGCCCATGGCCACCCGCTGGGACGACGGGAAGCGGATGGTCGAGGTGTGCGACAAGGCCGGCGTTCAGCTCTTCGTCGTGAAGCAGAACCGGCTGAACCCCACCGTGCGCCTGGTCAAGCGCGCCATCGCCAAGAACCGGTTCGGGCGGATCTACACGGTAACGTGCAACGTCTTCTGGACGCGGCCGCAGGAGTACTACGATTCGGCGAGGTGGCGTGGCACGTGGGAGTTCGACGGTGGCGCCTTCATGAACCAGGCGAGCCACTACGTCGACCTCCTCGACTGGCTGATCGGGCCGGTCGAGTCGGTGTACGCCTACACCGCCACCCTCGCCCGCCGCATCGAGGTGGAGGACACGGGCGTCGCCGCCATCCGCTGGCGGAACGGCGCCCTGGGCTCGATCAACGTCACGATGTGCACCTACCCCAAGAACCTCGAGGGCTCGGTCACGATCCTCGGCGAGAAGGGCACGGTGCGTCTGGGCGGAGTCGCGGTGAACAAGATCGAGCACTGGGATTTCAAGGAGCCTGACGCCGAGGACGACGCGAAGTGGCAGGATGCGAGCTACCAGCCCAGCTCGATCTACGGTCAGGGCCACGCGCTCTACTACGACAATGTGATCAAGGCATTGCGGGGCGAGGCGCCGGCGGAGACGGACGGTCGGGAAGGGCTGCGCTCGCTGGAGCTGTTGATAGCGATTTACCAGTCGGCCCGCGACGGCCGCCAGGTAGGCCTGCCGCTGGAGTACTGAGAGCGCCGCCGAGTGCCCCCGCCCGCCCGGGCGGCGTTCGTTTGATCGGCAGTGGGTTCATTCCGGTATCGCTCTCCCGGACTCGCTGTCTATCTTCGGCCCATTGCTCACCTGCGCCGTACCCCGGTAGATTTGGTCATACTTCTGACCAGTTTCTCGGGGGCGGCATGAGGGCGGTGCCACTGGCGATGGCGAAGGCGAAGCTGAGCAGCTTGCTCGACGCGGTCGCGACTAGCGAAGAGAGCGTGACCATCACGCGGCACGGAAGACCGGTGGCGGTGCTCGTCAGTCCCGACGAGTTCGACGGCTGGCAGGAAACGCTCGCGATCCGATCGGACCCCGCGCTGATGCGTGAGATCCGTCGCGGTCTCGCGGCGCTGCGGCGCAGCCGCAGGCTCTACACGCTGGATGAGCTGTTCGAGCCGCCGAAGGAGCGGTGACGGCCCGCCGCCGGGTGCGGGTTCCCGCGGAAGTGGTGGCGCTGCTTCGAGGCCTGCACCCGGAGTTGAAGCGACGAATCCGGGCCGGCTGTGACCGGCTCGTGCAGGATCCCGGGGTGGGCAAGGCGCTCCGGGGCGAATTGGCCGGACTGCGGAGCCTGAGAGTCGGGCGAATCAGAGTCGTGTATCGCGAGTCTCCCGCCGCCATCGACATCGTGGCGGTCGGCCCCAGGGATCGAATCTACGAGGAGACCCTGAGACTGGTGCGGCGCTAGAAGAGCCCGACGCTGACAGCCCCGCCCCGGAGCCGCACACCGGGCAGCGGGAAGTGCACTTGGTCGAGCACGGCGGCGACCTTGGGCCACCAGCTCGCGCGGACCGGCAGGCCGCGCAGCTCCAAGTCCAGCGCGGCGTACCATTCGTGCTGGGCCGGGAACTGCGTCACCCACGCTGGCGTCGAATGGCCGACTGCGACGCCGAGCCAGCGCGGCCACCACGCCGGCCCGACTCCACCCCGCGCCGGATTGATGCTCAGGTAGTACCGCTGGCCCGAGTAGTCGCTCAGCAGGTTCGGCTCGCCGGCTGCGTTTCGATGGCGGAACTCGACCGACGGCCAGTACCACCCCTTGAGGCTCACCGCCCGCGTCGCCGGCCACCGCGTGTGCACCACCGGCAGCAGCGCGCCCACCGCATTCGCCAGGTTCTTCGCGGTCTCGAAGCCCGTCGAGTGGAAGCCGTCCACGATCTTCTTGGGGAGCCCGACGGCGAACGCGGTCGCCGCCCCGAGCCAGGCCGCAGTCATCGGCGGCGCGCAGGCCCGCTCCCACGCCAGCGCTGCCGCCTGCGATGCCTCGTAGGAGGCCATGACGTGGAGCAGGTAGTCCTGTCCGGCCGCCGGGCTCCCGCCGTCGTTTACCCAGCTGAGACGGAAGCTCCCCACGGGTCCCTGCCACCAGTCGGAGGGGTGGAAGGCGGCCGCGAGGGCTTCGCCGGCCACGTACGTGCCGGCAATGACGGCGGCCCGGCCCCCGCGGATGGTGGAACATTCCTGAGCGGAGAGGGAGCCCGCGGCCAGCGCGACCGCAGCCACCGCAAGAGCGCCGCCCGCTCTCACTGCACGGCCCCGAAGCCAACCAGCTGCAAGTCGCCGCGTCCAAGGCGGCCGCGAACCGGCGGCGAGAGCAACGCCGCCAGCTCATCGGCCCGTTCCGCAGCGTAGCTGTCCAGTAGTCTGAGCGACGGGTCCGCACGGCCCGGGTGCACCATCAACTCTGTGAGTCCCTCCGGCAGGTCGTCGAGCAGCGCGAGAAGGTCCGACTGGAACCGCGCCCCGCCGCGCAGAGCCAGGCCGCGGAACGACGCAGTGCCCATCGGCCCGGCGGGCACGCCAAGCAATATCCACGCAACGGCCAGCGCGGCGCGCTTCACAACGCCGGAGAAGCGGGCGGGATGCGCGAAGAGCGGCTCGACAGGCCGCCTCACCCACGAGAGCCCTGTGGACGTCGCGGCGGCAGTCAGCGCGCCGCGCACGACCGCCAGTGCGTGCACGTGGTGGTGGCTGTCGGCGTGACTCACCTTGAGGCCCGCGCCGGTCAAGCGCGCCAACTGGGCATCGGCCTCGCGACGCACGTCGCCCGAGCGGACCCTGCCGGCGAGCGCCCGCCGCATCAATTTCGCGAAGGTCAGGAACCGGCCCGCCCCGTCCACCAGGCTCGGCACCGCTTCGGCCGGCGAGACCGGCACGCCCATGGTGAGGTTGAAGTGGAGTCCTACGTCCAAACGGGAGCCCAACGCGCAGGCCCTGCGCACCGCGTCGTCGAACCCGGGAGTGTTCACCATCATCGAGGCCGAAGTCACAACGCCGACCCCGACGGCGTCCTCGATCCCCGCGTTGACGCTCGACGCGAGCCCGAGGTCGTCGGCGTTGATGATGAGCTGCTTAGGCGTACCGCCCCCGGAAGCCGTTCGACCTGATCCGCGCCAGGTCGCGCACCATTCGCCACCCGTCGGCGACGAACCTCACGGTCGTCGGCTCGCTGTCGTAGTGGAACGTGACGGGAATCTGCGTCATGCGTAGTCCGTGCAGGTGCGCGACGTACAGGAGTTCCACGTCGAAGGCGAACCCGGCGATCGTCAGCTTTGGCACGATCCGTTCGGCGGCCGCGCCCGTGAGCCCCTTGAGGCCGGCCTGGCTGTCCAGGATGCGGGGAAGGACGGTGTGACGCACCAGCGCGTTGAAGATCCGACTCAGGAGGTGGCGCGTATACAGGTATCGAAAGAACACCGGACTCATCACGTAGCGCGACTCGGTGAGCACCCGGCACGCCACGACGACGTCACTCCCCGCCTCGAGCGCCGCCAGCACCTTGCCGATCTCCTCGACCGGATACGAGAGGTCCGCATCAAGGAAGATCCGGAATGCGCCTCGGGCGGCAAGGAGGCCACGACGGACGGCGCTCCCCTTGCCGCTGTTGACCTCGTTGCGCACGAGCACGAAGCCGTCCGCCGCGCCCCACCCGTCGAGGATCCGGGCGGCAGGGGCGTCACTCCCGTCGTCCACCAGCACGACTTCGGTGGGGAACGGTCGCGTGCGGCGGAACTCGGCGACGGCCCGAAGGTGATCGGGCAGGCGGTCCTCGCCGTTCCGGACGGGAATGATGACGGAGAGTTGGATCGGTGCGGCCACGAGTGCTCCCACCAGGGCACGGCGGCTCTGCCCGCGCATAGCGGAGTATGGGTTCCGGCGAGCGGTCGAGCAAGGATTGTCGTAGCCCGGGGCTCGGCGTAGGTTCGAGGCCGACTGTGTTCGCGTCACGGCGGTGGACGTGGTGGGCGCTCGCGCTCGCCCTCGGCTGCGCGGCGCAGCTCGCCACGGCGCTCTGGCGGCTGCACGGCGCCGCGGACCCGTATACGGCTGACGACGACGAGCAGTTCTACGTGGCCATGATCCGCCACGCGGCTTCCGGCCCCGTCCCCGTACCCAACTTCGGCGACCCGCAATGGCCGCGCGCTCGCAGCCCGTACGGCTGGGTGATGCCGGCTGCGGTCGCGCTGCCCCTGCGCGCCGGCCTCCCCGCGGGCTGGACGATCGACGCGCTGCGGGTCGTCGGCAGCGGCGCGAGCGCCTACCTCCTCATCCGAATCGGCGCGCTCGTCGCGACGCCCGAGGTGGGGGCGGCCATGGCCGCCATCCTGCTCCTCGATCCCGGCGCGGTGGACGGCAAGCCTCTGCTCGCCCTGATGGGCCGCGCCGCGCCGGCCTGGGACGTGGCCGGCCAGCTTCCGCTCTCGCGGCTGTACAACCCGGGCCTCGTGCTGCCGCTGTTCCTCTGGGCCGTCTTCGCACTCCTGGCGATGGCGGCGCGCCATCGGCCGCCAGGCCCCCGCATCACGACGGTGGCCGCCTTCGCCGCCCTCGGCGCCTGCGCCTTCTTCTACTGGTGGACCGCGGCGGCCGGCGGCGCCACCGCCTACGCGCTCGCGTTCAGGCGCCGGCGCGGGCAGACTGCGTGGGCGCTGGTCGCCCTCGGGGCGATGCTGGCGCTGGTGGCGCTCAACCTGGCGATCGGGCAGACGGGCGTGACAAGCCTGCAGCTCGGACTGCGGCTCGGATTCTGGCGCACCCACACGCCGTATTTCGTCACCCACGCCGCGTTCTGGGTCGGAGCCGCCGCCGGGGCGTGGCTGCTCCTCGGTCGCTGGCGCGTTCCCGCGGCGGCAGCGGCGCTGGGCGCGCTCACGCTCGGCACGTGGGCCGTGGTGCTCGGGCACACCGTGCTGAGCGGCTGGGACGTGGAGAGCAACCATTTCAGGCCCGTCCAGGGCGCCATGACCGTCATGACCGGGCTCACGCTGCTCTACTACGCCTGGAGGCGGTGGGGGAAGAGCGTGCCGGTGCGTGTGGCTGGAATCGGCCTGACCCTGGTGGTCGGATTCGCAGGCCCATTCTGGGCCGTGCGCGGCCTGACGGCTGCGGAGTTGAACGGCGCTCCCAGCGCGCCGGCGCAGGCGCGTGCGTGGTTGAGGAGAGGCGCTGTGCCGGACGATGCCGTCGTCCTGGTGCCCAGGGCGTTGCGAACGCCGGCGGCAGCGGTGCACGCCGGCGTGGTCTACGCGAACCCGTACCTGTTCGGGTGGGCGGTGCCGGACTCCGTGATCTGGGATCGCCAGGTGTGTGCGGCCGTCCTCACCGGCGAACCTCCGGCACGCGTGTTCGGCGACGCGATGCACGTGTATCCGTATTTCTGGCCGGTGTGGTGGCTGGGTCGGCCGCCCGGCATTCCCGTCGACGGCCTCGACTCCTACATGCCGATCATTCCACGCCTGGCGGTGCGGCTGCGCGTCGCCGTGGCGCGCGCCGCCGCCGACGGCGGACAGCTCCGTGTCGCGTGCCGGGACGCGCCCGACTACGTCCTCGCCATCGGTCCCGTCAGCGTCCGACGCGCGTTGGCGGCTGGCGCGGCGCTCGGCGCGCGCGTGGGATGGATGGCGAGCGACAGCTCCGCGGTCTGGCTACGGCTTTTCCGCCACGCAGAGTAGGGACACGCCGATCGGGAGATCGGCGCGCGCCAGCAGGGGAGCCTCGGCCTCGAAGATCAGCTTGAGCAGCGCGTTGACCGGGCGCGACGGCAGCTTGGCCTCCTCCGCGCCGGGAAGGCGCAGAATGCGGGAGAGCAGCCGAACGGCGGCGATGGGTCCCAGCAGCAGAGAATTGAAGTAGGTGACGCGTCGGATGCGGAAGCGCGGCTCGATGGCGGCGACCAGCGAGCCGCGGGTGTATCTGCGGCGGTCGTGAGTGAACTCGTCCGCCTGCCCCCGGAGCCAGGGCAGCGCCGGGACTGTTGCGAGCAGGATGCCGCCGGGCAGGAGCAGCCGTGCGGCGAGCGCGAGCGCGGGCCGCTCGTCGTTGAGGTGCTCGAGCACGTCGGCCAGCAGCACGACCCTGCCGGGAGGCTGCTCGGCCGGCAGCGCCTCTTCCCCGAGCGCCAGGTCCGCTTTGTGGACGTTGGCGCGCCCCAGCGAGTGGGCAAGCACCACCGCAGCGTCCGCGCTATCGTAGCCGACCGCCGGGCCGAACCGTTCCAGCAACCCCAGGTTGGCGCCCACGCCACAGCCCAGGTCGTACAGCGTTCCGCGGGGCGCCACGCCTGCCGCGAACAGGTCGTTCAGGACGCGACCGAGGATCGCCCGGCGGCCGCACCACCACCAATGGCGGCGCTCATCCGCCGCCATCATGCGGTAGGCGGACTCGTCCACGGCGTCGCCTCGGCATCCGCCGCCAGACGGTGGCGGTGGAGCATGGCGACCTTGATCAGCGCCCCGAACAGGAACCACCAGATGGTGCCGTGGGGCGCAGTGGAGAGCGGCGAGCCGATCAGGACCAGGATCCCTGTGCCGAGCACGAGAGGCCCCACTCCCAGCGCGAGGTCATCGAATTCGGTGCGACGCAGCATCCGCGTCGCGCGGTGCGCGTACGGAAGCAGGCCCACCACCAGCAGCGCGAGCAGCGCGACGCCGACGAACCCCATTTCGACCGCCGCGCGGCCGACGTCGCCGTCGCTGAAGACGAAGTACCCCGACGGCATCCCCATCGCGATGGTGAACGGCACGCCGACACCCGAGCGCCCGAGCCCGAGGCCGAAGGGGTTATCGGCGAGCGCGCGAGCCGCGATGGTGATGGGCGCGTAGACGTAGGTCCAGAGGTGGCCCTCGCTGAGGTAGATCGTCGCGTAACGCTCGAGAATCTTCCCGGAGGTCACCAGCATGGCGGCGTGCAGCGCCGCGAGCAGCGCGGGCAGCAGCAGCATCTGGCGCAGCTTGAGGCCGCGATATGCGGCTGACAGCCCGAGGCCGAGGAGGAGAGTGACCAACCCCGCGCGCGTGCCGGAAACGGTCAGGCCCACGAAGCAGATCGCGATCAGCAGCAGGCCCATCCAGCGCTGGATGCGCGGCTGGTGGGTGCTCAGGACCCTGCCGGCCGCGAGCATGATCGCGAAGACCATGAAGCCCGCGAACGGCGCCGGAAAGGTGAAGGTGGAGAAGGCGCGGAACTGGCGCGGGCCCCCTCCCGCCGCCGCGTAGAAGGTGGTCTCGCCATGCCGCACGGCGGCCAGCCCGGAGACGCCGAGAGCGGCCTCCGGGCCGGCGCGGTACTGGAGGATCCCATAGACCGCCGTGATCAGGCCGAGGATGAGGATGAGTCCGACATACGCCCGCACCTGGCCACCGCTGCGGATCGCGGTGAGGGCGAGGAGGCAGCAGATCGGGAAGGCCGCCCAGGCGCGGAGGCCGGCGGCCTCAATCACCAGCGGCGTCCCCGGCACCATCAGGTAGAGCATCGGCACCGCCACGAGCGCGAAGACGCGGAGCGCGAAGTCGCCGGGCGCCGGGATCTTCGCCTTCCGGATGGCGAGCCCCGCGAACCAGTAGAGGATGGCGGCGATCATCAGCCCGTCCGCCGCGGCGTACGGCACGATGCCCGGGACGCGGTCCTTGAGCCATCCCTGGAAGGTGGCGGCGGCAATGCTGCCCATCATCGCCAGATGAATGGGCGTGTCGGCGCGGAAGATGTCGGTCCACCGGTTGCGGAGCCCAGGGGGTGCTTCCCAGGAGCCGGCCGGGGTCACGCCGCCGTCCTTCGGTGCGCGATCTCACGGCACAGGCCGGCCAGGGCGCGCACCTGTCGCGTGGGGTCGCACAGCGTCCGCGCCCGCGCGGGGCCGCCCGCTCCCAGCGCCGTGCGCCGCGCCGGGTCGCCGAGCAATGCGGTGAGCGATCGGGCGAGCGCTGCGGGGTCGCCTGCCGGCACCAGCACACCGCACGAATCGTCCACGATCTCCTCGGCCGCTCCATGCCGCGTCGCCACGACAGGCAAGCCGGCGTACAGCGCCTCGACCACCCCCAGGCCGAATCCCTCCGGCTCCGTACTCGGCTGGCAGAAGACGTCTGCGGCCGCAAGCAGGTCGGGCAGATCGGAGCGGAGCCCGAGGAAGTGCACGCGATCCGCGAGCCCAAGGCCTCGCGCTGCCGTCTGCAGCGAGCGCTCGTAGCCCTCCTCACGGGGCCGTTGGGCGCCGCCCGCCACCCAGCACTCCCACCCCCGCACGTTCGCCAGAGTGGTCAGCGCCTCGAGCAGCACGCGGTGGCCCTTGCCCTCCTCCATCCTGCTGGCCTGCAGAAAGACCACCTCGTTCTCCCGCGCTCCAAGCGCACGTCGCCGCTCCGCGCGCTCCTGGGCCGATGCCGCGGCGGGGGCGGCGACGGGGGGAGCAATGACGGTGTACGCAAGACCGGGGAAGAGTCGGGGGAGCGCTGAGGCCACGAACCGGCTGGCGCAGACCGCATGCTGGGGTCGGGTTCCCCGCGCCCAGCGCTCGAGCCAGCTGGGTCCGGCGGCCACACCGTGCAGCCAGAAGATCGAAGGGACGCGCGCCGCCTGGATCACGGGGCCAAAGATGGCCTGCGACCACGCGGAGTGGCAGGTCGCAACCCCGATCTCCGACGTCGACAGGTGATCGCGCAAGTGACGCCGGCCTCGGACCACCGTCCACGGGCGGCTGATCCGGACGTCCCCGATCAGGTCCACCCGCGCGCCGGCCTCGCGCACTTCCGCGGCGAGGCGCCCATCGAAACAGAGCGCGAACCGGTGCTCGACATCCGGGGCCGCCTCCGCATGCCGGGCCAGGTTCACCAGGATCGTCTCGACGCCGCCGTAGACGTTGCCGGCGTGGACGTGCAGCACGCGGACCGTCATCGGCGCTGCGCCAGCGCGCGCTCGTACACGCCGAGCGTCTCGCGTGCCACGCTGTCCCAGCTGCGGTGCGCGGCGATGGCCCGACCGCCTTCGGCCAGGCGCGCGCGCAGCACGGGCTCGGCAGCCAGCACCCGGAGCGCCGCGGCGGCGGCTTGCGGGTCGTTGCGCTCCAGCACCCATCCCGAGCGGCTGTGCTCGATCAGCTCGGAGACGCCCGCCTCGCGCGAAACGATGACCGGCAACCCGTGGGCCATCGCCTCCGCCACGACCAGGCCGAAGGTGTCGTAGATCGAGGGATGGAGGAGCACGTCGGATGCGGCGTGCGCCTCGGCCAGGGAGAAACCGCTGGGCGCCCAAAGGACCCGCGACGAGAGAGGAGAGGAGCCGCCCGCCGAGCGGCTGAGCACGAGGAGGTGCACGCGCTCCGCCAGATCGAGGGCCTGGACCGCCACCCGGAGGCCCTTGCGGGGATCCCCGACGTACAGGGCGACGAACGCGGTCGACGGGAGCCCGAGGCGCCGGCGCGCGTCGGAGCGCGACGCAGTGGGCAGCGAGCGATCGAAGCCGTGGGGAATCACGGTGACGTCGCGGGAGCGGCCGTAGCAGCGCGCCACGTCCGCCGCGGCGCGGGCGCTCGGGACGATCACTTCGCGGGCCCCGGTGGCGAGGAGCCGCGCCTCACGGTGTTCGGCGAAGGCTCCGAACAGCCGCTCGCCCCACGGCGGAGGCACGCCGGCCTGGCGTGCCGCTTCGCGCCAGGCCCTCAGCACGATGTGCGCCGTCACGACGTCGGCCGTGGAGGTCACCCACCCCTGCGCGTGGACCAGGTCGTGAGAACGGCGCACCGCCGCGAAGGCGGCCGGGAACGAGAGGATCGTCGCGTAAGCGGGCCGCGCCAGGGCCGGCACGCGGACGACCTGGATCTCGGGTGGCAGACCGGGGCCGACGGTCGCGGCGTACAGCGTTACCTTGTGTTCGCGGGAGATGCGCTTCAGGATCTCGAAGGCGTAGCCGCCCGTGCCGTCGGCAGCGTCTACGTGGTGGGCGACCAGAGCGAGGTCCACGCTGGAGACTATGGAGCGATGAGAGGCGACGCAATCCAGGTGCGGTTCGCGGGGCGGCGCGCCGTCGGCTCGCTGGCTGATCGCGCGGCGGGACTGGCGCGCCATTTCCCGGGCGACCTGGCTCCGAGCTTCGAGTTCCGCGCCGGACCCGGCGCCGCCGGGGCCTGGCACGCCTTCCGCGAGACGCTCGAGGCGTCGCGATCCCACGACGTGGTCTGGCTTCTCTCGCAGCATCCCGCGCGGCTGGTCGCCGCCTGGATCGGCCGGCTCCTGTTCGGCACGCCGTTCATCGTGGACACCGGCGATCTCCTCGAGGAGTCGGAGCGGACCGCCGGTCGCGGTCCCGTGCGCTGCCTGGCGGTGCGCCTGGTCGAGCGGGCCAGCGTGCGCTGGCCCGACGCGGTGGTGGTGCGTGGGAGCCGCCACGTGGAGCTGCTGGAGCTTTGGGGCGTGCGCGGGGCCGTGCTCATCCCCGACGGCGTGGATTGCGGGGCGTTCGTCGGCGCTGACCGCGAGGGTGTGCGGCGCGCGATCGGGGCCGGTACGTCGGCCGTCGTCGGCGTCGTGAGCACGATCGGCTGGGAGCCGCGCCTCGGCCTGCCGAGCCCCGGATGGGACGTGGTCGAATGCCTGGCCCGGCTGCCCGACCTCGACCTGGTCGGGCTGATCGTGGGCGACGGCCCGGGCCTCGCCGGCCTGCAATCGTTCGCGGCACAGCGCGGAGTCGCAGACCGCATGCGCTTCGTGGGACGCCAGAGCCTCGAGGCGCTGCCGGGCTACCTCGCGGCGATGGATGTCTTCCTGCACACGGCGCTCAACAACCCGATGTCTCAGGTGCGTACGACGGGCAAGCTCCCGCTCCTGCTGGCCGCGGGCCGTGCCGCCGTGGTCTCGCGGGTCGGCGAGGCGGCACGCGTGCTGGAGGGCACCGGAATGCTGCTCGACTTCGACGGGACGCCCGAGCAGTATGCGGCGCTGCTGGCTGAACGGGTGCGTGCCCTGGTCGCGGCGCGGGCCTTCGATCGGTGGAAGGAGACAGGCCCGGCCATTGCGCGCCGGGAGTTCGATTACGCCCTTCTGTCGCGGCGCGCCGAAGCGCTCGTCAGGCGCCTGGCGGCGGCGCGGTCGCGCCGACGCTGATCATCCCGATCCCGCAGCCGTCCTGATCGGGGTCGGCCACCAGCTCGCCGGCCGCCGGGCCGAAACGTCCCTTCAGCTCCGCCCACAATTGCGGTACGCCCCCCGAGTCCGACGGAGTGTCTTTCCCGAAGCGGGCGCGGTGATCCGGCACGATGTCGTGGAACGCCACGAGCCCGCCGGGCCTCACCAGCGACACGTAGTTGTTCCAGTCCGCCGCCACGCCGTCGTAGCGGTGATCGCCATCGATGAACAGGAAATCCACCGGCGCCCCCCCGAAACAGGATGCGACGCGATGTCGGACCGCGGGATCGCGGGAGTCGCCCTGGAGGCACTCGACGCGCTGCTGCAGCCTCGCGAAGCGACGCAACGCCCGCCTCCGTGTCCAGGGCATCTGCAGGTCGAGCAGGACGATGGTCGCGTCCGGGGCGGCGGCGCGGGCGAACAGGAAGCTCGTGCCGCCGAGGAACGGTCCGATCTCGCAGACGCGCACCGGCCGCAGCGCCGCCACCCGCGCGACGAGCCCGACGATTTCGGAACGCACCTGCAGCGGCCGGAAGTCCTCGAAGCGCCAGAGGAGGTCGAACGCGGCTTCGAAGCTGGAGAGCCCCTCCGCCTCCCGCATCAGCCGCCCGGCGCGGGCAGAGAGACGCAGCGAGCGGATCGCATCGCGCGCGGCTCGCCGCAACACCCTGTCGGGAGGCATCCAGGTCATGTGCGGGCCCCCCGGCCTCGCGCCCGCAGCAGGCCCGGCGCATGCGCGCACGCCCAGCCACAGGCGCGGAGGAAGGTCGTGAACTGGCGCGGCTGGGCCGACAGGCGCCGCACGGCCTCCAGGAGGACGTAGCGGGCGATGACCGACGGCAGCGCGCTGAGCCGCGCGTGCAGGAAATAGGTCGCGAGCAGGTTCTTGACCTTGTGGTACTCGATCTGCGAGGAAGCCGGGCCGGCGCCGGGTGGAAGGTGGACGACCCGCGCGCTCGGAACCACGGTGATCGGAATCCCCAGCCGCTGAGCGCGAAGGCACAGCTCGACGTCCTCGAAGTACATGAAGTACTCGGCGCGGAAGCCCCCCAGCGTTCGCAAGGCGTCCCGGGGCAAGAAGAGGAGCGCGCCGGGCGCAAACGAGACCTGGTACGGCTCGTCGCGCACGGCGGCGAGATCCTCCCCGGCTCCAATGACCTGCATCCGGAACGGAGGGCCAAGCGCGACCTCTCCTCCGGCACACCGGATCCGCCGCGTGCCGTCGTCCAGTATCACACCGGTCAGGACGGCGCGGTCTCGGCCCCTTCGGCTGCTCTCCAGGAACGCCTCCAGGCAGCCGGGCTGGACGACGATGTCGTCCTCGGTCAGCAGGACGTAGCGCCCGGTGGCCTGGGCGAGCCCCACGTTCATCCCGCCGGTGAACCCCAGGTTGGCGGAGAGGGCGAGCAGGCGCACCTCGGGGAAGCCGGCGACCACGTCCGCCACCGCGTCGCTGGAGGCGCTGCGGTTGTCCACGACCACGATCTCCCGACGCGCAATGCGCTGAGCCACGAGTGCGCCGAGCGCCTCCCGCAGGTAGGCGGGGCGGTCGTAGCTCAGGACGACGACCGACAGCACCGGGTCTTCGGCAGTCACCGTGGCCTGCCGCTGAGGAGCATCCGGGTCAGGCCCCACCAGACCCCGCCCTCGTACGTCGTCTCGTAGACGGCCATCGCGGGCCGTCGCGTTCGGAAGGCGCGGACGAATGCGCGGGGGATGGAGACGGGCGGCAGGTAATGCCGCAGGGCCTTGAGGCCGTGCAGCCGCACGATGGACTGCGCCCCCCAGACGCCGGCGGACCACACCTCGCGGAGCCTGTCCGGGTTGTAGTGCGCACACGCCGCCTCGCTGACCCAACGCGCACGAACGCCAAGCTTGGGGAACAGCGTCTGGTCGTCGAGGTAGCCGGTGTCATCGAAGCCGCCCACCCTGCGGAACTCGGAAGTGCGGATGGCCCGGTACACGATGCTTCCCTCGGCGAGTTGCGCGGGGCCGAGCATGAGCCGCCGATCGGGCGGCAGCCCGGCCTTGGCCTGGAGGCACCGTGCCCACACGTTCTCCGGGTTGGCCACATACTCCGTGGCGTGCGCCGTGCCGACGCACTCGCCCGCCAGAATCGGCCTCGCGAGCCGCTCCACGTAGTCGGGCCTCAAGATGAGATCGCCGTCCACGAACAGCACCACCTCGCCCCCGGCGGCCGCCACGCCGCCGTTGATGGACCGCGCCCTGCCACTATGCGATTGCGAAAGCAACTGGACGGTCTCGAAGCGCCGAACGACGTCCGGGGTCCGGTCGGTGGAGCCGTCGTCCACGACGATGATCTCGAGGGGCTGGTAGGTCTGGCTCAACAGGCTCCGGAGGCACTCGCCGATGTGACGCTCCTCGTTGTACACCGCGACCAGAGCGGTCACGAGCGCGTCCCGTGTCACCGGCTTCTCCCGAAGGTGCGCAGTCGTGCAAGGGGCCGGCCGAGGGGCTCCAGGGCACGCGCAACGTAGGGTCTGAGGGGCGGGCGCCGCGCCACCGGAATCATGACGAGCACGTAGAGCGCGCTCAGCGCCAGCCCGCCACCGACCAGCCAGGGAAGTCCGCTCGGTCTCTCGAGGCGGGAAACGGCCACGGCGAGCGCCGCGAGGACCGCCAGCCGCGCAGCCAACGGAAGGAGCGGTCTCAGCAGCTGGCCGACGGTTCCGCCGACTTCCCGCACGACGATCCGGAGCATGAGGGGCAGCGTCACGAGGACCGCGCCGGTGAGGGAGCCGAGCGCGCCCCCTGCGATTCCCAGCACGGGGACCAGAGCGAGCGTCACCGCCAGCGTCACCAGCCCCTGGCACGCACCCACCAGCGCTGTGGCGCGCTCGTGACCGAGCGAGTACGCGGTGTACACGATCGTCGTGGCCCAGTGGTTGGCCATCATCAGGAGGACGAAGAGCGCCGACAGCGTCAGGCCACCGAACTGAGCCGGCCCCACCCACCAGCGCACGAACGCCCCGTTCAGCGCGAGCACGATCACCGCGACCAGCCCGCTCGCCAGGAGCACTCCCTGCGTGAGCGCTGTCGTGACCTGATGAAGGCGCTCCCGCGACTCACGGACCCGCATTTCGCTGAGCCCGGGGCCCGCGGTGTGGGCGATCGCGTAGGGCAGGTTGGCGGCGACGGCGACGAGCTTCCCCGTGAGGACGTAGGGCACCACGCGCGCGGGGCCCAAGATCGCCGCGATGATCAGCACGTCGGCACCGTTGATCAGGAGGCTGGTAACCTGGCTCATGCTCACCCAGAGCGAGCGCGCCAGGTAGTCGCGCGCCTCCGCCCAGGTGAGCCGCGGGCTGTGCGACGGCAGCGCGGCCGGATAGCGCGATCGCAGCCGCAGCCATTGCACGGCGGGCGGCGACAGCTGGGTCACGACCCAGCCGGACGCTAGCGCGAGGAGGCCGTACCCGCCGAGCAGCATCGCGATGGACACGGCGGTCCCCGCCGCCCAGGCGCCCAGCTGCACCCACCCGAGGAACGCCAGGTCCTGGAGTCCCTGGAGCGTGGCACCGAACACCCGGAGCGGAAAGCTGATGACGTAGGTTGCGAGGATCACGCTCACCGCCGGGAGGAGCCCGGACCACTTGTGCGCAACGATGGCGCCGGCCGCCACGGCCAGCAGCGCCAGCGCCGGCGCCTGGAGGAGGACGAGCTGCGTGGCACTGCCCAGCAACCGGGCGACCCCCGACAGGCCCCCGGCGGCTTCACGCCCGGCGGCGAACGCCGTTTCGCGCGGCAGCAGCGCCACCACGCCCAGGTCGAGGAGCGAGAGATACGCGACGATTTGGAGGCCGACCAGCCAGAGCCCGTACTCGTGCTGTCCGAGTCGGCCAAGCGCGAAGCGCGTGAACCAGAGCCCGACGAGCAGCGCGGCGAATTGGTTGATGAGGGTGAGCCCCATCCCGCCCAGAAAGCGGCGGGTCCGGAACGAACCCTCAGCGGGCGCGCTGGAGGACAAGGAGCCCGTTCCAGAAGGTGGGGTGGCCGTTGCCGCCGGTGCGTCGGTCGAGCAGCACGCGATAGAGGCCGGGCCGCGCGGCCACGAAGTCGAACGTCGCGCGGCGCGGCTCGGGGAGGTTCGTGTCGTCCACCACGATCACGCACCCGGGAGCGAAGAACCGTTCGGCCGTCTCGAGCCCGCGGAGCTGGTTATCGTAGCCGTGCTCGCCGTCGTACAGGTAGACGCCGATGGGGCCCTCGTGCCGCTCGGCGAAGTAGGCGCGGTAGTCAATCTCGTGGAAGGTGTGGTGCGCGCTCCTGCGCCGCTCAAACCGGGCGAGGAAGGCGTCCTTCGGTCCGCCGAACTCGGAGAAGTTGTCCACGCCGACGCAGCGGCGGTCGGCGTTGCCTGCCATCCCCGCGAGGAAGGTGAATCCGTTCCACACGCCGACGTTGACGAAGACGGCCTCCGGGGGCATCAGGGAAACCGCGCGGTTGATGACGGCCGCGATCGCGAACGTGGACATCCGCGGGATCATGCAGAGCGGGCGAAGCAGCCGCCGCAGCCGGACGCCCCCATCCGGTACCCGGGCGATGACCAGGTCGAGCGGGTAGTGGAGGCGCTCGCACTGGTGCCGCAGCGACAGGTGCCAGCGCACCAGCTCCTGCTCCGGTTGAATCCACCGGAAGCCAATACCCGACGCGAATGACGCGAGGTCTGGTACCGTCATGGGGCAGCCACCGCGCGGAGCACCTCCGCCACTTCGCGAGCGAACCGGTCCGCAGAGAAGCGCTCCTCGGCGGCGCGCCGCGCCGCAGCGCGCATCGGCCCGGTGTCGGCCGCCAGCGCCGCGATCATCCGCTCGCTCAACGCCGTGACGTCGCCCGGGGGCACGCGCCACCCCGTCACGCCGTCCTCCACGATCTCACGTGGCCCGCCGGCGTCGGCCGCGATCACCGGCACGCCGGAGGCCATCGCTTCGGTGATGACCCGGCCGAACGGCTCGGGGCGGGTCGAGAAGTGCACCACCAGGTCGAACTCCGGGTAGAGCCGCCAGGGCTCGGGTTCGAACTTAAGAAAGTGGATCCGGTCGGAGAGCGGTTGCGGGCCCCGGGCGCCGGATGCGGAAGAGCGCCGCACTCGGCGTACCAGCTCCTCCGCATAGCCCTTCTCGGCCGCCGTGTCATAGATGGGCCCGCCGACAAGAACGAGATGGGCGTCCTCCAGCCGGCCGGCGGCGCGCTCGAACGCCTCGACGACCTTGAGGTGGCCCTTCCAGCGGGCGAACACCGCCGGCATCCCGACCAGACGAGCGTCGTGAGCAAGGGCGAGCTGGTCGTGGATCCAGAAGCTCCTCGCGGCGGGCTTGAAACGCACCAGGTCCACACCGTTGGCCACCACGCTGGGCCGCCCGAGCCCGGCCAGCTCCCACGCCGCGGCGACGGCGTCCGAGTTGGCGATCCGCGCGTCGGGCAGCGCCGCCGAGAGCGCCCGCCAGATCAGGTCGAGCCGGTCGGGCGGGAACTCGTGCAGGTGCCAGATGTGGCGGTGAGCGCGCAGCAGCGCGCAGGCCAGGTGCGCCTTGAAGCCATTGGAGTAGAGGATCGGAGGCCGTCTGCCCGATCCCGCGAGGGGCGCGACGGCCTGGGCGATCGCCTTCGACCAGCGCGCGATGCCCCGGCCGAACCGCAGCAGGCTCTCCGGGGAGAGCATCGAGCGCTGGGTGGCTTCGAGCAGCTCGTCGCCCGCGGGCGCCACGGCGACGGCCACGCCGGCGGCTTGGAGCGCGTCATGGAAGGGGCCGCTCTTGGGGAGCACGACCGTCGCTGCGACGCCGAGCGCGGCGGCGCGGGTGGCGAAGTCGAACAGCACCCACTCCGAGCCGCCGAGCGCGGCGCTCACGGACACGCACGCGACCGGAAGCGGCAAGACCGACCCGGTCAAGCTCCCCTCCCGCAGGCTCGGGTGTACGCCGCGATGGCCACCTCCGCGGCGGCAGACCAGGTGAACCGCTCGGCCACACGGCGTCGCGCGGCCTGACCCATCGCGGCCCCGCGGATCGGATCGGCGAGCAGGCCGCGCACCGCCTCACGCAGCGTGGTTGCGTCGGCCGGCGGCACCAGGAGGCCGGTCACGCCGTCGTCGACGATCTCCGGGAGCGACGCGACGCGCGAGGCGACCACGGGGATGCCGCGGCTCATCGCCTCGATCGCGACCAGCCCCAGCAGCTCCGTCACCGCCGTCGTGCCGCCGTAGCGGTCGGTCGACACCGACGGCACGACGACCACGGCGGCGCGTGCGTAGGCGCCCTCCAGCTGCCGGTCCGACGCGGAGAGCAGGAACGAGACCTGCTTGCCGGCGGCGAGCGCCCGCAGATCGGTGAGGTAGCGCGGGTCATACGATCGCCCGCAGAGGACGACATCCCATCCGGGCTCGGCCGCCTCGACGAGCACGTCGGCGCCCTTGTGCGGCAGCAGCCGGCCGACGAACAGGACCGTGCGGCCGTCGGCCGGCCGGGCGGCGACCGTACCCGAACCACCGTACAGAACGGCGTCCCGCGAGTCGGCCTCGCGCCGCGCTGCCGCGGCCGCGTAGCGCGACAGGTGCAGCAAGCCGGTGCACCAGGCCGTCGTATCCACGTATCCCGAGATGTCCCAGCCCCCGCCGCCGAGGTCGGTGACGAACCTGGGGATCCGGCGCACGCGCGCCATGGCAAGCGCGGCGCTGGTCAGCACGATGTGCTGCTGGAAACAGTGCACGACGTCGGCCTGCGCCACAGCGCGCCAGAGGCCGCGCGGGAACGGGTTGTGCGCCTGGCGCCGTACGTGGAGCCAGGGGCGGCGCACGACCACAGTGAGTGGGCCGTCGCGCCGGTCCTCGTCGGACCGGCCCGCGGCGTAGAGCGTGGCCGCGCCGAGCCGCGCTGCGACGGCGCGCGCCAGCTCGGTGGCGTAGCGCTCGCCGCCGCCGTAGACGCCGTCGTCGCCGAACAGCGCGGGGGATGTCAGAAGCACTCTCACTTCACCGCCACGAGCTCGAAATAGAGAAACCAGGCCGGAAAGAGCCAGGCCAGCCTTTCCTCGTACCACGCCGGCCACCGTTGCGCCACTCGGAAGAACAGGCGGCCCAGCACGCGGCCCTTGAAGAACAGACGCGCCGTGCGAATCCGAAAGCGCGCGGCGGAATAGTAGGCCAGGGGGTGCGCCCCGTCGAAGTAGTCGAAGGAACGGAGGCTGAGCGCGCGCCGGTGAGTGGGATCCGTGAACGCGTTGGCCGAAGAGAAGTGCGGCGTGGTGATGTACACGACGCCGTCGGGACGCAGGACGCGGTGGATCTCTTCCATCAGCGCCACGAGATCCTCGACGTGCTCCACCACATCGTAGGCGCCGACCGCATCGAAGCAGCCGGCCTTGAACGGGAGGCCCCCGGCGTCCAGATCCGCGACGACGTGCGGGTGTACGGCGCGCGCGATGTCGAGCCGCACTGCCCCGGCCAAGTGGTCGGAGCGCCCGGCGCCAATGTTGAGCTTCGCCAGGTCTGTGATGGCTGGCGCGGTCATCACGCGGCACCGTCCCGCGGGCTCAGGGGCCGGAGGACGTCACGCAGGCGGGCGACGTGGGCGGCGATGGAATGGCGCTCGCGCACCCAGCGCGATCCGGCCTCGCGCGCCCGCGCGGCCCAGCTGGGGTCCGAGAGCGTCCGGTCCAGCGCCGCGGCCAGCTCCGCTGGGGCGTGCGGGGGCGCCGTGATGACACCCAGGTCGGTGCGCGCCCAGTCGGCGATCCCGCCCACGCCCGTGGTCACCACCGGCCGCCCGGCGGCCAGCGCCTCGATGCCCACCAGGCCGAACGGTTCCGGCCAGAGTGAAGGAACGGCGACGGCGGACGCGCGGGCATACGCGGCGCGCATCGCGGCGTCCTCGAGGTGGCCGAGCAGGCGGATGCGCTCGCGAGCAGGGTGGGTGGCCACCGCACGCTCCGTCGCCCGCGCCCCGATTCCACTGCCGGCCAGCTCGAGCCTGGCACGCACGTGCATGAGCGCGAAGGCGTCGAGCAGCAGTCCCACGCCCTTTTCTGGCGTAAGGCGCGAGGCGCAGAGAATGACAGGTGGCTCGCCGGCCTGCGGCGGCGCGGGCGCCGCCGACTCGAGGTGGGTCGGCAGCGGCGCCAGCTGCGTCCGCGCAGGACTAGCTCCGTGGAGCGCCGCCTCGGCGGCCATGAACGAGGAGGCCGTGAACACGGCGTCGGCGGCCGCGAGCGCGCGCCGTCCGGCCGCCGCGCGGGACAAGCCTCGCACCATCGGACCGGGGCGGAGCCCGCCGCAGCGCAGCGCGTAGTAACGGAGCGCGCACGCGCCAGTCGCGCCGCGGATGCCACAGATGGAGCGAGTACGCCCGTAGTAGCGCGAGGCCGACGCGCACCACCAGCGGTGATCGTGACAGAAGATCGCGACGCCCATCCGCGCACGCCGCGCCGCAGCCAAGGTCTCGCCGCTGGGCGGGTAGTGGAAGAGGCACACGCCGCCCAAGCCGGCGAGGACTCCCGTCGCTTCACCCTCGCCGGCGCGCGGTCCGTCCCCCTCCGCGCTCCAGGCCAGCGACGTCACGGGCCAGCGCCCTGAGAAGTCACACGAACCGGCATGGTCGGTCACGACGCGGTGCTCGAGCGTCGGGTCGGAGGCGGCCAACAGCTCCGCGAGGTAGCGCTCGACGCCACCGACGACGGCGCCGGATAGGACGAAATGCGCGAGTCGCATCACGGGGCCACGGCGCCGAACTGGGCGTAGACGGCCCGGACCCGGTCAGCGGTCCGCTGCCAGGTCATCGTCCGGGCGCGTGCGCGGCCCCGGGAGATGAGCGCTTCGCGCCGAGCGGTCTCGCCGAGGATGCTGGCGACGGCGTCGCCGAGGGCGCCGGGCTCCGTGGATTCCACTGCTGTCCCGGCATCCCCCACCGTCTCCAGCAGCGCGGGCGCGCCGCTGGTGACGACCGGCAGCCCGGCGGCGAGCGCCTCCAAAGCCGGGAGGCCGAAGCCCTCGTACGACGACGGCATCAGCAGCACGTCGGCGGCGTGGTACGCGGCGACGAGCGCCGGTTCGTCCACGGCGGGCTCCTGCCGGACGAACGGCGCGAGAGCGGCCGCGGCGATCGCCCGCAGATGCGAGGCGCCGAAGCGCCCGCCGATCTGCACCAGCCGCGCGTCCATTCCGCGGCGCCGCAGGAGATCGACGGTCTGGATCACGACCTCCACGTTCTTGCGCGGGGCGCACGTGCCCACGTGGAGCACAACCGTCGCGCCGGTGTCCGCGCCGATCCACCCGCGGCGCCGGGCCGCGAGGAGGCCATCCGCCGGCCGGGAGAAGAACGCCTCCTCCACGCCGAGGGCCGCGACGGTGATGCGCTCTCCCGGGAGCCCGAGGAGGTGCCGTGCCTCGCCGGCGGTGAACTCGCTGTCGGCGATCCAGCGGTCCGCCCGGCGCGTCCAGTCGAGCACGCGACGCAGCAGCCGGTCGCGCACGCGATCCCGGATCGTGCGCCCGGCGGCGGCGATCACGTGGAGCGGATAGAGATCGTGGATGGTGATCACCGACGCCACGCCGGGGAACGCCGCCAGGCAGTGCGCGTAGGAGTGATCGGCGACATGCACGACGGCGGGGTGATGGCGACGCAGCGCCCTGGGGTAGCGGAGGTAGCGGGAGAGGTAGCGAGGCCCGCGCAACGTCGCCGCCTCCGGCGCCGACGCGGCCTCGGGCACGCGGCGCGCCAGCTCTCGTGCGTAGCGGTCCATGCTCGGCCAGGCCTCCAACTCGAGGTCCGGCACGATCAAGACGGGGGGCGCGGAGGCGGCCGAGGTGGACACTCCTAGACGCGGGCCGGGCTTTGGTACAGCGCCTCGATCCGGCGCACCATCCCCGTGACCTCGAACCGCTCGCGCGCCGTGCGCTCGCCTTCGCCTGCCAGCGCGGCACCGCGCTCGGGGGCGTCGCAGAGCGCCAGGAGCATGGCGGCCAGCGCCTCGTGGTCGCCGGAGGGAAAGACGAGGGCATCCCTGCCCGGCGTCACGATTTCGGCCACTCCGGCCTCCTCGCCCGCGACCAGCGGTGTCCCCGCGGCCAGCACCTCGACCGCGGTGATGCTGAACGGTTTCCGGCTCGCCGCGCAGACCGCGACGTCGAGTGCGGCGAGGCAATCCTCCATGTCGGCCCGCGAGCCGGCGAAGGTGACGCGATCGGCGATCCCCAGGTCGGCGGCGAGGCGCCGGAGGTCGTCGCCGTAGCGCTTCGGCGCTCCGGGGGGCGGCGACCCGAGCAGGACCAGGCGTGCCGGTCGCGCGTGAATGAGCGAGGCCGCCGCCCTCAGGATCGTCGGATGGTCTTTCTCCGGAACGAGCCGCCCAACCGCGCCCGCGACGAACACGTCCGCGTCGATGCCGAGGGCGGCGCGGCCGCGCTCGCGCCGCTGCTCGCGCGACTCATTTGGGAGGCGGGTTCCGGGATGGACCACCGCGATGCTGCGGCGCAGCGGATTCACCCGGCGCTGGTGCTGGGCCGCGCGCTCGGACGTCGCGATGATCAGGCGGCTCTTCACGAACGCCGCCGCCCGGTCCACGTGATGGCGCCAGGTGGCGATGCGGTGCTGGAACCACATGGCGGGAACGCCGGCGCGTTTGGCGGCGCGGCCGCCCGCCACGTGGCCCGCGGCCGTGGCGCTGTGGACGAGCTCGGTTCGGCTCAGGGCGACGACGTCGGCGATGGCGCGCACCGCCCGTCGTCCCGGGCGCGTCCGCTCGCGCACGGTCGCGGGCACCACGTACGTGGTGACGCCCAGGTCGTGGCGGCACAGCTCCACGAGGGGCCCGTCCTCGAGGAAGCAGACGGCGGGCTCTACGAGGGCGCGGTCGTGCAGGGCCAGGAGGTCGAGCGTCAGGCGCTCCGGTCCACCCATCGTCGCGCGCGGCGAGACGTAGAGGACCCGCAGCGGCTCGCTCATGCGGAGCCCAGCACTCCGAGAAGGAGGCCGGCGGCGACTTCGGTCGAGCCGCGCCCGGTGTAGAACTCGCGCCCCCGCTGACCCTGAGCCTCGCGCAGCGCGGGCGTCTCGACGAGGTGCGTGAGGCTCGCGACGAAGTCGTCCTCGGTCGGGGCGCACACGGCTGCACCGTCCAGCGACGGATCGAAAAGGGGCCCGCGGGCGCTCACCAGCGGCACGCCGTGAGCCAGCGCAGCCATCGCGCTGGTCCGGCGCAGCGTGAGGCCGTCCACGAACGGCTGGGCTGCGATGTCGAGGGCCCCGAAGATCGCGCTGGCCTTCTCCGGCGCGACCCAGCCCAGGCAGCGTGCCGGGGCACGGGCCGGGAACCCGACCGGAGGCGCCTCGGCGTGGCGACCGAAGAAGATCCACCGGACCTGGCCGCCGAGCGCGAGGGCGGCGCGCGCCACCCAGTCGCGGCGCAGTCCCGACGCGCCGGGGCTGAACACCCCGATCGCGATCTCCGAAGGGTCGAGCCCGAGCGCCGCGCGCGCCTCCGTCCGCGAGCCCGGGACGACCGGGATGGTGGAGCCGACCGGAAGGAGCAGCAGGCGCGCGCCCTCGCGCGCCGACTGTCCCGCAGCCTCAAGGAAGGCGGGCACGCTTGCGCAGACGACGTCGGAGAGGCGCACCAGCGCCCGCAGCTGCCAGCGCATCGGCCACCCGGTGACCCACCACGAAGGCCGTGTGAAGGGAACGTACGGCTCGTGCACGAACAGGCCGATCCTGACGCCGACGCCACGCAGCGCCCGCAACGCCATCACGAGCCACGGCGCCAGCCCGAAGCGGGCGTAGAGGAACGGGACGTACTGGATGAGGACGAAGCCGGCGCCTGTCCCCACCGCCGTCGCGGCCAGTCCGTGCTCGCCGAGCGGCGTCACGCCGAGCACCGTCTCGATGCCGCCCAACGCCTCGCCGGTGCGGCCGAGGACCGCGACGTCGGCCCCGCTCCCGGCGAGCGCGCGGGCCAGCAGGACGGTATGATCCGCCACGCCGCCCTGGGCCGGCGGCAGCGATGGGCAGTAGAGCGCGATGCGCGCGGCCCGGGCGCCGGACGGAACGCTGGACGGTGCGGCGGAGATCGCGGAACGCACGCCGCAATATGGGGTTGCCCTTCGTCGGGCGCTATGCTATCAGTAGGCCCACAAGGCGGCTCATGCGCTCCTATCTCACGGCTTTCGCGCTCGCTCTCCTCTTCGGACTCGTGGTGACCCCCTTCGGCGCGCGAGTGGCGCGGCGCTTTGGCGCGCTCGATCACACCAAGGACCCGCCGATCCCGCGAGGGGGCGGGCCGGGGATCGCCATGGCGGCGGGGCTTGCCCTGCTGGCGCTGGCCCTGATCTTCGAGCCGAGCCGGAATCTCCTGCGCCTTTCGCTCGACGAGCTCGGGCCGGTGTACATGGGTGGCGCGGCCATTCTCGCGCTCGGCATCGTGGACGATATCGTGCGGCTCAAGGCGCCGCCGAAGCTCGTCGTCGAGATCGCCATCGCCGTGGGGCTCTACGCTCTGGGCGTGCGGGTCGGCACCGTCTGGCTGCCGTTCGGGATCGTGAGCCTGGGGCCGGCGGTGGGGCTCCTGTTCAGCGTTTTCTGGATCGTCCTCATCACCAACGCGTTCAACCTGCTGGACGGGATTGACGGGGCGGCGGCCGGGGCGGGTGTCTTCGCGCTGCTGGCCCTGTTCGTGACCTCGGTCTCACTCGGCCGGCCCCTGGTGGCGATCTGCGCGGCGGCGGTGGCCGGCGCGACTCTCGGGTTTCTGCCCTACAATATCGCGCCTGCCAGGCTCTACCTCGGCGACGCGGGCAGCCTCTTCCTCGGCTTCGTGCTCGCCACGCTCAGTCTCAAGGGCGCGACGAAGGGGCCGACCATGGTCGCCATCGCCATTCCGATCGTGGCCTTTGCGCTCCCCCTGATGGACACGGCGATCTCGGTGTTCCGCCGGGCCATGCGCGGCGCGTCGATCTTCCAGGGCGACCGGGAGCATCTGCACCACCGGCTGCTGGACGAAGGATTCACGCCGCACCAGGCGATGGCGGTGATCTACGCCGTCTCCGCCGGCTTCGCGCTGGCGAGCATGCTGTTCCTGAATCCGAACGTCCGTGGAATCGCGGTCGTCCTGACGATGATTGGCGCGGTGCTGTGGGTATCGGTGCGCTATCTCCACCTGCACGAGTTCTACGAGCTGGCGCGGCTCGCGCAGCGCGGCATCTCGCAGGGGCGCGCCATCTCGTTCAATGTGGAGGTCCGGCGGGCCGCGCAGACCCTCGCGCGGGCGCAGAGCTGGGAGGAGATCGAGGGGATGCTGGCGCAGCTCTTCACGCACAGCGAGTTCGATGCGGTGCGGCTGGTGATGTACGAGGGCGGGCCGGGAACCCCGCGGCGCGAGTATCTCCTCGAGCAGGGTCGGATCATCGAGCAGCGCGTGCCGGTCCAGCAGGACGAGTGGGGGGTGCACATCCCGTTCGACGTGGGCGCCGGTGCCGCCATCCACGGCGAGCTGGCGATGTTCCGCCGCTACGGTCGGCGCCAGCTGCTGACCGACGTGAACCTTCTGGTCGAGGTTCTGCGACCCGCCCTCGCCGCAGCGGCGGGCCGCGTCACGCCGCCGGCGCGCGCCTAGCGGCGTCCCCGTGCGGGTCGTTGGGATCGGCAAGTTCTACCCGCCGGAGTATCACGGCGGGCTCGAATCGGTGGTCGTCACCCTCAACGCCGAGCTGGTGCGGCGCGGAATCGCCGTGTCCTACGTGGTGTCCCGCGTGCGCGGCGCGGGACGCACCGATGTGGTCGACGGCGTGCGCGTGGTCCGGGCGGCGTCGTTGGGGACGATCCTGTCCCAGCCGGTGAGCCCGGGGCTCCTCGCCGCCGTGCGGCGGGAGCCCGGCGACGTCGTACACCTCCATCACCCCAATCCGCTCGGCGACTTGGCGGCGCTCACGGACCGCCGCCGGCCCCTCGTCATCACGCAGCACAGCGACGTCGTGCGTCAGCGGGTGCTGCGCTCTCTCTACCTCCCGGTAATCCGCCGTGCGCTGGATGCTTGCCGCTTCGTCGCGATCGGCTCGGCACAGCTGCTCGCCACCTCGCGCGAGCTGCGGGGCCATGAGGCCAAGGCGCGCGTCATTCCCTTCGGCATCGATCCCGCACGCTTCGCGCCCACGGCCGAGGTGCGCGCCCGCGCCGCGGCACTGCGCACGGCGTGGGGTCCCGAGCCGGTCGTGCTCGCGGTCGGACGTCTCGTGGCCTACAAGGGCTTCGACGTGCTGATCCGTGCGATGGAGAGGCTGGAGGCGCGGCTGGTCCTGGTCGGCACGGGGCCGGAGGAGGCCCGGTTGCGGGCCATCGCCGGTCGGCGCGTGGAGTTCGCGGGGCGGGTCGGCGACGCGGACCTGGTCGCGTTCTACCACGCGGCCGACGTCTTCTGCCTTCCGTCGGTCACCATCGCCGAGGCGTTCGGCGTCGTCCTGCTCGAGGCGATGGCGTGCGCGAAGCCGCTAGTCACCACCGCACTCCCTACCGGCGTCTCCGCCGTGAACCGGGACGGCGTCACCGGCCTGGTCGCGCCGCCCGGCGAGGTCGAGCCGCTGCGCGAAGCGCTGCGGGCCCTGCTCTCCGATCCGGGCCGCCGCGGCGCCATGGGCTCCGCCGCGCGCCGCGTCCAGCAGCAGGAGTACACCGCCGCTTTGATGGGAGAGCGTTACGTTGCGCTGTACGCGGAGGCGCTCGCCTAACCGTCCCCTAGAGCCGACGCAGCGTGACGGCGGCCGGCCCGTCGCCGAGGCGAGCGACGACCTGCGCGCTGTCGCGGTACCGGTCCAGAGCCTCGAACGGCACTCGCAGGCGCCGCCCGAGGAACGCATCCCATGCGGCCGGCGTCTCGTCGAGCACGCCGACGAAATACACGACCTTCCCGCGGTCGTGCGTGGCCTTGACGGCTTGCGCCAGCTCCGTGAGCGCTGCGGGACCGCTGAGCACGGCGGCCGAGGGCAGGTTCCAGCTTCCCGTGTCCGTGCCCCACAGCGCGGTGTAGAGCTCAGAGACCGGATCCCAATCCAGAATCAGCAGGTCGCCGGGCTGCACCGTCCGTGCCACCACCCGCGACGCCTCCAGATACGGGCTCTCGTTGCGGTGCGCCGGCACCGCCCACGACAGGTTGACGGCGATTTCGAGGCCGATCAGGAGGAGCGCTCCCCGGGCCAGGCCGCGGCGTCCGCCGGCCGGAGGCCCGCCCACAAGAACGCCACCGCCGGCCCACGCGAGCGCCAGGGGCAGTAGCCACAGCTTGCCGTAGAGGGGATCCCACCACAGCGGAACGAAGCAGGCAGCCGCCAAGCCCGCGGTGAAGGCGATCGCCACCGGTCTGGCGTCGCCGGTCAGTGCGGCCCGTTTCGATACGAAGCGTCGAACCAGCGCGCCGCCGAGCGCCGCGACGCCAGCGAGCGCGGCGACCAGCCAGACGATGCTCAGAGGGGCGGTCCCCACATGAAGGAGCGACCTCACGCCGCCATATCCCGACGGCAGCACCGGGAGCAGGCTCTGAACGGCACCCAGCGGCAGATTCGCCACCTTGGAGAGGCTCGTGCCGCCCCACACCGACGCACCCGGAAGCTCGATGAACCGCCGCAGCATGGCGCCGGGCACTGTGGTGCCGGACCAGGCGTAGGCGAGGCCGAAGATGCCGGCACTCGCCACCAGCGCGGCGGCCACGAAGGCGACGATGCTGCGACGCGGTCGCTCCCCGAAGCCGAGCAGGACAAGTGCTGCCGGCGCGATCATCAGCATGGACTCGTACGACGCGACGCCCAACGCCAGTGCGATGCCCGCGACCGCGGCCGGCCAGGTCAGTTTCCGCCGCGCGGCGACCAAGGCGCCCGTCGCGGCGACGAGGCTCCAGAAGAGCCCCACCATCGGCTCGGCGGCATTCGTGGCATACAGCAGGAATGCGCGTGAGAACGCGAGTCCCGTCGCCGCGACGACGGCGGCGAGGTCGGACGATGTCGTGGTGCGGACGATCCAGTAGACGAGGGCCGCCGAACCCGCGGCGGCCGCCGCGTTCATGAGCTGCGTGAGTCGCAGATACGCCAGGGGGTCCGCGGCGGCGATCCCGAAGAGGCCGAGGAGGCGGTGCCACAGGAAGACGTCCGCTTGGGCGAGAAGGTGGTTGTTGCCGGAGACGAGAAGTGCGTGGAGGTGAAACACGTCGAGGCAGCGCACCGCGCCATCCACCGCGGTGTACTGCTGCGACGCAAGCAGGCCAAAGATCAGCAGCAGCGCGACGCCCAAGCCCGTCGCCCGCGCGGACGGGCCGGCCGACCGCAGCGTCACGAAGCGCCCGAGAGCCGTGGCTGCCGTCCGGGGCCTTTCAATCGCTGCACGGGAACGCTCAGGAAATGCGATCCGACGAGGAAGGCAATGAAACCGGCGCGACGCACCGAGAGCAGGGCGCGGCGGAGCTTCGCCCCGAGACTCGTGCCGGGAGACGCATCGGGGATGATCCGGAGCGCGCGGTCAGCGATCCCATGCCAGCCGCCGAAGCGCCGCGCCCGCTCGAGGGTGGCCCCCCAGGCGATCGCTTCGGCGATCCGCGGCACGGGCCAGTGGCGGCGGCCGATGGCGTCGCGCCACGCGGCCAGGCGCAGGTAGCGCGGTTGCGGAGACGGCTCGACCTCCGCCGCGAGGATCGGGGAGAGGTTCGCGGCGTCGCCGATCGCTTCCAGGAGCGGTCCGGGTCGCGGATCGTCGTCCAGGCGGCCGAGGACTTCGGCGAGCCCGAAGCCCTTGGCGCGCGCTGCGAGGGCGAGATCGAGCGCGGCGCGGAGGGAGCCCGAGCTCCAGGCGTGATTGCGCGCGTCGTGAATCAGGAAGTGCCAGAACAGGTCGGCGGCGGAAGGCACGAGCATTCCCGGCGCCGAGGACGGCTCGGCGCGGGCCAACCAGCCGTCGGTGCTCCAGTTGGCGCCCCAGCGCGGGGGTCCGAGCCGCCAGTGTAGCTCCACCGCCTGGCCGTCGGGGCCGATGAACGTCTCGTGATAGGGGCGGTACGGCTCCGCGTCGTGCGGATCCGGCACGGCGCCGCGCACGTAGTCGAGCGACTCGAGAACCCAGGCGGCCGGCTCGACCAGCGCTTCCGGCACGAGGATGTCTATCTCGGCGGTCCAGCGGATGCCCAGGGCGGGAGAGACCTTGCCCATCACGAGTGCGGAGCCCTTGAGCGCAACCGCGGGAATCCCTGCAGCTGCCAGCTCGACGCCGAGCCGCTCGAGGTGCGTGGTCAGCTGCCCGCACTGAGCGCACGCCTCGTCGTAGGCGAGGGAGGCCGGCAGGTCCAGCTCTGGAGGCGCCACACCCTTGAGGTCCAGCGCCGCGAGCGCCCAGCCGAGGGCGGCACCGACGCCGTCCCACGTGAGTGCGGTCACCCAGCGCGACTCGCTCGCCTGCGCCTGCGCCCACCGCTCGATGAGCTGGTGGTGCGCCGGCCCGCCGTCGAGGGCGACCCGGAGCGTGCGCGCAATCAGGCGACGCACGGCCACGGGGCTCAGCAGTTCTTTCATAAGGAAACACCCCCGGCCGTGGCTCGCCGGGGGTGCGGAGAGTGGGCGGTGGGGGACTCGAACCCTCGACCTCCGGTATGTGAGACCGGCGCTCTAACCAGCTGAGCTAACCACCCATGAGCCGCGGAAAAGATAGACGGAGTGGGCGCGGCGTGCCACAGCCGTTCCGCTCCGTCGCCCTCCGTATGGGCCCTGGAGGGTTCGAACCTCCGACCAACCGGTGATGACAAGAAGGGTACTGGCTCGGCACCACTCGTCACCCACGGTTTCACCCACCGCCTGTCCGGTCCGCGCTCGAGGGGATGCACCTCACCACGCAGAAGGGCCCAGCGCCTTGCCGGGCCCTTCGGGTCTGCGAGCAGATGCCGTCAGTTTAGTGCTTCTTCGCGACCGGCGCGGGCGTCGGCATAGCGCGGTCCGACATGCCCCCGACGTCCGCGAAAGCCAGCCAAGCGCCGTTCACCTTCTTGTACGCCGTAATCGATTTCCCGGTGTCTGAGAACGCTGTCATCCCGGGGGGCGCGTGGGGCCCCGGCTTGAAGCTCACGACGTACGTGTACTGCTGCACGGCCAGCGGGCCGTTTGCGTCCACACGAGTAGTAGCGAACGTGGCCTGATACGTGCCCCAACTCAGCTCTTCCGCCACCTTGGCCTGAATCGCGGCGCGGCCTTTGAGCACGGGCTCGTTGTTCAGCATTTGGACGGCGTCCTCGGCGTAGAACATCGCGACCGAGTCCGCCCGTCCTGCCGCGAAGTACCGCGCAAAGCGGTCGACGGCGGCTTGAAGTGCGGGCCTCGCCGAGTCCGACTCGGCCTTCATGCGGGCGGCCATCTGCTCGGGGGTCTCGGGCTTCGGGGCGCAAGCGGCGAGGGCGAGCAAGGTGACTGCGACGATACTGCGGGTCATGCCTTCCTCCTGGAGTGCGGTCGCGTGCAAATGTACCGACCGCCAAGCGAATCGCTACCGATTGGCTCAGCCCCCAGCTGGAGTTGACCCGGTTTCGTGGACACTTCACCCTTTGGGGGGGAGGAGTCCTCGATGGCACGGACACGGAGGCCGTACCCGCCGGAGTTTCGTGAGCAGCTGGTGGCGTTGGTTCGGGCAGGCCGGA
>JBEKVZ010000018.1:0-3399 GCA_049513575.1 Gemmatimonadales bacterium
GCCAGGCGCTCGAGCCGGGCGCGGTCGCCCCGGCGCAGCGCCACCACACGGATGGGGAGCGGCATGGCCGCCAAGATACCGCCGGCCTCGTCATTATGCAAGACACTTTAGCGACACTACACTAGTTGCCAGTACAGGCCCGTTCTGGCTCCGATGGCAGGCAACTGGTAACCACTGAACGCTTGCCGTCTGGCAACTGGCATCTGGGTTTGGATGGGTGGCCGAGTGGCTTAAGGCGCACGCCTGGAGAGCGTGTGGGCTCCAAAAGGGTCTCGTGGGTTCGAATCCCACCCCATCCGCTACTTCCTCATCGGTTTACGGCTTCCTACTTGGGCCCTGGCTCGCCCATGTTTGGCTCCGCTGTGTCCGTTCCTGTGTCCGTTGTGAGCCCGTTTGCGGTCAAGACACCGCGTCGAGCCAGCGCCTCGCGCTGGGTTTGTGGGTCCGCCAGGATGTAGCACTCCAACAGCGTCGAGGGTGACTTCCACCCCCCCAGGGCTTGCAGATCTTTCAGCGGAAGATGTTTCAGCTCCGTGGCGAACGCGCGCCGGAGACTGTGCCAGCCGCGCCCCGGTTCCGGCGTCAGTCCGGCCCTCTTCTCAAGTTCCTTCCACCACGCCATGGCCGTGTATCGGGAGATCGGCACCTCAGGGTTCGCGTAGCAGGGAAAGACCCACGGACTCCGCGAACCGACAGCCCGGCGTGCCCCTAGCGTTTCGAGCACGGCCGACATTATGGGCGTGTAGTGGTCGTGCCCGCACTTGTCCGAATCGCCCCGCCAATGGATGAGGGCTGCTCGGTCGTCCACGTCATCCCACCGCAACTGCCGCACGCTGGCGATGCGGTGGCCGGTCTCATGCACCAGGAGCAGTGCGAGATCGGCCAAGGGGTGAACGGCTGGGGCGATGCTGCGAAGCGCATGGTACTGGGCCGCCGTACAGACCGGCCGCCGGACCGTCGTGACTCGGGGCCAGGGGGCGCCCTTCAGCGGATTCCGGTCCAACAGGAACTGACCCGCTGGCGTGCGGACCGTCGTCGCCCAGTTCAGGACGCTGTGCAGGAACTTCAGGTCATACGTGATGATGCGCGGCCCGACTAGGCCTCCGCGCGCCTTGCCACATCGGGTGTCGCCACCATGCCGCCGCCACGCGATGAACGCATCCCAATCCCTTCGGTTCAACGCCGCGGCCCTCCGCGTGCCGAGCAGGGCTTTGAACATGGCCCCCGCTCTCCGGTCGTGCGCTTGTTTGCTCTCACCCTTGTTGGGCGTGACCTCACGCAGATACTCGGTTATCAAAGAGCCCAGCGTCGGGTCGGGTGGTGCAGTGACGGCCGCGTCGCGTAATCGTGCCGCCAACCTGTCCGCCTTCGCCTTCGCGTCGTCGCGGTCCCGGTGCTGCAGGGCGACCCGTACCTTGCGGCCATCCTCATGGACTTCGAGGTAAAGCAAGCCGCTATACGGATGCTCATACGCCCGGACCCGGTTCCGGCCTTTCTCGCCGGTCAGGTACGACCAGCGTTTGCCGTTCGTTCGCGTCATCGGTTCCTCTCGGAAGCGACGGCGCGCGCGAGGTTGCCCGGCGACTGAAGATTGACGCCCTTGCCGGCGCGCGGCAACGGGGCGCGGCGGGGCAGGTCGGAGCGACGGACGCGGGGCGCATGGGGGCGGCCGGCATTGGGAATCCGGCCTTCGCGCACGAGCCGGCCGAGGTGGTCGGCGCTGAAGCCGCTCTCTTCGGCGGCTTCGCGCAAGGTCAACCGGGCGTTCTGCTGGGCGTCTAGGGCCGCGTCGAGTTCTTCGGCGGCCCGTTCATACGCCAGGGCGGCGGCAGGGGCGTAGGGGTGCAACGTCGCGGCGACCGTACGCCATGAAGCGGAGAGATCGGCGAGCGCTCCCACCGCGCCCCGTCACCGCGCCCGGTCCAACGTGATCCGGGGGTGCAGGGCTTCCCACGCGAGCGAGCGGCACCGGGCGGAGCAGTACTTCTGCGGCTTCCCGCCGCGCCGGGGCTCGAAGGGCTTGCCACACCCTTCCCGGGCACAGATCGCGCCCGAGGGCAACGTCGCGACGTTGGTGGGGGCCGTCGCCACAACGGGACCAAACCTGCCCTCGGAGGGCGCGGGCTCGCTCACGCCGACGCCTTCGGGCGCCCCCCGGCCCCCTCGCGGTCCGGGTGATAGCCCATCCAATCCGGCGGGCCTTTGCCGTGCTCCTGCGCCCAGGCGCGGGCCTTGCCGAGCAGCTCGGGAAGCGCTTGCTCCCAGAGCCTCCCGAGGGCCTGCAGCGCCTTGAGCTTCGGCTCCAGGTTCTCGATGAACTCCCCCGGGAGCTTGGTCGGCTCGCCCAGCTTCTCGGCGGCCAGCAGGGGGGCGAACAGAAACGCGGTGAGCCGGCGGCAGACCTCGCGCCCGTCGTTGGCGTCGCCGAGGATGGGCCGCGAGGGTGACGGCGGGAGATCGTCCAAGTACTCGCCGAGGAGGGTGTAGACCTCGATGAGCGGCCACGCGGCGTACGGCACGCGCGTCTCGCGGTCATAGCGCCGCTCCCGCGGCTTGCCCTGTTCGTTCGAGAGGCGCCCCACCAGGCCGCCCATGGGCAGTTCTTCATGCTCCCAGTCCCGGAGGAACCACGATTCGGAGAAGCCATGCCGATCGGCCAGGATCTGGAGGGTCCGGATGCCGGGATTGAGTGTGCGGCCGGTATAGAGGCTCCGCAGCGTCGTATAGGGGAGGCCGGTGGTGAGCGACGCGGTGCGGAGGTTGCCGTCATACGCCAGATCGATGAGCCGCCGCACGCGGCGGGTCAGCAGGGCCTTGGCCTGCGGCGGCTTCTGCTTCGGTCGTCCAACACGCCGCGAGCGACGCACGGGGTCCTCCGATGGGTTAAATAATTTCACTCTCAACGGTGTTATAGTGTAACCCTGCGATTCGGGTACCGCAAGGGAAGGCAGGGGCTGTCTCATGAGCCAGGTCAGTGCGAGCCTTGCTCACCTCAGCGGATACCGTGCGAAGCCCCTGATACTGCTCCTGTGTTACGAGCGGCCGACGCGGGCTCATCTCTACCGGGAGCGGGAGTCCCTTGAGCGGGTTGCGCTCCAGGAGCACTATACCGCTCTCCCGCGCGACCGTGGCCCAATTCAGCACCACGGGAAGGAACCTAAGATCATACGCGATTATAGGGTTACGCACTGCGCCGCCGTGCACACGACCCGTCCTCCGGCCGCCTCCCCGGTGCCTCCACGTTATGAAGCTGTCCCGGTCACGGCGGTTCAGTGTTAGCGGCGGCCCCAGATTGCACGAAATCGGCGGCCAAAAGTGCACACTCGGTCCCGATCCCGCCGGGGGCTGAGATCCTCACCCGGTAGCAGCCCCGCGGCCCGTCTGCAGATTCGCGGCTTC
>JBEKVZ010000019.1:0-3034 GCA_049513575.1 Gemmatimonadales bacterium
TCGGTCGGCCGCATACCTACGGGTATGCGGCCTCCCTGCGTCCTAGGCCTGCTTGGTTTGCGAACCGCCAGACACGAACGAACTTATGGCCGCGTCCACTAGCGCAGCGGCTCGAGCGAGGAGAGCCGTAACTCGGCGTCTTCGTGGTAGTGCGCGGTCCCGATGAGCACGACCGCGCGGCTCGTGCGGCTCGAGATGTCCATGCGTACCGGCACCGCGGTGTCCGGCTCGAGCCACCAGTCGACCGTTTCCGTGCCGTGGTCGCGGCCCGAGACCTGTGCGATCGTGCGGATGTGGAGCGTGTCCACCCGGGCGCCGCCGACGGTGAGCACCGCCTTGCCGAGCATCAGCGCGACCCCTTGCTCGCGGTCGTGCGCCGAGCGGCACGTGAACGCGCGGCGGGCGCCCGGAGGCTCGCCGGTAGGCCACGCGGCTCCCGCGGCGCAGAGGTAGCTCGTGTGGTCGGTCTGGCCGAAGAAGGCGTGCGCCTCGTCGGCGCGCCGGAGCACGATGCGGCGCCCGCTGCGGCACAGAACCCACGTCGTCGAGCGGTCCTCGAGCGCCTGCCATTGCAGCTGCACTCCGCATGGGACGCGGGTGAGCGAGATGGTCGTCGTGGCCGGATAGACGTGGGCGGCGCCCTTCAGGACGTCGAGCGACTCACGCCCGACGGTGGCGTAGAGGTACAGGCCTTCGCTCTGCTGCGGCTTCGGGGTCTCCTGCCGGAAGCGGTGGAGCGCGTCGGCGACCAGCGCGGGCTTGGACGAGTCGTGAAACAACAGTCCGCTCGCGACCGTGGCGGCGAGCCCTCCCGCGATCACGGCGAGCACGGCTCCGACGGCGACGAGCAGCCTCGGTCGCAGCAACCGCTGGAAGCGGTTCCTCACGGTCCGACACTAGACGATTCCGCGCCTGCTCCCGTCGGCCCACGGCGGCGCCTGCGGGCGTCAGACCGGAGTGGCTCCACCTGAGTTGCCGGGAGGCTCCTCCTCCTTCGCGGGCGGTTCCTTCCCCGTCGAGTGAGCCGTCGCCTCCCGCGGCAGCGCCTCGCCGCTCTCCTGGAACACCCGCCAGGCCCCAGCCGCGAGGACCACGCTGAGGACAATGCCCACATAGCTCGGCCACGCCGAGTAGCTCTCCGTCGCGGTCTTGAGCACGGCGAACAGGGCTATCGCAGTCCCCAGCGCGAGTGTGGCGAGCCCGTCGGGCACGGCGGCCGGCAGCGGCAGGCCGAACACCCGCGCGGCACCCCAGGCGACGATCGCGATCGTCATGAGACCGAGCATTACGCCCCAGGACCCGTGCCAGGCGTTGGCCGTCGCCGAAGCCGTCGCCTTCTGCCAGGCGAAGAACGTGTCGATGAACAGCAACACGCCGGCGCCGAAGACCAACTTCCTGCCGAGAGAGAGTGTGTTCAGCCGCCCCATCAGCGTCCTTTCTCGTGAGTTCCGCGGTTCGGGTTCATGGACAGACGCCGGCCGCGATCCGGGTACGACGATCTTGCGAGCCTTCGGGCTCCCTCCGCAATTTCCTACTACGGCGTCCGGCGGCGCATCCGCAGACTCCACAGCAAACCTTGCCCCCTCTCCTGAAGGGTGGAGGGGCCGACCTGAACATCTACTGAAGGCTTGCGGCTGCGTGTAGCTGAGGCGGCGGGGGTGGGATTCGAACCCACGGGCTCGTTGGGGCTCAACGGTTTTCAAGACGAGGCGCTGACCGCACCGTTGAGCCGTTCCGGGCTCGTGCGCGACGGTCTGCGCGACAGTCGGCAGCGTCCGCCCTGAGCGCGAAGATCGCAGCCGTGAGCGTGCGATCCGTCTTCGGTCACACGCACGTTGAGCCGGAGCGGGTGTAACGAGAACCGGTTGTGTGGTCCCACAACTTGCCCGCCCTTCCGTAGCTACTTGACGGCGGCAGCCGCCCGGCTACATCCTGGAGGGCGATGCTGCGGCGCATCCCCTCCAGCTGGCTTGGCGGAACTATCAGATCGGTGATTCTGCGCCGAAAACGGCGCCGGCGTGGCGGCTACCTCAACCTCCGCATCGACTGACCGGAGGCGCGGCTCGGCCGAAGCAGCACGAACGAAGATTCTTCAGCGACAGGCGGTGGGATGCACGAATTCGGTTCACGCGGCGAGGCGGTACTCATCGAGCAGTCCGCCGACCACGGACGCCGATGAGTCCGGCGCTCGGGCGATAACCCCTTTCTCGGCTAGAGGCGGTCGGAAAGCGATGCGGCCGTTGGTGTCGTCTGTGGCTTTCTGCTGATCGGGATCGGTTGGCGCGCGGATGAAGCGCCGCCGTTGCGTAGGAACGCTCGGGGGAGTGCGCGGACGGACTGCCACTGGACTTCCGTACGGTCGTGATGCGGCTGCTCATCCGCGGGACGAGTGGGCGCTACGCGACCACACGGTCGCCGAGCGGCGGCGGCTTTCGAAGCTCACGCGAATCCGGGAGCTGGTGCTCGGCTTCCAGGATGGGCTCCTCGTGCCGCTTGGCGTGGTCACGGGGTTGGCCGGCGCCGCGGTCGGCACGACGGCGGTTATCGTCGGCGGGGTCGCGGAGGCGGCTGCGGGCGCGCTCGCCATGGGCACGGGCGCGTACCTGTCCAGCCATGCCGAGAACCAGCTGATCGCGAGCGAAATCGTCGATCAGCGCGCCGAGGCGCTCGATCATCCCGAGCTCGAGCAGCTTGAGCTGCAGATCCTGTTCCAAGAGGAGGGCCTGTCGGAAACCGACGCACGCACGGCCAGCGAGGCGATCGGGCAGTCACTCGAGGTGCTCGTGAAGACGAAGATCGAGAAAGAACTCGGCTTGCCGTTCCGCGACACCGCGACGGCGAAGGGCGATGCGTACGTCGTCGGCGTCTCTTACGCCTGTGCCGCCCTGATACCGCTCTGGCCCTACTTCTTCTTCAGCATGCACGTCGCGCTGGGACTCTCGCTGGCCGCCACCGGCTGTGCACTGTTCGCACTCGGCGTGCTGAAGGGCCGCGTCACCCGGCTGGCCCTCGTTCGCAGCGGGCTCCAGGTGCT
>JBEKVZ010000020.1:0-2623 GCA_049513575.1 Gemmatimonadales bacterium
TTGTACAACCGAGCGATGGAGCACCCACAATACCGACGTGCTGGAAGTCCGCTACCCGTGGCACCCCTGGTACGGACGCCAGGTGCGCGTCCGGGCCGTGCGCACCCGAAACGGCCCGCCCGTGGTCCGCTGCACAATCCTCGGGGAGCCACTGTTCCCGGTACAGGAGATCCCGCGCTGGATGTTCGAACCGGCGGCCGACGGCACGAGGGAGGTGGCTGACGTCGCCCGTGTCGACCTCGCGGCATTGCGGGCCCTGGCGGCGCTGCTGGTTGGCTCGGCGAGCAGCCAGGACCTTGATATGGTAGAAGCTCAGCATCCACCCTTTACGCGAGGAGATGCTGATGCCAACGCCATCGCGGTCCCGGGTCCCCCAGTTGGAGCTGTTCCGGCCGTCCCCTATCACCCCGGCGATCCCGCCAGACGTCTACCGCAAGACGGTACAGTTGCTGGCCCGCCTGCTGCGCGAGCATGCCCGCCCGACAGGCCCAGTCCGCGGCGGACGGGAGGTGGGACATGAGTGACAAGGTGCAGGCACAGCACGTGGCGCGCAAAGCAATGCTCTACGTGCGCCAGTCCTCTGCGTACCAGGTCACCCACAACCTGGAGAGCCAGAAGCTCCAGTACGCCATGCAGGACCGGCTCCGACAGCTGGGATGGCGCGAGATCGAGGTCGTGGATGAGGACCTGGGCCGATCGGCCGCCGGGACGGTGACGCGTGCCGGCTTCGAGCGCATGGTCTCGGAGGTCTGTCTGGGCAAGGTGGGCGCCGTGGCCGCGTGGGAGGTCTCCCGGTTTGCGCGCAACAGCCGGGAGTGGCAACAGTTGATGGAGGTCTGTCGCATCGTCGATACTCTCCTGGTTGACCAGGACACGGTCTACGCCCCGCGGCAGAGCAACGATCGGCTCCTGCTGGGGTTGAAGGGCAGCCTGAACGAGTATGAACTGGATCTCCTGCGCCAGCGATCCGTGGAGGCCCGCTACGCGAAGGCGCGGCGCGGTGCCCTCCTCCAGGCCGTGCCGGTCGGGTACGTGAAGACCGACGACCAGCACCTGGAGAAGGACCCGGACCGCCGGGTTCAGCAGGCCATCGCGCTGGTGTTCCGGAAGTTCGCCGAACTGGGCACGGTGCGGCAGACGCTCTGGTGGTTCCTGGAGCACGCCTTGGAGCTCCCAACGCACACCCCGCGGGGCGCGACCTTCTGGCGGCGGCCGAGCTACCGGGCCGTCTATCGGCTGCTCACCAGTCCCGTGTACGGCGGTGCGTATGCGTATGGCAAGACCGAACAGCGGGTGCGCTACGAGCACGGCATCCCGCGGCGCGCGGCGCGCCGGAAGCCCCGCGAGCAGTGGCTCGCCCTCATCCCGCAGGCCCATGAGGGCTACGTGGCCTGGGAGGAGTTCGAGCACATTCAGCAGGCCATCACCGCGAACAACCTCCGCACCGACGCGGTGGGCGCGGCCAAGCGCGGCGCGGCCCTGTTGACGGGGCTCTTGCGGTGCCGGCGGTGTGGGCGTAAGCTGACGGTCCGATATACCGGCAGCGGGCACGACGTGCTCCGCTACGCCTGCATGCGGGGCTGGCTGGATAACGGGGAGCCCCGGTGTCTCACGTTTGGCGGCCTTTCCGTGGACGACGCCATCGCCCGCGAGGTGCTCCGCGTGGTGCAGCCGGCAGCTGTGGAGGCGGCGATCGTGGCGAGCGAGCAGGAGGCGCGACACCAAGACGAGGTCGTCGAGGCCTTGCGGCGGGACCTGGAAGCCGCCCGCTATGCGGCGCAGCGCGCCCAGCGCCAGGTCCGACGCGGCCGATCCCGAGAATCGGCTGGTAGCCGGGGAGCTCGAGCAGCGGTGGAACCACGCCTTACAGCGCGTCCAGGAGATCGACGCCCGCATCGCGCACCACACGGCGGGCCGCGGCCCAGAGCGACCTGCCCCCACGCGGGAGGAGTTCGCGGAGTTGGCGACCCGGCTCGAGGCGGTCTGGCACGACCCCGGCACGGATGTCCGTCTGAAGAAGCGGATTGTCCGGACCCTCCTTCAGGAAGTGGTAGCCGAGGTCGATAGCGCCGGCGGCACGATCACGCTCGTCCTCCACTGGACTGGCGGCGTGCACACCGAGCTGCGCGTGCCGCGCCGGCGCCGGGGCCAGCACCGCGGCCAGACGCCCCCCGCGATTGTGGAGGCGGTGACGAGCTTGGCGCGGATCTGTCCCGACAGGCTGATTGCGGGGATCCTGAACCGCAACGGCCTCCAGACGGGACGGGGCAATCGCTGGACACAGGAGCGCGTCACCGCCCTGCGGAGCCATCACCACATCGCGTGCTATAGCCGCGAGACGCGGGTGGCGGACGGCTGGCTCAATCTGACGGAGGCAGCGGCCATCTTAGGGCTGAGTCCGAAGACGCTCCGCCTCGCCGTCGAGCGCGGCGAGATCACCGCCGAGCATCCCCTGTCGGAGGGGCCGTGGATCTTCCATGGGAGCGCGCTGGGAACCGACGCAGCGAGGGCCCTCGTTCAACGCGTCCAGCAGGGGAATACCCCCGCGTTACCACTCGATCGACAGGGCGCCTTCGCCTTTTCACGCACATAGCGAGGTGGGGTAGTATGGACCACGATTGTA